>NZ_AP023321.1:672500-1872500 GCF_015140235.1 Solibaculum mannosilyticum | reverse complement strand
GACAGGGCTTTACATTTCCTCGCTTCTGGATAACATCCGGTTTGTGGATTCTCCAGCCGATCCGGAGCTGCGCCGGCGCCTCAACCGCCGTGCACAAGAAGAGGGCGGACAGGCCCTTTTAGACGAATTGGCCCAGTACGATCCGGAGACAGCCGCCACGCTTCATCCCAACAACGTGGGACGAATTGTCCGTGCTATGGAAATGTACCGGTTGACAGGCATTACCATGTCCGAACAACGTCTCCGTTCCCGGGAGCAACCGTCGCCTTATCATCCCGTTATCATCGGCATCTGTTATAAGGATCGCCAGAAGCTTTACGACCGCATCAATACGCGGGTGGATCAGATGATGGAACAGGGCCTCCTGGAAGAGGCCAAAGCTGCTATGAAGGTAGAAGAGGGATGCGGCCTGCAAGCCATCGGACATAAAGAACTTTTCCCTTATATCAAAGGGGAGATTTCCCTGGAAGAAGCGGTAGAACATCTCAAACAGAGTACCCGCCGTTATGCCAAACGTCAACTGACGTGGTTTCGCCGGGATGAACGGGTACATTGGCTGGAGGCTGACCGACTGGGAAACACGGATGTCCTTTGCAAAAAGGCGTATGAGTTGGTAGAAAAAGGGCTGGGCTTGTGATATAATAAAAAACAGCCTTCCATTTTGCCGGCAACCGTCAAAGAGGTAAAAAGGCACAGGCATTTTTACAGCTTGGTTTCCAGCAGGATTTTGGGTGCAGAATCAACCGTCATACCGATGAAAAGGCTTTGATATGGTGGTAAAAGGCAAACGTAGCGTGACAGGAAATCAGCCGCTGCTTTTTGCGTGGTTCTGCAAAAAAACGACATCTTTGATGAAATCCCCTTTTTATGGGGAGTAACGTGTACGAGGCGTTTGAGACGTTAAAAAAGGAGGTGGACCAGATTGAGTAAAGTGGCTGTGCGCGTGGGCGTGGGCCTGGCAGTGGTGCTTCTGATCGCTTATGTGGTAGTACAGGTAATGTTGTCCGGCAACAACCAGGTCGCTACTGAGACCGCCTATGTCACAGAAGCCTATGATGAATTGAATGTAGAAGGCATGATGATACGCAGGGAACAGATTCTGACATCCGAGGAAGAGGGCGTCAAGTCCTATGCCTTGGCCGATGGGGAAAAGGTAGGCTATGAAGGAACAGTGGCGTACATCTGTCAGGACGAGGAAACCGCCAAAGCCCATCAAACCATACGGGGGTTGGATGAAGAAATCGAGATGCTGAAAGAGGTGGAGTCAGCCAACTTGGGCGGAGCGGTGTCAGTGGACTCACTGGACAAGCAGCTCAGCGATAAATTATTCCAGCTGTTGGATGTAACGGCCAGCCGTCAGTTTTCCAAATTGGAGCAGTCCAAAAACGGCTTATTGGATCTCTATAACCGCCGTCAACTGGTCACCGGCAAGGTAGAAAATTTTGATGCGCGCATCCAGCAGCTGACGCAGGAACGAGATGCTTTGCAGCAGAAATTCCCAGAACCGGTTTCTACCATCACAGCGCCAGCCTCGGGTTATTTTTACTCTAACATCGATGGATACGAATATGCAGCCGATTGCGACGACTTGGAAAACATTACAAAGTCCCAAGTAGAGGAACTCCTTCAAAAGCCGGCATCCACCGAAGGGGCTAACGCCGTGGGAAAATTAGCTTTGGAACACAAGTGGTACTATGTGTTCACTCTGCCGGCCGACTCCGGTATCACGATCAAAGCGGGCAATCAGGTGCAGCTACAGGTGCCGGAACTGTCGCCAGAGGAGATTGACATGACAGTGATGGCAGTTAATGCGGAAAAGGACGGTTCTTGTGCGGTAGTACTCCAGAGCGATACTCTTTCGGAGGTTCTGAATTCTCTTCGCAAACAGACGGTGACCATCCGGTTCAAGAGCTATTCCGGCATCCGCGTGAGCAATAAGGCCATTCACTTTGAGGAGGACCAGATGGGAGTATACATTGTGGAAGGGGCAGTCGCCCACTTCGCCCCCATCGAAAAGGTCTACAGCAACGACGAATATATGCTCTGCAAGACTGACACCGAGCTGAAAGATGCCCTGCAAGCTTACGATCAGGTTATTGTAGAAGGGAAGGATCTATATGATGGAAAAGTGGTTACCCGATAGTGATACAGATCCTCGCCTCAAAATGGTGGAGGAGAACCTTAAGGAAATCAGGTTCCATATGGGAGAAGCGGCTGTTCGCTCGGGACGGCGCCCAGAGGATATCACTCTACTGGCCGTGACTAAGACTGTAGCTCCGGATCTCATCAACCATGCCATTGAGTGCGGTGTGGATAAGATTGGGGAGAACCGGGTGCAGGAGTTTCTCTCAAAGAAACCGGATCTGCATCTGGACAGCGTAGGCGTTCATCTCATCGGCGCACTGCAGACCAATAAGGTTCGTAAAATCGTGGGAGAAGTGGAGATGATCCAGTCGGTGGACCGGATACACTTGGCCCGGGAGATCAGCCGGATATCGGAGGAAAAGGGATTGGTGACCCATTGCCTGGTGGAAGTCAACATCGGGGAGGAACAAAGCAAATCAGGCATCCCGCGGGACGAGGCCATGGAATTGGTAGAACAAATCGCAGAACTGCCGGGGATCCAGGTGGAAGGCCTGATGAGCATTCCGCCTATATGTGAAACAAGTGCACAAGTTCGGCAATATTTTTCAAATATGCACCAACTCTTTCTTGACATAAAGGCTAAAAAATTAGATAATGTTTGTATGAAGTACCTGTCCATGGGCATGTCAGGCGATTATCAGGAGGCCATCTTAGAAGGCTCAAACCTGATCCGGCCGGGGACTGCACTGTTTGGATTGAGAAAAAAATAGGAGGTTTCACCCTATGAGTTTACTGGATAAGATGAAAAATATTATGAGCGGCCCTGATGAGGAGTACGATTACGACTACGAAGAGGAGACCGATGAGATGGATGACATTATTTCCAGACAGCCGGAGGAAGAGCCCGAGGAACAACCCGTCCGGGAGACAAAACGCGCCAATAAGGTTGTAAATATCCATGCCACTGCCCAGCTGCAGGTTGTGCTGGTCAAGCCGGAACGCTTTGAGGATGCATCTTCCATTGCCGATCACCTCAATGCAAAACGCACCATTGTGCTCAATCTGGAGCAGACCAATAAAGATGTATCCCGCCGTTTGGTGGACTTCTTAAGCGGTGTGGCCTATGCAAACAACGGCCAGATCAAACGCGCATCCACCAGTACATACATCATCACCCCTTACAATGTGGGCATTATGGGTGATCTGTTGGATGAATTGGAAAATAGCGGCGTTTATTTCTAAAGAGAAGAGCATCATGTTGAGCCGGGGCGATGAACAAACACATCGCTGCCGGCTGAACCTGTTCTAGCAGGAGGTTTGCGTGGGCGCATCAAAGCATTCTACAGAGGATCAGCAATTGGAAGCCCGGGTACTAGACGCTATCCGTTTGATGGAGCGGCGCAGAAACCCCTGCTTTGTCGGATTCTTAGATGAGCGCCAAGCTGTGCTGGCGCAGACGGTAGCGCAGCGATTTGGCTGCGCTTTCTTTTTAGGATGGGGCGGATATAAGGAGGCGGAGCGGACGGTATTCGGCGTATTTCCAGAAGAGCCGGACGCAGAGGCCTTTCCGATCCAACCCATCACCTTGCGTTTCCGGAAACAGGATACCCTAACCCATCGGGACTTTTTAGGATCGCTGATGGCCTTAGGCATCAAGCGGGAGGTCCTAGGGGATATCCTGGTGGAAGAAGGACGGTGTGTCCTGTTTGTGCTGAGTGAAATGGCAAGTTATATTGTTTCGCAAGTGGAAAAAGTAGGACGCGTGGGCGTCAAATGTTTATTGGGCTTGGAAGGGAAATTGCCTGCCGGTCGAAAAGTAGAACCGAAGGAAGGCGTTGTGGCCTCCAGCAGATTAGACTGTGTGGTGGCATTTGCCGCCAATGAATCTCGTTCCATAGCGGTCAAAATGATCCAGGGGGGACTTGTCTCGGTCAACCATGAAGTATGCACCAATGTCTCTTATACCATCAAAGAGGAGGATAAACTGTCTATACGGGGGTGGGGCCGTGGGATCATCGCGCAATTTGGTTCACCCACTCGAAAAGGCAGACTGCATATCTTGCTAAATAAATACTGTTAAGGAGGACAAGCGCTATGATGACTCCCGTGCAAATCAAAAACCGCACGTTTGAAAAGAGCTCTTTTGGGGGCTATCGTCCGGAAGACGTAGATGCTTTTTTAGATGAGCTTTATGAAGATTACGACAAACTTTATCGTGAAAATAGCCAGCTGGTAAAGAAGATGCAGGTCCTGGTGGAGAAGATTGAAGAATACCGCAGTGAAGAGTCCAGTATCCAAACGGCTTTCCTGAGTGCACAAAAGGCCGGAGATGCCATTATCCGAGAGGCCCAGCACAAAGCCGATCTCATTATGCAGGACGCTTCCATTAAAGCGGAAAAACTTGTGGGCAGTACGCAGCGTGAATTGGTCCGTCAAAGTGAGGCCCTTGATAAGATCCAGCAGGAAGTAGGCAGCTTTAAACAGCGGCTGTTGTCTATTTATAAAGAACACATCGCCCTGATCAGCGCATTGCCGGAGCCGGAGAAAGCGCCTCAGGCACCTGTGGAAGAACCCAAAGCAGTCGCTGTACCGG
Source organism: Solibaculum mannosilyticum (assembly GCF_015140235.1). Lineage (GTDB taxonomy): Bacteria > Bacillota > Clostridia > Oscillospirales > Acutalibacteraceae > Solibaculum > Solibaculum mannosilyticum. Next base: position 1,867,822 of record NZ_AP023321.1, on the reverse strand, counting down.
CGGAGGAACAGCCGGTGGAAACACCTGTACAGCAGCCGGTTCAAACCATTCTGAAATCAGCTGAAACACAGGCTCCGGTAGCGCCGCCTGCAGTGGAAGCGGCGGAGGAGATCCAGCCGCAAGCGCCTGCTGTTACGATACCGGAGAGAAAATCTGCTCCAGTTCAACGTTCCACTGAGGAAATCAGACGTCCTTTGAGCAGTTTTGGTATGAAGTTCGGCGAACACTACGATATGTCGGCTGACGACGATTATCCAACTTTGGGCAATCGATAATCACAAAAATTGAGCATCTGCTCCCTGATTGAGAGGGGATGCTCCGCCCAGACGGGTTATTTTTCTGACTGTAAAATAGAGGAGAGGCAGATGCCATCCTGCATCGGTCTCAACTGAACATAAGGGAGAGAATACCTACTATGCCTCAGGATTACAACAAGACACTCAATTTACCTAAGACCGACTTTGCCATGCGGGCCGGTCTGCCCAAACGCGAGCCGGAGATGCTCAAGAAATGGGAAGAAGAAAACCGTTATCAGGCTCTCATGAAGCACAACGAGGGGAAACCTCTTTTTGTGCTGCACGACGGTCCTCCTTATGCCAATGGCGATGTGCATCTGGGAACCGCCCTCAATAAAACACTGAAGGATATTATTATCCGCTATAAGAATATGTCCGGCTTCCAGGCCCCTTATGTCCCTGGATGGGATACCCACGGCCTTCCCACAGAATTGAAGGCCCGTGCCCGTGCAGGCGTCGGCAATTCCACCACCATTTCCCCGGTGGAACTGCGCAAGATCTGCCGTGACTTCGCTTTGGGATACTTGGACGATCAACGCAATCAGTTTAAACGTCTGGGTGCTATGGGTGAATGGGACAATCCCTATATCACTTTAAAGCCGGAGTACGAGGCAAAACAGATTGAGGTATTCGGCGAGATGGCCCTGAAGGGTTACATCTACAAAGGTCTCAAACCGGTGTATTGGTGCACCGACTGCGGGACGGCTTTGGCCGAAGCTGAAGTGGAATATGATAAGGATCCCTGCTTCTCCATCTATGTTAAGTTCAAGGTAACCGATGATCAGGGCAAGCTGACCGCCATGGGCGCCAATCTGGACGAGACTTATTTTGTCATCTGGACCACCACCACCTGGACATTGCCGGGTAATGTGGCTATCTGTGTTGGCCCGCGGTTTGATTACTGCCTCATTGAGGCCAACGGCCAGTATTTTGTCATGGCTGAAGCGCTTTATCAATCGGTTATGGCCGAGGCAGGCATTGAAGAGTATCAGGTACTGGGGACCATCCGCGGATCTGAACTGGAGCGTATGGTGACCCGTCATCCCTTCCTGGACAGGGATTCCCTGGTGATCGTAGGCGACCATGTCACGCTGGAAAGCGGTACAGGATGTGTCCATACAGCACCCGGCCACGGCGTAGAGGACTATGTGGTGTGCCGCAATTATCCGGAACTTCCCATTGTAGTGCCGGTGGACGACAAAGGCTATCTCACCGACGAAGCCGGTCAATTTGCCGGCCTCAGTACCGACGAAGCCAACAAAGCCATCGGCAAGCATCTGGAAGAGACGGGGGCGTTGTTTGCCGCCAAACGCATTGTGCATGACTATCCCCACTGCTGGCGCTGCAAGAAGCCTATTTTGTTCCGCGCTACAGAACAGTGGTTCTGTTCCATCGACAGCTTTAAAAACGAGGCCATCGAGGCCATCAAAGGCGTAGAATGGATTCCCGCCTGGGGGGAGGACCGCATTACCTCAATGGTGCGCGACCGTGCCGACTGGTGTATTTCCCGCCAGCGCAAATGGGGCGTGCCCATCCCGATTCTCTACTGCAAGCACTGTGGCAAACCCATCATCACCCGGGAGACGGTGGATACCATCGCCGACATCTTTCGCAAAGAGGGATCGGATAGCTGGTTTGTCCGTCCCGCCGCCGATTTTGCGCCGGAAGGCTTTACCTGTCCGGAATGCGGCCACAATGAATTTGAGAAGGAAAAGGACATTATGGACGTCTGGTTTGACTCCGGATCATCCCATGCGGCCGTATGCGCTCAACGTCCTTATCTGAAATGGCCGGCTGATCTGTATCTGGAGGGCGCCGACCAGTATCGCGGCTGGTTCCAATCGTCGTTGCTTACCTCCATCGCCACCACTGGCAAAGCGCCGTACAAAGCGGTTGTGACCCACGGCTGGGTTGTGGACGGCAACGGTGAAAAAATGAGCAAATCCCTGGGCAACGGCATTCTGCCCCAGGAGATTGTGGATAAATACGGCGCCGATATCCTGCGCCTGTGGGTAGCATCTTCCGACTATCATGCGGATATCCGCATTTCCCCCAATATCCTGAGTCAATTGTCTGAGGTGTACCGCAAGATCCGCAACACCGCCCGTTTTATTCTGGGCAACTTAAGCGATTTTGATCCCGATCAGCATCAGGTGGATTACGATCGGCTGGAACCCATCGACAAGTGGGCCTTGATGCGTCTGGACAGCCTTGTGGGATTGGTGCGGGACGCTTACGATCACTATGAATTCCACCGTGTTACCCATCCGATCCAGAACTTCTGTGTGGTGGATATGAGTAATTTCTACCTGGATGTACTCAAAGACCGCCTCTACGTAGAAAAGGCGGATAGCCCATCCCGCCGGGCCGCTCAGACTACTATTTACCGCGTGCTGGACGCTATGACCCGTATGCTGGCCCCCATCCTGGCCTTTACCTCGGAGGAGATTTGGGAGCATATGCCTCACTCTAAGGCGGACAATGCTCAATCGGTATTGCTCAATGATATGCCTGCGCCCTCCCAGGTGGCTCATGACGATGAATTCTTAGCCCGTTGGGAGCGGATCCACGCCATCCGCGAGGATGTAAAGAAGGCATTGGAATTGGCCCGTAACCAGAAGGTAGTGGGTTCCTCCTTGGACGCTCATGTTACACTTTATTGCGAAGGCGAGCTTTACGACTTTGCAAAATCGGTGGAAAAGGAGCTGCCTGATATCTTTATTGTATCGCGGCTGACCATCGAGAAGGAAGGCAAAGGGGAGTTCGACGCCGAGATGGAAGGCTTGTCGGTGACAGTCGATAAAGCATCCGGTGAAAAATGCGAGCGATGCTGGGCTTACAGCGATACCGTGGGCCAGGATGAGAAACATCCGACCCTGTGCGCACGTTGTGCCGCCATTGTGGAGTAAAAGACGGGACTTTCATAAAAAGTTGATAAGATAGAAAAGAAAGGAGGCGTCTGCTGATCTGCCCTGTTTGAGACGGGGACCGGCAGCGCCGCCTTTGTGTAGACGACATACGTCAGAAAGGGAGGTGGCCCTTGCTGCTTGCATTGTTGGCCATTGTAGTGCTGGTAGGCGCCGATCAGCTGATCAAATGGTGGGCCGCCACATCTTTGATAGAGCAGTCCATCAGCGTGGTGGACGGCGTATTTGAACTACAGTATCTGGAAAACCGTGGCGCAGCCTTCGGCATCCTTCAGGATCACCGATGGGTGTTTATGGTGCTGACGGGAGTCTTTGTACTGGTGGCATTGTATGCCTTAATTTTTAAAAAATTTGCCCATCCAGTGACCAAATGGGCGGTCATCCTATTGTGTGCCGGAGGCATTGGCAATATGATCGACCGGATTGTCCGCGGCTTTGTGGTGGACATGTTTTATTTTAAACTCATTGATTTTCCCATCTTCAATTTTGCCGACTGTTGTGTGGTGATCGGTGCAGTCCTGTTTGTACTGGGTGTGATCCTGTCGCCGGGCGGGGCGATCCTGGCCCACAAGGGGCGCAGAAGAAGGTGAGACTGTGGAAACCTTTCGTCTGACGGTAGGGCAGGAGAACCAAGGCAAACGCTTGGACGTCTTTGTATCGTCCAGCGTGCCTGATCTCAGCCGAAGTGCAGTTCAGCGCCTGGTCGAAGAAGGGAACATCACGATCAACGGCGGCAAGCCCAGCAAAAAGACCCAGATGAAAACGGGGGATACCGTCTGTGTCACGGTGCCGGATCCCGTTGAAATGGAGGCTTATCCAGAAAATATCCCGCTTAACGTCGTGTATGAGGATGAGGATCTTTTAGTCGTCGACAAACCCAAAGGGATGGTGGTGCATCCTGCACCCGGCAATCCCGACGGGACGTTGGTCAATGCACTGCTTTATCATTGCAGGGGGAATCTGTCCGGTATCGGCGGTGTGCTCCGCCCGGGGGTTGTCCACCGCATCGACAAGGACACCAGCGGCCTTCTCATGGTGGCTAAAAACGATTTTGCCCACCAGCATCTGGCGGCCCAGATTCAAGCCCACTCTTTTTTGCGGCTGTATGAATCGGTGGTGTACGGCGGATTCCGGGACGATCAAGGGGTGGTCAATGCCCCCATCGGACGTCATCCCACCGACCGCAAGAAAATGGCGGTGGTGCCGGGAGGACGGGAAGCTGTCACTCATTATGAAGTGGTGGAGCGGTACCCGGGATTTACTCATCTCCGCTTGAAGCTGGAGACGGGGCGCACCCATCAGATCCGGGTGCATATGGCGTCCTTGGGTCATCCCGTAGCGGGGGATGCTGTGTACGGTCCTAAGAAGGTCATCACATCGCTGCATGGACAATGTCTGCACGCCAAGGTTTTGGGATTTGAACATCCCCGGGATGGGCGATACTTGGAATTTTCCAGCGCCTTGCCCGATTACTTTGTGAAGTTTTTATCCGATTTACAGAAGCAAGTGTAACTGCTTTTGCTTTTGTTTGTGTTTGGGAGGTGTCATTGTGTCAAAATCCCTGGAAGGATGCCTGCTTATCTCCGACTTGGACGGAACCATGCTGGATGAAAACAGCCGGATTCCAGAGAACAATTTGCAAGCGGTGAGACGTTTTGTGGAGGAAGGCGGCATATTCACCATTGCGACAGGCCGAACTGTTGAGTCAGCCAGGCGATATGTGGAGCAGCTCCCAGTCAATGCGCCGGTATGCGTGATGAACGGCAGCCTGCTTTACGATTACAGGCAGGAACGTATTGTATGGGAACATCCTCTTCCTCCAGAGGCCAAGCAGTATGCCCGCCGAGTTCTGGAATGCATGCCGGATATAGGGGTGGAGTTCTCCTCTGGACGGCAATTGTATGTTCTGCGGGGCAACGATATCACGTGGGAACATGTAAAGTTCGAAGGCCTCCCTTATGTAAAGACAACCTTAGACGAGGTTCCCCCTGTATGGCACAAAGTGTTATATGGCGCTCCGTCCGACCGTATGGTGGACGTAATGGAATTTTGTAATCGTGTTTCTCATCATGGAGTGACCTATGTGGCCACCAGTCCTCAGTATTATGAGATGCTGCCGGAGGGATCGAATAAAGGGGAGACGCTGGGCGTTCTGGCCCGGATGTTAAAGATTGCCCTTGACAAAACCTTTGCAATCGGCGATTATTATAACGACCGTGAATTAGTCCGTAAGGCAGGCTGCGGTGCTCTGGCGGCCAATGCGCCGAAAGAGCTGTATCCGGAAGCCGACCTTATCGTACGGGATCATACCCAGGGTGCCGTAGCGGACTTTGTTGGAAAGATAGAATGTGGGACGATTTTTGCACAGGAGGTTTAATATTCTATGGATGAAGCCAAAAAGAAATCATTGACCAAAATGGCCCTACGAGTTCGTATGGGCGCGATTGAGGGCGTGTTTCACGCCAAGTCCGGCCATCCGGGCGGTTCTCTTTCGGTAGCTGATGTGTTGACTTATCTCTATTTTGAGGAGATGAAGGTAGACCCCCAAAAGCCGCATTGGAAAGATCGGGATCGTTGTGTACTGTCCAAAGGTCATGCGGCTCCGGCTCTGTACGCCACATTGGCAAACCGCGGCTTTTTCTCTGTGGATCTGTTGAAAACTCTGCGCAAAATTGATTCCATTCTTCAAGGCCACCCAAATATGAAACAAGTTCCTGGAATAGATATGTCCACCGGTTCCTTGGGCCAGGGTATTTCCACCGCTGTAGGGATGGCCCTGTCGGCTAAGACTAGTGAAGATTCTTACCGGGTGTATACCGTTCTGGGGGACGGTGAATTAGGAGAAGGTCAGGTATGGGAAGCGGCTATGTTTGCCTCGGCAAAAAAGCTGGATAATCTGGTAGCGGTTATCGACAACAATAACCTCCAAATCGATGGCTCGCTTGAAGAAGTCAATTCGCCCTATCCTATCCCGGAAAAATTCCAGGCATTCGGATGGCACACCATTGAGATCTTCGGCCACGACTTTGACCAGATCGAAGCTGCCTTCCAGGAAGCCCGGACTGTAAAGGGGAAACCCACCGTCATCATCGCCCGGACGGTCAAAGGCAAGGGCGTTTCCTACATGGAAAATAATTTTATCTGGCATGGGCAGGCGCCGGGTCAGGATCTTTATGAGCAGGCAATGAAAGAACTTGGCGAGCAACTTGCTGGATTGGAGGACTAAACAATGGCTGATGTGAAAAAGATTGCGACCCGCGACAGCTATGGTGAGGCTTTGGTGGAACTGGGTGCTCAAAATCCAGATATGATTGTGTTGGATGCCGACTTAGCCCATGCTACAAAGACATTAGCTTTTCAGAAAGCGTATCCCGACCGATTCTTCAACTGCGGCATTGCAGAGCAAAATATGATGTCCATTGCCGCCGGTATCGCTGCCACTGGGAAGCTTGTATTTGCCAGCACCTTTGCCATGTTTGCCGCCGGCAGAGCATATGAACAGGTTCGTAATTCCATCGGATACCCTCATCTTCCGGTAAAGATCGGTGCAACTCACGGCGGTTTGTCGGTGGGTGAAGACGGCGCTTCCCACCAATGCTGTGAGGACTTTGCTTTGATGCGGGCTATCCCGGGGATGACGGTTATTTGTCCAGCCGATTATGTGGAGGCTAAAAAGGCTGTTTTAGCCGCTGCCAAACATGATGGTCCGGTTTATTTCCGTTTTGGCCGCTTGGCTGTACCGGTACTGTTCAACGAGAATGATTATTCTTTTGAATTGGGTAAAGGCATCCTGTTGGGAGAAGGAAAGGATGTCACCATCGTAGCCACAGGCTTGATGGTAGGAGAGGCCATTGCCGCGAGAGAACAGCTGAAAAACGAAGGCATTTCGGCTCGGCTTATCAATATGCCTACCATTAAACCCATCGACCGTGAGATCCTGGTGGCCGCTGCCCGGGAAACTGGTGCTATTGTGACCACCGAGGAACATTCCATCATCGGAGGTTTAGGCGGTGCAGTGGCTGAGACATTGTCGGGTATTTGTCCTGTGCCGATTATTCGCCACGGTGTGGAAGACGAATTTGGACATTCGGGTCCGGCCTTGGAAGTGCTCAAGCATTACGGCCTGACGGCAGAGAAAATTGTGGCTCAGGCAAAACAGGCTATCGCCCTTAAAAATTCCTAATCATACGACGATAAGAGAAGCCGGTTCCATTAGGAGCCGGCTTTTTTATCTTGAAAAGGGGAAAAGATAAAATACAAATTGTATAATTAAAATAAAAAATTACGAATTGTTCCAAATAATAACCTTTTTCGAGAAAAGATATCAGGTAAAAAGAAAAGATGAGCAGAAAGATTTTTCTACCGGTCTTTTTTTCGATTACACCCCAAAAATCCCCTTATTTTCGGGGGAAAAGGCAATGACCGGCCTTCATCTGAGATGAATTGATATCCGCATCTCTGGATAAAGGAAGAAAATTAAATACAAATAGTATAATAATAGAGTAAAAATACAAATATTGGCTGTTTAGAAAGAAAAATCGGGCTGTACCACAGATTTTGTGATACAGCCCGATCAAGAATAAACTTATTCTTCCGCACGGATAGAATCCACAATAGGTGTTCTGATGATACGGAACATGGGTTCCGCGCCGGCCAAGATGGCGATAAGGATTGACAACAGGAAGGAGAGCAGGATACTGGAAGTGGGGAAGAAATGGGTGGTACCGATAAGGCCCTGGCCTGTGTGCAGCAAAGCAAGATAGAGGAGTTCGCCTGCAATGGATCCCCATAACGCACCGGAGAAACCATATAGCGTACACTCCAGAAGGAGCATGCGGATCAACTGGCCCTTAGACATTCCCACCGCTCTCATCATACCGATCTCACGGCGTCGGAGAAGCAGATTGGTGCTGACGGTGTTGATGATGTTGAGAACGGAAATCAACACAATGACCGTCAAAAAGCCGTAGAGGAAAAGATTGATGGTGGCCACATAATTGCGGCTTTCCAGTTGTTCTGAAATGATATCGGTGACATTGAGATAACGTCCGGTTTCCAGGGAATCCAAAACTGTGCGGGTATCTTCGATCTGGCCGTCCAGGCATTTGACGGAGAGGGTATAGCTGTAGGGGGAGAACTGATTGGCGATGGCGCTGTCTTTGGATAGGACCAAAGTAAAGGCCGTATTGCTTCTGCCGGTGACCCAGGGGGCCTCCTGCCGGATTGCCGATACAGTAACAGAACCTTTGTCAGTAAAAGAGAGTTCACCACTTTCATCGTACAATGTTTTCAGCAGATTGATGGAATCACCCACCTTTAAATCGGACATGCGGATGCTGGTAATGCTGGTACCTTGATTATTAACTGAATAAGTGTCGAAGAGAATGGCGCCTCCATCTGTCAACTGCTGATAACTGGGTGCATTTCCTCCGAGGTCAAGGGAATTGTATCCCGATTCATCCACAAACATCAAGGTCATGTATTCCACATCACTGTCCCAAGAGCTTGAACCGTAATGCCCGTACTCGCTCATCAGTTCCTGATATTCCTTGGAGTAGTGCCCTTGGATCGACCGGGTGGCCGCCTCAGAAGAGCTTATGACTTCAGCTTTGCTGACGCCGTTTGTCTGATGCAAGGTGGACTGGAGATCCTGCAATAGGTTTAGATTCTTTTGGATGTCGGCATCCACCTGGGGATCGGTTTCGGCATCCTGTTCCGTGGAGGAGGGTACGTAGTATTGTACAGTAAAATCAGCGCCGTTTGGGACAACCGATGCAATACTGGAGCTGGCCGACTGCGCAAAACTGCCGATGGAGATAAAGAGCGTGACACTAAGGCCAATGGAAAACACCGTGGTACGGAATCGTCTGGGATTGCGCCGGATGTTGCGGGCTGCCATGACGCCGGGAGTACCAAAAATTTTCCCTAGTACTTTGCCGCGGCGGGAACGTTTGATACGCTCGCCGTGAAGGGTGGCGTGGCCGCGTACAGCTTCGATGGGGGAAACCAAACCGGCTTTGACGGCCGGGGACCAGGCCGAGATCAATACGGCCAACAGGCCCAAAACAGCGGCCAAAATCAGCGGCCAAGGAGTGATGACCAACTTGAAGTTTTTAAAGAAGCTGACTTCATAGCTTGCCACGACGCGGAACACAATGGCCATCGCCGCGATGCCGGACAAAAGCCCCAAGGGGATGGAGAAGAGGGAAACCAGGATGCCTTCCCGCAAGACCAATCCCCGGATCTGTTTTGGGGATGCTCCGATGGAACGCAGGATGCCAAACTGGGTAATGCGTTCGGACACCGACATGGCAAAGGAGTTGCGGATGACCGCTCCCATAGTCACCAGAATGATGGCGGCCAACAGGATAAATAAGCCGCTAAAAGCAGCGTTTGCCTCCAGATTGGCGCTCTGGCCCGACCAGCGGAGGAGGGAATAGTTGGAGACGATGCCGTCAGCGGTCAAGATATCGGTTCCTGTGTGATCGATCCCGTTTTCTTTCAAAGCGTCCAGCATACCCTGGTTGAAATCGCTGCCCGGCTTCATCCGGACGTAGGTAGTGTAGCAATCCTCACCGCCTTGGAACCCATAGGTCACAGCGTTATAGGTGTTCATCATGCTGCTGTCGCTGACCACATTGATGTACCCGACCAAGGTATAGGTACAAGTTTGCTTTGGAGTGAAGGTATACTCAACCGGGGATTCGTAGTTCTCTACATCAGTACGTGCCCCTGTGAAATATCCGATCTGTAGAGTGATGGTATCCCCAAGCTGCGGATTGCCCGGAAGTTTATCCATGAGCCCCATGCTGACGGCAATTTCCCCTGGATTCTGAGGAAGACGTCCCGATACGGCACGGTAAGGACGGAATTCATCGGCCACAAAATCAAATTCCCGCATTTGCAGGTAATTGTAATTTGAGGCGTCGTTTGGATCGCTGTCAGGAGTAGCCAGATCCAACTGGGCGAATTGATATTCCCTGGCAAGACCGGCTTTTTCAAATCGGACGTTCTGACTCAACTGAGTGGCCTGATCGTAGGAGAGTGTAATGGGATGTCGTTCCATATCCAGATCTTCTATGGGGGTATTCAGCGTGGATTCGGCATCAGAGGGGGCGCTTCCCACGATATAATGCCAGTTGCCGGTATTGTCGATGGCGTCGCCGATGAGGATCTGCTGTACGCCGGTGATGATAAGGCCCAGTCCAGCTACCAGAGCCACTGCCATGGTGATGCCCAAAGTGGTTAGGATGGTACGTCGGCGTTGTTTGCGCAGATAACGTCCCGTTAAAGTCCAAAGGCTGTTCATCGATTACGCCTCCTCGCTGCGGATTCGGCCATCCTCCATGACGATGACACGGTCGGCCTGGGAGGCGATGGACATATCGTGGGTGATTAGAATCAAGGTCTGTCCGTACTTGCGGACGGAGGATTTCAAAAGGGATAAAATTTCCCGGCTGTTTTGGGTATCCAGATTGCCGGTGGGTTCGTCGGCCAGCAGGATGGAAGGCCGGTAAATGAGCGCCCGTCCGATGGAGACGCGCTGTTGCTGACCTCCGGAAAGCTGGCTGGGCAGATGCTGCCGGCGATCGGATAGCCCCAAAGAAGATAAGATTTCTTCTAAAAGCTCTTTGTCCACATTTTGTCCGTCCAGCATGACGGGGAGGGTGATGTTTTCCTCTGCGGTGAGGACGGGGATTAAATTATAAAACTGGAAGACAAAGCCCACTTTGCGGCGGCGGAAGACGGCCAATTCCCCTTCTTTTTTGGAGAAGACGTCCACGCCGTCCACGACCACCGATCCGGAGGTGGGACGATCCACCGCGCCCAGCATGTGGAGCAAAGTGGATTTGCCGCTGCCGGATGCTCCGGTGATGGCCACAAATTCCCCTTTTTCCACCTGTAGATTGACGTGCTGTAAGGCGTTGACCGCCATGGGACCTTTTCCATAAACCTTGCAGAGATCTTTTACTACTACAATGGGTTCCATTCTCATAATTCCTCCTCATTGATTGATTACAAACAGCAGTATGCCATAGACACCTTACGTTCACATGACGGTCACATGACAGTTTTGTAAGAACAAAAGAATCGTCAAAATCCCTGCAAAAAAGACATAGCAATCAAAGAAAAAAGGATCGGCTGATAAGCGATCCTTTTGCAATTTTCCCACGCTCTTATCCGAGGAAACAGCCCTATTAAAATGACTTTTTCAAAAATGTAATGACGAATTCCGAACCGTGGCCCGGTGCGCTCTTGACGTAAATATCAGCGTCGTTTTCCGCCAGGATGGCCTTGGCCAAAGAGAGACCGATGCCCACGCTGGAGGATTTGACTTGGCTTTGCTTGCGATAAAACCGTTCAAAGATATAGGGAAGCTCCGTGGATTCCATCCCCTCGCCGTCGTCGATGACCGAGAGCTGTACCGTCATAGCGGTATCCTTGGCGGTTAAACGGATGTGGCCGCCCTGGTGGGAATGTTCCAACGCATTTTTGATGAGGTTTCCCAGAGCCTCAGCCGTCCACTCGGCGTCGATGTTGAGAGAGATGGCATCGGGGATCTGGGAGACGAGTGAAACCTTTTTCAGATCGGCCATAGCTTGGAAGGGGGACATGGCCGACAGCGCCACCGACGACAACGAGGTGGGTTTGCGCTGCATCAAAATGGACCCCGATTCCAGCCTGGCCATCTTGAGCATGCCTTGGATGAGCCAATCGATGCGGGCAAGCTGTTGTGAGGACTGCTGTAAAAATTCCTCCCGCTGAGCCGGTTCCATATCGGGATGATCCAGCATCAGGTCGCTGTAGAGCTGCAAAGCGGCCAGCGGCGTTTTGAGCTGATGGGAGATATCCGACAGCAGATTTTTTAAAAACATCTTGTCGGCCTGAAGGGATTCCATACCGAAGCCGGAACGCTCCACCAGGAGATTGATGGAGTTTTCCAGAGACTGCATATCCCCCTCATTGATGGCGGGAAGCATTTTTGGATTGCCGTCTGCCGCCTGACGGACGCGGGAAGACAGCGAACGGATCTGAGAAAAGATGCCGTGCATCCCGCGCAAGCAGCAGAGCATGACAATTCCCCACAAAACGAGCATCAGAAAGCAGAAGCCGATCAGCTGCTGCATCAAAAGGGACTGATAGGGCTGATAGAGGGAGGGATCCATTTCCACATTGACGCCGTAAGGGGAAAGAAGGGCTTTGCCCGCCTCATAGTCCTGCTCGGAGATAGGATCGGTAAACAGCTTGGCGATATTTTGCGCGTCGTCTTCTGTGGACATGCGTCCAGCCATGGCGATGTTTTGACGCATCATTTGAGCCGCCTGCAATTTAGAGAGTCCGACGAAAAGAATACATCCGGCCACCGTCGCCAAAAGCATCCAGAGCGTGATGCGGATCAGCGTCTTTTTCATCTGGGGATTTTTGAGACTCTGATTCATTCCGATGCCTCCAGTCGATATCCCACACCCCGCACGGTCAGGATGGTCTGAGGCTGGTTGGGATTTTCCTCCAGCTTCTCCCGCAGACGGCGGATGTTGACCGAAAGGGTATTGTCGTCCACGAATTCCCCCCTGTTGTCCCACAGCTTGTCCAACAGCTGTGTACGAGTCAACGTCTGGCCTTTGTTGCGCATCAGATGGGACAACAGGCGCAGTTCCATGGCGGTGAGGGGGATGGATTGCCCCTTCAGTGTGACACAGCTGTGTTCGGGATGCAAAGTGAGAGCGCCGGCTTTTAAGGTGTCGTCGGTGGATTTGCACCGGCGCAGTACCGCCCGCATCCGGGAGATCAATTCCCGGACGCGGAAGGGTTTGGTGATATAATCGTCTGCGCCGCCATCCAATCCCATCACCACGTTGACCTCCTCGTCGCAAGCGGTCAACAGGATGACGGGACAGCTGCTGTGAAATCGGCGGCAAAGGTCAAACCCGTTTCCATCCGGGAGCATGACGTCCAAAAGCGCCAGGTCGAATGGGGAAGAGGCAAAGGCCTCCCGGGCCGACTTCGCATCAGGACAGTGGGTGACTTCAAACCCTTCCTGCTGGATGGAATAGACCAATCCCATAGCCAGAGCACAGTCGTCCTCCACCAATAAAATATGTTCCATAGCGAGAAAAACTCCTTCCCTTGCCGCAGCCAATTGAGCGGCGTCTTCCACATAAAGTCATTATAAAAGCGGGGGACAAGGATTGTCAAACCGAAGCATTGTCCGCGTCATTCTTCTGAGCCGAGATCAAAATCATCATAGGCCTGCGCATCTCATCCTTCATACCGTCGAGATGCATCATATCTTCCGGCGGCTGGGGCTCCACCACGGCATGGATGAAAAATCCATGTTTTAGTAAAGAGTCTAGATAGGTGGTCAATGTACGATGGTATTTTACCACCCTTTCTCCCAAAAAGACGGCCTGACGTTTTCCTTCATAAAAATAGTTGTCCACGGGGAAGTGGGCGATGTCTCCATTGTCCCTGTAAAACCAGTCTTGAGAACCGGCGGCCGTGAATACAGGATGCTCCACAGAGAAGATAAATTGTCCGTTTGGCACAAGACTGTGATGCACCAGCCGTACAACATCGTCCCAGTCCTTTACATAGTGAAAGGCGAGAGAACTGATGACTACATCAAAGCTGGAGGGAAAAGGATTAAAATCCTCAATGGCGCATTGACGGTAGGTGATAGAGGGGGCATTGTTTTTCTCCCGGGCCACCTGAAGCATCTTGTGGGAGAGGTCAATTCCCAACACCGACGATGCCCCGTGTTCGACGGCGTAGGCGCAGTGCCAACCGTACCCACATCCCAGATCCAGCACGCGCTTGCCTTTGAAATCCGGCAGCAATTGCCGAAAGGCGCTCCATTCTCCCGCTCCAGAGAGGCCGTATCGGGAACGGGTCATTTGGCTGTATTTTTCAAAAAAGCTGTCTTGATCGTATTTATTTTCCTTCATGAGAAAAGCCTTCCTTTCTGTCCATCCGAGTATACCACGTTATGGGATGCTAGAACAAGTCGATGCTGATAAGAGGAAAGCCTCCCCCCACGAAATGCAGGAGAGGCTTTTCAGAGAAGGGATTCTAGTCTTCTTATGAAAATTCCCGTTTGCTGTAAATGGAGATGGACAAAAGTGCAGACAAAGCCAGCAATACAATCCCTGCAACCGGAAGCCACAGAAGAGACGATTGAATAAATTTTAAAAAAGAAAAGACCACAGAATTTTGTCCCTGGGCCATAGTATTAAGAGCTCCAATGCCACCGGCTAATAGTACGGCAAGAATGATAAACCACATCCGCCCCTTTTCCACACCGAATCGAAAGATAACCGGCATAATAAACGCAGTATAGATACATCCTACAGTGAAGATAGTAACAAGGACAGGCGCCATCTCTGCCCAAGAAGTTGCGGATGGATTTAGAAATGCAGTTGCTATCACCGACAGTCCACAGCCGGTGACAATGCCAATCACAGCTAAAACATATTTACTCAGTACCATATCCTGTTTAGAATAGGGCATTGTAGCTGCATAGACTTCCCATTTATTCCGCTCATCCAGACCTATGACGGTGATCGGAAACATGGCAAGGATTACGACGGAAAACAATCGGAAAAAATCGCCGTCACTCCCCGGCATCATCCCGGATATCAATGCAAATACTATTGGGATCAGCAACATAATGCGGCATTGTTTCCAAATGACAAACCAATCTTTCAGCAGTAACGCCTTCATATTAGTTCCCTCCCTTTGCCAAAAACACAATGATTTCCTCAATGGAAGCGTAATCGACCTTCATCCCGGCGGGAATTTCCCGGCGGTCCACAAGGGCCTCGATGCCGTATCCAGAATCCCGGTATCCTAAAACAGCTTGCTTACGCAGCGCTTCAAATTCCCCTTTGGAACACCGCAGCACGCCATAGCTTTCCTGGAGGCGGTCCTTTTCCTGGCAGAAGAGAAGGTTCCCCTTGTGGATAAAAGCGATGTAATCACACAGCTTTTCCAAATCGCTGGTGATGTGGGAGGAGAGGAGGATGGAATGCTGTTCATCCCGGGTGTATTCCCGGAAAACATCGAGGATCTCGTCCCGAGCGATGGGATCCAATCCGCTGGTGGCCTCGTCTAGGATGAGCAGTTTTGCCTCGTGGGACAGCGCCACAGCAATGGCCAATTTCATCTTCATGCCGCGGGAGAATTCCCGAAAGGATTTGTCCTTCGGCAGGGAAAAGCGGCCGATGTAAGAGAAGTACGTCTGTTCGTTCCAGAGGCGATAGGTATAACGCATGACGGCGTTGACCTGCCGGACCGTGATGCTTTCAGGGAAATACGCTTCATCCAGCACCACGCCGAGATCCTCCTTGGCGGCGGTAAAATCCTTGCGGTTGTCCTTGCCCAGCACAAAGATTTCACCGCTGTCCCGGCGGATGCAGTCCAGAATCAATTTGATGGTGGTGCTTTTTCCCGCCCCGTTTTCCCCGATGAGTCCCATAATGCAGCCCGACGGCAGGACAAAGCTGATATCCTTAAGGACGAAGTCCCCGTAAGATTTGGAGACATTTCGCAGTTCCAATGCATTCATCTCTTACTCCTCCTCATCCAGCCCCAAAAGCCGGAACATCTCAATCAAATCGTGGGATTTCAAACCGCATGTGGCGGCCAGACGGCCGATCTCCTGCATCAGATCCTCGATGCGTTTGAGGTTTTCCTCCCGGATGAACTCCACATTTTTCTCGGCCACGAAACATCCCTTGGCAGCCACAGTGTAGATAAACCCCTCTTTTTCCAGCTCGTCGTAAGCCCGTTTTGTGGTGATGACGCTGATGCGCAAGTCCTTGGACAGGGCCCGGATCGAGGGCAATGGTTCCCCCTCTTTGAGCTGGCCGGAAACGATCAAATCTTTGATCTGCGAATAAATTTGATCGTAAATGGGTTGCCCGCTGGTGTTGCGGATAATAATATCGATACGGCTCACCTCCTAGCCATACTGTATATAAACAGTATATACAGTATGCACAATTCTGTCAAGAGGGATTTTCTGACTTGTTTTGTGGAAAAAAACGGCTTTTTTCCTGCCGCAAATATCCAGATTGCCGCGTTATGGTTTGGGAAACAATATCCGGTGGAGGTGAACCTATGTTGCTCACCAAAGAAAAAGAAACGTCGTGGCAGGAACTTCTTTCACCCTTGCCGATCCCGGCGGCCCAGGCTGATGAACATCTGTCCCTTTTGTGGGAGAATCAAGAGGCCGATCGCCGCTTTCCCTATTTGCGATTGAAGGATGGGATTCCTACTCTGTTGTCGCCCAACCAGCCGGCTTATATCATCAAGGCCCTGACAAAGGGGGATCAGCTTTCCCTTCCCTGCGGGCATCCGGCTTCTCCAAGCTGCACCGTGCATCTCATCCCTATGCTGGAGGAAGGACGTCTTTCCTCGGTTTTGCTTCTGTTTTCCGAAGGATGGCCGGCCGCATGCAGCTTGCCGGAACGTCTTTTTGATCCGCAGCCCCTGTCGGCCCGGCTCCGGGCGCCGTTGGCCGTGTGCTTTTCGGCCCTGCATCTGATGGGGAGGGAATCGGAAGAGGGTCAGATATCCACTTATTGTCTCAGTGCGGCTGAAAACAGCTGTTATAGCCTCCTGCGGGAACTGACCAATTTAAACGCTTTATCCTCCTATCTGGGAGGACATGTGATAGAATCCTTTGTCTGCGCCGATTTGGGCCGTTATGTATCCTCTTTTTGTCAAGCTGCGGGACGTCTTTTGCGTCCGATGGGATATCAATTGTCGGTTCATGTCCCGGCAAAACCGGTGTGCGTATCCTTTGATCCTGATTCCGTATCCATGGCCCTGGTCAATCTTCTGGACAACGCCTGCCGTTATGGGGGGGACCAGATCCGATTTTCTCTTCACGTCCGGGACGCCATGGCCTTTTTGACGGTGTCCGACGACGGTCCCGGACTTTCCCCTCTGCACACCGCCCGCATCTTTGAACCCTTTTATTCCTATCATCCCGACGGCGTAGACCATTCGGGAAGCGGGGTAGGGTTGGCATTGGTAAAGCTCATCGCCCTCTCTCATGGAGGAGCGGCTTTGGCCGACGGTTCGGACGGAATGCGGGTGTCGGTGCGGATGCCGCTGTCCGGCGATCAGACCACGTCGCAGCCGTCTGTGGCCTCCATCGATCCGCACAATCGGTTTTCCACGCTTTATGTAGGGCTTACCTGCCTGCATCACGGACGGCGGGAAGAGAACTAACAATTTCTGATAAGGCGGTTTTAAAAAAGAAACCGCCAGGTATCGATCTTTTGATACCTGGCGGTGTTTCTCGTATTATGAAGCTTATATCTTTATTTTTTTTCTTCTTCCACAGGGATACCGGTGACGCGGGAATAAATACTCAGCATATATTTCGCCAAATTGATGGCCCCGGCATTGCGGACGCTTTCCCGCACCCGTACCCTCATAGCATCCTTCTCCTCTTGGCTCAGATTCATGAGATTCCGGATGATGGAAGCCATCTCTTCAGGCGTCTTGTAGTTGTATCCATTGACGCCTTCTTCGATCTGGGAAGCGTTGAGGGGATCATACCGCAAAACCACCGGCAATCCGGAAGCCATCCCCTCCAGCATGGAGATAGACATCATTTCGGTAAGAGAAGCCGAAACATAAATATCGCAGGCCGAAAAATAGGCCGGGACTTCAGAATGATCCACACTGCCGGTAAATGTAACGCGATGGTCAAGCCCTAGCCGCTTTGCCTGCTGCTTGAGAGCGTCGGTCTCCGGGCCGTCGCCCACCACCACCAGACGGAGACGATCCTCATCCGGGAACTGTTCGGCCAAGTAATCGAGAAGGAGATCCACACTCTTTTCTTTGCCCAGACGGCCGAGGAAGATCAAGGAGGTATCGCCTTCCCGGATGCCCATTTTTTCCCGCAGCGCCTGACGTTTTTCAGGAGAGGTATTGGCGGGATCAAAGGCTTCGTAATCGATGCTGTTGGGGATGACCTCCACCTTTTTCTTGACGCGGCATTCTTTAAAATACTCGTCGGCCTTGCGGGAAGGGCTGGTGACAGCCGAAGCCCGTTTTGCCAAATGACGGGTGTACTGATGGGAAATTTTACGGGCGGCGGGTACAAAGGGCTTGGGCGCTACATAGAAAAGATACTCGTCGTACATAGTATGCAGCGTGTACACCAGCGGCTTATGGAGTTTTTTGGCCGCCATAGTGGAGAAAAAGCCCACGCTGAATTCCTGGTGCATGTGCAGGACATCGGGATTAAACTGCTTGAGATAACGCATACGGACCCGGCTGATGGGTTTTGCCAGGCCATAGCCATAGAGCTGTTTGAGCGGATGGGCGGGACAATGTAAAACACCATCCTCAATATAGTGATGCTTTGCATGGGGATCGGCAGTAACGATCAAAACCTCATGCCCCAAGGCGGTCAAGCCGTCCTTGAGCACTTTAATATGAGTCACTACGCCATTGATATACGGCAAATAGGTTTCAACAAACAATGCGATTCTCATGGACAGCCCTCATTTCTCTTCTTTTCTCTTAGTGTGCTTCCCAAACATTATACCAATCCTGGAAGCATCTGTCAAAGTGAAACAAGGCTTTTGGAGGAAAAGTAGTTGGAACATTGGGTAATTTATTGTATAATACAGTCAAGGAACGGGAATAGGCATCGTCCTACGCCCGAAGAGCAAACAGGAGGAGGTCACCATGAGCGCACCTTATTCGGTATCGTTAGATGCCATTATTCAGAATTTTTCGTTGGATATCGTCTATATGCCTGGATCGGCTGAGGACATTAAGATCGTATCCAGCGACGTCAACCGTCCCGGCTTGCAGCTCAACGGCTTTTTTGAGTATTTTGATTCCAACCGCATCCAGGTGTTGGGAAAAAGTGAATCAGCCTATTTGCAGGATTTGGGTCCTGACCGGCGAGCCGCTGTGTTTGAGGAGCTTCTGGCTCAGCAGCCCCCTGTTATCATCATGACGCGCAATCTGGAGATCCCTCACGAGCTGGAGGATCTGGCGCCCCGTTATGAAGTTCCGCTGCTGCGCAGCAGCGACGGAACCTCCACCTTTATCGCCGCCCTGATCTCGTATCTCAACGTGGAGCTGGCCCCCCGCGTCACCCGTCACGGCGTGCTCATCGAGGCCTACGGCGAGGGGATCCTTCTGCTGGGAGAAAGCGGCGTCGGCAAAAGCGAGACGGCCATTGAACTCATCAAACGAGGCCATCGTCTCATCGCCGACGACGCTGTGGAAATCCGGCGCGTCTCCAGCCGGTCGCTGGTGGGATCGTCGCCGGAAAACATCCGCCACTTTATCGAACTGAGGGGTATCGGTATCATCAACGCCCGCCGTATCTTTGGTATGGGCGCAGTCAAGCTGACGGAAAAAATCGATATGGTCATTCAGCTGGAACTATGGAACAATGAAAAGGTATATGACCGCATGGGTATGGAGAATGAATACACCCATATTTTGGGGATCCGCGTCCCCATGCTGACCATTCCGGTCAAACCAGGCCGGAACCTGGCGGTCATCATCGAGGTGGCGGCCATGAACAACCGTCAGAAGAAGATGGGGTACAATGCGGCTAAGGAACTTCTCAATCAGCTGGGCATGTTGGACGACCTCAGCAGCGAGAGGGAGAAGACTCTGGATTGGGAAGGGTTTTAAAAGAACCTGAGTCCAGAAAATTCGATGCGGATTTAAAGCATAGCCAAATGTTTTTGTCCATGGAATAGGAGTGACAGTGAAATGAAATTGGAAGCGGATTTGCATGTGCATACCTTGGCGTCCAGCCACGCCTACAGCACCATCACCGAGATTGCCCGCTGGTCGGCCGACATCGGATTAAAAGCGGTGGCCATCACCGATCACGGCAGCGCTATGCCCGACGCTCCTCACATCTGGCATTTTCAAAATTTGGATACCATCCCCGATCATCTTTTTGGCGTCCACATCCTGCGGGGTGTAGAGGCCAACGTCATGGATCCCAAGGGGAGCTTGGACATCGAGGAGTGGATTCTCAAAAAGCTGGACTGGGTAGTGGCCTCCATGCACAAGCAGACGGCTCTCATGACCGATCCGGACGAAGTGACATCAGCCTGGATGGGAATTGCAGAAAACCCTTATGTGGACGTTATCGGCCATATGGGCCTTCCCCGGTACGCCTGCGATTATGACAAGGTGGTGCGTGCATTTGGGGAACACGGCAAACTGGTAGAGATCAATTCCCACAGTTTTGACGTGCGGAAAGAAGCCGTCCCCAATTGCCGGAAGGTTGCAGAACTGTGCATGAAATACGGGGTACAGATTTCGGTGGATTCCGACGCCCATTTCCACATGGATGTGGCCAAGGTGGACAAGGCTATGGCTATGCTGAGGGAAATCGATTTCCCGGAGGAATTGATTGTCAATGCCTCCTATGAGAGGCTTGTGAAATACTTGGAAAATCGCAACCGTCCGAAGGCTTAGAACGGGGTTGACTATTCTAATCAGCCGGGTTGTGTGATATACTAATAGAAGAAAAGCTGTAGGCGTTGATTCCATGGTTCAAAGAAAGATTGGTTTTTTGGAGGAGTCGTGGGAATCGGCGGCCTAGATGGGGCACACTACGAATATGAGAGAAAGCCGATAGGGGCAAGAGTTTGCATAAGCAGGAGGAAGATGGGATGGATCATACCACAATGGACAGTTTATACCGTCAGCTGATGGAGCAGGGGATCCCGGTCGTGAAAGAGGAGCCCATGCAAAAACATACCACCTTCCGCATCGGCGGGCCAGCCGATCTGTTTTGTTCTCCCCGGTCGGAAGGGCAGCTTACCGAGGCAGTCCGTCTGGCGAAAGAGCTGGAGATTCCGGTGACGGTGGTGTCCTGTGGATCCAATATGCTGGTAGCGGATAAAGGCATCCGTGGCCTGGTTCTGCACGTAGGGGAAGGGCTTCAGGAGATGGGGCTTGTTTCTCCCCATATTATCCGCTGTGGAGCCGGCGTCACCATGGCAAATCTGTGCCGCTTTGCGCTGGAGAAGGGCCTTACGGGATTGGAATTTGCCTTTGGCATTCCCGGCAGTGCAGGCGGCGGGGCGTATATGAATGCGGGAGCTTATGGCGGTGAAATGTCCCATGTTCTCTCGGCATGCAATCATGTGGAATTGGACGGCACTCCCGGACGTCTGGAAGGCAGTGATCTGGATCTTTCCTATCGTCATAGCGCCTACAGTAGCGGCTTTGCCGTTATCACCAGCGTGGAGGTTTCCCTGCGGCCCGGCGATCCTGTGGCCATCAAGGAGGCCATGGACGATTACCTGGGACGCCGTAAGTCCAAACAGCCGTTGGAATGGCCCAGCGCCGGCAGTGTGTTTAAACGCCCGGCCAAGGGGTATGCGTCGGCCCTCATCGACCAGTGCGGCCTGAAGGGACGAAGGGTAGGCGGCG
Organism: Solibaculum mannosilyticum; assembly: GCF_015140235.1. Taxonomy (GTDB): domain Bacteria; phylum Bacillota; class Clostridia; order Oscillospirales; family Acutalibacteraceae; genus Solibaculum; species Solibaculum mannosilyticum. Next base: position 1,846,155 of record NZ_AP023321.1, on the reverse strand, counting down.
CGGTAGTCAGCCCCAAACACGCTGGATTTATCATCAACGATGGAGGCGCCTCCTGTGAGGACGTTTGCCGTCTGATTGAAATCATTCAGGAAGAAGTGCTTCGCCAGTGCGGCATCCAGCTGGAGTGCGAGGTCAAGACCATAGGGCAGAGGTGAAAAGCATATGGAATTTGTCATAGTAACCGGTTTATCAGGAGCAGGGAAATCCCGGGCTATCAACGCTTTGGAGGACATCGGATTTTTCTGCATGGATAATATTCCGCCTAAACTGGTGTCCAAGGTAGTTGAACTCTGCCTCCAGTCCAACGACAGCATCTCCAAAATGGCCATGGTCATCGACACCAGGGGAGGGACCTTGTTCAACGGCTTTTTTGAAGGCCTTGAGGACTTAAAACAGCAGGGGTGCGAGTATAAGATCCTCTTCTTAAATTGCCAGGATGTCGTGCTGGAGAACCGGTATAAGGAAACGCGCCGCCGGCACCCTCTGGCCGACGAGACCAATGGATCGGTGGAACGGGCCATTGAGAGGGAACGGGAATTGTTGCATCCCATCTATGAGCGGGCCGATTACACCATCGATACCTCCTACTTATCCCCGGCCCAGCTCAAGGAGCGCATCACCAACCTGTTTTTGGGGGACGTCTCCAAGGGGATGGTCATTCACTGCATGTCCTTCGGTTTCAAGTACGGCATCCCAAACGAAGCTGATCTGATGTTTGACGTGCGCTGTCTGCCCAATCCCTTTTACATCGACGAGCTCAAGCACAAGACCGGCTTGGATGCCCCTGTACGGGACTACGTGCTGGAATGGGATTCCACCAAAGGCTTTGTCAAACGATTGCTGGACATGGTGGATTATATGATTCCCCTCTATGCCAACGAGGGAAAAAGTCAGCTGGTCATCGCCATCGGATGCACCGGAGGCAAACATCGATCGGTAACCATCGCCGACCTCTTGTGTCAGCATCTTTTGGACAAGGGCAGGCGTGTGACGGTCAATCACCGGGATATCAACAAACGCTGAGGCGAGATGGTTCGGACGTCCAGCGGGGAGGAGGAAACAGGATGTCCTTTTCAGCCGAGGTCAAAGAGGAGCTGTGTGCCTTGGGCTTGGGATCGGATGCGACGCTCAAAGCCCAGGCGTACGGCATGCTGCTGTTTGGACGAGCCTTTTCAGCCGACCGCATCTGTCTTTACACCGAGAATGAGAAGGTAGCCCATCTGTACGCCCAGGCCATCGATCGGTTAATCGGCATACAGGTGCCGGTGGAACGGTCATCGGACAAAAAGGAAGGCAGCCGTTTTTTTGTGGTGTCGGTACCGGAAGAGAGGCAGCGGGAACGTGTGTTGGACTGTTTTGGACACACAGTGAAGGACATCCAGCTTCGCATCAACCGGGCCAATACCGAGGATGACGACGGCGCAACTGCTTTTTTGCGCGGCGTCTTTTTGGCCTGTGGGACGTTGGCCGATCCGCAAAAGGAGTATCATTTGGAGCTGGCGGTGCCTTTCCGCAATTTGGCGGCTGATTTGGCCACCGTACTGGGAGAATATGGGTTGATGGCCAAGACCATCGTGCGCAAGGGCGGGCATGTGCTTTACTTTAAGGAGAGCGAACAGATTGAAGATTTTCTCACCCTCATCCATGCCACCAATGCGTCGCTGTCCATTATGAATGTGAAGATATACAAGGACATCCGCAACCGTACAAATCGTGTCACCAACTGCGATACCGCCAACATCAGTAAGACGGTGACGGCCGCCGCCAATCAGGTCAAGGATATCCTGTATATTGAGAAGCGGCGGGGTCTTTCCTTTCTGCCGGAGGATTTGCAGGAGCTGGCGAGGCTTCGGCTTCAAAATCAAGAATTATCGCTTCGGGAATTAGGGGGATTATTGTCCACACCCTTGTCCCGTTCGGGCGTCAATCATCGGTTAGGGCGCATCCACGAGTTGGCCGAGGAGCTGCGCCACACCCTCAACGAGTCAGAATAAAGGGAGGGGATCGGATGGGATTTTGCCATCTGCATGTACATAGTGAATACAGCCTTTTGGACGGCGCATGCCGCATCGAGGGGCTAGTGGAGAGAGCCGCTGCGCTGGGGCAGAAGGCTGTGGCCATCACCGACCACGGCGTGATGTACGGCGCAGTGGATTTTTATAAAGCGGCTAAAAAGCACGGTATCCAGCCCATCATCGGATGCGAGGTATACGTAGCGGCCCGCAAGAGGACTGATCGGGTCCACGGTCTGGATCGGGAAAACAATCACCTGATCCTGCTTTGTAAAAACGAGACCGGCTATAAAAACTTGCTTCAACTGGTGTCCAGGGCCTTTACCGAGGGCTTCTACGGCAAGCCGAGGGTGGATCATGAGCTGCTGGAGCAATACCATGAGGGACTGATTTGTATGTCTGCCTGCCTGGCGGGAGAGATCCCTCGGGCTTTGGTGCGTGGGGACTACGATGCAGCCAAGCGGACGGCACTTTGGTACAACCAGGTGTTTGGCGAGGGCAATTACTACATTGAATTACAGAACCACGGCATCCAGGAGCAGCAGGATATTTTACCCGATCTCATCCGCCTTTCCCGGGAGACGGGGATTCCCATGGCCGCCACCAATGACGCCCATTATCTCACCCGGGAGGACAGCCGTCTCCAGCACGTGCTATTGTGTATCCAGCTCAATAAGACGGTGAATGAAGACATCGGGATGGAATTCCCCACCGATGAATTTTACATCAAGAGCGAGGAGGAAATGGCGGCCCTGTTTTCCGATGTGCCGGAAGCCATTGAGAACACCGTCAAAATAGCACAACAGTGCAGCTTCGACTTTGAATTCGGCAATACAAAACTGCCTTACTTCCAGGTGCCGGACGGCAAGGATGCCTACACCTATTTCCGTGAGATGTGTTATCAGGGCCTTACCCGCCACTATGGGGACCATCCGGAGGAATCCCTTGTCCAGCGGCTGGATTACGAGTTAGAGACCATCCGGTCCATGGGATATGTGGACTACTTCCTCATTGTGCATGACTTCGTGCGTTACGCCAAGGAAAACGGCATTCCGGTGGGCCCGGGACGCGGATCGGGAGCCGGATCATTGGCGGCATATTGTATCGGCATCACCGGCATCGATCCCATGCGGTATAATCTGCTGTTTGAGCGATTCTTAAATCCTGAGCGGGTCAGTATGCCGGACTTCGACATCGACTTCTGTTATGAACGCCGCCAAAAGGTCATCGACTATGTGGTGGAGAAGTACGGCGACGATCATGTGGCCCAGATCATCACCTTTGGAACCATGGCGTCCCGCGCCGCCATCCGGGATGTGGGACGTGCCTTAGGGGTAGCCTATGCCACGGTGGATTCGGTGGCAAAGCTGGTGCCCTTCGAGCTGAAGATGACCATCGACCGGGCGCTGAAGGTCTCCCCGGAACTCAAAGCCCGGTACGATGCGGAACCGGAGATTAAGAATCTCATCGACACCGCCCGGAAGCTGGAGGGTATGCCGCGGCATGCCTCTACCCATGCGGCCGGTGTGGTCATCACCAGGGACCCGGTGGCCAGTTATGTGCCGCTTGCCAAAAACGATGAATCGGTGGTCACTCAGTACACCATGACCACTCTGGAGGAACTGGGCCTGCTCAAGATGGATTTCCTGGGCCTTCGCACGCTGACGGTGCTGTATGACGCGGCGGAAATGGTCAAACGGCATACCCCGGACTTTGACTTGGAGAAAATCTCCTTGGAGGATGAAGAGGTCTTTCGTATGTTGGCCGCCGGTCAGACCGAAGGGGTATTCCAATTTGAATCGGGAGGCATGCGCCAGGTGCTGGTACAGCTGGGTCCGCGTTCGGTGGAGGATCTCATCGCCGTTATCTCCCTTTACCGTCCCGGCCCCATGGACTCCATCCCGCGGTACATCGAAAACCGCCATCATCCGGAGAACATCACCTATCGGCACGAGCTGCTGCGCCCCATTATGGATGTGACCTACGGCTGTCTGATTTATCAGGAACAGGTCATGCAGGTGTTCCGCAGCTTGGCGGGATACTCTTACGGCCGAGCCGACATCGTTCGCCGTGCCATGTCCAAGAAAAAGCACGATGTCATGGAGAAGGAACGCAAAAACTTCATCTACGGTTTGGAGAGAGAAGACGGCACATTGGAGTGTGAGGGATGTATCCGCCGCGGCGTGGATGAACAGACGGCCAACACCATCTTTGACGAGATGTCATCCTTTGCGTCGTATGCCTTTAACAAATCCCATGCCGCCGCCTATGCCACCGTATCTTACCAGACGGCTTACATGAAGTGCCACCATCCTCGGGAATTTATGGCGGCGCTGCTTACCAGCGTCTTGGACTCGGCCACCAAGGTGTCGGGCTACATTGTGGAGTGCCAAAAGCTTGGCATCAAGGTGGAACCGCCGTCGGTTAACCTGAGCTTTGAAGGGTTCACCGTCACCGGCAAGGAGATCCGATTTGGACTCCTGGCGGTGCGCAATTTGGGACGGGGATTCATCCGCAATTTGCTGGCCGAACGGGATGCTGGAGGACCCTTTACCTCCTTCTACGACTTCTGCAAGCGCATGCAAGGGAAGGATCTCAACCGCCGGACCATTGAAAGCCTGATCAAATGCGGCGCACTGGACGGTCTTGGAGCCAACCGCCGGCAGATGCTCTCGTCGGTGGACAAGATGCTGGACAGCTTGGAGGCGTCCCGCCGCCGCAATGTAGACGGACAGATGGGTCTTTTTGATTTGTCGGAGGAAATCAGTGACGATGGGCCAGAACTGCCTGTTATGGAGGAAATGTCCATCGCCGATTTGCTCACATTGGAAAAGGAGACCACAGGGCTTTATCTTTCCGGACATCCCATGGCGGAATACGCCCAGACGGCGGAAAAATTAGGAGCCGCCCGTATCGGCGATATTGTGGAGCAGGCAGGGGAATCGGGTAGCTTATATCAAGATGGAAGCGAAGTAAAGCTGTTGGCGTTGCTGGATTCGGTCCGTCTCAAGACGACCCGCAACAATTCTACTATGGCTTTTGTCAATCTGGAGGATATGTACGGCGCCATTGAAATGCTGGTCTTTCCCCGGACGCTTATGGAGTTCGGCCAGCAGTTGCAGGACGGCCAGGTGATGGTCATCCACGGCAAGATCAGCGCCCGTGAGGATGAGGATCCCAAAATTATTTGTGAACGGGTAGTGCCCTTGTCCGAGGCGGAGATGGAAGGACAGAGTGAAGATAATACGATTCCACGTCCAGCCGTCAAACAGGCCCGGACAGGCTTGTATCTGCGTCTCCCCACCAAGGACGGTGATCATTTTAGACGGGTGATGGATATTGCATCCCTGTTTGATGGAGGCGTTCCGTTGTATCTTCATTTTGCAGATACGGGAAAAACCGTGTTGGCTCCCCGGACGTCCTGGGTGGACGTCAACGAGCCGATGTTGCAGGAAGTATACCATATTCTGGGAAAAAACAATGTGGTATTAAAATAGAATAAAAGAAAGAAATGGGTCGAAGGCGAGGATACAAGTTGTGTCCATGTAAATGCAACAAAAATCCATATATGTATCCGTTGTATAACGCGACGATTTGTTGTATAATGAAAAAAGCTATTGTAGGAAAATGATCCTGGAAGGGAGTAACGATTATGGAGGAAAAAACAATTGCAGTGCTTACCAGCGGAGGAGACGCCCCTGGTATGAACGCCGCTATCCGCGCCGTTGTGCGCGCCGGTATCTTTAAGGGATTCCGCGTGTTGGGCGTCCGGAGAGGTTACAATGGCCTCATCAAGGGCGACTTGGTGGAGATGAATTTGCGCAGTGTATCTGGCATCATTCATCGCGGCGGCACCGTTTTGTATACGGCTCGTTCCCCTGAGTTTAATACAGAGGCCGGCATGCAGAAGGCTATTCAGGTCTGTCGCGCCCACAATATCCTGGGTGTCGTAGTCATCGGCGGTGACGGCTCGTTCCGTGGTGCCCGCGACCTTTCTGAACGCGGTTACAACTGTGTCGGCATCCCCGGCACGATCGATAACGACATCGCTTGCAGTGATTATACCATCGGCTTTGACACTGCTATGAATACCGCTATGGAAGCTGTAGACCGTCTGCGCGATACATCCCAATCCCACGATCGTTGCAGCGTGGTAGAAGTCATGGGCCGCCGTGCCGGCTGGTTGGCTCTGCGCTGTGGCATTGCCGTAGGAGCGACTTCCATCTTAGTGCCGGAAGCCCCGTTTGATTTGCAGAAGGATGTCATCGACCGCATGGTGGAAAACCAGAGAGCTGGTAAACAGCATTTTGTGGTCGTGGTGGCCGAAGGCGTTGGCAATGTTTCTGAAATCGCCAAGGAGATCCAGACCCGTACTGGCATTGAATCCCGTGCTACGGTTCTAGGTCACATTCAGCGTGGCGGAAGTCCCACAGTTACCGACCGTGTGGTGGCCAGCCAGATGGGTTATCATGCAGTAGAGCTTTTGTCCAAGGGGATCGGCAACCGCGTGGTGGCCATGAAGGCGGACAAAGTGGTGGATTACAACATCTCTGAAGCGTTACAGATGAAGAAACCCTTTGATTTTAATCTTTATCAGATTGCTCACGATATCAGCATCTAAAGAGAAAAAAGCTGCGTGAATCAGTTTTTAAAAGGTGTATGGTTTTTGACCGTACACCTTTTTATTTTGGCCAACAAAGTAAAAAGATAAGGTTTAGCATGATTGGGAAAAGGGGAATAATGGAATAAATACTGTGGAAAATGATAAAAATAAGGTGTTCATATTTTAGTCATTGACAACGGCTAATTATTGCATATACTAATCATTAGGTTAACTAATTATTTGGCAACGAATTGATTTTTTGGAGAGTAGGGCGAATGAATCAATGTTAGAGGAAACACAAGCCAAAAAGTTGATGGAATCCATGAGGAGGCTCAAGAAGGTAGCTGGGAAAATCCATTTGAATGGGGATGTTCCGCAAGGGGAATTCTTCATGCTGCACACCATCCGCAGCGAGATGAGAAAACAGTGTGAAAATGGAGCGGTCCCGGTGGAGGGCATCACTATTTCCCAGTTAAGCCGTCAGCTCCACATCGCGATGCCGACGGTATCTCAAACCATCAGTATTTTAGAGGAAAAGGGGTTGGTACAGCGTCTAACCTACCGGCATGACCGCCGCAAAGTGTATGTGGCATTGACCGAATATGGCAGAATGATGTTGGAACGCATGGCCCAACAGATGTCCGGCATGATGGACGAAGTCATGGATCGTCTGGGGGAGGAAAATGTAGAGCAGCTCATTGGACTTATCGACAAACTATATGACATTTTAGACGACATTCAGAAACAAACGACAAAAACGGCAAATCATTGACCACTCATTTGAGAAAGGAAGACAGCGGGCCTATGAAGAAATTGGGGAAATATTTAAAGCCCTTTGCCCTGGTACTGGTGGCATGTGTCGTGCTGCTGTTCGCGCAGGCGCTGTGCGATTTGAATCTGCCCAACTATATGTCGGATATCGTCAATGTAGGGATTCAGCAGAGCGGTATCGATCATGCATCGCCTGAGGCCATCAGTCAAAACGGATTGCAGCTTATGACGGCCTTTATGACCGAAGAAGATCAACAAAGCGTGAAAGATCATTATACTCTGGTCTCCACAGGAGGATCCGGGGAGGAGTATGACAACCAGGTAAAAGAGTATCCATTGCTTGCGCAGGAGGATATTTACATCCGGCAGACAAATGATTCGGAAGAACTGGATCAATTGGATGATATTTTTGGCAAAGCCAGTTGGACCATGATCAATACCGTCAAAGATATGGCAGCCCAGACCGGGGATCAAGAGGGGGAAAGCCTTAGTTCGGACAATATGGCCGATATTGATATCACAACCCTGTATCCCATGATCCCGACATTGCAGCAGATCCCGTCCTCTGTGATAGATTCGGCCCGTCAGGAAGCCGAACAAATGCAGCAGTCCATGCGGGATCAGACGGGCGCCGTATTTGTGAAGTTATTCTACCAGGAACTTGGCATGGATGTGGGCGGCATCCAAATGGGATATATTTTTCGCACAGGCCTTTTGATGCTCCTGATCGCGTTGGGCGGCATTGCGGCGACGATTCTGGTGACCTTTTTTGCATCACGGGTATCGGCCGGCGTGGCAAAGAGTATGCGGCGGGATTTGTTCCATAAAGTGGAGAGCTTTTCAAACAGCGAATTTGACCAGTACTCCACCGCCTCCCTCATCACCCGGACCACCAATGATATCACACAGATCCAGATGTTGCTCGTCATCGGCATCCGTATTCTGTGCTATGCCCCGATCATCGGCATCGGCGGCACTGTCATGGCCCTCAACAAGAGCTCCTCTATGGCATGGGTCATTGCGTTAGCGTGCGTGCTTCTCATCGGAGTCATGCTGGTGCTTTATAAGGTGGCCATGCCCAAGTTTAAGAGCATCCAGAAGCTCATTGATAAACTGAACCTGGTATCCCGTGAAAACTTGAACGGCCTGATGGTCATCCGGGCCTTTGGTACTCAGGAGTTTGAGAAAAAGCGGTTTGATACCGCCAACCAGAACCTGACCAAGACAAACTTATTCGTCAACCGGTCCATGGCACTGATGATGCCAGTGATGATGTTTATCATGAACGGGTTATCCCTTCTTATCGTATGGGTCGGCGCCCAACAGATTTCTCAGTCCGCCATGCAGGTGGGTGATATGATGGCCTTTATCCAATACGCCATGCAGATCATCATGGCATTTCTGATGATTTCCATGATGTTCATCATGATCCCCAGAGCGGCCGTATCCCTCAATCGTGTGGCCGAAGTGCTGGATACCAAACCGGTCATTGTAGATCCGGAGCAGCCGAAAGACTTTGATCAAAACAAACGTGGCGTGGTAGAATTTAAGCACGTCAATTTCCGCTACAACGGCGCGGAGGAGGACGTCCTTCACGACATCACCTTCACCGCCAAACCCGGCCAGATCACCGCGTTTATCGGATCCACGGGATCGGGCAAATCCACCCTCATCAATCTTATCCCCCGGTTCTATGACGTAACAGGGGGAGAGATCCTGGTGAACGGCGTGGATGTCAAGGATGTCCCCCAAAAGCGGTTGCGGGATCAGATCGGGTATGTTCCTCAAAAAGGAGTATTGCTCAGCGGTACCATCGCCTCCAACCTGCGGTACGGGGACGAAGAAGCCAGCGATGAGCAGATCCAGAAGGCGGCCGAGGTGGCCCAGGCCATGGACTTCATCAGTCAGAAGGAAGATGGATTCCAAAACGAGATTTCCGAAGGCGGTTCCAACGTATCAGGCGGCCAGAAGCAGAGGTTGTCCATCGCCCGGGCGCTGGTTAAGAACGCCCCCATTTATATCTTTGACGACAGCTTTTCGGCTCTGGACTTTAAGACCGATGCCGCTTTGCGGAAAGCGCTTAAGGAGTACACATCGGACAGCACCATGCTGATCGTGGCCCAGCGGGTCAGTACCATCATGCAGGCCGACCAGATTATCGTGCTGGATGAAGGTCGTATCGCGGGCATAGGGACCCATCAAGAACTGCTGAAATATTGTCCGGTGTATTATGAAATTGCCAGCTCACAGCTTTCAAAGGAGGAATTGGAATGAGCAAACAGACCTCTCCTAGAAGGCGTGGACCTATGGGACACGGTCCCATGGGAGCTTCCGGCGAAAAGGCCAAAGACTTTAAGGGGACTTCCAAAAAGCTGCTGAAGTATTTGGGGAAATACAAAGTATCCATCGCCGTAGTTATTTTATTTGCCATTGCCTCCACCATCTTTACCATTGTGGGACCGAAGATCCTGGGAAAAGCCACGACGAAATTGTTTGAAGGCGTTATGGAAATGGTAGGAGGTTCCGGATCGGGCATCGACTTTGGCTACATCGGCATGATCCTGGGATCCCTGTTGGGATTGTATCTCGTCAGCGCCCTATTCTCCTATATTCAGGGCTTCCTGATGTCAGGCGTATCCATGAAGGTGACTTATAATCTCCGACGGGATATCTCCATCAAGATCCACAAGCTGCCCCTCAAGTACTTCGACCAGCGCAGCTATGGTGAAGTGCTGTCCCACATCACCAACGACGTGGATTCCGTCAGCCAGACCCTCAACCAGAGTTTAACCCAGATCATCACATCGGCCACCACTCTCGTCGGGATCCTGGTGATGATGTTTTCCATAAGCTGGCAGATGACGCTGGTAGCGCTCTGCATTATCCCACTCTCGCTGTTTTTTGTACTGTTTATTGTCAAGCGGTCCCAAAAGTACTTTAAGTCGCAGCAGGATTACCTGGGCCACGTCAACGGCCACGTGGAAGAAATGTACGGCGCCCATACCTTGGTCAAAGCCTTCAACGGCGAAGAACAGTCGGGCAAGACCTTTGACCAGTACAATGAAAAGCTCTACAATTCCGCTTGGAAATCCCAATTTTTGTCCGGCCTCATGCAGCCGGTGATGAACTTCATCGGGAACTTGGGTTACGTGGCCGTGTGTATCCTGGGCGGATACCTTGCCATCCAGGGACGTATTTCGGTGGGTGACATCCAGGCGTTTATCCAGTATGTCCGCCAGTTTACCCAGCCTATCACCCAGGTGGCCAACATCTCCAATATTCTCCAGCAGACCATGGCCTCGGCCGAACGTGTCTTTGAATTCCTGGACGAGAAAGAAGCCGAACCCGACACCGATCATCCGGCGTCCACCGATAACATCCAGGGCAGTGTGGAGTTTAAACACGTAAAATTCGGATACCATTCCGACCGCATCATCATCAAGGATTTCTCCGCCCGCATCAAGCCGGGACAAAAGGTGGCCATCGTCGGCCCCACAGGCGCTGGAAAGACCACCATGGTCAAACTGCTCATGCGGTTTTACGATGTAAACAGCGGTGAAATTTTAGTGGACGGCATCAACATCAAAGACTTTACCCGCAACGATCTGCGGTCCCTCTTCGGCATGGTGCTTCAGGATACCTGGCTTTACAACGACACCATCAAAGAGAACATCCGTTACGGACGTCTCGACGCCACCGATGAAGAGATTTATGCCGCCGCCAAAGCCGCCCAAGTGCATCATTTTGTGCGCACTCTGCCCGGGCATTATAATATGGTGCTCAATGAGGAGGCCAGCAACGTCTCCCAGGGCGAGAAACAGCTTTTGACCATCGCCCGTGCCATTCTAGCCGATCCCAAGATCCTTATTCTGGACGAAGCCACCAGCTCGGTGGACACCAGGACCGAGGTGCTCATCCAGAAGGCCATGGACAATCTCATGAAGGGACGCACCAGTTTTATCATCGCCCACCGTCTTTCCACCATCCGCGACGCCGACCTCATTTTGGTCATGCGGGACGGCGACATTGTGGAACAGGGGACTCATCAAGAACTGCTTGAAAAAGGCGGGTTCTACGCCAACTTGTACAACAGCCAGTTTGAACGTCAGGGGGAGGGAGCCTAATCGGTTTTCCTCTCAAAAAGAAAAGCCGTATCCCAGGGGATTTTTCTGGGATACGGCTTTTTTGTTTTACTATTTTTTATAGTTTTGCTATGCAAAACTATAAAAACGGCCATCCGGGCCGTCCCCGGCCCGGGCCATTTTGATTTCTATGCGCCTGCCCGCGGGAGCGGGCAGATGCGCAAAAAAAATAGTTACGTAGTAACTATTTTTAATCAAAGCGACGGGTAAAAATCGTATCGTGCTTCAGGAGATCTTCCACCGTGTCAAATCCGAGACGTTTTAGAAGCTCCAATACGAAGGGATTGTCCAGCGGCGTCTCATAAGGGGCTTCCTCTCCGTATTCATCCACATGCTGTGCACCGATTTTCCGGTCGATGATGGCCCTGGGTCCTCCTACGCATCCGCCCTGGCATCCCATACCTTCCAAGAAGTTCTCCGTAATCTTGCCTTCCTTGAGAGCATTCAGCATCTCGCGGCAGGCGGGGACGCCGTCGGCCTGACGTGCATGGACGGTAATGGAGCGGTCGGGACGAAGGCGGGCCACCGTGCTTTTGACGGCTTGGCTGACGCCGCCGGTACGGGCGTAAATACGGCCCGCTTTGGAGGAATGTTCCCTTTCGTCCTCAGGGAGACCGGCGGGATCAAGCTCCACCAGATCAAAAAGTTCCTTGACCTCCTGGAAGGTGAGGACATAATCCACTGCATCCGCGATGTCTTTTTCCTTAGCCTCAGCCTTTTTGGCAAGGCATGGGCCGATGAACACCACCGTCGCACCGGGACGGAGATGCTTGATGACGCGGCCGCAGGCCACCATAGGGGATACCGATCCCGGAACATGAGGCACCAACTGATGGTACACCTTCCGGATCATGGCGATCCACATGGGACAGCAGCAGCTGGTCAATAGGAAATCCTGATCGGTTTGGACAGTGGCATCGAATTCCAATGCTTCCTTGAGTGTGAGGATGTCGGCAAAAAGAGCCACCTCCACCATGCCGGTAAATCCCAGTTGTTTAAAGGCGGCCCGCAGTTTTCCGGGCGTGACGTGATTGGAGAACTGGCTGAGAAAGGCCGGGGCGATGATGGCGTAGACCGGCCGGTCTTCCTCTTTGATGGCGGCTAACACCGGGAGAACATCTTTGCTGGCTGCTAAATGTTCGGCTTTGCAGCGGTCGATACACTGGGAGCATCCTACACATTGATCTACATCCACCGACACATTGCCTTTTTCGTCCACATGAAGGGCGTCGAAGAGGCACCGGCTGGCGCATCTTGCTTTTTCTTCCTCCGAACAATCACAATCGGCAGTCCGCCAGACCACGGGGTGTTTTTCCGGATGCAGCAGACAATCGAGGGAGTGACGGGTTTCCGGATCCTTATGGAACCGTTTGACCTCTTGATCCAGATTGCCGTTTAGTGAACTTTTGGCCAAATGGTTGTAGAGTTCCTGTAGTGTCAGCATACCTTCACATCCTTTGTGCTAAAATAGTAGGAATACTACTAGTATGAAAGAGAATATTTTCTCTTATACATCGGTGAATTCTGAAAGGGAAATAATGTAAATAAAGAATGAACTTCACAAAAGGGATTTACATTTCAGGATAAAGTTGTATAATACAGACAGATGGATGGATTCACACAAGAACCCGAGGGTTCAAACATAAATGGAAAGGAGACATGAATATGGAATTGGGCACATTAATTGCATCGAGTGAAAATGTCGATGTCTATCAACAGGGTAACATAGTTATCAAGCTTTTTAAAGAGGGATGTCCAAAAACTTTGGCGCTTTATGAGGCATTGACGCATGCCCGGGTAGAGGACACGGGATTAAGTATTCCGCGGATTCATGAGGTGTCGGTCATAGGGAGCCGATGGGCCATCCATATGGACTGCATCGAAGGCAAGACTTTAGCTCAAGTGATGGAAGAGGATCCGGAACATAAGGCTGACCACATCCAGCAGATGGTGGAGATCCAGCTGGAGATTCATGCGAAGAAGGTGCCGAAGCTGAGCAAGCTCAAGGATAAGCTCAAACGGCAGATTGATTCGCTGGATTGCATCGACGACGTTAAAAAGTACGAGCTGCAGACGAGGCTGGACAGCATGCCCAAACATATTAAATTGTGCCACGGCAATTTCATGCCGGAGAACATTATCCTCAACCAAAACGGGACCTTTATCGTGGACTGGGTGGCAGCCCGTCAGGGGAACGCCAGTGCCGATGTGGGGAGGACCTATCTTCTGCTCAGCTTGAAGGATCCGGAGATGGCCGAGCAATATCTCAATATGTTCTGCAAAAAGACCAATACATCCAAGAAATATGTGCAGGAGTGGCTGCCCATCGTGGCCGCGGCCCGCTTGACGGAAAACCGTCCGGAGGAGCGGGATCTGCTGATGAAGTGGATTGACGTAGTGGCATACGAATAAGAGAAAGCAAAAGAGAGGGCGGGGAAACCTTAGTTTTACGCTGATAAGGAAGTATTCACAACAACTTATCACTAACGCTGACAGACAGGGTGCAAACAGAAACAGAGAGTTAATCACTTTCAATAGTGATCGGCTCTCTGTTTTTATCTTCACTTTGTTACGCAATAGAACGCCATTTTTGAGTGTAGAAGTATAAAATATCATCTAAGCGTTTTTCACGTTCTGCAAGCTGCATAAATCAAGCGTTTTTTTACCCTCTACTACGTAACATACCTATCCCCAAATCAGCAGTTTTATAAAGCAGGTAGATTAGACAGTTTTTGAATACCGCATAATTTCCGGTACTGGATTATCCGATATTGGATTTTCCGACATCGGTTTATCCGACATTGGAAAATCCAACGCAATTAAATAAAGATATAAATAACTAAAGAAATACCAAATACGGATTTAATCAAATACCCATTCCCTTCCTATCCTTTCCCTAATCCCTCTCCTTGGGGGGCAAAGCAAAGCGGCAGAACCGCCGGAATGGAACGGAAACGGCAATATAAAAATATCGTTTGTTATGTTACGCAGTAGAACCTCATTTTTAAGGGTTGGAGTATAAAACCCTTACCCCTGCCTTTGTCTCCGCTGTAATGCCGCTTAAATCAAGTGAGAAGCATACCCTATCGCATAATATTCTATACTGGATAGAGAGCGTAAGCGGTTTATCCGATTGCGCTCTCTTAGCCGTCCAATAACAAAGACAGGGAAAGCCGTCAAGGACGCGCAAGCGTGCATTTTATCCTTGACGGCTTTTTCTGACTTTGCTACTTTTTACCTGTCAAAACGGAATTGCAGGATAGCTTTGATAAGCTGTGCTTTCAGACGGTCTTGAATATCGTCGTTAATATGCCCGCGATAGGTAGACAGATATTTAATCCGCGCTGTGTAATGCCGCAGTACCGCGTCTATGGCTTCCGGCTCGCCGGCAACAGCTTTCTCAATGGTTTCAAAGGGTATCAGTTTCCTATTCCTCATATTTAGTTTCCTCCAGTTCTTTTCTTAACTGCTTCAATGCCGCCAGTTTCCAGTAGCTTACTGTACTTCTGCTTCTTCCATACTCATTTCCGATTTTTCTTTCGCTGTAACCGAGGAAGAAATTCATCAGCAGAACAGTGCGCCTTTGTTCTGACAGATTAGCTAATGCGTCGGCTAATCGTCTACTTGTAACGACAACTTCTTTCCCTTGCACAACAAAAACAGTCGGCTTTTCATAAACATGCTGCTCAAAATAGTTGTCGGTTGCAAACGGTTCAAAAGACGTTTCCGACATCAAATAGTCAAGTGATACTTCATGCTTCTGTTTCCGTCCCCAATCGCGGTACGCGCTGATTGCCGCATTGCGGAGAACGATTTTACAGAACGCGGCAAAGGCATATTCGAGATGCTCCATGAATTGTTCAGAATACTTCATCATAACTCACCCCCTTTCTTCCCAGTAGGGGGCTATTACAACAAACGCCCATGCAGGTATAAAACCGCATAGGCGTTTGGCAATATGAGTTATTTAAGTAATTATGATGATTTGTGTATTCATCTTCATAGCCGCAAAATCCCGTTGCATGGAATAGGCTTTTTTTGACAATGGAATAGAATTAAAAATGCGAAAAAGAAACATGGCAATATCTCCCGACACCGCCATGTCTATAAAAATAATTTTCTATTTACCGCTATTCCATTTTATATACAGGAAATGGCGGTTTGTTTTCCTATCACAAAACAGAAAGAGCCAATAATCATAAGATTTTCTTGTGATTATCGGCTCTGCGTCAATGCGTCTGGCTCTGTGATAACTGAAATATTCAAATTTTTTACATTGATAAGATTTTCCTGCTTACACTTCGGACAGTATAGTGGGAAATTCTTTATTTCTGTATCTTCCCGTATTCTTAATCGGGTTTTATTATTGCATACAGGACATAAAATCCATTTTTCTTGTTGCAATACACCACCTCATTTCTAATCAAACTACCTTTAATGAAAATCAGAAACAGTGTGCTGAAAAATCACTTGTTTCCCCAAAATGGTAATTGCTTTCTTGCTACATTGATTTACACACCGATAGCATAACGTACACCGTCCGTCTGCTATAATCTTATCTTCTGATAATGACAAATTATTCATAGGACACACCAATGCACATTTCCCGCACTTTATACAAATGTCTGTATCTATCTGTATTTTGTCTGAATATTCTTGTGTTTTACGGTAAAACCAAAGCCGCTGTCCCAAAAGCCCTGCAATATGGCATAAAAATCCCAAACCGTCTTTAGTTGGAGTACCATTTTTCAAATTGCACACCGCTGATTTTATGCGTTCTTCTGTTTGTATAACAATTTGCTTATTTTGAGCCGCAGTACGCTTTAAGGCTTTTACATCACAAATGCAATCCGGCATTTTCAAATGAAGTCCACCCCATACCTGTGCACCGTATCTCTCGAACAATCTTGCAGATACGCCCGCGCCATCGCCGCTAAACAGTCCCATTGTTGCAATAATGAAAACACGTTTTCCTTTCCATACATCAGAATTTTCGCAGATAAAATCCCGTACAATTTTAGGCAGATTGCTGTAATAGATTGGATAAGCAAAAATGATGTCTTTATGGTATGTAACTTTTTCTATTGTATCTCTATCTTCTAAAGGAGTTATTTTAATGTTCCTATCATATAGAGCAACAAACTTTTCCAAACAATATTTTGTATTTCCTGTTCCGCTAAAATAAATCCCAATCATATTTTTTCTCCTGTATTATCTAAAAAGGAAAGTTGAAAAACGTCCATAAAATCAATGACTTTCTCTCTCCAGTCATTATCATAATTTACATTATTCATGGTGGCTAATGAAGTAACACCATGTATAAAAGCCCAAATGGTTATGATAATATCATTTTGCTTTTCTTCCGAATAGTGTGTCTGCTCTAATAATTTACTTACAATATTTTTATAGATAATATAAGGTTTATAGTTTTGGTCGTCTGGTATTGATAACGATAAGTCAATTTTTATGCTGGATTGAGAATATAAAAATTGAAAATAAGCAGGATTTTCTACAAAGAAAGATACATAGGCTATCCCCATATCTTTCAATATTTCTACAACATTATTATTCTTTTGAACGGTAATTTCTAATTGTTTAGAAAATCTATCTGTGATAAATAATTGCATTGCTTCAAGCAGTTCTTCTTTATTTTGAAAATGACTATAAGGGGCAGCATGGCTGACACCACACGCCGCAGCTACCTTTCTCAAAGAAAAAGCATTTACTCCCTCTGTACTTACAAGCTGAATACCTGTTTCGATTAAAGCGTTTCGCAAGTCTTTATGATGATAAGTCTGTCGTTTCTGTGCCATGCTAAGTCCTCCAATCTTTACACTGTCTATATTATAAAGTTTAAACTTTACAGTGTCAAGATTAAAAGAGGTTTTAAGCAATGATACTCGAAACATTTTCGGTTATTTATTTGGCATTTCAGGAACTTTTCCGTATTAAGAGATAAGAAAAACTTTTTGAAAAATTTCTCTCAAAGCTTCGGCAAAATCGCCCTGTGCGGTGTTGTAGGTAGTGAGAGGAAAATCAGAGGGTTTGGGAAACTTCCCAACAAGCAAAATGCAGGGCATTTTCGGAAAAGGGTACTCTTTTCCTATGCTTGCTGAGAAACTTATCACATTACAAAGCGAAGAAAGGACGGGAAAGGAATGAAAATGAAACGAATTATTGAAAACAGCGGATTTATGCCACAAAAGGGCAATCCCACACAAGAAACAGTCACTTATAAAATCGGTGGTACATTCTATGAGGTATCTACCTCTTGCGGCGGCTCTGAACCGCTTTTTGAAAAGATGAAGCGGCTCATAAAATCAGAAAACCTCAAAGTGCCTGCTGACAAAGGAAAAGAAGTCCGCTATAATGAAGATAGCAACCTGTCTGTCGGGCGTTCATTACAGGAGGAATGAACATGACAGCAAATACATATAAGCCCGAACAGATAACAGCATTATATGCCCGTTTAAGTCAAGAGGACGCATTGGACGGGGACAGCAACAGTATTGTCAATCAAAAAGCAGTTTTAACAAAATACGCTTCGGATAACGGCTTTACAAATCCGGTATTTTTCATTGATGACGGCGTTTCCGGTGTGACTTTTGACAGACCGAATTTTAACCGTATGATTGCAGAGATTGAAGCCGGAAATGTGGCGACAGTCATTGTCAAGGATATGTCCCGCTTGGGGCGTGATTATCTGAAAGTCGGCTACTATACGGAAATCTTTTTCGTGGAAAGAGATGTGCGCTATATCGCAATCAATGACGGCGTGGACAGCGCAAAGGGCGACAATGATTTTACCCCTTTCCGAAATCTGTTCAACGATTTTTACGCCAAAGATACCAGTAAAAAGGTAAGGGCAATCAAGCGGGCGCAGGGCATGGCAGGGGAACATCTGACAAAGCCGCCCTATGGCTATAAGGTAGACCCCAACGACAGAAAGAAATGGATTGTGGACGAAGAAGCCGCCGTTGTGGTAAAGCGTATTTTTGATTTATGTGTTGCCGGAAAAGGTCCTATGCAGATAGCAAAAATTCTGACGGCTGACAAGGTGCTTACCACCAAAGCCCACTATGCAAAACAAAAGGGCAAGGTGCTTCCGGAAAATCCGTACAGTTGGAATGAAAGCACGATTGTAGCAGTTTTGGAACGCATGGACTACTGTGGGCATACGGTAAACTTCAAAAGCTATTCCAAATCCCACAAGCTGAAAAGGCGTATTCCCACCACAAAGGAACAGCAAGCGATTTTCCGCAATACACATGAAGCAATCGTTGAAGAAGCTGTCTTTGAACGGGTACAGGAATTAAGGGCAAATAAACGCCGCCCCACAAAGGCAGAACGGCAGGGAATGTTTTCCGGCTTAGTATTCTGTGCGGATTGTGGAAGTAAACTGCACTTTGCCACCTGCAAGAGCTTTGACGGTTCACAAGACAACTACCGCTGTGCAAGATATAAAAGCAATACAGGAGATTGTACGGCTCACTTCATCAGAGAAGAAGTCCTGCGGAAAATCGTTCTCAATCGGATATTTGCCGTAACTGCCATGTTCTATGAGGACATCACTGCTTTTATGGAATTGATACAGAAACAGCGATTTGATGAAGCAGAAAAGGATATGAAACGCAAGCGGCGTGAGGTCGGACAGGCAAGAAAACGAATTGCAGAACTTGACCGGATTTTCAAGCGGATTTATGAGGACGACATCAACGGAACTATCAGCCATGAGCGGTTTTTGAAACTGTCTGCAGAATATGAAGCAGAGCAGAAAGAACTTACAGAAAAGGTAAAGGCAGAACAACAGGAAGTCGATACCTACGAACAGAATAAAAATGACTTTGACAGTTTCGCCGCCGTTATCCGCAAGTATGTGGGAATAACAGAATTAACGCCCACTATCGTCAATGAGTTTATAAAGAAAATCGTTGTCCATACGCCGGAGAAGATAGACGGCAAGCGTTTTCAGAAAGTGGATATTGTCTTTAACTTCGTGGGAGAAATCCATTTGCCGACTGACCCGCAGACGGAACAGAAAGAAACCAATAAACAGGAAAAGACGGCATAGCCCTTGAACGGGGCTATACCGCCTAATTGAAAAATATACTTCCTTGTAACCGGAAACCCTTGTGCAAGGCAGGGATTCTTCGCCCTCTTTATCTGGATGAAAAGGGATGCCGTCAATATTACTATATTCCTATCGATTTAGTAGAAAAACTTCTGAATCTGTTTGGTTGACATCCGCAGAAAGAGTTGCTATAATGTAATTGTTAAAAAAATAACAAACATTCCCAACGCAACGGTACAGCCGTTGCAATCCAAACAGGAGGTCTACCTATGGACAAAAGAGAACAAATGACCGCACAAGTCCCGGCTGAAACCAACCTGGTCGACAGTGTGGATGCCCTGGTAGCCAAGATGGCTCAGGTCAGAGAAGCCCAGAGAAAGTTCTCCACCTTCACCCAAGAGCAAGTGGATCAGATCTTCTTTGCGGCCGCTATGGCAGCCAATCAGCAGCGCATTCCGCTGGCCAAGATGGCGGTAGAAGAGACGGGGATGGGTGTCGTTGAAGACAAAGTAATCAAGAACCATTATGCTTCCGAATATATCTACAATAAATATAGGGATACCAAGACCTGCGGCGTCTTAGAGCGGGATCCGGCTTATGGGACAGCCACCATCGCCGAACCGGTAGGCATTGTAGCAGCGGTAATTCCCACCACCAATCCTACATCCACCGCTATCTTTAAGGCGCTTCTGGCGCTGAAGACCCGTAATGGCATTGTCATCAGTCCCCATCCCCGGGCAAAGAAATGCACCATCGCCGCCGCCAAGGTGGTTTTGGATGCCGCCGTCAAAGCAGGGGCTCCGGAAAACATCATTGCGTGGATCGACGTACCGTCCCTGGATTTGACCAATGAAGTCATGCGCAGCGCCGATCTGATCTTGGCCACCGGCGGTCCCGGCATGGTCAAGGCGGCGTACTCCTCGGGCAAACCGGCCATCGGCGTAGGCCCGGGCAATACGCCCGCCATCATCGACGAGACAGCCGACGTCATCATGGCCGTCAACTCCATCATTCATTCCAAGACCTTTGACAATGGTATGATCTGTGCCTCTGAACAGTCGGTTATCCTGGTGGACGCCATTTATGAGCAGGCGAAAGCCGAATTTATCAAACGCGGCTGTTACGTACTCAATCCCGATGAGACGGAAAAGGTAAGGAAAACCATTTTAATCAACGGATCCCTCAACGCCAAAATTGTAGGACAATCGGCTTACCGTATCGCCCGGCTGGCCGGAATCTCGGTGCCGGAAGACACCAAGATCCTCATCGGCCCGGTGGAGAGCGTAGAGCTGGAAGAAGAATTCGCCCATGAGAAGCTGTCGCCCGTGCTTGCCATGTACCGCGCCAAGGACTTTGACGATGCCGTCGAGAAGGCCGAACGTCTGGTAGCCGACGGCGGTTATGGACATACTTCTTCGCTGTACATCGACGCAGTAAGTCAAACCGATAAAATCCAGAAATTTACCGAAGCCATGAAGACCTGCCGTATTCTTATCAATACCCCGTCCTCCCAGGGCGGCATCGGCGATCTTTACAACTTCAAATTGGCTCCATCGCTGACATTGGGCTGCGGCTCCTGGGGCGGCAACTCGGTTTCGGAAAACGTGGGTGTCAAACATCTGCTCAACATCAAGACGGTGGCCGAGAGGAGAGAGAATATGCTGTGGTTTAGAGCCCCGGAAAAGGTGTACTTCAAGAAGGGCTGCCTGCCGGTGGCTTTGGATGAACTGAAAACCGTCATGGGCAAGAAAAAGGCCTTTGTGGTCACCGACTCTTTCCTCTTCCAGAACGGCTATACCAAACCCATCACCGACAAGCTGGACGAGATGGGCATCACCCATACAACCTTCTTCGACGTAGAGCCCGATCCCACCCTGGCCTGTGCCAAACAGGGCGCTGAAGCCATGCGCGATTTTGGCCCCGACTGCATTATCGCGATAGGCGGCGGATCGGCTATGGATGCCGCCAAGATCATGTGGGTGCTGTATGAGCATCCCGAGGTGGACTTCATGGATATGGCCATGCGCTTTATGGATATCCGCAAGAGGGTCTATACCTTCCCCAAGATGGGGGAAAAGGCCTATTTTGTGGCCATTCCTACCTCGGCGGGTACCGGTTCGGAGGTCACTCCCTTTGCCGTCATCACCGACGAGGAGACCGGCGTCAAGTATCCCCTGGCCGACTACGAGCTGCTTCCTAAGATGGCTATTATAGATGCCGATCTCATGATGAATGCTCCCAAGGGTCTGACTTCAGCATCGGGTATCGACGCCCTGACCCACTCTTTGGAGGCATACGCTTCTATGATGGCCACTAGTTATACCGACGGCCTTGCCCTCCAGGCCATGAAGAGCATCTTTACCTATCTGCCCAGGGCCTATGAAAATGGGGCAAACGATCCCGAGGCCCGGGAGAAGATGGCAGAAGCATCCACCATGGCCGGTATGGCCTTTGCCAACGCCTTCCTGGGAGTGTGCCATTCCATGGCCCATAAGCTGGGAGCCTTCCATCACCTGGCCCACGGCGTGGCCAATGCCCTGCTCATTACCGACGTCATGCGCTTTAACGCCGCCGAGACGCCTCGCAAGATGGGCACCTTCCCTCAGTATCAATACCCCCATACTTTGGACCGCTATGTGGAATGTGCCGAGTTCTTAGGCATTCAGGGAAGTTCCAAGGAAGAGAAATTTGAAAACTTCCTCAAAGCCATTGAGGAGCTCAAGGCCAAGGTAGGCATCAAGAAGACCATCAAAGATTACGGCGTAGACGAGAAGTACTTCCTGGATACGCTGGACGACATGGTAGAAAAGGCCTTCGATGACCAGTGCACCGGAGCCAATCCCCGGTATCCGTTGATGAGCGAGATCAAGGAGATGTATCTCAAAGCCTATTACGGCAAGGAAACCGTTTAAGACGACAACCCCCAAAAAACGACTGTTTTACAGTGATGGTCCCCCGCTGCAGAGATTCGTCCCTCAGCGGGGGACTTTGATCGCAGACGCAAAAAGAAGTGGTACCGGCGGCACAACAGCAACCGGTACCACTTCTTTTTAAAACAAAATTGTGCTGCCGGGATCGTCCCGGGGAAATGCTCCAGAAAAGGGGAGGATTCCTATTCGGGCTTATACTTTTTGCGTTGTTCCCGACGCCGTTTACCGGCTTCCCATTCGGCCTTCTGCTCATCGGTCTCCAGGATCAGGGAGGGGACAGGCACAGGCTGTTCATGTTCGTCCAACGCTACAATGGTCAGGTAAGCCTTATTGACCGACTTGCGTTCTCCGGAAAGGGATTCCACAAAGGTATCCACCCGGACTTCCATGGAAGTCCGGCCCACATAGGTCACCCGGGCGATAAGTACTACCGTCTCATTGGCGTGAGCAGGGGCTTTGAAGTGAAGGTAGTCGATGGACAACGTAGTGACATTGCGCCCCGAATGACGCCGTGCCGCCACACAGGCCACTACGTCGATCCACTCCACCAACTGTCCGCCGAACAAGCGGTCATAGCCGTTGATGTGCTGGGGCATGATGATTTGGATCTGTTCGGTTTTGGAATCCGATACCCGTTTTGGTTTGAGTTCTTCCATGGAAATCCCTCCATTTCGAGTTTGGTTGTTCTTATTGAATATTGTTCCATGATACCCCCAATTAATCCCGCCGTCAATGGCGCCGTAGGGAAAAGAGGGGAGGTTCCGGGCAGAACATCCAAAAACGGCGAGGGGAAAGCCGGGGAGAGGACAGCAATATTTCCTAGAGTGATCTTGGATAGATTTGGTTGTTTATGCTTTATCCAGCCAGTGAGATAAAGTGCAAACTACCTATTTTCCACAAAATTACCCGTTTAATTCCTATTATCTCATAAATTCCGCCGCGATAATTGACAAACTTCGACCCGACCTTTATAATCAAATTATCGTCTATCTTTGCGCAAAAAATTGGTTTGAAAATAGGAGGTTCTCACCATGGACATTCTCGTTTGCATCGGAAGTTCTTGTCATCTGAAGGGATCTCGTCTGGTCATCCAGCGCCTGGACGAGCTCATCAAAGAAAAGGGCCTGGAGCAAAAGTTGACGTTAAAGGGTTCGTTCTGCATGGGGCAGTGCGCCAACGACGGCATCGCCGTAAAATGCCAGGATCAAGTGTACAATTTGAAGCCGGAGGGTGTGGACGAATTTTTTGAAAACACCATTCTGACTAAAATCTAACTGAGAAAAGGCGGCAATTGGTGCGCGCCCAGGGCGCGTTTTTTGCTGTGTGAAGCAGTTAAGGGAGGAAAAAATATGGGCCTGATTGATGTAAAGGAGGCCAATTGTAAAAACTGTTATCGCTGCCTGAAGGGCTGTCTGGTAAAGTCCTTAAAGTATCAAAACAACAAAGTGGAAGTGATTGAACAGCAGTGTGTACTGTGCGGCCACTGCATCGTCACCTGCGAGCAGAAGGCTAAGATTCTGGTCAACGACGTGGATCGCGTCAAACGTATGGCCAAAGACCCGGATTGCAAGACGGTGGTTAGTTTAGCGCCGTCCTTTATCGCGGCCTACGGCCTGGAAAACCAGGGAAAGGTGGTTGCCGCCTTAAAACGCCTGGGATTTGATTATGTGGAGGAAACCAGCATCGGCGCCTACTATGTGACGCTTGCCTATCGCAAAATGGTGGAGGAGCAGAAACGGGACGTCATTTTGACCACCTGCTGTCCCACTGTGAACTTATATGTAACCAAATATTTTCCCAATTTGACTCATGTGCTGGCGCCTGCGGTATCGCCCATGGTGGCCCACGGCCAGCTCATTAAAAAGCATTACGGCCCGGATACGAAGGTTGTCTTTATAGGGCCCTGCGTCTCCAAGCTGGACGAAAGTGAACACAGTCCCGATGTGGACGGCGCCCTCACCTTCGGCCAGGTCAACGAGTGGATGGAGCAGGAGGGCATCTTCCTGGAGTCCCAGGAACCGGAACCCTTTGACCGCCACTCCAATTATTCTCGTATTTACCCGGTCCAGGAAGGCATTCTGCGGGATCTGCAGAGGACTGCCCCGGCCAATGACCGCTATGATTATTTAAGCGTCAGTGGGCTGAAAAACGTCAAGGATCTGCTGGGAGAGATTCAGTCCGGCCAGATTCACGACTGCTTTATTGAAGTGAATGCCTGCAATGACGCCTGTATCAACGGTCCCATGATGCCCACCCATCACAAGAAGGTGCACAGCGGCCGTCTCCAGGTGCAGCAGTATGCCGGCAGAGCCACGGCTGAACTGGAACCGGAAGTTCCGGAGTCCATTTATCGGACCTTTACCCCGGAAGCGGTCAAGAGTGAGATTCCCGGCCACGATACCATCCGCAGTATCCTGGCCCAGATCGGCAAACCCACCGAGGAGCAGGAACTCAACTGCGGAAGCTGCGGATATCCCACCTGTAAGGACAAGGCCATCGCCGTCTACCAGGGCAAGGCTCAGCTCTATATGTGCATGCCCTACATGTATGACATCTCCCAAACACTGGCCAATGTCACATTGAGCGCCACACCCAATTACATCATCGCTGTGGACGAGACCATGAAGATCAAGGAGTTCAATCTGGCGGCACAGGAACTGTTTAAAGTGAGCCGTTCCGAGGCCCTTCAGCAGTATCTTTTCGACTTTATTGATCCCAGCGATTTTGAGGAGGTCATCCGCACCAAACAGAGCATTTACAATAAAAAGGTGCGGTACGACGATTTAGGCATTTCTACAGAACAGACCATTGTGTATGTCCAGGATCAGAATTTGGCCATCGGCATTTTCCAGGACATCACCAAAGAGGAGAAGGCATCGGAACAAGCCTATCAGAGGAAACTCCATTCGGTGGAAATGGCGCAGAAGGTTATCGATAAGCAGATGGTGGTAGCACAGGAAATCGCCAGCCTCCTGGGTGAGACCACCGCAGAGACTAAGGTAACCCTCAACAATCTCAAGAGACTAATTGAGGATGGAAACGACAATGAGTGATCGGATTTACATTGACGCTTCCTATAAGAGTTTAAATAAATACACCGAAGAGCTGTGCGGAGACCGCGTTGAGATTTTAAGGACAAAGGATCGCGCGTTGGTGGTCCTGTCGGACGGTTTAGGCAGCGGCGTCAAGGCCAACATTCTCTCCACCCTGACTTCCAAGATCATCTCCACCATGATCAGCAACGGTGCGACTCTGGAAGATACGGTGGATACCATTGTCCACACCCTGCCGGTATGCCAGGTGCGCAAGATGGCCTATTCCACCTTTTCCATCCTGCAAATCGAGTACGCCACCCATGAGGCCTATCTGGTGGAGTTTGACAGTCCCAGCTGCATTTTTATCCGGGATGGACAGGTCATGCAGCTCAACTATGAGGACCGCGTGATTGCCGGTAAGAATATCCGGGAAGTGCGGTTTAAGGTGCAGGTGGACGACGTACTGGCCCTGTTGAGCGACGGCGTCATTTACGCCGGCATCGGCGGCCTGCTCAATCTGGGATGGGACTGGGACAACGTGTCGGCTTATATGGCCTCTCATGTGGATACCGAAAAGACATCGGCCCGTCTGACCACCTTGCTGTGCGAAGCCTGCGACGACCTGTATGAACACTGTCCCGGCGACGATACCACCGTCGCCACCGTGCGCATTATCCCGGAACAGGAAGTAAGCCTCTTCTCCGGGCCGCCCAAGAACAGGGCGGATGACGACCGGTTGGTGGTGGATTTTATGGCCACCGAAGGCCAAAAGATTGTGTGCGGCGGCTCCAGCGCCAACCTGTTATGCCGGGTATTGGACCGTGAGATCGTCACCCAGCTGGATTATGTCAATCCCGATGTTCCACCCATCGCCACCATTGAAGGCATCGACCTGGTAACCGAAGGAGTCTTGACCCTGCGCAGGACGGCGGAGATCGTCCGGGCGTTTTTGGACAATCCGACCGACCGAACCGTGCTGGATCAGATTGACGAAAACCACGGCGCTGCTATGATCGCCAAGATCCTGTTGGAAGAGTGTACCCATCTGCATCTGTTTATTGGAACTGCAATCAACCCCGCCCATCAGAACCCCAATTTGCCGGAAGATTTGAGCATCAAGCTGCGCATTCTGGATGATCTGTATGGCCTGATGCAGCGGGCAGGAAAAATAGTCACCCGTAAATTTTATTGATTTATCGTAACTTAGGAGGGATCCTCGTGGACGAGATCACAGATATCATTCAAATTAAAAATGAAGTGTTGAAAAAGGTGTGCGAATACGCGTATGAGGGGACGCTGGAAGAACATGTCGACCAGATTCCCTTTGAGATCATCAAGGGAATTACCCCCCGGTTCCGTTGCTGCGTGTACCGTGAGAGGGAAATTATCCGTCAGCGTGTCCGGCTGGCCATGGGTAAACTGCCGGCTGACTCGGTGTACACCGATCTGGACCCTTCCCAAGTTGTGCATGTGATTCCCTGCGCCTGTGAGGGCTGTCCCATCGCCCGGTATACGGTGACCGACAACTGTCAGTCCTGCCTGGCTCAGAAATGTATTAAAGCCTGCCGTTTTGGCGCTATTTATAAGACGCCCAAAGGTGCAGTTATCGATCCGAAAAAGTGCAAAAAATGCGGCAAGTGCTATGAGGCATGTCCTTATCACGCCATTGTGGATATGGAACGTCCTTGCAAGCGTGCGTGCCCGGTCAATGCCATTTCCATCGATGACAACGACATCGCCATCATCGACAAGAAAAAGTGCATCAACTGCGGAGCCTGCGTGGTAGGATGCCCCTTTGGAGCCATCTCCGATCTTTCCATGGTGGCCAATGTCATCAAGGAAATTCTGGATCCCAGCGTCCGGGTATACGCCATCATAGCCCCGGCGGTGGAAGGCCAGTTTGGCCAGGATATTTCTCTGGGCAAAATTATGGCCGCTACCAAACTGCTGGGTTTTGACGATGTATATGAAGTGGCCTTGGGTGCCGACGCTGTGGCTTACAACGAGTCCCAGGAGCTTCTGGAACGCTACGAGAAGGGCGAAAAGATGACCTCTTCCTGCTGTCCCTCGTTTGTCAACCTCATCGAACAGCATTTCCCGGATCTTAAACCCTATGTGTCGACTACCGTTCCGCCTATGGTGGCTGCCGCCCAGTACGTCAAGTCACTGGATCCAGAAGGTATCGTTGTATTTATCGGCCCGTGCATCACCAAGAAATCCGATGTACTCAGCCACTACATCGACCAGATCCAATATGTCCTGACTTTTGAGGAACTGCTGGCCATGTTCCAGACCAAGCAGATCAATCCCGCTCAGATGGAGATTTCCGCGGAAGAGGATGCCACCAGCTATGGAAAAGGATTTGCAAAATCCGGAGGCGTGGCAGCCGCTGTACTTCGGGCCATCGATGAGCTGGGTGAGACACCGGAACTCAATGTGGTTCGCTGTAACGGCGTCCAGGAATGCATGAAGACCTTACGTCTGCTGAAAGCAGGCCGTCTCAGTGAGGATTTCATCGAAGGCATGGGTTGTGTGGGTGGCTGTATCGCAGGTCCGGCATCCATCAAGGAACCTGCGGAAGTCCGCCGCGGTTTTGATAAGTTTGCCGATAACAATAATCATAATATCATTGCAACCAACAAAGAGAAAAAGTTGGATCAGCTGCATCTTCATCAGCATTAATCGAGAATAGCAGTAAAAAGCCGTCTTGTTCGATTCCTTCGGGCAAGACGGCTTTTTTGCTGTCTTTGTGAAAAAGGGGTTGCAGTGAAAAATATTATGGGTTTTAAGGCATTTAAAAGGATGAGAATAAATTAGATTCCCAATAAAAAATCTGCCCCCTAGCGGAAAGCTAGGGGGCAGATTTGATTCAATAGAATCGAGGTTATTTGGTAATGGTGATGGGTAAAGTCATGTTGTCATCTTCTGTATACAGGCCATAAGCGTCTTTTGCCTTAATCTCGAAGATGCGGTAACCGGTAGATCCAACCGAGATGGTGATCTTCCAGGTTTTGACGTCGCCATTGACGGTGCACTGGCTATCCAGCTGAGTGATTGCTTTGCCTCTCTCATTGACGATAGACAGAGCCTCGACATCCAGAGTGGTTTCAACTTCTACCACAAATTCCTCATTGACCTTGGCTTGAGCTGCACTGGCCACAGAGAGAACATGGGCATTGGTCTCAGGAGCGACGATATCAACACTGACGCTCACATCGGACTTCTCTAAAGAACTACCTGGTTTGGAAGTCATGATGGAGAAGGTACGTCCCTTGCCCAAAGTTCCCAAGGAAGTCTGAACTGTCCAGATCTTCTCATCCGATTGGCCATCGAAGGAAGAACTCAACTTGGAAATACCCAAGTAACGTCCATTCTCGTTGGTCAGAGCGATGCGGTTGACATCACTGTCGGTACGGATTGTCAGAGTGATGGTCTCATTGAGGCCGTAAGCATTCTTGTCAGAAGAAGCGGAATGGACAGCATCGTCGCCTACCACGACAGGAACCAAGCTGTCGATAGCGGTACGGATGGCATTGATAGCCTCGACATACTGGGTGTTGGTAGCGTCGGGATTTGCCTGCAGGGCCTTACCGGCTTCCACAGCGGAAGTGACGGCGGCGAAGGAATCAGCAGTGTAGTCGTCAGCATTAAGAGCATCGGCTTCCGCCAGGATATCCTTCAGAGCCTGGATGTTTTCCTCGGTGGGAGTATCAGCAGGTTCGGCCTGGCCGAACTTGAACCAGTCGATGTTAACAACATGGGTATAGTCGGACATGAAGGTCATGTAGAAGCTGTGGATACCGGTAACGGTCTGATTGAGATCCACAGTAACCTCTACATAATCGGCCCAAGTACCAGTCTGATTTACAGTAACAGTACCGATCTTTGTGCCGGTAGAGGGGGAATAGCCATCGATCCACAGATCCACTTTACGGGAACCGCTTCCGCCATCTTCAGCGGAGAAGTACATGGTAAAGGAATCAGCGCCCACATCGCCGAAGTCGACGTGCTTGTAGCCTACCCAATCGCCGGGGTTGACGCCGCCGATGTTAGGACCATCGTTGACAATACCACTGTCGAGCTCATAGGTTTCAGCTTCAATTTGATCATAAGCCGAACGGACGATCTCCAGGCTGTCAATGGCATCCAGGAGGTTATTGTTGGCCAAAGCCACATCCTTCATAGCGGCTGCATCATCGGCTTGTACGGCCAAAGCAGCGACCAGAGCGGCAGAAACCTGGGCGGCAGAGACCTCATCATAGCCGGAGAGATCGATTGCCTGGGCCTTGGTGATAGCGTTGTTTAAAGCGGTTTTATCAGACAAGGGGGTAAAGCCAAAGTAGTCGATGTTGCAGATATCGCTGGAACTACTCCGGATCACAAAATAGATCTTCTGAGTATCCACCGGGATGTACGAGAGATCGGCAGTGGCAACAACATAGTTGTTCCAGTCGGATCCTGTTTTGGGGATCGAGATGGTACTCAACAGTTTACCGTCAGGGGAATCGGCGCGAACTTCGATACGAGAATCGGCAGCCGAATTCTTGCCAGCATAGCAGACTTCTACTTTACCAGCGCCGTCGCCGAACTGGACAGCATCGTAAGCAACCCAGTCGCCGTTGGTGATACCGCCGATGTGCTCGCCTTCGAACTTAATCCCGTCGCCCTCCTGGGTGAAGGTATCGCATTCTTCAGCTTCCAAGCGTTCATAGGCTGATTTGTAGTAGATAAGGCCGCTGATAGCTTCCTTGAGGTCGTTGGTAGCAGTGATAATCTCGCTGGAAGTAGCTTCGCTGTTGGCTGAGACAGCTTTGGCAACAGCCAGTTTTTCATCCAGGACAGCCAAAGAATCTTCCGTCGCTGAGGAACGATCTATTTCTTCAGCTTCAGCAATAGCGGCATCCAGGTTCGTCTTATCCACAGTTTCCACGAAGCGGATGGACTTGACGTTGCGCCTGCAACGGAAGTCGATGCAGATATCGTGTACGCCAGTGAGATCGACATCCAGGCCGGCCAGGACTGTTTGATAGTTGTCGAAGGAGCCGGTAGCGGGAACTGGGACAGTGGCAAGAAGTTCGCCGCCTCTGCCGCCTTCGCGGATTTCCAGATAATCATTTCTTCCAGTGCTGGAACCGCTGTATTCTACTTCGATAGCAGTAGCAGTCTTGTCGCCGAAAGTTACGTCATTAAAGGTAACAAAGTGGCCTTCATTGGTGCGGTTGGTATGTCCGCCTTCCACATAGGGACCTTGGTCGTTGACAGAGAGTTCATCCCACTGGTCGGCAGTAACGCCGGCGAAACCATCGTACATGGGATGTGTTTCATCCATCAAAGCGGCCAATTCTTCAGCTACATAATCGATATCGCCTTCATAAGCATCTTCGTCAGTGAGCAACTTGTCGGCGAGATCAACCAGTTTCTGGATCTCAGCCCAAGTGTCGGCTGCATAGGTGTCGGGATCAATGGATTTAACCGAAGAGAGGGTGTATTCCAATCCCTGACGTCCAGTGGGGATGCCGATGAAGATATCATCCACCAAAGCGGCGAATTCACCGGTGTTGCCGCCCTGATCGTAGGCAAAGAGAATGTTGTTGAGCGAACGTCCTCTGGCATATTCATACAGATTACAGGTGATAGTAGTCCATTCGCCCACAGTACCACGGGCAGTCGCCGGATGCATCCGGGTTCCATCGGTATCATAAGCGCCTGAATCGCGCAGGGGCAATCCGTTACCAAACTGCATGTCAACATTGATATAGCGGCCATTTTCATTCAAGGGCTTAAACTTATAGGTGAGAATGGTGCCAGGAAGAATCTCAATGTTGTTGGTGTACATCTTCATGTAGGTGAAGGAACTGCTGTCATTGTTGTCGTTACCAGACAGCTTAAAGGAATGAGTACCCGTATAAGCGTCCTCATCAGTGACGCCGCTGGTGACGTTAGAGGTGTTATTCTGATTGTTAAGCACGTTGGTCAGAGCTTCCGGATCGCCGTCTTCAAAGCTGGAATAGCCGGTGAAAGCGCCGGTGGTCTCATCGGTACGTTCGCGATGGTCGTACAGTTCGCTGACAGCTTCTGTCTTAGCCGCATCATTTTCTGCAGTGGCGGCAAAGATGATGATGCTGTCGTCATCCGGCAGGGTGATGGTGGATGCGCCGGAGATATCTAAGTCATAAGCGAACATGTAGGTAGAAGCAGCGATGTTATCATCACCATTGGTGTGGCGATGGGTGGCCCACAAAGCGGGATCCTGCTCTTTTACGTAGCCGGTGATGCCCAAGGAATATTGGTCCCAAGCGGCGATATTCTCTTTGTAATCGCCGATGTTGAGGGTGACATCCTTGTCGCCTACGCGGAAGGTGACGTCCTTATCGCCCTGGGTGGAAGCGGCCAACAGATGCAGTGTGTTGTAGCCTTCCGGCAGGGTGATGGTCTGGCCTTTGGCGGCTACGGCATTGTTCTGTCCGTCCTCTTTGCTGCCCATCTGATAGGTGATGCCGCTGCTCAGAACAGAATCAGGCACCAGTTCAGAGGGATAGGTTTCGTTGAGGGCGTTGATGGAACCATCCATCTTGTTGTCATTACTGGAGTAAGCGTCGATGTTGTAAGGCAGATCCACCGGTGTCATCTGACGGGCGTCAGCTTTCTCAGTGGGCTCCTTCAGGGTAACGGCGAAACTCTTGACGCCGTAAGCGCCGATGTCAAATACCAGTTTGCCGTCCTTGACTGTGGCCGGACCGATCTCCTCTTCCGAAGCATAGATCTCACGGGCGCTTTCAATGCCTTCACCCAGGGAAACTTCTACGTTGGAAGCGGCTTTGCCGGTGCCTTCGTTGACACGGATGACGATCTCATCGCTCTTCTCAGCCTTCTTCACAGCACGTACCAGGACGTTTTCATTGCTGATGGAACCGAAGGAGTAGTCGTCGCCCAGGGAACCCTGATGGGAAACCGTCTGGAAAGCTTTCATCGGCTGGTTGAAGGCTTCCGCTTCGATCTGAGTGCCGGAACCGAAGTTTCCTTCATGGCCATAGATAGCGAATCCAAACCGGTTTTCACCGACATCCTGGGTAGCTTCGCTGGCGATCCGATGGTTAGTGTGATGGGTATAGTCACCCTTAGGAGTATGGATGAGGGTGAGACGCAGAGTATCGTCGTCGTATTTATCCATACCGTATTTGCAGTCGTTGAGGATGGATACGCCGTAGCTGTCGTCAGTGGCAGACAAGTCGGCCCATTTCTGCAGCGGTACTTCGGCCTTACGATCCGTATTGTTGCCGCGCTCGATGGCGCCCAAGCCTAAGTCGTAAGTAGCGGTGGGATTGCTGGAAGTAAGGTTGAACTCGGCTTTCAGCAAGGTAGCGCGTTCATCCCAGTCCACAACGTTGTCCACAGCCACGATCTGGCCGCCGGATGTCAGGCTGATAACCTGGTCGTAAGTGGAAGAACCGTGCTGACGGACCACTCGGATGGCCACACGGGCTGGACCGTCTTCTACAACCGAGATATCCATAGCCTCGTCTTTGACCGATTCACGGCGTTCTTTGTTCCAGTAGTCGCCCATGCTGAGTTCCCACGAAGGCCAACCGGTTTCGGTGTCGTCGAAGAGGGCCAACCGGATGGGTTCAGCGAGTAGTTCTTTGTCCAGCTCTTTATCAAAGATGCTGGAGATATCACCGTTTTCGTCGATGGTGACGTCGTATTTTTCATTGGAGAGCTTGTTTTCACTGACCGACAGGTTGGATTCCATATCGCAGGCAGTGGCTGCGGGGCGGACGTTGTAAGTGCGGTAGCCCATGGAACCGACATTAGCCATAAAGACAATGTCAAACTGATTGCCGTCCTTGACCAGGACCTGGGATGCGACTTCGTTGCCGTCGGCGTCATAGACGCGGACAGAAGCGCAATCCTCCGGCATGGTGACGGTGGCTTCCACCAGATCGTTGCGGTCGGCGGCGACGGGGTTATTGACCACCAGCGGCACACCGGATTCCACAGAGGTATCCATTTCGGAAGCAACGCCGTCCACACCGTTCTCATATTCTGCGGCAAATTGTTTCAAATCGACCATATACTCGTTCCAAGAACGGGTATAAGCAGTATCGATGCTGGTGCCGGTGATATCGTCGTGGAACTGATGGGCAATGACGTTGGTCCAAGCCTTGGTCAATTTCTCCTGGGGATACTCGGTGGCTCCCAGCCAGGAGGAGGTAACCAGGGAACGCTCAGCGTTATCTGCCATCAATTCGTTTTGACGGTTCCAACGCTTGGAAATCACACGGGATGTATAGGTACCGGTACCGTGCTCCTGCATGACCATTTCATCGTTATAGTTGGGGAGACTGGCCTTTTCTTCTTCTGTCATCTCCAAGAAGAGCTGATCGGTGGTGGCATTGATGACCTTAATCGTTTCCGTATCATTCATAGCCTGCTCATTGAGGACGGTCTCAACCGTACTGGCGCTGGAACCGCCGCCCATATCGCCCATACCAAAGAGACGGGCAGAGGCATTGTATCCGTAGAACTTGCTCTTATTGAGCTTGTTGATCATACCGCTGTCGTTGCGGATGGTGGAGGCAGTGGATACATAGTTGCCAGGATTGATATTGGCGATGATAGTGGAACCATCTACGCCGGTCCAGGTGCCGATGTCAAAAGGCAGGGCGCCGTTTTCAAAGGAATTGCCCCAAGTAAGCTTCTGAGTTGTGAAGCCCAAAAGATTGGAGTGTGCTGCGATGGACGGAAGGGCATATCCAAAACCGAAACAGTCGGGCAGATAAACATCACGAGAACGTTGTTCCGCACCGAATTTTTCCTCAATATAGTTGTTGCCGTAGAGGAAGTTACGGAAGAGGGCCTCTGGAGAAGGGGTATTCACATCGCCGTTTTCCAGGCCGGAACCGGAGAAATTCCAGTTGCCGGAATCCATGTACTTCTTCAGGGTTTCAAATTCTTCCGGATAATACTCCTCCATCAATTGATAACGGTAAGCGCCTTCAAAGTTGAAGACGTAATCCGGGTAACGCTCAAATAAAGAGAAGTTATCCTCTAATGTGTCGGGGATATACTGTTTAATCGTAGTTTCCAGATCCCACACCCAAACGGTATCCAAGTGGGAGGTGGCGATAGCGTACATCCTATCTTCGCCCGCATAAGGGGCGGATGATCCTTGATCAGCCGGAGTGGTGTCGGGTTCATTGGCGGAAACAGCAGGAGCCATGGTTCCAACACACATTGCAGCGGCCATGATGAAAGCAAGAGCTTTGCGAGCCTTCTTCAAATGGGATTCTCCTTCCTAAAAAAAGATAATAAGATTTGACATCCTTCCAACAGTTGTTCTACAAAAAAACAGACGGATTTGTTCGAAACAGAGCGGGGCATCTTCCTCCTTCCTAAAATTCAGTCAACAGAATCGGTAGAACAAAGAGCCTTGTGAAGAAAAAACACAAAGAATCAGTTGTTGATTCTCCATAAACACGCTCTTTTTCGTGAGCGATTATTAGGCGTTTTTCTACCAGCGACAAGATAATTTTACTACAAAAATCGAGTTTTTCAAACTGTATTTTTTTTAGATTTTACGGGAAATACTTTATTAAGCGAATAAAATATACAATTTTATTGAAATACATAACAATAAAACATATAATTTGTATTTATCGTAACGAGGGGCAATTGTAACAAATATGCATAAAAGAAGAAAATGAACAAAGATTGAAGTGATATGATCCTAAAAAATGAAAATTCCCTGAAAAAATATACCGTTAAGGACTAAAATATAGATTTTTACACATCACCAATACAAAAAAACGATGCTTAACCTCCTTGTTTTGTAGAGAATAAGCATCGTTTCCAGTTGTTTTATTCATAAAGGCGAAAGTATATAAATTCGTTAAAAGAAGACGCCTGCATTATTTTTCGGCAAGATGCACTATGACAATTCAAACATACCGTTGTAAAGCTGATAGTATTCGCCTTTCTGGGCGAGAAGTTCTTCGTGACATCCCCGTTCCACAATCTGACCGTGTTCCAGTACCAAGATAGCGTCGGCGTTGCGGACGGTGGAGAGACGGTGGGCAATGACAAACACCGTGCGCCCCTCCATCAAACGGTCCATTCCTTTTTCGATCAAAGCTTCCGTGCGCGTATCGATGCTGGAGGTGGCTTCGTCCAGGATGAGGACGGGGGGATCGGCCACAGCCGCCCGTGCGATGGCCAAAAGCTGCCGCTGGCCTTGGGATAGATTGGCGCCGTCGGAGGTCAGGACTGTGTCATACCCCTGGGGAAGACGGCGGATAAAGGAGTGGGCATTGGCGATTTTAGCGGCATGGATAATTTCATCCTGTGTGGCGTCCAGTTTACCAAAGCGGATGTTGTCGGCAATGGTGCCGGTAAAGAGATGGGTATCCTGTAGAACCATCCCGAGGGAACGGCGCAGGGCGTCTTTGCGGATGCTGCGCACGTCGATCCCATCGTAAAGCAGACGTCCTTCCTGTACGTCGTAAAACCGGTTGATGAGATTGGTGATGGTGGTTTTTCCTGCGCCGGTAGAACCCACAAAGGCGATTTTCTGGCCGGGTTTGGCGTAGAGGCTGATGTCCTTTAAAATGGGATGCTTCCCGTCGTAGCTGAAGGTGACGTGTTCAAACCGGACGTCTCCCTTGAGAGGGACCAGTTGCTTTCCTGTTTCCGACCAAGCCCAACGCCCGGTTTTTTCGTTGCAGGCCGTCAGTTTACCGTCCTGGTCCCGGACATTGACCAAATCGATGGTACCTTCGTCCACTTCCGGCTGCTGTTTCATAGCGTCAAAGATGCGTTCAGCGCCGGCCAACGCGGCTAGGAGAAAGTTGCTCTGTTGCGTGAACTGGTTGAGAGGCATGGCGGCCTGGCGGACAAACACCAGGTAGCTTGCCAGACTGCCCACATCGGTTTGACCGTTCATCGCCATGATGCCGCCCAGCACGGCTACAATAGCGTAATTGATGTAGGAGATGCTGACAATGGCCGGGATCATCGTGGCGGCGTACGTCTGGGCACTGGTACCGGCTTTGCGGAGTTTTTCATTTTTCTCCCGGAAGGTTTTGAGATTTTCCTCCTCGTGGTTAAAGACTTTGACCACCTTTTGACCGCCGATCATTTCTTCTACATAGCCGTCCAAATCGCCTAGGATGACCTGTTGACGGGTAAAATATTGTTTGCTACGCTTACCGCTGTAACGGATGTAGAAGAACATGGCGCCGTAGCACACCACCGCCACCAAGGAGAGCCTCCAGTTGAGGACAAACAGAAGGACAAAGGTGCCAACAATCTGGATGAAGCTCTGGATGACCATGGTGAAGCTGTTGTTGAGGGCCTCGGAGATGGTATCCACATCGTTGGTAAAATAGCTCATAATGTCGCCGTGACGTTGGGTATCGAAAAAGCGGAGAGGGAGGGTCTGAAGATGGGAAAACAGATCCCTGCGGATGTCGAACAGAACTTTTTGAGCGGCTTTGACCATGGTCTGGGTGTAGCCGTAGGCCGCCAGAACGCCGATGCCATAGATCGCGGCGGTGACCAGAACGCCGATGGCCAGCGTTTGGAGACTGCCATCCGCCAGATTGTTGACCACCGGGCGGATCATATAGGTACCCAGCAGATTGGCCAAGGCGCTGACGGTGACCAAGACGGCGACCACTAGAAGGAGAAGCTTGTGCCTTCCCATGTAGGAGAGCAAAGAACCGATGGTAGAACCCAGATTCTTAGGACGTTTTGCATTGTTCTGCGCCATGAGGATCCCCTCCTTTCATCTGGGACGCATAAATTTCCTGATAAATGGGATCGTGATCCAGCAGGTCGTGATGCGTGCCGATGGCGTGGATTTTGCCATCGTCTAAAATGATGATTTGATCGGTATCCATAACCGAAGTGACGCGCTGGGCGATGATAATTTTGGTCATGTCTTTCATCTGGGCCAAGGAGGCGCGGATCCGGCCTTCGGTAGCGGTGTCTACGGCGCTGGTGGAGTCGTCGAAGATAAGGATCTTGGGATGCTTGAGAAGGGTCCTTGCGATGCACAACCTCTGTTTTTGCCCGCCGGAAACATTGACTCCTCCTTGTCCCAGATCGGTATCCAGACCCTTGGGCATGCGTTTGAGGAATTCATCGGCACAAGCGGCGCGGCATGCTTCCCAAAGGGTTTCGTCATCGGCGCTCTCATTGCCCCATAGGAGGTTTTCGCGCACAGTGCCGGAAAATAGTACGTTTTTTTGGAGAACAATTCCGACGGCATCCCGCAGGGCCTCCACATCGTATTTACGTACATCATTCCCGCCGACCAGTACACTTCCCTCTGTGGCATCGTAGAGGCGGG
Organism: Solibaculum mannosilyticum; assembly: GCF_015140235.1. Taxonomy (GTDB): domain Bacteria; phylum Bacillota; class Clostridia; order Oscillospirales; family Acutalibacteraceae; genus Solibaculum; species Solibaculum mannosilyticum. The sequence continues at coordinate 1,808,242 of NZ_AP023321.1, read as the reverse complement.
GGATCAACTGGACCAAAGTGGTTTTGGCGGAACCGGTACCTCCTAAGATGCCGACCGTCTGTCCAGAGGGGATGGTCAGACTGATGTCCGACAGTGCATCCTCTTGGGCGTCTTTGGAATAGCGGAAAGATACGTGTTCAAATCGGACGCTTCCATCTGGAACTTGGGATAAAGATTCCTTTGGGGAAGATAACGTAGGTTCTTCATCCAGAACCTCCACGATGCGCTTGGCGCTGGCAAGCGACCGGGTGAGGAGTAAAAACACGCTGGAAATCATCATCAAAGCGTTCATGACCTGCAACACATAGCTTAAAAAGCCGGTGAGATCTCCCACCTGCAGCTGGCTTTGGAGGATCATATTCCCGCCGAACCACATAATAAGTACTGCAGCCGCATACATGGTAAACTGGAAAGCCGGGAGGTTTAATACGGCGAAGTGAAAGGTGCGTTGACTGGTTTGCATCAGATCGTCGTTGACGCTTTTGAATTTTTCCTCCTCGTAGTCGCCGCGGACAAAGGCTTTGACTGCACGGATAGCCGTCAAGCCCTCCTGAACGACGTCGTTTAAACGATCCATAGCTTTTTGCAGCCGGTGATACATAGGGGATACTTTCCGCACAATAAAGAACAACGTCAAGGCAAGGATAGGAGTGCACACTAAGAAAACGATGGCTAGTTTGGCGTTCATCCAAAAGGAGAGTCCCACCCCCAGGATCAACATAACCGGTCCACGGGCCATCGGACGGAAGCCACCGTTGATGGCATTTTGCAGTACGGTGACATCGGTGGTCATGCGGGTGACCAACGAGGAAGTTTCAAAATGATCCAAGTTGGCGAAGGAATAATGCTGAAGTTTCTCGTACTGAGCCTCCCGGATCCGGGAACCAAATCCATAGGAGGCACGGGCAGCGTATCGAGCATAAAGCAGACCGGTAAGCAAAGATAAGATTGCGCAAATCCCCATTTGAATTCCCTTTTGGAGAATGAAGGGAATATCATGATTGGCTACACCGACGTCGATAATATCCGCCATAAGGATAGGGATAATCAGTTCAAAGAGTGTCTCAGCGAATACGAGAAGTGCACCTAAGATCATGTCCTTGCGATAAGGTCCCAAGTAATGGAGCAATCGTTTGAGATCGTTCATCATAGCACCTCCTTATAGGATTATGATTGCCTGTGCTGATGGAAATTATGGTAAGCACGGGCGAGATACTGGGCGAATTGCTCTTTTTCCAAAGAAGAGAACCCGTTCAACAAAACTTGCTCCATATCCCGGCAGTGATTTTGCCACATTTGATTGGCCAGTATTCCTTTATCGGTCAGGCCTACTAAACCGGCGCGTCGATTGGAGAGATCCACTTGACGGACAATAAAACCACCCTTTTCGAGAGAATCGAGCATCCGACAGATAGCAGCAGGATCCACTTCAAAATAGTCGGCTAACTGACGTTGATGACAAGGGCCTTTTTCCGCCAGATAAGCGATGAGCTTTGGCTGACCGGAACCAAGGCCAATATCGTCCAAAAACGGACGAAGATAATTGCGTTGAGCGTGAAAAGCTCGATACAACAACATGTGAAAAGTATTTTCCAAAGTATATCACCTCATGATATATCAACAATTGATATATCAATTATAAAGCGATAAAAAAAGATGTCAAGATCTTTTTTGCACAGAAAAATTCCAAAAATCAAGGATAGATTTTAGAAAAGAAGACACCCTTATACCTTGAGTAAGCTGCGACATTATTTTAAACCGCACATCTCAAGAAAGGTGTGACTTCCTGTTACCATTGGTGTTCATGATGTAGTAGTTGACATTTCAACCCACGCACCTCGAGTGAGGTGCGACAGGGCCGCCACTCGCGCGGCGGCCACGCTCCGGTACATTTCAATCCACGCACCTCGAGTGAGGTGCGACACCTCGGTACACCCATATGATAGCATAGGATTTGGTAATTTCAATCCACGCACCTCGAGTGAGGTGCGACAAACAATGCGTGGATCGCTTTTCCGTAAGCTTCCATTTCAATCCACGCACCTCGAGTGAGGTGCGACGTACTGATTGACGATTGTCCGCTGGTGGAAGATGATATTTCAATCCACGCACCTCGAGTGAGGTGCGACACACAAGGACTGACAGTGCAGTTGTGCCGGTACATTTCAATCCACGCACCTCGAGTGAGGTGCGACCAGTAATCGCACTGCCTTTTGTCTTCTGCACTCGACATTTCAATCCACGCACCTCGAGTGAGGTGCGACTTTCGTGGAAGACGATACATATGACACAGATAGTCAGATATTTCAATCCACGCACCTCGAGTGAGGTGCGACGCTGGCAATGTCATACCCTTTACCGCTGACAATATTTCAATCCACGCACCTCGAGTGAGGTGCGACGTACACCCAATGCCGCCATAGCCTTGCGGAAAGAATTTCAATCCACGCACCTCGAGTGAGGTGCGACCCTATATTTTCTCCCCGCCATGCAGGCGGAGGACGAATATTTCAATCCACGCACCTCGAGTGAGGTGCGACCCCTCTTTTGTATTCGTTTTACGAACATACGTTCGGAATTTCAATCCACGCACCTCGAGTGAGGTGCGACCCCAGCCATCGCGTGGCTGGGCCTAATTATACAATTTCAATCCACGCACCTCGAGTGAGGTGCGACCGGCGGCGTGCATGATTGAGTCGTAGGTCATCACGCAGATTTCAATCCACGCACCTCGAGTGAGGTGCGACGGATACTCTTTATGCCTAATCCGCGGATCAGGCATGATTTCAATCCACGCACCTCGAGTGAGGTGCGACTAATTTCAAGGTGCCCTGGCCTAGCCACAACCGCGCAATTTCAATCCACGCACCTCGAGTGAGGTGCGACTCATTTTTTCCAGAACATATGTTCGAACGAGGGTATTTCAATCCACGCACCTCGAGTGAGGTGCGACGAAATTGGTGAAAATCTTGGAGGTGGCGAAGGAATTTCAATCCACGCACCTCGAGTGAGGTGCGACGTCATCCCATCGCTTAACATAATTTCCAATCCTCATTTCAATCCACGCACCTCGAGTGAGGTGCGACTGGCCCCCAGCTGTTACACTGAGGGCCTCGGCAAAATTTCAATCCACGCACCTCGAGTGAGGTGCGACTTTCAGCTCGCGTGTAATCCGGTCTACATCGACCGGATTTCAATCCACGCACCTCGAGTGAGGTGCGACCTGTCATTTTTTGCCTTCTTTTTTCATTGATCAATTTCAATCCACGCACCTCGAGTGAGGTGCGACGCGTGTTAGCGGAACGATCTACCTTAGATGAAAATTATCTCAATTTCAATCCACGCACCTCGAGTGAGGTGCGACCCTTTCCATAGTCCTCTGCATTTGCGTTGCATCGTATTTCAATCCACGCACCTCGAGTGAGGTGCGACCTGAGGATGAGACACCGGCTCTCACCATCTACCTTATTTCAATCCACGCACCTCGAGTGAGGTGCGACCGAGCCCTCCACCACATTGTTGGCTCCAGGCATGCGATTTCAATCCACGCACCTCGAGTGAGGTGCGACTAGCTTGGCTGCCTCGGCAATGATATCGTCATACAATTTCAATCCACGCACCTCGAGTGAGGTGCGACCCATTCATATGATGTTTCATACGCCCCCTCCGGGGCAATTTCAATCCACGCACCTCGAGTGAGGTGCGACGCCCGAAGCTCCTGAAATATATATAGCCTCCGGCGTATTTCAATCCACGCACCTCGAGTGAGGTGCGACCCATTCATATGATGTTTTATACGCCCCCTCCGGGGCAATTTCAATCCACGCACCTCGAGTGAGGTGCGACCCAAGGCAGCGATCCATACGGCATCAGCAAAGAAATTTCAATCCACGCACCTCGAGTGAGGTGCGACACATTGATAAGCACTTCCGCCTGATTATCACAGACCCAATTTCAATCCACGCACCTCGAGTGAGGTGCGACCACATAGGGGTCATAGCCAAGCGCCTCCAGCGTATATTTCAATCCACGCACCTCGAGTGAGGTGCGACTACAGATTGTTTTCTTTCCGTTTCCAGATCAATTACGATTTCAATCCACGCACCTCGAGTGAGGTGCGACAAGCACAAACCGTATCCCCTGGTATTAAGTCTGATTTCAATCCACGCACCTCGAGTGAGGTGCGACGCCTACGATGCTGATATAGCGGCGCTTCAGGATAGAATTTCAATCCACGCACCTCGAGTGAGGTGCGACAAAGAGTTGAGCTATTGGAATCTTATTTCCGAAAGCATTTCAATCCACGCACCTCGAGTGAGGTGCGACATTCAATGTTGCGCAATGTTACTCAATGTTACCCTATTTCAATCCACGCACCTCGAGTGAGGTGCGACTTAACAATGACTTATGTGGGGCATTGACATGTATGCACATTTCAATCCACGCACCTCGAGTGAGGTGCGACCCTCGGGCCGCACCTCGCGCGGCCCGAGGCACGGTACAATTTCAATCCACGCACCTCGAGTGAGGTGCGACGATTATCATAGTGATAATTTTTTTGTCCGCGGCGCATTTCAATCCACGCACCTCGAGTGAGGTGCGACCTGACGATGCCGGACATGTGGCGGACGTATTGGCTGCATTTCAATCCACGCACCTCGAGTGAGGTGCGACGCATGGATTGCCAGCTCTGTACCCTCATATTCCCATATTTCAATCCACGCACCTCGAGTGAGGTGCGACCCGATGACGCTGTGTGGCTGGCACGGGAACCCACCTATTTCAATCCACGCACCTCGAGTGAGGTGCGACATCTGGTCAAGGGCAATGCCTCTTGGCCGGAGGATAATATTTCAATCCACGCACCTCGAGTGAGGTGCGACAGCAAAATCAGACAAAAATAATTGCTGATCTTGTAGACTTAAACAGAATCCTAAGACAAAAGAAAAACAACATAAAAAGAGTATACATTTCCCTTGGGAAAAAGGATGGTTATCATCCATTAATCTGGTGCGAAAGACTAGGCAATTTTCTGATAGCTTATCTGTCGCACCAGAGATAACATAAGGGAGAAATAGGAAATATCACACCATCAAGACACCTTCAACATCATATCCTGAACGAATTCCCATATGTTCAATACGTCTATGATAGCGGTCTCCCAAGTTATAAAAACGGATGCTGTCTTTTTCCAGATCAATGATCTGTGATAAAAGATCTTTTAATTGTGCATATTGAGCGGCATCCACTTTGCATTCAAACACACTGTTTTGCACTCTTTGACCCCAGTTCACACAGGTTTTAGCGACCTTATGAAGCCGTTTACGTCCGGCAGCAGTATCCGTGCTGACGTCGTAAGTGATGAGAACCAGCATTTTATTTCACTTCCATAGAAATGGTGGATAAGCGTCCAAATCGCCGCGAAGATACCGGGAGAGAAGAAGCGCCTGCAAATAAGGGACCAATCCCCAGGGGATCTTTTCCCTCAGGAACGGATGGGTCAATGTATCCCGCTTTTTTTCCTGCCAGGCGGACAAAACGGCTTTGCGTCCCGCTTCGTTTAAAAATACAGCGCCGCTGTCCTGGAGCTCAAACTGGTTTGGATGGATCATGCGGCTGTTGACCAAAGTCAGTGCAAAGCGGTCCCCTAAGACAGGGCGTAGTTCTTCCATAAGATCCAGAGCAAGAGAAGCACGTCCCGATCGATCGGTATGAAGGAAACCCACATAAGGATCGAGTCCAACACCTCGCAAGGCAGCGGCACAGTCGGAAGCAAGTAATGTATAGACAAAGGAGAGGATTGCGTTCATCCTGTCCAAAGGCGGACGACGGGATCGACCCTGAAAAAAGAAATCGGATTTGTTTTGAAGGATCAAGTGGTCAAATACGCTGAAATATTGACTGGCCGCAGCGCCCTCCACACCTCGCATAGCGTCGGTATTCGGCTGGTCTTGTAAGGACTTGATGGCAGAACCGAGCATCCGGCTGACGTCCTTTAGTCGATCCACATCCACTCGTAAAGCGTGATCCCGAATGGTGCGTTCCAATACCCAGCGGGAATTGTAGAGTTTACCGGTTAAGAAAAACTGGGCCAGATCCCGGCAGGCCAAAGGGCTGTCGGCGCGACGGAACTGTTCCCGGCGAAGCAGAACGTTTCCCAGGGATTGTCCAGCTGTCTGGCAGTAAAACTTTCCTCTGGGAGAGTAGAAGGAAAGACAGATGTTCCTTTGCGCACAGGCGCCCATCAAAGCAGGGGAAGCTCCTTTATAGGAAAAACAGAGAATGGCTTCCAATGTGTGCAGCGGAAAACGGGAGACAGGCCCTTCCTCTTTTAGTATCACTACATTTTCGCCGTCTAACGAAAGATAAGCATCTTCCGAGAGGACAAATAAAGTGTTGAGCAAAATTCTCATGAGCAGCCCTCCTCTTCGGTCAAATGGCGTTTCAAATAGGAGGAGGCGCTGTCCTGTCGACCTCTGAGAATAGCAGGTAGACAGTGAAGCTTAAGAGAGCAAGCGTTGCAGGCTTTGGAAGGCTTTACCCGCGGCGTATGACCGCGCCGCGCATAATCGTGCATTTCCGAGAGTATCTTTCTGACGGTATCCCGCATCTCAAAGGAGAAGGACACCACTTCACGACGGCGGCTTTCCCCATAAAACAGGGCGCCCGATGGGATATCGCAGCACAGCATTTCCTCCAAGCACATGGCCTGGCAACACAATTGCAACCGATCGGCATCCATTTGCTTGGAAGTTCCCCGCTTATACTCAACCGGATAAGGCTGCCAATTCCCTTCATATCCAGCCAAAGGCACGCCGTTTTGATCCAGTGTAAATTCCACCACATCGCATTCGCCGCTGACACCCAACTGTGCGGAAAAGACCCGAAGTCCCCGGAGGATTAGTTTGTCGCCTCTCTTTTCCGACTGGGAGGAATCGTGGGCTCTTTGATGAAGGAGATGTCCTTCAACCGTGCGGAGGTTTTCACTCCAAATGCCTTCCAAATAGGCTAACGCCCACTGTCTGCGGCAAAAAACAAAGTGTTGGATACCGGAAATCTGTAGCCAGTTTTCTTCATCTTCCATCCAGCACCTCGGGTTGCAAGCCCTCCAACGGGCAGACGGTAATGGAATAATCATCAATGCTGTGAGGCGTTTCCACCTTGCGTTCTACTTTTAGGCAGCGATGCACCTTGGCGGAGGAGTATTGGCCGGATTTGCAATTGTGTTCCCACCAGATCAGCTTGACCACTTCCATACTGCCTTCCGGACGCGCTGAAGAAGCGTCGTTTTCAAACAGAGTGAGCAAAGCCTCTTTTACAATGGATGCATCCTCGTCCGAGAAGCCGGTTTTCTCAGCCAGCTGACAGTTGATGGAGCCGTAGGTGACGTATACACCGAAGTCCACCCGATGCTTGGTCCCCATGGTGTCGCTGGATTTTTTATCGCCCGGGATGCTGTTGACGCTTTTGGTAATCTGAAGGCTGGTGATGTCCACAGGATCCACGCTGAATGCGGGATGGATGGACACCGGGCCGCGGACGCCCACCGAGACATCGCTTCCTTTGAAGGCAAACACCTGGCCGAAGCTGCGGACGTCCAACCATGTGCGGCAAGCTTCAGCCGCATACATGACGCTGTCTTTGGCCTTTGCCTTTGCCAGAACCTCATTGGATTTGGCGCGGTCCAGAAGGCTGTGGAATCCATCCTGACACCGGTCGTCCGATTGGACAAAGACCGGTTGTCCCAAATCCATCATGCGGTTGCGGATCTTGCGTTTGAGACATACGTCTGAGATCTCTCCATGACCGTCGTAGTTTTCCCTGGGACGGTTGCCGTTTAACGGGTCCCCGTTGGGATTTGCGTGGTCAACGGCCAACACCAGTGCAAAGTCAATTTTATGGGATAACGTTTCCATATCAATTCCTCACTTTCCTATTTCACATCTCTGCTTAATCGAGAATATCGTCGGATTCTGATGATGGGGTATTTTTTGCCTGATTTAACTCTTTACGGCGCTGCATCTCCTGGCTGAAAAACATGGTCTCATGGCTGTATCCCAAGAGATACACCGGGCCCAGGGACTGATCGGACATATCCGAGATGGAGAGCTTGTCCATGGCGTTTTGAAGTTCTTGTTCGATCCAGTCGGCCTTGGGTCCCAACCGGGCCCGGTAAGGCTGGAGACGATGCTCCAACTGCTCCCAAGTGGAAGCCGGTTTCATGCTGAAATGCAGCTGGAATTTCTGAGCATTGGTGGAACGCTTTTCGCTGGAAAGCTTTTGGGCGTACTGTTCAATCTGATGGGCACAAGCCAGCATCCGTCCAAATACATAGTCGCGATGGCGGGATTCACGGTCTAAAGACATGGTCCATACCTCCTTTTTCTGACGGTCATTTTCATATTTCCGGACCAGTGCACAGGCGATACTCAACGTTTTATGCCACTCCCATTCCTCCATGCTTTCCGGACGGGAGGCCCGGCGGGCGGCGCTCCATACGAGATCGCGGGGCAGAGGTGCTTGATCGATGATGCAGGGGATCAAGACGCGTTCAATGGTGTTCTTTTTCAGCTTATCGTCCACCCTTTCGCCGTAGGCAGCCTTGACGATGTCCACAGGGGAGGGTGCGCCCCAAAACTTGACGTGTACCATCTTGGGTTTCTTATTTGCGTCCTGACTTGGCTCGGCCACCGACCGGTACTCTAAAAGCCAGGTGCAGCCGGAATGCTCATCGTGCCAGCGCTGGACGCGTTCAATCAACTCGGAACCGGGCATTTCCCTGTAGTACCGGATGGAAAGACGCCCAGGCGTAGCGGAATCCACCATCATAATGGCGGTATGATCTGACTCGGTCAGATGTCCCTTATAGCCTGCAATGGCTTTGCTGAGGCGGACAGCATATTCCCGGCGGGTATGAGGGACACGCTGAGGCGGTTCGACGGGAAGAGAGCCAAAGACACCGTCAGAGGAACAGTCCGCCTGTTCCGACAAATCCAAAGAATCCTGTAATAAATTTGGCACCGGCTGATTTTTGGTTCCCCAGGCCACAATGGCCTGATCGCCGTTTAGGAATCCCTGGAGGCCGATGAGCCAACGCAGAGCGCTGTGGGCCTTTTGGCTGGTCTCGTATCCAAGACTAAAGGCTTGTTCCGGCTGGGAAAAGCGGCCGCGATAGGTGAAATTACTGCTGTCATTGGCCGATACCAGCTTGGCTCGGTCTCCAGCATTGCGGATTTTATACGGGTTCAGAGAGGAGACCGGCATCTGTTTTCCCTGGACGTAGCACCAGTCTTTGGACGTCAGCAAGGTCATTTGGTACTGCTGGAAGGAGTCCCATACCGAGCGGTCCTCCCACAGTCGGACGGGTAGTCGGACGCCGTCGTTGATTTCAAAGCGGACAAAGGATTCCAGCTGTTCACTGGCCGTTTTTTGAAAGATAAGGGGAGGATTGCCATCCTCCCAGCGGGAGAGAAGCTTCCCGTCCGAACCGCAGAACAACACCCCGGCGTCCACCAGGTCGGCGATGAGATGCCCCTGCTGCACATAACGAAACACAAGACAGACGTCGGGATGAGCAAAGGGAGAATGGCACCAGTCGCCCAGCTGAGCGAGATAATCCGACCAACAGCTTTTTTTGGTGCCGCCAAATTGGTTGTAATCCCCGGCTATGTATTGGAGCTTGTCGACGAGAGGATGAGGGACGGGTTTACTGGTACGGCTGCCGGAGGCTTCCGTGCAGGGGATGATGGTGGTGCGTTCCTCCGGGACGTTGCCCTTTGCCCTTAGGAATTGTCCCGAACCGTCCAAAGTGATGGTAACCTGTACCTGTTGTGTGGTGTGGCAGATGGGGAGAAGGGGTGTTTTTCCCTCGTTTAATTTGCCGATGAGCCCGCTGTTATTCTCATAGGTGTCATATAGCGTCTGAAGCCAGCTCATACCCATCCCTCCTCTTGGGCCAATGCATCGCAAGGATCCATATTCTGCCCGGGAATAAAGTCTTTGGCAACCATCTTTTTCACAGGACGGCGAATGGGACATTGTTCCGGACGGATGAACTCAATGACGCCTTTGCGCATCACCGGTTGCCAGAGCCGGACCTCCAGCTGGCTTCCACCGGTTTCATCCGGATAGCTCAGACCATGGACCATCATGCCGAAGGAAAGCTCTTGCGTGTCGTCGTAAGCGCCGCCGCCCTCTCCGAAGACGCAGGGTTCCACATATCCTTGGCATTCCCTTGTACCCAAAAAGATGTCCCGACGTCCTCCTTTTTCAATCATGCGCTTGGCGATAAAATAATGCTTGTTTTCATTGCGGTCGCAGGCGAGATCGGGACGATGGACATTCCATTCGAAATGGGCCTCTACTTGATAGTCCACATCCTGTAGATAGGTGTAGATGGAAAGCTCATTTCCACCGTTAAACTTAATGGGACGGATGCCCTTGGACTGGGTGCGGATAGGGTTGACAATGCGCACCCGATCGATGATCCAGCAAAAGGTGGGTTTCCAGTAACAGCTTTCCAAAATGCCCTTGAGGGCTTGGTAGGTAGGCACAGGATAACTGTATTTTTCACCGCCCACCCGGGTGATGGGATCGCTAAACAGAGCGAACCGTCCAGTGACCCGGAAAGTGACGGTGTTTGGATGTTCCATAAAGACATGTCTCCTTTCTATTTTTGTATCTGTCAGAGCGATCTTCACACAAAAAGCAGGGGAGAGGAGCAGGGCTCCAAGCAAACGCCTATGGCGTCGTCGTAGAAACAAGGCTGCAATGCGTAGATGGAACCGCCTGCCAGGGGATAAAGCCCCTGTTTTTCACAGAGGGACTTGTATTCGTGTTCAAACAGTGTGACGCAAAAAGGCTGTGCTTCTCTCAAAATGCGTCCTATTTCATAGATAGGCGGATTGGACGCCAGTTTCTCAATGAGCTCTTCCCCTTTTCCATAAGGGACAAGCACCGTGTGTCCGCCGCCTTCAATGGCTTCAAAAGCAGTTTCCGCAGTTTCAAAGGCCTGCCAAAGGGGCAGGGACGGTATGCCGCCGTTTTCTTCTCGGCATGCCTCCAGGCCATAGGAATTGTATCCCAGGAGATCGAATAAAGTCTGGCTCTCAGAAGAGGCGCTTGGAAGAGGATACCCCATGGTATTCTTCATCTGTTCGGTGAGGAAATAACGGTGGTAATACATTTGGATGGCTTCCGGGGAGAGGAGATCGGCGGGATGGCTGTCGAGAACTGCGAGAGTAGCCTCCTGTCCCCAGCGGATGTCGGGCAGACGATTGAGGCTTTCCTCCCGGCATTGAATCAATAAGACGTCCCGGATATCGCTTTCCCCGTGACGGTTGCACCGTCCGGCGGCCTGAGCAATGCTGTCCAGCCCGGCCAAGCTGCGGATGACGCAGTCGAAGGACAAATCCACGCCGGCTTCGATGAGCGGAGTGCTGACGCAAATCAGTGGCTTTTGCGGATCTGGAAGGGCATCCCGGATTTCCCGGATGCAGTGTTCCCTGTGAGAGGAGCACTGTGAGGTGCTGAGATGGAAAAGCTGACAGTCAGGAGCCGCTTCCCGAAGCGCCTGGTACAAATTCCTCACAGCCAGCTTTGTGTTGAGCACAACGAGGATATGAGGAGCGTCTCTCAGCTTTTCTAAAGTGAGTTGGGCAATTTCTTTGCAGCTGTAGCCCGGAGAGGAGACCATATTAAGGACTCTAGTCCGGCGGAACGCTTCGTTTCGATCGACTGAAAAAGGGACTAAATCAGGCTGCGGCATAGGCCATAGCGGAAAGGCCAGGTGCTGAGACTCAGGCTGAGTGGCGGTGCACAATAAAATGGTACAGCCACAAACATCCGCTAAAAAATTGAGGGCCATATTAAAAAGGTATTGCATTTTTGCAGGGATGGATTGCACCTCATCGAAGATCAAGACCGATCCGACTAAAGACGCCATTCGCCGGACGTTTTGGCGCGGTGCAGCAAATAAGGTGTTGAGCAGCTGGACAGTGGTGGTCAATACCACCGGACAACGGTCCCACCTCTGCATGTGACGGATCATTGCTTCACCCTCTTGGGTGTTGGAATCCACCGTCACATCGGAATGATGCTCCAAAACGCAGGGATGGGGGGACGATTGAGAATCCCTGTATTCGTGGGGGAGAACACTCTGAATGCTCCCGGCGTTCTGGCTGAGAATGGAGCGGAAGGGGGCGATGTAAAAGAGATGGGGCGCATGTTGATTTTTGCAGCAGGCGATACCGTACCGAAGTGAGGCGAAGGTCTTGCCGCCGCCGGTAGGGGCGCTGAGGCGATAGATCCCCGGACCACGCTGGGCGGCGGACAAACAGAGATCGGAAATCTGGCGGCGATAGGGAGTAAGACGTCCCTTTTGGGGGAGAGCCGACAGCCTGTCCTCCAGATGGGACTGAAGGAAATCCCAAGGGACCGATTCCCAAACCGGTTGAGGACATCGATGTTCCCCAAAAGCTCCCGTGTCCTCCCAATCAGCATCCACCAAGGCGCTGAAGGCAAGGCGACTGATGAGGCCTAAAAAGTACCGGAGAGACTGGTGAATATAGTAGTTTTCTTCATCGGCCTTTTCTTTTGCAGGAAGGCTCTGATAGAAGAGGTTGTCTTTGGGAGAATGTCCCAAGACACACGATTTTATTTTGTCACACAGTAAGGTAAGCTCATAAGACGCCTGCGTTACAGCCTGTTCGATCTCGGAAGCGGGGATGCACTGGCTGAGAAAAAGATCACGGGTTTTCTCGTATGCGATATCTTTGTGAGGAAAAAGGCGTTTCTTCATCACAAATTCCCCGTTAGGGCTCAGGACGTCGATCCGATGGCCGTGGTGGGATAAAATGGAGATGACAGCGATCTGAGCAGCCAGTTGAGTGGGACCGGGATGCTGTCCCCAACGCTCCCAGATATACCTTGCGCCGGCCGTGCTGTGATTAATTTTTCCTCGTAGGGAAGAATCCTCAGAACGGATATAGGTTTGGAAATCAGGGGAAGCTTTTCCCATATCGTGAACCAGACCGCAGAGATACCCCAGCTGGCTCAATCCGATGGATTCCAATGAAACGCTGGCAAGCTTGGCAACCGATCGACAATGATCGGTCAAAGATTGCTCATTCCAGGGAGGAAAATCTTCGAAGAGATGGGCAAGAATTTTCATTGTATCAATCTCCCGCATATAAAATTGAAAGCGATAGATTCCTAATGCTAAATATAGTATACACGGTGTGAGGATAAATCACACTATATTTTTGAAAAATAGTATAATTTTTGTCGAATAATAATATTTTTTGTGGCGCAAATTGTGAAAAATACGCCTGAAGAAAATGTCGAAACTAGAAAAACATCAGGATTTATATGTAACAGGTATCTATATACAAAAAAATTTCATTTTTAAATTTCTGAAAACAAACCTTTTCCCCCATAGATTCGGCAATCATTTATGTTATAATCCTCTCAGAGTAACGACGTGAAGGAGAATTTACAGGCATGAAGACAATCCAAAATATTGCGAAAGGCTTTTTGATCGGCATCGGATCCATTGCCCCCGGCGTCAGTGGAGGTTCTATTGCCGTTATCTTTGGGATCTACGATAAACTCACAGACGCAGTCGCCCATTTTTATCGAAATTTCAAAGAGAAAATAAAATTTTTATGGCCTCTGATTGTGGGAGGTGCACTGGGAGTCCTTTTATTTAGTAATGTCATCCAGTACCTTTTTGAAAATTATAATACACAGATCCGCTGTCTCTTTATTGGACTCATGATCGGAACCTTTCCAGCAGTGGTACGCCAAGCCAATGACAGAGGGTTTCGCAAGTCCTATTTGATATGGGCAGGTGTAGCTTTTATTGTAACCGCGGTACTGGCAATTCTTAACCAGATCAATCCAGTGTCATCCGGACCGATGAATGAATCTTTTATCATGTTGTTTCTGAGCGGAGCCATCATTGGATTTGGAACTATTATTCCAGGAATTAGCGCGTCTTTTATTTTGATGGCGTTGGGCGCTTATGAAACGCTTCTCCATATTTTGACTTCTTTTGATATCTTGTCTATGCTGCCTATTGCATTAGGATTGGTAGTATCTATTTTATTGTTTGCCAAGTTGGTTTCCTATTTGTATCAAAGGGCCTATGGTATTATGAGTTACATTGTCTTTGGCCTTTTAGCAGGATCGGTTTTGGCCATTGTGCCTCCCTTTGAAGGAAATATGACAACTATAATTTCTCTGCTTCTGATGATAGCGGGACTGATTTTTTCGTATCTCCTCAGTACCATACCTCAGAGGAATAAAAAAGCTGAAAAAAAGTTATCTTGAAAATTCTTTAAGAAAACACTTGCAATTTATCAATGGGTTGTGTATAATAATAAAGCACTCTTCGTTAAGAGTGCTGATATCGCGGGGTGGAGCAGTCCGGTAGCTCGTCGGGCTCATAACCCGAAGGTCGGTGGTTCAAATCCGCCCCCCGCAACCAAAAAAGCTCATGAAACCTAAGTTTCATGAGCTTTTTCCTTTTATTCCCTGGTTTATTATCCAATCACTTTCTCTCTTTTTGATTTTCTCTGCAAGCATTTTGTCTGATCCTTCATTTTTCCTCCTTTCTTTCCATTGCGACTAAATGGGTATACCGATACCACAATATATATTGCTTATCCCTCACCATATTTCTTTTGCTTATGATGTTTCTTATCCAGTAAAAACCTTACCTTTTTCTACTGGACATGCGGTTAAATTTTCTCGCCATTTCCTGCTTCTTTTTGTCTTCCAAATGGACGTACATGTTAAGTGTCGTAGAAGCTTTCGCATGGCCGAGGGCTTCCGATACCGTCTTTAGATCAACATCGTCCAATTGTAAGGCACGAGTTGCAGTTATAAGCCTCCCGGCTCAAATTTTCCAATGTGTCGATCAAACTGTTGAAGGCTGTCAGCGCGGATGAATCATCGGGAAGGCTATCCTTCAAAGCCGTTGCTTGGTCATAGCAGCCCAATAGATTCCGACGCAGCTGCACTAAGGCTTTGTTTTTATTGCTGTCTTTGGAAAATTCGTCGAAGTATCCATAAGCCCGTCCTTGGATATCCCGGATCTGATCCCCCATAGGGTCTTCGATCATATCCTGTATCGCCTTTTCCACAACCGGAATTTCTTCCGGCCGGTTCCAAAGGTAGTTGACCAAGATACTCATGTCTTCCGGCAGCACCTGATCCCGTCCTTGCAGCCATGCCTCGGCCTTGACCAATTCACTGTAATTAAAGTAGGTACGGTCGGACACATGGATTTCCTTTTTACGCAGTTCACACAGGATATTGTCCCACAACTCATTGATGCTTTTGGATATAGTAACTTGCCGGACTTCATCCTGCATGAATACAAGTTCCTGCATGGTAATAGTTTCGTCAAAGGGCTTTTGGGGAGAGGTATCCTGTTTCTTATGCAGAACCTCTATTCGCTTTGTTTTGTTCTGAACATAGTGGGTATGTACCTTTAGATCAAACCGATCGTAAAGGGCCTTGAGAATCCGTTCTTCCGGATTGTTAAAGTTGGGGATTTCGTTGGAGGCGGAAAAGAAGCTTACAACTGGAATGGACATCACAACCCCTTCGTTGACATATTGGCGCTCGTTAAGCGCCATCAGCAAGGAGTCCAAAAGGCCCTCGTTCGCCTTGAACAGCTCATCCAGGAAGCATATATGGGTTTCTGGAATCTTACCGATAGTGATACTCGGTACGGCCACCGTGCCATTCGCTAAGGCACTTGCGAAGAATCTCCATTTTCTGCTGGGTTTGGGCAGCGGCCTTCAAAGCGGTTAAATCGTTAGGATTTTGACGGCAGCATGCCAGCTGTTCCTTAAGCTGGGCATAGCCCCAGATCCCGATCCAAGGTCCGCTGGGATACATTTCCCGGAATCAAGCTGGATAAATCCAATCGGCCGAACAATTGCTCCTGGTCGGTCTGCTTGCTCATCACCGTCAGAAACATTTTGGCGTCCTCAATCTGCCGGCAAAAGAGAGTAACGGCATGGGATTTGGATTGCCCGGTATCCCCTAAAACGAATAGGTTTTTTCTGGTCAGCAAAGCCAGGGCAATGGCGTGTACCAGCTCTTCCCGTTCCGCTTCCTGGCTGTTTACATACTCCATAATTGCGATCATCTTGTCTCGTAACATCTGTTTTTGTCCTTTCTATAGATGGATCTAGGCGGCGATATCTTCTTTCTTTCCTTTTCTCTTACCTTGTTTTCCATTTTTCTTTTCCGGCGCTTGTGTCCTGGCAGGGCCGCGGGGAGGCACGGCGCAAAAACTCTGATTGGCCTTCAGGATCAGAAAGCCCGTTTCGTCAAAAATAAGCTCCAAAGGCCCGGAAGCGCGCTGGAGAAAATCGACTAGCAAGCGAGGACTATAGTTGGATCCTTCTAGGGAAGTCGGTTTTGCCTTCTCTGCCTTTACTTTCGCCTGCACTTTTCCTGATCCCGTTTCTGCGCCAATAAAGGCCGTGGCTTCTAGAACCTTCAGGTTTACACATAGATCATCGGTTGCTCGAAAGCTGTTGGCAATTACATAATAGGCGGAGAAAAAATTCTTTGCATCCACCAGCGCATAGGCGGAAGGCTTGATATGAGAGAGTACGGCGTTAATCGGTACAGGAGGCTCATTTAAAAGCATGGTAGCAAATAAGATTTCCCGGTTAAAAAACACGGCGTATCGATTGACAACTCCTACGTACAAAGGATCATTCTTTGGAGCAATCCTAAGTAAAGTTTGTACAGCCTTGTTATGCAATACCACGTGTAGTTCGCCATCCGAACAATGCGGAGAATAACCTGCGGCCATCCGGTATCCATCGGCGGCGCTTGCACGGGACGACTCCTTTTGTAAGTCTATGGAGATTCCCTGTAAGGTAGGCTGATTATCTTGGCAGGAAGCTGCATATAGGACACGACGAAGCAGGTTGTGGATCCCTGTGATGGAAACCGTCTCTTCCGGAAAGGGGACGTCGAATTTTGGAAATGCATCCGGCGACATGGACACAACCGTATAGGTGGCGGAACCGGAAGAAATCCAAACTTCCGGACCATACTGTTTGAAAGACACCACTTCTCCATCCAGCCGGGCAAGCATTTCTACAAATAGCCTTGCTTTGAGAACAATACGGCCTCCTTTTTCGATATGCACATCTTTCCCTTGCAGCCGTTTGCGGATAAAAGTGCGGATATTGGTTCCCGTCAGTTGAATTTCTCCGATATCCTCATCTGCTTCCATTAAAATTCCGCTGATTTCCGGCATATCCCGGTTGACAACGGCCGCCGTTGCTGCGACCTTCGCAGCCTGGTGAAGAAGCTCCCTGTTAATTTGTACGATCATAATATTGCACCTCCTGGAGTTCCACAAAGCTGCCGATTAGATGCAGCGCCTGTTCATAGCTTTGTGTACTCCAAATTTTCCGTTGTAGATCTAATTGTTCCTTTACCTTTCTGGTATCCATAGATGGGGAAGCAATCATTTTTCACTGTCCTTTCTTAATCGTTTTTTATAATGAAACAAAAAAAGACCGGCTTAGATGTCACTAAGCCGGTCGATCTTTGCCATTACCGTAATTATTTTGCAGATAAAAAAACAAGGCTGGGCATACTGCGCCCAGCCTCGTACATCAAACCACTACCCTCATAACAAGGGCAATCCATCAGACCTTAAAACATGTTTAGTATATCTGCTTCTTCAATAACTGTCAAGAATTACATAAATCCATACATAGTTAGGATATCAAAAACTATGTTTATACCCTTTTTTCTGCAATAAGGATAACGTCTGATGATATCCCAGCAGGTATACAGCTCCTACTTTTGTTAAATTGACTAGATTAATTTTGATTTCACCCAGCTTGTCCCATAATTCATCTAGTTGCACCAAATCACGAGGAATTGCTTTCATGACATAATTCTCACATAATTCTAAAAATTGATGTGGCTGATTAGTTACCATTCCTGAATATTTGACTGAAAGTGACAGGGACGATTCTTCGCATATTTTAGTGGTATATGTAGCTAGGGTATCAAGAATAGCAAGTGCAGCTCCATATTGATATTCGTATGGACTATCAATAAGGTATGCGCAAGCTGCGGCAAAGAGGTGGGGAGCCAAGACATCGTCAAGGGGTTTGAGTTTGAGCCCGGCCGGTATGTGACAATGACCGACGAAGATTTCGAGAAGGCCAAAACTCCTAAAGACCGGACCATCCAAATCCTACACTTTGCCGACATCCATGAAATATGTCCGATTTATTATGACAAAACCTATCATGCGGTTCCGGAGGCTGGAGGGGACAAAACCTATGAGCTGCTCCGTAAAGCCATGCTGGAGGAAGGGAAAGTGGCCATTGCCAAAAGCGTCATTGGTCAGAGCGAAAAGCTGCTGTGCCTGATCCCAACCGAACAGGGGATTTTAGTGGAAACCCTCTTTTTCCACGACGAGGTAAAAGCGATGCCCAAGGAACCGGCCCATCCAAAATTACCGGAAGCAGAACTCACCATGGCCAAAGCCTTGGTCAAGGGGATGTCGCAAGCCTTCGATCCAACCCTCTATCACGATCAATACCAGGTGCGGCTTCGGGAAATCATCGAGGCAAAGATCAATGGGAAAGAGATTACCGAAGCGCCCGGCCAGCAGCCCTCCAACGTCATCAACATCATGGATGCGCTGGAAGCCTCTTTAAAGCAGATGGGGGACAAAGGGAAAACGCCGTCCAAAAGAGGTCCTGGTAGGAAGAAAACAGCCAAGGCCGGAAATGCTTCTTAATCGAATGACGGAGAAATTTTTATGGAATCGCTTTTTGACCGCAAAAACTTGCATCCCATGCTGATTGCAGAAAATACAGCCCCCTTTGACCATCCCGGTTATCTTTATGAAGTGAAGTGGGATGGGGAACGCTGCATTGCCTATTTGGACCCGAAAGGGAAAACCACGGAGCTCCGCAACAAACGGAACATGATCCTGAATCCAAAGGTACCGGAACTATGGCAGCTGCACCGGCAGGTCAAAAAGAAATGCATCCTGGATGGGGAGCTGCTGGTACTGGTAGATGGGAAACCAAATTTCTATGAAATCCAGCGCCGTAGCCTGATGGGCAACCGGTTCCGTCTGGAACTGGCGGCCAAGAAACACCCGGCCACCTTTGTGGCCTTTGATTGCCTTTGGGCGGATGGGCAGGATTTGATGTTCCAACCTCTCATGGAGCGAAAACGGATCTTAAAACAAGCAGTCAAGGAGAACGAAAGGATTGCGGTATCCCGGTATTTTGAAGGTAAGGGTGCTGCGCTGTACGAGCTGGCCAAGCAACAACAGTTGGAAGGCATTGTTGCTAAAAGGAAAGAAAGCATCTACATCCAGGGCAAACGGACCAAGGACTGGGTAAAGATCAAAAACCTCCAGGACGAGGACTTTGTGGTATGCGGCTACATCCAGAAGGACAACCACATGACCAGCCTGGTGCTGGGGCAATACGCAGAAACGGGAGGGCTGGTTTACAAAGGCCATGTGACCCTTGGCGTAGGGGGAGCGCCCTTTCATAAGATTTTGGAACAGCCACAGGCGTCTGGCCCGCCCCTTGAGGTTCCCCAAGGGCATGGAAACGAAGATGCTGTGTGGATTGGGCCCTCCATGGTATGCACCGTCAGCTATATGGAGAAGACGGCAAATGGCGGGATGCGGCAGCCGGTCTTTAAGGGGCTGAGGGAGGACAAAACCACGGAAGAATGCATAGAGACAAGATAAGCTCCTGGATCTTAATCCAGGAGCTTATCTTTAGTTGTTGGTTTTGAGCAGATGGGACGATTATCGGGAGAATATATCGGCGCTATCCTTTTTGTTCCTGCTGTTTTTATAAAACCGATACACCTGGAATATTCCAAGGCCAAAAAGAGAGATAAATAAAATCGCAATAACCCCGCCAAAAATAGTTTTTCCTATTACAGTAGAACCTTCTGTTTCATACAGAACTCGCTCTGAACCATCGTCCATCTGTTGGATGAGCTTGGTTTTGCCATAGGATGCCTCCAAAATATACTGGAATCCATCTTCATCAATTTCTCGTAGGCTCATTCTTTCTCGGTAATACTTGTCGAGGGCGCCAGGATCCATGAAATCATCTTTATATACTTGTTTGACACATTCTCCTTTTGAATTAAAGTAATAGATGTAATCTGTTCTAGTGGCAAAGACGATGAGATTATCCTCTGAATCAAAATCGCAGACATAAGAAGCTACATCGAGCTTTAATCCGTAAAAGAATGTTCCATCTGGATGGTAAACATTGATGACGTCATCGTCAAAATACAGAGCAACATTTCCTTTAGAATCGGCTGCGATACTGATTGCTTTGGCAGCGCCATGGTATTCTTCCTCTACTCTCTCCATATCAAGCTCATTGGCAGAAACGGATAAATATCCTAATGTTGTTACGACGACTAATAACACAAAAATAGAAAATATTTTTTTCATCTTTTACCACCCTAAAATAAAATCGTAAATCCCGTCAATTGTATCGTAAAGGAGAAGCCCATCTAACAAGATAGGCTCCTCCTTTTTCTATATTAGTGATAGATAAATAGGATATATGACGATATAAGAAGATAAATGGTATTGACAATAAGGAGAGAAGCAAGTTTCCATGGTTTGTGTTCTGTTTTACCACGACGTACCAAGCCTTTATAATCAGTGATAATGCCCCAAGTTCCCATACAGACAATGCCAATTACAAAAACTCCATAAAATATACAAATATGGCCAAAAGCTCTTCCGTGTACCCAATCTGGATCCCGCATAATCCATCGCATATAAAAATAGAAGGGAATCAGGCACCAAAAGATACATTCAGTAATCCATAGGCTTTTATAAGATTTAGCTCCTTTTTCAGGATTGTTTTTTTTTAGGGTTTTCCATAGTTAACCTCCTTACTCTTCCTGTTTCTCAGAACTAAAACATTTCCGATATTCTCTTCTTTCAGCAGCCAAACGTATATAAGTTGTCCTGGCATTCAGATATACCGGAAGAGGTATGTGGAATAGTAAAAGTTGTATTTCAGGAGAAAAAGAAAACATAAGTTCCGAAAATAATACAGGCAAGTTCAATTGCAACCAAAGAGATAATCTTCCACCATTTGTGATCGGTTTTTTCTCGGCGGACTAAGCCTACATAGTCTGCAATGGTTGCAGGCATAACCAACCAAAGCAGAGCGTACAAAAATCCTCCCTTCATAATCATCCCTAATGCTTGCAGGTCTTTTTCTTTCTGCCACTCAAAAATGTAATTTCTTGATGAAGCAAGAAAAAAGATAGCAATAAAAGCTATTAACGGTAAAATCCATAGACTTTTATAGGATTTAGCCCCCCAATGACGTTTGTTTTCTTCTGGTTCTTGCATGATTTTATCCTCCTGTTAACCTTCTAGAAGTTTTCTCATTTTAGCATGGGGATCTTTAGAATATTCAATAACATCTAGAAGTTGGTTACGCAATTCTCCTGTTGTAAGAGAATACATTGTCATGATCAATGTGGATGCTACTAAAGTTCCCCATCCCATTGGATTCCATATGTTTGCCATACCATAGGCTAACAAAATTCCACCTCCAGCAGCTAATTTTTCATAATTAGTCATAAGAAGTTTTTCGGAATACTGAAGATCTTCATTTACCCAATGTGCAGCTGTAAAACATATAGCTGATTCAACAAATGTAAAGGTTGTAAACGCAAGCCCAGCACCATCCCCAGATGACTTTCCTCCAAAATCGGCAAGTGCAGCAATTCCGGAGTTTTTATTTCCAAGAAAATCTCCCAGAAAAGTAAGGCTTTTACTTGCACCATTTTTTGAAGAAGAACCAGGTTGTTTCTTCTTATTTTTCTCAAAATAATTCTGATTTTGTTTTTTAGGGTGAAGAACACTCTGGTTGTAAGCCTCTATCTCAGCCCGCATATATTCTTGCTGTTTGCCAGAACCCCACTTGTCACGTTCCCAACGCATATAGTTATCCTGGAACTCGGACATGCCGGATGGATCGGAGCTGTTGACAAGATCGTTGAAATCTCAAAAAAACAAAGTAGGGGCGTATTAATATACATAATATGCCCCTACTTTCCTAGTCTACTTCCACCTCAGCTTTACCGTATCACGCTCACCATTTAAGTAATACTCACGGCTTTGCTGAGAAATATATTTAATTGCTTTAATCAACACTAATGTGAAAAATAATAATATCACGATGCCAACCACAAGTAAAAGAATTATCTGAGAAACTCCAGAATCATAAAAAACGATTTCTGTCCCATCATCCATTATTTTCACAAGCTGTTTATGCCAAAATGTATTTTTGAATACATAGGTAAACCCGTCACACTCGACCTTTTTGATTTTGCGTCGGCAATCAAAATAATCACTCTCTTCCTCATAATTTAAAAACATTGCCTCTTTAGGAGTTTCCCTTACGAGATCTCCATCAGAATTAAAACAGTAAATATTGTCTTGGCGAACGCCTGCAATTATAACATTACCCACTGAATCAAAATCGGAGACATAAGAACCTTCGGTATTGAAACGAAAGCCGTAATAAAAGGTTCCATCTGGATGATAAACATGGATCACGTCGTTGTCAAAATAGATTCCTACATTATCGTTTCGATCCACCATAATGCCAACAGCAGACAATATTGCTTCATACTCTTCATCAAGTCTTACTAAATCTAGTGGTTTTTTTTGTGCCGACACAGTTGTTATAGTGAATATCGAAAGGATAAACATACTAAAGAAAATACGAGCTAAAATTTTCATCAAATCACCACCCAATCATTTGATAAAAGGCTTTATCCATATAATAACTAAGATCAAAGTAGCCGCCTCCTAATGTCCAAGTATTACCTTGCTGGACATGAAGATCTACACCAGGAGATCCTATACCGACAGAAGAGGTAGCTCCACCATATACTTTTGACCCATCAGGAATGATGTTTAGATCTGCGCCTGCAAATATAGGAACTCCTTCAACAACAGTCCCAGCGGATCCACCACATTGAATTCCATATCCATCTAATTTATCAATACCTGGCGCATTAGTTACTGTTTTATTCAAACCGATAGATCAATCTGTAAAGCTACCGGTACCTATACCTGAAGTAAATGTAATCTGTGGTGCTATATGTCCTTTTGTATCCGCAGAAATTCCTATAGTTACATTAAATCCTCCGGCTGACACTGTTACCCCTCGACTATAGGTAGCAGATACATTTTTCCTTACTGTATTATAAGCATTGTAAAGAACTCTTTGTATAGGATTATGGCTATAATAATATTCTTCCTGTTTACCGGAACCAAAGTTTTTCGAGGGATACCTGCTGTATTTATACTCATCTTGCTTGCCAGAACCCCAACGGGCCAAATATTTCTTTTTGGCTAACATATAGTTATCCTGGAATTCGGACATGCCGGATAGATCAGAGCCGTCCACAGGATCATTGGAACAGTAGGAGAAGCCCACCTAAATAAGATAGGCTCCCCCTTTGCTGTAGTTTATTCTGTTTTGGCCATATCTTCCCGGCACTTTTTTAAGATAAATCGGATCATTCCCAACATTCCGACTGAAAAGATTAAAACGATACCTCCAATGACTATAAATGAATAAATA
The DNA here is from genome assembly GCF_015140235.1 of Solibaculum mannosilyticum. Taxonomy (GTDB): domain Bacteria; phylum Bacillota; class Clostridia; order Oscillospirales; family Acutalibacteraceae; genus Solibaculum; species Solibaculum mannosilyticum. The sequence continues at coordinate 1,784,567 of NZ_AP023321.1, read as the reverse complement.
AGTTGAGAGTTTCCTGAATCGTAAAAGACGAATTCAGTGCCGTCATTCATTGTTTTTGTTAACTGATTATGCCATAATGAATGTTTCAAAACATAAGAGAAATCTCCACAATCTATTTTTCGAATTCGTTTTTGCTTATTATAGAACTTGTCCTCTTGAAATTCATCCATTACAACAGCTTTGGGGATTCTTCTGACTAGTTGACCGTTAGAATCAAAATAGTAAATATCATCTTGTCTAGCGTCTACAATCATGACATTCCCATTAGAATCGAAATCACTGGCATAAAATCCTTGAGTCTTGAACTGGAGTCCATAGAAAAAATCACCATTTGGATGATAAACATAGATAATACCATTTTCAAAGAAAATCCCTATATTATTATTTGGATCTACCATAATCCCCACAGCATTTACAGGAGTTGCTGATTCTTTTTCCAGCTTTACTAAACTTAGCGGCTGCTCTTCTGCGGATACATAGAAAGTTTGCATGAGTGTTACGAATACAAGAATAAATAGACAACACAATTTCTTCATAATTACCACCCAATCATTCTGTAGAAAATAGCATCCACCGCATAGCTAATATTAGCACCGGTATTTATATTCCACGTATTCCCTGTTTGAACATGCCCTTCAGCACCAGGAGAAGAGGATACGCCGGTTGAAAGAGTAAAGCCATTGTAAACCAATTACTTTATTACCGTCAAGACCTATAAATATAGGAACTCCTTCTACAGAACCGGAAACAGATCCTCCATATTGGATTCCTAATCCTTGTAAATCTAGAGCAGATGGAGCATTGGTTTCTGTTATATAGGCTCCAAGTGACCAATTTAGAAAACCATTTGTGCTAAGATTAGATGTAAACGTGACCTGAGGTACAATATTTCCCTTCGTATCCATAGAAAGAGATATTGATGCGCTATAAAAACCAGCAGATATAGAAAGTCCTTGTGTATGGGTGATGGGAGCGTGTCTGACAGCTTGGTACGCATTATAGAGAACTCTTTGCACAGGATTATGGCTATAATAATATTCTTCCTGTTTACCGGAACCAAAGTTTTTCGAGGGATACCTGCTGTATTTATACTCATCTTGCTTGCCAGAACCCCAGCGGGCCAAATATTTCTTTTTGGCTAACATATAGTTATCCTGGAATTCGGACATGCCGGATGGATCGTAGCCGTCCACAGGATCATTGGAACAGTAGGAGAAAGATATCGGGATTCATAATATAGAATTTATAAATAGTAAAAATTATTATAAATAGATATAGGGGAAATCCGTTACAAGACAGATTTCCCCTTAAGGGCTACATATACTCATCTAGAGCAAGATCTTTAAAAGGATCTATAGGTTTTCCTTCCACATAGATTTGATAATCGTTGTCTAATCTTGCCATATCTAAAACAGTGTAGTGATATTCAGTATACCAGTTATCTGAACGCTCAGTATATAGTTGGAAAGAAGAACTTAAATTATCATAGACTTCTGTAATATCAGAGGGGGGGATATTGAATTCATATCTATGAACTACAACAAATAGCTGATTGGATTGATTGGACTGAACCATTTTTAAAGAAAATACTTTGACGTTATTAGATGCGTCAGTAGAAGTCCATAATTTATAGCCATCCTTATGCTTAGCACCTGGACGGTTTATGTTCCAGCCATGATCTCCTTTCTCAATTACATCAATCTTAACGATAGGACTACCAGAAGAATATACGACAAAAGCACAAGACTCTTCTTCTACAATGGTTTGTACAGTAGCGCCAAAATGAGAATAGGTAAATGCTTCTTCAGGGGTTTCAAAATGAAAGAAGAGGTTCTCAAAAGGATATTGTAGAATAACGAATAGAATAATTTCTATGGCAACAAATCCAATTATCTTTTCCCATGTCTTTCTTTGTCGCAGTCGTGGGATAAATCGGAGACAGAGAAGGACTAAAATAGCAACAAAAATCATGATAACCAATCGAAACAAATAAAACCACATGAGAACCTCTCCTTACTTTTTATTTTTTATGGGGCAACGGGCGCAGGTGTAGGAGTTCCAGCTCCAGCGCCTGAAACTGCTGAGGCACCAGCCCAGAAAAAGAGAATTGGTTTGAGATCAATACTAAAAGTCTGATAAGCGGTTTCTGTTGTGTTGTTACTAACATCAACAACTGTATTGTTATAAAAGGAGACAGTACCTTCTAGTAGGGAAACGGAAACGCCAAAGTTTTGTGTTGTGTTTTCGCCAACGTAGCTAGAACCGGATACTCCAATATCTGCTAAAGAAAGATTGATTTTACTTCCCCATCCATCCCCGTCGAAGGCCAACCCGGCGGATGATGCAAGCCAATTGTTTTGTACGCCTCTGGCATAGACAGAAACAGGTCTACTAGAATCTCCCCAGCTATTGGTAGTGCTAGATGTCTTCTTTCCGGTTTTAGTTATAAAAATGAAATTATTATTAGAGGCAGGATAATCAACATCAATTACAGAAGAAGCGCCAGCGCCAAAGACGTTGTTATTGGCATCTTGTTGCTCTTCCCATCGCTTATACTCATCTTGCTTGCCAGAACTCCAACGGGCCAAATATTTCTTTTTGGCTAACATATAGTTGTCCTGGAACTCGGACATGCCGGATGGATCGTAGCATTGGAACAGTAGGAGAAGCCCATCTTGCCGAGATGAGCTCCTGCTTATAAATCACTTTACTGTATGGCAGACCACTCACTTTTTTGATATAGGTCTTTAAAAGGATCAACTGGTTTGCCATCAACATATATCTGATAATGATCGTCTACGTCGTCGACATCCAAAACCGTGTAGTAGTATTCGATGTGAGAAAGGTAAGAATCGGAAGTATGTATTTGAAATAATGAATCCAATGTGTCATGGATATCAGCGATTTCGTGAGAGTTACCAACAGAATCAAACCTATGAATCATAATAAATAATTGCCTTGATTGTTCTGACTGAACAACATTTAGAAAAAAGGTTTTAGATTTTCCTGTTGTATCGGTAGAAGACCAGTGTTTAGAGCCGCCATTACGTGGAGAAAAAGGACTGTTTATGTTCCAACCATAGGGCCCTTTTTCAATTACATCAGGATCAGCACTTTGCCCACCGGAAGAATATACCACAAAGGCACATGTGTCCTCCACCGAAACCGTTTGTATAGCAGCGCCGAAATGAGAATAAGCAAAAGCTTCTTCAGGGGTTTTAAAATGGAAGAAAAAATTCTCATAAGGATATGGCAGAAAAATTAGAAGTATGATCAGAAATAAGATAAAAGCGATTACCTTTGTTCGACGAGTTTTTTTCCTAAGCCATGGAATACAAAAAATGCACACAATGAATAAGGAAACTATGACTGCAAGAGCGATAAATCGAAATAAAAAATACCACATAAAAATTATCTCTCCTTAACCTTATGGATAAGCTGGTGCAGGACTTAAATTTGGTTGCCAAGAACCTTCGCCAGAGGGCTGTGCCTCGGGAGCTCCAAGGAAAAATATAAATGGCTTTAAATCTATGCTGAAAGTTTGATAGGAAGACTCTGTTATGTTATTACCAATGTCTGTTGAAGTAGTGGTAGTAACTGATATAGTGCAATCCTGTCCAATCGAAATTCCAAGGCTTTGCATTGTATTACCTATACTATAACTGATAGAAACTCCGATATCTGCCAAAGATTTAGTGAATTTTAGTGACCAGCCTTGGTAATTGAACGCTATTCCGGTATAAGAAGCTAACAGATTATTACTCACTACTCTAGCGAAGGCAGAGACCGGAGCACCAGGATTGCCATATTGTTTGTGGGTATATGTCGTTTTTGTTCCAGTTTTATAAGAGAAAATACCCCAGCTGTTACTGGAAGTAGGAGTGTTATACTCAGTTACAACAGACCCACCTATCCCTACAAGACTACCGCTTTTCTGAGGATGAAGAACCCTTTGATTGTAAGCCTCTGTCTCAGCCCGCATATATTCTTACTTTTTGCCAGAACCCTACTTGTCACGTTCCCAACGCATGTAGTTATCCTGGAATTCGGACATACCGGAGGGATCGGAGCTGTTGACAGGATCGTTGGAGCCTCAAAAAACAAAGTAGAGGCATATTAATCTACATAATATGCCCCTGCGTTCCTAGTCTACTTCCACTTCAGCTTTACCGTATCAGGTTCACCATTTAAGTAATACTCACGATTTTGTCTGAGCATACGTTTAATAATTACAACAAATCCTAATGTGAAAAGAAGAAGAAGTCCTACTATTATAACAAGTAAAAGAATTATCTGAGAAACTCCGGAATCATAAAAAACGATTTCTGTCCCATCATCCATCACTTTCACAAGCTGTTTATGCCAAAATGATTTCCTAAACACATAGGTAAATCCTTCACACTCGACCTTTTGGCTTTTTTGCCGATTGTAAAAATAATCACTTTCTTCCTCATAATTAAAAAACATTGCCTCTTTAGGAGTTTTCCTTACTAGATCGCCGTCAGGATTAAAACAGTAAATATTGTCCTGGCGAGCGCCTGCAATCATAACATTACCTACTGCGTCAAAATCAGAGACATAGGAACCTTTGGCATTGAAGCGAAACCCATAATAAAAGGTGCCGTCTGGATGATAAACATGGATCACGTCATTGTCAAAATAGATTCCTACATTATCGTTTCGATCTACCATAATGCCGACAGCAAACAATGTCGCTTCATATTCTTCATCAAGTTTTACTAAATCTAATGGCTTTTCCTGTGCCGACACAGTTGTTATAGTGAATATCGAAAGGATAAACATACTAAAGAAAATACGAGCTAAAATTTTCATCAAATCACCACCCAATCATTTGATAAAACAATTTATCTGCTAGGTATCCCATATCAAAATAACCTCCTCCTAATGTCCATGTATAACCCTGTTGGACATGGAACTCTGCACCAGGTGAACCACCGAATCCAAAAGAAGAAGTAACTCCACTATATGTATTTGGTCCATCAGGAATGATGTTTAGGTCCATGCCTGCAAATATAGGAACGCCTTCTACAACGGTACCAACGGATCCCCCGCATTGAATTCCGTATTCATTTAATTTATTGATACCTGGAGCGTTTGTTACTGTTTGATATAAACCGATAGACCAATCTGTAAAGCTACCGGTACCTATACCTGAAGTAAATGTAATCTGTGGTGCTATATGTCCTTTTGTATCCGCAGAAATTCCTATAGTTACATTAAATCCTCCGGCTGACACTGTTACCCCTCGACTATAGGTAGCAGATACATTTTTCCTTACTGTATTATAAGCATTGTAAAGAACTCTTTGCACAGGATTATGGCTATAATAATATTCTTCCTGTTTGCCAGAGCCAAAGTTTTTCGAGGGATATCTACTGTATTTATACTCATCTTGCTTGCCAGAACCCCAGCGGGCCAAATATTTCTTTTTGGCTAACATATAGTTATCCTGGAACTCGGACATGCCGGATGGATCGTAGCCGTCCACAGGATCATTGGAACAGTAGGAGAAGCCCACCTAAATAAGATAGGCTCCCCCTTTGATATATTAATGGTAAATAAACAGAATATACCAAGATACAAGAAGATAGATTACTTGAACTATAACCAAAGATGCAATTTTCCACCATTTGTGTATAGACTTTTTTGTATGTATTAAACCACGATAGTCAACAATGATGGCTGGAATAAAACCAAAACTTAGAAAATATATGCCGTATGCTGCATAGATGGCAAATGCTCCTCGAAAATTGTCTTGCCAGTTTGGATTACGCATTGATGTTCTAGCAGTTAAGTATACAAAAACAAGTGCTAATGAAATAAATAAAGACAACCAAAGACTTTTATACGATTTAGCAAATTTTTGTTGAGTGTTTTTTTTCATAGAAAGCCTCCTACTATTGTAACCCATAGATTTCATCTGCTAGGTCTTTTTGATTTTCTTTTGTATAATATTCAACAAGCCAATTACTACCTTGTGATGTTAGGTAAGTATAGGTTAGCGTAATGGCTACTGAACCTAATACCCCTACCCATCCAGTTGGATTCCAGATATTTGAGATTCCGTAGGCTAAAGCAACTCCGCCAGCTGCACTTAAAATTTCATATGAAGTCATAACCATTTTTTGATCAAATAAAAGATCTTCATTGGCCCAATGTGCAGCTATAAAAAGTGGAGTAGAAACAGCATAAGATACTTTTGCAACAGTTGCATTTGTAGCTAGTTGCCCAGATGCGCCAAAGCTTACGATATCACAAAAAGCCCCTCCACCTGTTTTTACCCAGTTAATGATAGTGCCGGATGTATTAAATGACTTGCTGACACCATTTTTCTTTTGAGCTTTGTCAACAAGGCTTTGTTGAGGATTATTTTTCTCATCTTGTTGCTTTTTCCACAGGGCATACTCTTCCTGTTTTCCAGAACCGAAACGTTTCCGATATTCTCTTCTTTCAGCAGCCCAACGCATATAGTTATCCTGGAACTCGGACATGCCGGATGGATCGTAGCCGTCCACAGGATCATTGGAGCAGTAGGAGGAGCCCATCTAATAAGATAGGCTCCTCCTTTGATATATTAGTGATAAATAAATAGGATATATGACGATATAAGAAGATTAAGAATATGGACAATCATAATTGAAGCAAGCTTCCATGGTTTGTGCTCTGTTTTGCCACGACGTACCAAGCTTTTGTAGTCATCAACTAGGCCATATGTACACATACAGACAATGCCAATTACAAAAACCCCATAAAGTATACAAATATGACCAAAAGCTCTACCATGTACCCAATCTGGATCCCGCATAATCCATCGTATCCAAAAATAGACAGGAATAAAACACCAAAGAAGAATTTCGCTAAACCATAAATTTTTATAGGATTTGACACCTCTTTTTGAATTGTCTTTTTTAGGATCGTCCATGATAACCTCCTATTGTGTAATGCCTAAGGCCTCTATTTTTTCCTGCTCATTCATTATCGTAAAGCGTTCCACTAATAAGTCACTTAACTTATTTGTAGCAATTGTATAAGTTACAGTGATAAAAACTGCGCCTACCATCCCTATCCACCCAGTAGGATTCCAACAATTAGAGATCCCATAGGCTAAGGCAATCCCACCCATTCCAGTAAGCACTTCGTAGCCTGTCATTGCGATCTTTTGGTTTGTGGTTAAAGCGTCATTTGTCCAGTGGGCTGCTATAAAATTAGGCATGCTAAAAGCTGTAGATATAACAGACAATTGCGGTGGTGTGGCTAGTTCCCTGGAGAGACCAATACCGATAGCATCACATACAGCCCCCATACCGGCTTTGCCATAAGAAACGGTTTTTCCCACAATGCCAAAGCCTTTACTATTGTTATTTTTCTTTTGAGCTTTGTCAACAAGGCTTTGTTGAGGTCTGTTATACTCTTCTTGTTTGCCAGAGCCAAAGTTTTTCGAGGGATACCTGCTGTATTTATACTCATCTTGCTTGCCAGAACCCCAACGGGCCAAATATTTCTTTTTGGCTAACATATAGTTATCCTGGAATTCGGACATACCAGAGGGATCGTAGCCGTCCACCGGATCATTGGAACAGTAGGAGAAGACGCTGCAGGAGGGGAAATCCCCGTTAGACGCCATCATGATGTCCGCGTTGAGGAACCGGCCTACCCTAGGATCATAATACCGGGTTTGTAGGTAGTAAAGGCCCGACTCATCGTCGTAGATGTACTCACGGTACCGGAAGGGGTTTAACAGCCCTAACGTATCTTTCATACTGCCTTCCCGTGATACCGGGACACCCCAGCTATCATACGTATATGTTACCACCATCTCACCGTTTTTGTCCATAAGCCCCGTGATGTCGCCTTGGGCATTTTTGATGTACCAATACTCTTCCCCTTGGTAGATGACGCTGAGCACGGCCCCACAGCTATACTGGAAGGTCAAGGTCTCTTCGCCCATCCAGTTCTCCTTCGTGAGGGAGCGAATGACGCCATCGATGACTTGGTAAGTGATACGATCCCCATCAGATGTTTTAGAAGTGCGCAGGCCATTTTCCCCATAGGTAAAGGATAGGTTGAGCCCTGCTTTTGAGATGATGCTTTTGAGTTGACGTCCCGCTTCCCAACTGAGGAGCCATTGGCCGTACATGGTGGGGTTGCCGATTTCATCGTATTGGATGCTGCCGATGTCGCTCTGATAGGTAAGGAGGTCTTTCCAAATTCCGTCCCCGTATTCGTAAACAGTTTGGGAACCGTTCCCGGGCTGGACTTCCCCAGTGGTGTAAGGATAGGTTTCTTTTTGCAGAATATTGCCAGCATTATCATAGGTATAGACAATGGTCTGATTGATTTGCCCATTGTCCTCCCGGATGAGCTGTCCTAGGTCGTCGTAGGCGAAAGCGATTTCTTTGCCGTCGGGCAGATAGATGCGGGAGATATGCCCCATCATATCGTATTCATAACTGGTGGCCTGGTTGTTTTGGATCAAATGCTTGACCCGGACAATTTCCCGGCCCTGGCTGTCCACATCGTAAAGGAAGGCGGAATTAAATTGGGCGCTCCCTGTGTTGATGGTGACGTTCCGCAAACTGCCGTCGTTGATGTGATGGTTGAAGGAGCGAACCGTATCGCCCGGTGTCAACTGGATTGCATTGATGAGCAAAGTCCCTTGCTGGGCAATGGAAGTTTTGATCCAGGCTCTTAGGCCGTTTTCTGTGAAGTCAGCGCCGAATGCCTCATCGATGGTGGCCGTCATGGTATAAAAATGCCACTTGGAATCATTGGGCACCGAGATTCTAGAAACATTTTCTAATGTGGAGATGGATCCAAATAAGTCATTGCTGCGAATATCAAATTCCATGGGAACAGACGGATGATCGGGATTATCATCCGTAGACTTTGCCCAGAAGGACATGGTCCAAGTTTGTCCCCCGAGCATGCCGTCAATGACGCGGATAGCTGCTGTTTTGGTCTGTCCATCCGGAGCAGAGATAGAAGTGGTTGGGTCGGTTTCCACAGGTGAATCAGAGCTGTCGATTTGATTGATTTGTGGACTAGCGATATTTTCCGCCGTATAATCTTCCTGGAAATTACCTTTCTGATTTTTTGTCCATACGTTGTCCACCCGATGCAGACTGACACCGTTGAGATACAATGTAGCTGCCTGATCGGAAGAATCCCAGAAAAGATAAGGGATGATGTAAGAGGTACCTTCGTTGTAAAGATCCTCGTCCATGGTTACTTGGACCGAATACCGATGCCATTGATCGTCTGCATGTAGTTGAATGTCTTCCCAAGTGGATTTGGATGCCCACAGAGAACCAATGTTGTCATGGCCATTGAATTGAAAACGCATAGTGGTACCGGCGGCATCGCTATCCAACTTGGCATAAAAGGATAATTCCCACACTTCGTTTGGCTGTGGGACGCTTGTCCGGAAAGCGTCATAAGTGCCGTGCCATTGTCTGCCCGAACCTGTTTTTTCCCATTTGGCGGTGTTATCATAGGGCACTGGGGCATTTACAGAGGAACTGTCTACAATAGTAGCGAGACCGCCGTTATTTGTATCGGTATTGGAAAGGCCCTCCGGCACCCAAATATCTTCATAGACATTGGTAAAGGTAACAGCATTGAGCGAAATAGTACCGGTTCCGCCAACCCATTGTATGGTAGGGGAGACCCATTGGACAGATTCATATAGAGGATCTTCCAACTCGATGCAGGTTTCAAAGTACCGGTATTGTCCATCGGCATTCTGACCGTTAAGTTCCAGTGCAGCATAGTCGGAAAGGGGAACCTGTTCTCCTGAACCATTTTCACCGAAAGCTTGCATACGCAATGTGCCGGCTGTCCCCGGTTGAGCTTGATACCAGAAGGAAATGGTGTACTGTTCGCCCGGACGGGGGACGGTGGTATGAAGCGATCCATAGTTTGTAATACTGTCCTCTTCCGAGGACTTGGTTAAAGTAGCCGTAGGCTGATTCTTGACAGGGGCAACTGCGAAACTGTTTTCCATGGTAATGGAACCTTCTGGACCGGTAAAGCCGTAGGTGTCGGCATTGCTGGTCAGGTTTTCTTTGGTGTAGAGATTTTTACGACGGTCGTAGCTGTAATCGTAATCTATATAGCCGCCGCCTGCCGTCATGACCTGGGTGACAAGGTCGTCCTGGTTGTAGAGGTAACGGGTGTTCTGCGTCGTGCTTCCGTAAATCTCTTCCACTTTAACCAGGTTGTTGTTAATATCGTAGTGATATTGCAACGTGTACTCCGATCCAAAATGGATCTTAGACAGACGTTTGCTTAAGTCATATTCGTATCGGACAGTGACGTTGTTTTGTGTATCGGTTTGGGAATGGAGGAGACCTTCGCTATTGTACTCGTAAGTATAGCGGTCTTTCTGATCTCCATCGTAGCGTACCCCTATTACGCGGTCTTGACGATCGTATGTATAGGACTTAATGGCTCCATTGCCATAGGTGAGGCTTTTCACCAATCCACTGGCGACCCCATTGGTAGCGGGAACATAAGTATTGCCGGAGAGGAGCCGTTTTTCCCCATTTTCACTGGCCACATAGGTGGCGGAAATTCGTCCCATAGAGTCGTAGTCAAAGAGATATTGGAACCCGTTGTGGGTGACACTGGTCATTTTGTCGCCAGTATAACCATATTGGTTGTCTAGAGACTCGTCACCGTTTGTGGTTTCTACACGGATGACGCGTTTTAAATCATCATAGGTATAAGTAGTAACAACGCCTTTGGCATCGGTGACGGTGTGGACAGTACCATCGTCATTGTAAGTATAGCTGACGGTATTCCCAAATACGTCGGACTGGGACGTCAGATACTGCCCATCCTCGGTATAAACAGCTGACCCGGTTGTATTGGAAGTTCTGGAAGTCTTTTGCGACTGGGCAATGTTGCCGTTTTGATCGTAGTAGTAGGAATAATCGATGCCTTCCGCTGAGGTAGCGACTTCAGGCTGATGGTAGTCATTGTACTGATAGGTATAAGAAGCGCCTTTGGGATCCGTGCTTTTGACCATGTCGTTGTCGGTATCGTACTCAAAAGTGGATTCCTGTTTGTCGTAAGCGGTGGTGGAGATGACGTTTCCATCCTCGTCGTAGCGGTAGCTTTGACCAAAGTAGTCCTTGTACAAAAAGGCTCCGTCGATGTAAATACGGTTGACGTTGTTTTTGTACTCAAAAATCACTTTAACGCTGTCGAAAGACTGTTTGGCTATGATGGTATCGCCCACAAACTGCCATTCGTCACAGAAGGTGTTGGCGTCGACTTCCTGGGATTGAACTTTACTGTCGCCGCTGTAGAGCTCGATGCGCACCAAGCAGGTGATATCGTTGAGTTCAGCCGCCTCGCCATGCAACTCCGGGGCGGAATCGGCTAAAATCCATCCGCCATAGTTGAGAGTGGTGCCCTCCTCGCCTTTGACGTAAACAGTATCATAGGCCTGGCAATCTAAATTCGGGGTGCCTTCCATACAATAGCAGTTGCCCGTCATTCCCATTTCCATCTGGCCGTCCATCCAGCCCATGCCATATCCATGGGAGTTGTCCCAATGCCAGGGGGTTCCACCAGTGTAATGATAAAAGTCAGGATTTTCGATTAAATTAAATCGGTTGGGCACAGACCCCTCTTCCACTTGGACACAGTCAAAATAGGCATTGCCCGTTCCTCGCTTGTGGAGGACCAGGTTAACCATACGTCCAGATGCGTCGGAGGGAAGGGTGATGGTAGCCGAGATGCGCTGCCATCCGTTTCCTTTTTCTACAGTAGAAATGGGAGAAGATACGATTGCTCCCGATGCATTTTTATATTCCATTGAGAGGCCGGCAGTAGAGGATTCGCCATCCCCCTCTTCATTTTTCACATAGGAGGAAAAAACGTATGTATCACCTTTGTTGAGCTCCAGATATTGGACGGCGGTTACTTCTCCGCTGTCACTGCCTGTCAGACAATAAGAACGCTTGCCTTCATAAGCATCTTCTGTAGAGAAGTTTCCTCCATTCCAATGCCCGTCCTCTTCAAAGCTGTTGTTTTGCAAAAGATTGCAAGAGACCTTTTGCATATCGGATGCCATTTCCATCCTGTTTTGGCCATAAGGCTCACCATTTCCATCTGGGTTGATATCGTTAGGCGCATAATATTTGTAAAATTGAGCCTGTCCTTCGTCGTTGTAGATACATTTGGTATTGCCGAATTCATTAAACTGATAGGTGCTTTTCCGTCCCTTGTGATCGGTTACCTTAGTTTCCTTGATAGAATAATCAAAGGTGAGCTGGGAGAACTTATTTGCCGTCCCTTCGTTGACATAGCTTCCTTCCAACAAAATGACGTTGCCATTGGCATTGTAGGTCATATCCACCCGGTCGCCAAACCGGGATTGGGCAGATATAAGGCCATGCTCGCCGTAGGTGAATTTTGAGTCGTCGTTTGAGGTGGTATCATCATAGCCGATGCCGGTCAATTGGTTATCGGTGTAGCTCATACGTTGCTGACGACCATCGGGGGTCGTGATGGAGGAAAGATTTCCACCATCGTAGGCAAATGTGAAGATGCGGTTGGTACCGTCGGCAATGCTTTGGATTTTTCCTGCGGAATCGCGGCTTATGGTGATTTTTTGATCCCTAGCATTGCATACCGTTTTTAAGGCGCCGTTTTGATCAAAATTCAGTTTGTTGTCGTCTTGATCCGTGATAACATAACGGGCGTCGCTGCTGCCCGTGTCGATTTTTAATTTGAGTTCCAAGCCGGAGCTATCTTCATATTCATCTTTTGATTCCGTTGCATCAAAGGAATGTTTGGTTCCGTCGGAATCCCGATAGATATAGTATTTCCGATCCCCAATAGTTTCGAGTTTAATAGTCTGGTCGTAATTGGTCTGCCAACCGAGGCCGTAACCTATATTTTCGTCTTTATAAGTGGAATTGTATACATGGCTGATGGCAACCGGCATAATGTTTCCACCTAAGCCCAAATCATCATGAGCATAGGTAAGGTGACCGGTATGGTTCTGGACAAAGGCGGAACCTGCTTCTCCGGCGCTAGTAGTTTGATAGGTCCAGAAGTTTTCCATGCCGGCGGTATTCATGTATGTGATATATAAAATAGGATAGCTCTCAGGATCATCATTCATAGTGGAATCAGCTCCGAATTCGCCAAAGAAACAGAATCCTTCTTCCTGATTGAGCTGCAATTCCAATCCGGTGTTGACGCCTGTATTGTACCATTCTTTAGCGATCTCAGTGATGTTAAAATTATAGTCGTAGTTGTTGATACGTGCCATTTTGTAGTCCACAACACTGGGATCAAATTCAGGCTGTGTGTTCCAGGTGACGGTAGAAGGATCCCAGTCGCTTGTAACACGGTGGGCGGTGAAATAGTAGTTTTCAATGCCGTCGCTGTTCCAGCCTAAATAGTGGGTAGCGATGGGGGTCAGTTGTAAATAGGTGGATGTGACAAAATCGGCAGGTGTTAATGTGGGAAGAGTAACTTTAATAAGAGCACGGCAGGCAGCCGGAATCTTAGCGCTGGCTGACCCCACCCAAATACGAGCTTCATTGCGAAGTTTTGTGGTGGGCATACTCTCTTTGATATAAGTAGATTGTACACCTTTGGTATCTTGTTCTGTTTCCACGGTGGGATCGATGGTGATGGGATAGACGCGCTCCGGTTCGGACATCCATCCACCATCCGGAATGAGTTCGTAGCGATAGCCGTTTTCCGATGGGGTAAGCTTTACCTCAACTGCGTCGCTGTATTCTCCCACAGCGTCGTACATAACAGGAGCCTGCATGGAAAAAATGATGTTTCCCTGTCCATCTAAGAAAGTAATGCTTTTATCTTCATTTAAGACGGCGCTGGCGTTCTGACACTCTAGGTCAAACTGGTAGCTGCGAATGCTGGAAAGGTTCTCAACGACAATGTTTTCCTTGATGGTGGTCCCGTTGAGGATATACTCAATATCTGTCCCCGGTAAAATATCTTGATAAGTACCGGAGGACTTTACATCTTTTACCGCAAATGGATTGGATGGCTCCGTACCGTCCGGCTGTGAAATGGTCAAATTCTTTTGTCCTGCGTCCTGAAGGTTCCAAGAGATGCTGGAGGATTCCTTTTGAAGCTCAATCAGTTTATTTCCTTCCCCCTCGGAAAAGGATACCCGGAATCCAGCTGCCTGGTTGGAAATTTCCTGATCCCCGTTGCTGGATCTGGTGAGAGGTTCTTTCTCAAGGGAGTTGTCGATTTCCTGCCACTGGCCATCTACCAGTTCATGCACTGTTTGAGGATAGGTTGCGGCGATAATTTGGCCGCTCTCCAATAAGAAATGTTTGACATTGGGTTCCCGTTTCTCTACGATCTCACCCACGATATCCTGTGGTGAAATCTCCGAAGGAGATGTTTCGGGCTGTTCCTCCCAAAACTGATGCTGTTGCTGCAATGCTTGGATATTTGCCGCAGCCTCTTGGGCAAAAGGTTGGATCGGCGAAACCTGCGCCGCAAGCAGGAACGCCAATGTCAAAGCCACAGATCGGATCCATTTGTTGATTTTCATTGTTCTACCTCCTCATACAAATCCAATGTAAGTTTTTTCTCCTCGATCGGTCATCCCACACCATTTTTAAGCATAATTTTTATATCATCATTGCCAGTACCCCCTATTGCAATAGATGGTTGAAAAAGGACTCAGCATCCAGCTGAGTCTTTAGCCTGTACCGAAATAGTCCTATGCGTCAATATATCTAAATTTTAGGTATTTAGTTAATTTTATTGTTGAATATCTCTTTCTGCTCGGCTTAATAATTACAATATATTTCAAAAATAAAAATATTATCTATTGAATATTATCATATAAAAGATGGGTTATCAATATTTATTGAATTATTTATTAATAAATTGTAAATCAAAAGAAGATCGCCGGCTTTCAAAGGAAATATTTTAATCGTCTTACTGGTGGCCAGTGACAACACCTTCAATAACCTATATAGGGGATCGGAGATCGTCCAGCTTCTCTTCCATGGGTGGCAACTTATCCAGTTTGAAATTGTTAGTCACCTGGTTCTCAAGGAGCAGCTGCACTGTGGAACCGATTTCATTTTCCAGCCGAAGGTTTGTGCGCGTTGTGGTTTCCTCAACGGTACCTAACTGTTATCCGAAAACAAGACAGGTCAGCTTAGTAGATCACTAAGCTGACCTGTCTTGTTGTTACCGTTTCCTGGATGGAAGTCGAGTTGCGGCAGTTAAAAGACTACTACGCCCCGTCTTTTTTGTTTTTCAAAGAATATTTACAAATAAGTATGAAAATGTCCTTGACATGAGTATGATTTCATACTATAATCCTGTTATTCGAGTATGAAAACATACTAAGGGAGGTAAGACCGTGCAGGAAAAACTAAACGAACTGTTGATGGACTTTAACAAGATCAACAAAGAGTGCAACGAACTATACCACAAAGTAGCTTCAAAGATGGGGATTTCAGACAGTGCCTTTTCTATCTTTTATACTCTCTACGATTTAGGTGACGGCTGTCTGCAAAAGGATATTTGCTATGAATTTTTTGCAAATAAACAGACAGTTAATTCTTCTATTCGGAAGCTGGTACAGGAAGGATATATTTATCTCAAACAGGGAGTTGGCCGGGATAAGCATATTTTTTTAACCGAGGCTGGAAAACAGTTTGTCGAAAAGTATATTGTGCCAGTAGTCCAAAAAGAAAATGCGGCCTTTACCGCTCTGAAACAGGAAGAACAAAAGGAACTTTTGCGTTTGGCAAATATTTATATGGAAAGTTTGAGGACAAAATTAAATGAGCTTTGATTGTATTTTCCGATAAGATTATCATATTTAGGAGGGAATACAGAATGAAAACAATTATGCGGTTCATAAAACCGTATAAATGGCTAAGCTTTGTTACATTACTTGTTATGTTTTTAGATGTTGCGGGCGGCTTGTTAATTCCGACCATCACAGCGGATATGATAAACGCTGGTATAAACGGTGAAAATATGGATTATCTGATCCGCAGCGGAATACTTATGCTAATCGTAACCGTCATTACCAGCTTGGGAGCACTGCTGGGGAGCTATTTTGCCGCAGACCTTTCTTCTAAAATTGGTCGGGATATGCGGAACGCACTTTATGACAAGTCGCTTGCCTTTTCCTCTTATGACTTTGAACAGTTTGGAACCGGCTCTATGATTACCCGCACACTGAACGATGTAAATGTCGTTCAACAGGGCGTTGTATGGTTTATCCAAATGGTACTGCCTGTTCCCGCAGTCTGTATTATGGGAATTGTTATGGCGTTTTCGATTGATACCATGATGGGCTTCCTGCTGGTGGGGGCGACCGTTTTCATTTTGCTTCTGGCAATCTTTGTCACTCGAAAAGCCTCGTGGATTTTTGACAAGCTGCAAAAATTTCTTGATCGGATGAATATTGTTCTTCGGGAAAATGTTACGGGTGTTCGTGTTATCCGCGCTTTTAACAAAGAAAAGTATGAAGAAAAGCGCATGAGGAAATCTTTTGAGGATTACGCGGAGGCAGCAATCAGCGCAAACCGTCTGTTCGCTGGCTTAGAGAGTATTGCCCTGTTTGCAATCAATCTGATAATTGTCGTCATTCTTTGGCTGGGCGGGAACCGGATCGGCGCGGGATTTATGGAAATTGGCGATATTACCGCCCTGACACAATATGCTATGATGATCCTTTTTTACATCATTATGGCCCAAATGGTGATGATTTTAATACCCCGTGCTATGATTTGTGTTCGGAGAATTTCAGATGTACTGCATCTTACGCCGGAGATTCAAGATGGGATTGCGTCTGTTGACAATAGCCCAAAACAAATAAAAGACGTGATACGGTTCAATAACGCAGGTTTCCGCTTCGCAGACGCAGACGAGAACACCTTAGAGAACTTGGATTTTACTTGCAAAAGAGGGGAAACGACTGCGATTATCGGCAGCACTGGCAGCGGGAAATCTACGATTGCAAAATTGATTTTACGGTTTCACGATGTTACTTCCGGTTCTGTCCTTCTGAATGGCAAGGACATTCGGAACATGACGCAGAAGGAATTAAGGGATCACATTTCTTATGTGCCGCAAAAGACATGGCTGTTTTCCGGTACGATTGCCGATAATCTACGGCACGGAAATGACCGGGCAACAGAACTACAGATGAAACATGCTTTATCGGTTGCACAATCCGAATTTGTTTATGATCTCCCCGATGGCCTTTACTCCCGCGTATCACAGGGCGGCACAAACTTTTCAGGCGGGCAAAAACAGCGTCTTTCGATTGCGAGGGCGTTGGCAAAGAAAGCTGATCTTTATATTTTTGACGATAGCTTTTCCGCTTTGGACTTTAAGACTGACGCAGCGTTACGGAAAGCCCTTGCAGATGAAGTAAAAGACGCGGCGGTGCTGATTATCGCCCAGCGGATCAGCACAATTATGAATGCAGAGCAGATTATTGTTTTGGAAGAAGGACGGGTTGTTGGGATTGGCAGCCATGATTTCTTAATGCAGACTTGCCCCGTCTATCAGGACATTGCAAAATCTCAAATGAAAGGGGATGTAAACCATGAGTGAGAACAACAATGCAGAAATTTTCGCAGATGAAATGGACTTTGAAACGCCGGACCATGCATGGCAAACAGTAAAAAGGTTGTGGCGTTCCGCGAGCGAGCAGCATAAGCGGTTAGCAGTTGTACTTGCGTCGGTAGTCCTTTATACCTTTCTCTCTATTATTGCTCCTCTGTATAGCGCGCATATTGTAGATCTGCTTTGGAACAGCATTAAAGAAACCATTACAACCGGCGCAGCATTTCAAGTTACATGGGCGACGGGTGGCCGGGATATTGTTTTCTTGTTGCTGATCTATCTGGCGACGGCATTGTTTTACACGCTTCAATCATTCCTTATGTCCAGCTTTGCGGAAGACCTTAATCTGCGGCTGCGAACAGAAATCAGCGAAAAGCTAAACCGGCTTCCCCTCTCTTTCTTTGACCGCACGAAAACAGGGGCAATTCTTAGCCGGACAGTGAATGACTTAGATAAAACATCGGAAGCCCTGCAAACAGGAATGTTAAAACTGTTTACAGCCGTCGGAATGGTTGTCGGATCTCTGGTTATGATGTTCCGCTTTAGTATTTTATTGACGCTTGTTTTCCTGGTATTTACAGGAATTGCACTGATAGCTACTAATTTTGTATCTGCAAAAACGCTGAAATCTGCCATGAAACGGCAACAGTGTGTAAGCAATGTAACCGCACAGGTGGAAGAAGCATACAGTGGGCGAGTTATCATAAAAGCATTTAATCAGGAGGAAAACAGCTCTGAAAATATGCACAAGGCCACGGAAGAACTGGCCGAGGCTACCAAAAAAGCGGACTTTATGATAAATGCAATCAATCCGGTAATCCGCCTGATTAACCGTTTTGGTCAAGTGCTGATAGCGGTACTGGCAGGGAAAATGCTGTTGGAAGGAAGATTGACCGTTGGTGTATTTCAGGCATTTTTCCAATATGCAAATCAGGCTTCGGAGCCGCTTACGGAAGCAGCCTACATGGTGAATAGTATGCAATCTGCTTTAGCCTCTCTGGAACGAATTTATAAGTTGCTGGACGAGGAAGAACTTTCGTCGGAACCTGCTCTACCCTCTGTTGTAGATCAGGCGAAAGGAACTGTAGAATTTCAGAATGTCCGGTTTGGATACACGCCTGATAAAATCTTAATGCACAATATCAACTTTTCTGTAAAGCCGGGACAAAAAGTTGCAATCGTCGGCAGCACGGGAGCCGGAAAGACAACGCTTATCAATCTGCTTATGAGGTTTTACGAATTAAACGGCGGAAAAATCACTTTAGACGGAACCAACATAAAGGATATGACCCGTTCTAATTTGAGAAGTAATTTTGGAATGGTATTGCAAGACACATGGTTGTTTGGCGGCACGATAGCGGAAAATATCGCTTACAGCAAGCCGGATGCTACCCGTGAAGAAATTGTAGCGGCGGCAAAAGCGGCCAGAGTAGATTTTTTTGTACGCACTATGTCACACGGATATGATACAGTTTTAAGTAACGACGCGGAAAATATATCTATCGGTCAGAGGCAGCTTCTAACCATAGCTAGAGTTTTTCTTTGCGATCCGGCGGTTATCATTTTGGACGAAGCAACTTCCAGCGTCGATACACGAACAGAAATTGAGATCGGCAAAGCGATGAAAGACCTGATGAAGAATAGAACGAGCTTTGTAATCGCTCACAGGCTTTCAACTATTATAGACGCTGATTTGATCCTATTCATGCAAAACGGAAATATTGTTGAGCAAGGGACGCATGAAACCTTGTTAAAGGCAAAAGGCGCTTATGCTGATTTATATTATAGCCAGTTTGCATAATGCCTTTGTCACGCAGCAGATAATGTTATGATTGTAGGTGTTCGGCAAGATAATATTTACTGCTTTGATCCCGATGGCAATTTAGTAAGAGAGATTCCGAAGGAAGCAATGCTTGTATGATAAAACAAAGAAGGAACCTGGATCCATCCTTCGATTGAATCCAGGTTCCTTCTTTTATTTACTCCGTTTACAAAGATTGTGTAAAGAGACGATATAAAAATACAGCTTTTTCAAATCAGTTATATACAGATTCCTCTCCATACATTTTAAAACGTAAGTCTTTGTCGTCCAACTCAAATCCCTGTTCCGTTGCCTGATTGTAGTAGTCTGCGACCAGCGCATAGACTTCCGGACAGTACTCCTTCAAACTCTGTTCCATTTCAGATGACAGCAGTGAAATATCATGATCGTCTATGGTGCTCATAGCCTCTTCCAGTTCGTCTTCTGATACGATGTGGGTAGGATAGTCGCTGTTTTCTTTTTTCTGCCAGCTGCCCAGCAGGACTTCAATATAATTGAGGGATTCCAGAACATCCTCAGAGGAAGGCTGATAAGCTTTCAATTCCCACAGCGGGGGGATATCGACCCCAACCAAATAACTTTCGCAAAAATCCTGAGCTTCACTGCCCAAGAGATCCATTGCCGCAGTGAGGGCGGTATAACGGTCCTCAAAGGAGCTTTCTTTTAAACAGTAGTGCAGCAAGGAGTCGGGTTCATTGCCCAATTCCAGAGATAGGTTTTCAAATGCCTGCACGATAAGGGGAGCGGTTGTGTAGTGCAAGAATTCACTCATGGCCTCCGATGTGATCTGATTTTCATCCATAGGGGCAAAGTTGTAGGAGAAGGGATCCTTTAACCGCATGTACAAATACTGGTCGAAGGTAAGAGCCATCTGACGATTGACGTCAACGCCAAGCTGTGTCTTCAAAGTTTCCGGCAAGGCGTCTGTCGCCAGGTTCTCGTAGTAGGTGGCAAGGCCTTCGTTTAGCCATAGATTAGGCGCGGCATGGACGTTGGCATAAGGTGCGGCATTGTCGTAAAATGCATGGAACATGCGGTGGGATAACAATTGCCAATCCCGGAGCAAGTCGGGATCAAAGGAGGCTGCTACTGTGCCTGTCCCGGCGCCGCCCATGATCTTCTCACCGGAAGAGTCAGAGGGGAGCAATACGATGTTGTAGGAAGAAGGCTTACTTCCGAACAAATCGGTATAATAGGCAAACAGACTGTCAAAGCCGTCGGAATTTTCCACTGCCTGCCCAGGGAGGGTGTAGATCGTTAACCCGGTATCCGGATTTTGTTCCTCGTCGAATTGGCCGAATACAAATGCATTCTTGGAGATTTTATAAATGTCCATCCACTGAGGATTTTCAATTTGTTCAAAGGGGATGATCTTCTTCCAGTCTTCCGGGAATTGGAAGTTCATATCGATCTGCTTTACAGAATTCTCAACGCCTTCTTCGTCGAACACATAGAATTCAGCAGGCAGTAAAAAGACCTGATCACCGTCAAACACAATGTAATCGTCGGTAATGGCGCCGCGGTTACCGTGTTTGGCCGACACGGAGACACTGACATCGTAGTCGATGCTCACCGAACCGCCCCGGGAGACGGGGATAGCGGCAATGTCGTTGGATACAACGGGAGTTTCATTTTTCCCAGAAGAGTCGGTGCAAGAACGGAGGCTGATATTTTTGTTGCCTAAATAGACGTAAACCTCCTGTTTTTTGCAAAGCCACGGCATGGAGATCGTCATATTGACGTTGAGTGTCTGGGGATCGTCTTCCGATACCGAGACATTGTACCGAAAGCTGGGAGGGATGTCCACCACGAAAAAGCAGACGGCAAAGGCGGCGATTAGGACGGCCAAAGGAATTGCGATGGCCAATATTAGTTTTGTATTCTTAGATACCCGCATCATTGTCTTGACTCCTTCACTCAGGATAGGTCGATCTCATAGCCGATCTCCTGACGAAGCTCATCCCATTGCTTTGTGACGTCTTCCTCAGTGAGCTTGCGGATAATATTGGGCTGTGTAATATCGTCGATATCCGCCAAACTGGCCCACATAGCATACTGGAGAAGCAGACGGTCGAGAACAGAGGAAAACCCTTTCACTTCATTCTGGATCTCAGTGGTGTTGTAATGGATGCCGCGCTTGGCCACCTCTGCCATGAAGGGCTCCTCATTGAGCAGGTACAGTGCCTCATAAGGGTAATAAGCCCCCTCTTCGATGAACAGGTAGGAATAGAATTCTTCGTCAGCGTCCAAGATATTGAGGATTTGTTCGGCTGGCAGGGCGTCAATGTTGTAATCCCGATAGTTGGGGATCAGCGCACGGCCGGACACATAATTGGTAATGGCCTCATAGTCAGGACCGCAGATTTCCTGAAGGGATTTTTCCACATCGAGAGGTTTGGAGTTGGAACCTTTTTCCACCAATGCCTTGATCAAGCCGTCGGGGATTTCATCCTGCTGCTCGATGGAATAGTTGATGGCGTCAACGAGGAGAGGTGCTTTTACACCCATATAGAATTCCTGCTGGGCGCTGTACATGCTCATCTCATCGGACGGGCTTACAGCAAGCAGTCCTGGTTCTTTTAGCGAAAAGTACAGATATTCCAGATACCGTTCCGGCATAGAGGCAGGGCTGTCGATGCCATATTCATCTTTGATGGTATCCGATAAAATACCCGCTGAAATGCCCACATAGTATTCGGATAATCCGTCATACAGCCAGTTATTGGTTGCGTAACGGAGGTTGCGCGATTTTACCTTGCTGTCAAAGAAGGAATGATAGACCATATTGGATAGGACTTTGAAATCATCCGCCATGCGCAGGTTGATGGAGAGGGCAGAACTGCCGCTCCCGATCCCGCCGACGATGACGCAATCATCGGAAGGGCGATTGCGGAGCAGTACGATGGGGACATCATCCAAAGGCTCGCCGAAGATGGTTGTATAATACTCTAAGAACGTAGTCAAAGCTTCCATAGGATATTCGGAGATGCCGTCTGTAATCCCCTTGTCCACAAACACCATGGTGTCCTGGAAGTTCTGATTTTGCTCGAATTGTCCAAAACAAAAAGCGGATTTGCTGATGCTGTTGAAGAAATCCCAGTCGGGCTTGTTTTTCGTAAAGGAACGCTGTTCGTCAAGCGGCTTCTGGTACGGCAGAATCGACTGCCAGTCTTCAGGATAATGGAATTCAAAGGATGCACGGGTCACATAGTTGCCCATGGAGTCAAGAACGTCCGGATCAACGTAAGGAGTAAGCAAGGCATACTCGCCTGAGAAAGTGACCAAATCTTCAAAAAGGCATCCTTGGATATAGGAGGTATCCTCCCATTCTTCCCCTGTTTTTCCCAGGTAGACGTCGTATTTAAAATGCAGTTTCTTGATGTTTTCATCGATGGGGCCGATCGAAATCAAATCGGTTGTATCGCTGTAAGGGATTTCATTGCCGGCGTCGTCGACGCATTCAAGCCACTGGGCCGTGAGCAAGCCCTTGTAGAGCTCGATGGTACGTTTTTCATTTAGTTTTGCGATGTCCAGCGTGACATCGACATTCATGGATTCGCCACCCGGATTGGTTTCCACCACATAACCGATGGAGTATTTGGATTGGTCTGCTTGATTGTTACCCCCAATCCAGATCACAAGGACAACGGCTACAGCAACTAGCAAGCAAACGGAAAGGATGATAAAAAACTTCTTGGAAAATCTTTTATCATGCTTTTCTTTTTTCGGCGGCTTCTTTTGGCGGACTTTTGACAAATTACTCATCTCGTTTCTATGTTATAGTCAGTTGCTATATTGCAAATTTAAACCTTGGACCCGGCTCAGGTTGTGTTTGGATACGAGATTCTAGAGGGTTAGCCATGCCTTCAGGTTTTGCCAGGACAATAGTTAAAAAAGGAGGGGGAAACTTTTTCGACGTATGAAAAAGCTTCCCCCTTAGCTTTAAGCGATAATATCCTCAGCGGATCAGTGACAAGGGATCAATTAGCCGACTAAGATCGCTTCAGAGATCGGAGCCTGTGTATCAGCGGCCCAGAAGAAGACGTTCATCTTAGCAGCGTCCTGAGGAACTGCGAAGTCGGACAAGGCACAGTCGATTGCACCGGTTTCGTCGACATCCACAGCCACAGACTGGACGTTCAGCAAAGCGCCGTTGTCGCCGTAGGCAGCGGCCGCGACATTGATCTTGCCTTGATAGGAAGCATCCGCAGCGACCTTGACATCAACGGTCTTGCCCTTGGCGTCGTTGAAGGAGAGTTGCTGGTCGCCTTCATACAATGTGACCGGCGAAGTGGGAGCGATCTCCTCTGTGATGCTCTGCAACGCTTCGATCTCCAGGATTCGGATGGCCTTATAGGCGGAATCGAATCCATTGCCTTCCGGAGTGCTGCCGGCGTTGGGGGTGATGACGTAGATCTTCACATAACGGGCCTCGACTGTCTCGCCGAAGTCGATGGTTGTGATCGGATCTTTGTTGGCACGGATTTCAGTGGTGGTCCAGTTCTCACCATCAACGCTGTACATGACATCAAAGTCATAGGTGGCGATGAGGGGATTCTCGTCGTAAGCCTGCGAGGGATGGGAATTGGCGTGGAAGACTTTGATCTTATCAAAGCTCTTGACTTCGCCCATATCCAACACAGCCCAGTGCGGGCAGGGTCCGGGATCCTCATTGGCAGTGACGACATCCCATTTTGTTCCATAATTGCCATCGACCAGTTTCTTGGCCGAATCATTGGTGGAAGTCTCTTCCACTACTTTAGCGCCCTGCATTAGGTTGATGTAAGTATTTACTTCAGCCGAGACGGTTTTACCCATGGTTCCGTCGCTGTCGTAAACGGTGACTTCACACTTATAAGCTTCGGCTTCACGTGCTTCGTCGTTTGTCTGGACGAGAGTCTTGGATGTTTGGCCTTCAATTTCGACATACTCGTCGTCAATCAGCTTGTACCACTTGAACTGGGTATCGCCTTCGGTCTTGGTGCCGGGGCTGGTGTCGTTGATGGAATTGTAGTAATCGTAATGGGCGGTAAACTCCATCTGGTTGCCCGGGATAGGAGTGGCCGAAATTTCGAGGTTCTTTGCCGTGGAGATGGGCGAATCGATCTCAACCGAGACGGTTTCACCCTTGGTTCCATCGCTGTCGTAAACGGTGATATCGCAGCGGTAGGAAGTGACAAGGTTGATATCGCCCAAAGGCTGGGTAAGCTCTTTGGAAGTTGCGCCCGGGATAGAAGCATATACGTCGCCGTAAGCGTCGGTGAACTTCTTATACCACTTGAACTGGGTATCGCCTTCGGTCTTGGTGCCAGGATTGGTATCGTTGGCCTGGTTGTAGTAGTCGTAAGAAACAGCCAAATCGATCTGGTTGTTGTCGTTGGCCGACATAGCGATGTTGGCATTGTTGGCGGTGGATACCGGGGCGGGTTCCGAGAAGCTGGTATTGACGCCCATCACCTTGAATTCATAGAGACGTACGGCGTTTGTCCACGGGGTAGCCTCCGGCTTGGTGACGGTGAGGCGGATCCAACGGGCATCCACAGTGTTCTCCAGGGTGTGGGAGGTGGTGGAATCCTTGTTGTTGTCGACGTCGACGACCTTTGTCCAAGTGCCGTCGGTGCCATTGGTGCTGTCGGCGCTGTACTCAATGTAGTATGCACCGGTGTTGGCGCTGGCTTGTTCGCCGCCCGCTCCAGCATGATACAGGTCAAAACGTGAAACCTCAACCGTTTTACCTGCTTCGCCGGTCAGGTCGATGCGCAGCCAAGCGGGATTGCTGGAGCTGATGCCGGTCTGGCACCACTTAGAGGATAGGCTGCCGTCCACAGCTTTTGAACCAGCTTCATTGGCATTGGTCTGGCCGCTGACGGTAACTCTATTGCTGCCCTGAGCATAGTTGATGTACTGAGGTGCGATGGCGTTGGAAGCCTTGGAAGGTTCAGACAGATTGCTGGCCTTGCCGATGGCGACCACTTTGTAGTACAACTGGCCTTTTCCAGCGATGGCGTCAGCGCCTAAAATGCTGGGGGAGGTATGGGTATAGCTCAAACCGCCCTGTTCGGCTAGGAGGTTGGACTGGTCAGGTACGAAGTCGGGGGAGGTGCCGTAATGGATTCTGTATTTGACTGCGTTTTCAGCCTTATCCCAGGTGATGACGAAGTTGCTGTAAGGAGGATTGGTTCCAGGTTCATAACTGGCGACCACGTTCTGAGGAGCGTCGGGAGTAGGAGCCTCGAAGGACCAATCGTCATCCTTGGAAGAATCGTACACCTTGCCGTAACCTTCCACAGGATCGGCCAGAGTGATGGCGGCGATCTTCATATTGGCATTGTCGGGCAGGGTGATGCTCTTTACGGTCTTGGCATCGTCGATATCGATGCTGTAAACGAACATATAGTTGTAGCATTCCATCATGATGGCGGTATAGCCGTTGTTGCCGGTGGTACCGTGGGTCTGATGATAATGGCTGTTGAAGTGGGCGATGGAGTCATAAACATAGGGTTCATTGTCGATCCAAGCCTCACGGTCCCATCCGGAGAGATCGGATTGCCAGTTGCTAAACTTAATGTTCTGGGAGGTGGTGGAATCGTCTTCGTTGTAGGCGATGGTGAAATCGCCGGAAGCCGGAGCCTTGTCATCGCCGGTTGCGAAACCTACGATGTAGACCTTACCGTAGTTGTCGGTTGCATTAACGTCGAGGGTGGAGCCGTTGCCGGACATAACGTTATTGGCATCCTTGGGACCCATATTGAAGTTGATGCCCTGATAATCGATGCCGTCAGCAGGCCACTGGATCTCAGGCATGGATTTACCGGGATTCTCAGAGGTTCCCTCGCCGTCGATGTAATAATCGGTACGGTTGGATTTGGAGGATGTAGCACGCTGGTCATAGGAGAGAGCCACATTCTCCTGCGGGATGGTCAGAGCTTCCAGATCGGAGGATTCCAACTTGGCTTCGATGGTCAAGATCTCGAATTTACCGATATCAAAGGTGATCTTGTTGCCATCGATCTTCAGATCTTTTAACTCATAGTCATCGTAATCGTAGTCATGCTCGATCAGATTGACTTCTTTTGCGCTCTTGATGTTGCCGGGCAGGGTGATGGTGACATCGCCGGTATCTCTGCCGCTGGACTCGTAGACACGTACCACGACGGTATCGTTATCGTCGGGAGTATCGTACTGGTTTTTCAGGGCGCTGATGATGACGTTGGATTTGTCAGAGCTTGCAAAGGATTCGGAAGAACCCAGTCCATTGCTGGCACCCTTAGGAGCCTCAAAAGCGGTCATCGGGTAGTTGAGTTCCTGGGCCTCGTTTACCGTTTCAGAATCTTCCCAGCTGCCGCTGTGGGGATAGATGGAGTAGTTGAATTCATGTGTGCCGCTGTCCACAACGTAGGAAGTGTAGGGGGTCCAGGTAGAGCTGTGGGAGCTGGAGGGGCCGGAAGGAGCCCAGGACTGCGCTCTGGGGGTACGGGCTACGGTGATGCGCGAACGCACAAAGGTAGTACCGCCGAGAGTTCTGCGCAGGGAATCGAAACCATATTTGGCGTCGTTGAGAAGGCTTACGCCGTACTCGCCGCTCTCATCGGTGACGTCCATCCACTTGTGGCCGGGCACTTCGTAACGGGCCTTTTCAAAGTCGTTGAGGCGGTCGGTGGGACGCTCAACTGCACCATAAGAAGTCTCATAGGTTGCCACGTCGGTGTCGGCCAGGATGGGGAAGGACACCTTGAGCAGACGTTTCTGCTGATACCAATCGGCAGACAGATGTACATCCACACGGTCGCTGTCAGCATACAACGTCATATCCTGTGCAATCTCAGAGCCGCTCCACTCCTTGACAACGCGCACAGTGACCTTTTCCGGTGTGTTTTCAATGATCGAGATGGATTTGGGAGCGCCGTCCACAATCCAATCGGGTTCTTTGTTCATCTCCGAAGCGTTCAGTTCCCAAACGTCGAAGTTCTGGGGAGGACGGACTTCCGTATCCTTGTACACATGCAGCTCTGCACCTTCGGTGCCGACGTTTTGTGCAAAAGCTTCGCGCCAGGAATCGCCGTCCCTGTACTGCAGGCTGGAGATATAGCCGGTTTCCGGATTGATCTTCATCTTGAGATAATTGTTCTCAAAAGTCAGATTTTCTTCATCCACTTTGAGGGGGGTGGTACGGGAAGCAGCATCTTCCTCTCTCACGTCGAACACTTTGTAGCCAATGGCAGGAACGTCGGTAGCCATAAAGGTGACGTCCAGTGTGTTCTTTTCCTCATCGCGGTCGATGTTGGTGGGATAAATGGGGGTTTCATCGTCGTAGACCACTACACTGCTGGGCGGAGTATCGTCGTATTGAAGCTCTACGGTTACTTCGCCGTCGCGGGCCCAGGAAAGGTCGTTGTAAACGAATACCGGTTTGCCGGATACATCGGTGTCGGCGCGATAAGCCAGCGCACCCAGAGCATTGTCGCGCACGCCGTTAAACAGATTGGCAGCCAGTTCTTCCTGGTTGAATGTCACGTAGTACTGATAGGCCAAAGCCGAGCCGGGCAGTACGTCGTGCATTTGGTTGAGCAGCACTTTTTCCCAACCATCTTCGATCCGTTCCGAACCGTTGTTGGGAGTTGAATTGGTGTAGAAGCCGACGGTAGCGGCTTTTTCAGCGCTTTCGCCCAAGATTTCGTTGTCACGGTTGTACTTCTTCATGCGTGCCCATGTGGTGTATGTACCGCGGTGATATTCCAGGTACATTTCACCTTCATAAGTGCGCAGATTGCTCAAATCTTCATTTGCAACAATGTCGTCAAAGTATTCTGTGACAGTGCTCATTTTGACGTCGGCTACAGTGCCTTTGTCGACAGTGTCTACATAGCCGTAACTGTCGCCGCCGGTACCGGCCAGGCCCTGACCCATATCGCCGCCGCCGAAGAAAGCCATAGCCCTCTTGACACCGGTTTCCTTACCTTCCTGCCAGTTCTGGTCGAAGATCTTCTGAACAGCGCTGGCAGTGTCTGTATTGTTGTAATCGTTGTAGAGCAGGTAAGAAAGAACGGAGGTCTCGCCATCGATGGCGCGCCAGTTCAGAAGGTCGGAGTCACGGCCTCTGTTGGCGTCGTTTTTGCTTCTGTAAGAATCGCTGGAGCCGCCTTGGCCGGTGGTTTCATTCCAGTTGATCTTACTTGTTACAAAGTACGGCATGCCAGATTTGTAAAGGATCTGAGGCATCTGGCCGGAGAATCCGAATACGTCAGGAACCATACCGGCTGTCGGTACGTTTTCTTCGCCGAACTCTTCCTCAAAGAAGTGCTGGGCGTAGAGGCTCTGACGGACTAAGGCTTCGCCGTTGGGGATATTGAGGTCAGGCTCGACTACCTGGCCGCCGGTGATATCCCACTGTCCGTTTTCGATTAAGGTCTTGAGTCTTTCCCAATACCGTTGGCTTTCGATAGGGTTGTCCTCATTGTAGTAATCCTTAATCCACTGATAGTGTGCTGATGCAGAGGTTGTAAACTTATAGTCCGGATTGCTTTCCAGGGCGGAAAGCTGATTCTTATACATGACCCTTAAGTAGTTGTCGGCTGTGTGCTGATACGGCCACTGCCATGCGGTGTCAAGATGGGTGTTGGGGACCATGTAAAGCTGGAAGCTTGAATCAAGTTCAGCAGTTGCTGAAGCATTGATTCCCAATGCCGGTACTAGCATCATCACGGAAAGAACGAGTGCTATCAGACACTGGAATTTTCTTCTCTTCAATGTACTCTCCTCTTTTCTGACAAAAATTCGCAGGGGACTTCTTTTTGCTCTTCAGATGAGTTGGTTCTTTTATTTGCAGAAAATGGATCTTAAGCGGATTGGGCATTCCGCTGTACGTTCCTTCTTCACCTCCTGTATTTTGTTAAATATATTTACGGTACTTTTTTGAAAGCGTACCGTAAAAAACAATCCAATCAGACGGCTGAAGAATGTCTCCTTTTTCATTTAGACATTTCGCCGGTTATGAGGATCCCCATACGTTTCCTTACATTTAGATAATCACATAAAAAATAGCTGCAAATGAAGCCATTTCCCTCCACCGAAAGGCAGAGATCCACTTTCCTCAAAACAATGGCTGTCCTTTTGCAGCAAGTTGTGGGAGCATACGCTACCTATTTCTCTTTCAATAAAAATAAATATATTTTTAATTTGTGTGGAGGAGTTGTGAAAACAAAAGGATATCGTATTTACTAGATGGGTGTCAACTAGGCTGCGAAAAATGCCGGCTCTTTATGCATTCGTATACATAAAATCTGAATTATAGGAATTAACACACACTATTATAATATAGTTTTTTAAAATTAAAACCGTAAAATCTTTTACATTTCTGTACTATATTTAGATTTTCGACAATTTCGAAATATTAAATTCAATTAATTTACCGAAAAATACTTTTTAATTTGAGTTAAAATTTGTGAATACATACTAATGAATCGAGAGAAGGGTATCAGTTTCGGTTAAAAATGCGCTGTTATGTATTAAAATTCATTACTAAATCTAAATTTGGATTTTAATTCTAGTGAAGAGAGAATGATGTTGGTAAAATAACTGATCTGGAATGCAGAAGGAATGTGAAGCTGCGGATTTGGATCTGAAAAATTTCTATTGAGAGATCCCCGGCCTGCTTCTTTCGCAATTGTGTTTATAATTTTAAATCGTTTATTATTTTTTAACTTGTTATATGCTTTTAAAGTATAGAAAATATACAAATATTCGACTAAATATTCTGAGTTTTTATTTTCTGTATTAATTTGTTTTGTGATACAATTAAATTGTGTGAAGTGATTGAAAAGATTAACATTTAGTAGAAAGATTATTTGAAATGTAGGAGGAGAAAGAAGATGAAAAAGCCCCAGAAGATCTTGGCGTTTATCCTATCCGCTTCATTGACGGCGGGATGTGCGCTGCCGGGAGCTGCTTTGGCTCAATCGCCTGGCGGGTCCGATGCAACCGATCCAGCGCCTTATGCGGGAGAGGACCGGTTATACGCCATCGCTACCTCTCATTTGGATACGGTGTGGAGTTGGCCGCTGGAAGAAACGATCCGCGAGTATCTTCCCAGCACCCTGCGGGATAATTTCCAGCTATTCGAAGAATTCCCTGATTATAAGTTTACATGGGAAGGTGCCTATCGATACCAACTGATAGAGGAGTATTAGCCGGAAGAATTTGAAACTCTGAAGAAGTACATGGATTCCGGCAACTGGAATTTTGGAGGTTCCGGCCTGGAAAACGGAGATGTTAATGTCCCGTCACCGGAAGCCCTTTTCCGCAACTTCCTCTACGGCAACAACTACATAGAAGAAAAATTTGGCGCCGACAAACGTTCCCGGGATGTCTACCTGCCCGATTGTTTTGGATTTGGATATGCTCTGCCGTCCATTGCAGCGCATTCCAATCTGTTGGGATTTTCCACGCAAAAACTCAGCTGGGGGCATTCCTTTGAGAACGGACTGCCTTTCGACATTGGAAATTGGTATGGTCCGGATGGGGAATCTATTGTCGCAAATATCAATCTCAACGGATACGTTTCCGAGGTTGGGACGGTTCGCGGCGACAGCGGCCTTCTAAGCAAACTCAACCAAAATAAGGCCTATGGTTATAGTGCGGCATCTCGATTATTTGGCGTAGGAGATATGGGCGGTGCTTCCGGATGGACGACTGTCTCTAATGTCTTGGGAGAACAAGCCCTCAATGATTCGGAGAAGGTCAAGGTCATCGGCGCCACTACCGACCAGCTCTTCCGGGAAATGACCGAGGAGGAGAGAAGCGGTCTGCCGAGTTACGACGGCGAAATGGTCATGAGGGAACACGGCGTAGGAGGTTATACATCTCGGGCGATCTCCAAGCGTTGGAACCGTCAAAACGAATTGATGGCGGATAACGCTGAGCGTTCCCTGGTGGCTTCCACTTGGTTGGGTGCCACTGAGTATCCCCAGGAGAAGCTAACGGAAGCCTGGACAAGAGTTATTGCACACCAGTTCCACGATGATATCCCTGGTACATCCACTGGAACTGTTTATAACCGCAGTTGGAACGATTATATGTTGTCCATCAAACAATTTGCCGCAGAATATGAGAACGGTGTGGACGGCGTTGCTTCCGAAATGGATACCTCTGTGGAATCCGGTGTGCCGCTGGTGGTCAATAACCCCGTCGCCGCCGACCGCAACGATCTGGTGGAAGCCACTGTCACCATGCCGGAGGATTGCGCTTCTGTCCGCGTCTATGACGCCGACGGCAATGAAGTCGCATCCCAGGTCCTGGTCAAGGACGGCAATCAGTTTGACATTGTCTTTATGGCTAATGTCGGTTCCATGGGCTACCGCACTTACAACGTCCGCCCCGCAGCCACTGCCTGTGATATGGAATCCAACCTGTCGGTCAGCGAAAACAAGCTCTCCAATGAAAAATACGACGTCACCATCGACGAAAACGGTGATATCTCCAGCATCTTTGATAAAGAGCTGGACAAAGAACTGCTCGCTGAACCCATCCGGTTGGCCCTCTTTGACGATACCGAATGGGAATGGCCCGCTTGGGAGTTGAAATACGAAGATTATGCCAAAAAGATGCCCAAAGATACCGTCAAAGACGAAGCTATGGATATCTCGGTTGTAGAAGACGGTCCAGCCCGTGTGGCCATCCGAGTGGTCCGCCAGCACGGTTCTTCCACTTACGACCAGGTTATCAGCCTGACATCCGGCGGTCAGATCGTGGCTGTGGACAACGTTGTGGACTGGGATGAACGTGCTACCTTGCTGAAAGCCGAGTTCAACCTTACTTCCAGCAATCCCACCGCAACTTACGATTTAGGTTTGGGCGCCATCGAGCGCGGCAACAATACGGATCGTAAGGCCGAAGTACCGCTGCAAAAATGGGCCGACTTGTCTGCCACTGATGACAGCTACGGCGTATCCATCCTCAACGACTGCAAATACGGTATGGATAAATACGACGACGATACTCTGCGTCTCACCCTCATCCATACTCCTCAGTATGATATGTTCCATACTGGCGTGCGCAACTACTCCGGCCAGCATGTGCAAGAAGTCGGTGAAAACCGGTTTGGATTCGCTGTCTATGGCCATGAAGGAAACTTCGGTTCCGGCACTCAGATCGAAGCGGAAGCCTTCAACCAGCCGATGAAAGCTTTCCAGACGGTTTCCCATCAGGGTTCCCTGGGCGACGACTACTCCTTCGGTTCCATCAGCAATGAAAACGTCCTGGTACGTGCTGTGAAGAAGGCTGAGAAGAGCGATGAGATCGTCATCCGCGTCAACGAAGGCACCGGCGAAGCCGCTTCCAACGTAGAAGTTTCCCTGGGTGAAGGCATTGAAAGCGCCCGTGAGATCTATGCTTCGGAAGAGGAGATCGGTCCGGCCACAGTCAAGGACGGCAAACTGGTATTTGACATCGGCGCTCACGGCGTCAAGAGTTTCGCCGTTACCCTGAAGGAGCCCACTGAGAAAGCTGACGCCCGTCAGATGACACCGGTGGATCTGCCTTACAACATCGACGCTTACTCCAGTAATGACAACAAGATGGATGGTTCCATCAACGCCCTCAACGAAACCTATCCCTCTGAACTGGTGCCTGATTCTGTTCTGAGCAGCGGCATCACCTATCAGATGGGCAGCAAAGAGGACGGACAGAACAATGCCGTAGCCGCCAAAGGCCAGACCATCACCCTGCCGGAAGGCTACAACACACTGCATCTGTTGGCCGCTTCTACCCAGGGCGATAAGGACGTCACCTTCCACGTAGGCGACAAGGATGTCACCCTCAACATCGGCGATTACAAAGAGAATGTAGGGTGTTGGGATCAGTACGACCTAGGAATTAAGGGCTATGTGAAAGACCAGGATCCGGCCTTGATTGCAACTCACCGTCATACGGCCGGTGTGGACAACATCGCTGCCACTACTTATATGTTCGCTTATGACTTGGATATCTCCGGCGCATCCACCATCACCCTGCCGGATGACGACAGCATCATCATCTTTGCCGCCACTGCAGAAAACGATGCGGCTAAGACAGAAGCTGTCAGCGAACTGTACGACCATCGCGAACGCACCGATGAAGCGCATGGTTTTGCAGGAACCTCTGGCTTTGAACCGGTGGTAGATGAGATGCCGTCCGAATCTTGGTCAGAAAACAACAAAAACATAGACGATCTCAGCTGCATCGTCACAGACGAAGATGCGGCATCAGGAGTCCAATCTTTGAAAGTATCGGGCACCGATAGCAAAGATTCCGATTCCTTTGTGTATTACAATGTCTATAAAGCCGCCCACATGAAAGTGGTGCCCGGCACCATCCTTACCTATCAGTTTAAGCCCTTGAACGAGTTGGGACGTTATGTTTCAATGGATCTGCAATTTAATGAAGGATCCCCGCTTCGGGATATCGAAGGTGCGGTGGATCAAGACGGCGTCCAGATGCATCCGTCCAAAGGCCGTGGGACGGTGGGAGAATGGACTACCGTCACTTGCGATTTATACGCAGCAGCTGGAGGAAAAACCATTACCAACGTCATGGCTGCTTATGATCACGGCTCTGATACAGGTGAATTCTCCGCCCTCATCGATCATGTATTCATCGGGATCCCCGCCGACCGTGCATCTTTGATGTCCGCGATGGAGGAAGTCCAAGCATTGGATATCAGCGTATATTCCGACGACGACGTGAAAGAATTAGCCAGACTGACATCCCTGGCGCAAGACCTGTTAGACGATCCAGAGGCATACGAAGGGGATATCTCCTATGTATCGCAAAATCTTCACAGCCTGCTGGATACCTTAGTAGCCCGCGATGCATTTTCAAACATCGAGGCCGAAGGGTTTGACAGTGCGTTTAAATCGGGAGACGGCGTAAAGAATGAAGGCAGCAACATCGGCTATCTCAACGATGGAGACTGGGTTATCTATCGCAATGTGGACTTTGGATCCAACGGGGCAGAGGCCATCGAACTGTTTTATTCAGGGGAAGTACGCGATACCACAGGGACCATTCAAGTCCGTTTGGACAGCGCTTCCGGTCCGCTTTTAGGGACCATCTCTACGCCGGGAACAGCCGGTTGGAGCAATTATACCCTGACCACCGCCGCCTTGGATGAGAAAGTCACAGGTGTCCACGACGTTTGTCTGTTGTTTGACTGCAGCCGCAATGTGGATTATTTCCGGTTTATTGAAAAGGTGGATAAAGCGCCTTTAACCAGTCTGATTCTCCAGGCTGAGGCTGTGGACCGCAGTAATAAGACCCCAGCAAGCCTTCAGATTCTGGATGAAGCAACTGCCGAAGCCCAAGCTATTGTGGAAAATCCCAATGCTACAGCCAAAGAGATCCTCGATTCCGTAGAGAAGATGAGGAAGGCGTTGGCGAGTTTAGAAACCATCAAGCCGGCATTTGAACGCATGGAAGCGGAGCATTTTGACGATGCGACGACAGAAGGAGATGGCGTCAAAGACGAAGGCAATAATCTGGGATATACCAACAATGGCGATTGGGTCATGTACAAAAACATCGATTTTGCCGATGACTGTGCCGTACAAGTGGAGCTGTTCTACTCTGGTGAAGGCACTGGAGAGGACAGCCGTGTAGAAGTCCGGGCGGATGCCGTAGACGGGCCGTTGCTTGCAACCGTCGCCACGCCGCCTACCGGGACATGGTCCGACTATCGGACTGCTACTGCCGATCTGGAACATATCCCCGAAGGCGTGAAGAACATCTATTTTGTTTTCCGTGGCAGCAAAAACAATATCTGCAACATTGATTATTTCCTTTTCCATCAAGGAGAGGCAAACGATGTGCTTAAAAAGACAGTTCAGCGAGCCGAAAATCAAGACTTGAACGGAAAGACGCCGGATTCCATCGAGCAACTGACCCAGGCTCTCGCCTATGCAAAACAAATCCTTGACGATGAACAAAGTACGTCACAAGATAGGATTGCTGCCAATAACCGTTTGAATCAGGCGATTCTTTCTCTGGAAGTCATCCGGGATCCCTTTGACCGCATCGAGGCTGAGGACTATGATGATGCAACCACGCAAGGTAATGGCGTTGCCATCCAGGGGGATTATATCGGTTATATCAACGACAATGACTGGGTCATGTATCAGAATGTGGATTTCCGTGGGAAACAGGCTGTCCGCCTTGAGATGCGTTATGCTGGAGAAGGTACTGCTGACGACAGTCGTGTAGAAGTCCGCTTGGATTCTGTGGACGGTCCTTTGTTGACCACGATCTCTACACCGCCTACCGGGACATGGTCAGATTGGGAGACTCTTTCGGTTGATCTTCCGGCTTCAGACATCCCGGACGGGATGAGGGATGTGTATCTGGTCTTCCACGGCAGCAAGGAGAGCATCTGCAATGTGGATTACTTCCTGTTCCATGGAAACGACTTGAAAGCTGATCTTGAATCCGTCCTCAATGAGGCGGCGTCCTATGACGCGGCGGATTACACAGAGGAATCGTATGACAGCCTAAACCAGGCGATGGAATCCGCTAAAGCGATCCAGGAAAACCCCGATGCCTCCAACGAACAGTATATAGAAGCCATTACTGCCGTGCAGGAAGCCATTAATTCCCTAGTCGTCAAAAATTATGTCCTATCAGCATCGGCCGATAAGGACGTTTATGAGCCCAATGAGACCATTACCTTGACCATTCAGACGACTGCCGATAGAAGTCGGATTGCACTGCTCAATGAAAATGGACGGTATGTCAGTATCCTTGGAATGAAGTCCACCTATCATCCTGCTGATAATACCAAAACTTGGACGGTAAAAACATCGGTTGCATCTTTGGGCGAGAACCGTCAGTTGACCATCGCCACGGTTGGAGCTTCTGGAAAGATTGTGCAATCGGATACAAAAGTTCAGTTCTCGATCCAGGCGAAACCGTCGGGAGCCAAACTGATTTCCGTATCAGGGGCGGGTACGGCTAAGGTCAATGAACCGTTTACAATCGAAGTGGAGACTACAGCCAATGTAGAACAAATCGGGATCTATAACGAGAGAGGAAACGGGATTACCAAACAATCGGTAGAGACCTGCGTAAATGGCGATGTAAAAACCTTTACAATCACGTTGTCGGTGGGATCGACGGGCAATCGAATCTTTACGATAAAAGCCAAAGACCCGGCAACAGGACGTTATTTGGATGACATGGCGCTGACTTTGCCCATTACCATCACCAAATAATACTTCGGACTTTATAAAAAACAAAAACCGGCCTGTGGTTTTCCACAAGGCCGGTTTTTCTCGTTACAAAGGATCTGTTCTTATGAGGCAGAAGAAACCGGAACCAGGTCATACCAGTTGTTTGTAAATGGGACTGTTATCTGAAGAGATGTCTGGCTGGATAGAAAAAAGTTAATGATTCATATTGGAAAATTAAAACAGTCCAGAATTTTCTTATCTTGAACAAATAAACAAACAAAATAAAAAGACAAATTTAGTTCTCAGAAAAGTCACATATTTTTGGTAAGATGGCTAATTATACAAGGCGGATATATTGAAGTTACTGTAATTTGCTATCTTTTTGCTTGATCAGTTGGTGTGTCTTGACTTTTTTGTCTAGGGTATTATATAATAGACAAAGTTTGATAGACTGAAAAATGAAAAGTATGTCCAATGCTTTTTTGTGTGATTTTCATTGAAATGCGGGGCATGCTAGTAGTAGCGAAGTGAAAAACATAGCCCGTATTAACAATAGGGGGATGTATGCATGAGAATTTATCCTGCCGTAAAACGTGTGCTGGATATTGTGCTTTCTAGTTTGGCTTTGATTTTGCTTTCCCCGGTGCTGCTGATTTTAGCAGTCGCCATCAAAGTAGATTCCTCAGGTCCTGTTTTTCTACGTCAGAAGAGAATGGGACGTTATAAAAAAGAGTTTGTTATATTTAAATTCCGCACCATGCGGGCCGATACACCGCGTTATGTACCGACTCATTTGTTGGACAATCCTGATCAGTACATCACTCGTGTGGGTCGATTCTTAAGAAAAACAAGCCTGGATGAGCTCCCTCAGCTTTTGAATATCGTTCGTGGCAATATGAGTATTATTGGCCCTCGCCCGGTAATCAAAAATGAGTTTGACCTCATTGAGCTGCGGGATAAATATGGCGCCAATGATATCCGTCCCGGCCTGACCGGATGGGCTCAGATTAATGGCCGTGATGATTTGCCCAATGACGTCAAAGCCGCCTATGACGGTGAGTATGCACAGAATCTCAGTTTTGCCTTTGATATGAAGGTGTTTTTTAAATCCTTTTCTTACGTTGCCAAGGGAAGCGGCAACCGCGAGGGTGAAAAGGTTGTATCTGAGTTCCGGCGCAATGCGTAAAGCTAAATAAAGCTAAAAAATAGCCGCAAGGCTATTTTTTTTGCCCTGTTGGAGAACAAGAAAAAACGAAGGGAACGGTACATAGAACTTGCATTTTTGGCAAAAAGCCTAAGAGTGCATGGAAGAAACGAAAAATGCATATCTATTTTTGAGATATTGGCCGCATCCCTTGGCAAAACGGGCAAAATCATTTATAATAAGGTTTGTATTCGACAAATTTCACGGATTTAACGCAGGATGATTGCCACCAACTTGCAAAAGAATGGCTGTGATACCAGAAAAAGCCTGCGTTTTGATATGGGGAGTGATGGTGTTGTTTAAGATTATCGACAAAAAACGGCTCAATGATTCCATGACATGGATGACCCTTGAAGCGCCGCTTATCGCAAAAAAGGTGAAGCCGGGCCAATTTATCATCCTGCGCATCGATGAAA
Source organism: Solibaculum mannosilyticum (assembly GCF_015140235.1). GTDB lineage: Bacteria > Bacillota > Clostridia > Oscillospirales > Acutalibacteraceae > Solibaculum > Solibaculum mannosilyticum. The sequence continues at coordinate 1,746,302 of NZ_AP023321.1, read as the reverse complement.
AGGGAGAACGCATTCCTCTGACGGTGGCCGATTTTGATCGGGAAAAAGGATGGGTATCTATCATCTTCCAGAAGGTGGGCAAGACCACCATGCGGCTGGATGAATTGGAAGTGGGGCAGAGTATCCAGGACTTTGTGGGTCCTTTGGGACGTCCCACTGAATTGGAAGGCTACCATAGAGCGGCTGTCATCGGAGGAGGAGCTGGTTGTGCCATCGCATATCCCCAGGCCAAGGCATTGCACAATATAGGCGTGGATGTGGATGTCATCGCCGGTTTCCGCAACAAAGATATTATCATCTTAGAGGATGAGATGGATCAAGTGTCCAATAACCTATACGTTATGACCGATGACGGATCCAATGGCAACAAAGGTTTTGTCACCGTCAAGCTGGAGGAGAGGCTCAAAGAAGGCGCCGATTACGATTTGGTGATTGCCATCGGTCCGCTGCCTATGATGCGTGCAGTGTGTGAAGTGACGAAGAAATGGAATGTCAAAACAATCGTCAGCCTCAATCCCATCATGATCGACGGCACAGGAATGTGCGGCGGCTGCCGGGTAAAGGTGGGCGGCGAGATGAAATTTGCCTGTGTGGATGGCCCGGACTTTGACGGCCATCAAGTGGATTTTGAAGAAGCTATGCGCCGTCTCTCCATCTATAAGGATCAGGAAAAGCGTGCCGCGGAGGATCATAAGTGTAAGTTAGGAGGCTTTGGTCACCATGCCTAATATGTCGTTGAAAAAAGTGCCCATGCCAGAGCAGGAGCCCAACGTCCGCAACCACAATTTTGAGGAAGTATCCACCGGCTATACCGAAGAGATGGCGGTAGAAGAGGCGGGAAGATGCTTGCAATGTAAGCATCATCCATGCGTAAACGGCTGCCCGGTTAACGTCCGTATTCCGGAATTTATTAAAGCCGTCGGCGAGAGAAGATTTGAAGATGCTTATTATATTCTCAAATCCACCAATTCTTTGCCCGCTATCTGCGGCCGTGTGTGCCCGCAGGAGAACCAGTGCGAATCCAAATGTGTCCGGGGGATCAAAGGGGAGCCGGTAGCCATCGGCCGTCTGGAACGCTTTGTAGCCGACTGGTTTATGAAGCACGGCAAGGAAACCATCGAAAAACCTGCCTCCAATGGCCATAAAGTGGCGGTCGTAGGTTCTGGTCCTGCGGGACTAACCTGTGCGGGAGATTTGGCCCGTAAGGGATATGAGGTAACGGTATTTGAAGCGTTACATACGGCCGGCGGTGTGTTGATGTACGGCATTCCGGAATTCCGTCTGCCCAAGGATATTGTGCAAAAGGAAATCGACCAGCTCAAGCAGTGGGGGGTGGATATCCGGACAAACATGGTGATCGGCAAGATCCTCTCCTTGGACGAGCTGATGGAAGATGGATATGAGGCTGTATTTGTAGGTTCCGGTGCAGGGCTTCCGAACTTCATGGGCATCGAGGGCGAGGATCTGTTGGGCGTTTATTCTGCCAATGAATTTCTCACCCGCGTCAATCTGATGAAGGGCTATAAAGAGGATTACGATACCCCTCTTCTGAAGATCAAGAAGGTAGCAGTGGTCGGCGGAGGCAACGTGGCGATGGATGCTGCACGTTGTGCCAAACGTCTGGGCGCTGAGGAGGTTTCCATTATCTACCGCCGTTCTGAGGCCGAGATGCCGGCCCGTCTGGAGGAAGTGCACCATGCCAAGGAGGAGGGCATCCAGTTTAGGATGCTGACCAATCCAGTACGCGTTTTAGGCGATGAAAAGGGCTTTGTAAACGGCATTGAATGCGTCCAGATGGAACTGGGTGAACCCGATCAGTCGGGACGCCGCCGTCCTATTGCCAAAGAGGGCAGCGAATTTGTCCTGGAAGCCGATTGCGTCATTATCGCCATCGGCAACTCGCCCAATCCGCTTATCCGGTCCACAACCAAAGGCCTGGAGGCAAATCGCAAAGGTTGCTTGGTGGTAGATGAAGATACCCTCCAAACCACGCGGGAAGGTATCTATGCCGGCGGCGATACCGTCACCGGTGCAGCTACGGTTATCCTGGCCATGGGCGCTGGCAAACAGGCGGCCCAGTCCATCGATGAGTACTTGCAGAAGTAAACGATTTCCAAAATAGAAAAAAGGGACGAAGTTATTGACTTCGTCCCTTTTGTTATGTGCAGAAAAATAGAGAAGATTACAAACCGGCTTTTTCGATATTTGCCTGATGTTCTTCAAATGTTTCAGCATAATAGTAGTTGGCATTTGCATCGTTGACAAAGTAATAATAATTGGTGTCGGCCGGATAGAGAGCCGCGTTAATAGCGCGTCGGCCGGGATTAGCAATAGGGCCTGAGGGAAGAGCGGAGCACTTATAGGTATTGTAAAAAGAATTGTAGCGGTTAATATCGCCGGAGATATTGGGCTTTAGATAGTTTTCCACATAGGTGATGGTTGCGTCAGCCTGAAGTTTTTGACCGGCTTTGAGGCGATTGTGAAACACAGAAGAGACATTTTTAACTTCATCCTTATTGCCGGCCTCCCGCTCGATGACCGATGCTAAAATAATGATCTGATCCATGGAATACCCCAATTCCTCAGCACGGGCTTGATCTTCATCCGTAATGGCGCTTTCCATCCCGCGGAGCATTTTGCCTAGGGCGTCCTGCGGCTTCATATCCACATAAAAGTCATAAGTGTTGGGGAAAAGATACCCCTCCAGTTTAAAGCAGCGATTTGCATCGTCGGGGATAGCGGCTACCAGTGGATAATAGCTAAAATCATAGGAATTGGCAGTCTCCAGCAAATCGGCTTTGGTACATACGCCGTTTTCCTCCAGGCGTTCGCCGATCTGGGCCAGGGAGAAGCCTTCCGGGATGGTGACTCGGACAGTCTCACGTTGACCAGAAGGTTCATCGGTAGAACTATCTGATACATCTGTAGTATCATCCGTTTCTGAAACAGGCGCCTCCGACAGCTCAGGAACCGATGACAGAGAGATACTGGAATCCTCGGGCAATGAGGATTCGGGGATCGATGCCATCGACGATGCTGCTTGAGAGGATAGCAGGCTGTTCTCCGAAGAGGAGGAACCATCCCCTGGCGAAGAGGAGCAGGATGCCATTGAAAGGCATAAACCGACTGCTAACAGTCCTCCAATCATTTGCTTTATCAAAAAGCTCACATCCTTTGGTTTTATAAATTTCTTTTAAACAGCAGAAAGGCCACATTGGAATCATCCAAATGTGGCTTGTTCTGCAATTATATTATCGCTGTTTGATCTGCTCAATTCCCATTTCCTTAGTATGATCGATGGGTTTCCAAACCTTACTCTGATAATAAAGCCCCACAAAATTGATAGCCATCCAGGATAGGAGAAAAACGGGGTAATATAAAATGGCTTTCCACATAGGTTTAATGGGCTTTTTCTCCATCCAAAGCACTAGGATAGCCTGACCCATAACGGCTAACCACAGTGCAATCCCGCCTAAGACAAGGAGCGGAATGATATGAAGGAAAGCAGCTAAATCTGTAGAATAAATGAGAGCATTGACCAGCATTCCTAACACACCCACGCTGACGCTGGGAATGAAAAACAAAAACAAAAGGCCATCCAATGCATTTCCATTTCCCTTTTGGACCAAGCCCTTTAACAGATCGGTAAAGCAGTAACGGATGCACTGGAGATTGCCTACCGACCAGCGATGGCGTTGCCGTACTGATTGGCTAAAGGATACCGGCTGCTCATCGTAAAATACAGCGTCATAAGCCAGGACAACTTTCCGCCCGGCCGCGATATTTTGCAGAGAAAACTCGCAATCCTCACACAGGGAATTGGTGTGCCACCCGTTGGACTCCCGAATAATATCGGTACGGAACATAAAACCTGTGCCGCTTACCATGGCGGAAAGCCCCATATTGTTGCGGGCTACATGGAAGAAACGGGTCAAAGTCCACCAATAGAGGGAGTAACAGCCGGAGATAGCGGTATCGGTAGGGTTTTTGGAATCCCGATATCCCTGGGCCAACTGAGCGCCGGCACAAAGCTGGAGATTCATCTCGCTGAGGTAATGGGTATCCACCACATTATCGGCGTCAAAGACACAGATGGCGTCATAATGATCAGGATCCTGTTCCAACAGCTGCTGGAACAGCCAGTTGAGAGCAAAACCTTTGCCGACAAGGGCCGTATTAAAACGTTCGTATACAATGGCGCGGTGCTCCCGGGAGACCTGGGCAGTATTGTCGGTACAATTGTCTGCAATGACGATAACGTCAAACAATTCTTTGGGATAATCCTGAGCCATCAGGCTATCGATTAAGTAACCAATTACACTCTGTTCATTCCGGGCCGATATGACAATAGCAAACCGATGCTTTTTATCCGAGATAGGACGCGGACGAGCGGCTTTCTTCAAACCGAACAGTGCGATGGCGAATTGATAAAGCATAAATCCAGTGGTGATAAAAGTGATGATCACACTGATAATTTTTAATGTTAAAATAAAAGCATACATAAATGGAAAGCCTCCTTTGCATTTCACACAAGGACCGGGAAAGGAAAGCGCTTTGGAAACCCGGTACGAAAAACGACAGAGTAAATAAACTTTGTCTGTTCACAATTTGTTCTTAATATTCATGGACTGTTTTAAATTATAGCATACAAGCATTCGAAACGCAATGCAATCTCTCTTACACTTTTGAAAGGAAACAATGAAAAATTATGGAAATCAGTCATGTTGTATCTATGATGTCCAAGTCATAGAAAGAAAATAGATATAGCTTGACAATACAATAAAATAACGATATACTGATCAAGTATTGTCCATTTTTGATGAAAAATGGAAAAGAAAGAAGGAGAAGTAAAACATGAAAAGATTGATTGCATTGGTGCTTTGCCTGGTGTTGGCTCTATCCTTGGCCGCCTGCGGTAAAAAGGAAGACAGTTCATCCGGCACGAACGGCCAAACAGCTACCGTTCAGCGGGAAAATGGCAAAGTGATTTTTACAATGTCCAAGAACATGTTGGAAATTATTGGTGTATCAGCTGATGATATAGTAGCATCGACTCAAAATTCAGGTCAAGTTATTAAAAATGATGATGGTTCGGTAACATATAAAATGTCCGAGGAAGAGTATGATCAATTATTGTCTAGTTTGAAGAAAACAATGGATGAGTCAATTGAGTCATTTAAAACAGATGAAACATTGACTTGTATCAAAGACATCACATATAATGATGATCTCAGCGAGATTATTATCTCAGCAGAAAAGGAATCTTTTGAAAATAATATTAGTGCAGCTTTGATACCAGCTGCCTTGGGTATCAGTGGCATGTTTTACCAGATGTACACCGGCGTACCGGACAATGAGATCAAGTGCTCGGTAGTGGTCAAGGATTCGTCCACTGGTGAGGAATTCCAGTCGGTGACGTATCCCGATGCGATTGAAGAGGCTGCTTCAGGAGCAACCGTTTCTCAATAACCAATCGGTACTATAAAAATTAAGATGTCGAAGCGCTGCTTTGCGAGAATTTTTACGATTCCATGAATGGTAGAATTCTCCGGGCGGCGCTTTTGTTTTGGGCGGGTCTTGTCGAAAACAGGGGGACGAAAAGGGGCGGCGAGACTGCATCAACCTTCCGGACAATGGCAATACTGGAAATGTACTACCATTGAGGGGGGGCATTTTTTCCATGCAGTTCAATAAGGTGGAAATCTGTGGGGTCAACACATCAAAACTAAAGGTGCTCAGCGAAGCCGAAAAGATGAGTCTGCTGAAAAAGTGCCACGGAGGGGATGCCAAGGCCAGGGAGGATCTGGTCAACGGAAATCTCCGTTTGGTGCTCAGCGTCATCCAGCGGTTCACCCAGCGGGGAGAAAATCTGGATGACCTGTTTCAGGTGGGATGTATTGGACTCATTAAGGCCATCGATAATTTTGACACTAGTTTAAACGTCCGATTTTCCACTTATGCAGTGCCCATGATCATCGGAGAGATCCGGCGTTACCTGCGGGACAACAATTCCGTACGGGTCAGCCGGTCCATGCGGGATACGGCCTACAAAGCCATGCAGGCCAAGGAGAAGCTGATGGAAAACGGCAGTCACGAGCCCACGGTGGACGAAATCGCAAAACAGTTGGATCTGCCCCGGGAAGATGTGGTCATGGCGCTGGAATCCATCGTGGAACCGGTGTCTCTGTATGAACCGGTGTATTCCGACGGCGGCGATACGATCTATGTGATGGATCAAATCGGCGACCGCAATGACGACTGCAATTGGCTGGATGAAATCGCCTTAAAGGAGGCCATCGGCAATCTAAGCGACCGGGAAAAACGCATCCTGTCCCTGCGCTTTTTTCAGGGCAAGACCCAGATGGAAGTGGCATCGGAAATCGGCATTTCCCAGGCCCAGGTATCCCGTCTGGAAAAAGGGGCCCTGACCCGCATCAAAAGCCAGCTTTAACCAAGGGGCAAATTTTGCCCATAATGCCCGCCGGCTCTGCATATATATGATGCGGGGAGGTGGGCGTTTTGCGTTGTACCATTACGGATCTGTGCAACAAAGAGGTTATCAACGTCAAGGACGGCTGTCGGGTGGGCATGGTGTGCGATGTGACGGTGGATACCTGTACGGCCCAGATCATCAGCTTAATTGTATATGGAAAACTAAAGTGTTTTGGCCTATTTGGCCGGGAGGACGATATCATCATCCCATGGTGCGACATCGAGGTCATCGGGGAGGATACCATCCTGGTGCGGTGGCACGCCCCGGAATGCTGTGGAAAACGTCCGGGATTCTGGGACGGCATTTTCGGACGAAAAAGGCGGTAGAAAATTGGATACCATTCCAATCCATACGATAAACAGAAGGGGCAGATAGGAGGGATCTGTTTTGCAAAATCAGAAGCAATGGAATATCGATTGGCCTAAATTTTTAATCAGTCTGCTTATCCCCGTCGCAGTGGGGACGGTGGCCGGATGGCTGATCCAAGGCAGTGCGGATTTTTATAATGGTCTGATCAAACCGCCTTTTGCACCGCCGGCAGCGTTATTCCCGCTGGTATGGACGGTCTTGTATCTCCTGATGGGAATTGCAGCCTACCGTGTGCATCAGTCGGAAGGGGAGGGGAAACAGAGCGCCCTTCGGCTTTACTACATACAGCTGGTGGTAAATTTCCTTTGGCCCATTTCCTTTTTCCTCTGGAAGAACTTCTGGCTCAGCTTTTTGATCCTGATGGTATTGTGGATCCTGGTAGGGGTGCTTACCTTCCGGTTTTGGAAATTGGACCGCCCAGCGGGAATCATGATGGTTCTGTATTGGATTTGGTTGACGTTTGCTGCTTATCTCAATTTATTCGTCGCTATTTTGTACGGATAATGGGTGCAAGCACTGTACCACGGATGCAAAAGGATTGCCGCATTCCAGTTAACCGCGTGCGGCGGGGAGGACTTTATGAAGATAGACCGCAAGACATTCTGGAGGAATTCCTGGTGGCTTAAACTATTTTTGGTAGCGGTGGCCGTTGTGGCGGTGTATAAGGCGTTTGACAATTTAGGGATGCTGTTTGGCTGGATCGGGGTATTTTTTAAACTGTTGACCCCTTTTGTAGCGGGGTTTGTATTTGCCTATCTGCTTCACAAACCGGTTTATCTGTTGGAACGGCGGTTCAGCCGATCCAGAAGGGAGTTTGTGGCCAACCGATCGCTGGCCTTCAGCGTGTTTGTTGTGTACGCTGTATTCCTGCTCTTTTTGGCGCTCATCTTAATCGTGCTCATCCCGGCGCTGGTACAGAGCGTCATCCGGTTTGTGGAGAAGGCCCCCGACTACCTCAATGAACTCAAAAACTTTGCCCTGTCGCTGTATGAACAGGGCGGTATCTTCCAGATGATCAACATCCCGGCCCTGCTGGAGGGATGGTCGGCGGACAATCTGATCCAGAACATCGATTTAAGCGACTTGCAGCCCTACGCCCAAGGGGTAATTGATGTGACATCGACGGTGGGGAACATCTGCTTTGGCGCCATTATCTCGGTGTATATGCTGCTGGAACGAAAGTCGCTGCTGTCGGTTTTACACAATTTTATGGCGCTTTTTATCTCCCGGGAGAAAATCCAGTTGATGTGCGATTATTCCGGCCGGGTCAACGCCATCGTGTACCACTACTTCTTCGGCCAGTTTTTGGATAGCCTATTGGTCAGTATCCTATCGTCCATCGCATTGGCCATCATCGGTGTGCCCAGTCCCATGGCCATGGGATTCCTCTTCGGCATGTTTAACCTGATCCCTTATTTCGGCCCTATCATCAGCGGTGTTCTGGTGGTGGGCCTGACCTTCCTTTCCGGCGGATGGGTGGTGGCGTTGACCACCGCCATTACCTTGCTCATCATCCAGCAGATCGACGCCAACATCATCAATCCCAGGATTTTGGGAAATCAGCTGGGCATGAGCCCTTTCTGGGTCATCTGCGCCCTGACGCTGGGAGGTGGCATCTTTGGACTGTGGGGGATTCTGCTGGGGGTGCCGTTTGCGGCCGTCATCCGCCAGATTGTGCGGGATTTTTATCTGTACCGCCATCGCAAACACAAGGGGGATCCCACACCGGTGACCGAGGCGTCGGTAGGTGGATCGGCCAAAAATCGATGAAAAAGTCCGGCTTGTTTCCACATTTGGAAACAAGCCGGGCTTTTTTGCAGGAATTTTAAGAGGAACTTTCAAAAAATCAGGAGGGAAGCTTGATTTATTTGGGGGATTCCGGTAAGATAAAACGGAAGGGATGATAGTATGAACCTCCATTTGTTGGACAAAATCAAGCAACAGATGCCCTCTTTTTCCAAAGGGCAAAAATCCATTGCCAATTATATTATTGAAGAATATGATAAAGCGGCCTTCATGACGGCTGCAAAGTTGGGGCAGATGGTGGGGGTCAGCGAATCCACCGTAGTGCGTTTTGCCACAGAGCTGGGATACGATGGATATCCGCAGCTTCAAAAGGCCATGCAGGAGATGATTCGCTCCAAATTGACCATTTTGCAACGGATGGAGGTCAGCAACAACCGCATTGGGGACGATGTGTTGGCCCGTGTGCTGGAGCAGGATGTGGAGAAAATTAAGACCACCTTGGAGGAGACTTCCCGGCAGGACTTTAACCGGGCGGTGGAACTCATCACCCATGCCAGATGTATTTATATCTTCGGCGTGGGCAGCAGCGAGGCATTGGCGGTATTTTTGCGCTATTATTTCAGCTTGGTGTTTGACAATGTCATCCATGTGATTACCAGCAGCGAAACCGCCATTTTTGAGCAGATGCTGCGCATCGGTTCTGAGGATGTGCTCATCGGCATCAGTTTTCCCCGATATTCCCGCCGCGCCGTCAAAGCCGCCCGGTTTGCCAACGACCGGGGCGCAAATGTTATCGCTATCACCGACAGTATGGCATCTCCCATGGCCCGGCAGGCTGGATGCGTCCTGCTGGCCCGCAGCGATATGGTATCCTTTGCCGATTCGTTAGTGGCGCCGCTGAGCCTGATCAATGCTTTGATTGCGGCGGTGGGCATCCAGATGAAGGACCAGGTCAACGATACCTTCACCGAGCTGGAACGCTTGTGGGAGGAATACAAAGTGTACGAAAAGCCGGAGAGTGAAACATGGTAAATCGAGTGGATGTCATCGTGGTGGGAGGCGGCGCATCCGGGCTAATGACGGCCGGACTATGTGCACAGCAGGGTCTTTCCACCCTTCTGATGGAGCGCAACGAGCGGTTAGGTAAAAAACTGCTGATCACAGGCAAGGGACGTTGTAACGTCACCAACAACTGCGAGATGGAGCGATTGATTGAATCGGTGCCGTCGGGAGGACGGTTTTTATTCAGCGCCTTTTCCCGGTTTAGCCCTCAGGATGTCATGGCCTTTTTTGAGGAGTTGGGCGTCCCGCTGAAAACCGAGAGAGGAGCCAGGGTGTTCCCGCAGTCGGATAAGGCAGGGGATATCGTCTCGGCTTTGGAGCGGTTTGTCAAACAAGGCGGCTGCTGTGTGGAGACCGGACGTGTACACAATCTCGTGTGGGAGGACGGAACGCTGGGCGGCGTCCAGACCGAGGACGGCCGTACATGGAGCTGCCGTGCCGTGGTGGTGTGCACTGGCGGCAAGTCTTATCCCCGCACCGGTTCCACGGGGGATGGCTACGCCTTGGCGAAACAGGCGGGGCATACCGTGACGGCTCTGTCACCCTCTTTGGTGCCGCTGGTCACCAAGGACGATTGGTGTGCTGGGGCGCAGGGATTGTCCCTCAAAAATGTGGCGTTGGCCGTCACCGACACCGTTCAGAAAAAACAGGTGTACAGCGACTTCGGCGAGATGCTTTTTACTCATTACGGCATGTCCGGCCCTATGGTACTCAGTGCCAGCGCCCATATGCGCCCCATGAGTGCGGGACGGTATGAGGTGGCCGTCGATTTGAAGCCGGCCCTCAGCATGGAACAATTGGATGCCCGTGTCCAACGGGATTTCCTAAAGTATCAAAACCGGGATTTGAACAATTCCCTGGGGGATCTCTTGCCTCGCAGCATCATTCCTGTTATCATAGAAAAAAGCTGCGTGCCGGGGCATCGCAAGATCAACCAGATCACACGGGAGGAGCGCCGGTCCCTCTGCTGCACCATCAAGCATTTGACAGCAACCGTCCAAGGATTCCGTCCCATTGAGGAGGCCATCGTCACCTCCGGCGGCGTATCTCTCAAGGAGGTAAGCCCTAAAACCATGGAATCCAAACTGGTGAAGGGGCTGTATTTTGCCGGCGAGGTGCTGGATCTGGATGCTTACACCGGCGGCTTTAATTTGCAGATTGCATTTTCTACGGCCTATGCCGCGGCACAGGCCATCAGGGAGGTTTTATTGCCATGATTGCCATTGCCATCGACGGACCTGCCGGAGCAGGAAAAAGTTCAGTTGCCCGCAAGGTAGCGGCTAAGCTAGGCTATATTTATGTGGATACCGGCGCTTTGTACCGCACCATCGGATACGCCGTCCTGCACGGTGGCAAGGATCCCAAGGATGCGGAGGCAGTTGTAAATCTTCTTCCAAGCCTCAAGGTGGAGCTTGCCTTTGCGGAGGGAGAACAGCAGGTGCTTCTCAACGGGGAAAACGTATCGGACCGTATCCGCACGCCGGAGGTATCCATGGCGGCGTCGGAAGTGTCGGCTATGCCGCCGGTGCGGGAGTTTTTGTTCTCGCTCCAGCAGAATATGGCGAAAACCCACGACGTGATTATGGACGGCCGGGATATCGGGACAAAGGTACTGCCCTGGGCCCAGGTTAAGATTTTCCTCACAGCGTCGCCGGAAGAACGTGCCCGCCGCCGGTATGAGGAATTGGTAGCAAAAGGGCAGGACGTCCGGTACGAGGATGTGCTGGAGGACATGAAGCAGCGGGACTACAACGATTCTCATCGCGCGGTGGCTCCCCTGAAACCGGCGGAGGACGCTGTGATTGTGGATACCACCGGCAATACGTTTGAGCAGTCGGTGGAACTCCTCACCAATTTGATTAAGGAGCGTCTGGCATGAGCGCTTATATGTGGGCGGTTCCGGTGGCGAGACCATTGTTTCGTTTCCTGTTCCGCATGAAATTCTATGGATTTGAGAATATCCCAAAAGAGGGCGGCTTGCTGTTGTGCTGCAACCACCGCACCTATTTTGATCCCGTGGCCCTGGCCATCGGATGCAATAAACGAGTGATCCACTATATGGCCAAGGAAGAACTGTTCCACGGCCTATTTGGAAAATTGATCAAAGCCATCGGTGCTTTTCCAGTCAACCGTCAGCACGCCGGGGCCGATACCATGAACACCGCCTATCAGTTACTCAAAGACGGTGAAATTCTGGGTATGTTCCCCGAGGGGACGCGGTCCAAAGACGGCAAGCTCTTAAAGTTTAAGGCGGGAGCCGTCATGATCGCCGCCAAAGAAAACGTCCCCATTCTGCCGGCGGCGGTGTGCTTTGGAGAAAAGCTGCGTCCATTTTGTAAGGTGAGCGTCCGGTTTGGGAAACCGATTATGCCGGCCGATTTGGGAATGGTCAACGGAACCGGTACAGAGATGCGCGCCGCCACCCGTCAGCTGATGGAAAAGGTGGATGAACTGCTGGAGATGGGCGTATGAGCATCACAGTGGCAAAATCGGCTGGATTCTGTTTCGGCGTCACCCGGGCGGTGGATCTGGTTTATCGACTGCTGGACGAAGGAAAAAAGGTCTGTACTCTGGGTCCCATAATTCATAATGACCACGTAGTGAAGGACTTGGAGGCACGAGGTGTGTGCATTGCGGGCAGCGTTGACGATGTGCCGGACGGGTATATGGTGGTCATCCGTTCCCACGGGGTGGGGAGACCGGTCTATGAGGCCATTGAAAAACGGGGCTTGCATTTTGCTGACGCCACTTGTCCTTTTGTGGCAAAGATCCATCATATTGTGGCAGAGCGGTCGGGGATGGGGGAGGTCATCCTCATTGCAGGGGATGAGAATCATCCGGAAGTCCAGGGTGTACGGGGGCATTGCAGAGGAAAATCATATGTATTCCGCGACGCCGGACAACTGGAAGAACTGGTAAAATCCCATCCAGAATTTGGAGAAAAAGGGATTTCTATTGTCGCACAAACCACTTTTTCGTTGAAAGAATGGAAAAAGTGTCTGGAAGGCGCAAAAAAGGTATATACAAACGCCGTGATTTTTGATACAATATGTAATGCTACGGGCACTCGGCAAATGGAGGCAGAGCAATTGGCTGCACAGTCCGACCTGATGATTATCGTCGGCGGCCGCCAAAGCTCCAATACCGAAAAACTCCGCAGCGTCTGCGCCGCCCACTGCGAAACCGTGCTGATCGAGGAAGCAAGTGAGCTTCCAGTTAAGCAGGTCAGGCGAGCAGGTTCTATTGGCGTTACGGCAGGCGCATCCACGCCCGCCAGCATCATAAAGGAGGTACTTCAGGCCATGTCGGAAATCGTAAACAATGAAATGGAGAAACAAGAACCTGTGGAACAGGAGGCTCCCCAGAAATCCTTTGACGAGATGACGTTTGAGGAAGCACTGGAAGCATCCCTCAAAAATTTAAATACAGGAGAAAAGGTCAAGGGTGTCGTTGTGAGCATCGCTCCCAACGAGATCCAGGTGGACGTGGGCCGCAAGCAGGCCGGTTATGTGCCGCTCAGCGAGCTGACCAGCGATCCCAATGCCAAGCCTGAGGACATCGTCAAGGTCGGCGATGAAATCGAGCTGCTCATCATGCGCACCAACGATCAGGAAGGCACCATCATGCTGTCCAAGCGCCGTCTGGATGCCGCTAAGGGATGGGAAGAGATCGTCGACGCCAGCGAAAACGGCACCATCATGGAAGGCACCGTCACCGAGATCATCAAGGGCGGCCTGCTGGCTGTGTGCAACAATGTGAAGGTGTTCATCCCCGCTTCCCAGGCCACCATGTCCCGCGGTGAGCCCCTGGAAGACCTGCTCCGCAAAAAGGTGCAGTTCCGCATCATCGAAATCAACCGCAACCGTAAACGCGCTGTGGGTTCCATCCGCTCGGTGCTGAAGGATCAGCGCAAGGAGCTGGAGGACAAGTTCTGGGAGAGCGTGGAAGTCGGCGCTCATTACACCGGCACTGTCAAATCCCTCACTTCTTACGGCGCATTTGTGGACATCGGCGGCGTGGATGGTATGATCCATGTATCCGAGCTGTCCTGGTCCCGCATTAAGCATCCGTCTGAGGTTGTCAAGGTTGGCGACACGGTGGATGTTACCATCAAAGAAATTGATCCTGAAAAGAGACGCATCTCCTTGGGCTACCGCAAAGCGGAAGACAATCCGTGGGAAATCCTCAAGAGAGATTATCCTGTGGGTACTGTATGCGACGTCAAGATTGTGGGCATGACCCAGTTCGGTGCTTTTGCCCAGATCATCCCCGGCATTGACGGTTTGATCCACATTTCTCAGATTGCCGATCGCCGTGTTGGCAAACCTCAGGATGTCCTGTCGGTCGGTCAGGTCGTCAAGGCCAAGATCACTGACATCGACTTTGAGAAGAAGCGCATTTCCCTCTCCATTCGCGTCCTGATTGAGGAAGGGATCCTGGATCCCGCCGACTTTGAGGACAAGCCCGAAGTGGCTGCTGAAAAGGCTGAGGAAGAAGCTGCTGAGGCTCCGGTTGAGGAATAATTGGAGTCAGATTCCAAAAAGATTGCGGAAGGGACTGCTTTTTAGCGGTCCCTTTTGTTTTGGATGCAGGGAAGAACAACGTAGCGAAAAAGGTTTACTTTTATGCTTCAATGTGGTAAAATACAAGGCATAAAAGGAGGCATTTCTATGAATTCTAAAGTGAAGGATCCATCGGTGGATTTGTTGTTTCAGGCAATTTTGGCTTTGGAGTCAATGGATGAATGCTATGATTTTTTTGAGGATCTTTGTACCGTTCCGGAGATCAAAGCTATGTCGCAACGCTTAGTGGTGGCTAAAATGCTCAGTGAGAAGCATGTGTACAGCGATATTGTTGCCCAGACTGGTGCCAGTACCGCCACTATCAGCCGTGTCAATCGATCCCTGGCCTATGGTTGTGATGGATATCGCTTGGTATTTGAAAGGATTAAGGACAAATGAGTTATGAGGCGTTTGCTGATTTTTATGACGCCCTGACCAGTAATATCGACTATAGTGCGTGGGCTGAACATCTGCTTCGGCTGTTTGAGCGTCACGGACAAAATCCCAAGCTTTTGTTGGATTTGGCGTGCGGGACGGGCAGTCTGGCGCTGGAACTTATGGACAAGCGGCCGGATATGGAAATGATCTGTGCCGATGGGTCGGAGGCGATGTTGTCCATTGCCAGGCAGAAATCCTTAGATGCGGGAAAGGATCTTTTATTTCTTCACCAGTCCATGCAGAACATTGATCTTTATGGGACGGTGGATGGTGCAGTGTGCACGTTGGATAGTCTGAACCATCTGGTTCGAGAAGAAGATGTCCGCCGGACGCTTGAGAGGGTCTCGCTGTTTTTGGAGCCGGGATGCTTTTTCCTTTTTGACGTCAATACGCCCTATAAGCATCGGGAGATTTTGGGGAATCATGCTTTTGTGTATGATTTGCCTCAAGTGTACTGTGTATGGCAGTGCTCCTACCAGGAGAAGAAAATGGAAGTATCCATCGATATGGACTTTTTTGCAAAGCATGGAGCTTCCTATACCCGGTCAGGCGAATGCTTTAAAGAGCGGGCTTATGAGCATCCAACATTGTGCCGGTGGCTAGGAGAGGCGGGTCTGGAGGTACTGGAAGTGCTGGATGGCCTGACGCTTGACCCGCCTCAGGAGCATACGCAACGTTTGGTTTATGTAACAAGAAAGATGTGACCAGAAATGAAAAATTACATTCGCTGTATTACAAGCGATGGTTCTATTGTAGCTTCGGCCATCGATTCTACCAATATTGTGGCGAGGGCTGAACAGATCCATAAGACCTCAGCAGTAGTAACAGCCGCTCTGGGACGTACGTTGACGGCGGCATCCCTGATGGGCGCTGCACTCAAGGGGGAGGAGGATACTCTGACCATCCGTATCAATGGAGGCGGACCGGCGGGCACCATTTTAGCCGTAACCGACAGCTGTGGCAACGTGCGGGGATATGCACAGAATCCAGTGGTGGAAATCCCGCTCAACAGCAAAGGAAAATTGGATGTCGCCGGCGCGGTAGGCGTGGACGGAACTTTATCCGTAGCGCGGGACATCGGAGGCCGGGAACCCTATGTTGGTCAATGCCCATTGGTATCTGGGGAAATTGCAGAGGATATCACGGGATATTATGCCACTAGTGAACAGATTCCTACCATTTGTGCTCTGGGCGTTCTGGTGAATCCTGACTTGACGGTGCAGGTAGCCGGCGGACTTCTGGTACAGTTGCTTCCCTTTGCTGACAGTGCTGCTGTCGACCTTTTGGAGAGAAATGCAAAGGCGCTGCCGTCGGTGACACAGATGTTGTCCAGCGGGATGACACCGGAGGATATGTGCCGCAAAGTGCTGGATGGTATGAAAGTAGAAGTATTGGATCAATGGGATACCCATTATCAATGCAATTGCAGCTTAGAACGAGTAAAGAGAGCTTTGTCTACATTGAGAAAAGATGAACTTTTATCTTTAGCTGATGAAAGTGGTAAAGCAGAAATCAGCTGTCACTTTTGTGACCAGGTATATACTTTGACTCGTCCAGAATTGGAAAAACTGGCAGAGGAAGCAAAATAACCAGGTGAATTTGATGGATAGTCAGGCGGATGAAAGACATTTTCGCCCGCCTGACTTTGTGGATAATAAGCGGGAATTTTTAGAAAAGTCGTTGACAATTCGCTGAAGTTGATGTATAATACTACCTGTTGCTCTGGTTATGAGAGTATACAATAGGAAAAATGCGAGTGTGCTGGAATAGGCAGACAGGCACGTTTGAGGGGCGTGTGTCTTTGACGTACGGGTTCAAGTCCCGTCACTCGCACCACTTCGAGTACCCATATGGGTACTCGATTTTTTTATCCCTTTTGCCCCTTATGAGGCTTCGTACCAAACCTGTGGTGAGCAATTTGTTCATCACAGGTTTTTTATTTTAGAAGTGTCTGCTCACATTTGTAGAGGGCATTTTTGTATTGCAAACCCAGCTGAAAGTCTCGACGTGTAGTTTGCGTTAGAGTCTTTTCCTTTTGTGCTCATGCTAAAATTGGCTATCTTATTTATAGCATATCTGCTATGCTAATATTCGTAAGAGACATGGTCAATTCTTAGAAGCGTTCTACGATAAAAAGAACAAAGTATAATTTATGCGTGTGGCTTTCTTCTTCGTCTAAGCCCTCTTGCACATAAATACATTGACAACCATCTATGAATATGATAACATATAGATAACAATCTATGTGAGGTGAATGCAGTGCAGGAAATGGATGTGGCCTTGATCTGCAAGGCGCTTGGCGATGCAAATAGATTGAAAATTGTGAAGATGTTATCGGATGGTGAAAAATGTGGCTGCAAACTATTGGAAGCCTTTGAAATTACCCAGCCGACCTTATCCCACCACATGAAGATCTTGTGCGAGTGCGGCTTGGTAGAAACCCGCAAGGAGGGCAAGTGGTCGCACTATTCTTTGAACTGCGGAACGCTGTCGTCGTTTAAGGCATTCATTGGTACACTAAACTGTTGCAAAGGCGGTGGCAGTGAATGTCAATAGTATGGGACTTTGTCCAGGATCAACTCCTTGGGATGAAATGGCTGAATGAATTGATCTGCAAGGCGCTGTCTGCTTTGGGCGTTGATGTAACCGGGCGTATCGGCGGCAGCGTGCAATTTTTTCTTTATGATGTCATTAAAATTACCGTTCTGCTTTGTTTTCTCATTTTCCTCATCAGCTATATTCAGAGCTATTTTCCGCCGGAGCGCAGTAAGAAAATTTTAGGCCGGTTCCATGGCATAGGGGCCAATGTCATCGCCGCACTGCTGGGGACGGTTACACCCTTTTGTTCCTGTTCTTCCATTCCTCTGTTTATCGGCTTTACCAGCGCGGGACTCCCTCTCGGCGTAACCTTTTCGTTTCTGATCTCCTCCCCAATGGTAGACCTCGGTAGCCTGCTTCTTCTTTCCAGCGTTTTCGGTTGGAAAATCGCCGTTGCCTATGTGATAGTCGGCCTCGTGATCGCCGTTGTAGGAGGGACGCTGATTGAAAAACTGCATATGGAAAAATATGTAGAATCCTTTATCAAAAGTGTCGGTACTGTGGACATTGAATCCCCCACATTGTCACAGAAAGAACGGCTTATTTACGCCAAGGATCAGATGTTATCTACCTTTAAGAAAGTGTTTCCGTACATTCTTGTGGGTGTAGGAATCGGCGCTGTCATCCACAACTGGATTCCCGGACAATGGATTGAAACTGTTTTGGGAAGCGGCAATCCTTTTGGGGTCGTTCTGGCAACGATCCTCGGCGTACCAATGTATGCAGACATTTTTGGAACGATTCCTGTAGCCGAAGCCCTGCTCATAAAAGGCGCGCAGCTTGGGACGATTCTCAGCTTTATGATGGCGGTCACAACGCTGTCCTTACCATCTCTCATTATGCTGCGCAAAGCGGTGAAGCCGAAGTTGCTTGCTCTGTTTATCGGCATCTGTACGGTGGGGATGATCCTTGTTGGATATCTGTTTAACGTATTTCACTATCTATTTATTTAGGAGGGGTTACGATGAAATTGTTCGGAAAGAAAAAGAAAGAAAACTGTTGCTGTGGGGATAACGGTACAGTGGAAGCACCAACAGGAGAAAGCAAGCCTGATGGAACCAAGATAAAAGTTCTTGGCTCCGGCTGCGTAAAATGCAAACAGCTGGAAGCTAATACGCTGGCCGCTTTGGAGCAGCTCAGCATGGACACATCAATCGGCCATATCACCGATTTTGCACAGATTGCGGCTTATGGAGTGATGACAACTCCTGCCCTTGTAGTGGATGGCAAGGTTGTTTCGTATGGTAAGGTGCTGAAAACCGAAGAAGTGATTGCTATTCTTACACAGGGGTAAGATCTATTCTGTGTAAAAGAATATCTTTTTCTTTAGTTCGACACCTTTTGCAACTAAAGTTGGGACTATCTTATTCATGTAAATACAACATTGCTTATCGGCTGCAAGCTGCTTAATTCCAATGTTTTTCTATGCCCCTTATGGGGATCCGCACCACACCTGCGGTGAGCAAGTCGCGCACTGCAGGTTTTTCTTTTGGCAATTTTTCCTCCCGCGTTTGTAGAGGTTATCTTTTTGATAGCGTAAACCTACTTCGAGTACCCATAAGGGTACTCGATTTTTTTATCCTTTAAAAGTGTCTGTTATTAAAAGACTGGATGCATAACAAAAAGAGCCAATAATGCATAGTAGCGATTATCGGCTCTTTCTCTTTTTTGTCTAGCAGCCTCAAGCGGCTTTGACGGTTGCCAGGATGATCCATGGAAAAGGTTTTGAACGTCCTCAATATAGAAAAGGATCAATGATTCATTTTGGGATTTTCGGTCCTGCCCAAGAGATAGTCAATGGAGACATTAAAATAATCGGCCAAAGCAATGAGCGTTTTATAATCGGCCTCCCGCGCCTCGGTCTCATACCGGCTGATGCTGTTTTGATTCATATCCAGTTCGATAGCCAGTCGAACCTGAGATATGTGTTTTTTCTCCCGCAATTGTTTGAGTCTAAAAATGCCCTATCACCTCTTGACAAGATAATACCAAAATGGTATAATCCGGATATCCCATTTTGGTATTATTCCGCAAAATAGGGTGGATATACAGATCGCCGGGAAAGACAGGGGATAAAATGACCGAAAAGGAATTGCGAAAAGAATACAATAGAGTATGGAAAGAACTACGGCCTCGGCAACATCTGGCATGGCTGATCTGCTATGTGGAAGCATGGGTACCAGTTTTTGTGGTACTGATCCAGCTAATCGGAGGGGTCAACGATGAAAAGATGACGATTATCATCATATGCATTGTGATTTTTGTTATTCTGGAATTGATCAGCACTGTTATCATGGTAGCGCATATGAGAGAGTGGCCCAAGTATTTAGAAGCAAATAAAGAGAGATTACAGTCCTCAGAAGAAAGCAAAAAGGTATGATTGTCACAATGGCAATCATACCTTTTATTTTGTACTATTTCAGTTGCAGGAATCTTGTGAAACAGATGCGGCATCCAAAAGATGCTGTTCACAGTTTTTACGATTGATCCAGCTGGTGGAGGCATCCATGGCCGAACGACAAGCGTCGGTCTGATCCAGAGCATTGAGCATGACAAAGTCGTGGATGATGGCCTGGAATCGGAGGGCAGTCACATCCACACCCGCCATACGGAGTTTTCTCGCGTAAGCCTGGCCTTCATCGCGGAGGACGTCGGCTTCGCCATTTAAAATCATGGCGGAGGGAAGTCCCTTGAGCTGCTGGACAGAGGCGCAGAGAGGGGAGGCGGTGATCTCTTGGCGATCGGCATCACATGTGGTATACTGATCCCAGAACCACTTCATCCCGGCCCGATAGAGGTAATAACCGCAGGCGAATTGCCGGTAAGACGGGGTATCGAAGCAGGCGTTGGTGACGGGATAATACAAAAGCTGCTTGTGGATGTTGGGGCCGCAGCGCCGTTTGGAGAGGATGGTCATAACAGTTGCCATATTGCCGCCGACGCTGTCTCCAGCTATGGTCAGTGTAGACGGATTGATTTTAAAACAGCATTGTTCAGCGATGTAAGGGAGCTGGCAGAGGGCGGAATAACATTGTTCGATGGCGGTCGGATATTTGGCCTTGGGGGAGAGGCTGTATTCTGGAAAGACCACAATGGAATGGGTGCGTGCAGCCAGTTCCCGGACCAGTTTATCGTGGGTGTGGAGATTGCCGAATACCCATCCGGCGCCGTGGATGTAGAAAATAACGTCGGCGGGATTTCGGACCTCTTCCGGGGTAATGACGTAAACGCGGATCTGCCCCCATCGGCCGGTATCGACCATCGTATGGGTGATGGCTGCGGGGTACTTATGGACGGGTGTATCCTGTACGGCGTTCAAGATAGCGCGTCCGCTTTCCGGAGGAAGCTGGAAAATAAGCGGTGGTTTACAATTTTCAAGGCAGACTTGTTTAGCCGCCTTTTCCAGTGGTATAC
Source organism: Solibaculum mannosilyticum (assembly GCF_015140235.1). GTDB lineage: Bacteria > Bacillota > Clostridia > Oscillospirales > Acutalibacteraceae > Solibaculum > Solibaculum mannosilyticum. The sequence goes on along the minus strand of NZ_AP023321.1, from coordinate 1,725,620 downwards.
ATTTTTGCATGGTGAATTCACCTTTCTATCGCAGCAATGAAAAGTACAAATGAGTCCCAATCCTTCCCAGTATATTCTGGGAAAGAAAACAGGGTTCTTGTCGAAACAAGCAGGATAAAAAGGATCTGTGATCCATCAAAAACAGGAGGCTTCTTTATGAACAAGGTAAAAATCACAGTGCTGAAAACGACTTTGGATCAAGAATTGGCCAAGGAGTACGGTGCGGAAGGATTAACCGCCTGCCCGATGATGAAAAAGGGACAAGTCTTTTATGCTGATTACGCAAAACCGGAAGGGATGTGCGATGAAGCGTGGAAGGCTATCTATCAGTATGTGTTCGCTCTGGCCCACGGAGCCGGGGATGGATTGTTTTACTACGGGGATTGGATCCGTAAGCCAGGAGTGGCCGTTTGCAGCTGTAACGATGGATTGCGTCCGGTGATCTTCAAGCTGGAGGCTACGGATCAACAGTCGGTCATCGATTACCTCCCTGTCCGCTGAGAGGTGCATCTGCAAAACAGCCCGCCAACCCGATTCAAAAGAAAACCGCCCTGATTGACTCAATCAGGGCGGTTTTTCTATCGGCAAGACAATATAGTTTTTTTATCAACCAAGGTTATCAATTGCGTACTGAGCCTCTTCCTCAGTAAACTTTTCACCGTACTCAGAGGTCAGCTGGTCTTTGATGGCTGCGGGAGACATTCCCATTGTTTCCTGATAGGTTTTGGCCTTTTCTAAAGCATTGGCATTCCAATCCGCTTCGATATTGTCGATTGCGTATTGGGCTTCTTCTTCGGTGAACTTCTCACCGTATTCAGAGATCAACTGATCATAAATCCCGGCCTTAGACATGTGCATCGTTTCAGCATAGTCTTCCGCTTTGGCCAGAGCATTGGCATTCCAATCCGCATCGATGTTGTCGACGGCATATTGTGCTGCTTCTGCGGAATATTTCTCACCATATTCGGAGGTGAGCTGATTGTACAGCCCTGCCTTGGACATATGCATGATTTTAGAATACTGCTCGGCTTTCTTCAGCGCTGTTTTATATTCAGTTGGAACGTCGTCCTCTGGTTCTTCAGCGACTGATTCTTCAGGAGCCGACTCCTCAGGAAGAGAGGTGGGCTCACTGCTGGCCACTGTACTGCTGGCAGTCTCCGCCTGAGAGGATACATGTCCTTGAGAAGATGACGTCGAATCCGATGGATCATTATTCTTGGAATTTATAGAACCGCCGGCAATGGCAATTACAATCACTGCAATAATGACCCAGAACCACCATTTTTTATAAATGGGTGGTTTGTTTCTTCCTCCGCAGTGCGGACATACTTTAGCATTAGCATCGACTTCCTGACCGCAATGTTCACATACAACTCTCTTGGTTTCGTTTTCCATGTTTTTCTCCTCCTGTTTTTTTGATCACAAAGCCATATTGATTATACAATAAAACAATAAATTATGCAAATTTAATTTTTTATATATAATATTTGGCAAAAATAGTTGCTATTCTCATATAGAAACAGAACAAATGGGCTAATTGTTGCGTCTTTGAAATGATATCTTTTTAATCTCGAGATTCTTATGGCCCGAATAGAAAAGAGGTATTGAGTATGTCACTCAATACCTCTTTTTACTGTTTCATGCAACTTAATAGCGCATGAGATAGCGGTCGATCTCCCACTGGGAAATGCGGATGGAATACTGGTACCATTCGCTTGTCTTATGGGCGATGTATTTGCGATAGATGTGATCTCCCAAGGTTTTGCGCACCAGCTCATCCTTTTTCATACAGTGAATGGCTGACTTCAAAGAATCAGGAAGACTAAAGACACCCTGTTCTTCCCGTTCCTCCTCAGTGAGCTTAAAGATGTTGGCGTCCACAGGAGGACACGGTTTGAGGCCTCGTTTGATGCCGTCCAAACCGGCGGCCAGACACAAGGTCATCACCAAATAGGGGTTGGCGGCGGGATCAGGATTGCGCAGTTCAATGCGGGTACCATTGCCGCGGGCGGCGGGTACACGGATCAGAGGACTGCGGTTGTGAGCCGACCAGGCCACATAAACAGGGGCTTCATAGCCGGGGACAAGACGTTTATAGGAGTTGACCAGAGGGTTGGTAACGGCGGTCATCCCTTTGATGTGCTCCATCAGGCCGGCGATAAAGGAGTAGGCGATGTCGCTCAGGCCGTTTTCGTCGCTGGGATCGGCGAAGACATTGTTGCCGTTTTTGTCCGAAAGGGACATGTTAATATGCATACCCGAACCGGCTTCATTAAAGATGGGCTTGGGCATAAAGGTGGCGTGGAGGCCATGCTGATTGGCGATGGATTTTACCACCAATTTAAAGGTCATGATGTCGTCGGCGGCGCGGAGGGCATCGTCGTAACGGAAGTTGATTTCATGCTGACCGCGGGCCACCTCGTGGTGGGAGGCTTCAATCTCAAAGCCCATATCCTCCAAAGTCAAGCAGATGTCGCGACGGGCTTCCTCACCTCGGTCGATGGGGCCCAATTCAAAATAACTTCCCTGGTCATTGGTCTGGGTGGTGGGATTGCCGTCCTCATCGCAGCGGAAGAGGAAGAACTCACACTCAGGGCCCACATCGAAATGGAATCCCATATCCTCGGCCTCTTTAATGACCCGGCGCAAAGCATTGCGGGGATCGCCGCTGAAGGGGGTGCCGTCGGGGCTGTAGACGTTACAAATCAGACGTGCGGTACGGCTGGGCTTGTCGATCCACGGGAAGATGTTAAAGGAATCCAGGTCCGGTACAAGATACATATCCGATTCCTCGATGCGGACAAATCCCTCAATGGACGAGCCGTCGAACATGCACTGGTTATTCAGAGCTTTTTTAAGCTGACTTCTTGTGATGGCCACATTTTTCAAAGCGCCACTGATGTCGGCAAACTGCAGGCGGATAAACCGAATGTTTTCCTCTTCGCAGATGCGGATAATATCTTCCTGTGTATACTTTCCCATAAAAGGCCCTCCTTATTTTTTTCACCCATAGATAATTCAAATCGAATGGTTCAATTATAGCATTTCATGTCATCTTCTTCAAGAAATATTGTATCCTTAACTTGCTCAACATCCTATTCGATTTTCCGCGTTTTTTGGATAAGAAAACATACTTTACCATTTGTGCAGGGAATAAATGGATTAGTGCAGTTTAGAAACAGGGAAGAAGATCCATACTAAAGGAAGAATGAAACAAAGGCAGGAGGCGGAAGAATGGATCCTAAGACATTAAAGAAGACCTCCAAGCAAGTGATGCATGGACACTGGATAAAAGGAATTTTGGCATGCGTCATGGCGGGGAGCATGTACCTGATGCTGCTGGGATGTGAAGTAATAGTAAGGCTGGCGCTGGATCAGCCGGCAGCAAATTTAGATCAAGGTATGGAAGGTATCCAGGCATTGCTGACACCTGGAATCCTATCTGTTGCATTGACAGGAGGCGCGGCATTGCTCCGCTTTTTTCTGCTGATCCCACTCAAATACGAGAAAAAAGCGTGCTTTTGGCAGACACAGTTATGTGAAACAGCCCATCCGCAGTCAAAAGTACGATTGTTTCAGTTGTCCTACGGTAGGATCATCCGGACCCACTGGGGGATCACAATACGCGTAGTGGGATGGGCGGGACTTCTCCTGTTGCCGGGACTAGGGACTATGACGGCGGCCATGTGGGCTACGTCTTATGGCGGCATGTCGGGCATGGTAAGGGGAGCGCTGTGGGGAGGAAGCATAGCCCTTTTGCTCATCGGAGGATTGGGGTTGTTCTTTTTATCCCTGCGGTACTGGATGACGCCTTATTTACTGGCCAGTTGTTCGAAGCTATATCCGTCCGGAGCCATTCGCTTGTCCATTCAGTTGATGAAGGGACGGAAATTTCAAGTGATACGGCTTTATTTGTCGCTGATCGGCTGGGAGATTTTAAAACTCCTAGTTGTACCGGGGCTCTATACTGGTCCCCGCGTCGAAATGACGTGTGCACGTTGGGCGGTATTGGTGCGGCAGCCTGCGGATGCAAAACATCCGGTTCCTCTTTCCGCAACGCAAGAATTTGTTTTGCAAGAGAAAAATGCATAGCCCTTGTTTTGGAATACATCGACATCAAAAACACCCTCTCCACTCATAAATAGGAGAGGGTGTTAAAGCGTCTGAAAATTTCATACTATGTTCATCCTTCCGGATGGCCGATGCTGTACCATCTTTCTTTAGACGCCCTGCGGCAGAAATCCGCGGGCGAATTGGTGGATGGTTTGATAATCCACCGCTAGATTGAGATTTTGTCCCTCGCGGAATCCGGCTGTGATGATGCCGATGAGCGCACCGTACTGGTTGAGAAGCGCGCCGCCGGAGCTACCTGGCGATGTAGGGGCCGTAAATTGGATCATGGATACCTCTTCAAACTGGCGGAATCCGGCGATAATACCGTCGGAAACCGAGTTGAATAGTCCCAAGGGACTGCCGATGGCCACCACATTTTGACCTCTGGCCAAAGGGGGACCGTTGTAAATGGGGATGGGGCGTCCGGGACAGAGCAGGCGCAACAGGGCTAAATCGTGCAGGGAATGGTACTTTAACAGCTCATCCGTGCTATAAGAATGTTCATCGTTCTCCATTTGGATGCTGTAGGACCGTCCCCCCTGGACCACATGAAAGTTGGTTAGGATAAGATTCCCATCTCCGATCAAGACGCCGGACCCCGTTTTTTTGCATTGACCGTATTCATCCATGACTTCGATCATCACCACAGAAGGAGCCAGCTTTGCCAGCTGTTCATAGCTGAGAGGTGTGGCTTGAGATGGAGACGGCCGGGCAATAGGCTGTTGCCGGGAAGGGGATGAACGAACAACAGAAGGCCGCGATACAGCCTGAGGGGGAGGGGACGGATTGGAGGCGGCTACTGGAGGCCGGCTGGAATGTACAGGAGGCTTTTTTTGAACCGGAGGTTGTTTAACAGGTGAGGTGACAGGGGAAATATCCTGTTCTTGTCCAGCAAAGGGAGTGCAGCAGGTATCGGGGAATGACACCTGTGGATGAGCGTCCCCGGACACACAAGCCGACATAGCCAAAAGTTCTTCGGGGAGCGAAAGCTCTCCGGCCGGATGAAAGATCGCCACATCACAGCCGAGCCGGGTGAGTAAAATCAAAAAGAGATATTCCGCCTCATGAGGCGCTCCCAGCCATAGGAATTTAGGGGTGCCGCCTGCCAGACTGCCATTGGGGAAAAGGCGGGGGAGAACATGAGCTGACCAATGGAGCAATTTGATCCCAAAGTTTTTTACCATGGTAGAGGAGGCCTTTGGAAAACACTTCTGATAGAGGCGAAGAAGCTCTCCAAAAGCTAGGTCATAAGCGTTGTTCAGAAGAGGTTCTCCAAAGGAAAAAGGACGGCCGGAAGGAGACTTGCCTTCCGCCAGCTTTTCATAGCAGGATTGGTACAAAGGAAGCGACGTTGGAGAGATGAATTTATCCAGCTGTTTGGCGCAAGAATATCCCGATCCAGCGGCGCAGGCCCGGAGGGCCATATTGCCGGCATCCTTTAGAAGTGCGGGCAAAGGATCTGTACTGCTGGGACATCCTGTCCACCGGATGAAATAGACGTCCTTGCGGCCTCCGGCATATCGTCCCCGTACGCCTCCGAAGACCGAGAGCAGAGTGATGCGCATGGGGTTGAGAGAAATTTGAAGGGAATTTATCACGAGGATCCCATCCTTTTTACTATAAAAACCAGTAGGGCTATTTTCTATCTATATATTGTAACAAAAAGCCGGGTTGATGGAAAGAGAATTGAAAAATATTGTGAAGCTTTGTATAATAAACGAGGAATACAAAAAAGATGACAGTAGGATAAGCACCATCTACAGATTTTAAAATCAAACAATGGGGAGGATCGATTGACGATTCTCTGAAAGGAAGTTCAAAGGATGATGGATCAAAAATCGGAGGGCTCTAGGGAGCTTTCGCCTTATGAAGTGGGGGCACTGCTGTATGCTCCAGCCAACCATAAGACGGTGATAGATCGTTTGATTGCAGAAGAGATACAAGGCCCGTATTCCCTGGCCCTCTGCCTGGAGGATGCCATCAGCGACCAGGCGGTAGACGAGGCGGAACAGCTGGTAATCGACAGTTTAAAAAGGGTGTGGAGAGCCGCCGCGGAAAAGGTTTTTTATCTGCCGAATATTTTTATCCGAGTGCGCAGTGCAGAGCAGATGAAGCGGATTTTTGAGAGGCTGGCGCAAGGACGTCAGATACTCACAGGATTTATCGCTCCTAAATTCTCCTGTGGCTGCGCTGCGTCTTATCTGGACGCATTGGCCGATATTCAGGAAAAGACGGAGCATAGGGTTTACTTGATGCCCATCTTGGAAAGCCAGGACCTGATCGATTTAAAGACAAGACGTTCCCATCTGTGTGAACTCAAAGAGCGGTTGGACGCCGTAAAACCTTCTATTTTAAATGTCCGGGTAGGAGGCAATGATTTTTGTAAAGAGTTTGGTGTGCGCCGCCGGTGGGGGGAGAACATTTATCAGATCAGCTGTATCAGCAATGTGTTGGGCGATATCATCGCCTGCTTTGGAAGGGAGTATGTGGTGTCCGGCCCGGTATGGGAGTACTTCACCGGCCCGGATGAGAGCTGGAAAGAAGGGCTTAGACGGGAAATCCGATTGGATATGCTCAATGGATTTGTAGGAAAGACCGTTATCCATCCCAATCAGATTCCCGTGGTCAATGAGATGCTTCGGGTATCCCAGGAGGATTATGAGGATGCCATGGGTATTTTGGGTATGCAGGACGATGAACAAGTGTTGGTATCCAAAAGTGCGGGAGGCAGCCGCATGAACGAATTCAAGACCCATGAGAAATGGGCTCAAAAAATTCTGACTTTAGCTGATATTTACGGGGTGCGTCCATGAACCAGATCATACAACAAGAAAATTGGCAGGAAAGATTGGTACGGGCCGCCATGCGGGAAAATAACCGCAAGCGGTCCTATTTGATCGTCAATCCATCCCAGGGGAAGCATGTCCCGGTGGTTCCATCGGAGGCTTTGGATGTATTCGGGCATTTGGCCGCCAAGGTGCAGGAAAGCGTCGGCACCACCGATCCGGTGCTTATCATCGCCTTTGCCGAGACGGCCACGGCCATCGGCGCCGCTGTGGCTGCATCGCTTGTCAACCCGACTTATTTGATGCACACCACCAGGGAAGATGTGGAGGATACCGATTTCCTCTTTTTCTCTGAGGTTCATAGTCATGCCACCGAGCAGCGTCTGGCGTTGCGGGGATTGGATGCCGTACTGGGGGAGATCAGACACATCGTCTTTGTGGAGGATGAAGTCACCACCGGCAACACCATTCTGAATCTGATCTCGTGCCTGCGAAAGAAAGGCATTCCCGGGGACGTTACATTTGGCGTCGCCTCTTTGCTCAATGGTATGCTCCCCCAGCATAAAAGCAAATTTGAGGAACAAAGGGTCTGGATCACCTATTTGCTGCACACCGACAATGCTGAATTAGAGCGGTCGATCGGCCAATATGCCTACGACGGCCCTCTGCTTCCGGTATGCCAGGAGGCTTCGATACCAGTGAAACGCATGTGTGCCGGGGGAAGGATCAGTCCCCGCTGCGTGACGCCGGTGAAGGAGTATGAAAAAGCCTGCTGTAATCTCAAAGAGGAAGCGGAAAAGCTTGTTCCAAAAGAGGCGAGACGCGTGTTGGTGCTGGGGACGGAGGAGTGTATGTATCCCGGACTGATGGTAGCCGAGGCGCTGCAAAAGGGACATGAAGTCCGGTTTCACGCCACCACTCGTAGCCCTATTCTGGTGAGCGGGGAGGAGACGTACCCTTTGCATCGCCGCAATTGTCTTTTGAGCTGTTACGACGGTACCCGAACCACTTACATTTACAATTTGACATCCTATGACTTTGTGCTGGTGGTAACCGACGCGTCGGCTACTGAGGCAGGGATCAAAACCCTCAGTTCGGCTTTAGAACAGGCGGGGAACAACGCCGTCACATTTCTGGAATGGAGGCCATAAATGCAAAGCAGTTATCGGGCGGAGGACGTCACTCTGTTGCTCAAAGACATCACCGGGCAGGTGCAGCCTTTGGAGACAAAGGAAAGAGAAAAACGCATTCAGTCTGGTATCCATTATTGCGAGATGCTGCCGGCTGAGTATGTTCCAACACCGAAATACATTGAAGCCTATGAACAGGCCCTCGGGTGTGAGGCCGACCATACGGCCGCAGCGGTGCGCCGGTGCGGGGATAAAATTGTCCAGGAGAAGGGAGAGGACGTTGTCCTAGTGTCGCTCGCCAGGGCGGGATTGCCCATCGGTATCCTGCTCAAGTGGTATTTAAAAAAGGAATATGGTTTAGAGGCTTCTCACTATGGAATCTCCATTATCCGAGGCCGCGGGATCGACCGGAATGCTATGTCTTATCTGCTCAGCCGATACCAAGCCTCCAGCCTCCAGATGGTGGATGGCTGGATCGGGAAAGGGGCTATCCTGAAAGAACTGCGCCGGGAGTTAGAAGTCTTTCCCGGCGTTAGCGCAGAACTGGCGGTGTTGTCCGACCCGGCCAATCTGACCCGGCTTTGCGGCACTCATGAGGATTTGTTGATTCCAAGCTCCTGCCTTAATTGCACGGTATCGGGTCTTGTCAGCCGGACCTTTTTGAGGTCGGATATCATAGGGCCGGAGGACTTTCACGGCGCCGCCTTTTATGGAGAGCTGAAAGAACAAGACCGGTCTTATGAATTTCTAAACGCTATTGCGTCCCGCCTTGAGACTGCACCCGATCTTCCGGAGAAAATATTATCTCATTCCGGACTGGAGGAGGCCCAGGACATTGCCGATCATTTTGGGGTGTCCAATATTAATTTTGTAAAGCCCGGTATTGGAGAAGCCACCCGTGTATTGCTGCGCCGGTTGCCATGGAAGGTGCTGGTGCGCGAAGGGGAAGAGCAGTCGGGCGAACTGAAGCATCTGTATCAATTGGCCTGGGAAAAAGGAGTGGAGGTGGAATCCTATCCGCTTCAGAATTACAAGGCGTGCGGAATCATCAAGCAGCTGGCCGACGCCTGAGAGAAGGTTGTATAAGTCGGTCTAAAAAGGGAGAGGCTCCTAGGGAGTATCATGGATAAAGTTCACAATTTTGTAAATGTGGCGGCAAGCATTGAAAAGGGCGGCGGAACGTGATAAAATGGCACTAAACGTGACCTGTCGGCAGAGGGATGATGGGATCGTTTTTTCTTCCTTCGGCCCATTGCGGCAGGGCAATGTACAATAGATCAGGATGTAAGATTAAATGTTGAAACGATTACAGTTGCAGCGCTTTGAGGATTTTTTAAAGCCTTTGAAAGAACGTCCGCAGCCAGGGGTGTATTTTTGCCGGATCGCGGGATATAACCCGGAGGTCCAGTCGTTCTTGGAGAAGGTATTGGGGAGCCGGAAACAAAATCCCCTGTTGGTCACCGGCAAGCTGCCCAATCCGGATGAAAATCAGCTCTCCTATTTCCGGGAGATGCTGGGGACGGATTTTTCCCTGGATCCCGGTTTTTTTGATCAGGCTTTGCGGAAATGGCTCCCGCGGTTGGATCAGGTACAGCGGGAAACGATGATCCGGTCCCTCTGCCAGACGATGCTGGATTTGAGGGCAGCCGGCAAGACCGACAACATGCTGAAAAACGCTTATATCAAGTTTATGTGCTGGATGTATTATCGATTTGAGCAAATCCTGCACAAGATGGGTAAGGAGCCCCTGCCCAAGATTTTATATGACGGTGTCCTAAGCGCCCATGAATTGCAGATGTTCTGTGTGCTCAGCGACGCGGGGTGCGACATCGCGCTGCTGGAGCCGCAGGGGGATGCATCTTATCTAAAATTAGATCCGGAAAGCAAGCATTCTAATTTGTTTCCGGGAGCGGGGAATGGCGCTTTTCCTCCCGACTTCTCCCTCCAAACGGTGGCAAGAGAAGCCGAACAAAAGCAAAAGATCGTCGGCATGTGTCAGACGAGTGAGGGAAATGTACCGCTCAACAGCACCAATACATGGCTCACCGGCGACTTGACTAAGGATTCCTTAAAGCCTCCTGCCCAACGGGGCAGTGAGAAAAATTGCTTTTATAATATGTTTGTCCGCATCCGAGGGGTGGAGGAAAAATCGTCCTACGTCAAGGAGCTGTTCCTTTGGAAGAAGCATCTGGAGGAAAAGGGACGAAAGGTACTGGTGCTGGAATCGCTGCCCATCCCCACGGCGGAGGAAGTGGCGCGTGCCGGACGGTGCAACGTCCAGACGGCGCAGCAGGTTGTGGTTGGATTGTTGCCCGCACTGCGTCCCACGGCGAACGCCAGGTTGGACGGCATTATCCGATCGGCTTTTTCCAATCTGATTTTGGAGTTGGCCAAGGAAAACGAACCGGTCAATCGGATCAAAAACCGAGCAGTGTACCTGGTATGCTGGTTCAACCGGTACTTCGATCAGTTACTGAAAGGGATCAAAGAGGATTCTATACCGGTCTTTCTCTATTTTAATGTGTGTAAAACCGCTTTTGAAGCGTTGTTTTTGCGGTTCCTGGCGCGGCTGCCGGTGGATGTGCTGGAGATCTATCCGGAGGACATCCCCTGTTGTTTGGAGGACCGGGTTTTGTTTGACCGGAATTATCCGGAATCTCTGCACATAGAAAAGTTCCCGGTTTCCATGGACGACGCTGGATTTACCACGGTGGCCTACCATGCTGAACAGGAATTGACCGAGACATTGTATCAAGACAGCGGCATGTACCGCACCCGTCAGTATCACAAAGCGTCGGCGCTCCCCCTCAAAACCATGTATGAGGAAATCGCTATTTTGTGGGATCAAGAAGCTACGTTTCGCCCAGGATTTGAAGTGGTGGACGATACGGTATTGGTGCCGGTCATCACGGCAAAGGTATGCGGCGTCAAGAACGGGGATGTAGGAGAGTATTGGTCCGGTGTGCGCAAGCTTCTGGGGGAGAATACCCTGTTGATTTCATCCTGTCCCCATTGGAATGGAGCAGGTGTGGATCGTTCTTTCCAGCCGGTATCCCTCATCAAAAATAAAAGATTGGAACGTCAGAAGATCAAGGACAGCCCTGGTTATGCCTACAGCCTGCTCCGGGAGGAGACGCAGGAGCTTATTTTGGACAAGATCCAAAAGCTGCTGGATTCCGGTCTCATCAAAGGAACCTTCTCCCAAGGCATGGAATATAAAATCCTGGCGGTCACCCTGCACTTGGATCAGGATATCATCCGTATGATCCAGCGGTTCGACTTCACCAAAAAGAATCCCAAAGTGGTGGTCATCAACACAAGAGATACCATTTGTAGCCTAGAGGATAGCATTGTGCTGGCATTTTTGCATCTAGTGGGATTCGACGTGGTGTTGTTTGTGCCCACAGGGTACCAGATCATTGAGAAATATTACACTGGGCCGTTATTCACCGAGCATCAGATCGGGGATTATTTGTACGATATGCAAGTCCCTGCTATGTCCTCCGGTATGACAGCCCCGCGGGAAGGCATTTTCAGCCGATTTTTTAGGAGGAGTTCATCATGAGTATTAAGTTTGGTTCCCCCGCTGGGCAGAATCCCGAACCTGCCGCCGTCTCTCAGGAGACCCAGTTGATGGAGGTAGAGCCCTATAACATCAAGGCCGACCGCCAACAGATGACGGCTCAGCTCACCGATTCCAAAGAGGTGGACGACATTGTCAGCACCATTGAGGTGTACAATTTGGAGACCATAGTGGGATTTGGCGGCACGGTGGCCGATGAGATTTCCAAGAGTTCCGACGTCATCCTCAACAGCATGAACATGAGTCAGATCAATGATTCCGGCGAGATGCTGAATGCCTTGGCCAAAATTATGGACAAATTCGACATTGAGGAAATCAAGGAAGATCCCGGTTTTTTCAGCAAGCTGTTTTCCAACATGCGCAAGCAGCTGGATAAGATCCTCCAGAAGTACCATACCATGGGCGAGGAAGTGGACAAGATCTATGTTCAGTTAAAGAAGTACGAATCGGAGATCAAGGAGTCGAACCGCAAGCTGGAGGATTTGTTTCAATCCAATTTACAGTATTACCATGAGCTGGTAAAATACATCCTGGCCGGTGAACAGGGGTGTAAGGAAATCGACGCGTATATTGCCCAGCGCCGTTCTGATATGGAGTCCACCGGCGACACCTCCATCCAGTTTGAACTGACCACCTTGGAACAGGCCAAGATGATGCTGGAGCAGCGCACGCAGGATTTGCGTATGGCCGAGAACGTGGCGATGCAGTCCATCCCCATGATCAAGACCATGGAATTTGCCAATATGAACCTGGTACGTAAAATCAATTCCGCCTTTATCATCACTTTGCCGGTATTTAAGCAGGCGTTGGCCCAGGCCATCCTGCTGAAGAGACAGCGCATCCAGGCCGAGGCCATGTCGGCTTTGGACGAGAAGACAAACGAGATGCTTTTGAGAAATGCCCAGAATACAGCCGAACAGTCCAAGATGACGGCTCAGTTGGCATCCAGCAGCTCGGTGCGGATTGAGACATTGGAGACCACGTGGAAAACCATTGTCCAGGGCATCCAGGATACCCGCCAGATTCAGGAGGATGCACGCAAAAAGCGTCAGGAGGATACCCAGCGTCTTAATGTTATCAAAGGCGAGTTTGAACAGATGATGAGATCCCAAGGTCAGCCTACCGGCAATCAATGAGGGGATACCTTGGAATAAACCGCCTCATCCAGATGGATGAGAATTTATGATCCAGGAAACCCGGGATCAACGGATCCCAATATGTTATAGATTCAAAAGGCGAGAAAAGAGAGAACATGATTTACAAGGAGGTAATTTAGCATGCCAATCAGTTTACAGAAGGGCCAGAAAGTGGACCTGACAAAAGGAAATCCAGGCCTTAAAAACATTATGGTGGGCCTTGGCTGGGATGTCAACAAATACGACGGCGGCGCTGATTTTGACCTGGATGCAGCAGCCTTCCTGCTGGGAGAAAACGGTCAAACCCCCACCACCGATGAATTTGTATTTTACGGCAACTTAAAGCATAAAAGCGGTGCCGTAGAGCATATGGGCGATAACCTGACCGGTGAAGGTGACGGCGATGATGAACAAATTGTTGTGAACCTCCAGAAGATCCCCGCCAATGTGGTGCGTATTGCCTTTACTGTCACGATTTATGAAGCGGAGGAACGCCGTCAGAACTTCGGCCAGGTCAGCAATGCCTATATCCGCATTGTGGACAGCGATACCAATCAGGAACTGATCCGTTATGATTTGGGCGAGGATTTCTCCATTGAAACCGCCGTAGTAGTAGGTGAAATCTACCGTCACAACGGCGAGTGGAAATTTAATGCCATCGGCAGCGGATTCCAGGGCGGCCTGGCCGCATTGTGCGCCAACTACGGCATTGAAACCTGCTAACTGGTTAGGATGCATCGCTTGGCTGTGATGTTTGCAGCCGGAAAGGAAGATGAAAAATGCCGGTTTCTCTAAAAAAAGGGCAGAAGGTCAGTTTAACAAAAGACAATCCGGGGCTGAGTAAGGTCATCGTAGGCATTGGCTGGGATATCAACCAGTTTGATACCGGCACAAGTTTTGACCTGGATTCCTCGGCGTTTCTTTTGACCCAAAGCGGTAAGGTAGGCCGTTCAGAGGACTTTGTCTTTTACGGCAACCTGAAAGATCCCAGCGGTGCGGTGGAGCATATGGGCGACAACCGTACCGGCGAAGGGGAGGGGGATGACGAACAAATCCGTGTGGATTTAAGCCGTGTCCCGGAAAACATCGAACGCATCGCCTTTACTGTGACGATTTACGAGGCCGAGGAGCGCAACCAAAATTTCGGCCAGGTAAACAATGCCTTTGTCCGCATCTATAACGAGCAGACGGGGGAAGAGTTACTGCGTTACGACCTGGGCGAGGATTTCTCAGTAGAGACTGCGGCCGTATTTGGCGAGCTTTATAAAAACAATGGCGAGTGGAAGTTCAACGCCATCGGCAGCGGATTTTATGGCGGACTTTCCGCCCTGTGCGCCAACTACGGCGTAGAAGTGGAATGATAGGAGGATATCGTTTATGGCAGTCAGTTTGCAAAAAGGGCAAAAAGTCAGCCTGAGCAAAGACAATGCCGGACTAGGTGTTGTTGTGGTTGGCTTGGGTTGGGATGAGGCCCAGCCTGCCCGTCGAGGCCTGTTTGCCCCCAAACCCCGTCCCATCGATTGCGATGCATCGGCCATTCTCTGCATCGACGGCAAGCTGCAAAATCCCAAGGACGTAGTGTATTTTAACAATCTTCGCCATGCATCCGGCGCGGTGCAGCATATGGGAGACAACCTGACCGGTGCAGGCGAGGGCGACGATGAGCAGATTATCGTGGATCTGAGCCGTCTTCCGGAGCAGTACGACCGGGTGATTTTCGCAGTCAACATTTATGAGGCAAGACAAAGAGGCCAGCATTTCGGCATGATTAAGAATAGCTTTATCCGTTTGGTGGACGCGCGGGGCAACAAAGAGATGTGCCGCTACAATCTTTCGGAAAATTACGATGGTATGACTGCTATGATCTTTGGTGAGATCTACCGTCATAATGGCGAATGGAAGTTCAATGCCATTGGCCAGCCGACCAACGACGATGGTTTAGGCAGTTTGGTCAACCGGTTCCGCTAAAAGCGCAGAAAACCAGGGGGGAGCACGGAAGCCCTCCCCTTTTTCCATGACGATTGACAATTAGGAGAGTTGGTAAAAGGTGCATAAAGTATTTAAGGGCCTGACAGAAGCTCAGGTGGAGGAAAGTCGCAAGAAGTATGGTTCCAACGTCATCAAGGAGGCGGAACCGGAGAGCTTTTGGAAACAGTTCCTAGAAGGGTTTAAGGATCCCATGATCCGCATTTTATGTGTCATCGCGGCTATTATGCTGGTGATGTTCTTCATGGGTCAGAGCGAATGGTATGAACCGGTGGGGACGGTCATCGCCATACTGCTCGTCAACTTTGTATCGGCAAAAACCGGCGTTGCCAACGACAACGCGTATCGGAAACTCAAAGAATCCCAGAAAAAGGACACTGCAAAAGTTATCCGGGACGGCTCCCTGAAAGTCATCGAGGTAGACGACCTGGTAGTAGGCGACGTGGTATTGCTGCAATCAGGAGATAAGATCCTGGCCGACGGAGTCCTGGCCGACGGCGTTTTGTCGGTGGACAACAGCGCATTAAACGGCGAGGCGGAGGAATGCCCTAAATCAGCGGCTGAGGAAGGTTTTCACATTCCGGAAAACATCACCGGCGATACCTTTGTAGATGCCCACAGCTTGTTCCGCGGCGCCACCGTACTGGATGGGGAAGGCTATATGATCGTCCAGCAGGTGGGAGAGGCCACCATGATGGGCAAGATGGCCAAGGATATGGAGGATAAGGAACCGGATTCCCCCTTGCAGGTCAAACTCCGTAAACTGGCCGGCCAGATTTCAGTATTCGGTTATGTAGGTGCTATTGTAATTGCATTGGCTTATTTCGTCCATTTTGTTATTTTGGCAGGTGGTTTCGGTGCCTATTTTGCCACAGGATGGCTTTCCATTTTAGCCGACGTCATGAATGCCGTTTCCATTGCCATCACCATTATTGTATGTGCTGTGCCGGAGGGCCTTCCACTGGTTATTGCTCTGGTGCTCATGCAGAATACGGGAAAGCTTTTAAAGGTCAACGTATTGGTGCGCAAGTCCATCGGTATTGAGACAGCAGGATCGCTCAACATTCTCTTCAGCGACAAGACCGGTACCATTACCAAAGGACAGCTGGAAGTGGTGGAGTTTTTCACCGGAGATGGAAAGGTAATGGATGCAGCGTCGGTTCCGGCCATCCAGGGGAATCTGGAACTCAGCATCGGCAAGAATACATCCGCACTGTTTGATGACCGTCATACGGTGGTGGGAGGCAATCTCACCGACCAGGCTCTTCTCAAATTCCTGGGAGAAGAGAAGTTTAACAGTTTGCGTGAGAAGGACGACTGTGAGGTTGGCGAACATCAGGAATTCAACAGTGCCAATAAGTTCAGTCAAGCTTATCTTCCCGCCAAGGGACGTACCTTTTACAAAGGCGCTCCCGAACGCCTTTTGGCAAAAGCCAAGACTTACTTAAACGACCAGGGCCAGGAAGTGCCCATTGATCAAGCGGTTCTAAATGCGAAAATTGATGAACTGGCAAACCGTGCTATGCGTGTTCTGGCTTTTGGATACAGCAAAGCCCCCATGGTACGGGATGAGATCAACGACGATGTTGTGTTGATCGGCTTGGTGGGCATTCGTGACGACGTACGTCCCGAGGCCAAAGAGGCCATCGTAGAGGTACAGAAGGCCGGCATCCAAGTGGTTATGATCACCGGTGACCGAAAAGAGACAGCTGTAGCCATCGCCAAAGAGGCCGGCTTGTATCGTGGGGAAGACGATTTGGTGTTGACTTCGGCGGAACTGTCTGAAATGTCGGACGATGAAGTTAAAAAGTGCATCTCCAAGATCCGCGTGATTTCCAGGGCGTTGCCCACCGATAAGAGCCGTATGGTACGTCTGTGCCAGGAAATGAACCTGGTTGTAGGTATGACCGGCGACGGCGTCAACGATAGTCCTGCCCTGAAACGAGCCGACGTCGGTTTTGCCATGGGCAGCGGCACCGATGTGGCAAAAGAAGCTGGTAAACTGGTCATTCTGGACGACAATTTCAATTCCATCAAAAACGCCATTTGGTATGGCCGTACCCTTTATATCAACATCCTAAAATTCTGTAAAATGCAGTTGGTGATCAACTTAGCCGCCGTATTTGTATCGGCCATCTGCCCTTTCTTGGGCATTGAGGATCCGTTAAAGGTCACCCATCTGTTGTGGATCAATCTGTGTATGGATAGTTTGGCATCCCTGATGTTCGCCGGTGAACCGGCCCTCAAGCGGTATATGCGGGATAAACCGCGCCGCAGAGATGAGAGCATCATCAGCAAGCCTATGATCATCCAGATTATCATCATGAGCGTCTGGCTGACCATCATCAGTATTGTCTGGTTCAAAGTTCCGTTCTTTGCCACTTGCTTTGATAATTCGGCGCAATTCTATACAGGGTTCTTCTGTATGTTTGTCTTTAGCTTTATGGTCAACGCCTTTAACGTGCGCAGCGATGGACTTAACGTCTTTGAACATATCCGGGAAAACAAGACTTTTGTCCGGGTCTGGCTGATTATTATGGCGGTCCAGATTATCCTTGTCAGCTTAGGCGGCGTGGTTGGCGATATCTTCAGCTGTGAACGCTTCGGATTCAAGGGATGGCTGGCTGTGCTGGGTATGGCGCTCACCATGTATCCTGTGGATCTGATTCGCAAACTTCTTTCTCCGAAACCCAAAAGGGACTAATCCCCTGAAACAACAAATGCCCGCGCCGAATTTCGACGCGGGCAATGTTTTGAGAAAATCTTACTACCGTCAAGAAAAAGAGGTGATGATATGCGTGTATTTGCCTCGGATTTGGACAATACCCTCATTTATTCGTATCGGCATCCCATCGGAGACAATAAAGTGCTGGCGGAGCTGTACGAAGGGCGGGAAGTCTCCTTTATGACAAAGCAGTCCCATGAGATGCTGAATCAGGTCTTTCACAAGATGACTTTTATACCGGTATCCACCCGTTCGGTGGGACAGTACCGCCGCATCCGGTTCCATCGAGATTGGGAGCCGTCTCTGGCTCTCGTCAGCAACGGCGGGACACTGCTCATCGACGGAAAAGAGGATCAGGAGTGGAAGGAGCAATCTCTGAAAACAATCCGTCCGGCCCGAGAGCAGCTGGAGTACGCCTGGGGGTTATTGGAACAGGACAATGCCAGGACACTGGATGTAAGAATGGTAGACGACTTATTTGTGTTTACCAAAAGCGGCCGGGTACGGGAAACGGTGGACAGACTGCGGGAAAGCCTGGATTTGTCGCAAGTAGAGGTGTGGGAGAACGGCAATAAAGTGTATGTTATTCCCCTATTGCTCAACAAAGGGCAGGCGATACGCCGTCTGCGGGAGAGGTTCTGCATCGACTTTGTGGCGTCGGCAGGGGACAGCTTATTTGATATCCCTTTGCTTCATGAAGCGGATGTAGCTTTTTATCCGACCGAGTTATCCTATCCGAGCCGGCAAGGACAGGTTTGTATTCCCGTCGATACAGGCAGCAAGGTGTTCTCCGACGTCGTTTTGGGAAAGCTCTTGCAAGGTTACCTTTAAAATCAATATCATGACAAAAAAGAGACGGCATAGCGCCCCTAGCTATGCCGTCTCTTTTTTCATTGGTTTTACAGATTACAGAAGATTGCTCAGTGTCCTGAGACAATCCGGGCAGACGTTTCGTCCTTTGAAGGTGATGACATCCTTTGCGTTATCACAGAAGATACAAGCCGGTTCGTACTTTTTCAGGATGATCTGAGAACCATCCACGAAAATTTCCAGAGAATCCTTTTCGTTAATATCCAATGTTCGACGCAGCTCAATGGGAAGAACGATACGGCCAAGCTCATCTACTTTTCTAACAATACCAGTTGATTTCATAATAAAACTCCTCCTAATACATTGTCACCGTTATATCAAAAAACAGGTGTTCATATTCGCCAAGAAAAAACATAATTGGATCATTACTTACAATAATAATAAATATTTCCAGAGTTGTCAATGATAGAAAGGAAAAAAAAGGTAATTCGTCGATAAAAACAGTCTTTTTAAGAATTTAAGCGAACAAATCAATAAAATACAGCAATTTGCACGAATAAAGAAAAAATTTCTTATCTGTTGGTCAAAAAATGTCGAATTATGATGGATTGAGGGATGGATCTCAAAAGAAACAAGGTGTACTACCTGTCTGCCGCCGGTGCATACAAATGGAAGGAAGAGAGTAGGGCAGGTGACAGATTTGAATTACATCTGGGCAGGTATGATGATTTTGTCCATCTTATTTGGCATCCTCAACGGCAGGATGGGAGAGGTGTCCCAAGCGGTGATGGAGGGAGGCAGCAACGCTGTCCAATTGATGCTTGTACTGTTGGGAGCCATGTGCCTCTGGAGCGGTTTGATGCGCATCGCGGAAAAGGGAGGACTTACCGCCATCATCAGCAAAATCCTGAGTCCCATCACCAAGTGGATTTTCCGGGGGATGGATCCCAAAAGCTCGGCGGGAAAAGCCATATCCATGAACATGACGGCCAATCTCTTGGGGCTTGGCAATGCCGCAACGCCTTTGGGTCTTCACGCCATGAAGGAGATGCAGCGGCACAATCCGGAAAAACAACGGGCCACCAATTGGATGGTTCTGTTTGTGGTGCTCAATACCGCCTCCATCCAGCTCATCCCAACAACCATCGCCGTCATACGGGGCAAATATGGAGCACAGTCGCCTATGGACATTCTGCCGGCGGTCTGGGTGACGAGTCTCACCGGACTGGTGGTAGGCATATTCGTGGCAAAGCTGTTGCAGCGGAAGAAATAGGGGCGTATCGCAGGAAAGGGTGAGGCAACTCCATGGGACAGATCGCCAACTACTTTTTACCCATCTTTGTAGGAGGGATTCTTTTACTGGGTCTGCTGCGCAAAGTGCCGGTGTTTGAGACCTTTGTGGAAGGGGCCAAGGAAGGATTGGATACCACCGCACGCCTAGTTCCCACCATGGTCGGACTTTTGACGGCAGTGGCTATGTTTCAGGCCTCCGGAGGACTGGACGTTTTGATCTATGGTCTCAAACCGGTGGCCGATTTCCTCCACCTTCCCGAACAGGTCATGCCACTGGCTATTTTACGTCCTATTTCCGGCAGTGGGTCCCTGGCTATTTTGGAGAACATCATCCGGGAAAACGGTCCGGATTCCTTGGCCGGAAGGGTAGCGTCGGTCATGATGGGTTCCACTGAGACTACATTTTATGCAGTTACCGCTTATTTTGGAGCGGTAGGCATCAAGAAGACCCGTCATGCAATCCCGGCGGCGTTGACGGCTGATCTAGCCAGTATGATTGTCAGCGCTGTTACGGTTTCCTTGTTTTTCCAGTAAAAGAATGATTTTATCTATTTTGATACAATTTTAGCGAATTAATTGTAAAACTTGTAAGATGTATTGGGATGTGGTATACTAACAGGAAAGAGTTGGTTCAAGGGAGGAATTGCAATGTCTTTACAAGATTCCAATATGATGGTAAAACAAAAAGATGGAGTGGTCACTCTTCATTTTCCTATGCTGGAAGAGGTGGAGGGCATTTCCCATGCTTTTTCCACTCGATTGGGAGGCGTGAGCCAGGGCATATTCTCCTCGATGAACTTAAGTTTCGGCCGGGGAGACAGCGATGAAAATGTAAGGGAGAACTACCGTCGCATTTGTGCAGCCAATGGATTTGATCCCGAAGGCTTGGTGGCTTCCGACCAGGATCATCACACCAATGTCCGCATCGTGACGGCTGAGGACAAGGGAAAAGGGATCTGGCGTCCGAAGGATTACCAGAGCGTGGATGCCGTTGTGACCCAGGAGCCGGGGGTTACGCTGGTGACCTATTATGCCGACTGTGTCCCGCTCTTTTTTGTGGACCCGGTCAAGCGGGTAGTGGCCTTGGCCCACGCCGGATGGCGGGGGACGGTAGGACGTATTGGAGAAGTGACCGTCCGAAAAATGGAGGAGGCGTTCGGCTGCCGTCCACAGG
Source organism: Solibaculum mannosilyticum (assembly GCF_015140235.1). Lineage (GTDB taxonomy): Bacteria > Bacillota > Clostridia > Oscillospirales > Acutalibacteraceae > Solibaculum > Solibaculum mannosilyticum. The sequence continues at coordinate 1,704,884 of NZ_AP023321.1, read as the reverse complement.
ATCTTTTGGCCGCTGTAGGGCCGTCCATAGGTCCCTGCTGTTATGAAGTGGACGAGCCGGTATATCAGCAATTTGCAGCGCTAAATCTAAAAGATGGCGCACGGTGGATGCCGGAGAGCGGCGGAGGAAAATACAAACTGGATCTGTGGAACATCAACCGTCAGATTTTGTCGGATGCCGGCGTGATGCCGGAACACATCCAGATGGCGGAACTATGTACCTGCTGCAATCCAGATCAGTTATTCTCCCATCGGGCATCCCATGGTCAGAGAGGCGGTATGGCGGCTTTTCTTCAAATCAGGCCATCGGAAAGAGTATAAGAAAAAGACAGATTGCATTACGACAATAAAAGAAGGAGCATTTTATGCAGATACAGTCCATTTTACTGGCGTGCCTGGAACGAGAAGGGCGCGCCATGTCCCGCAGGGAACTGTTTCACCTTGCCAGGCTGGAACAGGAAAATCCAGTGTTGCTCAAAAAAGCGCTGGATGGTTTGGTGGAAGAGGGACAAATCCTGGTCACTCAAAAACATAAGTTGATTTCCAGCAAGACGGCGGGACTTGTCCCGGCCCGGATCTTATCCCTTTCATCGGGATTTGCTTTTGCACGGTCCCAGGAAAAGGGGGATGTGTTTATCCCGGGACGTCATCTCAATCAGGCTCTCCCCGGGGATCTGGTGCTTTTGAAGGTCAAGCAGTCCCCGAAGGGATGGGAGGGAAGTGTGGAATTCATCGTCCGAAAGGGAAAACGGGAGATCACCGGACGCGTAGTCAAAAACGGACGCAAGCTGGAAATCTCGCCCGATGCCGGCGTACGGTATAACATTAAGGTTGTCTCTTCCAAAAAGGCCAAAATGACGGAGGGAAGCAAAGTACGGGTGGCGCTCAGTTACGACAAAGAGGGGCGTCAGGCCACTGCACGAGTGGTGCGGTCTTATGGCAGCGCCCAGAGTGCCAAGGTATGCGCCGACTCCATTGTAGATATGGAGGGCATCCCGGCAGATTTTCCACCGGAGGTCCAGGTGGAGGCCCGGAATATGGCTGAACAGGGCATCCGGGAAGAGGACCTTACCGATCGCCGTGATCTGCGGGATCAAGCGATCTTTACCATCGACGGTCCCGATGCCAAAGATCTGGACGATGCGGTTTCGGTATGCCGTACCATGAAGGGTTATAGTCTGGGCGTCCACATCGCTGATGTATCCCACTACGTCCCTATGGGTTCCACTCTGGATCAGGAGGCGCTGAAACGGGGAACTTCAGTTTATTTTGCCGACCGTGTGATCCCCATGCTGCCCACCGAGTTGTCCAACGGCGTATGTTCTTTGGATGCCGGCAGCGATAAGTTGACGGTCTCTGCCCTCATCGAGCTGGACAGCAAAGGGGATTTTATCTCGTGCGACTTTGTAAAAAGCATCATTCGTTCCAAAGTGCGAGGGGTATACGGCGAAGTCAACGATCTTTTTGACGGTACGGCCAGCGATGCAGTCAAAACCAAGTATAAACCCATGGCCGATACCTTGCTTGTGATGAAGGAGCTATCCAATATCTTAAAAGAGAAGGCGCGTTCCAGGGGATCGATGGATTTTGCGTCCAGCGAATGCAAATTCATCCTGGATGAGGAGGGACGTGTACAGGATATCCAGCCCCGGGAACAAGGCCTCGCTGAGCAGATGATCGAACAGCTGATGATCTGTGCCAATCAGGCGGCCGCCCGTTACGCCAAGCGGGAAAAGGTTCCGTTTGTCTACCGCGTGCACGAGCAGCCCGATCCCGAACGCATCGAGGCACTTAAGCGGGTAGCCGATGTGATGGGCTTTCAGACCAGAAAATTAAAACCCGGGGTGCAGACAAAGGATCTTGCCAATCTGTTGGATGCCTCTGCACACACTCCGTTTTGCCACGTCATCTCCCATCAGATTATCAGGGCCATGGCAAAAGCCCGGTATGATCCCAATCCATTGGGACATTACGGTCTCTCGCTGGAAGACTACTGTCATTTTACTTCACCCATCCGCCGATATCCCGACCTGATGGTGCATCGGATTCTCAAGGATCTGATCTCGGGCAAGACCAAAGGGCAGATGGAGAAAACCTATGGAGGCGTGGTGGAAGATATCAGTCAGCAGTCCACCGACTGTGAAATCCGTGCCATGACGGCCGAACGACGTTGCGAGGATTGTTATAAGGCCGAGTATATGGCTTCCCGGGTAGGGGAACAGCTGGAAGGTGTGGTATCGGGCGTAGCGCCCCACGGGATCTATGTGGAGCTTCCCAATACGGTGGAAGGCCTGGTGCGCAGCGATATGCTGCCGGGCGAATTCCAGTATGACGGGGAATTTTACTATGTCAGCGGCAAGACCGGACAAAAAATCGGAGTGGGGGACAGCATGGAAATCGAAGTGCTGCGGGCCGACGTATCCAGCGGACAAATCGATTTCAAGGCTTTGTCCTATACTCCCTTCCAGGGATCGGATCAGTGATATCATACGATATCCAGCAGACAATATTCATGATAAAATAAGAAAAGGCCCGTTTGTCCTCCCTTTTGAGGATAAACGGGCTTCTTTTGTTGTTTCCGGCTTTAGGATTCCTCCGGATGGTCTTCTACATCACCCCAAGCTCGGTTGGCAGCTTCCCGGGCGATATCCAGCACAATGGTCTGATTGCCGGAATCCGGATCCTGAATGCCGAGGGGGAGCTGTTCATATACCTCCACCACTTGTCCGCGCATCCACAGATTGGGTGTAACACGGATGCTATAGCCACATCCGTTATCCACCAGCCAATCGTAGAAATTGGCCCGCGGCAGACCAAAAGTAGCGAGCAGCGTCATAATGACCCCTCCGTGGGTCACGATAACTGCTGAAGTGGTACCGGTTTTCATCAGTCCCTCCACCACTTTGGAGAAGGCCTCACAACAGCGGGTTTGAAACTGGGCGCTGCTTTCTCCCTCTGGAGGAGCGTCCTTGCCTCCAGCTTCCATCCACTGGACGAATTCCGGATCGTTTTGCAATTCATTTGCGGTTTTCCCCTCCCACTTGCCGAAGCTGCACTCGGCAAGGCCCGGGATGACCAAGGGAGTGGCTTGTGGATACAGAGCCTTTAAGGTCTGCTGACAGCGCAGAAGAGGGCTGGTAAAGTAGGCGTCGGCATTGGGATATTGAAACCGTTCTTTTAATTGGAGCAGTTGGGTCAGCCCTTCCGGGGCCAGGGGGACGTCAGTGGAGCCGATGTATTGCCCTTTTGTATTACCATCGGTAAGGCCATGACGGATCAAATGGATGGTATAGCTTTTCATACTTCCTCCTTGAAATGGGAAATTATAGATTACATACCAGAAACAGGATGAAAAGTGCCTTCAATTTTCCTATTTGTAGTGATCTTTCTTTACAAATTTCGACACATGCATTATAATTATACATATCGTAAAAGTGCATGGAGGTCGCGTCTTATGAACAGCAGTTTTCCACGCATCATTGCGCTACTGCGCAAAGAGTGCGGATACAGCCAAAAACAGGTTGCGCAGGATTTGGGGATTTCACAGGCGCTGCTTTCCCACTATGAAAAGGGAATTCGCGAGTGTGGATTGGATTTTCTCACCCGCATCGCCGATTACTATGGAGTGTCCTGCGATTATCTTCTGGGACGTACACCTGATCGTAACGGCGCATTCCTCACGGTGGAGGACATCCCTGAGCCGGACGCTGCCGGTAGGGAGACCATCCGCGGCAGTATCCTGCCCACTCTGAATAAGAAGCTGATTGCCAATTCTCTCAATATTGTATTCGATAAACTGCAAAGATGCAACAACAAAGGGCTGACTGGTGAAATTTCCGCCTTTTTGATGCTCAGTGTCTATCGTGTACTGCGGCTGCTGTACGGTGCCAATGCGAAGAATCCGGAAGGAACCTTTGCCGTACCGTCCATGCTGGCCCGCGGGACAGCTACGGCCCACATGCAGATGGCCGAAACCAATGCTGAATGTCTCAGCAAAGGGATGGCGGTGGGAGAGATGGAACCACTGTTATCCCAGGATGATTTGGCCATGACGCCAGATCAATTGGCTCAGGATTATCCGCTGTTTGCTTCGTCGCTTTTTAATTTGATTCAAAATGCAGAAATCCGCATGGGGTACAACAATAAAAAATAGTTCGCATAAATTTTTGTGATCTGGCTGGGAAAAGCACAAATGTAGAGCAAATAAATAAGAACGGCTCGCTTTGATCCGAAGCGAGCCGTTCTTATTTTTTCAAAGAAGGAAGGATAATAAAAAAGAAGGAGGAATGGAAAAAGAAGAAGTTGGGATCTTGCTGTGAGATTATTATACTGCAAGAGAAATGGGAAAATCCACCTGATTTCTTTACAAAAAAGTATCTAAACTGATACCTTTCGGCAGAAAAGATTACAAAGCTCTAACATTTTTTACCAGATCACTGTGGTGAAGTGCTTTCACCGAAAAGAGTAATACGGGAAAGGCGGAAGAGATGTCCGGCAAAAAAAGAGTTGCAAAAAAGATAATCTTCTTTATACTTTGTATAAGACCGGTCCTACAGGGCCAAAGCTATGGTGATCTATTTTGTTGAGGTGATGCACAATGAATTGGGCAGATAAAGCGGTGTTTTATCATATTTATCCGTTGGGATTTTGCGGGGCGCCTATGGACAATGATTTTATGTCCTCTCCCCAGGAAAGAATCCAAAAGGTGGCCGATTGGGCCGGCCACATAGCCGACGATTTGGGCTGTGACGCTCTGTATCTCGGCCCTGTTTTTGAATCCGACCATCACGGATATGATACGGCCGATTACCGTCTGATTGACAGGAGATTGGGTACCAACCAGGGCTTCCGGGAGGTGGTGGAGCGTCTGCACAACAAGGGAATCCGGGTGGTCCTGGACGGCGTATTTCACCATACCGGCCGGCATTTTGGACCGTTTGTAGATGTGCTGCAAAAACGTTGGGATTCGGCCTATAAGGACTGGTTTTTCCTGAATTTTGACGGGGACAACGCTTTCCACGACGGACTGTGGTACGATTGCTGGGAAGGGCATCAGGAATTGGTCAAACTCAACCTGGGACATCCCGATGTGAGGCGGTATCTGCTGGACTCGGCCGAAGGCTGGATCCGGGAGTTTGACATCGACGGCATCCGTTTGGATGTGGCCTACTGCCTGGAGCCTTCCTTTATGCAGGAGCTGTCGGCCCGATGCCGGAGCGTCAAATCCGGCTTCTTCCTGTTAGGGGAAGTGGTGCACATGAACGACAATTTGAAACGTCTGCTGGATCCCGACATGCTTCATTCGGTGACGAACTATGAGTGCTACAAAGGTCTCTACTCCAGCTTCAACGATCAGAATCTCTTTGAGATCGCCCATTCTCTGGAGCGCCTGTTTGGAAATCAGCCCTGGTGTCTTTTTACCGGAAAGCATCTCTATAATTTTGCCGATAACCACGACGTCTCCCGATTTGCCACCGCCCTAAAATGTCCCGATCAGATGGAAGCGGCCTATACGCTTCTGTATACCATGCCTGGGATCCCGTCGGTGTATTACGGCAGCGAATGGGGCATCCCCGGAGACAAAAAAGACGGTGACGGCGTTTTACGGCCTTGTTTGGAGCTTGAAGCACAAAAGGAGTGCAGTCTTACCCAACATCTTAAAAAATTGGCCGAGGTGAAAAAGAATCATCCCGCCTTGTGGGAAGGCGATTATCAAAAGGAATTCCTCACCAACAAGCAATTTGCCTTCTCCCGCAATGCGGAGGGGGAGAGCATTCTGATCTTTATCAATGCCGAGGGACAGGAAGGAAACTTCCAGCTCGACCGCCGGGTCAAAGGGACGGAACTGTTGACCGGCCAGGAGGTTGAGCTTGAGGGGAATTTTTGTTTACCAGCCTATGGCAGTGCCGTTGTGAAGGTGGAATGAGGAGATCGGTTGACAAATCCCACTGAGATGCTATAATAGAACCCGATCTGATAAAAGATATCGATCGGGAATAGGGAAATAAGACGGTGAAGGGAAAAAGACATCGTCCTTGTCTCAAGAGAGCCGGCGGATGCTGCGAGCCGGCGGCGAGGCGTTTGTGGATAGCTCATCCCGGAGTCGCCTGCCGAAGGGTAGGACGTTTTGGCCGCGTTATTGGCCTAGGAGGGCATCTGTGCTGTAAAAGGAGCAGTGTGCTGAAATAGGGTGGTACCGCGAGGAAGAGGATTCCGCGCCCCTATCCATGCGAGAATGTGCGTGGATAGGGGCGTTTTTATTTTTTAGTCGATAGGCGCACCATTTTTCTGAATAAGAAGAACGGTCGTTTTCTATTTATATTTGTGGATATGGAGTGAGACGGATGAAAAATTACAACATCGTGCTGCTGAGAGGCGACGGAATTGGTCCGGAAATCGTGACTGAAGCGGTAAAGGTTTTAAATCGTGCCGCAGAAAAGCATCAGTTTACCGTCACCTACGACGAGGCCTTGTTGGGCGGGATCGCCATCGATGAGACTGGAGTCCCGCTTCCGGAGGAAACCCTCCAGAAGTGCAATGCCGCTGACGCCGTATTGTTGGGAGCGGTAGGCGGCCCCAAATGGGAATCCCAGCCGGGCAACAACCGTCCGGAGGCGGGATTGCTGGGGATCCGCGCCGGCATGGGTCTGTACGCCAATTTGCGTCCGGCTCGTATCTTTAAACCCCTGCGGGATGCTTCCCCTCTTAAAGGCGATATCATTGGGGAAGAGCTGGATATTATGATGGTCCGCGAACTGACGGGCGGTATCTATTTCGGCGACCGGGGCCGTAAGATGGTCAAGGGGGTACCCGCTGCTTTTGACACAGAGATGTACACGGTGCCGGAGGTAGAGCGCATCGCCCGGGTGGCCTTTAATCTTGCCAGAAAACGGGGCCATAAATTGTGCTCGGTGGACAAAGCCAATGTGTTGGAATCCTCCCGTTTGTGGAGGGAAGTGATCCTGCGCGTGGCCAAGGAATATGAGGATGTGGAGCTGTCGCATCTGTATGTGGACAACTGTGCGATGCAGCTGGTGCGCAATCCCGGCCAGTTTGACGTGGTGGTGACTTCCAATATGTTTGGAGACATTCTGTCGGATGAGGCGTCCATGATCAGCGGCTCGATCGGGATGCTGGCGTCGGCCAGCCTGGGCGATGGCACGAGAGGCCTGTATGAACCCATCCATGGTTCGGCCCCCGATATTGCTGGACAGGGTATTGCCAATCCGTTGGCGACCATCTTGTCGGTGGCCATGATGCTTCGGTTCTCTTTGGATGAGATGGAAGCTGCCGATGCCATCGATGCTGCCGTGGCCAAGGTGCTTGATCAAGGATATCGCACGCCGGATATCTATACGGAAGGCACGAAAAAGGTGGACACCGTCACCATGGGACAATTGGTGGTAGACAACCTGTAAGTTCATTTGGCCGAAAATAAAATTTGTAGTTAAAAAGAAAGCCCGGATCAAAATGGTCCGGGCTTTCTTTTTAGGATTATAATGTATTTTCATTTCCAAAATAATAAATATACTTGATTTAAATGGTTAAAAAGAATAAAATAAAATTTGGATTATTCCAAAAAAACTGCCCATAATTTAGATGTTTTATTGGAATAGTAGGAATCAATTCTTTAATTTTAGAAATAGAAGAGAGATGATAAGAAGAAGGCTTGTATTTTTATGATTTCTGATGATAGAAAAAGAGGTGTGTTGTGTGAAAATGAAGAAGTTCGCCAGTTTCTTTTTGGCGATGGTCATGGTGATCGGGATGCTTCCCATGGCTTACGTTCAAGGGCGGGAAAGCGCTACAGTGGACATCGCTGTAGAAGCGTTGTCGTCCAGTGCAGAAAACCCTGCTATCGTGGATCTGAGTGAAGAGGGGATCACCGATTGGGCCCATTTTGGCCATACCAGTGCGGGAACGATCAACCGTAAAAGCAGTGGAGAAGCGATTATTGGTACGCCGTCGGCCATCAAGGGAACTGGATTGAGTTCCGCCAGTGAATCCGACGTCAAAAATTATCGCATGGAATTTGAATGGTCGGATGGAACGCCTACCCAGTCGGCCAGCAGCCGCTATTTTATCAAAAACGGCGTAGGCCAAACCGGAATCGAGGGCACAGGCATTCGCCTGGATTTTGACCTCCCTGCCGGACAATGGGATCTGGCTCTTTATACCTCCACCTACAACAGCAACGCTAAGGTGGAGGTCCGGGATCAAAACGATACTTTAATTGGGAAATCTACTCTCAATGAAGGGGGTGGGTCTTGGGCACACTTGCCTGAGATGGTGACCATCTCTTACGAAAGCGAAATCGCGCAAAGAATTTCTGTGGATATTATTGCAACCGATAACTATGCAGATTGGCCCAGTATTGCTCTTGCAGCGGCTACCGTTAAGGCTGGACAGCCAAGTCCTCATACCGTTTCCACGAGCGCTACCAAAGGAGGAAGCGTTACAGGGGATGGCCAGTTTATAAAAGGGGACGAAGTCACTCTGACTGCTGCTCCAGAAGAAAATTATACATTTAAAGAATGGCAGGTTGTCAAAGGCAGCGTTCAATTATCCGATGAAACGGCCAACCCGATTTCTTTCACAATGCCGTCTGGGGACGTCGCCATACGTGCGGTATTTACCGATCCTTCGGGGCAGCAAGAGGAGGATCTGACCCAATACATCAATATGAATATTGGATCGACGTCTGGATACAGCAATACCGTCATCGGCCCGCAGCGCCCGAATGCATCCGTCAACCCAAGCCCGGACACCGATCCTCAAAATAAGTGCACCGGTTATAGCGCCGATGGGAAAATCCGTGGCTTTTCTCAGATCCACGTCAGCGGCACCGGCGTGGGCAAATACGGACAATTCCTGGTCTCCCCTCAAGTGGGACTTTCCACCCGGTTGGACGGCCATGATTCGGAGAAAGCAAATGAGAATCCCACCTGCTCGGAATACAGCGTAACACTTACCGATTACGATATCGATTGTTCCTTTACGCCAGCGGAACATTCTACCATCTATAAGTTTGCCTATCCCGAATCGGACGATGCAAACCTAGTGATCGATATGGCCCATAACATCGCCAACGGCGATGCAGAAGATATCAAAGTGGATGTCTCCACCGATGAACAGGGGAATACCATTATCAGCGGTTCCGGCCATTATGCAGGCGGTTGGGGTCCGGAGCATGACCTGTACTTCTACGCTGTTGTCAATAAGACCCCAAAAGTCACCGGTACTTACGATGCCTCTGGTCCCAAGCCCGGCGTCAACAGCATGGGCCCGGTGGACGTCATCGATCGTCTGGCGGGGATGGGCGCGTATCTGACCTTTGACACCCAGTCCGATGAAGAGATCCTTATGAAGATGGGTGTTTCTTTTAAGAGCGTCGATCAGGCCAAAACATGGCTGGAGGGAGAAATCCCCGACTGGGATTATGATGCCGTCAAAGCTGAAACAGAAGATCAATGGAATGAAGAGCTCAATAAAATCGTCATCGGCGGCGACGTTTCCGACGAGGAAAAACAAATCTTTTATACCAGCATCTATCACGCGCATCTCATGCCCCGTGACCGTACCGGGGACATTGCCAAATACGGCGATGCCGATATGATGGACGACCACTTTGCCACATGGGACACTTGGCGTACACTGTATCCATTGTACACCATCACAAACCCTGATTTGGTAGCCAAGACCGTCAACAGCTATATCACCCGGCAGAAGGTCAATGGCTATGTCCGTGACTCCATCGTCGGAGGCAACGATATGATAGGCCAACAGGGCGGCGACGATATCGACAACGTCATTGTAGACGCCTATGTAAAAGGCATCGAGGGCGTAGACTGGAACGAAGCCTATGAAGTGATTCAAAAGAATGCCACCGATTACCGTTTGGATTATCAGGGTTGGAACATTGCTAACCCTGGAGATTCCAATTACAAGTCCCTGGGATGGATCCCCAGCGATGATACCATTACCCGGATCATGAGTTGTTCCTACCAGCTGGAATACGCATACAACGATTATCTGGCGGCCCAGATGGCCAAAGGATTCGGCGATACAGAAAATTATGAGAAATGGCTGGAGCGCAGCAACAGCTGGACCAACATCTGGAATCCGGATGTTGTCAACAATGGCTATGCCGGATTCATCTGGCCCAAAGCAGCCGACGGTTCCTGGGTATATGACGATGAGCTCATCCCGGATCCCACTAAGAGCCACGGATCGTGGGTGGAATTTTTCTATGAGGCCAGTTCCTGGGGATATTCTTTCTTTGTCCCCCATGACATCCCCCAACTGATTGAGAAGATGGGCGGGGAGGAGAACTTCTGCGACCGTCTCAAACTGGGGATCGAGAAAAACTGGGTTGATATCGGCAATGAACCGGCATTTTTATCGGCCTACCTGTTTAACTATACTTCTAAACCCTATCTTACCACCGACTGCGTAGAGATGATGCGCAACAAATTCAGTCTCAACGGCAAACCCGGCAACGATGATTCCGGCGCCATGAGCTCCTGGTATATCTTCTCCTCCATCGGATTCTTCCCCAACGCAGGGCAGAACTTATATTATTTTACCAGCCCTCATTACGACAAAACCACCATCCATATGGACAATGGCAATCAGTTTACCGTCATTGCCAACAATCTCTCGGAAGAAAATAAATACATCCAGTCCATCACGTTAAACGGCAAGCCTTACAAGAGCACTATGTTCCATCACGAAGACATCGTAAACGGCGGTGAACTGATCTTCGAGATGGGGAGTACCCCTGTAGATTATACAAAAGAGGCGAGCGCCACCATCGAGTCCATTACACCAGTGGAACAAGGGACTGTAGTGGATTTGGACTCATCCCGCTACGACGAATGGGCTCAGTTCAGTGCTATCGATAAGATTAATCGCCGTACCAGTGAGGAATCCCCTATCCTGGCTAGAGGCGGTCTGAAGAATGTGGGAGGTACCTGGACACAGGAAACCCTTTCGGGCGATGCACCTGGCTTCCGCTGGACAAGCGGTTCCCCGGATACTTCAGCTGACAACAATCAGAACATCGTCTGGAGCCAGCAAGGCATTGAGCTTGTGCTCAATATGCCGGGAGGAGCCTATGATGTGGACTTGTACACGACCGGAATCCGCTCCCGTTCCACCATCGAGGTGTTGGGTGAAGAGGGAGGACTCCTGGCTCAGCAGGAGCTTTTGCCTAACAGTGAGAATCGGCAATATCGAAAGGTCAGCATACAGTTTGAATTGCAGGTACCGGAGAAGTGCACTGTCCGGCTCTTAACCGATCAAGACGATCAAAGCCATGATTTCAGCGTAGGCATTGCCGCCGCTACTTTGCATACGGTCGATTCCTACAGTGTAGCATTTGACAGTGCAGAAGGCACCAAAGTACCTACTCAATCGGTGCAGGAGGGAGAAAAGGCGACAAAACCCTCCGATCCCATTCGGGAAGGCTACCGATTCCTAGGATGGTATCGAGATGCCGACGGCACGCAGGCCTTTGATTTTGACCAGGATACCGTTACCTCTGATATAATTCTGTATGCCAAATGGATCGCTGTCTACAACGTCGCATTTGAAACAAACAGCGGGAGCGCCGTAGACGTTCAGCAGGTGGAAGACGGCAGCCTTCTAGAAAAACCGGAGGACCCTACCCGTTTTGGCTATACTTTTGGAGGATGGTACCAGGATATTGATCTCACCATACCGTGGGATTTTGCGTCCGACGCAGTGACAAAACACATTACCCTTTACGCCTCCTGGGAACCTCTGCCTGAAGCTGCCGTCTCCCGGATAGAGGAGATCTCGGCAGGGACCACTGTCTACTTAAGCGATTACGACGATTGGACACAATACGGACTGAATCAGCCGTATGGCATCCAAACAGTCCGGAAAGACCAGGATAACCCGATGATCGGTCAGATTGCCAGTATGGATGGAGCCTATTCCACCGGCGAGAATAACGCGAATCAGCCGGTTTCCTTCACTTGGGACGACGGCACGCCGGTTCAGTCGGAGAACAATGGATCGACCACCTTTGGCTGGTCCAAAAAGGGCTTGGAGGTTCCATTGGAATTGCCTACAGGGGCCTATGAAGTGACCCTCTATGCCACCGGCATCCGAGCCAATGCAACCCTTGCCGTTGTAGATTCCTCGGGTGAAATTGTGGCCCGGCAATCCCTTTGGGACAACACCGGCGAACAACGCCAATATCGGAAAGTAACCCTCGATTTCTTCTGTACAGAGGAGAAGACCTTTACAGTTCGTCTGCTGGTGGGCGACGATCAACAAGCGGCAAACTATAGTGTGGGATTGTCGGCTGTTGCAGTAAAGACCAAGGCACCCGGCGTCACCGTACTGGTTCAGGGACCTGGCTCAGTCACAGGTGCAGGCATCTATAAAACAGGAAATATCGTCACTTTGAATGCCGTCCCAGAGGATGGCTATCAGTTACAGCGTTGGGAAGTGGTAAAGGGATCCCTGGATTTGGACGGCAAAGCTGTCAGCCCCCTTACGTTCACAATGCCCTCTGACTCCCTTACCATTCGGGCCGTATTTGAAGAGCAAAAGGTATCAATGACAGGCATTGAAAAGGTAGAAGAGAAGTCGACCGTCCATCTCAGCGATGAAAAATACGACGATTGGGCTTATTTAGGGTACAAGGATAAGATCATCTACAAAGCCGATCGTCAAGAATCTGTTTTTGCCGGGGCGGCATCGGCTGTCAGCGGGAATCTCACTGAGGAACAGATGGACAAATGGAATCCCAATTCACCCTATTTTAATTGGGAAAACGGCGCTCCCACTGAAACTGGTGAAAATATCCGCTATATCGTGTGGAACAATACCGGCATTGCTTTTGATATGGATCTCCCAGCGGGACAGCACGATGCAAGCTTCTATATTTCAGGCGTCCGTGCCGGCGCTTACGTCCAGGTGATGGATCAGGCGGGGAATACAGTTCTGGAGGAACCTTTATGGTCCAATCCGGGAGGTAGCCGCATCTACCGCAAGCTGAATCTGAGCTTTGACTGCGATGAGGCACAGAAATACACCATCCGCCTTATGGTGGATCAAAACGATCGAGAAGAAGCAAACTACAGTGTTTCTCTCTTTGCCGCTACAGTGGAAGCTGTGACCACAGAACCTCAATCGCCTCTCACATTTACTGACGGTCAAGGCAACGCCATAGATACATTGTCGGCCGAGACATTGGTTACCACGCTGCAATATCAGGACACATCTACAGAGGATCAAAACCGCATGCTGGTGGTGGCCGTATACAATGCCGATGGACGTATGGTTTACTCTGGCCAGACAGTTGAAACTGTGGCCGCCGGACAGGAAAGATCGCTCCAGGTGACGCTCGAAATGCCCGACAATGGCGACGGCCATTTTGCAGAAGAAGGGTATTACGCCAATGTGTTCGTTTGGGATGGAGATACGTTCCAACCGGTCTGTGAGAAGGTGAAATTTGGAAAGAACCATGTCCCAGCCCCATCCGAACAAAAGGATGTCCCGACAGAAGCATCTGCATCGCAACCGATTGCCGCTGTCGCAAACGGCGAACAGGACAAATGGTGGAAGAGATTTCCCCAAACAGTAGGTTTCCCATCCTCCGCCTATCCTGTATATTCCGCCCGGTGGAATGGGAACACTGGTAGATAAACACACAATTAATCTCTTTGGATAAAAAAACGGCCCTGTCTCTCAGATTAGAGAGCACAGGGCCGTTTTGACCATTATCGCAGGGAAGAAACCATAGATCGGTCCGGCGAAGCGTCGTGTCCCTCTTGAGAAGGAAGGACGGCTTCTGTCTGAGCGCCGTGAGGAAAGATCCAACGGTTGTGACATCCGCCGCGCCTTTTGACGCATTCCTGATGCCATAGACAGTGCAGCTCCCCTTTACCGTCCTGGTTCAGGAGGGGGATGTTATGTCCGACTATCGAGCAAAACCGTTCCGTATAGAAGATCGCACCCATATCAGTCACCTCGTTTCTATCAAACTCTTCATTCTAGTATATTCACCGGAAGGGCCAAATACACGCAAACATCCCGCAAAATGTTGTATAGGGCTTGGCATATCCGACGAAACTACAAGCATACAATAACATAGAAAAGGCGGGATCAGAATGGAACGAATGAAAGACATTGCTAGAAACCTTTTTGGGAGAAAGCGTGAATCTTTGCCGGAAGTCGATCCGGAAAAGGAACGTCTGCTGGAAGAAATCCGACTGGTCTGCCAGATGATGCAGACCGCTCATTCCCGTTTTTCAGCTCAAAGCGATGAGGATCTGATGGAAGCGTGCATCTATGAGATGGAGGCGCTGGAGGCCCGATACCGGTATCTCAACCGGCAAGCCCGGGAACAGGGCATCACCTGCCAGCCTTATGAGATGCACATGGATGCAAAGGAGGGAAATGTGGTGGGATAGGTTTTGCTATTTCGGCATCGGTACTGGCAGTCGGGGGACTGATCATTTTAGCCGCCATGGTGCGGACCGGTAAACCAGTGGGAGCCTTTTTCAAATCTTGCGCACAAGGCATCCTCTTGATGATAGCCGTCAATCTGACCAGCTCCTTTACCGGTATGGCTCTTTCGGTCAATGGACTAAGTCTGGGTTTTGCCTGTTTGGCCGGTGCACCGGGCGTGATTTCACTGCTTCTTTTGAACATGGCGGCTTTGTGACAGAAAAACATAGACCTATCGCAAACAACAAAAGGCCAACGCCATTTTCCGGCGTCGGCCTTTTGTCATCCTTGTTTTGAACCATCAGAAAGAAGGGCCGTCCCGCCGAAGAAGATCGGTAAAACTGTCCATATCCCCTGTCTGGAGGGCGAGGACCCCCTGGTATACGCGAGTGGGATCGCTTAAAAAATGTTCCCGGACAGCCTCGGCCTGCATGCGGTCCCCCACCAAGAGGGTGAGGGTCATCAGATCTTGTTTTCCGTCAGATACATGGCAGGTAACCGCCACGCCGTTTTCCCTTGTGACGATATCCACCTGATTCTGGCGTTCGATATTGCGCCGTGCCAAAAGCTGTACCGCCGCCGTCACGGCCCGTTCCCGCACTGACAAAGGCAGATCGCTTTCCAATGTGGACGCCACTTTCCGGCCGGACTCCGTCACACAAAGCATAATATCTCCGGTATCCGTGTCCTGGAAGGAAGTGATATGGCCCCGTTCCATCAGATCGCCGATGGCGGCATTGACCTCAAAGAAGTTGGCCAATCCATTTTCATAAATGATGCTGGTGATATGCTCCTGCACCATGGGCTGTCCCACATGACGGAGCATGTAACAGATAAGCAGTAAAATCTGGTGATAGTCGATCAAACCGCCGGGAGAGACGCCGGCTGTAAGAGCATCGTGTTCCACTGCAAACACCGCCTTTCGTCGTCACAAATGGCCGCAGGGAAGGTTATTCTTGAGGAAGACCGAATTTATAATGCTTGCGCACAGGCTTTTTCACCGACCAAACGCAGTCCAGGCCGGCGGGGAAGTAAACCAACTGACCGGCGCCGAACCGTACCGTTTCCCCATTGGCTGTGACTTCCACTTCGCCCTCCAGGAGATAAGCGGTTTCCGATTCGTCATAACTCCAATCGAAGGTGGAGACGCCGCATCCCCAAGTACTCCACTTAAAAATGCCCCGCTCCTCCGCCTCCTGGCGGGTGATATCCTTGACAACAATTGAACTCATAGAAAAAAGCCTCCTTTACCCGATTGTTTTCTTTTATTTTACCAAGGTTGAGGGACGGTGTCAATCGGCAGGGAAAAGCGGTTGTCAAACGGCATGGGAAGGCTTATAATAAATGGTACCTGAAAATTATTCTTTGAGAGAAAGCGAGGCGGACCAGTGACTCCGCTTGAGACCATACAAAGAGCGGTGGACAAGATCCAGCAGGGAGAAGAGTATTATATCCCAGCCTGGTGGAATTATTTGTCCACGTCCTGCCGAAAAGATGAAAACCGTCCCGGTGAAGTGATCGTGGATCCCAGACGCTACTACAGTGACTGTTTGAAGAAGATTTTGCAGGATCCCAAAAGGCAAGCAGAAGCTTCTGTAGAGGGGAGCGTCATGTATTCCATGATGCCCCGGGCTTTCACTGCGTGGAACCACACAAGCGATGGGGAGTTGGAAAGCGGCACTTTGCTCAAGTGTATCGCCCTTTTGCCGAGGCTCAAGCAGATGGGCGTGGATCTTGTCTATCTTCTGCCCATTTTTTTATCCAGCCATGCCTTCGGCAAGGGAGAGCTTCCCAGCCCCTACTGCATCCAGGATATTTTATCCTTAGATCCGGAGCTGGGAGACCGATTGATCCCGCAGATTACGCCGGAAGAACAGTTTGCCGCTTTTGTGGAGGCGTGCCATCGCCTGGGAATGCGGGTGGCGTTGGACTTTGTATTTCGTACCGCGGCCAGGGATAATGTGATGATCCGGGAGCATCCCGATTGGTTTTACTGGATCAAGGCGGATGATCGGGACGAGCTACAAGCGCCGGGTATTCCGGGGGCGGGACATCAAGTGGTGAGCGCAGACAATGTGGATGCCCTTTACCAGTCTCCGGACATGGCAAAGTTTATCGAGTGCTTTGTAGAGCCGCCTGAGGAGCAGCAGTGGCGCCGGATAGTGGAAGAGGCCGATCAGCAGGGGAAAGGCGTTTTAGATGTATGCATTGACCGGTTGGGGATTTGTACCCTCACCGGGTTTGCCGATACCATCAACGATCCGCAGCCTCCCTGGACCGACATTACCTATTTAAAGTTTTATTTTGATCCCAGCCCGGCGGCGCAACGCAATTTACCGGCTCAGGAACTGCCGCCTTTTCTGGCGCAGGACGGGGTAAAATGCAGCGTGTTTGAGGGAGGGAATCCCAACCGCCAGCTTTGGGATACCATTGCCGGCGTCATTCCCCATTATATCACCCGATATGGACTGGATGGGGCGCGCATCGATATGGGACATGCGTTGCCGGCTCCCCTTTATCGGGAAATTGTCCGCCGGATCAAGGCGTGCAAACCGGATTTCCTGCTGTGGTCGGAGGAATTTTCCCCGGAGAATGCCCCCCGTGCGGCTCAGGACGGCAATCATTTTATCACCGGGGACTTGTGGGAGATTTGGAAAAATACGCCGTCCAACCGTGTAAACCATCGTGTTGCAAAAGGACTTCAGTCAGTACTGCCGGTGACCGCAGCCGTCGAGATGGCCGATACTCCCCGTGCCCCTCTTATGGCCGGCGGGGAGGGGCAGGCAAAGGCTATTTTTCGTATGTTATCATTGCTGCCCAATAATGTCCTGCTCATCAACAATGGACAGGAATTGGGAGAAATTCAGCCCATGAACCTAGGGCTTTGCAACGATGAAACAGGACGCTTTGTGTTGCCGCCCGATCATCCCATGTATGGCAAACTGGCTTTTTTCGACAGGGTCCGGTTTGACTGGTTAAATCCTGGCATCGAGGAGCGCGTCCGGTGGATGACCGAGATCATTGATTTGCGTCGTCGATACGGTTCTTGGATACAGGATAAGGATGCCTTTGACTGGGATACGCTGGACCGGGATGGAGAGCTGACTGTACTTTACTATCAAAAAGAGGGGAAAGCGTTGGCGGCAGTTGTCAACCGAGGGGCTGAAACGAGACAAGTGGATTTCTCTAAGATTTTTGATGGCAGCTTAAAGGGGATAAGGTCCTTTGAGGTGATAGCCAGTGATGGTTTCAGCTTAGAAGGGCAAGATAAAAGTGGAGAACTCCAGAAATTTGGATTTGTTTTATTGGAGTCGAAGGAGGAAATGAGATGAGTAAAAAGCCGTTGTGCGCCTATTTCTGCATGGAGTATGGTTTAGACCCATCCTTTAAAATTTATTCCGGCGGGCTGGGTATCCTGGCAGGAGATATTCTAAAAGCGGCCCATGATTTGGAAATGCCTATGGTGGGCGTCGGGATCCTGTGGCGCCAGGGGTATGATCGCCAGGTGATCCATGAAAACGGCCGTCCCATGGATTGCTTCCCGGAATACCGGTATGATTTCTTAAAGGATACCGGAGTGGAGGTGTCGGTGGAAATCCGCGGCCGGGAAGTGCGGGCCAAAGTATGGCTGTGCGACTGCTTTGGAAATGTGCCTCTTTACCTGTTGGATACCAACCTTCCCGATAACAACGACAGCCTCCTCACCGGCCAGCTTTACGGCTGGTTCAATGAGGAACGCATCGCTCAGGAGATGATCTTGGGAATCGGCGGTATCCGCGCTCTGGAGGCCCTGCATATGAAACCCGATCTCTATCATTTCAACGACAGTCATCCCGCTTTTGCCGGCTTGGAGCTCATCCGCCGGGAGATGGAAAAGGACGGTATTACCTTCCAAGAGGCCAGGGAATCGGTGCGCCGCTCCATCGTATTTACCACCCATACCCCTGTGGAAGCTGGAAATGAAGTTCACTCCCATGACCTGCTCCAGTACATGGGGGCATATAATGGGCTGGACAAAGAAGATATCATAGACTTGGGAGGCGATCCGTTTAATATGACGGTGGCCAGCCTGCGCATGAGCTATATGGCCAATGGCGTCGCGCAGCTGCACGGTGAGACAGCGCGGAAAATGTGGGCAAAGGTGGAGGACGCCGCTCCCATTTTAGCCATTACCAACGGCGTTCACAATGGGACGTGGCAGGATGCTCAGGTGTACAGTGCGTATCGGGAAGAAGGGGACCTGATGGCCGCTCACGGGGAAGCCAAGAGAAAAATGATCGATGAAATTGAGCGGCGGAATGGTGTTCGTCTCAAGGAAGACGTCCTGACCATCGGTTTTGCCCGAAGGGCGGCGCCATATAAACGTGGAAACTTGATTTTTGGCCGTATGGAGGTGGTGGAACCTCTGCTGAAGGAGGGGAAACTCCAAATCATTTTCTCCGGCAAAGCCCATCCCAACGACCTTACCGGCAAAGATATTGTGGCCGAATACTATGCCATGTCCCAAAAGTATCCGGAATCCATCGTCTTTGTCCAGGACTATGATATGACAGTGGGCGCGCTTCTCACCCGAGGATGCGACGTATGGCTCAACAATCCCAGACGTCCCATGGAAGCATCAGGCACTTCCGGCATGAAGGCGGCCATGAACGGCGTTCTCAATCTGAGCGTGCTGGACGGGTGGTGGCCGGAAGGCTGCGAACACGGTGCCAATGGCTGGCAGATCGGCGACGGTTACGAAGGGGAAGATCAGGACGAATTGGATCGGGAGTCTCTGTACAAGGTACTGCTCACCGAGGTCATCCCCACTTACTATGAGGACAAGGAAAAATGGGCTAAAATGATGCGCGCTTCCATCTCTATGGCGACCGATCGTTTTTCTGCGGCACGGATGGTACATGAGTATTATGACCTTATGTACAGCCAAAAGCCAGAGGAAAATACGGCTGAGAAAAAGGCGAGTAAATAAGGGAAAACAAAACCTTACAAAAAACAAAGGAGAGGTTAAAATGGTAAGACATATTGTATTTTGGAAATTGGCCGATGAAGTCAATGGGATGACAAAAGAAGAGGCAGCCCAGACCATTAAGGAGAAGCTGGAAGCACTGGTGGGAGTGGTTCCGGGATTGACCAAAGCCGAAGTGAACTTTGTCATGCCGGGAGGTAAGTTTGACGTTGTACTGGTATCGGAATTGGAGTCCAAAGAGGCCCTGGCTGTTTACCAGAACCATCCGGATCATGTCGCGGTCAAGGATTTTGTCCATCAAGTGACGATTGATCGGGCGGCAGCCGATTGCGAAGTATGAGACTGTTTTATGCCATCGATTTCCCTGAGGAGATCAAAAGCGCCCTGATGCGGTATCAGTCTGATTTGCGCAGTATAGGGACAACAGGACGATTTGTACGTCGGGATACCCTTCATCTAACCCTTCATTTCCTGGGAGAAACGCCGCCTTCCCAGCTTATGAAGGCAAAAAAAGCAGCTGATCAAGCAGCTGCGACATGCGCACCGTTTTCCTTGTGCACCGCTTCTCCCGGCAGCTTTGCTAAGGGAAGGGGAGGAGAAGTGCTCTGGCTGGGCCTTGAGCCGTGCAAAGCCCTGCTGGATGTACAAGGTCAACTGGAAGACTGTTTAGAGAGGCAGGAGTTTAAAAAGGATACAAAACCGTACCGTCCCCATATCACGATGGCTCGGGATGCCGATTGGTCAACCGATTTGCCAAAATTAGATCCTTTAACCATACCGGCTGATGGCATTACGCTGTTTGAAAGCCGGAGGGATGTTTCCACTGGACGATACCGATATATCCCACTCCACATAGCATCCTTCTGTGGAGAAGCATAATTAAATAGATGACAAAAAAGAGGTTCTTTCTCAGTCGGAAAGAACCTCTTTTTTTGGGAACTTATAAAACTTTAGAAAGGAACTCTTGGGATCTTGAATGCTGGGGATTCTGGAAAAACTGCTGAGGAGGAGCTTCTTCCACGACATTTCCCTCATCCATAAAGAGGACGCGGTTGGCAACTTCCCGGGCGAACCCCATCTCGTGGGTGACAACCACCATGGTCATTCCCTCTTCGGCCAACTCCTTCATGACCTCCAGAACTTCGCCGACCATTTCCGGATCCAAGGCTGATGTGGGTTCGTCAAACAACATGACGTCCGGGTTCATAGCCAGGGAGCGCACAATGGCGATACGCTGTTTCTGACCTCCGGAGATGCGGGCCGGATAAGTATCGGCCTTGTCCGAAAGGCCAACGCGTTTTAAGAGCTTTAATCCGTTTTCCTTTGCCTCATCGGGTGTCTGGAGTTTTAATTTGATAGGGGCCAATGTGATATTATCCAAGATAGTGAGATGGGGGAAGAGATTGAAGTGCTGGAATACCATCCCCATCTTCTGGCGCAATTGATTGATGTTGGTTTTCGGATCAGTGATCAAATTGCCTTCAAACCAGATTTCACCGGAAGTAGGAGTCTCCAGCAAATTGAGGCAACGCAAAAAGGTGGATTTACCCGAGCCGGAAGGGCCGACTACAACCACTTTTTCGCCTTTTTCAATGTGCTGATTGATACCGCACAGCACTTCATGATCGCCAAAGGATTTGCGAAGATCTTTAACGTTTATCACTTTGACGCAGCCTCCTTTCCAGACGCTTGATGAAGAAGTTCATAATTGTAACAATAACCCAGTAGAACAAAGCAGCTGTAATCAACGGGACGAAAGCATTAAAGGTGCGGGAAAGAATCTGATTGGCAGCCTTAGTCAGGTCCACAACAGCAATGGTTGAGACGATAGCGGTTTCTTTCAGTAGGGCGATAAATTCATTGCATAGAGCCGGTAAAATGTTTTTGAGAGCTTGGGGGAGGATAATATAACGATAGGTAGTGATGGTAGTAAGGCCTAAAGAACGTCCAGCCTCCATTTGTCCGACGTCTACAGCCAAGATACCAGCCCGGATTGTTTCAGATACATAAGCACCGGAATTGATACCGAAGGCTATTACACAGACCCATTCTTTCGGAATCGGCGCTTTGCCAAAGATGACAAGGCTGAAAATCAGCAATTGGACCATAACTGGGGTACCGCGGAAAATAGAGAGGTAAACATCGCAGACTTTGTTGAGAACTTTTAAAATAGGTGATTTTGAACTTTCTCGACTGACTTTGATAATAGCGACTATTAAACCGATCACAATGCCAAGGATACATGCACAAATCGTGATTTGTAGTGTGACTCCCAGACCTTTTATGTAAGACATAAACCGGCCATCGGCAAACACATTTTGGTAAATTTGATCCCAAAGTGACTGGGCTGCAGGTAAAATCGGCATCCCATCGTTCCTCCTCACAACATAATGATATTTATTTTATCTTAAGGGCCCCCACCCTTTTTGCATTTTAACCCAAAACCTAGGAAAACAGCCGGCCATAAAAAGGGAGGCCGGCTGTTGAACAACCTAGTATCAAATTGTTTTTGCTTAAGACAGCATTATTCGTCGCCTTCCAAAGAGGACTTGTAATTGTTAAAGATCTCTTCCAGTTTGCCGCTGTCCTTCATTTCCTTCAGGACCTCATTGACAGCCTTCTGGAGATCGGCATTGCCTTCACTGACCGCTACACAGTATTCATCAGCACCCATGGCTTCATCCAGGATCTTAATTTCACCTTCATTTTGGGCCAAAGCCTTCTGAGCGGGATAAGAGTCCATAATGACGCAGTCAATCTGGCCGTTTTTCATATCCTGCAAAGCCACTGCGTATTTGTCATAACGCTTAATCTTGTCTGTATCACCGACGGTTTCCACAGCCAGGATATCGCCAGTGGTGCCGCTCTGGACGCCAATGGTTTTATCTTCCAGGTCAGCTTTGCCTGTGATATCATTGTTATCAGCCTTAACAACGATAACCTGATTGGAGGAGAAGTAAGGATCAGAGAAATCCATATTCTGATCGCGTTCTTCCGTCTTGGAAACACCGGCCAGAGCCATATCGGAATTGCCGGTGGCAACCTCGGCCAAAGCGGTGTCGAAGTTCATATCTTTAACTTCCAGCTCGACGCCCCATTTGTCAGCCATGTACTGGGCGATATCCATGTCGATGCCCACAACTTTGTCGCCGTCCACATATTCAAAAGGCTCAAAACCAGCCTCAGTGGAGACCTTCAAAACGCCGGCCTTTTGGATACGGGCAACTTCAGGATTCTCGCTGTCAGAAGCAGCAGCGGAGGAACCGGCAGCAGCCTGAGAAGCCTTGGAGGCAGCGCCGGAAGAAGAATCATCGCTACCGCAGCTTGCCAAGCTCAAGGTCATAACGCCTGCCAGCAAAAACGCAAACAATTTGGAAACTTTTTTCATAAGAGACCCTCCCAAAGGATTTTTAAATTGCAATGCATGAATCTGTATTGACTGGTTGTTATTATACAGCCATATACGAATAAAATCAAGGGTTTTTTGAAAAAATATTCATCTTAGTGCACTTGGTCAATATCTTACAGATATGGACCTTGTTTTTTCTTATTTAGCACAAGAATGGTCTGTCCATCGGTCATTCCAGGACGTCTTTCCTTGATAAAAGGGCTCTTAAGCTCCTTGCGGACCATATCCCGGAGCACCGTTCCTGAATGAAAACCATGTATAACAATAAGCACTTTTGCATCCCGGTCCCGGGCGGCAAGAGGGAGAAGCTGTACCAAAAGACATCGGGCGGCGTAGGCGCGCATACCGTGGATATCCACAGAAAGATCCAAACCGTAACGTTTGACCCGGTCCATCCGATTGATCATATCACAGCACCTCGAACAATAAGATCCAAGAGAGAATGAGGGTAAATCCGGCGGAGATGATCAGCAGAGCCAACCGCTGGCGGCGATTGTTAATTTTTTGCGATGCAAACCCCATAAGGATACAGGCAATGGCTAATCCAGACACATCGATTCCCACTTGAAGAAGAGACTGGTTCAGAGAAGAGTGGGCGGCAATGGTGCGGGATACCACGCGTCCCATCAGATGGAAGGCGGGGAAGATAGCCAAAGGGAGAACGCTGAGGGCATAAGCGCCGCGGCCTGACCGCAAGAAGATAAAGGAAATACAAAAAATCACAATAATAATGGCCCAACATTCGGTTACCATGAAAACACCGCCCTATCTCTGACTGATATGTTATAGAAAATAGCCGCTTTGGCTTAAGAGAGTGAAAAAATATACGATTATGATTTTATTATCCACGATGAAAGGCCGTCTGTCAAGGCGGATTGAAAGATTCCTCCGGGTGGTTTTTACCGGCAAGGGAAGGGAAAGCTTGCTTGACCTGGAGGGGAATTTGTGCTATTATTTTTTTAAACTAGAACCCATGAAAAAGCACTTGTTTTTTGAACCAATACCATAAGGACAATTGAACGATCAGGGTTCTACAGTAGGACGTCCATTTCATATTTGGTAATATGGGCTAGGGAGGAATTTAAAATGGTCTCAGAAAACAAAATGATTTGCAAATGCAAACAAGTTTCGCTTTTGGATATTGAACGGGTTTTGCACAATTCCGGCCGTATGGAAGATGTAGAACATGCTTTTGCAGATGTACAGAAGCAAACTGGATGTTCCACCGGCTGCGGCGGTTGTCACGATGAGATTTTTGACATTATTTCAAAAATCATGTACAACGTTCAGTAAGTAACTCCTGCCTTGTAACATTTGTAATAAAGCTTATGAGGAAGCCGTCGGGAAAGTCTATTGCCTTTTCCGACGGCTTTGTTTTTGGCTGGAAATTTCATGTATATTGGACGTCGAAAATTACAGTATCCTAATTTTATCCAGGGAATTTTTTTACCATTTTAATATAGGCTGTGATAAAATATGAAATCAGGAGCTGTATTCCTGCCTCAGCCACAATGGCAAGCGACATATTCATAACCACCAAAAAGAGAGACGCCCAGAGGAAAAATCCTTTGGACGTCTCTCTTTTTATTTTTACATCGGTGGACGGTCAGATGCATTCCAGCAGGTTTTCCGCATACCGATGGAGGTCATCGGCGCAATGGATATTTTGTCCCCGTTCCCGGATGGTCTCTTGGACGTATTCGGGCAGGGAGCAGAAAAACTGATTGGCATTTTGATCTTGTTGAAGAAGTTTGTTTAAATCACATGTGTTTTGATTCATCATTGATCACCTCAAAGCGAGCTCGTAAAGGTTTTGTAGTTGTGGTACCATTATCCGAAAAAAGTAGGATGGTTTAAATCGCGCCGAGAAAATAGTTGGATACCCATTTGAGGATTTTTACCTCAGCCGCGTTCGTGAAAGCGATGGGCTTCCATAAGCTGCCCGGCAACTTCATGGAGGTCTTTTTCCGAGTGAATTTGCCCAGCGTACTGGCGCAACTCTTGCCGCACCGGCTCAGGCAACGAAAGTACAAAACTAGAGACATCGGTTTCCTCAGCCTCCAGCGCTCTCAGACCTAACATCGTGTTGATCGGCAACAAAGGTTCAGGCATGTTTGATCACCTCATCAGTAGTCTTGCCAGCCATCGGCTAAACATAAAAAGAAAATTCCGGAAAAATAAAATAGAAATTTTTTACCTGGTCCGAATCGGACTTGACATACTTTTTTTTGTGTGGTAAGTTTTAGTTACGCACATATAGTATGAATTCGTACTATATGCATTAAAATGCCGTTAAGAATGAATTCCGGTAAAATCAGTGGAAGGCGAAAGCTAAAACAAGTGATCTTCCAACGGCTATCAAAAGGGGATGATGAGGATTTGAGCATTCAGAGGAAATTTTTTGCCAATGTTTTTCCTGCCATGTTGGCGTTTGCCTTTTCGGGGATATACGCCATTGTAGACGGTTTTTTCATTGGGCAAAAGCTGGGGGACATGGGATTGGCAGCCATCAACGTGGCGTATCCCATCACGGCTTTCATTCAGGCTGTGGGCACGGGAATCGGTATGGGTGGAGCTATCGCCGTGGCCATTTGCATCGGCCAGAAGAATGAGGAAGGCCAAAAGCACTATTTAAGCAATACGCTTGTGCTCATTGGGATATCCTGTATTGCAATAACCGTCTTGTTGCTGCTGGGATTCCCCATTCTTCTCCAGTGGTTTGGGGCTGGAGGAGAACTCCTTGGCTTGGCCGAACAGTACACACAAGTGATCGCAATAGGAGCAGCATTTCAGATTCTGGGAACAGGCTTAACCCCTCTCATCCGCAATTACAATGGATCGGTAATCGCGATGTGTTCCATGGTAGCGGGATTTCTGACCAATGTAGTGTTGGATTGGCTGTTTGTCATGGTGTTAAGCTACGGTATGACGGGTGCGGCGGTAGCCACCATCATTGGTCAAGCCGTGACGGCAGTAATCGGGGCGCTGTTCCTTTGGAAGAAAAAGAAACTGCAATGTCTTTTGGGATACCGGCCGTCGAAAGGGGAGATCCATCGGATTCTACTGGGAGGCTTGTCCCCGTTTGGCCTGACGCTGTCTCCCAACTTGGTGATTATCGTCATCAACAAAGCGGCCTTTTTGTACGGCGGGGACCACGCTGTGGCCTGCTATGCGGTCGTGAGCTACGTGGTATGTATTGTACAACTGTTGTTACAGGGCGTGGGAGATGGATGTCAGCCTTTGATCAGCCAGGCTTATGGGGCTGGACAAGAGCGGGATATGCACACAGTTCGAAGAATGGCTTATGTCACAGGCGGCATTTTGTCCGTGGTCAGTATGGGCGTCATGTACAGCCTGCGCGGCGTGATTCCAGGGGTATTTGGCGTTTCGGACGGGCTGACACAGGATGTGGCACGGGTGCTCACCATCTTTTTACTGGGATTTGTATTTGTGGCCTTTTTACGCATCACCATCCCGTATTTTTACGCCGTCAAGCGTACGCTGTTTGCCTGCCTGCTCATTTATGGGGAACCGATCTTGTTGTGCCTGATGGCCTTGCTGGTGCTGCCGTCCATTTTAGGAGTAGACGGGGTTTGGATCAGCGTGCCGGCTGTCCAGATGATACTGACCGCGTTGGGAATATTTCTTCTGGTCTGGTCGCAGAAGAAAACAAAGGCTACCGAGCTCCCATCCTGACTTAAGCTGAACAATAAAAGCCAAGGAGAGACGAACACTCCTTGGCTTTTTGTTTTGCCGCATTATGCGAAAAACCGGGAATTTTATGAATAATCTTTTCAAAAAACATTATGGTTGTTATAATGCTTGTGACCGATTGACTACAGAGGTGAGGTGACGACATATGGAATGGCTGACCATCGGACAAATGGCAAAGTTAAACGGTGTTTCTCAGCAGACGCTGCGATTTTACGATAAAATGGGACTGCTATCCCCTGTTTATCGGGGGGAGGATAACCGATATCGGTACTACAATATCCGTCAAAGCGCGGTATTGGACATCATTCAGTATATGAAATCCTTGGGTATTAGCCTCAAGGACATCAAGCATCAGCTGGACAGCCAGGATCTGGACTACATTGAAAAGGCTTTGCGGCAAAAGCAGCGTCAGATCGACGAGGAGATCCGTGATTTAAAGTTCCAGCGCCGCGCCATCGAGCGGACGGTGGAGAGCTTTGAGCGATACCGCAGCGCGCCTCCCGACGGCTCCATTTTGATGGAATACATCGGAAAACGCCAGATGTACCGCATCGACGCCGGCATCAATTTTTACGATCATGACCTGGAGACGTATGAAGAGATGCTGCGTCAACTGCGGGAGAGGCTGATGGCCGACCGTCTGCCACAGATTTATTTCTGTAACGCCGGCACCATCCTACGGCGGGATCGTCTATTAAAAGGGGATTTCTATTCTACAGAGGTATTTGTCTTCGTGGATCAGGAGTTTGTACCCGAAACTCATATGGAAACCGTGCCGGCCGGCAACTATCTCTGCATCTACTGCGATAATTTTTATAAGGAAAAGGAATATGTACAGCGGCTTATGGGGTATATTAACAACCAGGGGTATCAAGTTTGTGGGGACTATTTGTGCGAGGCCATCGCGGAGATCCCGATGGTGGAACGGCAGCAACGGGGGATGTTTTTACGTCTGCAAGTTCCGGTCAAATTTCACGAAAAAAGATTGTGATTTTTTTGACAAAAAATTCTTGACCTTATAGCCGCTATAACCTTTATACTAAAGTTGACAGCTGGAAAGGAATTCCTTCTCAGACGTCTAAATTGAAAAGAAATGAGGTTGGTTCCATGAACGCAGAGAGAATTCGAGTGGTGCAGTACGGCTGCGGTAAAATGAGCAAATACACCTTGCGTTATTTGTACGAAAAGGGTGCTGACATTGTAGGCGCCATCGACGTCAATCCCGATGTCGTGGGAATGGACGTAGGCGATTGGGCAGGATTAGGCCGTCAGCTGGGCGTGACCATCCGCAGCGATGCCGATGCGGTGTTGGATGAATGCGATCCGGATATCGCGATTTTAACCCTATTTAGCTTTATGGATGACGTGTATCCTCATTTTGAACGCTGTGCCAAACGAGGCATTAATATCGTGACCACCTGTGAGGAAGCCATCTATCCCTGGACGACGTCTGCCGGTATCACCAACAAATTGGACAAGCTGGCAAAAGAAAACAATTGTACCATCGTCGGCTCCGGCATGCAGGATATCTATTGGATCAACATGATCAGCTGTGTAGCAGGGGGATGCCATCGCATTGATAAGATCGAAGGCGCAGTCAGCTACAACGTAGAAGATTACGGTCTGGCATTGGCCCAAGCTCATGGCGTCGGCCTGACT
This sequence comes from Solibaculum mannosilyticum, assembly GCF_015140235.1. Taxonomy (GTDB): domain Bacteria; phylum Bacillota; class Clostridia; order Oscillospirales; family Acutalibacteraceae; genus Solibaculum; species Solibaculum mannosilyticum. The sequence continues at coordinate 1,676,650 of NZ_AP023321.1, read as the reverse complement.
CCGGAGGAATTTGAAGAGAAGATCGCTCATCCCACCACGTTGGAGCCAGCCTATGTGTGGAACTCCAATGAATCGTTGTGCAATAAGATGGGATGGACCATCAAGAGCCAGAGTCAGAAGTGTGTCCCGTATTTCTATGACAAAGATCTTTATTCCTCCACATTAGGGGAGACGATTCCTAAGGGCAACTGTATTGGTATGAGCGCCGTGGTGACAACCGAGACCTTCCAAGGTCCGATCATCGAGACTCAGTGCATCGGTAAGGTCTATGGCCCTGACGACGGCGATATGTGCGATTGGAAGATCCTCGGGGAGCCGGACACGACCTTCTTTGTCCAGAAACCGGCTACGGTGGAGCACACTTGTGCTACTGTTGTCAATCGTATTCCCAGTATACTCAGGGCGCCGGCCGGATATATCACAGTGGATAAGTTGGAAGATGTGGAGTATCTGTCCTATCCCATGCATCTATATCTGGACTAAAAGTATTTTAGATTCTTTGGAAAATAAAAAGAGGTGCAGTCGCAGTGACTGCACCTCTTTTTGGATACTTTATTTTAAATAGGCTTCAAAAGCTTTACTGGCGCTTTCAGGATCGTTACATACCGCTAGAAAAACGTATTGATCGTAATCAACCAGTACAGCATCTTTGACCTTTTGGTATTCTACAGGGTCTAAATTTTTAAAACTATCTTCCTTCGATAAAATATGATTGCTGACAGCGGTTTTAATTTCAGCTACTGAATCGGAATTAGAGGATTTAAACACGGCCAATTCATCGGCTTTACTTTCAGAAGAACTGACTAAAAAAGAATAATCCTCAATATCATCTACATAGATATTAAAATACGAAGCCAGATTTTCACGAGAGACAGAAACCATATCGGTTATATTCAGACGATTTTGAATGTCAGTTGTTATATCAGCAGCGGAGACTTCAATTGTTTGAGAAGTACGGATTTGAGCAGCTTCTGACAGAGAGGGAGAACGCTGACAACCGCCAACACCGAATGCAACACATACGATCAGTAAGCAGATAGCTGTTAAAAGGAAAAAGGAAGGCTGCACTTTTTGCATAGAGTCACCACCTTTAGTAGTAAATTCCATTCACTCAGGGCACTGCTGAACAGCATAAAAATTGGCCGTCCATCGGTAGAACCCACAGACCATGAAAAAATAACTTCATTTGGTACAGCCATGCGGAATGTCTAAAGTTGACGTCCATAGTAATCAACGTATTCAATTAAAACAGGGAACAAAAGATATTTATAGATTGCTCTTCTTAGATATATTATAAACGATATTGGCAGAAAAGCCAAGGGGGATTTTGTAGAACATAAGGGAGTGAAACAAAATAGCTCCAATTTTTTAGATAATATTAAAATTTCTTTTCAAAAATAGATGTATAGTTTATTTGTTATTACTCGCTATCTTAAAAAACACCAAGATATAATTTCAGAAATAGACAATAAGGTTAATGGGATTTTTATGGGGTTCATACTTGATTTTTAAAAGTGATTGTGTTAAAATAGTACCACTTTGCGGGAGTAGTTCAGCGGTAGAGCGTCGGCTTCCCAAGCCGAAAGTCGCGGGTTCGAATCCCGTTTCCCGCTCCAGCGGCGAGTCGCCGCACCCAAGACGCGCACCTCACTTTGTGGGGTGCGTATTGTTTTGCACCCGCGTCAAAGTTGGGTATTTTTTTGTAGCGTAAATCCAGCGGCAAATTGCCGCTTCTAAGGCGCGCACCTTACTTTTGTGGGGTGCCTTTTATTTTGTTTCCATGTTTATAGTGTGCTATCTTCTTTGTAATATAAATCCAAACCTGTGGTATGCTACTTGCGAACCATCGGTGTTATATTTGGAGCTTTTCCATCCGCGTTTGTATCAGATATTTTTTATCGTTTTATTAGTAGGCTGAGCCCGAACGTCATTGTCGTTTTGGACTCGGCTTTTTTTATTTCTCATTCACCCAGATCTATGCAATATTTTTGATGCTATAGCCATTTCTTATCCCTAATCTTGTAGGAGAATCCCTCAGACAAACGTAATATTAGGGCTATATGTTTTTATTTCTTTAAAGAACTGTTCCTATAGTAGTAAATTTACATTTGTAATTTCCATTAGAGGCTTAAAAAATTATAGTACAAAATGTTTTAATATTGTAATAATTATCTTAAATAGTTACATTATTTTAATTTTTAAAGTACAATATTGACTAAGATGCTAATTGGTAGTACAATTTTATATATGATAAATATGAATAAAATGAGTAGAACAAAATGTGGTAAAAAAGTAACAGGCGTATTTGCATTGGCAGTTGTAGCAACGTTAGCAGTAACTGGTTCCGCGGCAAGAACGAGCACTGCTTATGATGGTCCATTCACTTTTTCTTCAACGCTTTCTGCACCAGCGCCTAACTACACTACCTATTATACATCCAGCATTACTCCTACCAACTGGGGAGGAAGTTATAATCATCAGGGGACCATCTATACCTCCAGTGGTACGAAAGGTATCGGCGGTGCAAATCCATTCTATAGTAATTCGACTGCCGGTATTACCAAGGCTGTGGATCACATGGCATGGTACTCCAGCAGCCAAGGGAGTTATGGAGGAACTACGACGGTAACCTGGTAAGTAAATTTGTGAATGCTTGTTCACAAGTAGATCTTTATTCATCGGTAAACTAAAGTAAAAATACTGCTCCACCTGTTTTATATACTGGAAAAGGAGGTCCCCATGAAACGTATTATAAAAATCTTAAGCCTTTGTCTGGTTTTAAATCTAGCGCTTTTGTCCTCCGGATGCCAGAAAGACGATCATACCACCGCTCAGGCTTCCAGCCAAGGGCGCTATGAGTGGGCCTCATCGGCAAGAGAAGGAGAATCATCTGAAGTAGACCCTACCTTTATGAAGCATGTATGTTATCTTAAGCCGATTTCCATTAATGGAGAGGACATTTTAGAATCTAATTCCATTGTTTCATATGACGGAACCCCATTGAAACTCCGCTACAGCTTTACCCGTACCGGTGATATTCCAGTGAATACTACTGTGTTTTTTACCATCAACGGAGTTATCCAGCCCTTCCGGCTGGATGAGGAAGAGGAAGAGCGCACCCTCTATCAGTTTGAAAGCCCTGAGAGCACAAACATCCGGCCTGTTTTTTACATCGACCAGCCTCTAATAGCGTCGACTAACCAACCATCGCTCCTGATGGTTCACTTTTTATCTAATTACGACTACCAGCTTGATCAATCCTCATATAAGCCAATTATTTGCATAGAAACTTTTCACCATATCTACATAAAAGCAGAAGAGGAAAGCTCCGTACCAGAACTACAGTTAGACACGGTTTCTTTGGAACAAGTAGAATATCGCGCGGAAGAGATCTATTTTTCTGATGAAGAACAAATGGATATCTTTTATTATCACTATGGAATATTTAAAAATGAACTTCCTCTGGTTTCAGACATGTTCCAATTTGAATATTATATGGAGGGGACGCCGGAGGATACCTTTTATTTGGCTTTATCCAAAGATGAGGGGAGTTATCGCACGGTAATTCTTCAGGATGGGGAACCGATCCCTGCCTTTGGGGGCAAAACTTATTTGGACTGGAACAGTACGGGAAAAGACCAGGGCATTGAAGTTCAGCTGGACTCCTCCGCATTTGAGGAGGGCACCCACAATTACTATGCCCTTACCATCCCAACTCATATTATTCCATCAGCAGAAGATGTAGTTTATGATGCTATGGCCAGTAAACCGGTCACCATTGTGATGAAGAAATAGTGAAAATAAGAGTATTAGAAATAAAACAGGTGGAGCAAAACCGTGGAAAGGAGTTTGTAGCATGAAAAAGAGAATCGTAGCAGGGGTATTTGCACTGGCAGTCGTGGCGACGTTAGCGGTAACGGGTTCCGCAGCAAGAACTGTTACTAAATATAATGGTCCAGTTACCTTTAATTCAACACTTTCTGCTCCATCACCAAACTACACTACTTTTTACACTTCTAGGATTACCCCCCCTGGTGGAGGCTCTTACAAACATTCAGGTACGCTCTATACTTCCAGTGGTAGCAAAGAGATTGCAGGTAGTAGCGCTCTTTACACAAATTCCACGCCAGGAATTAGTATGGCTGTAAATACTATGAGCTGGTACACTAGCAGTATGGGAACTTATGTGTGTACTACAACCGTAGAATGGTAGTATATTGTTTGGTGAATATTTTTCACACATAATAAAAGGTCTTAATCATCCCGTTTGCTTCACCTGTTTTATAAAAAAGGAGTTGAGCCTGATGAAGAAACGTCTGACAGCGATTTTGTTGGCGGTGACGATGATAGTGCTTTTGTTTACCTCCTGCCAAAAAAGGGCCTCTATTGATGTGTCCGCTGAAATGGGGGAAGGAGTCAGCATTAATGGAAATAATACAGGCTATGGGAGCTTTGCTAAAGTAGAGGATAAGCTTTTTTTTATTAATCGGATAGGTGTGGAAACCGTAAGTTACATGGATTTAAATAGTGGGGAGATTTTTTGCAATTGTAATGACCCCACCTGTCAACACCTACGTGTTAGTTGCACCGCCTTCTTATCGGATAATTCAGCAGGCGCACCCAGAACTATTGCGGCGAATCAAGGTGCTGTAATCACTGCCACTGAATCGGAGGTATTAAAATTTACCCCTGGCAAGAAGGAGGTTTTGGCCGCAGCCAAAGGGAATTATGGATCGATGAATATCATGCCGTATCTTTTTGAGGATAAAATGGCGGTGTTTACGAGGGATAACCGGTTGGTTGTTCGGGCGATAGAAAATGAAGAAGAACTTTTAGCCATTGAAAATACAGTAAAACCGGTGCAGGGAGGGGTTGGCGACCTATTTTATTACGACGGTTACCTTTACCTTGTGCGGTTGAGCCAAAGCGACGTCGCAAAAGATCTTACCGATGATCCCACCGGTGACTTGAATTTTAATGCCGCGAACGACAGTGAATTGATCCGCGTCTCTGTAGAGACAGGTGAGGTAGAGCAGCTGATTCCCTCCAATGTGATCAATATCAGCGTTTATGGCGATAAGATTTACTATAAACAAGGTTCTGGTTCCGGCAATCTCATGCGCGCCAATTTGGACGGCAGCAATCCGGAACTGGTGCAGACCGATGTGGATTTATACAACATCAAGGACGATACCATCTACTATTCCAGCAAAGAGATGGGGGATCTTATGTCCTGCACCATCCATGGCGAGAATCCAACCGTTTTAGTACAGCTGGGGGACTTGGGATTTGAATATATGTCAATTAAGGTCTTTTCCGACTGGGATAAAATCGTATTATTAAAAAGAGATTCGACAGTATTCTGCACAGTGAATACGGACGGCAGTGACCTCCAGCTTCACGAGATGCCGGACTTCAGCAATTACGAATAACACCATAGAGGTACACGAAGAGAAAGGGTGTGAGCGCATGAAATTAGAGGTGCAGCAAGTCACCAAGCGCTATAGCAACAAAACAGCTTTACAAGACTTTAGCGCGGTATTCGAAAGCGGTATTTATGGATTATTGGGTCCTAACGGCGCGGGAAAATCCACCCTTATCAAAATCATCGTCAATCTTCTGCGTCCGACGGCAGGCCGGGTGACACTGGATGATAAAGAGGTTTCCTCTTTAAAGGCCGAATACCGAAGAAGAATCGGCTATCTTCCGCAGTCGGTAGGGATGTACAAAAACTTTAGCGGCCGGGATATGATGCTGTTTTTTGCAGCTCTGAAAGGGATTGAGGATCGAAAAGAAGCCTTAAAACAGGTGGATGAATTATTGGAAATGGTCAATCTCACAAAGGATGCCGGACGAAAGGTCGGGCAGTATTCCGGAGGCATGCGCCAACGTTTGGGCATTGCCCAGGCCCTTCTGGGGAGTCCGGATATTCTGATCTTTGACGAACCTACTGCTGGCTTGGATCCAAAAGAGAGAATCCGATTTAAAAATATCATTTCGGAATTGGCCATTGATAAAATTATCCTGTTAGCTACTCATATTGTATCGGATGTGGAGCAGGTCGCCAATCACATTCTTCTGCTGAAAGAGGGAAAATTGATCAGCAACTTAGCCGCCGGTCAGCAAGTGGAACAGATGCATGGAAAAGTCTGGACGGTGGAGACCACCAAGGAACAATATGAAAAATTAGTTCTCTCCTATAAAATTTCCAATGTCGCTAATTTAGGCGATACTTTAAAATTGCGCATCCTCTCGGATGAACAGCCTTGTCCGGAAGCTGCCCTTATTACTCCTACCCTGGACGATCTGTACATCTATTACTTTGGGGAGGTGGGGATATGAAATCCTTCCTCCGCTTAACGGGATACGAATTTCGCAAAATCTGTATGCAGCCCATTGCGTTGATACTTTTGGTATTGTTCGGCATCTATGGCATCTCGACCTACTACAATGTCAACATGAAAAACACACCTGAAGAATACCAGCTATATGAACACATCGGCGGCTCCCTTACCGAGGAAAACTACAACATTCTAAAAAAATATGCGACCGCCGATACACAGCAGCCGGTTGCCTCAGACGGTGTTGGGGACAATGAATGGATCCCCACTGAAATGGTAGAAGTAACCGAGTGGGGAGAGACCTACAGCAAATACGTATTGGAATCGGCATTTAGTCGTGCGGAGAACATACTGAAAAGCGAGGAAAACCGACAGCGTGTCATGGCACAGGCCCAGGAAAATATCCGCAAGCTGGAAAACGATCCGGATCAAAAGTACGATTACCGTTATAATCAGATGATCTACCGGCAATACGCGGGCCGTGGCGAACAGTTGATGATGAATTATTATGGTTGGACCAACTATCTGGAATTCAATAGCGTCATGCGTCCAGTGAATCTTTTTGACTTGACGGCCTTTCTGCTGTGTATTTTCGCTTTGTGTACGGTGTTTGCCCGAGATTATGAAAATGGTATTATCCCGATCTTACATACCTCTTATCGTGGACGCAGCACCTTGTATTTCGCCAAAATTTTGGCAGGAGTATTGTTCTCAGCCCTATCGTTGGCTATTTTGCGCATCCTAATGATTGTAACGTTGATGACAAACTGTGATATGTCTTATGTTACAGCTCCAGTTCAAAGCCTGGGATTTTATCAGAATTGTCCCTATAACATGAGCATTTTGCAAATGATTTTCTTCCAGTATGGAGTCAAATTACTTTTTATCGTTTTCTTATTCTTAATCACCATTTTGATTGGAATTTTGGCCAAACGCAGCATCATTTCTCTCATAGGATCTTTTGTAGGGCTGGCTGGGATGACGGCATTAGCCCTGCGGTCCGATGCTGGGTTCTATTTTGAAATCATCACCAATCAAATGCCGGCGCCTCCGGATGGGCAGAATTATACCAGCTTTTGGTATGAGAATACCATGAAAATTTTTAACCCTGCTATGGTCATGCGGCTTAACGATTATCTAGAACAGTATGATTATGTCAACGTTTTAGGATTTCCCGTTTCACGAATGGCTCTGATGATTTCTTTTATGGTATTGTTGATTGTGGTATTGCTGATAGTGACTCATGGGATCTACATTCGACAAGGTGGTGGAATACCCCGTAGATGGGAAAGAAAGAAGGGGAGCACCAGTGAACAACCGTCTGCTCATACAGCTTGAAGGACGTAAGCTGTTTCATATCGTGACGCTCTGCCTGATCCTCTTATTTTTGGGTGGGAAGATAACCTTTTCCTATTTTTTGTCCGCACCGGATGAGAGTCAACAGATCTATGAAACGTTGATCCAGCAAGTGGAGGGTCCTCTTACAGAACAAAATCGCCAGTATATTGAATCAGAGAAAGCGCGCCGGGATCAGATCATTGCCCAGGATGAACAGATTCGTGACGATTATATCAGCGGCAAAATAACGCAAGAGGAGTACGAGGCCCATCGTGCCGCCTATCGGAAGGCGATTGAAGAACAATCGGCCTTTGATCAAATTTATCAGCGGTATCTCTTTTTGCTGGAGAAGGAGGCGCAGCATTCTCAGCTATTAGAGATGACTGAGACGACAGGGGATATTTATGAATCCCGTCTGGCGGACAAACAGCTCCAGCAATTCCAAAATGATTTTCCACTGTACTACGATATCGGTTGGAAGAAACTGATCGGGGACGGAAATGTGGATTATCTCCTGCTTCTCTTTTTGATGGCGGTATGTATTCCCTATTTTCTCAAAGAGCACGAAACTGGCATGGCTGATTTGGTGGATTCCAGCTATAAAAGGAACACACTATACCGTATCAAAATTGTTTATATCTTAGGATTATCCTTTGTTTCAGCGTTGGTATCGCAAACAGTGGATATGGTATGTATCATGACGCGTTATGATCTGCCGATGAGAGATGCAGCTTTACAGAGTCTACCGGCATTCGGCAATTGTGTGTATCCTTTAACACTTCAGCAGGCATGTATCTGGAGCGCTGTCGTCCGAGTGATCAGCACGGTGGTTTTAATGCTCTTTATCTGTGCTTTGTGTAGCTGGATCAAAAAGACATTGCCGGTGGTTTTATTGTTTATATTATTGGTGTTTTTCCCGGCCATTGGACGAAATGAAATGCCGCAGTGGCTTAATCCTTATCTTTTCCCCCAGATTTTATCGGGAAGCCGCATATTTACCCAAGAGGGATTTGTCAATCTATTTGGATTCCCGATTTCTGGAGCATCCATTCACCTGCTTTTTTGGATTGCTGTGGCAGTTTCCTCCGGTATCTTCATCTGGATGAAGATGAACAATTCTACTAACAAATAAAACATAACGACAGCAAAAAACGCATCTCAATTTTGGGATGCGTTTTTTGCACTTTATTTTGGATCAATCATAGCTCTTGGTTGTAACGCTCTAAAAATTTTTCCCGATACTGTTTCAACACCTCCTCTTCCAGATCCACATAAATACACTGCTGGCATGTACCTTGGATATCCAGCGCAACCTCATCCAAAGAGCATCTTCCTGCTACCCAGTAGATACAAAAACAATTTTCACAAAACAAATCAATCACCTCACTAAATAGTATAGTTCGAATGCAAGTCGTTTGCAATGCATACATTGAGATGTATTTGTCATACACTGTATGTAGTACATTTGTATTGCGAGGCGATTGCGTGTCTAATTTTAAAATCCCTTCCATCCCACCTACAACCAATAAGACCATCCGTTTTCCAAACGATGTAATAGAAAGCATAGAAAAAGCTATTAAAGGAAAAGACTGCACATTTTCCGCCTTTGTAATTGCTGCAGTACGTGCGGCTTTGGAAGAGCTTAAGGCGGAGGGGCAGTGAATTTAAGCGCCATTCAAACACAATAGGATAGGGCCGGCAGCTGACGGGCAAAAAATAAAGGACGCTTTTCCTGGATCGGGAAAAGCGTCCTTTTATGGTGCCCTGGATGGGGGAAACAGGGGAGGAAGGCAGAAACAAACCAAAGTCAATTGGCGACCTTGAGACGAAGGCGAAGTTTATCGGCAATCATAGCGATAAATTCCGAATTGGTGGGCTTACCGCGGCCATTGTGGATGGTATAACCGAAGTAGGAATTCAGGGTATCCACATCGCCGCGATCCCATGCAACTTCGATGGCATGACGGATAGCGCGTTCCACGCGGGACGGCGTAGTAGAATAACGTTTGGCGATGGTGGGATACAACTGTTTGGTCACAGCATTGATAATTTCGCTGTTGTTGACCGACAACATAATAGCATCCCTTAAGTAATGATATCCTTTAATGTGGGCGGGGACGCCGATCTGATGGATAATATCGGTAACCAATACCTCCAGATCAGGTTCCTGAGCGGCCGATTGGCGGGAGATCGCGGAGGACATACTGGATGGCACGGTACTGCACATGGTTAAGATCCGGTCGGCCAGATGGTCCATGTCGACGGGCTTGAGGAAGAAATAAGAAGCGCCCGAGTTCATGACCTCGTGTTCCAGACGAGGGCTGTCGAAGCTGGACATAGTAAGAAATTGCGGCTTTTTGGAAAGCGGTTTTTGTCCAGCGGCTTTGATGACGCCGATGGCATCCAGATGAGGCATGAATACATCCAGCAAAACTACATCCGGTTTGGCGGATGAGATGGTATCCAGTACCTTCATGCCGTCTTTTGGACAAGTGACGGTGTCGATCCCATGGTTTTGGAAGACATGGGCACATTCTTGGCCGAATTCAGGTGAATCGTCAGCAAGTAAAACTTTTAATCCTTTTTCCATTTTATAACCCCTCCGTTGTGCTTTTCTGTGATTCCAAGTTTACCATATAATACCAATTTTAGCAATACTTTCAACGCCACTTTTTTCTGTAAAAAATATAAAAAATTTCCAGTTCGTTTTGGATCTATGATTTTAAGTACAAAAATTGAGCATCATGATTATACAAAATGCTCAATTTCTAGTCGGTTTTTGTTTTTTACCTACCTTTTGGTTACACTAAAGAGGGAAAATCCATTTCCAATTTGTTTCCAGTAAATACAAGCTTAAGCCGCTTCTTTTTCCATTTCATTCTGTACACCCGAGGCGGTTTCCAGCATATTTTCAGCGAAGATCCCGTATCCTCTGGTGGGATCGTTGACAAATACATGGGTGACAGCGCCTACCAATTGCCCGTTCTGCAGGATGGGACTGCCGCTCATCCCTTGGACGATGCCGCCTGTTTTCTCCAAAAGTTCCGGATCGGTGATGTGAACGATCATATTGCGGGTGGGACTGTCTTCGTCAAAATTGATTTTTTCGATTTCGATGTCATAAGTTTTGGGTTCTTCCCCTTCGATGGTGGTCATGATCTGAGCAGGGCCGGACTGTACTTGTTGACGCATAGCCACAGGCACTGCCTCGTTCTGGCAGGGGAGGGAATCCAGGATACCGTACACACCGGTCTCGCCGTTGGTGGCTAAGACGCCCATATCGGACACGTTTTTGAAGGTACCTCGCAATTCGCCCGGCGCGCCCACTTTACCCGGTTGGACGCCGCCAATAATGGCCGATACGATCTCACCAGAGCTGAGGGGAAGAATTTCGCCGGTATCCACATCACAGATAGCGTGCCCCAGTCCAGCGAAAACTTTGGAATTCGGCTCGTAAAAGGTCAGAGTACCGATGCCGGCCGAACTATCCCGGACCCATGCACCTAATTTATAGCATCCCTCGCTGGCCGATTTGACCGGCGTCAAATCCACATGAAACGTCATATTCTTGCGCTGGAGTTCCACATCCAATGTTTTGCCGTCGCAGTGCTCGATGATGTCGGAGACGTCCTGATTGCTGTTGCACTCTTTGCCGTCGATGGAGATCAATACATCGCCCTGCTGGATGCCGGCTTCTTTGGCTGGATTGATGGAACCGCCCTCAGCGTCGACCGACGACATCCCGACCACTACAACCCCTTCGGTAAACATCTTGATGCCGAAAGGCGTTCCGCAGGGAACCACCATGGTCTGTTCCACGACGTCTACATTGACCTGTTTGACCGGCAAGACGCCCATGAGTTTGACGTCCACTTGATAACTGTCGCCGGCCTTGCGATCCAGGCCGTCTACTGAGACGGTGGAAATCGGCAGTCCGCTGTTGATGGCAAAACCCTGTCCCTCCACCACGGAGAATTCATCGGGAATGGCCGAACTGACCGTTAATGTAAAAGTTAAGACGGCAGCTGCCAGGCCGGAGCACACACCTGCCACCCATTTTATTTTTTTCATGATACCCACACTTCCTTTATAATGGTTACGTCTAGGTAGGCTTATTTTAAAAATGAAGTCTACACAGCATCCGAAGCGGACAAAGACGTATCGCTTTACTACTTTTCCACCCACAACACCCATTATCAGAGGCAAATATCCTTATTCACGGAGGTTTCTGGACAGTGAGATTTTAAGAACTCCTGTATTTCCATCATCATAAGACAAGTCCATACGCAAATTTTTATAGATTCGGTCATCTTATGAAAAAACCTTCCCATGGGTTGGATGAGAAGGAAATCACAAAACAAAAAAAGAAAAAAGAGGTTTCCCACTGATTTGTCCAATGGGAAACCTCTTCCAATCAAAATGATATCCTGCAAACATTTGCCATGGAAGACGTATGCAAAATAAAATTTTAAAATGATAGGTTGAGTTTACATAAATTTTTTGATAAAGAAGAATAGGACTACGAATTCTTAACATATTCCACAGTGTTTTCCACAATAGAGACCGCAAACAATGGGATAAAATCTGATTTTGTGGAAAACTGTGGCGGAGATTTCCACAGCTTCCGATTAGTTACCAGTGGATTTGACAAAAAATGTGTATTCATTTTTAGCCGGATGTTGTGTCTGAAAGTGTATCGCTGTACCCTGGGGCTGTGGTGATTTCTACATTCTGATAATAATGGCGAATGATATCCTGCCATTTGGATCCCTGACGTGCCATATAGTCGGCGCCATATTGGCTCAGGCCGACGCCGTGGCCGTATCCATGAACGGTGACAGTAAAGACGTTGTCGGCCAGGGAAAGACTGAAGTTTGCCGACCGTAATCCCAAAGCAGTGCGCAAATCCCGGCCGGATACGGTCTGGTCCCCCACGGGCATGGAAGTCACGGTCCCCGCAGCGCTGAGTTCCGGCTGCCCAAACCAAGTGGAAGGATCCTCTCCCAACGTCAAATCGGAGAAGGAAGAGGTTAATTTTTGTTTCATTTCATCGGTGGTGAAGGTGGAGGCGGTTTCGTATTGTGGCGCCAAAGCATCTCCTGGGCTGTCGGTAGACTGGAGATAGGGAACGTCATTTCCCCAATAGACCTGAGCGGTTTCAGTAGTACCGCCCGACATAGCGTGGTAGACGGCTAAAACCGGTTCTCCTTGATATACAATGAGCTTTCCCAACACTTCATCCACCGCATCTTCAATGCGTGCCCAGGAGGCGTCAAATTGATTGCCCCACTGTTCCTTTGCCTGATCTTGCGGGAAATACCCTTCCTTTTCCGCCGTATTGACTGAAAAGTCCGCCCCCTTGAGGGATTCATCCGGTGTAGCTTCCTGCTGGGCACGGCGGCGGTAGGCATAGGTGTAGGAAGCGGCGGCCTGTGCTTTGAGGGCTTCGGAATGGAAGGAAGGCGGCATTTCACTGGCCACGGCTCCCAGCAGATAGTCCCGGGCCGATACCGTTATGATTTCTCCAGTGGACTCGTCTAAAAGATCAAAGGTATCGTCTGCATTGATGTTTTGAGTTTTAGAGGAATCCGATTGGTTAGACTTGGGGGCAAATCCTTCGCCCAGGCAGGCCAAGATGGGAACGAACAGCAAAAAGAAAAACAGCAGTACAGCAGCTCCAATATACTTTTTCATAAGACATCCTCCTAAACAAAAGCATTGAATTTTTAAAACAAGAAACTTGCAGAATGGATAAACCTCTTCTGTAGGGCAAGTGGAGCGGTGAATCGGCTTGACAAGGGGAATTTAATGGGATAAAATAGAGGAAGATACCTGAAAAAAATATACTATAATGTTTCAAAATGCAAGATAAAATGTTTTTCCTGCATTTTGAAAGGAAAAAACCGATCGGATCTTGTCCTGTTTTCGGTTTTGGAAGCCTTTTGAAGGAGGATGACCCAATGAGCCCTTATGACAAAGAAAATCTATCCATGAGCACCCTTAAAGATCTATGTGACGAATTTGAAAAAAATAACCATATCGACGCTTCTTTTTATCGACAGTTCCGTGTCAAAAGGGGACTGCGTAACGCCGACGGTTCGGGCGTCATGGCAGGATTGACACGCATCTGTAATGTCCACGGCTATGTGATCTCCGATGGGGAGAAACAGCCGGCCGAGGGAAAACTTCAATATAGAGGGATTGATCTGTGCACTTTGGTGGACAGCTGTGTCAAAGAAAACCGATTCGGATTCGAAGAGGTGGCATGGCTGCTGTTGTTCGGCAAGCTTCCCACCCAGGGACAGCTGGAACGGTTTACCCGTCTTTTGGCCCATTGCCGTGAACTGCCGGAATACTTTGTAGAAGATATGATCATCAAGGCGCCGTCCCCCAACATTATGAATAAACTGGCCCGGTCTGTGCTGGCCCTTTATTCGTACGACAGCAATCCTGAAGATACCAGTCTGGAGAATCTGATGCGCCAGTCCATCCATTTGATCGCGCAAATGCCCTCCATTATGGTCAATGCCTACCAAGTCAAACGCCGTCACTATGACAAAGAAACGATGTATTTCCACCCCATTGATCTGAACCAAAGCATCGCTGAATCCATTTTAGGGGCGCTGCGTATTGATAAGAAATTTACGCCTGAGGAAGCCCATCTGTTGGACATCTGCTTAATGCTCCATGCGGAACACGGAGGTGGAAACAACTCCACCTTTACGGCCCGGGCGGTCTCTTCGTCGGGGACAGATACTTATTCGGCTATCGCCGCTGCCATCGGTTCTTTAAAAGGCCCTCGTCACGGCGGAGCCAACATCAAGGTCAACGAGATGCTGGGCTATATAAAAGAAGGCGTTCAGAACTGGCAGGATGATGATGAAATCGCCGCTTTCCTAGAAAAGCTGATGAAAAAGGAAGCAGGAGATCGTTCGGGACTGATTTATGGCATGGGTCATGCGGTATATACGCTGTCTGATCCCCGTGCAGTGATCCTCAAGGCCAATGCCAAACGTCTGGCGGAGCAGAAAGGGCTGGGCGCTGATTTTGCCCTCCTGGATGCAGTGGAACGGCTGACTCCTCAGGTATTGGCCAAAGTCAAGGGCATTGATAAAACGGTATGCGCCAATGTGGACTTGTATTCAGGACTTGTCTACCGCATCCTGGATATTCCTACGGATTTGTTCACACCGTTGTTTGCCATTGCGCGGACGCCGGGTTGGTGCGCCCATCGCATTGAGGAACTGACCACAGGCAATCGCATCATCCGCCCGGCTTATCGTGCGGTTCTGGAAGAGCAAGCTTACGTACCTCTCAGCGAGCGCCAATAAAATTTTTTTGTGATAGTTGTATCGTAAGGAACCTCATCTTAGGATGGGGTTCCTTTTTTTGTGTAATGGAGCCAGCAAAGAAAAAGAGATTTTGTTAAGTGAAAACAAATCACATAGAAATATGAAAAAATGAGGGGGATTCTTTTTGAAAAAACGGCCTAAGATAGAAATTCAGCTTTGGATAAAAAATAGGAGTAAAGTTCTCGCCATTTAGCACCACTGCCGTTTATTTAGCATAAATGACAAAAAACACCCGGGCGAAAGGCGGTATTTATCTGCGAAAAAGACGAAATGAACCTTTGTTTTGTCTTGCAATTGCTGGAAATTGAGGGTATAATAAAACTCATGTGGAGAGAAGTGGTGGAATCTGGTGGATCTTTAAACCCCTTCCATCGATGGAGTGGTAGTTATGTTGATCGGTCGTTTTCAACATAATATGGATGACAAAGGCCGTGTGTTTGTGCCGGCCAAGCTCAGGGAAGGTCTGGGCGTATCCTTTTATGCCACAGTGGGTCTGGATAACTGCCTTTTTCTCTACTCCATTGAAGAATGGAAGAAGCAGGAAGAAAAAATTTGCAGTTTGCCCATGGCGGAATCCCGTAAACTACAGCGTTTTTTCTTTTCCAACGCAACGCTTTTGGAGCCGGATAAACAGGGAAGAGTACTCATTCCCCAGTATCTGCGCACCTATGCGAAGCTGGAGGGGGAAGCGCTGATACTGGGTGTGGGACGACGGGCGGAAATCTGGAATCCCTCCCGCTGGGAGGCCGTGGAGCAGGAGATGACAGCCGAAGCAGCGGCCAGTGAAATGGAGAAACTGGGCTTCTAACGCCTAGGATGGAGGAAGTTGTAATGGAATTCCATCATCAGCCGGTGCTGCTTCAGGAAGTGCTGGAAGCTTTGCAGGTCCGGGAAGACGGCGTTTATGTGGATGGTACTGCAGGAGGCGGTTCCCATTCGGCAGCCATCGCCAGCCGTTTGACGACGGGACGTTTGATTGCTCTGGACCGGGATCCCGATGCTATTAAGGCGGCATCGCAGAAGCTGGCGCCATATCCTCAGGCACAAGTGGTGAGGGCCAATTTTGATCAGATGGACAGTGTTCTTCAGTCCTTGGGGATTGATGGGGCGGATGGTATCCTAATGGATTTAGGCGTTTCATCGCACCAGCTGGATACACCTGAAAGAGGCTTCTCGTATCACAACGACGCGCCGCTGGATATGCGTATGAGCCAGGAAGGAAGATCGGCAAAAGACCTTGTCAATGGGTTGGAGGCCGATGAGCTGTCCCGGATTTTTTTCGATTACGGGGAAGAACGGTATGCACGTTCTATAGCCCGAGCTATCGTCAAAGCGAGACAGGAGGCTCCCATCGAAACGACCCTTCAATTGGCGGATATTATCAAGTATGCCATGCCCCCCGCCGCCCGCAGAGAACAGGGACATCCGGCGAGAAGATGTTTTCAAGCACTGCGAATCGCGGTCAATGGGGAATTGGATCATCTGGAGCAGGGATTGGTGCACGCTTTTTCCTGTTTAAAGGAAGGCGGCCGGATGGCGATCATTACCTTCCATTCTCTAGAGGACCGCATGGTCAAACGTCAATTTGCCAAATGGGCAAAGGGATGCATATGTCCGCCGGATTTTCCGGTGTGCGTATGCGGACATAAGCCGGAGGCTACGCTCGTATGGCGCAAAGCAGTGGAAGCTTCGCCGGAAGAGTTGGAGCAAAATCCGCGCAGCCGCAGCGCCAAATTGCGGGCGATTGTAAAAACGACAACTGGTTAAACCCTGGATGGGTTTTCAATTATGATATACTGAAAGGAGTGCTCCTAGCGCATGCAACAGTTTCAATCCAGTGAAGCATATGATCTCTCCCTTTTTGAACCGCATGAAGAAAAGAAACGGAAAGTGCAAAAGCGCCAGGAGAAAAAGCCCAGAAAGGCTACGGCGCTGCAGGGATATCTTCGAGGCTTGGCCATCTTGTTGGCAATCGGCGTCGCTCTTTCGGTAGTAGGGTATATGGTATTCTGCAAAATGCAGCTTTCGGAATTAGGGGATCAGGTCACCAAGGCGACGGCCACTTTGGAGGAGGCACAAAGCGAACAAGTTCGTCTCAAAGCCGCTCTGGAGGAAAAGATGGCGACCCGCAACATTGAATCCTATGCTCAGGCATTGGGGATGGTTCGGATGGAAGCCTATCAAGCGGAATACATAACGATGCACAGCGAGGATAAGGTTGAAGTACCGGAAGAGTCGGAATCGAAGAATCTATTCCAAAGGCTTTTGGATCAGATCGGAGAATGGCTATCATAAACGAGGCGGCTCTTCCATAAGTATTACAGACTTGACACAATGAGAGTTGAGAGATGATCTTGGCTCTCATTTTTTAGAAAGGAGGGGGCGCATGGCAAAAGGACCTTCGAAACGGATGGTTACGCGGATGAAGATTCTAATGGTGTGCTTGGTGTTTGTCTTCACCGGCGCGCTGTTGGGACAGCTTGCCAGTTTACAGTTGGTCAACAGCGAAGAGTATCAAAATAAAGCCATTGCGCAGCAATTACGTACCACCACCATCAATCCCAAACGCGGTACGATTTACGACAGCAATATGAAAGTGCTGGCCCAGAGCGCTACGGTATGGACAGTAGCACTGGCCCCTGCCAACATCAAGGATGACGCCCAGCTGCAAACCATCGCCGAGGGCTTGTCGTCCATTTTGGACGTGGATCAGGAAACCATCATCGAAAAGGGGCAAAATAAAAAGAGCTATTATGAGATTGTCAAACGCAAGGTGGAAAAGCCCCAGTACGACGCCATCACCCAGTTTTTAGATGACAACGACATCAAAGCGGGGGTGGATATGTACGAGGATTCCAAACGATACTACCCCTATAATGATGAAGCGTCCTCGGTGATCGGCTTTACGGGCACCGACAACGACGGCCTTTACGGCTTGGAATCCATGTATGACGAATATCTGCAAGGCGTACCGGGCAAAGTGGTGTCGGCGAAAAACGCTTACAATACTGATATGCCTTTTGAATATGAGACGCTCATCGAGCCTCAGGACGGCAATGGATTGGTGCTTTCCATCGATGAACGCATCCAGGCCATTTTGGAACGCCATTTAGAAGTGGCAGCCAAGGAAAATAACGTCACCAACCGTGCGGCCGGCATTGTCATGGACGTACAGACAGGAGAGATCCTGGCTATGGCCACCCATTCCGATTTTGACCTCAACAGTCCGATGGAGATCTTTGATGCCGATGTGGCCAATGAAATCGCATCCCTCACCGGAGATGAACAGGCTGAGGCCAAGAAACAGGCTCAGTTTGACCAGTGGCGCAACAAGCCCGTGTCGGATACCTACGAACCCGGTTCAGTCTTTAAGGTTATCACCGCCGCTATGGCACTGGAAGAGAAAAAGGTCAGCGTTGACGATACCTTCAATTGCCCGGGTTATTATGTCGTAGGGGGGCGGCGTATCAGCTGTGCCAGACGGACCGGTCACGGCACCGTCACCTTTAAACAAGGGTTGGAACAATCCTGTAACCCCACCTTCATGCAGGTGGGCGAACGCATCGGCCGAAACCTGTTTTATCAATATTTCGAGAATTTCGGCTTTACAGAAAAAACCGGTATTGATCTACCGGGTGAAGCCACCAACGCCGGCCTTTTCCATACGGAAGAAAGCCTCAATTCGGTGGAATTGGCGACGTCATCCTTTGGCCAGACCTTTAAAGTTACCCCCCTCCAGATGATCACCGCTATTTCAGCTGTAGCCAACGGCGGATATCTGCTGCAACCTCACGTGGTGCGCCAAATTCTGGACAGCGACGACAACATCATCCAGGCCATCGAACCCAACGTACGCCGTCAGGTTATTTCCACTGAGACGTCCGATCTGCTGAGGGAATTGATGGAAGGCGTCATCTTTGAAGGCGGCGGTAAGAACGCATATCTGCCCGGATACCGCATTGCCGGTAAAACCGGTACATCGGAAAAACGAGACAAAGTAAACGAATCCACCGGCCAGAAGGATTTGCGCATCGCCTCCTTCTGCGGGTTTGCACCGGCCGACGATCCCAAAGTCGCCGTGCTCATCATGCTGGATGAACCTCATGCAGACAACATCTTCGGCGGAACCATCGCCGCACCGGTGGCCCGCGATATTTTTGCAGACGTCCTGCCTTATTTGGGCGTGGAACCCCGCTATACAGCGGCTGAATTGCAGCAACTGGATACCGATACCCCAGTCCTGACCGACCTCTCGCCCGCCGATGCCACGGCAAAAGCGGAACAGAAGGGATTAAAAGTCCGTGTGGTTGGGAGCGGCGATACGGTACTCAAACAGATGCCCTCTGCCGGCAGCACTATTCCCAAGTCCGGTACGGTGGTACTATACACCGATGAGGACAGCGAAATGGAGGAGGTGACCGTCCCCAATCTGGTTGGACTGACGGTAGCACAGGTCAATACCGAAGCTGCCAACGCAGGCATCAATGTCCGATTCTCCGGCGTGGGACTGGAGAGTGAGGATGCAGTATCCACAGGCCAAAGCATTGTAGCGGGTGAGAAGGTGAGTGCCGGTACGGTAATCGCCGTGGAATTCCAGCACAATGTGGCTGACGACGCACCCAATACCGTCGCGGATGACTAGATGCCGAATTCCCACAACCATATAGGAGGCTGACTGCTTGACACTAGCTGAGCTCTTTGCGCCCTATGGTGCAAATGAGGATTGGAATGGTGTTGAAATCAGCGACATTACCCGGGATATCACCCAGGTGAAGCGAGGAAGTGTATTTGTCTGTACCCGAGGCCAGGTGCATGACGGCCATCTTGAGGCGCCGAAAGCGTTGGAACAAGGGGCCGCGGCAGTGGTCACGGGGAGAGATTTAGGATTAGAAAATCAATTGATCGTGCCGGATCCCAGTGAGGCTTATGCGTCTTTGTGCGCTGCATTCTATGGATTCCCAGCAAAGAAATTGCGTCTCATCGGCGTCACCGGCACCAACGGCAAGACCACCGTCACCCACATGATCCAGGCCATGCTGCAAAGGGCGGGATACGTCTGCGGCATCATTGGAACATTGGGCGGACGGGCGGGACAGCGGGTCTTTGAGGCCCACAATACGACTCCCGATGCCAAAGAGCTTCACAGGACATTGGCCGCCATGGTGGAGGAGGAATGCCAGTTTTGCGTCATGGAGGTTTCCTCCCACGCATTGGATCAAGGGAGGGTTGCAGGACTCCGATTTGAAGCCGGGGTCTTCACCAATCTGACTCAGGATCATTTGGACTATCACCTGACCATGGAAAACTACTTGGCGGCCAAAAAGAAACTGTTTGCCCAGTCGGACATCGGCGTGTACAATCTGGACGACGCCTATGGGATGCGGATGATCGAAGGCCTTTCCTGCCGTAAGGTAGCTTATTCGGCAGACAATTCCGTGGCCCATTACACGGCACAGAATATCACGTATTCCATGGACAGCGTCCGGTTCGACCTGTTGGGCCACGGCATCACCGGCCGCGTCAATCTGAAGATTCCAGGCCTGTTTTCTGTGTATAACGCCTTGGCAGCCGCGGCATGCGTGCTGTCCTTAGGGTTGCCATTTGCCAGCGTAGTGGACGCCCTCAATCAATTTGAAGGGGTCAAGGGCCGGATGGAACGCGTTCCTACAGGACGGGATTTTACCATTGTCATCGACTACGCCCATACACCGGACGGTTTGGAAAAGGTGCTTTCCGCCTGCCGGAAGGGAAGCCCTAAACGTCTTGTGGCCTTGTTCGGCTGCGGCGGCGACCGGGATCGGGCAAAACGTCCGCTCATGGGCAAGGTGGTCATGGAAGGAGCGGATTTTGCCATCCTTACCAGCGACAATCCCCGGTCGGAGGATCCACAAGCCATCATCGACGACATTGTCGAAGGAATCCGTGCCTATTCCACCCCTTATGTCGTCATTCCCAACCGTCAGGATGCCATCCGATACGCCGTGCGCACCGCGAGGCCGGGGGACTTGATCCTCTTGGCCGGCAAGGGGCACGAGACCTATCAGATTTTAAGCACCGGCGTTATTCATTTGGATGAAAGGGAAATAATAGCTGAACAATTGGCAAAACTAGAAAGATAAATGATGGAATGCAAGAGAAGAAATCAAAACAGTTTGTGTAGAAGAGGAGTAACAACCATGAGGATGTCAGTAAAAGAAATTGCACATGCTGTACACGGGAGCTACACAGGGGAGGGAAACATAGAGATTTCCTCTGTGTTCATCGATAGCCGCAAGGTTCTGCCGGGATGCTTGTTTATCGCCATCCGTGGGGAACGGATGGACGGACATCAATTTGCCGCGTCGGCAGTCCAGTCAGGGGCAGCGGTGCTTTTGTGCCACAAAGAGGTAGAGGCCTCCGATGTGCCGGTCATCCGTGTGGAGGATACCAGCCGTGCTTTGTTGGATTTGGCTGCCTGGTACCGCGGGAAATTTGACATCCCAGTGGTGGGGGTGACCGGCAGCGTAGGCAAGACCACCACAAAAGACATGGCGGCCTGTGTACTGTCGGCCCGGTATCCCACCCTCAAAACGGAGGGCAACTTCAACAATGAAATCGGCCTGCCGCTCACCGTCTTTGGCCTGGAAAAGGAATATGGAGCGGCCGTCCTGGAAATGGGCATGAGTAATTTCGGGGAGATCAGCCGGCTTTCCAAAGCAGCGTCTCCTGATCTCGGCATCATCACGAAGATCGGCGTCTCCCATATGGAGACATTGGGATCCCGGGAAGGTATTTTAAAAGCCAAGCTGGAAATATTAGACGGTATGAAGGGCCGCGCGCCTTTGCTCATCAACGGGGACGACGATATGCTGGCCACCGTCGGGGATGTGGGGCATCCCTTGATCCGCTTCGGAGTGGAAAACGAGAAATGCGACTTTTTGGCCCAGGATATTCGCCAAGGGGAAGAGGAGACCACCTTTATCATCCGTCACGAAGGCGGATGTCAGGAGGTCACCATCCCTGCGGTGGGTGTCCATGCTGTATGCGATGCCACCGCCGCTTTTGCCGCCGGTATTCTGCTGGGGGTGGACAGTGAAAAAGCGGCGATGGCTTTGCGTGGCTATCAACCTTCCGGTATGCGTCAACATGTCGTCAAGCGGGACGGCATTACCGTCATTGAAGATTGCTACAATGCAAGCCCGGATTCCGTACAGGCGGCATTGGATACCTTAAAGCGTATGCCGTGCCAAGGGAAACGCATCGCTGTGTTAGGGGATATGCTGGAACTTGGTACCATCTCCCGTCAAGCCCATACAAAGTGCGGTGCCTTAGCGGCCCACAATGCCGACTTTTTATTGGCTTACGGCCCTATGGCGGCCCAATACGTACAGGGGGCGGACGCGGAAGGACTAAAGGAAGCTCGTCACTTTGACGACAAAGAGTCTTTGGCCGAAACGCTGCTTTCGGTTTTGGAAAAGGGCGATGTTGTGCTGTTCAAAGCCAGCCGTGGCATGCAGCTGGAAGAAGTACTAAAGACCCTGTACGAGAGGTGGGAGAAGAAATGTTAGCGACATCAACCGGCATCGCCGCGCTGATTGCCTTTGCGGTGACGACATCTTTGGGACTGTGTGTCATTCCCTTTTTACGCAAGCTGAAGTTTGGTCAGAGCATCTTAGAGGACGGTCCCACATGGCATAAATCCAAGCAGGGGACGCCTACTATGGGAGGAATCATGACCATTGCCGGTGTTGTAGCCGGCATCTTGGCGGCCTATTTCATATCCCGGATCGCCTGGCCCCAGGTCATGGACGGTGAGACTATAGTACAAAAAGTCCGTTTTTGGGGCGGCATTTTGATGGCGCTGGGTTTTGGCTGTGTGGGCTTTCTGGATGACTACATAAAAGTGGTCAAAAAACGCAATTTAGGTCTTACCAGCCGTCAGAAAATGCTGTTGCAGCTTCTGGTGGCCGGTGCATTCGCCGCGGCACTTTACTTTGCCGGTGACCGCGGAATGTATATCCCCTTTGTGGGACAGGTGGATTTTGGAATCTGGTATATTCCCATCATTATGTTTATTGTGGTGGGAGCGGTCAACGCCGTCAATCTGACCGACGGTTTGGACGGTTTGGCCTCCAGCGTCACATTTTTCGTGGGCGTATGTTTTATGCTCATCGCGGGACTGCTGCAAATGATGGGCGTCAGCATCATGGGCGCCTCTCTGGCTGGGGCATGTCTCGGCTTTTTGATTTGGAATTTCTATCCGGCCCGGGTCTTTATGGGCGATACCGGTTCCCTTTTCTTGGGTGGGATGGTATGTGCACTGGCCTTCGGCGTGGGCATGCCGCTTCTGCTCATCCCGGCTGGAATTGTGTATATTATTGAGACCTTATCGGATATCTTACAGGTGAGCTATTTCAAGATGACAGGTGGGAAACGTCTCTTTAAGATGGCCCCCTTCCATCACCATCTGGAGATGTGCGGCTACAGCGAAATCCGGATTAACGCTTTATTTTCTATTTTGACAGCAATCGGCTGTATTCTCGCCATAGTTTGTGTACTATTAGGAGGGCGCTAACCGTCTTTCCAAGAGAAACGGATCACCAGTAAGACAAGAGGCGCCGTATCATTTTACTGCGAAAGGAGGAGATCGGGCGTGTCGACTGAACAAGCGGCTAGACTGGCAAAAAAGAACATCGAGAAAAAGAAAGGCAAAGGGAAGTTCAGCTTTTTTTCGGCAGGAGGTTCTTTTGACCTACCGTTTTTCTTTTTGATCTTAGCCCTTTTGGCCATTGGACTTGTCATGATGTTTTCGGCCAGCTACGCTTATGCGTATTATACGCCGAAGTTCCACGGGGATAGCCTCTATTTCCTCAAACCGCAATTGTTGTACGCCGCCATCGGCATCGCATTAATGATCGGCGTATCGCTCATCGATTACCGGGTGCTTCATTTTTGGTCTCTTATCTTTATGGGGATCAGTTATGCCCTATTGGTCATTGTGCTTTTCATGCCGGCTCAAAACGGCGCTCACCGTTGGATTCCCTATCCCATCAACTTCCAGCCCTCAGAGATCGCCAAGTTTGCGCTTATCGCAACTTTTGCCCATCTCATGAGCAAGTACCACGATAAAATGGGGACTTTCCGATGGGGCGTTTTACCCTATATCCTGATCCTGGGCTCCATCAGCGCGCTGATGATCGCCGAACCCCATCTTTCGGGCACCATCCTCATGTGTCTGATCGGCGTGATTATGATGCTCATCGGCGGGACCAAACCAAAATGGTTTATTATCGCCATCTCGGCAGGACTCATTTTATTTGTATGGGTGTTCTTTTTCCCACAGTATCTGCCGGGACCGCTGGCCGATATTGTAACCGAAAAGTTATCCCATGGTTTTACCCGTATTGAGGTGTGGCAGGATCCCTTCTCCGATCCCAAGGGCACGGGCTGGCA
This sequence comes from Solibaculum mannosilyticum, assembly GCF_015140235.1. Classification (GTDB taxonomy): domain Bacteria; phylum Bacillota; class Clostridia; order Oscillospirales; family Acutalibacteraceae; genus Solibaculum; species Solibaculum mannosilyticum. Next base: position 1,652,187 of record NZ_AP023321.1, on the reverse strand, counting down.
GACCATCCAGTCGCTGTATGCCATTGCGTCCGGCGGATTCATGGGGGTGGGACTGGGCAATTCCCGGCAAAAATACATGTATATCTCCGAGCCGCAAAATGACTTTGTGTTTGCTGTGGTATGTGAAGAACTGGGATTTGTGGGAGCGGCCGTCATCATCATCCTGTTTGCCCTGCTGGTGTGGAGAGGATTCGCCATCGCCATGAAGGCCGAAGATAAGTTTGGGGCCCTTTTGGCGGTGGGATTGACCGTCCAGGTGGGACTCCAGGCGTTTCTCAACATCGCCGTGGTTACCAATCTGATCCCCAACACCGGCATCAGCCTCCCCTTCTTCAGCTACGGCGGATCGTCTCTGGTCATGCTGCTTGCGCAGATGGGAGTTGTACTGTCGGTCTCGCGGGGGGCCAGGCTGCGGAAACGATAGCTCGAGATATTTTATCATAAGGCACCGGCGGCGTAGTGTGACGCAGCCGGCTTTTGCCTTGTAAGTCGCAAAGAAGAAAAACACAATAATGAGGAGTGGAGATGCCATGAAGGTACTTCTGGCAGGCGGCGGCACGGCGGGACATATCAATCCGGCCTTGGCCATCGCAGGCACCATCAAAAAGCATCAGCCGGATGCCGAAATTTTATTTGTCGGCAACCAAAAGGGGATGGAAGCTCGTTTGGTGGGGGAAGCCGGCTATAACTTTGCCGCCATCGATGTAAGAGGGTTTCGCCGGAGCTTATCCCCGGGGAATATTGTCTATAACATAGGGGCGGCGCGGAGGGCTGTGACGTCCAGCATGCAGGCGGGAAAGATCATCCAGTCCTTCCGCCCGGACATCGCAGTGGGAACAGGGGGATACGTCAGCGGTCCGGTACTGCGCAAAGCGGCTAAAATGGGAGTCCCCATTGTGGTACACGAACAAAATGCTTATCCCGGCGTGACCAATCGGATGCTTTCCAAATCGGCCGCCTGTGTGATGCTGGCGGTGGAGGATGCAAAAAGCCGTTTTGATGCAGGATGTCATATTGAGGTAACCGGCAATCCATTGCGCAGCGAGATCTTGACCTATAACAAGCAGAAAGCCCGGCAGGAGCTGGGCCTTGGAGATGAACCAGTGATCCTCTCCTTTGGTGGGAGTCTGGGCGCCGATTGCATCAACCGCGCGGTGGCGGATCTGCTGGCCTGGAGTTATAGACGTGGTGGAATCACGCACATCCACGGTGTGGGAAAGGCTGGCTGGGAGTGGATGCCCAAATTGGTGGAATCCAAGGGGGTCCCTCTCAAGAGGACGAAGAATATTATGGTGCGGGAATACATCGACGATATGGCGCGTTGTATGGCTGCCGCTGACCTAGTGATTTGCCGCTGCGGCGCCATCACCTTGAGTGAATTACAGGCGCAGGGCAAAGCCTCCATTTTAGTGCCGTCCCCTTATGTGGCGGAGAACCATCAGTACCATAACGCCATGAGCCTGGTACGCCGGGGCGCGGCGGTACTCATTGAGGACAAAGATCTAACTGGACCCAAGCTCATCACTCAGGTGGAGAAATTGCTGGAACATCCTGAGACACTTCAGGAGATGGGAACCAAAGCAAAACAAACCGCAATTTTAGACGCTTCCGAACGCATTTATAAGGTTATTTTAGAGTCGGCTTCCCTAAAAAAGTAGGAGATTCGAGCCAAAAGGACATCGATTGATGCCAAAGTATCCTCACACCCCTGTCTCTTTTGGCATACTATGGTTTGCCAGGGAAACTTCGTGGTTTGGCTTGGTGTTTTCATAAAGGGGTGTTGAGGATATGTCGAAACTGATTGTACAGGGAGGCCACAGGCTGGTTGGATCAATCCCTGTGCACGGGGCTAAAAACAGCGCTTTGCCGCTGCTTTCCGCCACATTGCTGGGTACAACCCCCAGCGTGCTACATAATTGCCCGAGGCTATCGGATGTGGATACCTCCATTAAGATTTTATCCCATCTGGGATGCAAGGTGACACAGGAGGGAACCAGTGTAACGGTGGATGCCTCTGAGGCGGGACAGTACGAGATCCCGGATGGCCTTATGCGGGAGATGCGTTCTTCCGTGGTGTTTTTAGGAGCCATCGTGGCGAGGCAAGGGAAGGCCCGCATCAGTTTTCCAGGAGGATGCGAGTTAGGGCCTCGTCCTATTGATCTCCATCTGAAGGCGCTGCGCAAACTGGGCCTTGTCATTGAGGAGGATCATGGGTATTTAAACTGTCACGTAGGGAAAGGGCTTCGGGGATGCCCCATCAATCTTTCTTTCCCGAGCGTCGGGGCCACAGAAAACATCATGCTGGCTTCGTCCACGGCTGCCGGTACGACCATCATCACCAACGCCGCCAGGGAGCCGGAGATCTGTGACTTAGCTGATTTCCTCAATCAATGCGGCGCCCGTATCCGTGGAGCCGGGGAGAGTACCATCCGCATCGATGGAGTGCCAAAACTTCATGGGGCGGAGCACGCAGTCATTGCCGACCGCATTACTGCAACGACTTATATGGCGGCCGCGGCCGTGACAGGGGGAGATCTTACGCTGGAAAACGTAATTCCAGCCCATCTGGAACCGGTGATTCCCGTGTTTGAGGAGGCCGGATGTCATATCCAGGTGAAAGACCGTCAGCTGCACATTGCGGCGCCGGAACGCATCAAAGCGGTTAAGAATATCCGAACCTTGCCGTATCCGGGATTTCCTACCGATTCCCAGGCCATTGTGATGGCCATGGCTACATTGGCGGAAGGAACCAGCGTATTTGTGGAAAACATTTTTGAGAGCCGGTATAAGCACGTCGGCGAACTGCTGCGCCTGGGGGCCCACATCAAAGTGGAGGGCAAAGTGGCCATCGTAGAAGGGGTAGACCATCTTTCGGGGGCGCCGGTGGAGGCGGCTGACTTGCGCGGAGCTGCGGCATTGGTGGTAGCAGGTTTGGCGGCGCAGGGGACGACGCAAATTACCGGACTGCATCATTTGGACAGAGGATACGAAATGATTGAACAGCGCCTCTCTGGTGTGGGGGCTGTGATAAAGAGGGACTGATCAATATGGATAATCAAAAGAAAGGCAGTGGAAAGGCGCGGCCTGCCGGACGGTCCGGCCCTCCACAGCAAGGCAAACGTCCTCCGGGGAAGAAAGGGGCTCCAGCCCGCTCGGGGACGTCGCCTCAGAGGACAGGCCATTCTGGCCAGTCCCGGGGGACACCATCTGCGGCCTCTGGCAAGGGGCAAAAGAGGCCGACGGGGAGGACATCCGCACCTCCGCCTAAGACGAAAACATCCCGTGTGTCGTCTTTGCCGAAGAAAGGAGAGGCCCCTTCCCTGGAAGATCGGACCAATCAGGCCCGCAAGATGCAGAGCCGTCAGGAGGCCCGGGATCAAAATGGACGCCGTCACAAACGCAGAAGAAAGGCTTCCACCCGGTTTTACTCCATTTTAGTGGTATTGTTTGCCGTGGCCATCGGTGTGACACTATGCATGACGGTGTTTTTTAATATACAAACCATTCAGGTACAGGGAGAGACCCGCTACGAGACAGAAGAGATCATCCGAGCCTCAGGTCTTGCCAAAGGGAAAAACCTCCTGTTAGCCGATATCAAAGGAGGAGAGGAGGATCTAACGGTCAAACTGCCTTATATAGGATCAGCCCATATTGTACGCCAGCTCCCTGCTACCGTTATCATTGAGGTGGAGGAAAACACTCCGGCTTATGCCGTCCAAATGGAGGGCGGATGGGCAGTAGCTGATGAAAACGGCAAGACATTGGAATACCTGCAAGGACAGGTTCCATCGGTGCCAGTGGTGGTAGGGATCTCCGTGACGGGTGCGCCGCCCGGATATCCCATGGAGTTTGAAGATGAGGAGCAAAAGAACAAATTAACCGACTTGACAAAAGCCCTCAAAGAGAATAACCTTATAGAGAAAACAACCCAAATGGACTTTACCAATAGTTCCGACATCACGGTTTTATATGACAACCGGATTACTTTAAAATGCGGCGGCGCAGTGGATTTGGATGCCAAATTGGCTATGGCGCAGGAAGCCATCGCCAGGAAGGCGCCGGATGAACAAAAAGCTACCATTGTGCTGACCAGTACACAAGCCACAGTAAGGTTTGGAGATGCTTCTAGTGGAAGCAGTTCGCAACCCTCTTCTTCGCCGCCGGAGGAGGACGCTTCGGCGGGAGATGAAGGCGGCAGTTCTCCTGAAAGCGAGAGCAAACGGACAGGGGAAAACAGTACTCTGTCAAGCGTGGATTAAAAGGAATGAGGTTCATTGCAAACAAATCCTAAGGAGGACAAGCCGCTTACAAAACCAGCGCATAGAATGGCTATGGTATTGGCGCTGATGCTGGTATTGATGGTGGTTGGTTTTCTGGTAACTCTTCAGATCCGCAGCGTCAGCCAGAATAAGATTACCCAGAACGCTGCCGACCACAATCGGACAGAAACCATGCAGCAGGATTTAAACGACGCCCTTCAAAAAGTGGACGATCTGCAAACACAACTGGCGCGGGCGCGGGCTGATCTGGAAGATCTGCGGAAAGCTTGCGGTGATTCTGATGATACAGCTAAGGTTCTGGAGGAGCAACTGGAAACTGCTGAACGTCTGGCTGGATTAACAGAGTTAAGTGGTCCTGGTATTGTGGTGACCATCCAGGATAAGACCCAGGTTGGGGAGGACGCTGAAGAAAATCCGGAGAAGTACATGGTACACGAGGAAGATTTGCTTCGCATTGTCAATGAACTGTTTGCCTCCAGTGCGGAGGCACTGTCCATCAACGATGAACGCATGGTGGCGACTTCAGAAATCCGCTGTGCCGGCACTACAGTAAGCATCAATAACAAACGTTATGGTCCGCCCTTTGTCATCCAAGCCATCGGAGATCCCGCTGTGTTAGAATATGCTTTGACCATGCGTGGCGGCATCGTGGACGTGCTCTCTCCTTACATCGATATCACAGTGGAGAAAAAGGACAATATTGTGATCCCAGCCTATCATGGGGATACCGAATTGGCCTTGGCTGACTGATGATAGGAGGATGGGAAGTATGACGGTTATTTTATTGCTGGCAGGGCTTTGTGCAGGAATTGTGTTGGGACTCATTTTCCCAGGTTTTATCCCAGCCCAGTTTACCACTTATGTGGCGGTTGGCTTGCTCGCCGGACTGGATACCTTATTAGGTGGATTAAACGCTTATACAAAGCGACAATTCCGATGGAAAATCTTTTTGAGTGGATTTATTTTTAACACAATTCTGGCAGTTTTGCTGACCTGGTTCGGCAATTTGCTGAGTTTGGACCTGTATTTAGCAGCAGTAGTGGTGTTTGGAACAAGAATTTTTCATAACTTGGCCGAGTTGAGAAGAATGTTATTGCATTCTTCACAAAAAAATGATAAATTAGATGTATAACAGTCTGTAAGGACAAGATGCTGGCCTGGCCATTATCGAAACGGAGGAACGATCATGCCCTTTGAGTTTGCCAATGATTTAGAATTAACCCAGATCAAGGTGGTGGGTGTCGGAGGCGGCGGCGGGAACGCCGTCAACCGGATGATTACCACCGGGATGCAGGGAGTGGAGTTTATCTCCATCAATACAGACCATCAAGCCCTTTCCCGCTCGCAAGCGACCCATAAAATTCAGATCGGCACCAAGCTGACTGGCGGCAAAGGCGCCGGCTCCAATCCGGAAAAAGGCCAGCGTGCAGCAGAAGAGAGCCGTGAGGAAATTGCCGATGCTTTGAAGGGCACGGATATGGTATTTATCGCCGCAGGTATGGGCGGCGGCACGGGTACAGGTGCAGCACCTGTCATCGCCGAGGTGGCCCGTGAACAGGGGATCCTGACGGTGGGTATTGTGACAAAACCTTTCTCCTTTGAAGGCCGTCGCAGGATGCAGCAGGCCGAGGAAGGCATTTCCGCTCTGAGAGAACATGTAGACTCTCTGGTGGTTATTCCAAATGAACGGTTAAAGACGGTATCGGAGCAGCGATTCTCTTTGGCGGATGCGTTTGTCATGGCTGATGATGTGCTGCGTCACGGTGTGCAGAGCATTTCAGATCTGATTAAAGTGCCCGGTATCATCAACTTGGACTTTGCCGATGTTACCGCTGTCATGAAGGACGCTGGCTATGCCCATATGGGCCTGGGTGAGGCCGTAGGCAAAGAGAAGGCCGAACAAGCTGCTCAGATGGCTGTATCCAGCCCGTTGCTTGAGACCTCCATCAACGGCGCCAAGGGCGTTATTATCAATATCACTTCCTCGCCGGATATTGATTTGGGTGATGTTGACCGGGCCTCTTCCATGATTGCCAAAGCGGCCCATCCGGATGCCAATATCATCTTCGGCGTAGCCTTTGATGATACGATGGAAGATACGATGCGGATTACCGTCATTGCCACCGGATTTGATACACCTCCTTCTATGGATACGAGCCCTGCTCCTGCAGTTAAAAATGAAGCGGCTCCAAAGGACGAGCCTCAGAAGAAAGAACCTTCGGCAGAAGATGAAGGGTTCTTTGACATTATGGCTTTGTTTGATAAACGCAGAGACTAATTCTTGAGATAAACAAAAGACCACCTGTTGGAATTCCAACAGGTGGTCTTTTGTTTGTAAATTTGGGGGAGGAAACAGCTTTAATCTGTTCCTCTTCATCTCTCATACGGTGGCTATCCCAAAAGACGAAGCAAAATAGGAGTTATCTCTGGGACGGACCGGACGGTATAATCGGCTTTGGAGGCCTCCGATGGATTAAATCCATAGAGGCAGCCTATAGAAGGGACGTGATTGGCCTTAGCAGCTTCGACATCAAAAACGCGGTCCCCCACCATAGCTGCTTTGGATGGCTCAAGTCGGTCCAGCAAGAGTCCTAAGGTGGCACATTTGTCCAGGCCATCCACCAGATGCTGGATGTGATCGATGCGATCCATAAGACGCAGGGCGTTCAGGACGGCTGTGATATACCGGATAGACGCATTGGAACATACAGCGGTTTGGATTCCCGCCTGATGAAGGGCATCCAGCATCTCAGGGACGCCGTCGTAGTACCGGGCTAAGGTTTTCATAGAGGCATCTTCCAGCTGGGATACCCGGCGGATATACTGCCGTTTTGTTTCAAGATCCCGGCCAGGAAGGAAAAGTTCCATGTAGTCCTCCCACCGCATACCGTAGGCGGACAGAATGAATTCCCGCGTGCAGGTCTCTTCCGGAACGCCAAATTCCTGGAGCGTCTGTTGATGGGCGGGTACAGAAAAAAGATCAGTACGGTTTAAAGTACCGTCCAGGTCAAAGACAGCCAAAGGCTGATGTGTCGTCATAAAAAACTCCTCCGTAGTGCAAAAGCCCTAGCAGCACAAAAAGCTGCTAGGGCTTATTTTATATTTTATTAGTGCAGATGACAGGCTTCACAGTCCTCAATGGGGCCTACAATGGGGGTGGGGTCAATACCTTTTCGGGTATAGTAATCTGAAATGGCCGACTTGATGGCCTGTTCGGCCAGTACCGAGCAGTGAACCTTTACAGGAGGAAGACCGTCTAAAGCCTCCATTACAGCCTTGTTGGTCAACTGGAGAGCTTCCTGGATAGTCTTGCCTTTAACCAGCTCGGTCGCCATAGAGCTGGTGGCGATGGCTGCACCACAACCAAAGGTCTTGAACTTTACATCGGTGATAACGTCGCCGTCGACTTTGATGTACATCTTCATAATGTCACCGCACTTGGGATTTCCCACTTCGCCGACACCGTCGGCATCCACGATCTCGCCTACGTTACGAGGGTTGGAGAAATGATCCATAACCTTTTCACTGTATGCCATAATGATGACCTCCTATACCGTATATCACAAATTGTTACGACTGATTTTGTACAATGCGTTCCCAGAGAGGGGACATGGCCCGCAGCCGCTCTACAATGGGCGGAAGAGCCTCTAAGATAGCGTCGACATCTTCTTCTGTATTGACGTCGCTCAGGCTGATACGCAAAGAACCATGAGCAATTTCATGGGGCAGTCCAATGGCCAGCAATACGTGGCTGGGATCCAGGGAACCCGATGTACAGGCCGATCCTGAGGAAGCGGCGATGCCTTTGGCATCCAGCATCAGGAGGAGGGATTCTCCCTCAATGCCCTCAAAACAGAAGTTGGCGTTGCCGGCCAGACGATGTTGACGGTCGCCGTTCAGACGGGAACGGGGGATTTGCAACACGCCGTCGATCAAACGGTCGCGCATGGCCTGGATGCGAGCGGTGCGGCCTGGAATATCAGCGGTAGCCTCCTGGATAGCAGCGCCCAATCCTACAATACCCGGGACGTTTTCAGTACCGGCACGGCGGTTGAGCTCTTGAGCGCCGCCATCGATGAGGTTGGGGAAACGCAGTCCACGGCGGCAATACAATGCGCCGATCCCTTTGGGACCGTGGAACTTATGGCCCGAAAGGGACAGCAGATCGATATTCTGCGCCTTGACGTCGATGTCCACCATGCCGATGGCCTGGACTGCGTCTGTATGGAACAGTACGCCTTTCTCGCGGCAGATGGCGCCGATCTCTGGGATAGGCTGAATGGTGCCGATTTCATTGTTGGCATACATAATGCTGACCAGAGCGGTATCGGGACGGATGGCATCTGCCACATCCTGAGGCTTTACCAAACCGTTTTCATACACAGGCAGTAAAGTGACTTCAAAGCCTTCCTTCTGGAGGGCTTCCATGGAGTGGAGCACTGCGTGATGTTCAAAGGCGCTGGTAATCAGATGCTTTTTCCCCTTTGCAGCCAGGGCATGGGCTATCCCTTTGATGGCCCAGTTATCGGCCTCGGAACCGCCCGATGTAAAGAAAATCTCAGAGGAAAGGGCGCCGATGGCATCAGCTACCTGTTGGCGGGCATGATCCACCCCCTCCCGGGCCTCCTGACCGACAGTATATAAACTAGAGGGATTGCCATAAAGCTCGGTGAAATAAGGAAGCATTGCCTTGACCACCGAAGGAGCGGTACTGGTGGTGGCGGCGTTATCAGCATAAACGATGCGAGTCATAATCTTCACCTCAAATTTTGTAAGGAATTCATGGGGATAAAACGGCTTTGCACCGATTAATCCCTACCTAATAGGTTTGTTATCTATGTCTTAATATTATACCGAAACAGTAGGATATTCAAGTACTCCAAAAAGAAAAAGGAAAAATTATCGATTTCACTAGAAATTTACACATTTTTAGAAGCAGTTACAGCCAATTGATCACAGCGTTCGTTCTCCGGATGATTGGCGTGGCCTTTGACCCATACCAATTCTACCTGATGCTTGTCCAAGAGCGTCAAAAGCTGTTCCCAAAGATCAGGATTCAAAGCGGGTTTGCCATCGCCTTTTTTCCATCCGCGGGCCTTCCAACCCTTGGCCCAACCCTTGGTGACGGCGTCGATGAGATATTTGGAATCGCTGTAAAGGGTGACGTCGCAGGGTTCCCGGAGAGCCGAAAGAGCGACGATGGCGGCGGTCAACTCCATACGGTTGTTGGTTGTATGCTTATCCCCGCCGGAGAGTTCCCGTTCTACCCCTTTGAACCGCAAAATAGCGCCGTATCCGCCGGGACCTGGATTGCCGGAACAAGCGCCGTCTGTAAAAATGTCCACATGTTTCATGGATTGAAAGCCGCTCCTCTCTTTCATTGTGCGCACAAAACAGCAAAATAACAGTTTCCATTATACACAGGAATCCGGTTCTTCACAAGAGACATTCATCAACTCTTTTCCCTCGTTCGGTATGATGGGCCGTTTGGATGGAAATAATAAGGGAAAATCATTGCCGAAAGGATGTGCGCATAGATGAAAGCAGTAATTATGGCGGGAGGAGAGGGAAGTCGATTGCGTCCCTTGACGTGCGACACACCCAAACCCATGACACGGTTGTGCGGACGTCCTGTCCTGGCCTATATTCTGGATCTGCTGGCGCGTCATGGATTTGACGAGGCAGCAGTCACCCTCCGGTATCTGCCCGACGCGGTTACCAATTGGCTGGAGGAAGGCGTCTGGCACACCAAAAATCGGGAAGTAAAGCTGCATTTTATAGAAGAGGACCGCCCTCTTGGGACAGCCGGCGGAGTCAAACACGCCGCCGATTGGTACGACGACAGTTTCCTGGTCATCAGCGGAGATGCCTTGACCGATTTTGACCTGTCGGCCGCCATGAAGTTCCACAAGGAAAAGCGTGCGGCAGCCACATTGTTGGTCAAACAGGTCAAGGATCCCAGGGAGTATGGCCTGGTAAACTACGACGAGGAGAACCGTATCACCGGCTTCCTGGAGAAACCCGGATGGTCCCAGGCCAGCACGAATACCGCCAACACTGGGATTTATATTTTGGATCCCAGCGTGCTGACCCTTATTCCCGAGGGCAAGTCCTACGATTTTGGAAAACAGCTTTTCCCTCTGATGCTGCAAAAGGGACTGCCGCTTTTTGCCTTCCCCTGCGACGGATACTGGTGTGACATCGGGGATTTGGACACGTATCTCTCTTGCCAACAGGACATCTTGATGGGAAAGGTATCCTGTACACTGCCCCGCCAAGAGGAGGATGGAATCTACTGTAGCGGCAACATGCCGGAGGGGAATTATCAATTGGTGCCTCCCGTGTATATCGGAGAAAGCGTCACCATCGGTTCCGGAGCGGTAGTAGGTCCAGGATCGGTGCTGGATGACCGATGCAGCGTGGGAAAAGGGGCCAGCATCAAGTCGTCGGTCATGCTGCCGGGATCTTATGCGGGGGATCGATCCTCTCTGTGCGGAGCCCTGTTGGGACCGGCCGCATCGGTCAAACGAGCGGGATCGATGTTTGAGGCGTCGGCTGCCGGTGCAGGAAGCGTGGTAGGCGAACGTGCAACCGTCATGCCCGGCGTGCGCATCTGGCCGGGAAAACAGGTGGAAGACGGCCTGGTACTCCGGGAGAATCTGAAATTTGGATCGCTTCACATCGAGCTGTTTGACGATGAAGGAATCGCCGGTGAAACCGGAGTGGAAGTCACCCCGGAATTCTGTGCGCGGCTGGGAGTGGCCATCGGCAGCCTGGTGCCGTCCGGACGGGTGGCGGTTTCCTACAGTGCCGATCAAGGAAGCAAATGCCTCTGTCAGGCGCTGATATCAGGGATTTTATCCACAGGAGCCGGGGTGCTGGACTTCGGCATGGGATTTGAAGCAGAACTGCGTTATCTCACAGGCTTCTACGAGGCACAGCTGGGAATTTTCCTGTCCGGAGGGCTCAAAACCCGTATTGCCGTCCTGGAGAAAAACGGGCTTCCTTTGACCCGTGGGCTGGAGAGGGATCTGGAAAGCAAAATGCAGCGGGGGGAATTCAAACGATGCAGTTGGGAAGATATCCAAAGTGCGTCGGTTCTCCAAGGCGGACAGATCACTTATCAAAAGGAACTGATGTCCCAAGCGCCGGAAGGGCTTTCCGGACTGTCTGCTGGAATCAAATCGGCCTGCCGTCAAGCGGGGGAAGTGCTCAAGCAGACGTTAAAACAGTTGGGATGCGGGCAAGGGGGACTTCAGTTCCACATCGGCAATTCCGGACGGACAGCAGCGGTATTCGGGGAAGAGGTGGGATACGTCTGGCCGGAGAAGGTGTTGGCACTGTGCTGTCTGGATGCCTTTGAACAGGGCATGGACGTGGCTCTCCCCAGCGATGCACCCCGTGTCATCAACTATTTGGCCCAGCGATATGACCGGCAGGTGCTGCGTTATCTGGATTGTCCGGTAGAAGGATGCGACCAGGAGGCACGCGAGCTGGCTGGAAAACAGCCGTGGGTACGGGATGGGCTCATGATGACGGTGAGGCTGTTAAACCTGATGAAGCGGCGGGGATGCTCTTTGGCGGAACTGTTAAAGGAATTGCCTTCCTTTGCCGTATCATCCCGATCGGTGGTATGCCGGGGAAATCCGGGAGAGGTAATGCGCAGTCTGTCGGAGGCCGAGCGAGGGCATCGTTTGTCCAGCGAAGAAGGGATCCTTTTGCCGGTGGGAGACGGACAGGTATTGGTACGTCCTTCCAGCCGGGGGAAGAGCCTGCGTCTTCAGGCCGAAGCTGAGAGCTACGAAACCGCCAACGAATTATGCGGGGGTCTGGAACGGTTGCTGTTTTTGCACATGAAGCAGACAAAAGAAAGAGGATAATAATTGATTTTCACAATTTTAGAATTGTGAAAAAGTAATTATTGACAGATTGTACAAAGAGCAACGGAGAGATGCCGAAGAGAAGACGGGAATATCGTATTTTACGTCGGGCTATGGGGGATCGGAAGGCAGGGTTCATTAAGCTGGAATTTCAAGCACTTGACAGGATTTGTGGGAGAGGGTACAATAATCGTATTGTACGTGTCCGGTTTATTTTATTCTGAAGTGTGATTGTGGCATCCGTCTGCTGAGGGTAGGAAGTGGGCGCCTGAGGGTGGCTCTTTTCTCCTCCTTCTGATTTGACGGCAAGGGTTGATGGCCAGGTTGTATACAGGCGTCCAGCGGAACGGATTGGAGCTGCACCCTGTACTTCTCACTTTGGATGTATGCGAAAGAGAACGGATAATTCAATAGATTTGGAGAAAGCGTCTCCGCCTAGGTCTCTGTTTTTGAGAAATGCAGGTAGGAGGCTAGGGGAAGTGCGGCTTTCTTGAGACATTTGGAGGTTAGTATTTGTGACACCTGAAATTAAAAATGCCCTTTTAGGGTCAAGTCCTTCCAAGCAGGAGGAAAAAACAGCGCCGCCCTCTCAGCCGAGGCAAAAGAAGGTGAACAAGGCCGCGGCTGCTCCTAAGCCCAAAGCATCGGCTAAGAAGGAAAAGCCCGTTCAGAAAAAAGAGGGGAAGGCAAAGGAGCAGGCAAAACAGCAGCCCAGGCAATCGGCAAAACAGGGCAAGGAGAAGAGTGCTGGTACAGGCCGGCAAAGGAATCCCCGTGGGAAACAGGACAAGCGGTCCCGAATCCCGGCAAAGGATCAAAAGCCGGTGCGGATTTATTATCTGGGCGGTTTAAATGAGATCGGCAAAAACATGACGCTCTTTGAATGCGGGGACGATATGTTTATCGTGGACTGCGGTCTGGCCTTTCCGGATGACGATATGTTGGGCGTGGATCTGGTCATCCCGGACTTTACGTTTGTAGAGCGGAACAAGGATAAGATCCGCGGCGTGGTATTGACCCACGGCCACGAGGACCATATCGGTTCTTTGCCTTATCTGCTTAAGCAGATCAACGTCCCAGTGTACGGCACCCGTTTGACGTTGGGATTGGTAGAGGGCAAACTGCGGGAACACGGCATATTAAACAAGGCCAAACTCAATGTGATCCATCCGGGCGACGTGGTACAGATGGGGTGCATGTCGGTGGAGGCTATCCACGTCAACCACTCCATCCCCGACGCGGTGGCATTTGCCATCCGGACGCCGTCAGGCACCATTGTCATGACCGGTGACTTTAAAATCGATTGCACTCCTATCCAAGGGGAGATGATCGATCTGGCTCGTTTTGCCGAGCTGGGTAAGGAAGGCGTCCTGGCCCTGATGGCCGACTCCACCAATGCTGAACGTCCGGGATACACCAAGTCGGAACGTTCGGTGGGCGAGAGTTTTGACGCTCTTTTTAAAAAAGCTGAACATCGCCGTATCATCATCGCGACCTTTGCTTCCAACGTGCACCGCGTCCAGCAGATCATCGATGCGGCAGTGCATTACGGCCGGAAAGTAGCTGTGTCAGGCCGCAGCATGGTCAATGTGGTCAACATCGGCATGGAACTGGGGTACCTCAGTGTGCCCGACGGCGTGCTGGTGGATATCGATGTTTTAAACCGTTATCCCAAGGATCAAGTGGTGATAATCACCACCGGCAGCCAAGGGGAACCCATGTCGGCCTTGACCCGAATGGCTATGTCGGATCACCGCAAGGTTGTGGTGGGTCCGGACGATTATATTATTATTTCAGCAAACCCCATCCCCGGCAACGAAAAGACGGTGGGGCATGTGGTCAACGAGCTGATGAAACACGGCTGTGAAGTTGTGTATGAAAAGATGTATGAAGTGCATGTGTCGGGCCATGCCTGCCAGGAGGAACTGAAGATCATGTTGGGCATTGTAAAGCCCAAGTTCTTCATTCCTGTCCATGGCGAGCAAAAGCACCTGCATAAGCACATGGTTCTGGCCAAAGGGATGGGAATCCCTGCCGACCATATCCTGATCTCTGAAATCGGCAAAGTGGTGGAACTGACTCCCAACAGCATGAAGGTAGTGGGTACTGTTCCAGCCGGCCGAGTGCTGGTGGATGGCCTTGGCGTAGGCGATGTGGGAAGCATCGTGTTGCGTGACCGCAAACATCTGGCGGAAGACGGTCTTATTGTAGTGGTGGCCTCCATCGACGCCGAGTCGGGATTTGTAGTGTCCGGGCCGGACATTGTATCCCGAGGCTTTGTGTACGTCCGGGAGTCGGAGATGCTTATGGACGATGCCAAACGTCTGGTTCGCCGCGTGCTGGAGGACTGTGCGGACAAAAACGTCCGGGAATGGGGTACGATTAAAAACAGGGTACGGGAGGATTTATCGCGCCTGCTGTACGAGCGCACCAAACGCAGTCCTATGATCCTGCCGATTATTATGGAGGTCTGAGGACCTCCCGGCAGGGGACGCAGTTTCAATAGAGAAATCCTGGGCTGGAATGGTCGGGACAACTGTTTTCATGTAGGGAAGGTGTAGGATGAAAAAGCATATTCGTCTGCTGACGGTAGTTCCTATTGCACTTTTGGCTGTATTGGCGGTTATGACACTGCTCAGTTGGTTCTGGAATCCGTACATATTTGTTGTATTTGCCGCATTGTTTGTAATAGCAACTTTGGCTACCGTATGGCTGAACGTCCGATTTCAGCATCATTTTTACAGGTATCTTGAAAAAATTAGTCAAAGCCTGAATATGATCGACCAGGATGTCCTCAATCATTTCCCGCTTCCTACGATGGTTCTGGGCAGCGATACGAAGGTGGTATGGTATAATGATCTTTTCCGCCAGAAGGTGCTGCAAGGGCGGGACGTATTTGGCGGAAAATTTTCCCGGATTTTGCCTGATCTGACAGTGGAAGATATGGTGGAAAAACCAATTTCCATCAAGCTGGAAGGCCGGTATTATACGGTGTACGGCGCCAAAACAGACCAGGAAAACGGATTGTTCTACACCCTTTATTTCGTGGACGATACCACGTTAAAAGCAACTTACGAAGAGTATCAGAAGAGCCGTCCAACCGTGGCGCTGGCGGTGATCGACAATATGGAAGAACTGCTCCAAACGGCAAAGGACAGTGAACGTGCCCAAATCCAGGGACAAATTGAGACCATTTTAGAGCATTGGATCGGCAAGACAACCGGATTTTTCCGCCGTCTCGGCAATGACCGTTTCCTCATCATGCTGGAGGAGCGGCATTTGGAGGAGGCGGTTAAGGGACGGTTCTCGGTACTGGATCGAGTGCGGGAAGTGACGGCTGGCGGACGCATGAGTGCTACATTGTCCATCGGTGTGGGACGCGGCGGCGAATCCTTTCATGAATGCGAAGAAATGGCACGTCAGGCTCTGGATATGGCATTGGGCCGTGGCGGAGATCAGGCGGCTGTGCGCAGTAAGGATGGCTATGAGTTCTACGGCGGCGTGTCCAAAGGAGTGGAAAAACGGACCCGGGTGCGCAGTCGAATCATTGCATCGGCTTTGTCGGAACTGATCGACGGCAGCAGCAATGTGCTTATCATGGGTCATAAGGGATCGGATCTGGATGCTTTAGGTGCGGCGGTTGGTATGTACCGTGCAGTGGTCAGCCGCGGGAAGGATGCCCGTATTGTGGTCAACCGGAAGACTTCCCTGGCTCAATCCCTGCTGCGCCGAATGGATCAGGAAAATATGGGCAGAGCTCTGGTGGAACCCATCGACGCTCTGGACATGATCGACGACCAGACCCTTCTTATTGTGGTGGATACTCATCGTCCTGACTTTTTGGATTCCGTCGAAGTATACCGTCAATGTGAGCATGTGGTGGTCATCGACCATCATCGCAAGATGGTAGAACATATTGACAATGCCGTTATCTTTTTCCATGAACCGTTTGCTTCGTCGGCCTGCGAGATGGTCACGGAATTGCTTCAATATATGACAAGTCCGGGTCTCGGACGATTTGAAGCCGAGGCATTGCTGGCCGGCATTATGCTGGACACCAAGGATTTTGTATTCCGTACCGGTGTGCGTACCTTTGAAGCAGCGGCTTTCCTGCGCCGCAAAGGCGCCGATACCGTGGCGGTAAAGAAGATGTTCTCCGGCAGTGTGGATTCTTATCAGAAAAAAGCCATGATGGTCACCGAAGCTGAGATTTATCGCAATTGTGCCATTTCCTGTAGCCGGCTTTCGGGTACGGATATGCGTATCAGCGCCGCCCAAGCGGCTGATGAACTGTTGAATATCGACGGGGTAGACGCCTCCTTTGTACTTTATAGCGAAAACAATGTAGTGTTTGTGTCCGGACGATCCATGGGACTCGTCAATGTCCAGATTATCATGGAGTCCATCGGCGGCGGCGGACATCTGACTATGGCAGGTGCGCAGCTTTCGGGAGTGGGTCTGGAGGATGCCAGACAACAGCTTTTGAAGGCCATTGATACCTACCAGGAGAATCGGGCCATCGAATCGGGGCGGATAGATGGGAAAGACGGTTGATTTTTCTCGTTAGACCCGGTATAATTTGGAGAAAAGGAGGCGTTTTTCATGAAAGTGATTTTAAAAGCCGATGTAAAAGGTGCTGGAAAAAACGGTGAATTGGTTACCGTTTCGGATGGGTATGCCCGGAATTTCTTATTTCCTCGGGGCTTGGCAGTGGAAGCCAGCCAGCATGCCATCCACCAGTTAAAGGATAAAGAGGCGGCGGCAAAGCGCCGTGAGGAACAAAAAAAGGCCGATGCCCAGGAGACAGCCAATCGTATTGCAGATAAAACGGTAAAGATGACGGCTAAAGCCGGCCAGGGCGGCCGCTTGTTCGGCTCGGTAACCGCAAAGGAAATTGCCGAAGCGGTGGCAAAACAGTTGGATATTGAGGTGGACAAGCGCAAGGTGGAGCTGTCGGGGGATATCAAATCCTGTGGCACGTATGAGGTAAAGCTGCATCTGTATCCCGGCGTCTCGGCCAGGGTGTACGCTATGGTTACCGAGGAGTAAGTGGATTTTGATCTGAATGTATTCTCTTGATTTGACGGCGGAGAACCTGCCGTCAAATTCATTTTACTCTGTTTTTTATGAAAACTTTATGGGATGAGAAAGGATGTGAGAACGATGAGTGCACCGTCTATCAACACAGGGGCCGACGGCCTGAATATGCCGTATAGCCTGGAAGCGGAACAATCGGTGTTGGGCGCAATTCTCATCGACGCTTCCTGTCTTATCACTGTACGCAGTATCATCCGGAAGCCGGATTATTTTTATCTGGCCCAGCACCGCGCCATCTATACCCAGATGTGTATGCTGGAGGATTTGCGTAAGCCGGTGGACTTTGTAACGGTGCTGGAAGCACTGAAGACCGCTGAGGTATACGATGAGACGTCGGGGAAAAGCTATCTCACGCAGCTGGCTCAAATGGTGCCGTCGGTGATCAACGTGACCGCTTACGCCGCTATTGTACGGGATAAATTTGACATCCGATCGCTGATTGCCGCGTCCCGGGAGATCGCGGACTCAGCAGCCGACGGCCAATCGGAGGCCGGGGAATTGCTGGATGCAGCGGAACAGAAGATCTATGATATCCGGCAAGGCCGTAACAACGGTGAGATGCGTCACATCGGCAGCGTTATTGTGGAGACTTATGACCATCTCCACAAGCTGAGTACCGATGAAACCGGTCAATATGCCGGCGTTGCCTCCGGCTTTTCCGGTGTGGATGCCATCACCACTGGATTTAATAAATCCGATTTGATCATTGTCGGCGCCCGTCCTGGCATGGGTAAAACCAGTTTTGCCCTCAACATTGCCCACAACGTGGGTGTCATCCAAAACAGGACGGTGGCATTTTTCTCGTTGGAGATGTCCAGTATGCAGTGTGTCATGAGGATGCTTTCGTCGGAATCCATGATTCCCGGGCCTAAGCTGATGACCGGTCGTCTCAGCGATGAGGAGTGGAAATCCTTTGCCAGCGCTGCATCCATGCTGCACAACGCCCCGATTTATTTTGACGATACCTCCTCTATTACCGTCCCGGAGATCAAGGCAAAGCTGCGCCATATGAAGGGCGTGGAGTTGGCCATTGTGGATTACTTAGGCTTGATGGGCAGCGGGAAGCGCATTGAAAACCGCGTCCAAGAGGTGTCGGAGATCACCCGGTCTCTGAAGGTCATGGCCAAGGACCTCAACATCCCGGTCATTATCTTGGCCCAGTTATCCCGCGGCAGTGAACACCGTTCCGAACATCGTCCTCAATTGGCTGACTTGCGCGATTCCGGCTCTATCGAACAGGATGCCGATGTCGTACTGTTTTTATACCGCAGCACATATTATAAGGATGGGGAAGAAGAACAGCAGGATCAAAATCCCAATAGTGCCGAACTGATTATCGCAAAAAATCGTCACGGCGCTGTGGATACCGTACCTCTTCATTGGGATGGAAAACACACCCGGTTTACAACACAGGAGTTTGGTCGCCGTGATGGATAGTGTAAAGTCCTGGATGCAGGAACAGAAAATGCTTCAAGATGGCGAAGCGGTTTTGGTGGCCCTTTCGGGCGGCGCAGACTCCGTTTCGCTTTTGTATTATCTCAAAGAACAAAGCCGTACCACCGGATGGAACGTATCGGCCGCCCATTTCAATCATCATCTGCGGGGAGAGGAATCGGATCGGGATGAAGCCTTTTGCCGCGATCTATGTCAGAAGTGGGGAATCCCTTTACAGATAAGCGATGCCGATGTGCGGGGAGAGGCCGATCGGTCAGGGGAATCGGAGGAGCAATGCGCTCGACGGCTGCGATACGATTTTTTACAAAAAGCTGCGGCAGGATCTAAAATTGCCACAGCTCATACGTTGAGCGACCAGGCTGAGACGGTGCTGCTGCATCTTTCCCGAGGCGCAGGACTGAGAGGGATCTGTGGGATCCCGCCGGTTCGAGAAAATATAATTCGTCCATTTCTTAGGATTACCAGGGATGAGGTGGAGGCATACTGTAAAGAGAACTCACTTCTCTTTATCACCGATTCGACCAATACCCGGCGGGAGTATGCCCGAAACCGCATCCGTCTGGACGTCGTCCCTGTTTTACAGGACATTCACCCAGGTTTTTTGAAATCCATGGATCGTTGTACTGCTTGGCTTCGGGACATCAAGGAGTTTTTGGAACAGCAGACGCAGGATGTATTGACAAAAGCCTGTACACAAAACGGGTACCGGGTGGAGGAGCTTTTAAAACATCCGCCGGCCGTCAGAAGGGAAGCCATCATGGAACTCATCCGCCGGGCCGGAGGCCAGGCACAGGCACTGCATGTGGAGATGGTGGAAGACCTGCTTTCCCATCCGGGAGGAGCGGATTTATCCGGAAAGGTCCGCGCCAGGCAAAAGGACGGCCTGCTACAAGTACAGCCTGTTCATGGAAAAGAGCCACAGTGGATGGAACCGATTCCGTTGAAAGAAGGCACATTTTTGCTCCCATCAGGGATTCAAATGACGGTTGAGGCTGTAGGGATTGACGAAAAAGAAAATTTTAATAAAATGTTATTTAATAATGCTATAGACTGTGCTAAAATAATGGGTACAGCTATGATTAGGCGCCGTATGCCTGGCGATCGGTTTCATCCGGCCGGCCGTGGCTGTGGGAAATCATTGAAAAAACTGTTTCAAGAAGCGGGGGTTCCATTGGAGCAGCGGGATTTGATCCCGGTTGTCTGCGATGAGGAAGGCATCTTGTGGGTTAGTGGTTTTGGCCCGGATCAGCGTGCCGCCATAGGCGCTGGAACCCGTCGTCTTTATCGGTTTGAGAGTGTGAGGAGATGACAAACATGATGGAAGACATTCAATCGGTCTTGCTGGACCAGCAGCAACTAGAGAATATTGTAAAAGAGCTAGGCGAACGCATTACCCGCGATTATCAAAATAAGGATCTTTTGGTGGTGGGTGTGCTAAAGGGATCGTTTATGTTTATTGCCGACCTGATGCGCGCCATCAAAGCGCCCTGCCGTGTGGACTTCATGGCAGTATCCAGTTATAACAATGGATCCAAGAGTTCCGGTGTCGTGCGCATCATCAAGGACTTGGACAAGCCGATTGAAGGTTTGGATGTCCTTTTGGTGGAGGATATCCTGGATTCCGGCATGACGTTGAGCTACTTGGTAGAAAATCTCAAAGCCCGTCGTCCAGCCAGTGTCCGCATCTGTACGCTGCTGGATAAACCGGAACGGCGCAAAATGCCCATCCAGCCGGACTATACCGGCGCCCAAGTGCCCGACGAATTTGTAGTGGGGTATGGATTGGATTTTGCTGAAAAATACCGGAATTTGCCCTATGTGGGCATTTTAAAACCTTCGGTTTACGGAGGCTAACTAGAATAGATGTCCCTTGACGGCGAGAGCCGCCAGCGGAACAAGGAGTGGATGATTCTTTGAGCAAGTATGTACGCAACATTCTCCTATATGTAGGCCTGCCCGTGGTTATCATGATCATTGCCGTCGTTATGCTCAATTCCAATACCCCTGACGCTTTGAAGTATTCTCAGGTCATCGGTTACTTTGAGGATATGAAGGTGCGGGAGTTTACTGTGGATGTCGGCAACGGCGACCTAGTGATGCGCTTGGATGACGACAAGCAAATAAGTTATACCTTGGCCAATGTGGAAATGTTCCGCGAAGACACCAAACCGTACATCGATCAATACAATGAGGGTAAGCCGGCTGAAGACCGGATGGTCTATCACTATAAACCGGCCAGTGACATTCCATGGCTTCTGAACCTTTTGCCCACGGTGATTTTGATTGTGGCCTTTGGTTTCCTGTGGTATTTCATGATGAAGCGCATGAGCGCCGGCATGGATGGCGGGGCCAAGACCATGAATTTTGGCAAGGCAAAAGTCAAGCAGGTGGCGGACGAAAAACGCAAGACCACCTTTGCCGATGTAGCCGGTGCAGATGAGGAGAAGGCAGAGTTACAGGAGATCGTGGATTTCCTCAAGGATGCAAACCACTTCAATGAATTAGGCGCCCGTATGCCCAAGGGCGTGCTGTTGGTGGGCCCTCCTGGAACCGGTAAAACTCTGTTGGCAAGAGCCACTGCCGGTGAAGCCGGTGTGCCGTTTTTCTCCATCTCCGGCTCTGACTTTGTGGAGATGTTCGTGGGCGTAGGTGCTTCCCGTGTCCGTGATCTGTTTGAACAAGCCAAGAAAAATTCTCCCTGCATTATTTTCATCGACGAAATCGACGCAGTAGGCCGCCAACGCGGCGCAGGTCTAGGCGGCGGACACGACGAACGCGAACAGACCCTCAACCAGCTCCTGGTGGAGATGGATGGCTTTGGTGCCAATGAAGGGGTCATTATGATCGCCGCTACCAACCGCGCTGACATTTTGGATCCCGCTTTGATGCGTCCGGGACGTTTCGACCGTCAAATTTTGGTGGGATATCCCGACATCAAAGGCCGCGAAGATATCTTGAAGGTTCATGCTCGCAGCAAACCTCTGGCTCCCGACGTGGATCTTTCTGTCATAGCAAAGACCACTTCTGGTTTCACCGGCGCCGATCTGGAGAATCTTTTGAATGAATCGGCTCTGATGGCGGCCCGTAAAGGACTGCGCGCCATCACGATGGAAGAAATCGAGGAAGCTACTATCAAGGTCGTGATGGGCGTGGAGAAGCGTTCTCACGTCCTCAATGAGAAGGATAAACGCATCACATCTTATCATGAAGCGGGCCACGCTGTGGTCACTTACTATATGCCGACTCAAGATCCTGTGCATCAAATTTCCATCATTCCCCGCGGTATGGCAGGCGGATACACCATGTCCTTGCCCCGCGAGGACCGCGCCCATATGACCAAACAGGAGATGAATGAAAATATCGTCACCTTGTTGGGCGGTCGTGTGGCGGAATCATTGGTAATCGGGGACATCACTACCGGCGCGTCCAACGACATTGAACGCGCTACCGATCTGGCCAAGAAAATGGTCATGAAATACGGCATGAGCGACAAACTGGGCCCCATCAATTATGCATCCAGCGATTCCAATGAAGTGTTCTTGGGTCGGGACTTCGGCCATACCAGGGAGTATTCCGAATCCCTGGCCTCTCAGATTGACAATGAAGTCCGTGAGATTATCATGACAGCGTACCATCGCTGTGAAAGCATGCTCCAGGAGCACATGGATAAATTGCATGAAGTGGCCAATTATCTGTTGGCTCACGAGAAAATGGATGGCGAGACCTTTGCATCCATGATGTCCGATCCTTGGACAAAAGCGCCACAAAATAGCTAAACGCAGAAAAGACCGCAGGGATAGAGTCGATTAGGAGGGGTTACCATGAAACGAAATTCAGCACGCATCTTATTTGGCCTGCTGTTTATCGGTTTAGCGGTATTTGTGGCAGGCAGTGCCTTTGGATGGTGGTCGGATCAAGTGATCCACGTGCTATCAGAGAGTTGGTGGACCTTGTTCATCATCGTGCCCGGCATTGCAGGCATCATATCATCGGGACCGAAATTTTGGAACCTACTCCTCATCGCCATCGGCGTTTGGCTGATGGCCGAAAGCAGCGGCCTTTTATCGGAAGGTCAGTCCAGTGCATTTTTCTGGGCGGTGGTCTTACTTCTGGTAGGTGCATGGCTACTAGTAGGATGGTTCTGGAAACCAAAACATCACGACAATCCACCATTATCACCGCCTCAGCCAGATGGGGCAGAGACATCAGCTTGGGAAAAAAGTATTGATGACCGTCCGGATTATATCGCTGTATTTAGCGGCCGCCAGCTTTCCAACTATAGTAAGAACTTGCAGGGCGGTAAAGCCACAGCAGTATTCGGCGGGTTGGAGATCAATATGAGAGATGCCGTACCGGTACAGGATATCACGTTGGAACTGACCACAATTTTCGGCGGTATCGATCTTTATGTTCCAAGCAGAGCACGCATTAAAGTGACGGGAACTCCGGTATTCGGCGGTTTTGACAGTATGTTTATACCGAATGACGATTCGTCCTTACCGCTCATCACGATCAAATGTACAGCAGTGTTTGGCGGCATTGATCTCAAATAAGTTGCTGTAAGGAAATCCCTTAGATCGACGAGGATCAAATAAAGTAGAAGGGCGCTGTCCGTCAGGGCGGCGCCCTATTCGTGAGAAAGCATCTTGAGGTATTCTCAAGATGAGCATTTCAATTGGCAAAGGTTGGAGGAACCGATGGCGAAAAGAAAGAATACCTACGATAACGAGAGCATCTCGGCTCTGAAAGGCGCAGATCGTGTACGCAAACGCCCGGCAGTCATCTTCGGATCGGACGGCTTGGAAGGCTGTCAACACTCTATTTTTGAGATCCTGTCCAATTCCATCGACGAGGCGAGAGAAGGATTCGGCAATCGTATTGTCATCACCCGGTACAGCGACCAGTCGGTAGAGGTAGAGGACTTTGGACGCGGTATCCCGGTGGACTTTAATACCCGTGAAAATCGATACAATTGGGAATTGGTTTTCTGTGAACTGTATGCCGGCGGCAAGTACAACAACGCTGATTCGGAAAGCTATGAGTTTTCTTTGGGACTCAATGGCCTGGGCCTGTGCGCCACCCAGTATTCTTCGGAATACATGGATGTGGAGGTCTATCGGGATGGCTTTCGATACAGTCTTCACTTTGAGCACGGTGAAAATGTCGGCGGACTCAAAAAGGAACCCACCAATAAAAAAACTACGGGTTCCCGCATTCGTTGGCGTCCGGATCTCCAGGTCTTTACAGACATCAATGTGCCGCTTTCTTACTACCAGGATATTATCAAGCGCCAGGCCATCGTCAATGAGGGCCTTACTTTTCTTTTGAGGGATCAGGTGGGACGCAAATTTGAGGAATACACCTATCTGTATGAACGCGGCATTGCCGACCATGTAGAGGAGCTGGCAGGAGAAGAGGCTATGACCGGCGTCCAAGTGTGGCAGACCGAACGTCAGGGCCGAGACCGGGCGGATAAACCTGAATATAAAGTAAAAATCAATGTAGCGCTGACATTCTCCAATAAAGTGAATGTAGCGGAGTACTACCACAATTCCAGCTGGCTGGAGTACGGCGGTGCGCCGGAAAAGGCAGTACGTTCGGCTTTTGTATCCCAGATCGACGCTTATCTTAAGCAAAATAGTAAATACAAACAAGGGGAGAGCAAAATCTCTTTCCAAGATGTAGCTGATTGTCTTATCATCGTCATTTCCTCCTTTTCCACACGGACGTCCTATGAAAACCAGACGAAGAAAGCCATTACCAATCGCTTTATCCAGGAAGCTATGACGGACTTCCTTCGCCATCAGCTGGAGGTCTATTTCATTGAAAATCCTCTGGATGCAGAAAAAATCGCCGCACAGGTTCTGGTAAACAAGAGGAGCCGGGAAGAAGCTGAGAAACTGCGCATCAGCAGTAAGAAGAAATTGTCGGGCAACTTGGATCTATCCAATCGGGTAGAAAAGTTTGTGGACTGCCGCAGCCGAGACGTGGGCGTGCGGGAACTGTACATCGTGGAGGGCGATTCAGCTTTAGGAGCCTGTAAACAGGCGAGGGACCCTGATTTCCAGGCTATTATCCCAGTCCGAGGGAAAATACTCAATTGTCTCAAAGCCGACTACAACCGTATTTTTAAAAATGACATTATTACAGATCTGTGTAAAGTATTAGGATGCGGAGTGGAAGTCCACACCAAAGCCAATAAAGATCTTTCTTCCTTTGACCTTGGTTCCCTGCGGTGGAATAAAGTCATCATCTGTACCGATGCCGATGTGGACGGCTTCCAGATCCGCACCCTGATTCTCACAATGCTGTATCGCCTAATGCCCACCCTCATCGAGGAGGGCAAGGTATTTATTGCAGAATCCCCGCTCTATGAGATCGGGACAAAAGATCAGACTTATTTTGCATATACAGAACAGGAAAAAGCCAAGGTGCTTCAGGAGATCGGGCAGGAACGGTATACGATCCAACGCTCCAAAGGTTTGGGCGAAAATGAGCCGGATATGATGAGTCTAACCACCATGAATCCCGCTACCCGCCGCCTCATCAAGGTAGAGCCCGATGACGCATTGCAAACAGCCGCAATGTTTGATTTGATGCTGGGTGACAACCTAAGTGGACGCAAGGATTATATCTCTCAAAACGGCGCCCAGTATTTAGAATTAGCCGATTTGTCTTAAAATGAAACGAGTTTAAAGGTAGGGGATCGCATTGCCACCGAGAAAACGGAGAACGACATCAAAAAAGTCAACTGTACAAATGCAGGGCGTTATCGAAGGGGCGGGGGAGGTGCGTCTCCAGCCCATCACGCAGACGCTGGAAACCAATTATATGCCCTATGCCATGAGCGTCATTGTCTCCCGCGCGCTGCCAGAGATTGACGGGTTCAAACCATCCCACCGCAAGCTCCTTTATACCATGTATAAGATGGGGCTTCTCACCGGTGCCCGCACGAAATCGGCCAACGTTGTAGGGGCCACTATGAAACTCAATCCCCATGGCGACAGCGCCATTTACGAAACCATGGTGCGTCTGGCACGGGGAAATGAAAGCCTGCTGCATCCTTATGTGGATTCCAAAGGCAACTTCGGCAAGGCCTATTCCCGGGATATGATGTACGCCGCTTCCCGCTATACAGAGGTGAAGCTGGACGCCATCTGTAAGGAGCTGTTTGGGGACATCGATAAGGACACCGTAGATTTTGTGGACAACTACGACAACACCATGAAAGAACCGACCCTGTTGCCTGCGGCCTTTCCCACCGTGCTTGTCAACGCCAATACAGGGATTGCCGTCAGTATGGCCAGTTCCATCTGTCCTTTCAATTTGCAAGAGGTATGCGAGACTACCATCGCCCTTCTCAAAAATCCGGAACACGAGATTGCCTCCACGCTGAAAGCGCCGGATTTTCCCGGCGGCGGACAGATTCTTTACAATCGGGACCAGTTGGATAAGATCTACAGCACGGGTCGAGGAGGGATCCGCGTCCGTGGGACGTATACTTACGATGCCGACAACCACTGTATTGACATCACACAAATTCCGCCCACCACTACCATCGAAGCCGTTATCGACAAGGTAGTGGATCTGGTCAAAGCGGGCAAGATGCGGGAGATCGCCGATATCCGCGACGAGACAGGATTGCCCGGCCTCAAGATCACTGTGGACTTAAAGCGCGGCGTGGATCCGGACAAACTCATGCGCAAGCTCTATCAGATGACGCCGCTGGAAGATACATTCTCTTGTAACTTTAATGTACTCATCGCCGGCATGCCCCGTGTCATGGGAGTACGGGAGCTGTTGAGCGAATGGATTGCCTTCCGTGTAGAATGCATCCGCCGCCGGACTCATTACGACCTGGTCAAGGCTCAGGATAAACTGCATTTGCTTCAGGGGCTTCAGAAGATCCTGTTGGACATTGATAAAGCCATTGCGATCGTCCGCCAGACCGAGGAAGAGAGTGAAGTAGTGCCCAATCTGATGATTGGATTCGGCATTGATCAGATCCAGGCCGAGTATGTAGCAGAGATCAAACTGCGCCATTTAAACCGGGAATATATCCTCAAACGCACGGCGGAGATCCAAGAACTGGAGAAGAAAATCCAAGAACTGCAGGCCATTCTGGACAGCAAGAAACTGGTCAAACGCATTATTGTAGATGAGTTAAAACAGGTGTCGGCACAGTATGGCCAGCCCAGGAAATCGGCCATTGTCTACGATGTGGACGAGGAAGAGATTGAAGAAGAGATCCCTGATTATGCGGTACACCTGTTCCTTACGAAAGAGGGATATTTTAAGAAGGTGACGCCTCAGTCGCTGCGCATGAGCGGGGATCACAAGTTAAAGGAAGGGGACGAGATCGCACAGGCGGTGGAGTCTACCAACAATGTGTCCCTTTTGTTCTTCACAGACCGGTGCCAGGTGTACAAAGCACACGCATTCGACTTTGACGATACAAAAGTCAGTCTCTTAGGGGATTATATCCCGGCAAAAATGGGGATGGACGAAGGGGAAAGGGTTGTCAAAATGGTGGTCACTCAGGACTACAGCGGCTTTTTACTCTTCTTCTTTGAGAATGGCAAAGCGGCGAAGGTGGAGCTTAATCGATATGAGACAAAGCAAAACCGCCGGAAACTGGTAGGCGCATATTCGGATAAATCCGTCTTGGTGGACATTCTCCACGGCTTGGAGGATGGAGAAGTACTGATGAAATCCACATCCTCCCGGATGCTGTTGCTGCATACCGGCGCTTTGACGCCAAAGGCTACAAGGGATACCCAAGGAGTCCAAGTCATGACCCAGCGGAAGGCACATCGACTGGAATCGGTGCGTCCTTTTGAGGAGGGAATGGTTCACAATGCCAATCGATATCGCGTCAAGAGTCTGCCGGCTATCGGAGCCCTGCCGGCTGCAGAGGATCTAGGAGAACAGCTGACTCTATAGGATGAAGGGCATTTAGAATAAGTCGTTTGCTGAAATGCAGACGGCTTATTTTTTTGGTAAAATTAGTATTTACTAATTGATAATTTTGCCGGATTGTGATATATTCTGAAATATAAGCATTATTTTAGTACAATCAAGCTGTAATAGATTGTTTAATCTTACCCCCTTATGAAAATCCAAAGGCATAAACGGATGAAACTTGTGCCTTTGGATTCCCATAAGGGAGATGTGACGGCCATGCCGAGCGGAAGCAAGGCGTTTGTGCATCAAAAAGGAGGATCCATAGTGAAAGTTGCACAATTGGTAAAAATTGCCACAGGGGGGGGGGATAACCTTTCCCTATTGAGCAAAATACCCAAATATAAACGGGGAAGACAAAGTTATACGGAATAGATACCTTCGAGATTTTTTACGGCATTGATCCGTAGGTATCTAGGAGAATCTTAAGAAATGCCGTAAAAATCTTTTAGGAGGAAACAGACATGAAAACCACAAAAAAATCTCTGATTGCCTGCGGACTGTCAGTACTGGTCTGCTGTGCACTGCTGGTCGGAACGACTTTTGCCTGGTTTACTGACAGCGTAACCAATAAAGGCAACCGGATCGAGGCAGGAAACCTGAAGGTCGACCTGCTGATGGATAAGGCTGAAGACGGCAACTATACAAGCATTGCAAACGGAACTGGAGACATTTTCAGTGAAGAAGCTGGAAATGGCATCAACTGGGAACCTGGCAAGACAGAGATCGTCTATCTGGCGGTACAGAACAAAGGCAGCCTGGCCATCAACTATAATTTGCTGCTGGATATCATAGATGGAGATCCTGGTTTAATTGGTTCGCTGGAATATGCAGTGCTGGACGGCAAAAAGGCAGCGGATGTCGATGCAAACTCCTGGGAGGAACTGGAGGCCATGGAAGGCGCCCAGGTAGGCGATATCCAAGCTGGACAGACAGTGGCTGCACCAAATGGCACATTAGATGAGATCGTCAATGGTGAAGAGAATGAGACCGATTACTTTGCCCTTGCTGTACATATGAAGGAAGATGCGGGCAATGAATATCAAAACGGCTCCATTACCATCGATATGACCTTGATTGCCAAGCAGGCCACAGCCGAACAGGATGGTTTTGGCAACAGCGATTATGATGAGAATGCCGGTTATCCAGCTTCTGTAGATGTGGCGGATATAGACTCCCTTGAGGATGCCCTGAATAACCCCGGCGTCCCTACCGAAATCAATGTGACACAGTCGATTACAGATGGAAAGAACCTGACTGTCACAGGTGACGTTACATTGAATTTAGGCAACAACACGCTCAATAGAGGATCAACGATCGTTGGTGCTGGCATCACCGTAGAAGATGGAGGCTCCATGACCATCAATGCTGTTGCCAATTCAGGCCTTGTCTATACTGCCGGCGCTCTTACTGCAGACGGCGGTACATTAACCGTTAACGGCGGCAACTACGGCGTTAGCGGATCTGGTGATGCACAGGTCACCGCCAAGAACGGAAGTGAGATTTATCTCAATTCAGGTAATTTCTCATGTTCTGGTTACCAAGGCCACGCTGTGATGGCTACCAGCGGATCCACCATTACCATTTCCGGCGGAAGCTATAGCGTCAGCGGCGCAGACAGTACGGCTCTGTATGCAGACGGTGGTACAATTGTAGTTGACAATTGTAAATTTAGTGCGATCAATGGAAAAAGATATGCCGTAGCCAACGGCGGACAGATTCTTGTCTCCAAAACATTTTCTCCCGATAAGCCTACCAGTGTTGCCGCCGGTAATGTTGTAACGGATAACGGAGACGGCTACTGGCTGATTGCTGAAAATTAAGCGGGGGATAACGTAGTCTTTTTCCCAAAAGCAAGACTGCTTCATACATAGCAAACTTAACATCCAACTACTATATGGATAAAAAAGCCGTCAATGTCTTTTAAAGACATTGACGGCTTTTCGTTCAATAAAGCAAACAATAAATATTAAGACAAACGTTTATGATTCGATTCTCTGGTAAGCATCATGTGACTAATTCCCTGGACACCTACCGCTACCATAATACAAAATAAGCCGAATAAAATAGGTGCATTGGCAATAGCGACCTCATGATACCCTTCAATACGGGTAAAAAAGAGATTGATATCAACCGATTGCTGCATTTGTAATGTTGTCATGCCGGACAAATTATGGAGGACCATAAACAGATACCATACAATGGTGCCAATAAAACAGACGCCTAATGTCCCATAAATCAGTCTTTTCCAAATGCGTATTTTTTTCTCCAATCTGTCTCACCCTCCTTTGGATGAGCTTATGATAACAGAAAATCAGATGTGAATCAAGCTCCACAATTTTCTTTGATGAATTTTCAGTTCATCCTGAAAAATACAACGTTTCCATTTTTATTTTACAGTATAAAACAAGTCTTCTTAGACCATACTAAAAAAGCGCTGAAAGTCTTTTTTCTGCGTTTGCAAGGCTTTCAGCGCAATGCCGCAGGGATGATGATACATTCCCTGCGGTTTTTTTGTTTTGTCATGAGGATCTATGGGTTAAGGTTCGGTCAATCCTTGGCCTCTTGCTATTTTTCACTACAAGTATCGGCATTAAGGCAGGAAAAAGGCGAATCCTTGATAGTCTGAAAATTAAATTGACTTAATTCATTTATTACCACTTGGGATAAATGATCAAAAAACTGATGGTATACACAGGTAGACTCCAAAGACTGGTTGCGCACACATTCATAATCCTCTGCAAGGCATCGACTGAAACGATAGGGGCCTTCCACTGCCTCAATGACATCCCGAAGAGTGATATCAATAGGTTCTCGAGCCAGGATATAACCGCCCTTAGCCCCCTTAAAAGACTGCACAATACCAGCTGTAACTAATTTGCGCAGGATTTTTAAAGAGAACCGGAGAGAGACATAAGTAGCTTCCGAAATGGATTGAGCATCCATACGGTGATCGCTGTGGACCAGACAATCCACGATTCGAATGGCGTAATCGGTTTCAAGAGTAATATACATGAGCAGCTCCCTTATAAATGACTAAAGTTCTAAAAAGGTTGTAAACGAACTACATTGGTCACATGAAAGAGGAGCCTCACCTGGCGATCGAGTAGCGGCAGAGCGTAGAGTGAAAGCGATAGTAGTATGAAAAGATAGCTTCTTAAGCTATCCGACCAATGCATAATATTTTGTAAGAAAAAAGCCTCGAAATTTTCTAGAAAACTTCGAGGCTATGGCGGAGAGGGCGGGATTTGAACCCGCGGTACGGTAACCCGTACACATGATTTCCAATCATGCTCCTTCGGCCACTCGGACACCTCTCCATCTACACTATTCAACTGTCGCCACGTATTTCTTTAACAATTTCTAGCTTTGTGGCGCTCAATTATTATACAAGGTTATCCAGAAAAAGTCAAGCGTTTTTTTGTTTTTTTTGCAGAAATGGAGAGAAAAAGAAAAGGCCTCGATTATGTGCAAATGTTATCCCGATTCTTGGCTAATGTTGCGTCACCGATACCTTTGACCAACACCAGTTCATCCACCGACTTAAATGGACCGTGTGCATTGCGATAGTCGATGATGGCTTGTGCTTTGACCTCACCAATACCGTTTAATTGCATCAATTCCTCTTTGGATGCAGTATTAATATTGATTTTCCCAGAAGAAACGGGATTCTTTGTTTCAGTGGAGGAAGAACTGGCCGGCGCTTCTGAAGAGACGACAGGGTCAGCTACAGAAGTTATCTCATCAGGTGTTTCAGAAGAGAAATTTGAAACCGGACTTTCCGATGATATACTGGAAGACTCAGATTCTTCTTCCTGCGAAGAGGAAATAGAAGAAGGAGAAGATGATGAATTGTAAGAAATCGGATAAGAGGTATCGCTGTGATTATAGTTGGTGTACACAATAGCGGATGCTCCAAGATTAGGAGACAACAAAGCATTATAAAGAATGACTGCCGCCACTAAGATACCTGCAGCGATCAGCAAGTAGGCCTCATGAAGAGTTTGCTTATCCATAAAGGTTCCTCAAATGCATCGATTAAAAATGTCTCGCCTAACCCAATAATCTTATTTATTATAGCAAATCAGAAAATAAAGGAAGAGGATATGTGAAAAATATTCTCCAAATGTGCAGACAAAAAAGAAGCCTCTCTTACACACAAAAGAGAGGCTTAAAACGATTACATCTACTTTATTCACTTAAAATTTTCTCTGCAGCAGCTAATTTGACACACAAACAGAAAAGTTCAGCCGCTGTTCTTAGTTCTTCCACCGACGGATAAGAGGGAGCCACACGGATATTACTGTCGTGAGGGTCGTTGCCGTAAGGATATGTAGCGCCTGCGCCCGTCAATACCACACCGGCCTCTTTGCACAACTGAACCACTCTCTTGGCACATCCTTCTGGCACATATACTGAAATGAAGTATCCGCCCTTGGGATTCTGCCAATGAGCCAGTTGGAGGGGAGCTAATTCGCGTTCCAAAGCCTCTTCTACCGCTTCAAATTTGGGACGAAGAATGGCTGCATGTTTGGCCATATGATCCAGTACGCCCTGAGCATCTTTGAAGAAACGGGCGTGACGAAGCTGATTGAGCTTGTCATGGCCGATGGTTTGCATGGCCATACGCTGTTTGATAAATTCGATGTTGGAACGGGA
The DNA here is from genome assembly GCF_015140235.1 of Solibaculum mannosilyticum. GTDB lineage: Bacteria > Bacillota > Clostridia > Oscillospirales > Acutalibacteraceae > Solibaculum > Solibaculum mannosilyticum. The sequence goes on along the minus strand of NZ_AP023321.1, from coordinate 1,619,855 downwards.
AGCGGCGATACATGCTACGCCAGCGCCGGCAAAACTGATCTTGGAGAAGGAGGAAAAAATCAGAGGCATATTGGGATTGCCGGCCTTCTCGCATTCCCGCAGAATATTGAGGATTGTGGCGGGTTTATCGTAAAGATAGTGGATGGCATAAGCATCGTCCCAGTAGATGCGGAAGTCGGAAGCGGCCGGCTTCAAATTAGCCATACGGAGAACGGTTTCATCCGAATAGACGATGCCATCGGGATTGGAGTACTTGGGAACGCACCAGATTCCTTTGATCATGGGATCGGACGATACCAAGCGTTCTACCTCGTCCATGTCCGGACCGGTTTCGGTCATGGCCACAGGAATCATCTGGATATGGAAATACTCACAAATACCAAAATGACGGTCATAGCCAGGGGAGGGGCACAAGAATTTAACCTCGCCCTGTTTGGACCACGGGATTCCATCCCGGACGCCGTGGGACATATTAGAGGAGACATTATCAAACATCATTGCCAGGCTGGAGTTTCCGCCTACGATGATCTCATCGGGGGAAAGATGCAGCAAATCGGCGAAGATGCGTTTCATTTCCGGGATGCCGTCCAAAGTACCATAATTGCGGCAGTCCACACCGTCCTCAGAGAAGTAATCGGTAGAGGAGAGGCAGTTGAACATACCATTAGACAAATCAGATTGTTCCACACTGGGTTTTCCACGGGCCATATTCAGCTTTAGATTTTTTGCTTGAAAGGCGGCATAAGCCGCATCCAGTAAACTCTTTTCCTTTTCAAGCTCTTGGCGACTCATTTGATGGTAGGCAGTCATGATCCCTCAATCTCCTTCATGATAATGAAATGCAAGACAGCATAAAGCCTTTCAGACTCTCCTATCATTTTAAACGATACACCAAGATTTTGCAAGTCATTTTTTAAAAACTTGCAAAACGCTTCTATGGGAGAGCTGAAAAACCCTATAAATATGGGATGAAACACCCAAAAACAGGACTGATTTTAGCTTAGATCCTGCAAAAAGAAAAGTTGGATCTGAAAAACGAAGAGAGGAATCCTTCATAAATGGATATTTTGCAGTGAAAAAAAGAGAACGGAAATCGTTTTTATTTTTACAGCCGGTCAAAAGAAGAGAAAATCAGATCAGAAAACAACCTTTTTTTGTAAAATCCTTGCATTCTTCTACTAGATGTGGTAAAATACTTTAGTATTGAAATGGATTTCAGGGGGAGGTAATAAGATGAGCGGATTGGATATTGCATTGGGCATTGTGCTGATGATCTTTGCTATCGCGATTATTGCTGTCGTTCTGCTGCAGGAGAGCCGTCAGGCTGGTCTTTCCGGTGTAATCGCCGGTGGCGCTGATTCTTTCCTGAGTAAGAATAAAGCACGTACTGCAGACGCAATTTTAGCCCGGATTACTAAGTTTATCGCAATTGCATTCTTTGTCTTGGTAATCGTCACAAACGTCTTGCTTGCAGTCCTTGGCTAAGGAAAATCTCTCGCATAGTAGGAAGCGGATTGGGAAAACCGATCCGCTTTTTTATGTGATCAACTAGCTGAATCAAAAAACACCAGCCGTAACTGCGGCTGGTGTTTTTTGAGATTTACGGTTATTCATCATCTTTGGCGGAACTCTGCTTGGGAAGATATTGGGAGGGGACATCATTAGCGACAATACCCAGCATACGAGCAGAGGTGTTTTTAAGGACAGTCAAAGCATCCAAAGCGGCATCCACACGGGTTTTGCCGTACCGCGCGACTAAAATAGAACAGTCGCATTTATTGGCCAAAGCGGCAGCATCGCCGTAGGAATTGACGCTCGGAGCATCGATGAGGATATAATCATACCGCCGGGATAAAATTTCCAACATCTCCAGCGTTACAGGACAGTCCAAAAGATCCGACGGCTTTTCCACATAGGTAGTGGCTGCACAGATGACATCCAGATAATCGGTCGAGGGGACAATGGCATCCGCAATGGAGCATTTGCCCAGGAGCACGTCGGCAAGGCCATAGACAGAATCCACGCGCAGCCGGGAACGGATATGAGAAGTGCGCATATCGGCATCGATGAGCAACACTTTATTGCCGGAGTCGGCCAGGGCGTTGGCAAGTCCGGACGCCACAACTGCACGGCCTTCCTGAACGTCCACACTGCACAGAAGAACCCGTTTCCCATCGCCGATTTGGGCACGGAAAGCAGCCCGAACGTTTCGGATGGATTCAGAGATCTGGCGGGAAGTGGGGCGCTGTCCAGCCGGAAGGATACCCAATAAATCCACCTTGGCTGTTTTACAGAAAAGACGGAAGTTGCGAATGGTGTAATCCTTAATCGACAGAAAAAAGATAACGGCCAAAAAGCAGATCAGACCTAATACGCCGCCGAAGAATCCCTTTTTCACTGCCGAGATTAATTTTCCTTTTGAAGAAGGGGTATCGGCTCTGTCCAGGACAGTGGCAGTGACAGGCGGGGAGGTATTGCGTCTCTGGATTTCTTCACAAGCTACCTGAGCCAAATTGTTAGCAGCATTGGCGGCACGGGTGGGGTCATTGTACGTGACGGTAATCTCAATGACATTGGATTCGTCCACACGGCTGACCTTTACCCCTTTGGAAAAGTCAGATACGCTTTTTGTAATTTTGCTTAAATCCATCGCCTGTTTTAAGACGTTGTCGCTTTGGATCAAAGCCACGCTGTTGCGGGCGATGGACTCTGAGATATCATTTTTATCCTTTTCCGCTTGGAGGCTGCCGTCGGTTTGGAGATTATTGACCAGTGAGATGGTAGAAGAAACGGTAACCGAAGTATCCAGTATCGTATAAGAGAGACCGGCCAACAGGGCAAATCCGACCACCACCGCAGCCACGGCAAAGAAAGACCGTTTTCGTGCCAAGGAATAAAAGGTAAACCAGTCGAAGATTCCTTTTTTCATGATGATCTCCTTACATCAGGGGATAAAATAGACAAATAAGGATTCCCAATCTAACGGGACGCACAAGGACACAAAAGCTCTTTCAATTCCGTTACCGATTGAGCCAGCTGCCCGGCTCCAGCCGATAGCAACTCGTCTTTGGAACCGTATCCATACAATACGCCGATAGAGGGGACGCCCACCGAACGGGCACCTTCCATATCGTACCGCCGGTCACCGATCATTACGGCTCGGCCGGCAGGCACATTCAGTTTGAATAAGGCATCCCGGATCAAAGGAGACTTGTCGGAATCCGCCTTGTCCAAAGCGGTGCCGCATACAGCATCGAACAAAGGGGCAATACCAAAATAACGCAGCACCTCTTCCACAAAAACCAAAGGTTTGGTGGAGGCAATGGCCAATTTAACGCCCTGTTTTTTCAGATGCTCTAAAAGAGGTTGAATGCCGTCGTATAGCCTGTTTTCATAGATGCCGGTGACGCGAAACCGTTGCCGGTATTTGTCCACCGCCTCGTCGGTTTTTTGATCGGAGAGATGGTAGAGAAGCTGGAACGTATCCCAAAGCGGCGGGCCAATGAAACTTTTCAGCCGGGAGACGTCTTTCTCCTCAATGCCTAAACTTTGCAAAGCGAACTGGACGCATTTGATGATGCCTTCTTGGGAATCGGTAATAGTACCATCCAAGTCAAACAAGACGGCCTCATACCGGCAGCTCATACGTTTGTCTTCCGTCCAGCGGATTTTTCCAAGAAGCGTTTGTTTTCGATGGAATAGCGTTCATGGACGCCATCGCCAATCAAACCGGCTTCGTCGTAGGCGCGCACGGAAAACAGCCAACGCCGGCCGTCGTTTTCGATTAGCTCAGCTTCTGCATATACGTTTGAGCCGATGGGAGTAGGGGCCATATGTTTGATGTTAATCATAGACCCGACCGTACTCCACCCCTCTTCCAAACAGGGTTGGACACATTTGGTAGCGGCACCTTCCATGATGGCGATCATACAAGGAGTGGCAAACACCGGCAATAATCCGCTGCCCATAGAAGCGGCGGTAAATTCCTCGGTGACTACAAGTTCATAGCGGGCTTTCATACCGATGACAGGTTGCTGCAAAGCAATCGTCTCCTTTCCTATCAAATAAAAATAAAGGGAATAAGAACCCTTTCTTATATTACCATTGAGCCTGTTTTTTCTCAACCACTATTTTTGACACAGATCGCCTATTTTAAAAGAAGATTGACGCAAAGGACATCACAAGAAAACTTTTTGTAAATGATTGGTCAAATAGTTGAAGATGCGGGCTTTTTGCGCTATACTATAAGGTAAACATTATACAATTTTACGCAAAAGAGGCATGCCTTGCCCGAAGGAGAGACCAGAATCCCCCCTCAAAGAAATGAGCGTGAAAAGCTCTGCATTTGCCCTGCCGGCAGCGGGGATATTTTGTAGAAGGATTCTATTTTCTATGAGAAACCACGGACGCGGCATGTGTTATCTTATCCTTGCCGGCGATATGCTGCTGGGCAGACAAGAATACTACAGCAATTTGACAGTTTAGTTTCCGGCATGGTACTAACATATGGAGGGGAAAATGGGTTTATACGATGGATTGACATGTCCGATTTGTTCCAAAGAATTTGAGGACGGTGACGATGTAGTAGTATGTCCCCAATGTGGCGCACCGCATCATCGCCAATGTTGGGTGCAGCATGGGGAATGCGCATTTGCGGCTGATCACGGTACGGAACACCAGTGGAAACGGCCCCGTCTCAAAAGTGAGGAACCTGATTCGGATGCGGAAAAAGAGGGGCTGCATTGTCCAAGATGCGGGTACCTCAATGACGATGGTACACTGTTTTGCATCAAATGCGGTATGCCTCTGCAAACGGGGAATGGACAAAAAAATACATCCAACAGTTCATCCTGGTCGGCAAGGGGGCCTGTAGTTCCCAATCCGTTGGGAGGGGTCAATCCCAACGAGACCATTGACGGTATTCCGGTAGGAGATATTGCGGCCTTTGTGGGGAATAATTCATATTACTATATTCCTCGTTTTGTAGCCATGGCCAAGGATAAGTCTAAAATCACAGTCAACTGGGCAGCTGCTCTCCTCATGCAAAATTGGGTTGCCTTCCGGAAGATGGGAGGCCTTTTCGCCATTGTAGCAGCGATTGTCACATTAATTAATATCCCGTCTTTTATTATAACGCTGGCCAGTTCTGTTATGATGATGCCCGATGTTGCGAATTATCAGACAATTTTATTCCAGCCCAGTAACGCTGTTATTGTAGCATCTTACATTATGCCATTCGTGGCATTGCTGATGCGGATTTTTCTGGCTTTATTCGGCAACCGGCTTTATATGAATTATGTGATCAAGAGGATTCATAAGCTAAAAGAGGCTCATCCTAACCCAATGGATTATCAGAATGCACTTCTGCAAAAGGGAGGTATCAGTTGGGCATTTCCCATCATTTACCTTGTGGTATTTTCTGTGGTCATAGGGATGATTTCTGTTGGCGTGACGTTCTCGCTCTTAACTTAAGAAAAAGGAGTTTTTGACATGGCTACCAAAATAAAGAAGGCGATTATTCCAGCAGCAGGATTGGGAACCCGAGTTCTTCCCATTACCAAGGCGCTTCCGAAAGAGATGTTGCCGATTGTAGATAAACCATCCATTCAGTACATTGTAGAGGAATGTGTTGCGGCAGGTATCGAGGATATTCTAATTATCTTAAACCGGGGCAAGACAGTGATTGAAGATCACTTTGACCGTGCGCCTGAACTGGAGCAACATCTTCAGAAGTCCGGAAAAGGGGATATTCTTGAGTCTGTGAAGGCCATCGCCAATATGGCGAATATTCACTTTATCCGCCAGAAGGAGACAAAGGGTTTAGGACATGCAGTATCCATGGCGAGGTCTTTTGTAGGGAATGAACCTTTTGCAGTTCTGTATGGAGACGATGTTATCATTGGAGAAGATCCTGCTATCGGACAGTTAGCTCGTGCATATGAAGAATATGGCCTTGGTGTAGTGGGAATCAAAGAGGTACCGGAGAAAGATATTGTACGGTATTCGTCGCTGAAGGTGGAGCCTCTTAAAGATAATATTTTCCGTGTCACTGATATGATTGAAAAGCCATCACCAGACAAGGTACTATCCTGCTATTCTATCTTAGGACGATGCATTTTACCTCCACAGGTCTTTGATATTTTAGAAAAGACTCAACCGGGTAGTGGGGGAGAAATTCAGTTGACGGATGCCATGCGACAACTGACTGTAGAGAAAAGCATGATCGGTGTAGACTACACAGGTGTACGATACGATATGGGCAATAAATTGAGCATTCTACAAGCTACTTGTGAAGTAGCTTTAAAACATCCTGAAGTAGGAGAAGCGTTCCGAATTTATCTGAAAAATTTGGCGAAAAATCTTTAAAAAAGTGTTGACAAAGTGCCTTCACTGCGATATAATAATCAAGCACCTTACGGCTGAGGTGCTTGAAATAAGCGGATATGGCGGAATTGGCAGACGCGTTAGATTCAGGTTCTAATGGATGCAAGTCCATGCAGGTTCAAGTCCTGTTATCCGCACCAAAGAAAAAGACCACGAGAAGCCTAGTAAAATGGGCGTTCATGTGGTCTTTTGTTTTGCCCGGAAATTATTTGAGAGAACAGGGAGTTGCATCACTACGACACTACTACGACAGTTGTACCTCATTTCAATCCATGCTCCCTAGAAGAGAGCGACTCGCTGCCGGACAAAAAGATGGGAGGAACCCAGGATATTTCGATCCACGCTCCCTAGAAGGGAGCGACCAAATATCATAGCCGCCACGATCATGGCAAGGATATTTCAATCCACGCTCCCTAGAAGGGAGCGACCCAGCATGACCGGACAAGTCCCTGACTTAATACATTTCAATCCACGCTCCCTAGAAGGGAGCGACTTGGGAATACCAGAGAGATTGGTGGAAATAAGAGAATTTCAATCCACGCTCCCTAGAAGGGAGCGACGTCCAGGGACTAGGTCTCTATTATCCCACGATCCCTATTTCAATCCACGCTCCCTAGAAGGGAGCGACATTCGCTGCATGATAGTCATTTGTCCTTCCCCAAATTTCAATCCACGCTCCCTAGAAGGGAGCGACAGCAAAAAGGGAGAAAGTAGAGACATATCTTAGAAAAAAAGAAAGCAACCTATACAAATATAATCCGTTTGATAAAGTAGAGGTTGAAAAGGATAGAACAAAGTGAACTACAATAAAGTGCGAGAACATAGGGGATTCTATGATAACTCATAGTTCGCACTAGAAAGAGTAAAGAGGCAAAAAGATATGAATAAAGTCCCTTTTAAATCCAATATAGCATAGCTTGCAGGAGATTCCAAGAAAATATAAAAAATTGTTCTATATTATTTTGATATGCAAAAAAGCCCGCCCCGGTCAGACGATCGGAAGCGGGCCTTGCTATGTGTTACTGAGTCTTGGTTAGGTTGAGCCTGTGCAGGAGATCGGAAAGATAGTTGCTACCTCGGCTGATGAGGATACCGGTCAGGATACACCCTACCCAGGAATAAGTCACGTTGATAGATAAGGCCGTAAAGATGTTTGCACCCGTCACAAGTGCAAGTAAGATCCCGATCCCCACGGCGCATAATTGTGTGATGCCGGTCTTCACATCCCCCTCGGTGAACACCTTCACGATGGTCTTGACGTACTCCACCAGCCCTTCTACCAACACGGCTACGGCGATTAACAATGCGATTGTCTCCATTATACATCACTCCTCTGATAACTTGTATTGCGGTGTGCGGCATCGGCCAGGAATCCTTCGATGTCCTCGATGCCTTGAGAGACAGGGCCGTTACAGCCCATCTCTCTCAGCCCCTTGAGGCTTGCCAGCACACCTGTGATGATGATTTCGTTTTCCTGGGCAGTGCGGTCAAGGTCCCGCTGCTGACGCTTGTTCCAGGATTCCAGGTTCTCGATGCGCTCCACCAGCTTGTTGACGCTCTTGACGCACACCACCACCGGGGTAACGATGGCGGTAATGGCGGTAACGATAGCCGCCAGCCATTGCAGATCGATGGTCATAAATTCCTCCTGAATTGGACATAGAAAAGCGCGCCTCCGAAGAGACACGCCATGGACGGTATTATGCAGAATGCAGGCACAGAAGTCGGAAGGTTTCACGGCCTTTGGGTGTGATCAACAGCTGTGTCCCTGACCATTGTGTTTTCTCGTTGTAACATTCCTTCAAAACAAACAGGTCGTCAGCGTATTGGGCGTAGGGTTGGAGTTTACCTTTTTTATCTCGGTAAAGGTATTTCATAGCGATGAGGGCGGACACAAAGGTTTTTTCCTTCACTCCCAGTTCCTTAGCTGTTTCCCGGATGCCTGTATTGAGATTGCGGTCTACCAAATCATCAAAGTAGTCGGCCTTGGGCTTCATGATGGCGTTATCCACCGTCAAGGCGGAGTTGGCAATTTCCAGGGCCTTGCGCTTGTCCTGCTCGTCCTTGAGGGCGGTACACAACTTAATCATGGTATCGGGGTTCAGGATAGCCGCCTCTAAGGTTTCCGGGGTCATGTAGGCTCCATGCTTGCGGATGGAGGGGAGGACTTCGTGAGTGATCCAGCGCTTAAAATTTTTAGCCCCTTGCTTTCGGCTGCCAAGCACGAGAGAATATAGGCCGGGTTCATTGACATAGTTAGCTTCGTGGCCACCCTCATTTGAAATGAGGGTACATTCATCATCGTCTAGTCTAGTAAGAGCTTGTGTTGGATTCCCAATGTCTAACGCTCGGCACACATCCACGGCCATAAACCAGGCATCACCTTCGTGCTCTATAGCTCGAATTTCTCCAAATTCGGGATTTCTAAAAATTTGTAATTCTTTCATGCAAAAGCCTCCTTAGCAAGTTTCATAGCATAACGAAAACCCATAACAAAGCCATTCTGCTCGTGGGCAATGGCTAGGTTCATGATTCTTTTGTCAAGGTCATCAATAACTTTGGGATCAATAGTCTTTTTCAAGTTTATCAAGGAAACATTTATACCCGCTCGATTTTTCTTAATACGCACAGTCTCGTTACTGTAGATGTATTCGTCCTGTTCTGTGTATTCGGCGTACAATTTTTCAATTCTGGTCATTGTAATCGACTCCTTTTCGTGATAAAATAGGAGTAGCAGGGAAGCTAATCTTATTTGCTTGGGGATAGATCCTTGCTGTTAGTGGTTAGCTATTGTGAGTAGCTAGCCACTCTTTTTTGTATTGTTCGAAGAGTTTCCGTTGCTGTTCTTTGGTGAGCTTTTGGAATTCTTTGAACTTCATCGGCGGCTCCTTTCCGCCTCCCTGCTACAACTATATTATAATACGTTTTGCGTAATATGTCAATACGTTTAAAGTAATTATTTTGTTATTTTGCGTAATTTATTTACTTGTTTCGTATTGACTTATTACGAATTGCGTTATATAATATAACTAGAAGGAAGGTGAAGAGGTGCCATTGAAATTTAAGCTTAAGGTGCTTTTGGCAATGAAGGGAATGACGCAAAAAAAACTTGCGGAATTGACAGGTATCCGTCCTCCCACAATATCTGCCATTTGTACAAACTCCATCAAAGAATTGCCGGTAGGGGTAATAGAAAGAATTTGTCAGGCTCTTGATTGTCAGCCCGGCGACATAATGGAATACGTACCAGATGAAGAATAAGCAAAAGAGAAGGGTGTCCTCAGAGCGGGGCACCCTTTGTCTTTATGTTCACGCCTTGGTGATGCCAGAGAGAGGAACCCAGGAGGCGATGCCGTCGGGATACCCCAGGAGTGCCTTATCGCCCTTGATCTGGCTGACCTTGTGGGTGGTATTCTTGACCCAGGAGGGGATGGACTGGCCGGTAGAGTAAGTGCTGCAGGTGATGCGGACGGTATCGCCCACAGCAATGGAGCTGGATGCAGTACCGCTGGAACTGCCGCCCATGATCTCATTAACCTTGGCCTGGACAGCGGCATAGTCATAACCGGCTGCGGTAAGACGCTCCTTACGTTCGGAACCATTGCCCCATTTGCCAGCGATGACTTCCTGTGCGATTTCATCCACGCTCTTGGAGGGAGCAGCCGGAGCGGAATCATCGGAATATCCGCCGGGGATCTTAAGCACCTGGCCCACCTTGATGACATTGGGGTTATCGATGCCGTTGAGGGCGGCAATCTCCTTGTAGCGGGATGCGTCCCCCAGCAGGGACTTGGCGATGCCGGTCAGAGTGTCGCCATACTGGACGGTGTAGGTGCTGCCGGAGCCGCTGGAATTACCGGACATATATCCCTGTACCATGTCCAGGAACCGCTGCCAGCCCATATCAAGGGTGCGGTGAGGGCAGTACTTGCCACTATAATCCTGGTGCTTAGTCACCTTATCAATGCCCCAGCCGCGCTCCTTGAGCAACTGGGCGATTAACTCAGCGGCGTTGCGCTCGGCGGCCTCGAATTTCGCGCCGCCGGACTTGCTGTAGCAGATTTCGATGGCGATACCCTGCCGGTTGCCCGTGCCGTTGGCCCCGTCGCCTGCATGCCAGGCGTTGCGGTCAAGGGGGACTCCCTGCACAGCCTCGATGTCGTCCACGGCGATGTGGAAGGATACCTGCTTGTTGTTGCCCTGCATATACTTGATCTCATTACGTGCGCTGGCGTCGTTGGCGGTGTTATGTACCACAATCCTGGTAGGGGTCATGGTATGAGGGCACTTGATGCTGTACATGTTTTGGGGCATTTCCATTTTTACAACGTTCATTTGATTTCCTCCTAAAAAAATGGGTATCAAAAACGCGCCCTGCAATAAGGCGCGATTCAAATAAATATTAAATCTAAACAAAACAAATCAAATACGAACAATTATGCTGTCTCCCAATTTTGCGGGTATTGGTCTGGGGTATAGACGTTGTTGTCTACTTTTGAGCGATACAATAGATCTTTCCGCCACCCCAATTCGTTTTTGGAAAAGGCCTTTCCGAAAGTAATCACTTCTGGAATGATTCGGATCCCATCTTTGTACTCAAGATCCTCCCATAAGTTGGGCGCATGATCTGGATCTTGATCTTCCCTGTCGTATAAGTCAACTGCGGCCCGTTTTATTTTGCCGTCCCAATTGATGCGTGTACCATTGGGGATAAGCCCCCCAGTATACCGCATCCTACGGCATGCATCGGGGGCAGTCGATATGGTCTTGTCGTCCAGGCTGTCCACCCCCTGTACCAATACGGCGCGCAGGGAGCGGGCTTGTTGTTCCGTCATGGCGTACCTCCTGTGATGATGCCGAGGGCCTGTTCTGCGGAGAGTTCCCCGCCAGTTTGGGTGGTGTCGATGATCTCATACCAGCCGTCTGCCACGTTTGTATCAATGCAGGGATAGGTGTCTATGCCGTCCAGTGTGACCAACATGCCGTCCCCAGCAATGATGCGGTACATGAAGGTGTATTCTCCATCCGGCTTGCTAGGAGACACCGTAACCCCACCATCAGTGCGCATATAGCGATATAACGGTACAATCTGCAATCCTATTCCTCCTTGTAATTGTAAATAATGGTTGCATTGGTTGCTCCCCAAGGTGCTCCGGATACCGCTTTTTCGGCCCACGGTACTTTGATTTCCGTGAGATTAGTACATTTATTGAATGCAGAGGAGGGAATACTAGACAGGGTGCTCCTGAACGTCAACGATGTTAGCCCAACGCACTCGTTGAATGCATAGTTGCCTATACTGGCCAGATTACTTGGTAGGCTAGTCAAGGCAAGGCTGGTACAGTTGGCAAGGGCGTAGGTATCAATGGCCGTTATGCTATCCGGGAGGCTGGTCAGGGCGAGAGTGGCACAACTACGGAATGCCGAATCACTAAGAATCGTTACAGCATCCGCGAAGGTGAGGGTGGTCAAACGCCATGGCTTCTCTCTAAGGCAGTAGAAGGCGTACTCGGAGACGGTTGTTCCGTACCAGGTGCCGTCCGTGATATATCCATTTTCATCCCATTCGCTCGGTACAAAGCCAATGGATGGAGGTTCTGGCCCGCCCTGTATACCCCGGATTTCATCAGGCATTTGTACCGGGGTCATTTGTTCGGATTTGCCAGTCTTTTCACGGACAGCATCCCCGATATTAATCAACGTTTGGCCGTCAATCACATATTTCAAAATGCGGTCACCTCCGCTTGCGGCAAGGCTTCCAGTACGTCCTGGACAATTTCCTGCTTGTCTGATTCTGTCCAGTAATCGACGCCCTTTACAGGCGTTTTGCCGTCTTTCCCAGCAGGGCCGGTAGCGCCATCAATGCCGTCCTTGCCCGCCGGGCCGGGTTCCCCTTGGGGCCCGGTATCGCCCTTTGGCCCCTGGGGACCTTGCGGGCCAGTGGGCCCAATATCACCGGTGTCTCCCTTATCGCCTTGTGGCCCGACGAAGCCTTGGGCAGTAACGCCCGTGTCGGTATCGCCTATATACCAGTGACCGTTATCACCAATATGAGGAGAGACGCCGTCCTGGCCGGCAGGCCCTTGGTCACCTTTCTCGCCCTGCGGTCCAGGATCTCCTTTAGGCCCTTGAGGCCCAGTTTCTCCGACGTCTCCCTTCAGACCCGCCGGGCCCCTCTCACCAGGCGCTCCATCCTGCCCGGCAGGTCCACGCTCTCCAGGGGCGCCGTCTTTGCCGGGATCCCCCTTGTCGCCCTTTGGGCCCTGCTCACCTTGCGGCCCGGCGGGTCCAGGATCCCCCTTATCGCCTTTTGGGCCCTGCGGCCCTTCTGGCCCAGGGGTACCCGTCCCATTCTCTTCCAGATCCTCGATCCGTGCACCGTAGTCCTGTAGGATGGTGGGATACTGCTGGGCAATCTCACCGTCCACATCGGGCACGTCGACAACACGCAATTCCGCAGTATAGGTCTTGGCGACAAGGTCTGTGTTACGTTCCCAAGCATAATACAAGATCACCTTGCCCTGTGCAGCAGTCGTGTTGCGGGTAATAGTCCATTGAGCAATGTAGCCGTCGTCGGAAGGGATCATCTCCAACGGGATCTTGTCCACGTCACCGCGGTCGTTGCAGGTACAGGCGTACATAGTGCAGCCATCAAGATCGGCATCTCCAATACGTGACGGTATCGTGACGGCTACAACATTGGCATTGTGCTCGCCCTCTACCGGGGAGGACGGTGCATGGACAGTCACAGTGCGGCCCGGTGATATGCTGCAGGTAATCATCCTATCGCCTCCATCATTTCCACCGCCCTATGGCTATCATGGTATAGGTCACCATCTTCCAGGCTGTGGAACTCCCGTCCAAATTGTAGAACCATACATTAGTGGTCGCAGTATAGTTACAGTCAGCACATGCTACCATATCGTAAGGCCGGGCGACATTAACAACAGCCGTATAATTGTTGTCCGCAAACTCTTGGGGGAAGGTTACAACGATACCGTCGGTTTCTATAACTTGGTCGGTTCTGCGGATAGAGCAGATCATAGTACCGTCCGGGTATTTAATCCAAGTTCCCCGATCGTTGCTTCCGCTGGTCACCGATGGATAGATTTGCTCCCAGTCGCTCCAGATCTTGGAGTTATAGCGCCGCATCCAGATGCAACCCTCATTTTGGCAGATGTAATATTGATAGGCTTTTCCCTCGGCGAATACACACATGAGACATCCGGAGGCTTTCACAGGATAATGGCGATCGGTAGTAGCGTTGGAGGTATAGTTTTGGATATAGATACCGGTTGTTTGGATATCGTCCAAATCCTCAGTCGTGAGATTTGTCTTAACCGACAGGGACTTTTCTTCTAATTTGTTGATGTTATTTTGTAGATTTGTCGCCTGGTTTTCGTCCAAAGTGTTCTCCAAATTCTCGAACCACTGTTCGAAGATTGCTGTGTATTGGTCTAATACACTATCTGCTTCCACCTGTTGTAATACACCTACAGATATCCCACACACACTACTGTCTAGCCGAGTGTCCTTGATATCTGCCTGAGTAATAGATGTTGCCCCAGCAACAACCTTGATTTCGGCAATTTTAAGATCATAGTATTCATTGTTGCGCACAATAGATGGGGGTGGTGCAGATGAGCTAGGCGTACCAGTTAATATCACAGCATGGATTTCTCTTGTCGCCTTATCTCTACGTATCACTACTGCGTCTGTTCGTGGCAACGATCCGCTTGCTGTGGGCAATGTCAATGTTAGAGGAGCAGTGTTGTCATATCCCTTGCCCTCAATACAGGCTCGTCCGGTGTTAACCACAACAGATAGTCCTGTACCTGGGGTTACATGTAAGCATTGATCCTCTGTAGGGTGGATTCCCGTCCCCACAAAATAGCCAATTAATCGGGCAATGTCCTCATCCGTGTATTCACGGTCGCCGTTGACGTCGGGCCAAAAATAGCTTTTTTCCGCCAAAAATATCACCTCAAATTTCGATTTTATCCGGATATGGAGTGCCTAAAACCGGGACAATCTGTTGTACACCGTTTTCGTAAATTTCTTCGATTTCTGTAATCCTAACAGTCATTGCGATGTCCCACTTTTGTTTACCACAACTGACGATATCACCTAGATCCCATTTTGTTCGATACCCCTGGCCAACAGTCTCTTCTATAGTGGCTTCCATATTTTCCACAATAACACTTTCAGCCAGCTTAACCGCTCCAGCTTCGGCCAATATTTTCCGGTATTCGTCATCGGTGATACCATCAGCTCGGTTGCTCTTGGCATCGACCCATAGTTCCCGACGATCAAGTCCTTGGGCATCTCCTATTGATACCATAATTCGATCGTTTCCTTCGCCTTCTCCACCAACTAATGCATAGTTTTTATAAGCTGCTGCGTTGTATTGATAGGTAGACGATTTCAGATTATCGTATTCATCGGAGAACATCATTCGCGGCCGGTCTGATTGGAGGAATGATCGGTCCAACCCTTGATATGTCTCAAATACTAGAGATTTTCTATGAAAATCGGCCCGAACGCGGAATCCAATAGAGCTAATTGTGGACAGATTCTCCAGATAGGTCAACAAGTTCTTGTAAGATACCTGGAATTCGCATTGTTCGGCGAATCCATTGAGGGTCCCTAGTTCTAGCAATGGGATAATCCGGGTCGCATCGGTAGGAGAGATGCAGTTTTCGTTTACAAGGCGGCGCATGGCCGCCTCTACTGTCCCAGATATGTTGGTGATTGTATGGACAATGCGCCGATCGAAATAGCTGGACAGAAACCGGCCGGTTACCGCAATGGTTTCCCCGCCGTCCATACTGTCCTCCATGGTGACCCCTTCAATCACCCCAGATTCTACCGCATCTCCACGTGCAATGATATTCTCCGGCGCTAAGATCTTTTGATTTTTTGAGGTCACTGCACAATGTAGTTCCATTTCACCGGTGCTGTAATATTTTCTCCGCCAGCGTAAGGAAGAAAATGTATCGATCACGCCCAAAAAATTCAGTTGAGGGTTAAATACATAGAGCTCCAAAAATTACACCTCCCAATAGGCAGGCGTAAAATAGATTGATACGCTGAGGTTGTCCGCGCCGCTCTCTGCATCATATTTCAGGACATTATCACCTTCCCGCAATTGTATCCACGTGGATGTGTAGTCCCAATATTGATTGATTTCGGTCTGTTGACCATTGCGGATCAGAGCGACTTCCTTATTTCCCATGTGAGTGGTGACAATAATCTGATCACCAATCCCCATGTCGACGGAAATCCGCATAGTCTCTCCGGTATCGACATTAAGCAATGACGGATTGGATACAGACGCATTTGCCACCATGCGCACTTTCATTCCTACGGCTACATCGCCAGGGTTGTATACGTTAGTAATCAGACTGTTGACCTTTTGGCCAACCGTAAATGGGTTATGTAACCTTAGGGGGAATGTAATATTCCCACGCCACGTGGACAAATCTGCCTGTTGTTCTTCCAGCGCCTCAAAAAATGGATTGGGACAGATTAGAGATGCCGTCACCGCTTTCACAACGGTGTTGCTGTCGGCAAGGCTGAGGGATTCAAGGTAGTAGTTAATTTTTCGAACGGTGTTGCCGTGGAAATAATACAAGGTACCCTTATCATTAGGGCGCAAAACAGAGCATAGATAGTCCCAATTGTCCACAAAATTTCCGCAGATTCCAATAGACAACAAGATATTGCGCTTTTCCGCCGTGGTACCTGTGTAAATTTCTCCGTCCTGATAAGCGCCTTTGCTGGTGTAGACTGTAAATTGTGGAGATCCAATGCCGTCTACGCTTGTCAACCAATAGGGCTTTTGGTATCCAATGGTGATTCGTTGGCCCTTGGAGTTTTCACAGATGATTTTTCGTCTTATGGACATTAGTTCACCTACTTCCGACAAGCAACGACTGGATGGTGGCACGCTGCGCATTACGGGTTAGACGCGCTGTCTCTGCTGGTGTGCCATATTTGGGATAATTAATAACGGTCGTCATACTGATTTTATCTGTTCCAGCAAGAGCAGGGATTCCGCGCAATGTTGTACCATATCCTCCAGCGTATCCAGCCGATATGTTGGGCCGGGTATCGAAACTTGTAGGGATGGCCCTTTGCATTTGGCGGCTTACATCGTCCATTTCACCATCAAATCCAACGCCAATACCTTGGGCCATGTAACGTCCCATTTCTGCAAACACTGTTGATGGGGAGTGGATCCCTAAGAAGTCTTTTGCGCCGTCGATAATCCCTCCAAACCATCCGGTGATTTGATCCCACAGCCATCCAGCGGCGTTTTTGATGCCATCCCAGATACCTTCTACGATTCCTCTTCCGATTTCCCACACTCTGCTTACCTGCTGGGCAAATCCATTAACGAGAGACATTAGGATCTGTGGGATTTTGTCGATAAGTCGAGGGACATTATCGACTAGAGCTTGGGCCAATGCAAGGATAATCTGTAGTCCTGCCTCTAGTAATTTCCACGAATTGTTAATCAGTGCATTGACAAGCTTGTCGATGATTTCTGGCAGGCGCTCAATCAATCTGGGAATGGAGTTAATAAGACCTTGAGCCAGCGCCATAATAATCTCGATGGCCGCGTCGATGAGCATGTCTACATTATCGATCAACGTCTCAACAATGTAGAGAACGGCATCGACCAGTGCAGGGATCAGTTGGGGTAGAGCGTCCACTAGGCCATTAGCTAGGGCCATAATAACTTGGATAGCAGCGTCAATGAGCTGTGGCAACGCTTCAATGATCCCGTTAATGATAGCCATTAATAGCTGTATACCTGCATCGATAATTTGGGGGAGGTTGTCTAGTAAGGCTTGCCCCAGCGCGGATATAATCTGCATTGCAGCGGGAATTAATTGGGGGAGCATCTGGACAATAACAGATACGATTTCTGGAATTACTTGGGAAATGGCGGTTGTGATCGACGACATATTAGCCCCAATACCAGATACCAGACCTTTGAGGATATTCCCACCAGCTTGTATGAGCTGAGGCAGCATTTTAGATACTTCAGCAGCAATTTTACCTCCTGCCGTGCCAACCACTTCGCCAATCTTTTCGAAATCTCCGCCAGCATCTTGTAACCCATTAGATAATTCATCAAAAATCGGGAGCATGTTTTCAGACAATGGTACCAAAAATTCAGTTTGTAGCTGTCGTCCAACGCCTTGAATGGCTGAGCCGAAATCATCATATTTGATTTCTTTCAGTTCGTTCATTGCGTCTTCTGTGCCATATACAGCATCGGTGATGTCTGCAAGTTGGGTTACTACATCGGGGCCAAGGTCTTCCCACATGGTTCCATAGAGGTTAACGCCAGCTGTGCTTTGGGCAAGGGGGTCATCTATATCGGCCAACGCTTTATTTGTCTCAATGAAGGCTTCCCTGGCAGATTCTCCTCCGGCTGCAAATTTTTTAGCCATTTCGTCGGCGTTTAATCCGATTGCTTCAAATCCAGCTTTTGTCGTTTCTGATCCATCGACTACCTTGACAGACAATTCTTTAACTGCATCGCCCACTTTATCGAGATTGAAAGCACCGCTATCAGCGCCATTTTGAAAAATTTGAAACATGTCGTCGGCATCTAAGCCAACCTTAGAAAACTGGACAGAGTATTCGTTAATGCTATCAAGTAATTCGCCAGAATAATCCAGGCCATTTTGTGCGCCGGAGGCAATCAAGTCCATTGCATCTTGACCGTCCATGGAAAATTGTTCCATCATGGTATTAACTGCCCTGATGGATTCTGGCATATCATATCCAAATGAGTCCCTTAATACAAATGCAGATTCCGTAAACTCTTGTAGATCCGTGTCATCCCAGGCATCAACGACCGGGCCGATTTGCTGCCTAATAGTCGACATAGCTTCGCCAATATCATCAAAGGACTCGCCATAGTTATTAGCGTAGATGGATTTCATGATATTCTCGTAATTACTTAATTCATCATTAGCTGCGCCGGTAGATGCATAAAAATCATTTAGGGCCCCTCGATATTCATCGTAAAAATCGATCGAATATCCGATTGCGCCTCCGACTGCAGTAGCGACACCCGCCGCTGCTGCGCCGATCGTCTTAACCGATCCGCTTACAACAGATCCTAATCCTTCCCAGCTTATACCAGCCCCGTCAGCCTTCTCACCTGCATCTTCTGCGGCAGCTCCGGCCTCTTGGTGACTTCTTACACTTTCTCCTAACGCGGAGGACAACTCATCTACGGCGTCTTCCTCTTTGTTCGTACTGCTTCGGGCTTCATTGAGGGCAGATTCATTTTCCGAGAGTTCTCTCTGCATGGAGGCCAGGGCGGCTTCTGCTCGATTCAGTTGGATGCGGTAGCTGTCGGTCTTTTTATCATTTTCGCCATAGGCATCCGCAGCGTCGGCTACTGCTTGGCTTAATGCACGGACCATTTCTTCCTGTTGCTCGACCTGCTGGGACAATACACGGTTTTTGGCAGTTAGGCCATCTATGGACTGATCGTTTTTGCCATACTCGGCAGTGACCTTCTGCATCTCGCTTCCGAGCACTCGCATATTGCGGCCAATATCGTCCAACGCCTTCTTAAATTCTTTTTCTCCGTCTACAGCCAGCCGGGTAGATATTGTGCGTTTTGCCATTTGGTCACCCCCCTAATATGGCAAGCATTTCAGCGTCCTGACGGCTCACCTGGTCATGTTGCTCCTTATAACAATGGAACATGTCAAGGAGCAGGCCAGGGTACATCAATAGTGTCTCTTGTACTGTAAGCTTCAGCAATGTGACACCAATATACAACAAGCGGGCACGACTTATTGAGTCGTCCCGCTTGTTACGTTTTTTTCTGCTTGGATTTCTGCTAGATCTTCATCCACGAGTTCTTCCGGAATTTCTCTTCCCATCCCGATACATATGGCTGTCATAATTTTTTGTTTGAGTTCCCGGATGTCATTAAGAGGGAGAAGCACCCGGACTATCTGTTCGGTGACCAACCGCCTTGGTTTTTCTGGCGATCCAGTCAATAGATTCAGCATGTTTTGTTTTTCTATTCCTTGATTAATCATGAGGGTTATGATCCAGATCATGACCCGGATCTTTTCCTCTGCATCGCCTTCTTGCATCATCTTTCCCGCGTTTTCAACGCCACCATATTTTTTCGAAAATTGCAACATAGCTTCAGTTGTAAACGCGAGTTCAAATTCTTGACCTCCCAGAGTTACTGTAGGTACATTCTTTTCCATCGATTATGCACCTCCGCTAGTAATCATCGCCTTTTTATTTAGATAGGCAATCGCATCTTCTACCGTATCAAAATCGGTGTATTCTCTCCACACATCATTGTTGGCTTTGTAGATAGTTCCTGATACTGTAGGGGTCTGCCACTCGATCTTATCACCATTGGTGCTGGCGGAATCATCGCCCAACTTAAATTTGGTTTTAAGATACCAGTACGCCCGATAGCTCTTTTTACCGTCTTTTTGACGTGTTTTAAAGAATCCAAGGCCGCCAAACGGGGGAGTGTCGGACGCGGAATAGGTAACTGTTTTCTGTCCGTCTTCCTCTGTAGCGTCTTCTGCTGTTACGCCAAACACAACAGCTTCATTTTCGCTTGATATGTCGTCAAGCCCCATTTCGATGGTCCCACTTTTGAAGGATGTCTCCGATTCAGCCAAGGCATCGTCGGCATACAAGGATTCGTCGTTGAATTCCAACTTTACATCTGCGCTAACGGCCTTGCCTAGAACAACGCCTTTAGAATAAGTAGGAGCTGCTAATTCCGGCTCCGATGCAATAGGTGCAAAAACCGGATATCTAAGCCCGATAAATGCCATAACAATCAACCTCCTGATTTTTGAATGTAATCGTCGTACACCGCTTCCATTGCGTTTTGGACAGCGGTTTCCGATTTCTGGTTTGCCCGGCGCATCCAAGGCCGAGCAGGCTGTTTTGAAGTACCGTATTCTGCAATAAAACCCTTTTCCGCATTTCGGATGCCTTTGCGGTCTTTCCCTTGTGGATATACGTCTTTGGTTCGGCTTCCATTGGTGTCGGCCTTCATTTTTGTCCGCTTAATTGAAGAAATGAAATCTCCTGTGTCCTTAATTCCGAGACTAGCCGCCTCCGCTTTTTGAGCGTTTTCCAGCACATCGCATCCAGCGTCCAGCATACGTTCCGCCACATCGTCCGGAAGCGCCGCCACATCCGCCATATCCGCCGACCAAGATTCCAATCCAACGACGCTGAAATTTGCCATCACGTTACCTCCACATCATAGATATGATGGATGTATCCGGTGTCGGTTTCGTAGGTTGTGGATCGATCTATGATAGCTACTTCATTTTTCAACAACGCTTCTACAACGCTTTCTGCTGCCGGATCATATTCCGTTTTGGTGAATAGATCTATCTGTACCTTCCATAAGATTTCAGACTGGTTGTTGTCGGCGCAGAGAGGAGAGCATATGTACTCGGCCCACACAATATACCGATCCGGTTGATCCAACATTTCATAATGAGCAATAGGCAGCCCGATTGTCCCTAATAGGTCACGTAGATCTTGTAACGTCATAGGTTACCTCCAGCCGCTCCAAGGTCAAGTCTGAAACCGGCAGTCCGTCATCATCTGTAGTGTGTTGTATCTGTTGGATGGTATACTGTTGCCCATCGGCGGGGATGCATACATCTTGAGAACTGATTTCTGTGTTCTTCCAGATCCTTAAGACGCGGTCCACTCTCACGTGTGCCTGCATGGCGGTATAGTACCGTGTAATCCCAACTGTCCGCTCTTCATAACACACAGGGCCCACCAATTTGGTGAGCCCTTTAACTGGTTTATTTCCTTTTTCAGCAACATTTTTAACTTTGTAGATGCTGCATAGTCCGTCATCCATCATAGGTTCCAACCACCCTCATCTTTTGAGAGACTAAGATATCATTGCGCATGGCTCGCAAATACATGGGCATAGCCTCTCCGTTGATGCGCTTCCGATACATCCATGCGGCTGTCCCTACTATTAATATCTGATATTCCTCATTATTTTCCAGGCGGATGCCCTGCCGCACCAAGCGAGAGATTGCCGCCTGGATCAGTGCCGATAAGTAGTCATCGTCCAGCGTCACGCCGGTACGGTTAAGGTCTTGCTTGAGGAGGGACATCAGCACTTCTTTTTTCACCGGCGTTCACCTCCGCCTTTATTTTTTTGCTTTTTCCAAGGACTGCGATTCGCTGTCATCTTCCGTTACTGTGTTAGCTGTGTCGGTACCGAATGTTACGGATGTAGTAGGCGCTTTATTCTGTAAATTTAAAACAATAAAGCTATCAGCTCGGACCGGTAATCCATCATAACGCGCCGTTCCACGGAACACTGTTTGGTCTTCGATAAAGCGTGCATGCTCGGACACTTTGATGGACCCTCCGGCACGTTCGGCCAAAAGATATTTTTCGAGATATCCACCTACCACATCGCCATCAGGGATGAAATCCAAGAACTCGACTTTCGCACCAATGGCCGGAAAAGTCCCGTTAGTTGCCGCTACCATGGCACCTGCGGAATTGATGTTCAAACTCTCCGGCAGAATGACAGAGTTCCAGGTAGTTTCATTCATGCACAGCACCATACCGTTCCGAGAGTGACGGCTTTTGGCATTGGCAAGAGCTTTGAGGACTTCCTTGAATAGGTCAATTCCTGTTTTGGTAGTTCCATCAATTTTTTTGATGTTGCTGACGGAAAGATTGACCCAGCCCTCTTCTTTTCCATCGGGCGCCGTTGTCTGAGCGAGACGAGCGGCAAATCCAAGAGGCATCTTGGTCCCTGTACCGTAGATAATGGCCTTATCCAGAGCCAGGCCAATAGCAAGGCCGAGCATAGTCTCAATCTCATTGGCAAGGGAAACCAGCACACTATCCTCCAAAATGGAATTATGTACAGGGATAAATCCTCCCACTTTATAGCCGTCTACCTCGACAGCTGAGAAATCCAAATTCAGCTCGTTAAGTTTTCCGGTTGCTTCTGTCCAGATAGCTTCCGGGATATCGCCTGCAATAGTCTGACGGGCTTTGCCACCCACCCGGCGGAGGCGTACATACTTAATCAATTTTGAATATTGGTCCATGTTATCGCGCAACAGATCCAATACCACATCAGGAATCAACAACTCCGAACCGGAGACAGCTCTTTTTTCTCGGATAAGATCGGATACTCTTTGATAGAATTCTTTGACATCGGATCTTCCTAAATATGCACTGCGCTGTTCCGGGGTCTGACCATGGAATCTTTTTGTCATTGTACCAACTCCTTGTTCTCTTTTTTCTGTATCGTTATCGGGGTCTTTAGAAGGTTCCTCGGCTACCGGTTCTTCCTCCTGAATTTTTTCTTCAACCGCCTTGATCTGTTTTTTGATATCTTCGATTTCTTTTTTGATATCCTCAATAGATGTCTCGTTGGCGTCTTGATCCTTCTGGAATTGATCCACGTTTTCTTCTACAACCTTCTTTTCCTCTTCGGTCTGGGCTTCTTCAATGGCCCGTTCCAGATCTTGTTCTCGGCGGCGCAATTCTGATTTAGAGCTCTCCAAAGATCTAAGCTCTGTTAGCTTATCGTCCAGTTTTTTCCTCAACATAATTACTTTCAGTGCCATATTAATCCTCCTTGTGCTTTAGTTTCAGGCGGCATGTTTCCCGCCAGAGATCCATTTTTCGTTTTTGAATTTGTTCCCAATCTCTTTTTCTGGCTGCCACACTGGTGTCTGTATAAGCTGGAAAGGTGACTACCGACACCTCATACAACTCGACTTCCCGGATAATCCAGTGGTTGTCTCCGTCTTCACGAGTTTGGAAATCTTCATCTAAAATGTCAAATCCAAAAGAGCATTGGTTGACGTCGCCGCGCTGGACGCGGGCATACAGGTTCATAGCGTCTTGATCTTCTCGATTGATCTTGATGCGTCCCCATAGTCCTTTTTCGTCTTCCTTAAGCTCTAATGTTCCTGCTGTATTACGTCCCAACACCAGCCTGGTCTCATGATCCACCAATGCCCGAATATCCCCATCCAATGTATGAGAAAATGCCTTTGGTGCAATGCTTTCCGTACACCCTGGCCAAAGCTCATAGTCTGAATTGAACACCGAAAAATATCCTTCGATGTACAGATCTCCGGTATCCTCTTCGCGGGTTTTGAAATCGGTAGGATGGCATCTAAATTGTCTCATTTTCCGATCCATTTTCATCACCTCCCATCAGCTTGCTTTGGTTTGCGATTTTGTCAAGTGGAATGTAGTTTTCCAGGATGGTCAATTGGGACAATCCAGGCTTAGGTGACAACCCGATCCAATCACGCACCTCATTTCCTGTCATGATCCCGCGGACAAACATCTCCTTGCCCACGCTTGCAAGCTCATTGATGTTGTAGGCGTAGAGAGCGCGGGGATTAAACCTGAAATACCAATGCCGTGAAGAGAGCAGTTTTTTTGTGAATTCCTGTTCGATGGCACGAGCAATGGACAGGATCTTGGTGGAAATGAGGTTGTTGTACTCGTCTTTGTTGTATGAGCCTGCGCCAACCACAAATGACGGCACATCGAGGATTGCCGCTACCGTCTTTTTGTCCAATGTTACCGCGTCATTGATGGCCAGGTCATTGAGAGACAATGGTTTGACTTGTTCTATAGCTAATAAGTCAGAGGGAATAATCCATGGTTCTCCTGCCTCCTGAGTACTCAAATATTCATCTGCAAATTTACGGCGGGCCTCTTTGTTGGAAAACTCATCGGCTGTGGCTTCTACCTTAACAATGAGGGACGGTTTCCATTTGTCAGCCATAAATCCCTTCTTGGTTGCGGTTGCCTGTTTCAAGCTCTGAGCAACATCTTTCAATGCCACTCGATACCCCTGTCCCCAGAATGGATTTTCCGGGCTGGGATTGATGCAAATATGAATCAACTCATCCGGGTTATATGCTTTCCCGCTGTATTGGATCACGTAAGAATCCCCAGACTCCTGAAATGTTACCTGAGACGGGGGGAGGGGGATGAGGTCATCTAAATAACCGCCACGTGTTTTTGGCAAAATGACCGCATTTCCGTCACCTTCCCCCAAGAGGGTACGGACGACACAGGAAATAAAGGTCTTGCGCGTCATATGCCGATTGGGATTGATATCAATCTTTCGTGACAGGTCATTGACGATTCGGACGTCGCCATCGTCGGTATTCTCCATTAGGTAGATGGTCATGGATGATACAAGGTCAGCAATCTTGTTGATTGCCATTTGCACTTCCGGGCAATCTAGAAACCGGGTATATCCTGGAATGCACAATGTGTCATATCCGCTGTTGGAACATAACCAGCCTACAGTGGACTTTTTAGGCTTATCCCTTGCGGTATTGCTCTTTTTATTTTGTTTTCCCCACAAGTTATCACATCCTTTTTTAATCTTTTAATCCCACCAGCCTTTGCCGGCCGACGCTCGTTCTTCGCCGATTAGCATCTGTTTGCAGGCAATGACGTCGGCGTCAAAAAGGTCGATGCGCAAATGATCCTCGACCTTTCGAAATCGAACAAACTCATCTGAATCTTCGACAGCAAATACGTTGCCAATGCAATACTCAAATGCCTGGTTGTGTAGGTAATAGTAATTGCCTTTGCGAATGGCATTTTCAATTTCGCGGAAAGATTCCGTCTTTTCCACATACCGTTGAGACTGATCACGCACGCGAAACCCTTTGGCCTTAGCCAATTTTACAAACTCACGACTGTATCGCCTGTCATACCCAATCCATTTGATTTTGAACCCCATTTCTTTTAGACTTATATACCAATTGACCACGTCGTTGTAATCAATGACTTCGTCGTTGCATAAGGTAAGCCAGCCATTGTCTTTCCAGTAGAACAGCGGGATGTTATCCTCATCGGCTTTTTTATACGCCTGAGTGACCGGGATGAATCCATGAGAAATGACGATGTGAACGTCTCCATATTGTCCATGAAGCGCCGCGCCCGTTAAGTCATACATCTTAGACAGGTCAGCGCCGCCATACCATTTGATGGGCAGTTTTGCTAGTTCGTCCAACGTCCAATTGTATTGTCCGTCTGATGCGGTCACCAACGCCATGTCAAAATATGTCTTGGTGTTGTGTACATAGACATTTAACTGCTTTGCTAAAAAATCCGCCCTGACGGACGGATCGTTTTGTGCTTGGATAGCGTTCTCTTCAATTTCTTTTGAATTAACCGTGACCCCATAGGAGGGGTTGGCCTTCTCATGCTCAATTGGGTTGGTATAATCATCCGGGTTGTCAGCCTGGCAAATCCAGATGAAATATTGTTCGTCCGGGCACTCCTGTCGGAGGACCTGCTTGCAATAATTGAGTCGTTTAAAGCAGAATGAATTGGTGTTGTCCCCAGCCGTCGTAATACCGATAAGCAGCTTATTCTCGTATGCAATCATGGCTTCTTTGAAGAGAGTGTATTGTTTTGCCTTCTTATACGCGTGAATTTCGTCACATACAGCATAATTACAGTTAAAGGAATCCTGACTGTCTGGGTTTGCGGCCAAAGCTTGTACTGAGAGGAATCCAGTTTCTTTTCCTGTCGAATCTCTCCACACCCGTTCAATACTATGATCATTCTGGGATTCATGGATTTTATATGCTCCTGGGTTCCCCATGCTTCGGACGTTTTTTACCAGTACAGTAAAACTCTCCAACGCCTGTTTAAGCGCGTTGCCCACCAGGTATACGGTAGACCCGTACTGACGATCCATCATCCCGAATGCCCACATGAGGGCGGCAGCAAAAGGTGTCTTCCCGTTTTTGCGCGGGACAAAAATGAAAGCCTCACGGAATCGCCTTTTTTCGGTTCCATGAAGCCAAAAACCCGCCAGATTATATATAATGAATTTTTCCCACGGAAGCAAAAGAAAGGGCTTCCCTTTCATTTTTCCCTTAACGTGGACTAAAGTGTTTTCGATTAAAAATATGATGTACTCGGCCACCTGCGGCCGGAAATCATAGTCCGGATTCTTTAGGTCTCGGAAGAACCGTTTGCAGGCTAGAACACGATCCTCGTTTGCTATGATCGTTCCATCAATGATCCCCTGAGCATATCCAAATACTACTTCATAATTTTTATATTTGCCCTCCATTTCCATTCATCAACTCTTCCGCTTTACTCAATGCCTCATCCTCCTTTGATGCGGCTGCCGGTTGAACTATTTTTACAGCATCCAACGCCTTCGGATTCAAGCATAGTCGGTCTGAATATATCAAAATATCTTTACGTAGACTTTCCATGATCCCGATGATCGGATTTTTCTTTAACCCACCCATACCGGTAGGCACTACCATTTGAAACCCTCTCTTTTTCACTTCTTTTTGGAGCTTTTTATATTGCTCTTTTAGGCCGCAATACGTCTCAATCATGGGGTCGAACTGCGGCTTGTACACCCCAAGAATCCGCATGGCTTCTATTGTTTGCTGTTTTAATGTCACGCAGATCACCATCCAACAAAAAAATTGTGGGAAAGGCCCTGCGTGTGAAAGGGGCCTCCCTCCGGTCTTTCGGTTCTTAAAATTTTAGTTAATAGGGTAGGGGGGTCACCAATTAGTTGACCGGCTTCCTCCTTTTTCAGGATGATCTTTATTATGGCACGCAGGGCATATAGATTCCAGATTATCAGGGTCAAAAGCCAAGTCCGGTCGTTCCGTAATCGGTATCTTATGATGAGTAGTGTTTGCCGGGGTGTACCGGCCATATCTAAGGCATCTTTGACACAGATATTTGTCCCGGCGCAATGCAGTTAGCCGGGCGCGCTTATATCTTTTATCGTTGTAGATTGGGGCTCTTGGCATTTCCTTTTCGCCTTCTTCTTTAACATTTTATCGTTTACCTCTGGCATAATTTTGGCCCCCAGCTGTTACACTGGAGGCCGGCAAGAAAGGATTGCTATGAAGGATGTTGGAGCGGCGAACTGGATTTGCACCAGATTGATTCCCAAGTTGGGATCCCGGAAATCACACTATGCGCCGCATATGTACCGCCCTCTTAATGGCAAGGGCGGGAGTGGATTTCATCATCAAAGGGTAATCCACTAACCTCTGATGATGTGTGGTTCCTAGGCGCTACCCAGGAGCCACATTGTAGTGCGCGGTATGGGAGGAGCGACCTCCCTGGCCCCTATGGTTGGCTGGCTTCGCCTACCGCATATGTACCGCCGGGGGAGAAGATGCCCGGCGGTCAACAAAGGAAGGAGATGTAACATGGAAGAGTATTTGTCCCATTTCTTCTAGCTTAATGATAGCACAGGATCAATATGACATTCTATGACATCTTTATTTTTTGCAATGCTTTTCCATGAATGCGGCACACCTGACGCCAACTATAATCCGTCTTCACAGCAATTTTTTCAAACGTCATCCCATTAATATAACGATATTCTAAAACTCGTCTTTGGGCATCATTCTGTACACCGTAAATCGCGTGTTTGACTTCAAGCATGAGGTCTGCCATCTTTTTGTAACGCTCGAATATCTCATTTTCGAGATCACTATACATCGCCCTGATCTCTTCTGTCTTACCAGGCTTCCCGCCCTGGACACGATCGGCTTGTAGGGTAGGAGTGACCTTGGTCATCATTTCCCATAGTTGTTGTCGTTGATCCAGTAAGATGTCGATTTCGCGTTTTGCCACAAGGTACCGACTCAGATACTCCTTAGCGGTCATTGTTACGTGCTCCTCTCCGTAGGTTATCCATTAGGCATCCAGCCCCAGGGCAGACACCCTCCTGGGTCCGCCATATGCATCGCTTGACAGTGCAATACATCTTACCGTTACGATATACAATGTACTGTCGCACCGTGTGGGGACGATCTAGATCAGCAAGACGCTGGTTGATTTCGCGAGAGGTCAATGACGCAATAGCCTTGATGTCTCGCAGCCGATCATCTCCCGGTTGCTTACGACCGCCCATCCAATTGTTGAGGGTAGATGGTCCAACGCACAGGAGTCTGGCGAGCTGCCACTGCTCGATCTCTGCGCGACGGCATATATCTAGCAGTATGTATCTCGCATCAGCCATCGTCACGCCCTCCAACCAGTATAGCGGTCAAGGACACCCCCAGGCATACGCCCAGGACTAGGCATAATAGGTTCCATAGCATCATGATCCCTCCTCTGGTTCATGTCTGCTGCAACACATACGGACTCCGTAGTCCTTGATATCGGACATTCTTTTCTTATTTGTACAATGGATATATCCGTCACCCACGCAATATCTACACGTATAGCAATTATCAAAAGCGATAGATGCACGGGAGTTCCAGGTTTTCAAAGCCATCTTGTCAACGTCCTGCCGGTACCCCCATAGGTAATTGCATGTATATGCCAGTCCTGACCCCACATTTCTTGCATTGCACTACAGCTTGTCTGCAATGTGCCATTTGCCTATTTGGGAATCCTTTTTTCATTTTGGCTTGTCCACCACAACAAGGGCATGGAAGGACAATCCCTTTCGCTGTGCATTCTTCCTGTGCTTGCTTGTCACCCATCAAAGCACGTCTCTCAAGGTCTGTCATTGTTGTTCCTCTTTTTGGTCAGCCAATACGGTAAGATAATTTTCAATCATATCTCTAGCCAGTCGGATATCTTCCGGATTTTTGCATCTAATATCTAGATCAAAATCGCATTTGCAATTTTCACACCTTGCTTCGATCTTTATGAGTACAACTTTTACTTTTCTCCCTCCAAATATTTTTTAATGGTTTTGATCGCCTCATCCGCCCCCACACACCAGCCGGCCCAATATCCTTGCTCAGATAATCGCTCCAACCACCATAACTGGTTGTCCGTTGGGACGTTGTTGCCAGCCTTAAGCTCCAGGTATAGCCCATGATATCCGCCACGCGGAATAGGTAAGCACAAGTCAGGCACCCCGGGTTTAACCCCCTCGCGTTTGAGGATAGAGGCAGTTACCTTGTCCCGTTTCCCGCCGTTGGGAATGTGATGCAGGAGGGCCAGTTCCGGGTATTTACCCTGGAACATATTCGCCCACTGCATAATTGCTTGTTGCTCTTGGCCTTCTGTCATTCTGACCGCCTCCTTTCCTGGCGCATGGATGGGGCAGTAATGGAAATTACTCGGAACAAGCTCTTATCCATCAGCCGGTCAACCGTGCGAACGTCTAAGCGACTGGCCCACTCCTTGGGCGGTATGTTGGTAGTCAAGATGGTGGGTCTCATGCCGTCAATGCGGTAATCCAGGATCTTTTGCAGGGTCGCCTTCCGAGACTCGGTATCGTTGGAAGCCCCAAAGTCGTCCAGTACCAGTAGGGAGGACCTCTCACATCCATCCGGCAATGCGGCGTGGTTCTCAGCCGCAAAATCGAATAACTTAGCTGCCTTGTAGAATACCGCCGAATAGCACTGCTGGATCACAGAGTTAACAATAGCGGCGGCCAAATGGGTCTTGCCGCTTCCGGTATTGCCAACTAAAATCAGGCCCAGCCCTTTCTCTCGCATTTCCGGGAATCTATCGGCATATGTACGACAGGTGTCCATGGCCTTTTCCGTGCCTTCCCGGCGCTGGAAGACGTCAAAAGTGCATGCTCTCAACCGTGGAGGCATCTGGCTTTTGGCTGTCAGTTCTTCTATGCGGCGTTGCTTCTTAACTGCTTCCCGTTGCTTCTCGGTGGCTGCATCTTGGTCAAGAATGCACTGGCAAGTGATAGCAACAGGAATCTCAAAAAACGGGATATCATAGCAGTAGATTGGACGTCCACAATGGGGGCACACCCTTCCAGAATCGTATTTCTCCATTTTTTCAGCACTCAATCCAGGTCATCTCCTTCCACATCGGCATAGGTTTCCGGGCTGGATAGATCCGCCTTCGGCTTGGGAGCATTGCTGGACTTATTGCGCTTGCAGTAGTCCTGGTATGTCTTGATCCCATCTGCCGTCCAGTTTTGCAGACATTTTCGCATGTAGGCGGTGGGGTTGGATTTCCCGGCAGACAGCCGAATTCCCTCCTTGACCAACTCAACATCCGTATCCATGTTCAAGCGAGTTATGATTTCCTGGGCCATATCTCTGGGGATAGTACCCCCGGTAATCGTCTCCCAAAGTTCCACGCACGCGCGCGCATCTTTCTCTCTCTCAATATGGTACGGTACGGTTAGGGTACGGTTACGATTGGAATTCTCTAGGTTTTCCTGTGGACTTTCCATTGGAATTCCATTGGAATTTCTATGGTTATTTCTCGTTCTTTTCCGTTCCCTGTCTGCCTTTCTTTTGGACAGGAGCTTCCCGGCATAATCCTCCCAATCATGGATGTACTTCCCACTGACATCCGTATCAATCCATCCTGTGGAAATTAAGGCGCAAACAAATGTATGGGCTTGCTTACGCCATCCAGCCCCTGCTGCAATCTCTTCGTCCGGCAGGTAGGAGATATCCCCGGATTCATCTACTACGTCTAAGGCCCAGCACCAGAACCGGATCAAATGGGACGCAGCATACATAGGCTCAATCTTAAGCTCTTTGGCAAGACGGTAAGTCTTAGGGTGCGTCCATATCGACTGGTGCAATTCGATCCAGGCCATTGGTAATCCTTCTCTCCCTGTACTTCTGATTGATTTCTTCCGCCGCTAATGCTTCGTAGGCTGATTCATTCAGTAGTATGTCGCATAGCTCTTCGTCCAACTGATCCGGTGGATATTTGCGCAGTTTTGTGGTATATCGCTCTATGATATAGGGCATCAAATACTCTGGGATTTTCATACCACCACCGCCTATTCATCGTCAGCCTGGTAGTAAGGGCATTCGCAAAACATACCCTCTGCATGGCAATACTCACAGCAATCGTGACACACTTCCGCGCCACATGCAGGGGGCTCACCCTCTACGGCGGCCCCGCATTGTTCACAGAGATAGTTGTTCATCTTGAGACTCTCCTTCCTTGGATGTTTCAATCACCTCTCCGGTTTCCTGATCGATTTCAATTGCGCTGGACGGGATCTGGTCATCGTCGTCGAATTGTCCGGTGGCAATAGCATCCGCTGCCGCAAGAGTAGAAGCATCGGCGTGCTGGTAGTCAATGGACATCAAGCCCCATTTCCCAATAAGACGCCGGAAGACAGTCTTGGCAGCCATTTCGTCAAAATTATCGCGCCATCCCTTACTCATATTTCTGCCTTTTCGATGTTTTTGTTCATGGGTTTCAATTTGTTTACGAGTCATGTAGATGGTTTTTTCTGTGCCATTGATAAGGCGGAAATACCCAGCCCAGCCAATGATGGGCAATTTATCTCGCTCTTCTTCATCCTCAATGAACTCAAATTGAATCTCTTCTGTGAGACGGTTATACGATTTAAGCTCGCCTTCTCGGATGTCAAGGACATTAATTGTTTTGTAGGCACCTGTGCGAAGGGCTAGTTGATTCATGCCCTTGTAGCCAAGAATAAAAGAGGCTTCCATCCGATTTATCCAGCTGCCGTCAGGCTGTTTTGATCCATTATTAAAAGGAATGATATAGGCATATCCCAAGGCTGGATCGATCGGCAGATCATAGGTGGCGGCCTTGAGTGCCGCTTGGATAATGGTTACCGGAGCCTCATAAAACGCCCGCTGTAGATTGGCGTCGGCGTTGACTAGTGAAATAATCGATGAAATAAATTGAGGGGCCCGGCGGCCCAAAAGCTCGTCAAACCGTCTGCGATAACCGTCGCTGTCCAGCATGGAATTGAGCATAGCGGTCACGCTCTTAGAAGCGGGGTTAGCGGCTTGTACGGTCTCCGTCTCCCGGGCCTGTAATGCTGTCTGAATCTTTCCCATGTTATTTGGCCTCCTTAACTGTAAATCGTCTGGATTGTGTAATGCTGTAGTAGGGGCTAAGGTCAATATCAGGATTTTCACGTCCGAAGCGGAAGTGGTCAAAGGTACGGCGGGAGGTGTTTTCCCACTTGATTGTTGTATTACCACATTGGCCGGAACAATGGTGACCAAGCCTCTCCTTAATTATCTGTTCGCACCGTTCTTGCTGAGTCTTAAGCTCTTTGATCTGTCGTTTAAGGGCTGAATATTCGAGAATGGTGTCCCCGCAATCCAGTTCCAGGACATCATCATCCTGGGCGGTGGGGTAGAGGTCGGACAGCGTACGCGATGTGGGCTCTAGTCCGTCCACAGGAGGCGGGACATCGGTAAGGACGTGCTGCGTCCAGAAGCTACTCTCGGCCTGCATTAAGGCTTGGATCTCATCGTCAGATACATAGACTGACGATTCGCACCAAGGCGGATTAATGTCATCGGGGACGCGGGTGAGTTGATAGATCATCAGAGCCTTGTTGAGCACCAATACCGCCAGATACCACCGCCGCCAGTGTGTAACGGCCAAATAATGCACACACTGGCAGTAATAGGTGTCGGGAAACTCTCCACCTCGGAACTTCCTCAGGTTGAGGACGCTGGTGGTCTTGCACTCCAGGCCGGCAGACTCTCCAATAACAGCGCGGTCAATATTGGCTGATGCCCAGGGATAGTCAGAGTTGCGTAGGATGGCGTGGATCCGCCGACACCGCTTGCCGCTTGCCTCCTCAAATCTCTGGACTACATATGGCTCCAGGTCTCTGCCTTGGCGCATAGCCTCGTTGTCATCTAGATCAGGAAGACGTCCTGTCTTATTGGCCCATAAGGTATAAGGAGTGACGTAAGGATTAAGCCCAAGCACTGCTGAAGCATCGCTGCCGCCGATAGTCTTTCTTCGTTCTTCTAGCCAATCTGTGTGGGACATGTTGCTGGTTGAAATTCGAGTGATCTTACCCATTGATTTCCCGCTCCTTTTTTGTTACAATAACAGCGGATAATTTCTGCTTGCCGCTCGTCGATGTGCCAGCATCGCGGGCGGCTTCTTTTATGAGGCTGATGAGGGTATCTAATATGTCTTTCCGTGCTGCATCCCGTGCTGCGCCCCATGCTGCGTCCCGTGCTGCGCCCCATGCTGCGTCCCGTGCTGCGCCCCATGCTGCAGCCCGTGCTGCGCCCCATCCTATGCTCCATGATGCAGCCCGTGCTTCGTTCCGTGCTGTGATCAACTCTTTGTTTGATATTTCCCCGCGTAACCATTTCCGCTTGGCCTCAATTGCTCTAACACTCCTGGGATCGGGGTTATCGATCTTGCTGAGGGCATAATCTGCACACCGGCATGCATACTCGTGCAAAAGATGTGCGGGCAAAAATTCTTCCCTTAGCACCGCCCACATCCGGTCTGCTATAGTAACTTCCTCTAACCGGAGCACATCCAGCGCATTCCATTCCCTTTTACGGCTTCCAATCTCTTTTAATTGAGCGGCTCTTTTTCTATCGTTAAGCCAACATGGTTTAAATTTCAGAAATTGCTCATAGGTGACGGTAGGAAGCCGCGATAGATTATCCAACTCTTGTTGTGTCATTGTTACCCCTCCTCTTGGCTAGCTCATCAACGCTGCGCTGTATCGGCTTGTCCTGCTTGTCAAGTACGACCTGCCGGATGATCTCGGCCGCCAATGCCAATACAACTGCCAATACCAACAGCAGGCCAACCCCTAATACGGCTGTGATCAGGTTATTCGTCCACATGTTGTCACCTCCTTATATCTGTAATAGTTCGGGGAGACTATCCTTGTCGGTCGCTGGCCGGAACAAGACTCCCTGGGTCATGTAGAAAAAGAAGGGGAGGGAGTGGAAACAGCTTGTCCCACGGCCTACACCCTTATTGCTTCCGAATGCGAAGGGGCACATGCCGTCGTAGGTGGCGCGCAACAGCCACGCCGGATCCTTATGTAAGAACTCCGCTACCTGCTTGGCGGTCAGCAGTCCATCCTGCGTCTGATACTCCACCAGGTTATACAGCTGCTCGTACTGCCGCATAATTACCGGCGGGATTGTTAGGTTTGTACTCATTTGGGTTATCTCCTTTCTGTTATTGCTTCAAGAATTTCCCGATGAAATATTGTTGTCCCTTACCGGTGATTTTCGGGGTTTTACTGATGCTTACATGTCCATCGGCATGGCTGATACTGGTTTCCTTGATTTCCATCAGCCCCAATTCCATGCTCCTCTGAGTGGGCATATTGTAGTCGGTTCCCTTTCTTGAAATCAGATAGCCGCTTTTCCTCATCCAGTCAAACAACCGGTTTTGCCCCATGTCCACGCCATTTTGTTTTAAGAGTTTCGCCAACTCCCCAATCAGGATTGATGTGTGGGATGTTGCTACTGCATTAGCAAAAAGCACTTTTGGCTGGTCTTGTTCAATTTGCGCTTCCAGCATATGCAGCCTTCGATCAGCGATTTGCAGGGCCCGCGCCATTACCTTTTCCGGGCTGTCCCAATCCTTCTCCAGCTGGATGAAGTATTGCCGTGCCTGTTTGCC
The DNA here is from genome assembly GCF_015140235.1 of Solibaculum mannosilyticum. Classification (GTDB taxonomy): domain Bacteria; phylum Bacillota; class Clostridia; order Oscillospirales; family Acutalibacteraceae; genus Solibaculum; species Solibaculum mannosilyticum. Next base: position 1,585,061 of record NZ_AP023321.1, on the reverse strand, counting down.
CCGTTCGTTACGCTGGAGCATGCATATTTCCTTTGCCATGTCGATAGTGAGCTGGAAATCGGTCAAAGAGTAGGTACGTTCTCTTTTTTGAGAAGGTACATTCTCAATTTTGAGCGGGTTGAAATCCTGCCCTTCGGTAAACCCATACTCGCGCATTCTGGGAAACCAGTCTTGAAATTTCGTGTTTACCTCCAAGAACTCATGCAGTTCTCTTGCTGAAACTGTTGGACGGTCTGTTGAATAATCCACTTTGATTAGTTGGTTCATTTTCTCCATCTCCTTTCATCGCTCCCTTGCGGGGGTAGATTGAATTTCTCTCCTTCTAGTGATAGACTTTCACTGGGAAGGAGGTGATTGATGTGAAACTTAAAATAACTTGCAGATGCGGCTCCGAGTTTGACATTTTGGCCACATTAAAAAACAGAGGGCCAATTGTGTGCCCCAGTTGCGGAGTAGAGTTACCGAATGAAATGTCCACAGATATAAAAACGTTGATATCTGCGTACAACACTTTGAAAAAGAAGATGAATGCCTGCGACTTATACGAAATCCAGATCATCGACTCAACTAAAAACTAAAGTCCAGCGGAATGTCCCTCAAACGATCCATCGTATGTTGAAGCACTATCACTGCTTCGGCATACGATATTTTTTTGTCGTAAACCTCCTGTTCGTCTTGCGGGATGCCTTTATAAAACATTTCACGAATCTTCTTTTCAAAATACCAGTTCAGATATTTTTGCTTTTCTGCATTTGCTTGCATCTCATTACCTCCTTTCCTGCTGTGTGAATATTTTTCACACACCTTTCTTTTAACTGACTTGGTTGGATTGTCGAATAAAACGTTCTAATGGTACACACAGCGCATCGCAGATATTTGCGTATTCTTCGACAGTCAGTTTTCGCTTGCCGCTTAGTGAGCGGCATAACTGTACCTCATCCATTCCTGCTCTTTTGGCTAATCGATTCTGCGGAATATTGTTGGAGTCAATATATTCTTTGATCTGTCTTGCCACCGACATGATATTCACCTCCGTATCAATTTAAAATTGACTATGAGCATATTATAATCAATTTTAGATTTACTGTCAATATAAAAATAAATTTTAAATTTATAAATTTGAAATTGACAATTTCCAAAAAATCAATTATAATTATCTATAAAGAGGTGAAAACATGGTTTCTATAGATTATGAAAAAATTGGCCAGAAACTAAAAGAGGGTAGAGAAAGCCATTCGTATACTCAAAAATATATATGTGATATTCTCGGGGTAACCCCTCAAACTGTAAGTGCTTGGGAAAATGGAAAAAATAAAATTGACATAGAAACCTTGGCGAGACTATGTCAAATGTACGACATATCATTTGCAGAGCTTGTGCAAAGCTGCTTTGTCCCTAAACTTGTCGAAAAAGATGGAGATGTTCTCACATTCCGAGATCGAAAGCACATAAAAAAATACCAGTCCCTAAACGAGACCGGTAAGGACGATGTAGATAAATACACTGATTATATCCTCAACAATGAAGCCAACCGAAGGAAACAAATCCAAGAGGTCGGCAAAAAAGGGGAAAGAGAGTGTGAAGTAACATCACTACAGGATGAAAGCGGTAATGAGGATATAGTACGTGTGGCGGTGTATGATTCTGACGGTAAGATAGTAGGTTACGATCTGGTCACACGAGAAGTCTATGAGAAGCTGGAACAACTAGGTTTTACAGTCGGGCAGGAACGAGCATTAAGGATTGCTCAACCTACCAATACCGAAGTAGGTCTGGCTATTGAGGATTACTTGAAAGATCAAGAGGATGAACAATAAAAAATCCCTGTTTAGCGGTATTGGCTCTAAACAGGAAAAGAAGGTGTTCCGAGTGAAAGCTCTATATCGTCAAATTGCAGAATTGGGAGAAAAATATCAAGCTGATACAATCGTTCTATTTGGTTCCCGGGCCCGAGGGGATCACCGAGAACGCAGTGATATTGATCTCGCTATTTATGGGATGCCTTCTGATAGGCAACCTCTTTTTCAGTCGGCGCTTGAAGATCTTCCCACCCTATTGGACTTCGACGCAGTTTTTATCACCGATCAGACCAGTGAAAGCTTAAAACAAAATATCAAACGGGATGGAATTATTATTATGGATAAGTTAGGAGAAAAGTTCCAAAAATTGGTTGAAGCGGTTGAGAGGCTAAAGGAAGCTTTAGATGATTATGGCCGCTTAAAAATTACTTCTATTCGGGATGGCGTAATCCAGCGTTTTGAGTTCTGCACAGAACTGTCATGGAAAACTGCACGAGAGTATCTTCTTAACCAGGGGTACACCGATATTAATAGCCCAAAGTCTGTTATGAAAAAGGCTTATGCCGATGGATTGATCGACGATGAATCCGTATGGATTGATTTGCTCAACGCCCGAAATTCCACTTCGCATATCTACGATGAAGGTACTGCAAACGAGGTATTTGAAAAGATCAAAGGTACTTATTACCCCGCTTTTTGTAGTTTGATCGAGAGTTTGAAGCGATAAAAAAATCCCCGCCTAGAGCTGGTACCTCTAAGCGGGGAAGCGGAGAGTAAATAGCGTATTATGCTTTTGTTTCCTCCAAAATTATTATACTTTCTTGACAAAGGAAGTCAATTATAGGAGGAGACAAAATGAGAGGGCAGAACAAAATGTGGTGGAAAGTGCTTCTGGGCATTATAGGAGCATGTATTCTACTGATCATTGGATGGGTTGTAGCACCTATCGGAATCTTGGTTTATTGGCTTTGGTGCCGAAAGAATCAAAAAAATTTGGACAAGAAGATATTGGGAGCTGGAGCGGCAGTGTTCGTAGTATCACTGGTGATCTTTATTGGAGTCATGACAGACAATAAAGTTGAGCCGGCCTCTACAACACCAGAGTCTTCGGCAGTATCGTCCAGCTGGACGACGGCAGAAGCAAGTTCAAAAACACCTGTATCCAGCAGGGCAGTATCTTCGAAAGCACCTAGTATGCCAGAATCCAGTGCAGTAGCTTCTTCAGAACCAGAAGAAATAGTATCTGAAGTGGAAGAAGTAGTACCGTCTGAGGCTCCAGTTAAAGAGGAACCTGTGACACCATCAAAAGCTCCGGCAAAGGTAGAAAGTAAAAGTCCAGCAAAAGCACCTGAGACAGAAGTTGTTGATGAACCAGAAGAAAATACAACCTATGTTCTAAATACCAATACGAAAAAATTCCATTCTTCGAGTTGCAAAGAAGTCAAAAAAATAAAGCCGGAGAATTATAGCGAAACAAACAGTCGTGAGTCTGCTATTAATAACGGCTATGTACCCTGTAAAAAATGTAATCCGTAAGACATAATAACGTACCTATACATTGACGTACGTTATTGCGTATGGTAAAATAGGGGTAGAAAGGAGGTCGGCCCAATGGATAGCATTAATATTACAAATGCCCGCAAAGATTTATATAATTTAGTTGCACGAACACAAGATTCTCATGAGCCAGTGCAAATTATAGGCAAAAATGCAGCTGCTGTGTTGGTTTCCTCAGAAGATTGGGACGCCATCATGGAGACCCTATATTTGGTCAATATTCCTGGCATGGCAGAAAGTATTCTAGAGGCAGCAAAAGAACCACTGGATGAGGGGACCGATATGGAGGATCTGGATTGGGATGTATAAAGTGATTTTATCCAAGCAGGCTATGAAGGATTATGAAAAACTAAAAGCTGCTGGAATGCTTCCCAAAGCCAAAAAGCTATTGGATATTGTCAAAGTCGATCCATTCCAGAATCCTCCGCCATATGAAAAGCTAATTGGAAATCTATCAGGGTTCTATTCACGCCGGATCAATATCCAGCATTGCCTCGTTTATGCCGTAAAGGAAGAAGAACAAGCCGTTCATGTGTTAAGAATGTGGACACATTACGAATAAAAGAAAAGCCGCCCTCCTGTTGGCGCAGGAGAACGGCTGGTGGATAAGCCTGGGCCTATCCTGGTACAAAGTACCTCACAATTACATTGTACCACGACAGGCCCGGGAAAATCAAGTCCCGGGCATTGTTATGCCCAATTTTAGGGAGGTACAATATGCCGAGAAAGAAAAAAGAACAGCCAAACCGTGCTGACGGCCTCTACGAGGTCAAAATGACGGTAGGCAAGAAAATGGACGGCAGCCCCATCCGGAAATCATTCTACAGCCATGTCAGTAAGGACGATGCCCGCCGGCAAGGGCAGAAGTATATCCAGGATATGCAGATCGCCAACCTGACCGGAAACACGTTCGTCGAAAAAGATGTCACGTTTAGACAGTGGGCGATCAGGTGGTTGGAAACATATAAGAGGGGAGAGGTAGACGAAAATACCTACCGTATCACCTATGAACACACGGTCAAAAAACATTTGCTATCCTATTTTGGCGATGTGCCTATTACATCTATACATCCCATCAATATCAAAGAATTTTTTGCCAGTAAGGCGAACATGTCTAAATCCATGTTGTCCAAAATGCATATGTGTTTAAATGGCATTTTTGAATCAGCAATCGATAATGATCTGTGCTATAAAAATCCGGCAAAAAAGATATCGTTTTCGTCGCATGTTATTAAAGCGAAAAAGCAAGTGTATACTGACGAGCAGATCGAAATAGTAGAAAAATATGCGATGACTCGAATGCCTGAAGTAATCATATTATTAGAGACTGGATTACGCCGGGGGGAGTTGTTGGGTCTCTCCGATGAAGATATAGATTTAAGAAATAGAGATCTGTCGGTAAATCGTTCTGTCGCCGACAAACGGGGAGGAGGTATACTGATCAACCCGCCCAAATGGGGGAGCTACAGAACCAATCCATTATCGGATAGAGCCATTACCGTGTTGAAATGGAGATGCCAATCATCTGGGTATTTGTTCCCTGGGCGGGATGGAGGGCCTCAACATCCCAATACGTGGTCTCAACGCTTAAAACGTTTCATGATAGCTCTCAATCGAGATTATCCGGAAATACCAATGCTGACGGCGCATGAATTAAGGCATACATACGGTACGAGGTTGCGCCGTGCCGGCGTAGACATCTACACAATCCAGAAGATAATGGGGCATAAAGACATCAAAATGACCAGTGAAATCTATGTTCACAATGAGATCGATACATTGCGGGAAGCGTTAAAAGATGTCCTATAACAGCTTGAATTTACTACGACATTTTTACGACATTTCAGCTCGTTTTTTATCAAATTATAGTTACAAGCAAAATAAAGAAGTCCCATTTCATGCGGTGTAACGCGCTGTATCTTGATATAATACACCGTCCCAAAATAGATTCAGGTTCTAATGGATGCAAGTCCATGCAGGTTCAAGTCCTGTTATCCGCACCACTTCGGGTACCCATATGGGTACTCGATTTTTTTATCCCTTTTGCCCCTTATGAGGCTTCGCACCACACCTGCGGTGAGCAAGTCGCGCACCGCAGGTTTTTCTTTTGGCAATTTTGCCGCCCGCGTTTGCAGCGGGCATCTTTTTTTGTAGCGTAAACCCACACCAAAGGCTGACGATTCGTGATGAGTTGTCATCCTTTTTGCATGTAGCTCTTTTTGGAGGTCATTATGGAATTTATGAATTCCTATAAGCGGTTTGATAATCTGTGCCGAGATATGAACAGGATAGGGATTACTGGTTATATTGAAGATATGAAAATTGCTGCAAACGGAGCCTATTATGTGCATGGATGGAAAGAAGAATTATCTCCAACTGAAACGATACCGCCATATACGTAATCGGATCGCGCATGAGAATGATATCGATGAATTCGACATATGTTCTGACCAAGATGAGATTTGGCTTAGAGCTTTTTATCAACGCATTATGACTCAAGAAGATCCTCTTGGGCTTTATTATAAAGCAACAAGGTTACACGCAACTGATAAAGCTTCTTCTGTACAAGAGACGTATGGAGATAGTCCTAATGTATCCAACCATTTCAATACAGAAAAAAATATAAGGAAGTTAATCAGTAATGGAGGTATTTTCAGCTTCTATTTGAATACTTTATATTAATAAATAGATAATTTATATTTAAATAGGATATAAGTATTAGACATAGTCGTTCAAAAGCAATACAATATAGGTGTCCGAAAAGGACGCCTATATTTTTTGCCTAAATGCAGGGAATCGGAGAAGCAAGTCAAACATATCATATTCCTTTTGAGATCCTTCGGGAGTATGAAAACTGCGGAAAAGAAACAATCACTTTAAGGAGGGATGGTAGGATGCAATATACAAAACTGGGAGATTCTGATTTAAACGTCTCCTGCATCTGTATGGGTTGTATGGGATTTGGCGATGCCGCTTACGATCAACACAGCTGGACCATCGATGAGGAACATTCCCGTAAGATCATCCAGCGGGGACTGGATCTGGGTATCAATTTCTTTGATACCGCCATCGCTTACCAGAGTGGCACTAGTGAACAATATCTGGGCCGGGCCCTGCGGGATTTTACTCGGCGGGAGGACGTAGTGGTCGCTACCAAATTCCTACCCCGTACACCGGAAGAAATCGAATCCGGAATTACCGGACAGGAACATATCCGTCGGATGCTGGACAAGAGCCTGCAAAACCTTGGAATGGATTATGTGGATCTGTATATCTACCATATGTGGGATCACCAGACACCCCTTTTTGAGATTCTAGAGGGATTGAACAATGCGGTCAAAGCAGGGAAGGCTCGGTATATCGGAATTTCCAACTGCTTTGCATGGCAGCTTTCTAAGGCCAACGCGTTGGCGGAAAAAGAAGGATTTGCAAAGTTTGTATCAGTTCAAGGGCATTATAATCTAATTTTCCGGGAGGAAGAACGGGAGATGACTCCCTTCTGTTTAGAGGAAAACATTGCCTTGACTCCTTACAGTGCTTTAGCAGGAGGCCGGCTTTCCAGGCATCCAGGTGAAATGACCAGGCGTCTGCAAGAGGATAGCTATGCCCGATTTAAATATGACGCTACTGCCCAACAAGACGAAGCCGTCATCAAACGGGTAGAAGAATTGGCGGAAAATCACGGCGTGTCCATGACCGAGATTTCTTTGGCATGGCTGCTTACTAAGGTGACGGCCCCTATAGTGGGAGCTACAAAACTGCACCACATTGAGGATGCAGCAAAAGCATCCGATCTGGAGCTGACGCAAGAAGAATGCACCTATCTGGAAGAACCTTATGTTCCCCACAAGCTGGTGGGAGTCATGGCACAGAATACAGCAGCGGCTTCAAAAGGGAAGCATGTCTGGTCTACTGGAGATCAAACCATCTGACGGCAAAAGAATGGAGAGATTTTTGATGCCGCATGAAGACATCACAATGACTTCCGGACGGGATGGTTGGACCCATTACAATGGACAAGGCAGAAGCCTCCAAAATAGTAGGTGTTAGGATCCATAGGGCATAATCCATTCAGGATATGAAGTGTTCAAGGGAGCCGGTGATATGAAAGTTGCGCTGGAGCTCGCATAATGACAAAGAACTTTATTGAAAACAGAAAAGCTGCTGGATATTGTCCAGCAGCTTTTCTGTTTGATAGGATTGAATCATCTGTATCCGATACAGCCTCCGGTTCTTTTTCAGATTGGCATAATGGCTTTTTGACAATTCATCCCCAGCTTGCACCAAGTCGTAATACTTATTGATTAGGCCAACATCTAAAGCTATGGAGCAGAACTGTCAGTAATTGTAATCACACATACGCCCATTGGTTCCTGCAGCGCAAAGGTTACCAAAATAGTAAAATGGCATCACGGATACAAACTATATCGGCCTCTTTTAAGTGAGGAAACAGTGTCTCCATGTACAATAAGATTTGTAGCAAGCCGTTTAATAATTCTTTTTGCTCCAATTGTGTCCAAAACTGTTTTGTTCTGATTCTACATATCCACGCTGTCCATAAACGGTACAATGATCAAGAGCGGTTTCCAATGCCTGAAATTCCGCAGCACTTAAGTTTACATTCCAGCTTGCAAGGTTTTCTAAAATGCGCTCTTGGTTTTTTGATCCCGGAATGGGAACAACATTGGGATATTTGTACAGCATCCACGCCAACGAAATTTGTGCGCTGGTTGCATTTTTCTTTGCTGAAAGTTCTGCTAAAATATCCAGAATAGGCTGGTTTGCTGCGAGGTTTTCTTTGGAAAGCTGAGGGACAAATTTCCGCACATCATCTCCCTCAAATTTAGTTTTCGCAGTCACTTTACCGGAGAGAAAACCGCTGGCAATCGGGGAAAATGGTACAAGGCCAATATCGTGTTCCAGACAGTACGGGATAATTTCCTGTTCAAGTCCTCGTTCCACCATTGAATAAAGGCTCTGAACCGCAGTTACTGGCGTGACCTGATTTGCGGTGTCAAGCGTCTGAATAGAAACCTGTGAAAGCCCCCATCCGCGAATGAAGCCATTTTGAATAAACTTACCCATGACTTCTGCCACATCTTCAATAGGAATTTGCTCATTCAATCTGTGCAAGTAATAAAGGTCAATATAGTCTGTTTTTAATCGCTGCATGGACAATTCCAAATGCCGCCGCATAACCTCATACAGCGTGTTTCCAGCTGAAATCTCGGCAGTATCAAGGTGCAGTTTGGTTGCAAGAATCACATCTTTTCTGAATGGTTCTAAGGCCTCTCCAACTAATTCCTCGTTATGACCCGGATAAAACTGCTCTTTCCCGTAGCTTTCCGCTGTATCAAAAAATGTGCAGCCAAAATTTGCGGCTTTGCGGATTGCCTGAATGCTGTAATTCCGCTCTGGTACTTTACCATAGCCATGCGAAAATCCCATACAGCCCATACCGATTGGCGAAACTTCTAAATTCCGCAATTTTCGTTTTTCTGCCATTGTTTTATGCCTCTTTTCCGATGTCTTTTGTGATACAAATACTTTCTCTCGAATATAAAGTTTCGTCCTGAATGAGCTGAACTGCAAAATTTACAAGAGAAGGAATGGTTGTGATATATCCTTTTGCCGGTTCTCCTTTGACAGTCAAAACAAAATCATTTTCTGCTCCCTCTCTCAAATGGCCGGGACGAAGAATGGTGTAATTCAGGCTACTTGCTTCAATGATATCAACAGCTTTTCGGTTAGGAATTTGCGCAGGCTCATTGTCCAGATTATCCTCTCCGTCAAGCTCATCAGGAATTTCATTGTAGATACCAACTGCCCCCATAAACAGTAGACGTGAAATCCCAATTTCAGTCATAGCAGAAACAAGATTTTCAGCTATTTGAGGGAGCCTATCGCCAGAGATTGTACAGTAAACAACCTCTGTTCCTTTCATAGCCGCTTTTAAGTCGGACAATGATAGTGCGTCGCCGTCTATCACAGATATATTTTCATGATCTGTGTAGGTACTACTTGCGTGCCGGGAGAATAGAGTAAGCCTGTTCTCATCTTCCTGCATCAGTCTTTGAGTCAACGCCATTCCAAAGGTGCCGGTAGCACCCAAGATCAAAATGTTTTTCATAAAATTCACCTCACCATTTCATAGCACTTTCCACCAGTTCCGGATTCTCCGGCGTTCCGATTAGCGGCCTCTTTGTATCCAGCTTTCTTAAAATCTCCTGATCTTCCTCAGAAAGTATAAAATCAAAAACATTGATATTTTCTACAATCCGATTTTCATGTACACTTTTTGGAATAACAACCACATTTTGTTGGATGAAAAAGCGCAGCAGGATTTGCGCCGGAGTTTTTCCGTATTTTTGTGCAAGTACAGATACCTCTGAAGACGAAAACATCTCATTTTTATGTCCTTGCCCTAATGGGGCATACGCCATATGTTGCACATGATATTTTTCCAACCATTTGTGTTCCTCTTTACGCTGGCAGAACAGGTGGGTTTCGATCTGATTGACGGCCGGAACAATTTTGTTAAATTCAATCAGGTCAATCAGACGGTCAAACTCAAAGTTTGATACGCCGATTGCTCTGATTTTTCCCTCGTCATACAGTTTTTCCAATTCACGCCATGCAGCATAGTAATTCCCGAACGGCCAGTGAAGCAGTACCATATCCAGATAGTCTGTATGCAGCAGTTTAAGAGATTTTTCTATGGTCTCACGTACATTTTCATAAGAGCGGAAATTGACTTTTGTAACAAGAAACAGCTCTTTGCGTGAAACAGAACTTTTCAAAATTGCGTTTCCGACAGCCTCCTCATTGCCATAAGCTTCTGCCGTATCAATTAAACGGTAGCCATTGCGGATTGCTGCAAGAACACTTTTCTCACATTCCTTTCCGTTCATTAAAAATGTACCAAATCCCAGGATAGGCATTTGGATGCCATTATTCAAAGTGATTGCGTTCATATTCATTCCTCCATATTGCATTTTCAGCGCTTGAGAAGTATCTTCTTTTGTGCTAACATCATTGTATTAAGTTCGAGTAACCCGAAGTCAATGCTTTCTTGAGAAATTTTTTAAAAATCAGGAGAAATGCTATGATTTACACACTTAAGCAGTTTGCAAAAATGTTCCAAACCACAGAACACACCATTCGTTACTACACAGATATTAATTTGCTGCCTTGTGAACGTGATAAAGGCAATCGACGTATTTTCAACGAAGAATCTGTAAACTGGATGCAGGGGATCGTATGTCTCAAGGGATGCGATGCGTCGATCGAGGATATTAAAGAATATTGTGAATTGTGCCGTTTGCCGGAATCCAGAGCAACTCTTTTGGCACGTTATCAAATTATTCTTCGTCAACGGGAACAGGCATACCAACGGATTGAAGAGGCAAAAGCAACTGCTGCTTATATGGATGAAAAGGTAAAGCATTACGAAAAAGTTTTAGCTGGGGTCATTCCAGATGATACAAACCCGGAAAATTGGACAACCAATACACGGCCCCCAAAACACTGATATTCTACCTAACAGCAGGTGACTATCTGGGCCGTTTTATGTGATCCAAGGGATCCGTATGGGCACTAATATCCGACGCCTTTCAGCCAGTTCAAAATATCATTTTCGGAGGAAGCTGCGTCCTCCTCGTAAACGTCAAATACGTTTTCAGAAAGCACGGCGCTTTCCGGCAATGCTGATGCGATTTCATCTACACTTTTGGCAAGACCGCCTGTTCCATGAGAGCAAAACAGATAGATCTGTTTTCCCGATAAGTCATTCTGCTCGATAAAAGACAGCAAGGCCATTGGCGAGCCATACCACCAGTTGGGGTACCCCAGAAACACCACATCATAGTCGCTCATTGCTTCGACCGTTTCTGTCAATGCAGGACGTGCGTTTTCAGATCGTTCCTCATTGGCGCGGGCAAGACATTCGTCCCAATCGCTGGGATAAGGCTCTGTCACTTGAATCGAAAACAGATCGCCGCCGGTTTGTTCCTGTACCCAGCCTGCAAGTTGCTGAACATTGCCGGGAGCCACTACACTGGGAGAAGCAACTGCATCTACTTCACCCTCAATTACAGCATTATCTGCCCAGGAAAAGTAAGCCACCAGAACACGGCTCTGCTGCTCAGATTCCCGTGATGGAGCAGATTCTTCTTCGCTTGAACTTACCTCACCAGAAACCACAGATTCGGAAATCGCCGACTGCCTATTTTGTAGGGTTCCGCTCGACGATACCGTTGTTTCGTTGTTGGAATTACAGGCAGTTAAAGATAATGCCAGCAAAAGCGCTAAAAGCAATGTTGTTTGTTTTTTCATATGTAATCCCTTCTTTCTTCCTTTATCTCTATTATAGGTTGAGAAAAGATTAATGCCTAAAAAGAATGACATTTGGTAAGAGACTTGTTTCCAGTTGTTCCCTGCTTACTCCTTCTTACCCCGCGTAACCCAAACCAGACAGCCACTCGTTCACTTGTTGCTGTGCGCCGGCCGCACTGGAATCCCGAAGGGAAAGCCCCTCTTGGACAGTTGCGCCGGATTCCATATCTTCTATCGTGCTGATGGTGCTGGAAAATCCGCTGCCACCGGAAGTGACAAAAGGAACGATGGTTTTGCCGGAGAGATCAACCTGTTCCAGAAAGCTGTACATTGCCATAGGCATATCGCCCCACCAATTAGGAAAACCCAGGAAAATCACATCATAGGCGTCCAAATTTTCCGGGAGCGTAGTAAGCTCAGGGCGTACGTCTGCATTACGCTCCTGTTGTCCCTGGTCAACGGTTTCATCATAGGAAGCCGGGTATTTTTCCACTGTCTGGATGGAAAACAGCTCCGCTCCAGTGGATTCGGCAATCATATTGGCGATAACGCCGGTGTTTCCGGTAAGCGTATTGTTCCAGGTTTGAATACTCGCCGTTGCGGAAGCGTCAACACCATCCGGTAGATCTGCATTTTCGGCATAGCTGAAATAAGCAACCAACATATTGGTACTGTTGCCGCTTTCCTCCGGTGTTTCTTCTGTGGCGGAAGATGTGGGCTGCGATTGCTCAGATGAAGGAGCTTGTTCCGGTTCAGAAGACTGAGAAAGACTCGATGCTGAACTTGGCTGAGAGTTTTCCTGGTTATCGGATTCTCCACATGCTGCCAGGGAGACAGCCATCATTCCCGCTAATAAAAATGCCAGAATTCGTTTCATTGTAAATTACCTCCAATAGTTTGATATAGCGTGAGAATTATCCTGCCAAAGCAAAGGTAATATCCACATTGTTGGGGAGTTCGTCAAAAATACTTAAATCAGACGTAACCTTGCCGATGGGAATAACATCCACGGAAAGCACGGGATTATCTGTCTGTGCGTAAAAAATTGCCATGTTGTGATGGGCTTCGCAATAGGTAATGTCGCCATTTTCAAATGTTCTTTGCCCGCCTTCCAGATTTTCCGGATAGAAATCTACTCCACCGTAAAACTCACGCCCTCCAAAGCCCACAGCTGAGATGGTTAATGGAAAATACTCTTGTATTTCCTTTGCCAATTCCGTATCATAAATGACTCCGTCTAAAACAGTATCTCCGACAGCAATGGTAATGGCCGTTCCTTTGGCCTGTACATTTTCATCCGATTTCTTGTCCACACCAATCTCTTGCAGCCACTGTGCTACCGTACCTGCTGCCCCGGAAACATCCGGTGCTTGAATAGCAAGGCCGTCCAAAACCTGTGCTGCTCCGGGAACAGCCTCTGCAATATCGGTATAGCTGCTGCCAGCGCCATAACCGTCATGGGTACAGAACGGGATTATCGTCTTGTCGGCTAAATCGTATTCCGATAGGAAAGAGAAAATAGCTTGCGGGGCATTGGTGGCCCAAATTGGATAACCGATGAATACTGTATCATACTGAGAAATATCCAAATCGCTTTCCACCAGCTCGGGTAATGTGTCTGCATCCATTTCTGCGTGATTCCGATCTACTACTGCATCAAAATCGGTGGGATAAGGGTTTATCGTTTGAATCATATGGATGTCTCCGCCCACGTTTTGCTGAATCAAATTTGCCATATACTCTGTGGTTCCGTACTGTTGTCCGTTTTCCAATACCAAACTGGCAGAAGTGCTGGCATCTACATCGTCAGGATATTCTGCATTACGCCCAAGGGAAAAATACGCAATCAATACACGGCTTTCATCTGTGTTTTCTCCCTGGTCAGTTGTACTGCTTTCCAGTTCAACAGTTGTTTGGCTTTGCGGCATGGATGGTTTACTGCTTTCCGGTTGTAACTGAGATTGTGTCTGTGATTGACAGGCTGACATGGAAATCATCATCGCCATTGCCAGCAAAGCGGATACAATTTTTTCATATATTTATCCTCCTTTGACTTTTCGGCCGTTTATCTCGTGGATCAGATAATCTACCTGATCCAGCAGCTGTTGTTTTTCGTGAATTTCTTCCAGCAGCTGATATCGGCATTTACGAAGAATTCGTACCTGGTCAGCATCTGTATTGCTTTTTGCATTCATCAGCGTAATTAGATGCTTTAAGGTATTCAAGTCCATTCCTGCTTTCAACAGAAAGTGAAATTGAATAGTACGCCGCAACTCTGTTTCTTGATAATCAGTACTGTCATCGTCTGATTTTGCTCCTTTTAGCAGACCGTTATTTTCGTAAAAATTTAGGGTTTCTATTTTTAAATTTAAACATTTACTTGCTTCTTGTAATGTCATTATGAGCCTCCCATTTGGCAAAAAAATAATGTAAGTGTGGTCATAAAAGAGTGACGCACTCGATTTGACTACACTTACATTATAGGTCAAGGGATATACTATGTCTAATACTTAACTTTTATAAAAATAAATGCTTTTCAGGCATGGATATGGCGGGCGTACTGGCACTTTTCTCACTCCAAATGAGTAAAAGTACGCTTAATATGTTCAATAAACTTAGATGCTGCTAAACCAAATGGTTGTTGTCTTCTCCAGGCAAGCACACTGCTGGCTGACAGTTCAGGATTCAGCGGACGATAAGTAATTTTTTCTTGATTCCACAAAGATATACTTCCTTTAATCACAATCGCATATGCAAGTTTATGACAGACCATGACCGAACCATTTGAGGGAAGATTGCTGGTAAATAGGACATTCAGTTTGTCAAATTCATCTCCAAACCAACTGGCCAGCTCGCTTTGAATATTCAGCCGTCGTGGTAAAATTAACGGCAAACCTTTCAAGTCCGCAGGTGTGACAGACTGCCTACTGGCCAAAGGTGCATCCGCAGGCATGACAACAACCCATTGCTCTTTTTGGTTCAAACGAATAAAATCATATTTCTCCATATTAATGGGTTCCAGCAAAAGCCCCACATCGATCAGTCCACGTTCCATCTGATCTCTTACATGATCGGCTGTGGCGGTATATAAATCAAAGATAACGGCTGGATAACGCTCATGAAACGACTGAAACAGTTCTGGAAGCATTTGCACCGCTCCAAAATCGCCGCAGCCAACGGATACGGTACCTTCAACTGCTTCCTCTTGCTCGGTCAATTCCCGTTCTGTTTTATCCACCAACTCCAGAATTTCTTCCGCCCGGCGGCGCAGCAGCAATCCCTCATTTGTCAGTACAATTTTTCGTGTTCCACGGTCAAACAGCTTTACGCCCATTTCATCTTCCATCTGTGCCAGCTGACGGCTTAAAGTCGGCTGTGTGATATGCAAAACATCTGCGGCTTTGGTAATGCTTTCTTCCCGTACTACAGTGAGAAAGTAGCGAAGCACTCGGATTTCCATCATGGCACCTCCATACCTTGTTGGCATTATTTTAACACGCAAATGCTTAAAAGGCAAAACAGAAGACCGTTGTTTGTTTTAGACATGGATTTTTGCCAATGGTTGTTTTAGCGGTAAACATATGATACTTGCCCGTTTTGACGTCCTCCACTATAATACAGTATATAATCACTGATTTGTTTTAATATTTTGATATATCGAAATGCAAGTGCAGATTTATGGAGGTAGAATATGGACCGTATAGAACTGAAGAAATTCATAACAGAAACTTACAACGCAGCTGTCGATTTTCCTTGGAGCGAATATCCTAATTACGAGGTTTTCCGTCACCACAATAACCGAAAATGGTTTGCCTTGATAATGGATGTCCCGAAAGAGAAATTAGGGCTATCTGGTAAGGATGTCTTGAATGTAGTAAATTTAAAATGTGAGCCTATTATGATCGGTTCTTTACGCTTAGAACCAGGATTTTTTCCAGCATATCACATGAGCAAAGAAAATTGGATTACGGTTGCATTAGACGGAAGTGTACCAGATGATAAAATTAAAACACTTCTTGATATAAGTTTTGAACTAACCTCTTTAAAAACGAAAAAAATTAGAAGAAAAAGCGAATAGATCTCATCTATTAAGGGGATTTTTAACCAAACTTCTCACTCTGTGATCCCGTTTTCGGAGAGATAAGCATCTATCGCGGCAGTATCAGAGGACCTTGCAAACAAACCGTCATGTACAGTAGCACCGTTAGCATTCTCTCTGACGAATTCAATGGAGCTATCGAACTGCTCTGTATCCATGGAAGCCGACTGAGTAAATGGATAAATCTCTTTGCCGGTCAGATCGTAACTTTCCAGGAAAGTGCCGATAATCATGGGGGCCGTATGCCACCAGATGGGGTAGCCCACCATGATGGTATCGTACTGCTCGATGGAATCCGGCAGGTTGGCAATCGCTGGACGGGCATTGTCGTCCCGCTCTTTCTCCGCAATCTCTCCAGTTTTGTTGTAATCCTCGGGGTAAGGTGTTTGAGGTACGATCTCATACAGGTCGCTACCAGTCTGCTCGGCAATATAGGAAGCCATTTCCTCGGTATTTCCAGACCAGGAGAAGTACACAACCAATGTGTTGGTATCTGTCGTTTCCGGGGTTTCTATTTGAGCAGGAACAGAAGTTTCATCTTCAGAAGAGACTGGTGCTTGCGACTCGGATGCTCTACCACTGACTGCAGATTCAGAAGAAGCAGCGGAAATATTGCTGCTGGCTGGTGTCTGTCCGCAGGCAACGAGAGAGAGGGTCATCATAGTGGCCATCATCAGGCCAAGAATTTTTTTGAACACTGTAGTTTCCTCACTTTCTTTTATTTGTAGATCTTATTAAAGAATCCCGTAAATTTCATCCCGGCTGAGTTTGCAGGGATTGCTTTTGATTTGCAATGCCTTATTGGTAATTACTGCACCGCCGTTCATCTCAGTCCCAGTTTCAGAAGCGGTGACAGCGGTGCCAAGGGGAATCGTATCTGTGCACAGCTTGTGCTGGACAAACTCTATGTTTCAGAATCTTCTTCGGGTTTTGCCTGCGCTGCGCCCTCCTGTACCTTCGTATAGGTGGGGGCGGAATAATACCGGAGAAATCAACGATTGTTTTTCCTATCTACTTTTGAAGACTTTTGAACGGCGTTCTCTCCAAAGCAAACATGAATGGGATAGTTATAGATAAAATTTTCCATAGTAGATTTGCTCTTTCGTAGTTAGTCGTGGATTTTTTCAAGTCGCTTATCGTATAAAATTGGTCAAGACCTTTTGATTTTCAGGATGATTTAAGCCATTCCGCTTCCCAAAGTCGATACATTTCAACATCCATGCCATATTCTTGCCGATGTTATACATGGTCATCAATCCCTCTTTGTCCGTTTGAACTTCCTGCGGCTGTTGTCCATACACGTGATTCCAGTAGGTAGAGGATACGACCGGCATAGAGCAGATTGTAAAATATTTGTTGATGACATCAAAGGAAGCTGTTGTACCAGCCCGCCTTGCGCTCAACACGGCGGCGGCAGGTTTAAAAGCGAAAGCGTTGCCGCCAGAGTAAAAGGCCCGATCCATAAAGGTGAGCAGCCTGCCGCTGGGATGAGCGAAATATACTGGTGAGCCAAATACAAAACCATCCGCAGATTTTGCCATTTCCACGAATGCATTGACTTTATCATGAAAAATACAGTTTCCGCTTTCTTTGCATTTATGGCAGGCGATACAATCCGGCAGAGCTTCGTTGCCAATAAAAAACTGTTCGGTTTGAATCCCTTCTTCCAGTAAGGCGCGTTCCACTTCGCATAAGGCTGTATTGGTGCAACCCTTTTTTCGAGAACTGCCATTGACAAGTAACACTTTCATCTGCAATCAATTCCTTTCTTCATTGCATTTTTTATTTTTGTGTGTTACAATCCGGTTATTACAACCGCTTTGCACTTCCGATTATATTATCCGGTTGTTACAATCGGTCAAGTGCTTTTTAGAAAAAATAAAATTTTTTTTGTGACAAGAGAAGAGGTGCCCTCATGATATATACAATGATGCAGGTTTGTAGAGAATTGGATATGACCTATCAGACCTTGAAATTTTATTGCAACGAGGGGTTGGTTCCCAATGTCAAGCGGGATGGAAACAACCGCCGGATTTTCGACGAAAAGGATGTAAAATGGATTAAAGACCTTACCTGTTTGAAAAAGTGTGGTATGAGCATTCAGGAGATGAAGAAATACCTAGATCTGTGTCTTCAGGGGGAATCCACCATTCTCCAGCGTAAAGAAATGCTGGCGAAAAAACAGGAGGCATTGCGTGCGTCTATTAAAGAGTTAGAGGACAGCGTTGCCTATATTGAATGGAAGCAGGGGTTTTATGATGAAGTACTTTCGGGAAAACGACCTTATGTAAGTAACTTAATTCAAGGAGAAAAATAGTTCTGTATACTGAACATTAAGTGCTTTTATTTTTTCCTGAGATAGACAAAAATTAAAGAAGGAATATAGATACAAAAACAGCCTCCCAAAATGGAAGGCTGTTTTTGTATCTATGTCCAGAAAGTCCTAGTATTACTGGCTTTCCAGGCTTTTTCTATCTTCAGAATAATCTGGCGGGATACAAACACTGCCAGTATGAGAAATATAAATTTTATTTTGTCCATAATCGAGTTTGTTGTTTTTACAACATACATTTTAAATTGAGTATGGCATTATAAAAATATAAGGTCCATGCGAATTTTTGTTTGGATGGAATAAACTGTAGGTAAAAGTATGAAACTATTTAAATCTACAAATCGGGAGGTTTTTATGAGCGTAAAAATTAAAAATATCAGTCAGGCAGAGGTTCATGTATTAAAGGAGCAACTATCCTATCAAGAAGATCAGGTTATCAGTAAAACATTGGCGCAAAATAAGGCTGTAAGTATCACCTTGTTTTCTTTTGCCAAGGGCGAGGAGATCAGTACTCATGAATCCGGTGGGGATGCATTCGTTACCTGCCTGGATGGTGTTGGCAAGATTACCATTGACGGCGTAGATTACCTGCTTCATGAGGGGGAATCCATTATAATGCCTGCCGGACATCCCCATGCCGTGTTTGGGGAAGAAGCATTTAAAATGATGTTGGTTGTCGTGTTCTAACCGGACATTGTATTTACCTAAGAACTATAGATCGTTAAATTTCCGGAGGAGGTGTAAAAATTGAACGTTACAATTGATCGTGATGGATGTATTGGCTGCGGCTTATGTGTCGAAACCTGTCCTGTCTCAGTAATCAGGGTTGAGGAATAGACTTACTATAAATATTAGCGAACAACAGGAGGAAGTTCAATGTCTGAAATGTTTTGTTTTCAATGCCAGCAGACCGCGGGCAATAAAGGCTGTACCCGAGTCGGTGTTTGCGGTAAGCAGCCGGAAACCGCCAATTTACAAGATGAGCTTATTTGTGAGCTAATCCACCTTGCGGAAACCGCAATGAAAAATGAGTGCCGAACCAAAACATCCGATCGACTTTTGGTGGACGGTTTATTTACTACACTGACCAATGTGAATTTTGATAATGCTTCTATCCGCCGTTTTATTGATCGCATTGTTTCAGAGAGAAAAAAACTTGGCGGTACGCAGGATTGTCCAAAATTGGAATTGTGGAAAGGAGAAACTGATATTGTTTCCCTTCGTTCCACGCTGCTTTTCGGAATGAAAGGCATGGCGGCCTACGCCCATCACAGCATGAATCTGGGCTATGAAGATGATGAGGTGACTGCTTGGTTCTATAAGGGACTTTGTGCGGTCAATGAGGAACACACAGTGGAGGAATGGCTTGCTCTTATCATGGAATTCGGCAAAGTCAACCTCAGATGTATGGAGCTGCTGGACAGTGCCAATACGGGAGCTTTTGGAACGCCTGTCCCCACCAGAGTGAACGTCGATATCAAAGCAGGACCGTTTATTGTGATATCCGGCCATGATCTAAAGGATCTGGCACAGTTGCTGGAGCAAACGAAGGACAAGGGAATCAATATTTATACCCACGGCGAAATGCTGCCTGCACACGGATATCCAGAACTGAAGAAGTATTCTCATTTAGCAGGGAATTTTGGAACCGCATGGCAAAGCCAGCAGAAAGAGTTTGAAAACATTCCGGCTCCTGTGCTGTTTACCACCAACTGTCTGATGCCACAGCGTCCCAGCTATCGAGACCGCATCTATACGACTTCTGTAGTGGGCTATGATGGATTGACCCACATTACAGCAGATGAACACGGCAACAAGGATTTTACGCCGCTGATCGAACAGGCGCTGGAACTGGGAGGATATGAGCACGACCGCAGCATGAGCGGTATCAACGGTGGACATATGCTCACTACGGGTTTTGCACATGGGGCTGTTCTTGCCAATGCGGAAAAGGTCGTAGGCGCAATCAAAGAGGGAGCAATCAAGCATATTTTCCTTGTCGGCGGGTGTGACGGCGCGCATCCTGGACGGAATTATTATACAGAGTTTGTAAAGCAAACACCAATGGATACGTTGGTTTTGACACTTGCCTGCGGCAAATACCGTTTTAACGATTTGGATTTAGGCGAAATCGGAGGACTACCCCGTATTTTGGATATGGGTCAATGCAACGATGCATACAGTGCAATTAAAGTAGCGCTTGCCCTCGCAGATGCATTTGAATGCAGTGTCAACGATCTGCCGCTGACATTAGTTCTATCCTGGTATGAACAAAAAGCAGTTTGCATTCTTTTGACTCTGCTTTCCTTGGGAATTAAGAACATGTATCTTGGACCGACTCTTCCCGCTTTCCTCTCAGAAAGTGTTGTAAAAGTATTGGTTGACACCTATGATTTGCAGCCGATCACGGCTCCGGAACAGGATATGGATGCCATTCTAGGCAGGAAATAACTCGCGGGTATCTTTTATATACGGCGAACAAATCAAAGAACAAAATATAGATACAAGAATATCTCTCCCGCTGAAGATTTGCGGTATGGCATTTGATGTGCTATACCGCTTTTTCTTTTCCATAAATTAATCCACTTACTTATTAGGTTGATGGATAAGATTTGAATATTAAAACGAATCGAATAAATTCCGGGCAGTTTATCCCTTGTTTAAGAATGCTGTGAAATCTATGATATAATAAATTTGAAAGTGAGAGAAGGGAGGTAGAAGCATGACAATTCGCAAGCGACTGTTTTTATCCAATATTCTAATGATTTTTGTGCCGGTCATATCCACGGTATTGATAGGTTTGCTTTGTGTGGGTATCATCTGGATTTCCGTTATAGGCGGTGCAGGATTGGACATGCACGACACGGAGGATTTCAACCGGGTCTGCCTCGCCGTTACCGAGACCTTTGAGCATAAGCTGTACAAAGGAACGGATTTGTCCTCTCTAAATACACTGCTGGAGAATAACGGAATGACAGCGCAGGTGTTTTACAAAGAGAACGTTATTTATTCCTTTGGAGAGACAGATAAAAATGATGATGCGCTCAAGGAAGCAGCGTAAATGCTCACAGGTAATTCCGTCGTATCTTAAAATGGCCGGAGCCTGTATAAAGCCTACGAGACGGTAAACGGTGAGGAATACATCATTTATCTGCTGGGCGGAAACCACAGCGAGATCGCCTATGCAAATCTTAAAGCTGCGCTGATTACCTCTGCTGTTTTTATTCTATTTGCCATCTTTCTCTCCGTTTTGTTGACAAACCGTTTCCTGACGAAGTTTGTTTTTCGGAGGATCGAGGAGCCGTTAGATATTCTGACAGCCGGTGTCCATGAGATACGGGATGGAAATTTGAATTTTCGTATCCAATATGACCGTCAGGATGAGTTTTTGCCGATATGTGAAGACTTCAATGAGATGGCTGTACGTTTAAAGGAATCCGTCACTAAAATCCAACAGCAGGAACAAAATCGGAAGGAACTTCTTGCCGGAATCTCCCACGATATTCGCTCACCCTTGACTTCCATTCAAGCGTATGTAGAGGGGCTGATGGACGGCGTAGCAAGGACGCCCAAGGTACAAAGGAGCTATCTTGCCACCATCAAGACAAAGGTGGAGGATCTGGATCGTATGGTATCTCAGTTGTTTCTGTTTTCTAAGATGGAGCTGGGGGACTATCCGGAAAACAGTATCCGGCTGCGGTTGGATGAAAAGATAGAGGCAGCGGTTTTAGAAGCGAAAGAAGAATACAAGGAACACGGCCTGCAGCTGATAACAGATCTGACACCCGTGACAGTAACAGCAGATCCGATCCAGCTTGAACGTGTGATATCCAATGTCATGGGGAACAGTCTGAAATATAAGGAACAGGAAAAAGGTCTGCTTCGTATTTCCTTGATAAAAAACGGTGCAACCTGTACGCTGACATTTGATGACGACGGCCCCGGCGTCCCAGAAGAGGCATTGCCACATCTGTTTGAGGCATTTTACCGCAGCGATCCTGCCAGACAGAATCCGCAAAAAGGCAGCGGTCTGGGTCTGGCAATTGTGAAGAGCATTATTACGCACGCCGGGGGAAGCATTCAGGCAAAGAGAAGTGAGTTTGGTGGGCTGAAGATTGAAATCTGTCTGTCCTGTGAGGAAGGGAGTGAATCAGATGGCAAAAATACTGATCGTGGAAGATGACACTGCTATTGCCTCCATCGAGCGGGACTATCTCACCATCGATGGATTTGAAGTGGAGATCGCAGAGAATGGACAATTAGGGTTTACAAAAGGGTGCACGGGTTCTTACGACCTCATTCTGCTGGACTTGATGTTGCCGGGAATGGACGGATTTGAGGTCTGCCGGAGACTGCGGGAGAAGATCGAAAAAGACCCGGCGAATCCCCACTACATTGAAACAGTATGGGGGCCAGATACCGGTTTCGAGGGCAGTAAGTATGCGAATTCTGTTTGCGTTTGGTTCGGCGCTGTTTGCTGGACTGACTTCTATTCTTGCAAAATGCGGTATCCAAAAAACGGATTTCACCATGGCAACAGCAATCCGTACCATTGTAGTGCTTCTATTTTCATGGCTCATGGTATTCCTTGCTGACTCACAATTACAGACTGCCTCCATCGACAGCAAAACACTGATATTCTTGCTCCTGTCCGGATTGGCAACCGGAGCATCATGGCTGTGCTATTTCAGGGCGCTTCAGATTGGCGATGTCAATAAGGTAGTTCCCATTAATAAATCCAGCACGATTCTGACGATTATTCTGGCATTTGTCTTTTTACAGGAGAGCATTACGGTGTATAGCGGTATCGGTGTCATTTTGATAGGCGTCGGCACATTTATGATGGTTGAGAAAAAGGATATTCAGAAACCTGTGAAAGAAGGGAAGAGCTGGCTTTTTTATGCAATCGGTTCCGCCGTCTTTGCTAGCCTAACCTCCATCCTTGGTAAGATCGGTATTTCTGGTATAGAGTCAAATCTGGGGACGGCCATCCGTACTGGCGTGGTGTTGATTGTGTCGTGGGTTATGGTATTTGTAACAGGAAAACAGAAGGAGTTCAAGCGAATCCCTGGAAAGGAATTTGGCTTTATCTGTCTATCCGGACTTGCCACCGGAGGCTCATGGCTCTGCTATTACAAAGCACTGCAGGACGGACTTGCCAGTGTAGTGACTTCCATCGATAAGATGAGTATTCTTGTGACAATTGTTTTTTCCCGCTTGGTATTTCACGAGAAGCTTTCAAAAAAATCCATCTTTGGGCTTGCAGACATTGTTGCCGGAACGGCGGTTATGCTGATTCCGAGTCTGTTCAGATAAAGTAAAGCTTCATCGATTATTGCAAAAGGTATATGCTGTGATTTTAAGACAGCATATGCCTTATTATATTTTCCTCACATTTTATCTCCTGTTTAACTTTGGATTAAGATCAGTTTATGTCTCCATTTTATACTGAACGCAGTAAAAGAACAAGGAGGCGTTCTTATGGACAAGATTAGAAATAAGGTTATACAGACGAACTTCCCGAAATTTTTTCGAAAGATGGTTATGATAACAGTTTTTGCCATCCTTTTGAGTGGCGTTGCAACTGGAATTGCATTTCGGACACAGATTACGGAAGTTATTTTCCTGCAAGCATTCAATGAAAATAGAAAATCAAAAAGTCAATGGCTTCGATAAAAAATATGGAGAATCGGTTCCCGATCAGAGCGGAGAGAAGGGGATGGACAATCAGGAAAGATCCCGCAGAGACTTTGAGGATTTACCGGTTACGCAACCAACGGCAGGCGCGAAAATCACGCTGGGTATTTTCGGGATGATTTGCCTTGCAGCATTCGGAATTTATTGGCTGACAGTTTCCGCATGGCTGTATCAGGCGGCAGATAAGATCGGTTTCCACGGATTTTTATGGTTTCTATTGGCACTGATCGGAAACTTATTTGCAGTCATTTTATTTGTGTTGGTAAGGAGTATACTCTGTTCAAAATGCGATGGATGCGGTAGATGGCAGGACAGAAAAAATAAATATTGTATTTCCTGCGGAACGGCGATGTTTGATAGCTGTCCTGACTGTGAAGCCATATATAGAAACGGCACTCTTTACTGCTCCAACTGCGGTAGAAAACTGTATGACACAGGAGAAGCAAGAGATTAATAGGATAGGAGGACTTATCATGGAAGATAGCGTGTATAAAACAGAGCCCACAGCCAAAGAGAGAAAAAAGGGCGTTCCAACGGCAGTGGGGCTCCGATTGCTACAAGGTGCACTGATTGGACTGGGTGCGGTTCTTCCGGGGATATCCGGAGGAGTCCTATGTGTTGTCTTCGGCATTTACAGAACCATCATGAAACTGCTCTCAAATCCAATCCAAACGTTTAAAAAACAGTATAGAGTGTTGATCCCACTGATTTTAGGAGGCGGATTTGGGTTTGTTGTCGTTGCGAAGTTGCTGGGATTTTTGCTGGATAGATATCCCAATCCCTCTGTGTGCCTGTTTGTGGGACTGATTGGAGGAATGCTGCTATCGCTCTTTCGGGAAGCTGAGGAAAAAGGTAGAAGCAAAGGCTCCTTGATTTCCTTTGGTATTTGCTTTGCGGTTGTGTTTATACTGCTTTTGAGTCTTAATATGATTCACATAACGATAATGCCGAACTTTATATGGTATCTGTTTTGTGGCTTTTGTATTGCGTTAAGCATAATTGCTCCGGGAATGAGCTTTTCCACGTTGCTAATGCCGTTGGGACTTTATACGCCTCTGGTAACGGGAATTGGAAACTTGGATTTGGATATTTTGATTCCGTCTGGAGTAGGAGCAATCTTGACGGTGATTTTGCTGGCAAAAGCGGTAAATGGACTGATGGAACATCATTATAGTTTAGTTTTTCATGGAATTATCGGTGTTGTTATAGCTGCAACTATTGTCATCATACCATTCAGGAGTTTTGTGGAAAGCGCCGCCTCCGGCGGTATTAATCTAAGCTGTATGGCAGTTGGAATTGTTGCTGCACTTGCACTCGATAGATTCAATAGAAAAATCGAAATACCTGCAATCTGATTGAGACTGTGATAGAAAGAAGGCTTGAAATGGGAGCTGAATCACAAATTCTTGATTTTATTCAGGAACATCTGAAGTGTGGCTTTCTGGATACAGTGCTGCCGTTTATTACAAAGCTCGGCAATGGAGGGATCCTTTGGATCGTCTGTACGGTAGTATTTCTTATGATCCCGAAAACTCGTAGAATTGGATTGGCAATGGCAGTGAGCCTTGCTTTAGAGGTAATTTGCTGTAATATAATTTTGAAACCGCTGGTCGCTCGAATCCGTCCCTGTGATATAGATACGGCTGTACAACTCCTGGTGAACAGACCTACAGATTTTTCTTTTCCATCGGGCCATGCAGGAGCCTCGTTTGCCGCAGTGTCTGTATTATACTTTGAGAAAAAAAGATTGTGGATTCCGGCGGGAGTGATTGCCGTATTGATCGCTTTTTCTCGGCTTTATCTTTATGTGCATTATCCGAGCGACGTTTTGGCTGGCGCAATGATTGGAATTATGCTTGGATGGGTGGCTGTTTTTGTTACAAATAAGATCGGTGTAAAGTCTATGAATTCTTGCTCATAGCAACATGAACTTTTTATAACAGCCTTGTGGATGGATTCGCATTTAGACGTTTTTCCTATGCCTTGTCCGCACAAAAGCTACAAGGGTTGGCTAAAAACAAAGAGCCTTCAAAACGATGAAATCAGAAGAATATATGGAAACGGAAACAGCTCCTGGATTATCTTCCAGGAGCTGTTTTCACTTACTATTCAGTTACTACATTAATTCCCGGTGCCCATTCACCATCACCCAAATAGGCATATTGCTCGTCCGTATCCTCGAAAAGAATGACATACAAGGATGAAATACCAATATTATCTGGATTAGCTGTGTCAATGGTGAACTGTTGGACTGCAAAACGATAGTTTTGCTTGCTTGTTTCGACGTCACAGGTCGACTCCAAATACTTATAACTATTTCCATCACCATTCCTGCTCATTCCAGAGAAAGGCCCGCCCCAATCATCATATGACAATATTTCTCCTTGGAAAAAATCGAATAGCCTTAAAATGCTTTCGTCCAGATCAGGATCCTCTGCGATAGCTTTTTGTGAAAACAGTTCTTTTAAACCTGCCTCGTCTTTGTTTTCAATAGCGCTGAGTAATTTCTCAAGAGTATCCTCGGCAACTTGAGCGTCATTGTCAAAAAAACGTTCCAGTTTATGTGGCCCTGTAAGACCTGTCAATGAAAAATAACAGGAGGTGAAACACAATGAAAGCGCAGCTAACAATAGAAAAAGAAATATTCTTTTCATAGTTTTCTCCTTATCCCTAAGTAAGATAGTCAACCTTTCCAAGTCTAAATCATATATTAGATTCCATGCTTGTAGCGCAATCAATACAGATCGTTTACGGTAAATATTGCAGCCAACTGTTTTGCCTTGTGCGGTAAAGGACCATTAATTCTCATTTCAGATTCCGACGATTGGTTCGACCCGCGATATAATCCAAGCTTACATCGTAATAAAGTACAGTTTACAAGGGACTACACAGGGTAGGTATCTGACGGGAGGGGTTCCACCCGTCAGATTTTCCATGTGATATTCAAGCTGTCGCTTGTGGCGGCTATGGTGGTAATCATCAAGTCTACCACCCGCCGCTTGTCGTCAAAGGATACATTCTCCCAAGTGTCGAGGTAGCCGGAAATCTGGTTGACCTGTTCCGGGCTAATGGCTTCCACCGTTAGTTCCGCTATCCTCGCCAGAAGTTCCTGCTTGCGCCCGTCCAGTTCTGCTATCTTCACATTCACATAGGAGAGCAGGACATTGTTTGCGCCCGTTAGACTGTCCACCAGCTTTTCAATCTCGCCGTCCACATGAGCAAGCTCCACTTGCAGGGCGGCGATTTTCGGGTTTGCCTTTGCCGCTTTCTTTCTGCCTGTCAATGTCTTGTAGCTTGCCAGCTTCTTTACCATCTGCTGATAAACAACCGCTTCCAGTTCCGAAGTGATGATTTTCCCACACCCGGCACAGCTCTTGTTATCCAGCCGTTTTGTGCAGCGGAGATATTGCTTTCCCACAGGATTGTTAATGCTCATAAGGGCATACCCGCAGTTCCCGCACTTGATTTTTCCCGCCAGCCATGTATGGGTGGCTTTTCGGGCAGACTGGATTTTCATGTTGTTCATCAGCTTCTTGCGGCAGGTCAGCCAGATTTCGGAGGGGACAATGCCCTCATGGGGAGCCAGCACCAGCATTTGGTCTTTCAAGTCGTTCTTTTTGCTGGGCTTCACATCCCGCCCTTGATACAGATAGCAGCCATTCATGCCGGTAAAATCGGCAGCGTCATTGACCAGGACTGCCCCTTGACTTTTGAAAAACTCGTACACATCAAGGTCTGCCTGCACATAGACGGGATTGCGTAACATCTGCGCCAGCGTGGGGCGTATCAGTTCTTTACCGTTGAATAAAATCCCCTGTTCGGCAAAGTACCGGGTAATGTCCCCGTAGGAGGTGGTGGGCTGGGCGTACATCTCAAACATCAGCCGGATATTTGCCGCTTCCTCCGGGTTTACCACCAGCTTTTTTGTGTTGATACCGTCCATCTTGATCGGCTCGGTATGGAAGCCGTAGGGGGCTTTCCCACCCATTTTGAAACCACGTTGGCTGCGGGAGTAATAAGCGTCCGTTACCCGCTTCTGTATGGTTTCCCGTTCAAGCTGGGCGAACACGATACAGATATTCAGCATCGCCCGCCCCATCGGGGTGGAGGTATCAAACTTTTCCGTAGAGGACACAAACTCTACATTGTACTGCTGGAACAGCTCCATCATGTTTGCGAAGTCCAGAATGGAACGGCTGATACGGTCGAGTTTGTAAACCACGACTTTTGCAATCAAGCCCCGCTTGATGTCCCGCACCAGTTCTTGAAACTTCGGACGTTCTGTGTTCTTGCCGCTGTACCCCTTGTCTGTGTATTCCTTGCAGTTACCGCCTTTCAACTCATATTTGCAAAATTCAATCTGGCTTTCAATGGAAATGCTATCCTTTTTGTCTACCGATTGTCTTGCATAGATTGCGTCTATTCGATTGTTCATATTGTCGCTCCTTTTCTTAAAAAAGAAACGGAGCTGCTGACAGTTTTATTATACCGCCAGCAGCCCCGCAAATCAACGATGGCTTCGGAAAACCTTATGCCCCGGCTTCCTCACTCTGCCGTTTGTCGGCATACTTGCGGAACACCTCATAAAGCTGCTGTTCCAGCTCCCGGCGTTTTGCCGCTTCCTGCTCCGGCGTGAACACCGGAGAGAGATTTTCCAGCGTGATTTCCTTTCCCTGAAAAGTCACGACTTCGGTTTCTTTCTTGTATCTGATATGCTCCATAGTACCTCCGTATTTAATTTTCAAAGTGCAGTGCCGCCATGCTGCGGCGTGAAATGTTTTCTGCCATCAATCACCGTTCCCTTGTGTGCCGCTGTTGCCGTTTCAGTTCTGCCAGCACCTCCGGCGGGATACGGTCTACCAGCCGCTGAATGTCTTTCAGCTCGCTTTCCAGCTTTGCCCGTTCCATCGTATCTTTCATCTTGCCCTTTTCGCTGGCTTTGGCTCTGGCTTCCAACTGTTCATTTTCTGCTAAAAGGTCGTTTATTGTAACCTTGTATTTTTTGAGCTGACCGGAGAAGTTCTCCATCTGCGGAAACCATTTTTTCAGCAGGGAGAGGGCTTCCTCTTTTTTCTTTCCGGCGTTGAACGGGGTAATATCGCCCAGCGTGGCTTCAATGGCTCTTGCCTGTTTGGAGAGATTGACCGCCTGCTTGAACAGACGGGTGGGGATATGCTTCCTGCCTGTCTTGCTGGCACTTTCCCCACGCTCCAAGTCGGGATATTTCTCCACCATATAGGCGTGAAAATCGTCCTGCCATTTTGTGAGGTTGGCTCTATTCCCTATAATCTCCTTTGCACACAGGCGGTTGTCCTCTGTCAGAGGGACAAAGACCAAATGCAGGTGGGGCGTTTTCTCGTCCATGTGTACCACCGCCGACACGATATTTTCTTTCCCTACACGCCCGATTAAGAAATCAGCCGCCCTCTGGAAAAATTCCTGTATCTCCTTTGGGGACTTCTTCTTAAAAAATTCCGGGCTGGCGGTAATCAGCGTATCCACAAAACGGGTGCTGTCCCTGCGGGTGCGGCAGCCAGCTTGTTCAATGCGGCTTTGAATGAAGTGGTAATAGCGTCCCTCCGGCTTGACGATGTGGAAATTGTACTTGCTCCGGCTGGTGTCAATGTCGGGATTGCTGGCGTACTGTTCCTTTTGCCGTTCGTGATGGGCTTCCAGCGGTCTTGCCGGATTGCCCTTGTGTTTTTCAAATCGCAAAATTGCGTGTTGTGCCATGAAACTCCTTTCCCCGTTCCGTTCCTTTCCGGGACTTTTCCACAGGAAAATCCCGCAGAAAATATCTCGGATCGGATAGGAATGGATAAGATATAAATAAAATCGTTTTAATCTCTGTATTTCTATATACCGTCCGATTTTCGTACTTCAAGAGGATTGATTATCGTACTTGTGGAGTGCGGTTTTCAGTCCTCCGGCGTTCCATAACCGTATTTCTTGAAGTCGGTGTTTGGAACCGCTTCGTAGGATTTTGGGTAAATGCGATTGGGTTTTCCACAGCCCTGCTTCTGAATCTCTACCAATCCGGCGTATTGCAGCTCCCGCAGGGTGTTGACCGCTTTCTGCCGCCCGCAGTGGAGCAGCTCCACTACCTCGTTGATGGGATAGTAGAGGTAAATCCGCCCGTATTCGTCCACCCACCCGTTTTTTCGTGACAGGTCTGTCCGGCGCAGGATAAAGGCATACAGTACCTTTGCTTCGTTGGACAGGGGCATGAATGTGGGGGCTTCAAAAAGGAAATTGGGAAGCCGGGTAAAGCTGACCGCTTTTTCCGGCTGATGGATATAAATGGTGTTTGTCATATTGTGTTTTGTGGACGGTTAGAAGTCCGTTTTCGGAGGCAGACGGTAGTTTCTATTGCCTGCCCCTGTTCTGTGCTTGTAAAGCCTTGTAAATCAAGGACTTTTCAGCCCCTAACTGTCCACACAAGACCTCCTTTTCCGTTCACTTTCTGTTTTCTGCCGCCTGTGAACTCTGGCGGCACAGTCGGGACAGTATTTCGCCCGGTTGGACTTTGGGACGAACACTCTGCCGCAGACCGCACAGCGTTTTAGCTCCTTATCCCGGAAAATCTCCGCTTCCAGCGTCCCGATTTGCGGCAAGACCGACCAGCGGAACCACTTACAGCAGACCGAGAAAGAAACGGTTTGGGGGCAAGTGTGGGTGTCCCCATCGTCAAGGAGCATACAGTTCCCGTCCTCATAACAGCAGCACTCCCGGCGGATCAGGGCGTTTGCCTGTTTCCTCTGTGCCGGTGTCATGCGGTAAAGGGAACCGTCCTGCTTGCGCTCTATGGGCGGCAGTCGTTTATATGGGTTCTCTCTCATGTGTTCCCTCCATTTTTCCTTTGCCGTTCTCCCCGAAAAAGCTTCCTGCCCCATTTCTGCGGCGTGTTCCGGCGTTGGCACGCTCCCCGGACTTCGGGACATTTTGTCCCGAAGTGGCTCGTTGCGGTGCTTCCCCTGCCTGGGTATTCCTTTTCGGACGGTCATTCATTTTTCAAGGTGCAGCTCATCGATGAACTACCCTAAGTCTACACCTAAAAGACCGCCCGCCCCGTATATCCATAAGGTCGGAAATCAGTTCGGAAAACTCTCTATTTCCACGCTCTCGGAATTGTGGTAAAATAAAAGTACTTGGATGGCAATTAAAGTTTGAAAGGAGTGGCGATATGATTTCAACGAAAAATTTGTCTGGATTACCTGATGTAAATCGCCTAAAGGCTTTCTGCAAAGGGCTTGCAGCTTTGGACATCATCATGTTAGAGAAGGAATGGAGTTTCATCCGTCACTATACATACAATCCCATATGGAGAAAGGGAAAAGAAGCATTTTGGGCTACCGATGGCAGTGAGCAAAGCATGATTATCATGTTCACATCTGAAGGCTGTGTTATCAATGGTGTAGATTCTGAACTTTACGATTGGGAAGAAAAACTCCCTCGGATAGAGGATTTGACAAATGGGATGCCTTCCGCTTTGCAAAAGCTCATGAATAGCAGAGAAGTCAAAAAGATGAAAAGCACTTTTTGCGTCTGGACGGAAGATGGCGTTGTTTGGCACTGTAATCCTATGGCTGGTGAGGACGCTTCCAAGGATTTACTCTCTATGATTGATGGTAATCCGCAGACCTATGTGGAATACGGGAAGTGGTTTTATCCCGCCGACCTGCCTTTGGAAGTTGTGCGCCAGCTTGCAGACGGGGTGCCGGTGACAAAAGAGATGATTGTTGCATTAAACCCCAAGCGTAGTGAATGGGACGAGATTAAGGCAGAATTAGATGAAATCGGGTATCTGAACAAACTTTGATATAACAGGTAACATAAACAGACAAGGAGGGGGAGTGCATGGAACTATCCATACAAGAACGATTGAAAGACCTGCGTGTGGAGCGTGGGTTGACGCTGGAACAGCTTGCGGAGCAGACGCACCTCTCCAAGTCTGCGTTGGGCAGTTATGAGGGGGATAATTTCAAGGACATCAGCCATTATGCCCTTATTGAGTTGGCAAAGTTTTATGAAGTGACTGTTGATTATCTGCTGGGGCGTTCTCAAACAAAAAATCACCCAAACGCCGATCTTGCAGACCTGCGTTTGAGCGATGATATGATTGAACTATTGAAAAGTGGGCGGGTGGATAATTCCCTCTTGTGTGAGCTGGCGGCACACCCGGATTTCCCCCGGCTCATGGCTGACCTTGAAATCTATGTAAACGGTATCGCTGGCAAACAGGTGCAGAGTGCAAACGCCATTGTAGACGCTGTGAGTACAACCATTATGAAGCAGCACAATCCCGGCTTGACCGACCCGCAGTTAAGACAGCTTATCGCCGCCCATATTGATGATGACAGCTTTTGCCGCTATGTGATACAGCAGGACATAAACAAGATAGCTCTTGACCTGCGGGAAGCACATAAGGACGATTTTTTCAGCGTCCCGGAGGACAATCCACTGGAAGATTTCTTGCAGACCGCCGAGGAAACCGCCAAAGAGGGCAGCGGCCCGGAGCAAGCGTCGCTGGCGTTTATCTGTAAGCGGCTCAAGCTGAATTTGAAAAAGCTGTCCGAGGAAGAAAAGAAGTGGCTGAAAAAGATTGCACAGAAGTCGGACTTGCTGAAAAATCCGAACCCACAGCGGGGGAGAAAATAGAGAACGAGAAATTGGAGGGAGTAAAGGTGCAGGAGGCAATTATAAAATTGAAACTTCTCGGTCAAATGCCAGACGCAGTGAAAGATGACCCTACAGTAGAAACCATCAACATGTATGACGAATTGCTCTCCAATGTAAAAACGCCATTGACAAGAGAAGAAGTAGGCGTATTGATTGACATTTTCCCCGAAGGTGGAATGTATGGAGTAGAGTGGGATTTGCTAAAATTGGTAGAGTCTTATTTGATAGAAGCGCCATCAAGTGAAGAGTATCGAAAATTGATTACTGCTTGTCCAAGTGAAGAATGGCGAGAAACTATGCAAGCCCGTTTAGATAATTGGAAAAACAACAAACAATAACTTGTTGGGGAGATAGCAAAGCCAGTCGAGCCAGTCAACGGTCAAGATGAACGGCGCATTTCATGCGCCGCCGTTGACAGCCCCGCCCGTCTTTGCTAATGGGCAATCAAGGCGGGAAAGCCCTAAAATGGCTTCCCGCCCATTTCTAAGAACTGATAAGTCAGATTTGCTGAAAAATCCAAATCCACAGCGGGGACGGAAGTAGAGAACAATAAATAAGAATTTACAGGAGGAAAATCAATGGAGAACTTGATTAAGTTTTTAGAAGATAAGATAACGGATAAAATGTCTGTGGAAGAAATAGTTGATGTTTTTGAGCAGATGTGCAGCACACCGCTTGAAGAAGATATGGTTTTATTTGAAACCGGAACATTTACTGCTTTTTCAAAAGAACCATTTTTTCAAATTTCATTAGTTCGACAGTTTTCAAATGATGATGAAGAGTTTTATCAAATCCATGTAGTCATCTTGTATAAGCCAACCGCTGAAAATAAAATTTTCAGCGAAACAACATGGGACGAAGATTTAGACGAAAATATATTTGACTATATCAGAAAATCAGCGTCGTTTGCTTATGCAAGAAATCATGAATACATCGAGATAAAAATATATATGGACGAAACTTAACTTCTCATTTATCAGGGAGATAGCAAAGCCCTAAAATGGCTTCCCCGCCCATTCCAATTTTGAGAGAAAAATCTGTTTGCTTTTTGTGAGTGTGTCCACAAGTTCGGGACATTTTGTCCCGAAGTCCGGCGTGGGACGAGGAACGGGGGCTTTCATATACGCCCTGTCTGCTGACGAAACCAGCCCTGCGCTTGCGGCTCCACGACACGCAATCACAGCCCTGTTTTCCTGCTGCTTCAAATGCCCTTGCCCGACCCGGCGGCAACCTCATTTTCGCAGCAACGCCGACAGAGCGTATAACACACTACACTTTGCAAGCAAAGTCGTGTGCCAAGGGGCAAGCCCCTTTGGAAACCCCGGACAACAAAACAGGCTGAATATCTCGCACTTTTTCGGTGCTTGATACTCAGCCTTTATTTGTTGTCAGCAGCCCCCGTTTCGTGGTCTGCGTGTAGTTCCTTGTAAACTGACCTAATCCGCAAGCAAAATCGCAATATTGAAAGGGATCTCTCTTTCACCGCTTTCATACCGGACATAAGTGGTCTTATGCATATGAAGAATTTGGGCAATCTCTTTTTGACTTAAATCGGCGTCTTCCCTCAGATCTCTAATTCTTCTGTATGGCACGTAAATCCTCCTGTCAACGGAATTCTATTATTAGAATACACTGAATGGTGTTATGTTCATTTGAGTGTACACCATTTGGTGTTTGTCGTTTTGGAAAAATTATTTTACCCTAAATCCATGACGGTTTGTCATTGAAGACGCCTATTACAGCCTTAAATTCCATTTTAGAAAACATGATTTTAGGCGTTGAAAATATAAGGAACGGGATGTTTACCTGTTAGAATGCAAAGAGATTACCGAGAGGATTTCTTCTATGATTGGGGAGATTTTGGATACTTCCCGGCTCGATGTTACGCAGGAAAAGCAAAATGCAGAGACATTTGACCTATCTGATACACTTCCCCAGATCTGCGGGCCATATTAGTTGATTGCAAAAGCAAAACAATTGGACTTTTGTTTCAAAATACAGGAAAAGCGTCCCGTGTGTATCTCAAAGAGGAGTTTGGAAAAGATTCTTTCCAATTTGCTTTCAAATCCTGGCAGAAAATTGATGCGCCTGTTTGAACCTTTCTGTCGTCCTGATTTTGCAAGAGATCAGAAGGACGGCGAAAATGGATTTGGATTATATATTGTAAAGACTTTGTCCAATACATTAAAGCAGTAAAATTCATAGATTGACAAACAGAATTTCCTGTAGTATCCTTATAGAAAAAGTGATACATCTCAAAGGAGAAAACCTATGAATTTCCATTTAAGAGACCAACGCAAAAAGAAAATCAACTCTGTACAATCCATACCGATGAAACATTGTACAGAGTATAGCGTATAAATCCGCATTTTGATTTCATCGGGAGACCAAGGGGAAGGTATACCTATCTGAGGATATTGTACCAACAACGGTTTTCCGAGTGGTTAGTATGTAGGAGGCTATGGACAATGTTTTGTCCATAGCCTTTTGTTTTTTGCGTTCCTATGTAAAAGGCAGAAGGCAGGTACATTTTGTGTATCTCGACCTTCTGCCTTTTCTTTTTTGCCGAATACATGGAAGAAAGGATTTATGAAAAATGAGTTTATTAGAAGTTGAAGGGCTTACACATTCTTTCGGTGAGAATATACTTTATAAAAACGCCAGCCTGATACTGAATAAGGGAGAACATATTGGCATTGTCGGACAGAACGGCGCCGGAAAAAGTACGTTAATTAAGATTTGTACTGGACAGCTCATCCCCGACAACGGCAAAATCATCTGGCAGCCTGATATCACGATTGGATATCTAGATCAATATGCAGAAATCGATCGTGCTTTCACGATGAAAGAATTTCTAAAAACGGCCTTTTCGAAGCTCTATGACATGGAGCGCCAAATGATACAGCTCTATGAAAAGGCTGCTGACGGACATCCCCAAAGCCTTGAGCGGGCAGCTTATTATCAGGAGCAGCTTGAGATGGCTGACTTTTATACGATTGATACGGCAATAGAACAGGTTGCAAATGGATTAGGATTGCTTGCCGTTGGACTTGATCGTCCCATCGGGGAAATGAGCGGAGGCCAACGGGCAAAGGCGATTTTAGCCAAACTGCTTCTTGAGAAACCGGATGTATTGTTGTTGGACGAGCCTACAAATTTTCTTGACAAAGATCATGTAACGTGGTTAGCTGAATACTTGTCCGATTTAGAAAACGCTTTTCTGGTTGTTTCCCACGATCTCTGCTTCTTAGACAGGATTGCTAACCGGATCTGTGACATAGACAATAACACCATTACAAAATATTACGGCGCCTATTCGGAATTCCAGCAGCAGAAGACGTTATTGCGGGAAGATTATATTCGTCAGTACGCCGCCCAACAAAAGGAAATCAAAAAAACAGAGGAATTCATACGGAGAAATATTGCCGGCCGGAAAGCAAAGATGGCGAGGGGACGGCAAAAACAGCTCGATCGAATGGACAAGCTGGAGGCATTGGAACATAAAGAGATGATTCCCAGTTTTCATTTTCCAGTTTTACCGCTGACAAATACAGAACATCTGTCAGTAAAGCATTTAGCGGTTGGTTACCATGACCCTGTTGTGTCCGGCATTGAGTTTGGTATTCAGGGGGGAGAAAAAGTCGTTATTACCGGTTTTAATGGGGTTGGAAAATCAACGCTGCTCAAGACATTGATTGGACAAATTGCGCCTTTGCAAGGACACTGTAAATTTTCTGATCAGGTTACTTTGGGATATTTTGAACAGGACCTATTATGGGAAGAACCGGAACAGACACCCATCCAGATTATTTTGGATGCGCACCCGGATCTGGCAATAAAAGATGTGCGCAGGAATTTAGCCAGATGTGGAATTTCAAGGGAACATGCGCTGCAGCCTATCCGAACATTGAGCGGAGGAGAACAGGCCAAAGTGAAAATGTGTCTGCTTACGCTGACTCCATGTAACTTCCTAATCCTGGACGAACCGACCAATCACTTGGATATTCAGGCAAAAGAATCCTTGAAAACCGCTCTTTGCAATTTCCCCGGCACTGTATTGCTTGTGTCGCATGAAGAAGCATTCTATAGAGATTGGACCCAACGAGTCATTCACATTGAAAAACCTGCTTTATAGTTTTATAGCGTTTCATACTGGTTCCACATTGGCATGCTATTCAGTCAGCGTTGCAACAATTATCTCTGAAACATATTGCTTGTCAAGATGGGTCAATCTGCCTTGTGTGGATTGGCCCATTTGAGTCTTCGACTTACTGTTTTATAATGTAAACTTAATTATGAAAATTAGTTGACAATACAAATTGTTATGATATACTTATCATCGTCCAGGAAATGGATAATCTATGCATTCATCGTACGGGATATTTTTCGTTCTGAAAATGGATTGCCCGATTACGCAGCGCTTTGGGATAAGAATCGATGGGGATACCAGGAGGAAGAGAGATG
The DNA here is from genome assembly GCF_015140235.1 of Solibaculum mannosilyticum. Lineage (GTDB taxonomy): Bacteria > Bacillota > Clostridia > Oscillospirales > Acutalibacteraceae > Solibaculum > Solibaculum mannosilyticum. The sequence goes on along the minus strand of NZ_AP023321.1, from coordinate 1,548,100 downwards.
AATACAAAGAAAACAACAAATCTAATTTTATGCGCACTGTTTGTAGCACTTATTGCTGTTGGCGCGTTTATCCGCATCCCTATCCCGGTTGTCCCGTTTACTCTGCAATTTTTGTTTACTATGCTGTCGGGACTTTTGATGGGAGGCAAATTGGGCGCTGCATCGGTTTGTATTTATATCGTTATGGGACTTTCAGGTCTTCCAGTATTTGCAGAGGGCGGAGGGTTCGCTTATGTGTTCAAACCAAGTTTTGGTTATATTATTGGATTCGCAGTCGCAGCCTATGTGACAGGAACAATTGCCAATCGTGTCTCAAATCCGGGATACAAGCGTTTGATAGCTGCAAACTTTATCGGCCTTGGGATTGTCTATTTGTTCGGTATGATCTATTACTACCTTATGAGTAATTTATATCTTGGCACGCCGATCGGAATATGGCCGCTGTTTTTGTATTGCTTTGTTTTGGCCGTACCAGGAGATATTGTCTTGTGCATCATCGGGGCGATTCTCGGAAAAAGATTAATTCCTATCAAGAACAGGGTGTGATTTGTAATGAGAAATTTGACATTATTAACCGGCAAGATTTTAAACGGCGGGCAGATCACGAAAGCAGAAGCCATGTCTTTGTATGAACGTCCACTGGAGGAACTATGTGAACATGCCGATAAGATCCGGCGGCATTTTTGTTCCAACCGATTTGATATTTGTACCATTATCAATGCCAAAAGCGGCTGCTGTTCTGAAAATTGTAAATTCTGCGCGCAATCCTCCCACAACCGTACTTGTACCGCAAAATACCCTCTGCTTCCGCCGGAGGAAATAATTGCACAGGCAAAAGCCAACTACCAACAGGGCATTCTCCGCTATTCTATCGTTACGTCAGGGAAACGTCTATCCGATGCAGAGGTAAACGAAATGTGCAAGGTTGTGGAGAGGATTAGAAAGGAAATTGGTATTTCTGTGTGTGTATCCTTTGGACTGTTGAATGAGGAACAGTTCCGGAAACTGAAAGAAGCAGGTGTCACAAGAGTCCATAACAATCTTGAAACATCGCGCCGAAACTTCCCTAACATCTGTACAACGCATACCTTTGAGGATAAAATACGTGCCATTCGTGCGGCACAAGCGGCACGGCTTTCCGTATGCAGCGGTGGTATCATGGGTCTTGGTGAAACCGCTGAAGATAGAATTGATATGGCGTTTAGCCTTCGGGAACTCGGTATTAAAAGCGTACCGGTTAATATGCTAAATCCTATTTCCGGTACCCCTTTTGAAAACAATCCCAAACTATCCGAAGAAGATATGCGTCGGATCGTCGCTGTATATCGATTTATTCTTCCAGAGGCATCCATTCGTCTTGCAGGCGGCAGAGGGCTGCTTGCTGATCAAGGGAAAAGTTGTTTTACATCCGGTGCCAATGCGGCAATTTCAGGGGATATGCTGACGACCGCAGGGATTACAACGCAAACCGATATGGAACTTATAAAGGAACTTGGATACGAGGCGAAAATTTGTCATGAGTAAGAATCTATTTCTCACGGGAACCGGAACCGATGTCGGAAAGACCTATGTATCAGCACTGATGATTAAAAAAATGAGGGAAAACAAAAAGAAAACAGCCTATTATAAAGCGGCGATGAGCGGAAATGACCGCCGTCCTGACGGCAGTCTGATTCCGGGAGACGCCCAATTTGTGAAATTCATTTCGGGACTGGAACAGCCGTTGGAAGAGATGTGTCCATATCTTTATGAGGCTGCGGTTTCCCCTCATTTAGCTGCTCAGATGGAGGGCAATCCGGTGGAATTGGAACGGGTTCTGGAGTGTTTCGACGATGTCTGCAACAGATACGATTATGTTACAGCAGAGGGTTCCGGTGGGATCCTTTGTCCCCTTCGCTTTGACCGTTGCAAGATTCGTCTGGAGGATTTTATCAAGGCACGCAATTTGAGCTGCCTGATGGTTGCGGATGCCGGACTTGGCACCATCAATTCGGTTGTGCTGACAGCGGAATATATGAGAGCACATGGGATTCCGGTGAAAGGAATTATCTTCAATCGTTATCAACAAGGGAATACGCTGCATGAGGATAATTTACTGATGTGTGAATCTCTGACTGGATTGAAGGTGTTGGCTTGTGTCAGGGATGGCGACACCGATTTAGAGATCCCGTTTGAATTATTGGAATCATTGTATGAATAGAGAAAGGAAATCAGGATGATTTGGTATCCATACGAACAGATGAAAACAATGAAGGCCCCCTATCAGATCATCGATGCTGAGGGGGTTACCCTCCATACGGAAGATCAGGAGCTGATCGATTCGGTGTCCTCGTGGTGGAGCGTAATCCATGGCTATAAGCATCCCGAACTCAATCGCGCAATCGAGACGCAGCTTAAAAAGTTTGCCCACGTGATGCTGGGCGGACTGACTCATGAACCTGTGCAAAAGCTTTCCGATAAATTACAAAGCTGGCTTCCAGGAGATTTAGACTACTGTTTTTTCTCTGACTCCGGCAGTGTCGCTGTCGAGGTCGCTCTTAAAATGGCTTTGCAGTATTATATAAACCGGGAAGAAACACATCGTACAATGGTTCTAGCGTTAGAACATGCCTACCACGGCGATACGTTTAAGACAATGGAGGTAGGCGACGATGAAGACTACCATTTTGTATTGAAAGCATATGGTAAAAGCCAAAATGTCATCCATATTCCGACTGAAATTGGGGCATTGGAAAGGGCATTTGAAAAGTATCATACTCGTTTCAATTGTTTTATTGTCGAACCTTTGCTTCAAGGCGCAGGAGGCATGCGGATGTACGATGTCTCGTTTTTGCGACGGGCAAGAGAACTTTGTAACCAATATGGCGTTCTTCTCATTTTCGATGAGGTTGCCACTGGATTTGGCCGTACTGGAAACCGTTTTGTTGCAGATTTAGTTTTACCGGATATCCTCGTTCTTGGCAAGGCGTTGACAGGCGGGTATATCGGTCACGCTGTTACAGTAGCAAGCCGAAAGGTATACGAAGGGTTTTATGACGATAACCCAGATCACGCTTTTATGCACGGTCCCACCTTTATGGGAAATGCTTTGGCTTGCAGTGTCGCGCTAAAATCCATTGAACTGTTTGAAAAAGGAGATTATTTATCTAAAATCCGTAAAATTGAGGAGATCACCCGCTGTGAAATGAATGGCTTCTCTGACCCCAGGATCAAAGAAGTCAGGATCATGGGTGCCTGTATCTGCATTGAAGTATACGATCCTGCAACAATAGATGGATATCAACAGTTTGCCTATGAGCGAGGTGTATTCAGCCGTCCCTTTTTAAATTACATGTACGCTATGGTACCATATGTAATCAAAGAAGATGAGCTTATTAAAGTTCTGGATACATTAAAAGAATGGTTTTTAAAAAACTGAATATTCTACAAAAAAGCTGACAGTTCTATTTAATATAGTACCGTCAGCTTTTTCATCTACTTAAGAAGATACACTGCCTTGGACTTGCGATAGGAAAGCTTTCACCGCAGGCGAAAAGGTTTGGTATTTCTTTGTGACAATGTATAAATTCACATGGAGTTCCGGTGTGATGGGACGAAAAGATAAATTTCGTCCTTCGGTATTGACCAAGCGGGCAAGGCAAAGTGCATAACCAATTCCATGCTCCACCAGATAAGTTGCGTTGTGTATCAGATTATAGGTGGCAACCACACGGAGTACATCAGAGCCGAACCACTCCAGTTCTTGATGCCCTGAAAAGGTCTGTTCCGGCAGGATCATTGGCAGAGATTTGAGATGGTCGATGTTGATAGATTTTTGTTCGGCCAGAGGACAGTTTTTCGGCATCAAAAGTCCAAAGACGTCCTTTTGATGAAGATTGAGATAATCGTATTTCTCCTGCCGGATGGGACCAAGTAAAAGCCCCATATCCACAAGACCTTTATCCAGCCGTTCCAATACGGTATCTGCATCTCCGCTGTGTGTGTGAAACTTTACGTCAGGATGTTGCGTATGGAATTCAGCCAATAGCTTTGCAATCTCATCCATCACAATTGTTTCGCCGCAGCCGATGGAAATATCGCCGCTTAGGGCTTCGGAATCTGTCCGGAATGCGGATTCCGTGTTTTCCATCAACTCCAGAATTTCCTGCGCTCGGTTGCGTAGAAAATTGCCCTCTTCTGTCAGCGTCAATTTTCGCTTGCCGCGTAGGAAAAGCTGTTTGCCGAGTTGCTTTTCCAAATCCATCATCTGCTTTGACAACGTAGACTGTGTTATATAAAGCGTTTCTGCCGCTTTTGTGATATTCTGCTCTCTGGCAATCGCAAGAAAATAATGCAGAAGTCTTGTTTCAATCATTGCCATGGATCCTCCTTTTGGGATATTCTCCTTTATTGTACCTGTTTTTATCATTCTTGTAAACGATCATAATCCATTATTAATAACTGTTTGTAATTTATATAGGTTCACCGTATACTGATATATAGAAAAATAGGCATAATTCTTAAGCAGATGGGAATAGGGAGGATACTATGACTACAATTGAAAATAAAACGTTTGACAAAGAACGGGCATTCTATGGCAGCCGGAATCTGGCAGTTAGACATTGTGCTTTTGATGGACCTGCCGACGGCGAAAGCGCTTTTAAGGAGTGTTCTGACATTGCCGCAAAAGACTGTCTTTTTAATTTGCGCTATCCGTTCTGGCATGGCCATGGGCTGACAATCACCGATTCCAAGATGACAGATCTATGCCGTGCAGCATTGTGGTATTCCGATCACATTGAAGTCAGGGACACAAAAATGTACGGTATAAAGGCCCTGCGGGAATGCAGTGATGTTATCATTCGGGACTGCGATATTATTTCCCCAGAATTTGGATGGTCCACAAACAATGTCCGCATGGAAGACACAACAGCTTCCGGCGAATACTTCATGATGCGCGCTGAAAACTTGATTTTTAGAAATATCGTATTCAAGGGCAAGTATTCTTTTCAGTATATCAAAAATGCGGTCTTTGAAAACTGCATTCTGGATACTAAGGATGCATTCTGGCATGCTGAAAATATAGTTGTTCGAAACAGTGTTGTAAAAGGCGAATATCTGGCCTGGTATTCTGACCGATTAACCCTCGAAAACTGCAAGATTATCGGTACACAGCCGCTGTGCTATTGCAAGAATCTCAAACTTTTGGGATGTGAAATGATCGACACAGATCTCTGCTTTGAAAAATCTGCAGTGGAGGCTAGTATTACCACACCGATCGTCAGCATTAAAAACCCGCTTTCTGGAACAATTTGTGCTCCGTCTGTAAGGGAAGTGATCCGGGATGATGCCAAATCCAAGGGAGAAATCATCCTTTGTTCTTGCATGCATCTTTGTAAGACAAGCGTATAAACCGTTATGTGGTTTTACCCTTAGCCTACCTTTGTTATAACATAAACAGGAGGATTGCTATGAAAAAAATAGCCCTTTTTATTCTCATATCTACTTTTCTATTTGGGTTAGTCGGATGTGGAAGCATAGACAATACGACAATGCTTTCTTCTGTGCCAGAAGAAGCGGCCATCAGCCAATCGCGGCAGGAAATACCTTCAGATGAGCAGAATGTAAACACGGAGGAAGAAATAATGAAAATATTGGTAAAATCGGAAGGCTATGAAATCATTTATGAGTTAAATGACAGTCGGGCGGCAAAAGAACTTTATGAACAGCTCCCGCTTACAGCCGAAGTGGAACCCTTCAGCAATAATGAAATGACGTTCTATCCAGAGATGTTAAATACAGAGGATACGCCGCTCAGCAGCGGGAAAACTGGATCCTTGTCCTATTATGCACCCTGGGGCGATGTAGTGATGTTCTATGCTCCCTGCACTCCCAATAACAGTTTGTATGAATTGGGAACAGTTGTTTCTGGTAAGGAAAATATTCAAAGCTTAAGCGGAACCATTACAGTATCTGCTTGTGAGTAATGGGGAAGCGCCTGTATACAAAAGAATTAGTACGAAAAGTCTTTTATAGAGGATACTAGTTTGAGCGATATAGCAAGTTTAACTGTGCAGATATCTTTGAACATATCGATATTGTGACTCTAAGGTTTTACCAGCAAAACCTTATAAGATATTAGGAACAACAAATCACAGTTTTCTTACGTTCTTGAATCACAACGGCTATATTATGTAATATCTTTTGTTTGACGTTGATTTTGCTGAAGAAAAAAGACAAATAAAAATAGAAGGTCTTTTGAATACAATAAAGTGGCAATGATGGATAAAATGCATAGTATAAAAGTGGATTAACTTTAGCATGTTTTTAAGTTTGCGATAATGTTAGTCGTGTGTCAATTATAATGGGAGTAATAACGTATTTCTGCAGAACATATAATTCCTGTTTTAGTTGAGGAGCGAATACAAGGTGAACTATTGTAATCATAATTATCCAAGAAAAAGTTGTTGTTCTGGATGTCCTGGAAGCGGTGTTTTTATTCAGGGCCCTCAGGGAGAAGTGGGACCGCAGGGTCTTCAGGGAGTAAAAGGAGATATGGGAGCCCAGGGTCCGATTGGGTTAACGCCTACTATAGAAGTAGGAATAGTCAGCGCTAAAGATATAGCAGAAGTAACTGCTAGAAATACAGAGACAGGAGTCATCTTAGATTTTGTCATACCGATTGGGCCAACAGGCCCCCAAGGAGCACAAGGTGAGATAGGATCCAAGGGAGAAAAGGGAGAACAGGGTCCCCAAGGTGTACAAGGAGAAAAAGGCGATACAGGTCCCCAAGGTCCAACAGGAAGATCTCCTACTGTAGAGGTGGGAACGGTTAGTGCAGGAGATACAGCGGAGATAACTACAAATAAAACAGAGACAGGTATATCCCTAGACTTTGTTGTACCGATTGGGGCGACTGGTCCCACCGGACCGACAGGTGCTACCGGTGTGACTGGTATACAAGGACTACAGGGCCTGATTGGTCCGACTGGTCTGCAGGGTCCCATTGGTCCCACCGGCGTAACTGGAGCAACCGGTGTAACGGGTCCCACTGGTCCCACCGGACCGACGGGAGCTACAGGAGCAACCGGTGTTACAGGAACAGGAGTAACTGGCCCGACCGGCTCCACTGGTCCAACTGGCGCAACCGGAGCTACCGGTACGACCGGCCCCGCAGGTGCAGCAGGCGCAATAGGTGCCACTGGCCCAACTGGCCCGACGGGAGCCACAGGAGCAACTGGTGTTACTGGACCTGCAGGTGCAGCAGGTGTAATAGGTGCCACCGGCCCAATCGGTCCAACTGGCCCACAGGGTCCCCAAGGAGCACAAGGTATACAAGGCCAAACAGGATCAGTCGGACCAAAAGGAGACACAGGTCCTACTGGAGCAAGTCCAGAGATCTCGGTGGCTGAGAATACACCCACTAGTTATAAAGTGAACTTTAAAACAGAGGATTACCAAATCACCAGTCCGAATTTGAAGTCGAATACGGAGGTTTACAATATCAATCTATCCACTGCTGGAAGTTCAGTTGATGTTCCCTTGGAAAGTCTAATCCTGACATTCCGATATGCGTCGGCGACATCCATTCGGATTTCCATCCGTCCAGCGGATGCAGCAAAACCGGTTTTAGCAGATATCCGTCGCACAAGTATATACGATGGTGCAGCGATTGAATCTCAGACCAACAACAATACGATGATTTCCACTAGTTTAGTGCTGGACGACACGGTTTATAGCCAGTCGCAAGAAATGCATTGGATGCGAATCCGACAGCAGAATCCCAACAATCAACTCTGGTCTATGTGCGAGGTTCGGACATTTGCATCACAAGGCGGGGCACGAACATCAATCTGTGTAGAATGGCTGTATATAGGTGCTACATTCCGCACCCCATAAATCTATTTGAATTGTTTGTCCATATAGTGGAGTGAGTGAGAATTGTAAATAATCAATAGCCGTTCTTTTTAGGGCGGCTATTTTTTATAGTTTTGCTATGCAAAACTATAAAAACGGCCATCTGGGCCGTCCCGGCCCAGGGCCTTATGATCCTAAGCGCCAGCCCGGTGGAGCGGGCTGATGCGCATAAAAAATAGCTGCCATGCGGCTGTTTTTTTATATATCGGGTATGGTGAGCGGCAGAGATGGTATTGACGGCAAAAAAATGAACGCGTATAATGTAATGTTAATATTGCTTTCTCTGCAGATTTTATATCATTATTTCCTGTAATATGGTTGAGTCAAAAAAAGAGGTGAAAAATCCGTGGATCTGAAAAAAATCAGTCAACTGAGGAAAGCAAGCAGAATGACCATAGAGGAATTGGCTTTTGAGTCAGGTATTCCTATTAGCACTGTACAGAAAATTAGTTCTGGTATTACCAAGAATCCTGGAATTGAGACGATGGCTGCTTTGGCAGAAGCACTGAATTGTTCTCTGGATGATCTAGTGGATTTTCCTTATAAAAACGGCCTGCTCTTTCGCCATCAAGAACATGTGGAAAAATACCAATCTCTCAGTGAGTCGGCTCAGGATAGGGTGGATAGCTACATTGAGTATTTGTGGAATGATCCGTTGAATCGAAGAGATGTAGAACCTATTTCTACTGGAAAGAAAAAATCTGGATTTGATTTTAATCCATATACAGAACAGTCTGAGGAAACGGTTAAAGTAGCGGTTTATTCTTCGGATGGGCAAATTGTAGGATATGATTGGGTGACAAAAGAACTCTATGAACAATTGGAAGAACTGGGATTTACCGTAACATCTGAGGAAAAACCCGACTTGAAAATAGCCCAGCCATCTCAAAAAGAGATCGATGAAGCCTTTGCTGGCTACCAAAAGGAAACGAAAGACCAATAGTGATAGAAAAACCACCGGCAGGAAAATTTCTGCCGGTGGTTTTATTTGCATGTAGGGATATATGTAACTCTACGAAACGTAGGTTGCTTTTAACGGATAGATATCCTATTATCATTTATGGAGAGAATCAATGAAAGAGGGGGACGTTATATGCCGTATATTACAGGTAAGACTATCCGCGAACTTCGCGAGAAAAATGGTCTTACGCAAAAGCAATTGGCAGATCAACTTTGTGTCAGTGACAAAACCGTTTCTAAATGGGAAACGGAAAGGGGGCTGCCGGATCTAAGTATTGTGACTGATTTAGCCAGCGCTCTCAATGTGTCAGTAGTAGAACTGCTGACCGGGGAATACATCAATAATCAAAACCGAGCAGGGAACATGAACAAAATATCCTTTTTTGTTTGTCCAATCTGTGGGAATGTGATTCAAGCTGTTGGAAAAGGAGCATTTAGTTGCTGTGGAGTTCTGTTGCCTGCCTTGGAGACCGAGGATGATGACCAGAGCCATATGATACAGGTGCAGTCTATCGACGGGGAATACTACGTATATATTGATCACGATATGACAAAAAAACATTCTATTTCATTTGTAGCTTATGTGACATCTAATCATGTGGAGATGATAAAGCTCTATCCCGAACAAAATGCTGAGGTGCGTTTTACCAAAAGGGGAAGAGGAACGATCTATGCCTATTGCAACAAGCATGGCTTATATCGTGTGCGTGTATGAGAAAAAGAAAAAGCCTATTCTTATCCGGAAGAGGAAAGGATAGGCTTTTGTTATAGTATTTTCTGCCAAATCAAGATAAAATCAATTCTGCCGAGGATAAAGTGATGTATTGTCCCTCCTCCACGGTGATGGTAATTTCAGAGCTGAATCTTTGGCTATCTATTGTAGATTCCGGTCGATGGAGGCTGTCGGATTCGATGGAAAATAGACCCATAGATTCCCTGGTGGGACGAACGGTATAAGTTCCAGCAGGGATATCGGTTCCCACTAGGTACATGCCGCTGGGCAGTATGTTGGAAAAGATCTCTACAGCAGGAGCTTCCTCAATAGGATACAGAATACACCGATCCGTAGTGACATATAAGTTCTTATTTAAAGTGACAATACTGCGGTTATTCACAATACCGTTCGAAAAAAATGTGCCGCCGCTACCAGATAAATCATATGTAACTTCAAAGTAACCCTTGTTACCATCGTTTTGTATCAGCACATATTCACCGGCGGGGATATCCACACCGATCTCATATACACCGCCTTCATACGGGGAAGATAAAAATTCCCCATTTTCTTTTCGCTCTTGTTCTTCCCATTCTTTCTCGGCCAATGAACTGCTGGTAAAAATTAGTCTTCCCTGATGGTATTCTAAATCATATTGATAAAAATAGATCCGGGAAGAGTCGGCATTATAGACAGCCGAAGGCTCTATTAGCCCTTCCTTTGATAAACCCAGTAGATTGGATAGCTCATAATAATCGGTATCTTGCGGATCCAGCAATTTAATTAAAGCTTCAATATAATGGTGATAGGTGACCCAATAGGCATTGTCCGTGTTGAGTTTAAAATGAATTTTTTGTATATAGTCATTTTGACTATCACAATACGCTGATACACTCAAATTGAGATCCACAGAAGCTTCAAAATAAGAGAGGTATTGATCGGATAGGTCCAATTGCACAAACTCGGATAATTCCTTTTTATAAGACGGGAGCAACTGATTAAAATAAAGACGGAATTGATCAGGAGTAATCTCAAAAAGATCGTTTTCACACCGGATAGTGGGGATATCAACCAGTTCAGAGGATACATCCGATCCATTTGGCGAAGTTAGAGAACGATCGATTCGCCGCCATACAGTAAAAGTACAGCTAGAGCACAAACAACATACCAAAAATGCCGCAAGAAATAAACTCACTATTTTTTTCATTTTTACCCCTCCTTTTCTTATGGATAGTATACATTAAAATTTCTAAAAAATAAAGATCAATATGTGGAATATATCCACATATTGATAAATTTTAGCGAAAATATAAAAAAAGACGCATCCTTTGCGATTTTCAGCAAAGGATGCGTCTTTCGGTTAAATCAGAGGTATTGTTTCATACGCTCAATATTATCCTGTTCCTGACGGATGAGACGGCTGGCCATGTTGCGAACCGGGTCATCGATGTCGGAGTGTTCCCGCACTTGCTTGGTCATCTGAACGATGCCCATGGTACTGCCGTTGATCATCATCTCAGCGATGTGACTAGGGGTGGAGTCGATGAGGGTATTAAACTGGATAGAGCTCCACAGAGAGGCTTTGGACAAAGGTCCATTGTCGATGGGAGCGGTGCCCCGTTGCGCCAATTCCTGACGGGCCTGACTGGCAAATTGACTGTACTGTTCGCTCTGGGTGGTGAGATCGGATTTGAGCTGCCTGTCATCTACCTTTTTGCTGACGGTATCAATGGCGTCGATGCCCATTTTACTGTTTTGATAAATCTCATTGAGCAGCGCTACATTGCAATTTTGTTCCATAACTGAATCCTCCTGTTTTATTTGATCTGGAAAAAGTTATTCTCCATAGTAAGCTTGCTTATAAATCTCGACCAGTTCCGATACCAAAGGCATGCGGGGATTGACGGTAGTACATTGATCCTCAAACGCCTTATCGGCCAAGTCCTCCACTTTGCTCATAAAGTCGGATTCCTCCACACCGGTCTCCCGGATGGAAGCCGGCATGCCCACCTGACGGTTGAGCTCCTTGACGGCCTTTATGAGATTCTCTACACTTTCTTCAGTGGTGCTGCCGGCGATGCCCAGGTGCTTGGCAATCTCAGCGTATTTTTTGTCGGCCACAAAGGTTTCGTATTTGGGCCATGCCACAAATTTTGTAGGCATGGAGGCATTGTAGCGGATAACGTAGGGAAGCAGAATGGCGTTGGCGCGTCCATGGGCCAACTCGTGATATTCACTGCCCAATTTGTGGGCCAGAGAGTGGTTGATGCCTAAGAATGCATTGGTAAAGGCCATACCGGCAATGCAGGAGGCGTTGTGCATTTTTTCTCGGGCCACAGGATCTTTGGCGCCGTTTTTGTAGGAGCGGGGAAGGTACTGGAATACCATCTCAATGGCCTTAATGGCCAGGCCGTCGGTGTAGTCGGAGGCCAGGGTGGAGACATAGGCTTCCACTGCATGGGTTAGGACATCGATACCGGTGTCGGCAGTGCTGACGGGCGGCATGGTCATGGCGAACTGGGGATCGATGATGGCCACATCGGGGGTGAGCTCGTAGTCGGCTAGCGGGTATTTCATGTTGCCGCTCTTGTTGTCGGTGATGACTGAGAAACAGGTGACCTCCGACCCGGTCCCCGATGTTGTGGGGATGGCCACAAACTGAGCTTTGTCACCCAGGCGCGGGAAGGAAAAGGTGCGTTTGCGGATATCCATAAACTTCAGCCGCATGCCGCCGAAGGAGGTGTCGGGATGCTCGTAAAAAAGCCACATCCCCTTGGCGGCGTCGATGGCCGATCCACCGCCCAGGGCGATGATGACGTCGGGCTGGAAGTCGCACATGGCTTCTACGCCCTTCATGATGGTCTCTACCGACGGATTGGGTTCTACGTCGTCGTAGATCTCACTGTGACAGTATTCTTCCCGTTTGCGCAGGTAATAGAGTACCTTGTCCACATATCCCAGCTTGACCATAGTGGGATCGGTGACAATAAAAGCCCGGCGGATATGGGGCATCTTCTCCAGATACTGGATGGAGTTATTCTCAAAGTAGATCTTGGGCGGCACCTTAAACCACTGCATATTGACCCTCCTCTTTGCCAGACGCTTGCGGTTGATGAGGTTGACGGAGGAGACATTGGAGGTGGTAGAATTGCGTCCAAAGGAACCGCATCCCAAGGTGAGGGAAGGGGTGTTGGTGTTGTAGATATCACCGATGGCGCCTTGGGAGGAGGGGGAATTGCAGATAACACGTCCCACTTTCATCTCCCGGCCGTAGGCCTTGACCAGCTCAGGATCGTTTGAGTGGATGACGGCTGAGTGGCCCAATCCGCCCAGTTCCAACATAGCCTTGGCCTTGGCAAAGCCTTCACGCCAATCTTTTACTACGAAATAGGCCAGAACAGGGGATAACTTTTCCCGGGAAAGGGGATATTCGGGTCCCACGTCGGGAAGGCGCGCAATGAGGATTTTTGTGTCTTCCGGCACAGTGACGCCGGCCTGTGCAGCAATCCAGGCGGCCGGCTTACCTACGACGTCAGGATTGACGGCCTGTTTCTTCGGATTGATGACGAAATCCGATACCTTTTGAATTTCCTCCTTATTGAGAAAATAGCATCCATACTTGGTCATGATCTCCTCGAACTGGGGAGCGATGTCCTTGTCCACAATGGCGGCCTGTTCCGAAGCGCAGATCATGCCGTTGTCAAAGGTTTTGGACAGGATAAGATCGGTACACGACCGCTCCAGATTGGCCGATTTCTCGATATAACAGGGGACGTTACCCGGACCTACACCCAAGGCAGGCTTGCCGGCGCTGTAGGCCGAACGCACCATACCGGAACCTCCGGTAGCCAAGATCATGGAAACCCCGGGATGATTCATCAAAGCGGTAGTGGCGTCGATGGAGGGATGCTCGATCCACTGGATGAAATGTTCGGGAGCGCCCTCCCGGATCCCCGCCTCATAGATGACACGAGCGGCTTCGGCCGAGCACTTCTGAGAGGACGGATGGAAGGCGAAGATGATGGGATTGCGGGTCTTAGCACAGATGAGGGATTTAAAGAGGGTAGTGGAGGTGGGATTGGTGGTAGGGGTGACGCCGCATACCACACCTACAGGCTCAGCGATTTCCACATAACCTTCCAGCTCATTTTCATCCACGATTCCCACGGTTTTTTCATGCTTGATGGAGTGCCAGATGTATTCAGTGGCAAACATATTCTTAGTAATCTTGTCTTCATAGACACCGCGTCCGGTTTCTTCCACCGCCATCTTGGCGAGGCGCATATGGTTTTCCAATCCGGCTAAGGACATGGCGTGGACAATGCGGTCCACTTGTTCCTGACCGAGGTCCATAAACTGGGCCAAAGCTCTTTGGGCATTGTTTACTAGGGTATGGATCATCTCACTGGTTTGATCTCGTTGTTCCACTTTGATTTCTTGGGTCATAGTGGCGATACCTCCTTTAACGACTTAAAGCAACTTTACGTAAAAAGATTGCATATACCAACAGTATCGCCAAAAGAAGGCTGCATTAGTCATAAAAGCCAAAGGAAACAAAACTATGGATCAAAAAGAGCGTACAGATGCTTGTAATGCTAAAAGCCTTTACAGATAATTGCATCATAGAGATACGAAAGGCAAATGATGAATCAGACGTTTCATACTGCTGAAATCCTTAGTTTATCGAGCTTATTCGACATTTTGAAGCAATGGTAAAGAGAAAAACAAGACATATCTGTAAAGCTGGTTTGCCTTACAAATAAAAATCACCCAACATGCACTCTCCGCGGCAGAAAAGAATGCATATCAGGTGATTTTAACAATACGATAGGAGTTGTTTATTTTAAGAAGCCCTCGATGATTTTTGCTTCCGCTTCTTCTTCTGTGAGACCCAAGGTCATCAACTTAATGAGCTGTTCACCGGCGATTTTACCGATAGCGGCTTCGTGGATCAAAGCGGCGTCTACATCATTGGCCGTCAGTTCCGGGATGGCACTGACAACGCCGTCGTCCATGATGATGGCGTCACATTCCGAGTGGCCGGTACACTGGGTGTTGCCGTTGATCTTCGAGCGGAAGACCTGCTTGGAACGGTCTCTGGCCACCGAGCGGGAGATCAGATCGGCGCCGGAATCTACGCCGTCCAGATCCACCACAAAATCGGTCTCAGCCGTCTGATCGCCATGGGTCATGATCTTCTCCTTAATGACCAGCTTCGCGCCGCCAGCCACCTTGGCGCGGGTGACGCGTTTGGTAGAATCCACACCCTTGATTTGGGAGGTATCCATTTCCATATAACTGCCCTCGTCCATGTGGACAACTGTCTGGGGATTGATGATGCGTTTGCCGGAACCGTCGCCGGTACCGATGTGTTTCTCCAGATAAATCACCCGGGCATTTTTGCCGATGAAAAAGCGATGAATGCCGTTGTGTTGAGAATCCTCACTGCCGTCGGTGTGCACACCGCAGCCCGCTACGATGGTAACATCGGCATCTTCACCAATGTAGAAATCGTTGTACACCAGATCGTCCACATGGCTGTGAGTGATACAGGCGGGGATATACACCTTCTCGCCCTTGGTACCCGCTTTGACCATGATGTCGATGCCGGGCTTATCGGTTTTCGGGATGATCTCCACCTGCTCTGTGGATTGACGGCCGGCACATTCACCGTCCTCACGGATGTTGTAAGCACCTTGAGGGGTGCCAAAGATGTCCGACACCATTTCCAGCAGCGATTTGGTAATGTTGTTCATACTCTTTTTCCCTCCCGGTTAAGACAGAAGTTGCATTCTCCGCCCTCCAACAGTTCTGGAAGGATGTCGTCCTTTTGCCCGTGGGCAACCAGTTTGCCTCCCGACAGGACGATTATATCATCTGCAATATCTAAAATACGCTCCTGGTGGGAGATGATGACAATAGAACCGTTGATTTCATCTCGCATCTTGCGGAAGACGTCGATCAGATTTTGAAAGCTCCACAAATCGATGCCGGCTTCCGGCTCGTCAAAGATGGTCAGTTTTGTCTTGCGTGCGATGACCATGGCGATTTCGATCCGCTTGATCTCGCCGCCGGAAAGACTTGCATTGACTTCACGATTGATGTATTCTCTGGCGCAGAGGCCTACATCCCTCAGATAAGCGCAGATTTCAGGATCCTTTAACTTGCCTCCGGCGGCTAAATTGATGAGATCCCGCACCGTAATGCCCTTGAATCGGACCGGCTGCTGAAAAGCAAATCCAATACCCAGCTTGGCCCGCTCAGTGATGCTCATGCCGGTGATGTCCTGTCCGTCCAGTAAGATGGTGCCGCTGTCAGGGGGCTGGATGCCGGCGATGACCTTGGCTAATGTGGACTTCCCGCCGCCGTTTGGACCAGTGATGGCTACAAATTTAGAATCCTCCACAGTGAGGCTGATGTCGTCCAGAATCTCTCTACAGCCTTCTACCCGAAGGGAAATATTTTTTAGTTCTAGCATTTTTGTTCTCTCCAAACTATACTGTGAATTCAGGCTTTGACTGTCTTAGGACTTACGAATAAACTGGGTCTTGCAAACAGGACAAGTAATGCTGATCTTACCCCGTCCTTTTGGGACGCGTAAGGTATTAGAACAATGGGGACATTTGAAATACTTATGGGTTTTCCGGTCCTCACGGCGGGAAAACCACAGGGAAAATTTGGACTTTATGGGATTCCAAATCTTAAGAAACCGCTGATTTTCACGATAACGTTTATCAGTCTTGCGGGATAACGACCGTAAAACGCACAAAAGCAGCGGAATATAAGAGAGGATCACCAAAATAGGCCACCGGAAAATGCTGGATATCAGAGTGAGCACCATGGTTAAAATCACCAGAGCCAAGGATAATTGGTCCAGTCCATAGCGGCCGGACATAAAGTTACGAAGCCAGTTCATCGAGTAGCAACTCCTTTTGTCAATAGATCGGCCTAATCAAGGCCTTGCCTCACCCCAACCCGTGATACGCTATTCACGAAGTGCAGCCGCGGGAAAAAGGCGTTTTTTGGTGATGCTTTACGGGCTCCTCCGAAAGTATACCAAAATCCTCCAAAAGAAACACTCCCTACTTCTATTATAATCATCGGGTCAAGAGGGATTTTATACTTTTTTAGTCCATTTAGTCCTCTTCTAAGGAAATAGAGGCTTGATGCTTCAAAATATTGGGGTTATTATCCAATAGCTTCTTGAACCGCAAAAAGAAAATTGTCACCGTTACGACAGATGCCACAGCATCGGCAATGGGTTCGGCCAAAAATACGGCAAATACTTGATCGGATAAGAAATTGGGTAAAATATAGATAAGGGGGATCAAGATGATGATTTTGCGTAAAGTGGCGAGGAAAAGAGAAATCTTTGCCTGTCCCACAGCGATGAAGGTCTGCTGGCAGGAGATCTGGGCTCCCATCATGAAGATGGCCGCTAAGTAAACACGCACCGACCACGAAGCAAATCCGATGAGTTCAGGGTCGGAGGTGAAGAGCGAGATGAGAACCTGGGGCATACACATAACCGTCAGCCAGAACGCACAGGCGAATCCAAACCCATATAGAATCAGCAGCTTGAAAGCTTTTTTTACCCTGTCATTGTTGCCGGCGCCGTAATTGAAACTGATAATAGGTTGTGCGCCTTGCGTCAATCCGGTGAGAGGGAGGGTGAAAACCTGCATGAGGCTGGACAAGATGGTCATAGAGCCTACGGCAATGTCGCCGCCATACCACTGGAGGGAGGAATTGAGGGCGATGTTGACAAGGCTTTCCGTGCTCTGCATAACAAAAGGGGAGACCCCCAAAGCTAAAACAGGTCCCACAATCGACCACTTGATCTGGAGATACTTGCGCCGGATCTTGAGCTTAGTGCGTTTGCCCATCAAAAACCACAGGACCCACACCGATGATAACGCCTGCGAAATAATGGTGGCGATAGCGGCACCTTGTACGCCCATGTCGAACACAAAAATAAATAAGGGATCCAAGGCAATATTGGCCACCGCACCAATGACTACCGTAAGCATACTGGTTTTGGCACGCCCTTGAATGGTGATAAAGCTGTTGAGCCCCAGGGCCATTTGGACGAAAATAGTGCCACTGACGTAGATATTCATATAACTCAAGCCGTAAGGCAAAGTGTCATCGCTGGCTCCAAAGAGATAAAGAAGAGGTTCTCCTGTCAGGAGAAAAAGAGCTGTCAGCGCCACGGAGATCCCTAAAAGAGTGACGAAACAATTGCCCAGGATCCGTTCGGCTTCATCGTATTTTCCCTGTCCCATGCAGATGGATGCGCGGGGACCGCCTCCCATACCGATGAGAGAACTAAAAGCGGCGATAATCATAATGATGGGGAAAGTGACGCCTACACCGGTGAGTGCAGTAGCGCCGATACCGGGAATATGGCCGATGTAAATGCGGTCCACAATGTTATAAAGCATGTTGACCACTTGGGCGGTGATAGAGGGGACCGCCAAACGAAACAACAGCTTTCCAATGCTATCCCGTCCTAAGTCATTGGACGTCTTATTAGTCATGAATGCAACTTCTCCTTCTTCCGTTGTTTCATCAATAGAGGGCGGGGGAACTGTTTAACTTGTGCAGCAAAACGTTCAATCGCTTGAGACCTTCCACAATGCAGTCCAGATCCTCCTGGGGATGGGAGGACATCATAGCAGAATACTGTTCCCTCAAAATGATGCTGATGCCGTCTACCACCGATTGTCCATATTTAGTCAAAGCGATGTTGACAGCACGTTCATCCTCCGTATCCCGATACCGCAGCAGGAGGCCTTGTTTTTCCATCTTTTTGCAGAGAGAAGAGATGTTGCCTCCGGCAATGTTGATGCTCTTCCCAAGGCTTCCCACGCGCAAGGGGCCAAAGTGATCGATCTTTAAAAGAATTTGAGCTTGAATCATCGTGAGATTGTATTGCTTGCAGGCCGGTTCAAATACGCGATCCAATTGTTCGTTGATATCCCGCAGGGAATCCCAGAGATAGTATTTAAATTCTTTAAAATCCATTGATGTCACAACCTCTCTCAATTTCATGTTTCCTTAATGTTTTATGGATGATTTATTACATAGTATCATTATAATAGATGAAGTCAATTGTATCCCTTGTTTTATACAGGGATTTTAAAGAATGTCGTGCAAATAGATGCGAATCAGAGAAAAAAGGGCTGTGATGAACGGGAAGAACGTATGGTATTTCTAGTGGTAATTCAGGGAGATCGCTTGTATTTGTGCGATAATTTGTGTATAATGGAAGAAATTGTACGTTTTTTAAAATATAATTGCAAAATAGGATGGAGGAACCCTTTATGTATGCAGATATGATGGATACAATTGGATTTGTAAGCCAGTATGATCCGGAAGTCAGCCAGGCTATGGAAAAAGAATTGGGCCGTCAGCGCCGCAATCTGGAACTGATCGCTTCGGAGAATCTGGTTTCCCCGGCTGTTATGGCAGCTATGGGCAGCGTGCTCACCAATAAATATGCCGAAGGTTATCCCGGCAAACGCTATTACGGCGGTTGCGAATACGTGGATATTGTGGAAAATATCGCCAGAGACCGAGCCAAGAAGTTGTTCGGTGCGGAGCATGCCAATGTCCAGCCCCATTCCGGTGCCCAGGCCAACCAGGCGGTTTACTTTGCTTTCTTGAACCCCGGCGACACAGTGCTGGGCATGAACTTGGCCCATGGCGGCCATTTGACCCATGGCTCTCCTGTCAACATGTCGGGCAAATATTATAACTTTATTCCCTACGGCGTGGACGACGTCACCCATCGGATCGACTACGATAATCTGCGTGAATTGGCTCTGGAAAATAAGCCTAAGATGATCGTGGCCGGTGCCAGTGCATATCCCCGTATCATCGACTTCGAGCGTCTGGGCCAGATCGCCAAGGAAGTGGGCGCCATGCTGATGGTGGATATGGCTCATATTGCCGGATTGGTTGCAGCTGGACTGCATCCGTCGCCCGTTCCGTATGCCGATGTCGTCACCACCACCACCCATAAGACTTTGCGCGGTCCCCGCGGCGGCCTGATCCTCTGCCGTGAAGAGTACGCAAAGCAGATTGACAAGGCTGTTTTCCCCGGCAATCAGGGTGGTCCTTTGATGCACGTCATCGCGGCAAAGGCCGTTTGCCTGGGCGAGGCTTTGACTCCTGAATTTAAACAGTACCAGCAGCGGGTCAAGGACAACGCTGCCGCTTTGGCCAAAGGCCTGACCGACCGGGGCGTCAATTTGGTATCCGGTGGTACCGATAACCATCTGATGCTGGTGGATCTGCGCAGCCTGAATATCACTGGTAAAGAGCTGGAGCATCGTCTGGACGAGGTGTACATCACCGCCAACAAGAATACCATCCCCAATGAGCCTCTGAGCCCGTTTGTCACCAGCGGCCTGCGTTTGGGTACCCCGGCCGTTACCAGCCGTGGTCTGGGTGTAGAGGATATGGACGTCATCGCTGATGCTATCTTCCGCACCGCCACTGACTTTGAGAATTCGGCCGACGCAATCCGTGCCCAGGTCACAGAACTCTGCAACAAATATCCCCTTTATGAATAAGTGGTAGGAGACTTTCCATGGCTTTTTTGCAGATGGATATAAAATCGTCTGTATTGGATATGCAGACCAGCCTTTTTATTACCATTCCCTGCGAACTTCACCCTGTACCCTCCGAAGGGTACAGGGTGGCCTATTTGTTGCACGGCATCGGCAACAACCATTCCAACTGGATGCGCAATACGTCTGTGGAACGGTACGCCAATGAACGGGGGATTGCACTGGTAATGCCCGAAGTGCAGCGGAGCTTTTATACCGATATGCGTTATGGCATGGATTATTTCAGTTATATCACCGACGAGCTTCCAAAGCGATGCAGGGAACTGTTTCCCTTTTCAGAAAAAAGGGAGGATACCTTTGTAGCAGGGGTATCCATGGGCGGATACGGCGCCTTTAAATGCGCGTTGAGCCGGCCGGATGTATTCGGACGTGCAGCATCCCTTTCGGGCGCGCTGGACGCTGTGGAAACCATGAAATTGGCCAATGAGCATCAGAGACAGGAAATGGTGGCGTTGTATGATCCGGACGAGCCTGTCCCACCGGACTGCAATTTGTATCAGCTGGCCGATGGGTGTAAGGCGTCGGGACAGGTGCCGGTACTCTATTTCTGCTGTGGAGAAGATGATTTCCTATTGGAACAAAATCATGATTTCCGCCGGCATTTGGATGATATTTCTCTTGCATATCGGTACGAAGAGGGGCCGGGAGAACATCAATGGGGCTTTTGGGATGAATATGTCCAGCATGCCCTGGATTTTTTCTTAGAGGATTCCTCTGAGAAATAATAGGTAGTATGGATGAACAAAGGAGGCGATGAAGGTTGTCTGCACCATTGGCAGATCGGATGAGGCCGCGGACATTGGATGATGTGGTGGGTCAAACCCATATGTTGGCGCCGGGTAAGGCGCTTCGGAACATTATCCAGTCCGGCAACATTCCCAACATGATCTTTTATGGCCCCCCCGGCGTAGGCAAAACCACTGTTGCCTCCATCATCGCCCAGCAGACACATCGACGTCTTCATAAGCTCAACGGTACCACCGCCTCTACAGCCGATATCAAAGCGGTGGTAGGGGAGCTGGATACCTTGGCGGCTCCTGGAGGCGTGTTGCTTTATCTGGATGAGATCCAGTATTTTAATAAACGTCAGCAGCAGACACTGCTGGAACACATTGAAAATGGGAGCATTACCCTGATCGCATCTACGACGGAAAACCCGTATTTTTATGTATATGGTGCGATTTTGAGCCGATGTACGGTGTTTGAATTTCATCCAGTGGAGCCGGAAGAGGTGGAGAAGGCAGTAACAAGGGCTTTCTACTTCCTGGAGGAGGAACGAAAGGAAACCATCCGATTGGACGGGGATATCGCCCATCAGATCGCTGTAGCCTGCGGTGGGGACGTTCGCAAATCCATCAATGCGGTGGAACTATGTGCCATGGCCGCTCCTGTAGAAGACGGGGTTCGGACAGTGACCTCAGAGCAAGTAGAGCAGCTGGCCCAGCGTAGCTCCATGCGCTACGACCGCGACGGCGATCAGCATTATGACATTTTATCGGCCTTTCAAAAATCCATGAGAGGGTCGGATCCAGATGCAGCCCTTCACTATTTGGCGCGCCTTCTGGAGGCAGGAGATCTTCAATCAGCTTGCCGCAGGCTGATGGTATGTGCCTGTGAGGATATGGGGTTAGCGTATCCCATAGGGATCGCCGTGGTGAAGGCCTGTGTGGATGCCGCTTTTCAGGTGGGATTGCCCGAAGCCGTTATTCCTTTGAGCGATGCGGTTGTGCTGGTGGCCACTGCACCGAAGTCCAATTCGGCCTATATGGGGTACCTTGCGGCGGCAGAGGATATCCGAGCCGGCAAAACGGGGGATGTGCCGGCCTACCTGAAGGACTGCCATTATCAAGGGGCCAAGAAGATGGGGCGAGGTCTTACCTATCAGTACCCCCACAATTTTGCCCGTCATTGGGTGGACCAGCAGTATCTGCCAGACCGATTGAAAGATGTGTCCTATTATCAATTTGGAGATAATAAGAATGAGCAGGCGGCCAAAGCTTACTGGGACGCCATCAAGGGCTCCACACAAGGCCGCACAAATAAGGAGTGACCATTATGCCCGTATCCAGCACAGGTTCCAAAATCTATGTGGAACGCAAACGTCTGCTTTTTTTCGGTTTGCCTTGGACTTTCACGAAATACACGTTAAATCCCAAAAAGCTTCTGATCAATACAGGGCTTCTTACGTCGGTAGAAAATGAGATTTTACTTTACCGCGTAATGGATATCACGGTTAAACGGACGTTGATGCAGAAAATTTTTCGTCTGGGAAGTATCAAGGTAGTCTCGTCGGATAAGACCAGCCCGAATTTGGAGATTAAGAATATCCGCAATGTAACCCAGTTCCGGGAGGCCCTTTCCGAATACATCGAAGAATCACGGAGGCAATACCGCATGCGTGCCGGCGAGATCATCGACGATTACGATGGTCCCGGGGACGGCATGGAGTTCGATCAATAATCAGCCTTTAGTAGACAGAATAAAAAGATCCCCCTTCTGGCTTTTACCGGAAGGGGGATCTTTTTCTATAGCTTTTTAATAGACAATAGCACCGTATCGTTCAGCAATACGGCGGAGCAAGCGCTCGTCCATTTCGCTGTCGGAATCCACTAAAGCACGGCCATGATAAAGCATCAGAGCTTCGTCCAAGGCGTCCGGGTCGTCGGATAGGATGGAGATAGGCAAACGGGACATCTGAGCATCCATGGCCAACTGACGGGCTTCTTCCGAATTGTGCACCTGCACTTTGACGACGTTGACCTGCTCGTCCTCGATGTCAATGAGGGCATCGGCAAGACCATAGTCGCAGGGAATAGGATCGCTGAGCAGGATGTCATCCCCTAAGAAGAAGGCTTCGTCTTCTCGGGTAGCCACAAAATCGTCCGCTCCAACCCGGGTTTTGACAGGCGGAAGATCACGTAGGAATCGAGACAGTTCAGCAATGTGTTCCGGCGTGGTGCCGCAGCATCCGCCTACCACCCGAGCGCCTGCCCGCAAGATGGGGGAAAACTGAGCGGCAAATTCTTCAGGTGCGAGACGATCCTCTTCATCGGCCTCTGAGAGACCTGCATCGGCTTTTGCGATGAGAGGGACGGTGGCAAACATACGGGCTTCTTCCAATAGATCCACCATATCCTCTGGGATGGAACAACTTAAGCCAACCGCGTCAGCCCCCATTGCTTGAAGGGTGATAAGAGAGGGAAGAAAGAGACTGCCGGATAAGGTACGTCCAGTCTGGTCGGCCGTAAGACAACAAAGCACCGGCAAATGGGACTGTTTGGCGGCCAACATGGCGGCGCGTGCTTCCGGTAAGCCGGTCATGCTATCCAGGAACAAGAAATCCACACCGCATTCCCGCAGGATGGAGATCTGTTCCCGGTAGATGGTAAGCCATTTCTGAAACACTACATCGCCGTCCCACTGATCGTCCTCATCAGAAATAAGGATTCCGGTGGGGGAAAGCGTACCGCCTACAAGGGCATTAGTCCCAACGGTATCGCGGGTGAGGCTTACTAATTTCTGATTGAATTGTACCATATGTTCTCCCAACCCGTAAAGCTCTAATCTTGCACGGTTGGCGCCGAAGGTGGGGGCTAAGACGGCCTGGGAGCCTGCGGCCACAAAGGCATGCTGCAACTGGGACAAAACCTCTGGATGCTCTAAAATCCACTGTTCTGTGCAAACGCCATGAGGCATGTCGGCGGCTAAACAATGGGTTTCTGTGGCACCGTCCAGTAAAAGGGGAAGATGATAGGGGAAAGACATGGTTCTATTCAGCCTTTCATAAGATTGACCCCGGGATTACATTACCTGCGGGGCGGAGATTTTGAGCATTCTTAGGATATTGGCCACTACCTGGCGTACAGCCAAACACAAGGACAACCGCGCCTGCATCAATGGTTCATTTTCACCCTTGACACGGCAGGAATTGTAAAACTTGTGGAACAAAGTGGCAAGATCAGTGACGTAACGAGTGATACGAGCGGGATCGTAAGCTTTAGCCGCATCCACAATAGTGCCGGTGAGAGAAGCGAGGTGACGGATCAGCTCCAGCTCCTCCGGCGTGTTTAACATCATCAGCTCCTCTTGGGAGCAAGTCCGGGGTGTAATTCCTTCAGCAGCCAAGTTTTTGAGGATGGAGCAGATGCGGGCGTGAGCGTATTGAACATAATAAACCGGGTTCTGAGAGGATTGCTCTACAGCCAATGTCAAATCAAAATCCATTTGGGTGTTGGCTTCCCGCATGTTGAAGAAGAAACGGGCGGCATCCACCGGGATTTCGTCCAGAAGAGTAGAGAGGGTGATGGATTTGCCGGTGCGCTTGGAGACACGGACTGGTTCACCGTCCTGCATCAGATGCACCAGCTGCATGAGTACGATATCCAGCTTAGAGCCGTCCAAGCCGATGGCGTCCAACGCGCCTTTCAGACGGGCTACGTGGCCGTGATGATCGGCTCCCCACACGTTGATGCACCGGTCAAATCCACGTACAGCGAATTTATTGTAATGATAAGCGATATCGGCGGCAAAATAGGTGGGATTGCCGTTCTGACGGATTAGAACCTCATCCTTTTCCCCGCCATGCTCGGTAGCTTTGTACCACAAAGCCCCTTCTTTTTCATAGGTCAGGCCTTTTTCCTTCATCAGATTGATGGTGGCGGTCAATTCACCGTCCTCATGGAGCAGGCTTTCGTGGAACCAATTGTCATATTCAATGCGATAGCGTCCTAAGTCTGCTTTAAGGCCCTCCACGTTTTTAGGCAGGGCAAAGGCCACCAGTGCAGCACGGCGCTGATCAGAGGGAAGGTCTACATATTGCTCGCCCTCCTGATCGGCGAATTGCTGGGCACGCTCCTTGATATCGGCGCCATGATAGCCGTCTTCCGGGAAGGGAATCTGATCTTCCCCTTTGTAAATCTGAAGATATCGGGCTTCCAGGGACATGCCGAATTTTTCGATCTGGTTGCCGGCGTCATTGACGTAGAATTCGCGGTAGGCGTTATATCCGGCCATATCCAGCACCGATGCTAAGACATCACCCAAAGCGCCGCCGCGGGCGTTTCCGATGTGCATAGGGCCTGTGGGGTTGGCAGACACAAACTCCACCATCACCTTCTCACCCTTGCCATAATCGGATCGGCCGTAATTCTCGCCTTTGTCCGACACATCCAACAGTACGTCGGCGTAATACTGAGGGTTCACAAAGAAATTGATAAATCCGGGACCGGCGATCTCCACTCGGTCCAGATATCCGTCCAAAGCGATGTTTTGGGTCAGGATCTCGGCAATTTTGCGGGGTGCCATACGAAAGGTACGGGCAAACACCATGGCGGCGTTGGTGGCGAAATCGCCGTGGGATGTGTCGCCCGGGATCTCCACGATAAAGGCCGGAAGCTCGGCTTGAGACGGGGTAAGCTGACCGGCCTCCCCAGCCTTTTCCACCGCCGACAGGATGGATGCACGGATCGAATCGGTTGCTTTTTTTACGACATAGGACATGACTGTTTTCCTACCTCTCTAACTGTAATATCGACTTCATTGCAGCTGGCCAAATCGGAATTGATGTCCAGCGTATATTTAAAACTCAGTTTTCCGCCGTCCTCTTGGAGGGAGGATTGAATATTTTCCGCAAAGATACCAATGGTCATAACGCCTACCCCAGTATCGTAAGCGCACAGATGCCGTTGGCCTCGTTCCAGCACCATCCGGGATTTCTGAGCGCCGCTGCGCAGCAGAGTGACCCGCTGATTCCCCTCCACCTTGACGGTAGTGACAGTGCCCTCCATACCGGTAGCCTCGGTTTCGCGGTAGGTAATGTAGTACTTTTCTCCCATGCGGGTAAAGGAACCCACGGTAGTCAACTCGATGGAATCCTTCCCCTCTGAGG
Source organism: Solibaculum mannosilyticum (assembly GCF_015140235.1). Lineage (GTDB taxonomy): Bacteria > Bacillota > Clostridia > Oscillospirales > Acutalibacteraceae > Solibaculum > Solibaculum mannosilyticum. The sequence continues at coordinate 1,522,008 of NZ_AP023321.1, read as the reverse complement.
TATGGTACATCCCCTTGATATCAATTAAAACGTCTTTTTTCAACTTCTTATTCTCCTTTGGCCGAGGAACAGGACGGAAGAATAGGGTGGTTGATGATGTCCACCCGGGAGACCTGTTCCCGGATATCCCGGCCCAAAAACATACTGGCTGTCCGATTGAAACCGCCTACAGCATCACTGACAAAGAAACGGCACCGTCCTCTGTTCTTGTCGGCTGGCGCGCATTGTCCCGATTCCTTGAGCAGAGTTGCAGCTCTGCGGGCAGCTTCAGCGCCGGTATTGATGAGGGTGACATCGGGCCCCATTACTTGGGCGATGACCTGGCGTAAAATAGGGAAGTGGGTGCATCCTAAAATAAGAGTGTCCACCTCTTGATCCTTAAGGCCGCCAAGGTATCGCTCAGCCGCCAGCCGGGCGATGGGGTCATCCGCAGTACACCATCCGTTTTCCACCAGATGGACAAACATAGGACAGTCCTGCTGAAACACAGATACTCCGGATGCAAGGCGGTGGATGGTGGAATCAAAGGCACCGCTTTGAATAGTAGCAGTGGTGCCGATAACGCCAACACGACCGTTTTGAGTGGCCTCGACAGCTTTTCGAGCAGCCGGTTCCACCACGCCGATGAAGGGAATGTCGATGTCGTTGCCCACATGAGGGGCCACTGAACTGACCGTACCGCAGGCGGCAATCATCAATTTGACGTCCATTTCCAACAGAAAGCTCATATCCTGCCGGGCGTACCGCTCGATGGTTTCAAAGCTGCGGGTTCCATAGGGGACCCGGCCGGTATCGCCAAAATAGACGATGTCCTCTCCCGGAAGAAGGGCCTCCAGCTCCTTTACGACGGTTAAGCCTCCAAGGCCGGAGTCAAATACGCCGATAGGTCTTGCATCCATCAGCGACCCGTCCTTTCCATGGCCAGACCCAGCAATCGATCCAGCAGCTTGGGATAGGGCAGGCCGGAGGCGTCGAACAGCTTGGGATACATGCTGATAGAGGTAAAGCCTGGGATGGTATTGGGTTCGTTGAGAAGAACTGCGCCGTCCGACCGGCGGACAAAGAAGTCCACCCGGGCAAGGCCGGAACAATCCAAAGCGCGGAAGGCTTTTACAGCCGTCTGCCGGATCAATTCAGAGGTCTCTTCAGGAAGACGGGCGGGGATAAACAACTGGCTGTCGGCCTCGTATTTTGCCTCGTAGTCGTAAAATTCATTGCAGGGAGAGATTTCTCCCACCACTGAGGCGATGGGGCATTGATTACCGAGTACGGCACATTCCACTTCAATTCCATCGATGCCTTCTTCAAAGAGGAGCTTCTGATCCCACTTGGCGGCCTCCTGGATACAGGCCTTCAGAGAAGCCCGATCCTTTGCCTTGCCCACACCTACCGACGATCCGGCATTGGCAGGCTTGACAAATACAGGATACCCCAATTTTTCCACCCGGTCGAGAATCTCCCTTGGCGAAGATCGATAGTCCGAAACATGGCACCAGTCCCATTTAGCCTGCGGGATACCGGCGCTGTCCAGCACCATATTGGTGTATACCTTATCCATGCACACAGCCGATGCCGCCACGGAGCATCCGACGCAGGGGATACCCGCCAGCTGCATCAGGCCCTGGATGCTGCCGTCCTCGCCGTTTTTGCCGTGCAGGACGGGGAATACCACATCCAGTGGGATCAGACGATTGCCACCGGTTGAAGCCACCATCAGGCCCGGAGCGGTGGAATCCGGCGAGATCCAAGCGAGACGGTTGTCGGGATGCTCACACCAGACGCCGTTTTGGATCTCATCCACCGGACCGGTATAATAAATCCACTGGCCTTCTTTTGTAATTCCCACCATGTGTATTTGATAGCGGTCGGTGGGGATGTTGCTGAGCACCGACGCAGCTGACATCAAAGACACTTCATACTCGGAAGAATTGCCGCCAAACAGTACGGCGACCGATCGTTTGGACATTATTACCACCATACCTTCCAATGGATCGTGAAGAACGGCCAAAAGCGTTCTATGTGAATAAGCTATCAAAAGGGAAAAAACAAGATGTTCTTCCATCATTTTACGAAGGGATATCAATCACTTATTCTAACACTTTCCAGGGGGCAAAGTCAATAAGATGCGTGATGTCAGGCGGTTTCGCCAAATTGTGGTGACAAAATGAAAAGTGTGTGTTAGAATACCTAGTAAACCGGAAAAAAGGATGTGTCATCACGTTGGAAAACAATCAGGCATTTGAATTGATAAAAGAACGGATCAGCCCGATCCTGGCCAAGGTGGAGATGCCTTGTGTCAGCGATGAAGAAACCGATGATCAAAAGGGTCGTAAGGCTGTGTTTGCTTCCTCGGAGCAGGCCATCGTGCTCCAGTGGGATGCCCAGCAGAAAAAGTATCGCCTGTCGAGAGCGGCGGTGGAAAACGGAAAAGTGAGTGATTCTCCAAAACAGCTTGCTCTGTGGCTTTTTGATCCGGATACCAATGATCTGACCGATGCAAAATCCATTGCAAATGATTTTGAGGATACGGTAAATGACCTGTTTACCTCAAAGAGGGCCATCTCTCAGCGGGAGGAGGCCAAAAGCAGAAATCGCAATACTTTGGAGGGGATGATTCACCGTTTCATGGAAACCTATCCCCAGTTTCAGGATCAGTATGACGCGCACCAGGAAAAATACGGCGAGATTCTTCCGGATACCTTTATTCAGGAAATCATCTTCCCATACCTGTTGGATCTCCTGACCCAAAAGAAGAATGCCTTTATCAAGCGGGTGTTTGAGATTATCAATGAGAGCTATACCATGGGCAATGTGGATTTGAAGTCGGCCATTACGTATACTTTATTCGGGATGCTGATGGATTATCCGGAGCAGGAGGAGCTGGCCCTTAAGTATATGGACGAAAATTTAAAACGTGCTTGGATGGCCATGCGCCGTTTGCTGGAAAAGGATCGTGCGAAAGGCAAAAAGGCATCCATTGTTTAAATGTGGGTTTATACTAGGGAAGATATTATATATCCTAAAGAAAATAGAGCTGCCCCGGTGAGGACGATAAATTACGTCTACCGGGGCAGCTTTTATTTTTCCCTATCGTTATCGTTCGTCGATTCCTAATGAAAGGTTATGCTTTAAGAATTTTGGCTATTTTGTAATGGTAAATGGGACATCCATAACCTCGACCCAGTTGGCGCCGTTCACCTCTGCCATAATGGTAAAGGTACGTTGACCGGCAGAACCAACACTGAGATTGCAGGTGAAAATACGTTTTCCATTTTCCACCCAGGTTTTCATATCATATGTGGTGATCCAATTGCCGCGTTCGTTCTTGATGCCGACCCTACCGATATTTTCCGGTGTGACAAAAGTGGCGTCGAAAGTCTGATTCACCTTTGCAGAAGTGACTTCTTTACCGTCAATGGAGAATGTCACTTGGTAGTCATCGGGATTCTCCGGAGCGGCAACGACATCAATGTTCATTACTTTACCACCGATGGTTCTCATACCACTAATCGTTTCAGTCTCGTCATATATACCACCATATACATTGAGTGCACGGTTCGAACCGGCAGATCCCAAACTGATCTGGAATTTATAGACGTGTTGGCCATTGATTACCTCGTGAGTCAGATTGTGTTGAGCAATAGTAAGCATTCTTTCATTGTTCACAAAAACGTAACCCAGTTCGATTGGGGAGGTAACGGTTACATCGAATAATTCATCGGTATAGACAGAGGAAATAGGCTGTCCGTCTTTTGAGAACTGGACATCTAAATCGTAATCCTGAGCGATAGCGATGTAGACTTCGTGACGATAGTAGTCAATTGAATCCCCATTGGCATTTTTGCCCGAGATGGTAAATCTGCGGTTACCTGGCGTAGGCACAGCCGACCGGTACATAAAGGTATAGGTATCTCCGTTATCGGTACGGCTATAGGCGATAGATCCATTATATTCGCCTTCTTCACTGAGAAGAGCGATATCGGTGATTTCCTTACTTGTAACCACTCTCACATCAAAAGGTTCGTTGGTGACAAAGCTATCAGCGACCTGACCGTCTTTTAAGAATTCCACGCTTTTAATTTTCCCGGAAGGTTCTTCTGGAAGTACAGTAAGAGCCTTGCGATAATTTTCGAGGGATTTTCCATTTGCATAAGCGTGTATGTAGAGTTTACGAGTGCCGGGAGTGCCGAGGGAAATGGGGAATTCAAAGGTGCGGATTCCATTTTCCTCCACATAATCGCCCTTTTCACAGTGTGCGATGTATCGATCTCCCTCGTTGAAGATGTAGATCTGATCCGCATCGGTTGTGGTTTTGACTGTGACATCAAATGTAGCATTGACAAATACAGAAGGCTGCTTAACATCATCATGGTTAAGAACCACGCTTTTAATGATGGTGTTTTCTTCTGCATTTTCGCTGGCAATGTTAGAAGAGCCCAGAGGACTTTCGTCAGCTGTTTGAGCGGAAACTGATACAACCATCGTAGTCAAGACCATAACGGCTGCCAGTGCTAAGGATAAGATTCTTTTTTTGAGTTTCATGGTGTCATCTCCTTAATGCAGTTTAATGGGGTGTCGAACGACAGGGAAAACAAAGATAGGGAAAGGCTGTTTTACTTTTTCTATCATCATCCCCTTTTTATAAGTCTTTTTAGGTATATTGAGAGAAAAATCCATGTGAAGAGAAGGGCGGTTACATTAAACTAGAGTTTTGTATTAAGAAATGATTGAGGGAATATATCATTTTTTTGCATAAGAAATAATAAAAATATATAGAAAAAAGAGTGGAAGAGGAGAATTCTATAGGTAAAAAATCTCAATCAGTAAAAGTGTAAAAGAATTGTAAATTTTATGTAAAAAACATAACAATTTTGGTTATTTAGCGAATTGTAATTTTGGGGAAGAATCGATATACTAAAAGTGCTGAGTGCCCGGCATTGGTTGTCGGGCTATTTATTTTTAAGGAGGAATCTCTATGGTAAGTACTACCAAGGCCCCACCGCGTACCCCCATTCATCCAAAGGGCGACTTCTTCAATTTTAAGGGGACAGGCTCTAACCCGAAAACTGAAATTGTCGCCGGTCTAACGACTTTCTTCACCATGGCGTACATTATCTTTGTCAACCCGCCTATGCTGGCCTCTACCGGCATGGATCAAAACGCCGTTTTGGTGGCTACCTGTTTGGCTGCAGCCATTGGTACACTTTTGATGGCACTGCTTTCCAACTATCCTTTTGCATTGGCCTCCGGCATGGGCCTTAACGCCTTTTTTGCCTACACCATCTGTGGACAGATGGGTTATTCTTGGCAATCAGCCCTTGCCGCCGTATTTATCTCTGGTATTATCTTTATCATTATTACCCTCACCGGACTGCGTACTGCTATTGTGAATGCCATCCCTCTGCCTTTGAAAAAGGCTATCAGCGGCGGCATCGGCCTTTTTATTGCCTTTATCGGCCTGCAGAATGCCGGCATCGTCGGCAATGACGACAGCACTTTAGTCACCATGGGCAATCTTGGAAGTCCCACCACGATCTTGGCCGTCATTGGCTTGGTCATCACCATTGCTTTTGTAGTCTGGAAGGTCAAGGGCGGTTTGCTTTTGAGCATCCTTGCAACCTCTGTCGTAGGTGCTATCATGCAGTACGGTTTTGGAATGCAGGTAGGTATGCCCAACGTCAGTGAAATCAGCTTTAATTTGAATCTCTCGTTGGCCCCGACTTTTGGCCAGTTCATCAATGGATTTTCGACGTTGTTTGACGCCAGCAATGGTGTGGGAGTCCTGATCTTCTCCATTGTGTCGGTGCTTTTGTCCTTGACTATGGTGGATATGTTCGATACGATTGGTACTCTGGTAGGCGCAGCCAGCAAAGGCAACTTCCTGGATAAGGACGGCAATCTTCCCAATGCAAACAAAGCCCTGCTGGCCGATGCCATCGCCACTTCAGCCGGCGCTATCTTAGGTACTTCGACCGTCACTACTTATGTAGAATCCAGCTCGGGTATCTCGGAAGGCGGGCGTACAGGCCTTACCGGTATTACGACAGCTGCCTGTTTTGTATTGGCTATTTTCGCTATGCCGCTGCTGGGTTTTGTTCCCACCGGCGCTACTGCTCCGATCCTCATCATCGTAGGCGTCATGATGGCCAGCTCCATCAAGGATATCGAATGGGGCGATATTGAAATTGCAATCCCGGCTTTCTTCACGTTGCTAATGATGCCCATGGCATACAGCATTGCCGATGGTATCGCCTACGGCTGTATTTCTTACACTGTTATCAAAATCGTACGTGGCCAGGCTAAAAAGGTCCATCCGGTTATGTACATTATTTCCATTCTGTTCTTACTGCGTTATGTTATCCGACTGATTCAGATTTAAACAGCAAAAATTTAAGACCTGTTGACACCTCCCTCAACCTCTACTGGTGAGGGAGGTGCCTTTTTTGTTATGAAAATTACCATTTAAAGTCCAATTTAAATTTGCGATTTAGTATAAAACATATAAACCATAGGCATTTTATAACAGAGATGGAATAAAGTCAATTCCAAATACGAATATTAGTAGTAAAAAAACAGATAAGAAATTTGTAAAAAAGAAGCGAATTTGTAATTGGATACAGAAGCGATTTTTGATTTTTGGATAGAATATCTATTTTATCTATCGAAATTAAAAAGAAAAACCATGTTCAGGATCCTGGCCTGAGAAAAGCAAGACAGCACAAGAAGCCATAATAGAATAGGCGCTCTGTGCGTGGCTGAGCCGGATGGGGATGTCACCTGGTTCTATAGGGCGTCCATCCAGAGCGGTGAGATGCCGTTGAACGCTTACCACAGCTTCATGATCCCGCAGGCTGGAGACGCTAAATGTATCTTTAGAGGAAAGGCCACAGCAGATAGCGGTATGAGAAGAAGACATAAGAGTACATAAAGCAGCAGTGTTCGTGGATTCCACCAGACATGGGACACTATCAGGAATACAAAAGTTGGCGGTGGAGGGGGCTTTGGAACCAAATACTACAATGCCCTCCAGCAGTTCCAAACGGAGGGGATGTCCGCTCTGGGACAGCACAAACTGAGGAGTGTGCTCAGATGGACAGCATCCCACACGTTCCCAAGTGTGATACTGTACACCGCCGTTTTTGGCTAGGGCAGAGATCAGATCTCCGGACAATCCACCGTGACCATCTTGGTCGTAAACTACCACATTGGTCATACTACACCGCCTTTGACCTAGAGTTATTCTCAGTATCTGTAGATTAAGGGAATTTATGTATTCCAACCAAAAGAGAAATTTGTATTTTTGTTGCAGCCCTTGTTTGTAGATAGTTACTAAAAAAGCGGGAATAATATTATGAATTAAATTAGATATAAAACATTGTTAAAAGGATGGCGAATGAGAAAAGAAGGTGCTATAATAAACCGGAGAGGGAGCCAACTCGGATCAATAGCCCAAAATTGATCAACAAAATAAAGGTATTTTAAGGAGGAAAATGAAATGAAAAGGCTCAGAAGGCTTTTGGCAATTGCCATGGTCTTAGCTCTCTCTCTTGGTATATTGCCAATTGCAGAAGCCGTAGAATCTACGTCGGATCAGACGTATTCACACATCGACTATGTCAATCCTTACATTGGAACAGCCTACGATGCAGCTATCCATAGCTGGGGTCAAAGCGACTATGGAGGGACCGTTCCATCGGTAGCGCCTCCCTTTGGCATGACCAAATGGACGCCTCAAACCCGTCGGAATAGCATTGGTACTGCCGCTTATCGGTACGATGACCAGTATATCACCGGGTTCCAGGCCACTCATCAGCCGGCCATCTGGATGGGCGATTTTGGCTACTTAACCATCATGCCGGGCGTGGACTCGGTTAAGACCAGTACCAATGACCGTCGTTTATCCTTTACCCATGAGGATGAAACCGTAAGTCCTTATTACTACTCGGTCGATATGGATGCCGGTTCCGACCGTACCATTACCGGGGAAATGACCGCTACCTCTCGGACAGGTGTTTTGCGCTTTACCTATCCGGAAAATGATATGGCAAACATCTATGTGGAGATGACTCGCAGCGGTGTGGAGGGCAGCGTTGTGATCGATCCCGAAAAGGGCGAGATCTATGGCTATAATCCCGACCGTATGGACTCCCATTTGGGAGGCGTTTCTCTGCCCAACTTCAAAGGGTACTATGTCATCCAGTTCTCCAAACCCTTTCAGACTTCAGGCGTCACCCAAGACGGCGCTTTGAAAGAGGGCGTCAATGAGATCACGGGTAACAACGTCGGTGCATACGTCACCTTTGATACCGCAGAGAATGAGATGGTAGAAGTGCGGGTGGCATCGTCTTTCATCAGCTTTGACCAGGCCCGCGACAACCTGAAGAGGGAACAATACAATGGTAATACACAGTTGACTTTTGATGAAGTCAAGCAGTCGGTCAAAGATACTTGGGAAGAGAAGCTGGACGTTATTGATATAGAAGGCGCCTCCGACGAGGACATGCATATCTTCTATACCGGTATGTATCACAGCCTCCAGTACCCGGTGGAATTCTCTGAATATGGACGGTACTACAGTGCCTACGACGATTCCATTCACGTGGGCGATTCTTATACATCCTTCTCCCTGTGGGATACCTTCCGCGCCCAAAACAGCATGTTGACTTTGGTAGCGCCGGAACGCGTTCCCGGCATGATCAATTCCTTGATCAACGCTTATCACGAAGGCGGCTATATGCCCAAATGGCCCAATCCGTCCTACACAAACATTATGATCGGCACTCCGGCTGATTCCGTAGTGGCGGAGGCGGTCAACAAGGGGTTAATCGACGGCGTGGATCTGGAAGAAGCATATGAGGCCGTTCTTAAGGACGGCATGGTTCCCCCTGAAAACGATACAACCACTTGGTGGGGGGACCGTCAAACCGGCGTGCCCTATGAAGCCCGCGCAGGTCTGACCTATTATATGGAGCTGGGTTATGTCCCGGCCGATAAGACCGCCGAAGCCGGGTCCAATACCCTGGAAGGCGCTTATGAGGACTGGTGTATCGCCCAAGTGGCCAAGGCTCTCGGCAAACAGGACGACTATGAGTATTTCATCCAACGCAGCCAGAACTATAAAAATATGTTTAACCCGGAAACAAATCTGTTGGAAGCCCGCAATTACAACGGTGAATTCGCCGGAGGAGGTTCCGGATGGACTGAGGGCAAACAGATGAATTACGCCTACTGTGTGCTGCAGGACGTCACTGGACTGATGAATCTGATGGGTGACAACTTCAACAGCATCCTGGACAACTACTTTGCCACCGGACAGAATTTCCACAGCAACGAACCGTCCCATCACTATGCGTATCTCTACGACTACAGCGGCAAACCGTCAGAGACGCAGCGTCTTGTCCGCCAGATTGCCGACGAACATTACGCAAACGATCCGGCCGCCGGTATGACCGGTAACTCCGACTGCGGTCAGATGTCCTCTTGGTACCTGTTTACTGCTATGGGATTCTATCCCGTAAATCCGGCCTCGGGTGAATACATGATCGGCAGTCCCTTCTTTGATAAAGTCACCATTCACACCGGCGATAAGGATTTTGAGATCATCGCCCACAATAATTCTGAAGAGAACATGTATATCCAGTCCGCTACTCTCAATGGGGAAGCGTTGGATATTCCCGTTCTGACCCACGAGCAGATTGTAAACGGCGGTAAAATTGAATTTGAAATGGGTTCCGCTCCTTCCGACTGGGGCAGCGACTATCGGGATGAAGCTCTGCCCACCTATGAAGACACCAAGACCCCTGATCTGCCGGATAGCTGGACCGAAGAACAACCGGAAGAACCCGAGGAAAGTGATAATCTGGCATTGACAGCCGAATGTACCAGCGACGCTAAATGGACATCAGCTGACATCGGCGGCAGTCCCGACAAAATCAACGACGGCAATATCCAAACCGGATTTTTGTCGGGTGGGATGCCGTTGCCGGCCTATTTTACCTTGACATGGGAAGAACCTCAATCCTTTGATTCCATGTGGCTGTATGCCAACTACAACAAAGCTCAGGCACCCTACAGCTGGGACATTGAAGTTTCAGAAAACGGTGTGGACAATTGGCAGACAGTCGGTACGGTGGAAGACGCCAAATGGGAGACCAGTCAGGAATCCCGCGAAGGCAAGGAATTCACATTTGACCGTGTGGAAAACGTCAAGGGATTCCGCATCAAAGTCAACAAGGCATACGGAGATTGGGGACATTATACCATCCATGAAATCGAGATTTACGACTCCGCCAATCGAAAACCAACCATCTCCACCGGATTCTATAAAAATAATGTGTCGGATATCAACCATACCATTGCGTTATCTTCCGGAGAGATGATCGCAAATGCTACTTTGGAAAGTGGATCTGAGCTGCAGGGTGATGTAGTGTTGGCGGCTGTTCTGTACAAAGACGGCCGTATGGTGGATACGTCGTTGGAAAAATTTGCTCTTTCCGGCAATCAGATGAATCTATCGATTTCGTTTGAGGTACCTGAAGGCGATTTGACCCATTATGAAGCCCGGCTCATGCTGCTGGATGCGAAAAACAGCGCTCCTATGACCAAATGTTCCTCCATTCGTTAGACGATTTAGAGGACGTTTCTACGCGATAAAACATCGACAATACAAGCTGGGATTTTTTTACCTTCTTTCTTTTCCCCCGTCGCTCTTTTATAAGGAGCGGCGGGGGCTGTTTTTTGTCAAAACGTCATTGGCAAGAGGGGAAAGGTATGGTACACTCAATCTTATATACAATATATAAATGAATACAGAAAAACGGGAAAGGGACAAGGAGGGCAGTGAAGATGAGACGCGAAGACATCGATGGCGGTAAAAGGTTTGATTGGAACCGTGCTGCCGCAGATTATGCTAAGTATCGGGATATCTATCCTCCGGCCTTTTACGAGAAAATTGTGGCATTAGGACTTTGCGTCAGGGGACAGAAGGTGTTGGATGTAGGGACAGGAACAGGCATCCTGCCGCGGAATCTGGCTCAATACGGAGCGGATTTTGTGGGAATAGATCTTTCTGCTGGACAAATCGAACAGGCAAAACGTCTTTCTAAGGAAGCGGGACTCAATATTCCTTTCCGATGCGTCCCAGCCGAGGAGATGCCTTTTCCAGACGCGTCTTTTAACGTAGTAACGGCTTGCCAGTGCTTTATGTACTTTGATCACAAGACACTGGCTCTAAACATCTATAGAGTGCTTAAGCCTTCTGGTAGACTGGCGGTATTCTATATGGCATGGCTGCCATTGGAGGACAATGTCGCAGGACAAAGTGAAGCGCTTATTTTGAAGCATAACCCCGCCTGGACGGGATGTCAGGAAATGCGTCATCCGATTGCGATCCCGGAATACTATCTGCCATTCTTTGAAGTGGAGGAAACAAGGGTATTTGATGTGAAAGTTCCCTTTACGCGGGAGAGCTGGAACGGTAGAATCAAAGCCTGCCGTGGAGTGGAGGCATCCTTGTCAGAGGAAGAGGTAAAACAGTTCGATCAAGAGCATCGGGCGCTGCTTCAAGACATTGCCCCGCCCAGTTTTCAGGTGCTTCACTATACGGCTATCGCTGTCCTCAGGGTGAAGAAGTAACGGATACGGTTTTTATCAGTAGTAACGTGGAATCAGGAGGATCTATGTGGTTTTGGATTGTGATACTGGTATTTATAATAATAGGACTTTTTGTGTGGTGGATCAGCAATCGCTGGCTATGTGTATCCCAAAGGGAGCTTTTTTTGGATTGGTTGCCGCCGGAATGGGATGGTATCCGTATCCTGCATTTGAGTGATCTTCACTCCACCCGTTATGGAAAACACAATCAGAGATTGGCTGCCCGCATTCAGAGGCTAAATCCCGATCTTATTCTGGCGCCGGGAGACTTGTGTGACCGGTTTGTAAAAAACGGAGACGCCTTCCTGGATCTCTTAGAAGAGCTTGACGGACAATTTCCCATTTATGCATCGATCGGGAATCATGAACTCCGGGTGGAACAAAACGCCCCAGAGGATTATTGTGTTTTCCGAGAGACGCTGAAGAAAAAAGGCGTGGTCATGCTGGATAATACTTCTGTGCTTTTGGAACGGAAAGGGAAGTCTTTGCGACTTTATGGAATCAATCAACCTTTGTCCATCTACTATCAGCATGGGACGCTTCACAATGTGGCAGACTATCTGGGGGAAAGAGACACCTCTTATCCTGCCGTGTTGCTGGCCCACGACCCCAGATGGTTTGAGCGGTATGTAGACTGGGGAGCTTCCCTGGTTCTGGCCGGACACATCCACGGCGGAATGATGCGTCTGCCTTTTATCGGCGGGATCTATTCTCCGGATAAGACGTTATTTCCAAAATACGATGCAGGCGTTTTCACAAAGGACGGATGTACTATGGTGGTCAGCCGAGGAGCGGGGGACTCGCGGCCTTTCCGCATCGGCTCCCTGCCGGAACTTATACTCATGACACTGCATACAAAACGAGGTGACCTATGAAAATAGAAAGACACAACGGATTCCAACCGGATAGAACTACAGCGGGGGATGTTATCCGTATTATACTCATCGGTATTGTAGGCTTTTTATTGATATGGACGATACTGCCTGTTTTTGCAGGGATCTTCCACACGGGTATGGCCGGTGGAATGGTTCTATTCGGCGGAATATTGGCGATACTCCTTTGCTGGAAGAAGATGAAACGATGGATCAAACGATCGGTTACAGGTAAAATTGTGACGGCTGTCGTAGGCGTTTTATTGGCGGCAGTGCTGGTAAGTTCCAGTATCCTGTCAGTCCAGATGGTGACGGCTGCCAACAACACCCCGCAAGAGGGGGAAGAAGGCACGGTAGTAGTACTGGGGGCTAAAGTAGAGAGCCTGTCGCTTAAGAGACGAATGGACGCTGCACTCCAGTACCTGAAAGAACATCCTGAAGCCATGTGCGTGGCCAGCGGCGGACAAGGGGAAAATGAATCGATTTCAGAAGCCGAGGCCATCCGGGATTATCTTGTGCAGAACGGGATTGAAGAACAGCGTATATTTGTGGAGGATCAATCCGCCAATACAGAGGAAAATTTGAGAAATACCAAACAGGTTGTGGATCAAAACGGACTTTCAAACCATCTGATTGTGGTGACCGACGATTACCATCAGCTGCGGGCGAAATGGAATGCTCAAAAGCAGGGTATGACGGTATCGGCCTATTCCTCCCGTCCACAGATCTTCATTTGGCTCTCCTACTGGGAACGGGAATTAATGGCATTGGCTTATACCGTCTGTTTTGTAGGCTGATGATATGCATGGTATAGGTTAAAACTGGACAAGGTATGGAAAATAGGGTATAATCGAAAGTGGTAAAACTTGACTTTTTTCACTCTTTTTTGACGTATAAGGAAAGGAGGATTCGGTTTGAAACCACTTCTCATTCGAAACGCTTGCCTGAGCCTCATCGACGGTATGCCTGAGCGGGGTGATATCCTGATAGAAGGGGATCGTATCACCGCTATGGGTGATGCCATTGTCTGTGAGGAGGCCCAGGTTCTGGATGCATCCGGCCTGTGGGCCGCTCCGGGACTGGTGGATATGCATGTCCATCTGAGGGATCCGGGGCAGACCCATAAGGAGGATATCTTTACCGGCTGCCGTGCCGCTGCGATGGGCGGTGTGACGTCGGTGCTGGCGATGCCAAATACAAATCCCACGGTGGACTCGCCTCATGTGGTGCACTCCATTTTAAAAAAGGCTGAGGGGGCTGATGCACGTGTTTATGTGGCGGCCTCTATCACCAAAGGCCTTCAGGGAGAGACTCTCAACGATTTGGAAGAATTGAAAAAAGCCGGCGCCATTGCCGTCACAGACGACGGTCGTCCGGTGCAAAATGCCCGGATGCAGATGATGGCTATGGAGGAGGCAAAACGTCTCGGTATGCGAGCCATCAGTCACGCGGAGGATCTTCCGCTGGTGGCGGGCGGGATTATGCACGAAGGGGAGGTCTCCAGGGAGCTGGGGGTCAAGGGGATGCCCAGAGCTTCGGAAGATTTGTCCACCGCCCGGGAGATTATTTTGGCCGAGTCCTATGGCCTTCCCATTCACATTGCCCATGTCAGCACCGAAGGCTCGGTGTCGCTCATCCGGTATTTTAAATCCAGAGGGGTGGAGGTTACATGTGAAACCGGCCCTCATTACTTTACATTCACCCATGAAGCTTTGCGGAATCGAGATGCCAATTTCCGCATGAATCCGCCTCTTCGGGAGGAGAAGGATCGCAAAGCCATTATTGAAGCCCTCCGTGACGGCACGATTGATGCCATCGCCACCGACCATGCCCCTCATGCGCCGGAGGAAAAGGCGGATTTTGAAAAGGCCCCTAATGGGATCATCGGTCTATCCACCTCCTTGGCGGCAGCCATTACGGGATTGGTTGTCCCGGGATATCTGACATTAAAACAGGCCATTCAGAAAATGAGCATCATCCCGGCCAAAATTCTTGACATTGATGCCGGTGAACTAAGGATAAATGGACCGGCCGACATCTGTCTCTTCGATCCGGAGGAACAGTGGACGGTAGACGCTACAAAATTAGGATCGAAATCCCGTAATTCCCCCTTTGACGGCATGACCCTCACCGGCAGAGTGCATACGACTATCTGCCGCGGACGGCTTGTCTATCAATGTGATGAAACGAAATAAGGCAGTTTGAAAGGAGCAATTTGAGATGTCTTTGGACCGTCTGATCGAGGGTATTGCCCGCACAAACAATCCAACTGTTGCGGGTTTGGATCCCAAACTGGAGTACATTCCAGACTGCATTTTAAAACCCTATATCGACCAATACGGCAGGACCCTGGAAGCCGCTGCAGAGGCTATTTTTACCTACAATCAGGGCTTGATCGATGCTTTGTGCGATATTGTGCCGGCCGTTAAGCCCCAATGCGCTTACTATGAGATGTATGGATGGCAAGGCGTCCGTGCTCTGGAACGCACCATCCGTTATGCCCAGGAAAAGGGGATGTTTGTCATCACCGACGGCAAACGCAATGACATCGGCTCCACAATGGATGCCTATGCCGCGGCTCATCTGGGTGTCACTGATGTGGCTGGCAATGGCATTGAAGCCTTTGGCGGTGATGCATTGACTGTCAATGGTTATCTTGGATCGGACGGCATTGATCCTGTCATTAAGGTGTGCCGCCAGAGGGACAAGGGTATGTTTGTGCTGGTCAAGACCTCCAACCCGTCCTCGGAGGAGTTGCAGGATCAAGCTATCAACGAAGAACCTGTTTATCTGATGATGGGGAGACAGTGTGAAAAATGGGGCGAGCAGTTGCCCGGTAAGTATGGGTATACCGGTGTCGGTGCAGTCGTGGGAGCCACTTGGCCTCAGCAGTTGAGCGAGCTTCGTTATGAACTTCCCCATACCTTCTTCCTGGTGCCGGGTTATGGCGCTCAGGGCGGGTCGGCGGAAAGTGTAGCTGGCGCCTTTGATAAGAGAGGCCTTGGCGCTATCGTCAACTCCTCCCGTGCCATCTTATGTGCATGGAAAAAAGAAGGCTGCCCCGGCGAAGACTATGCACAGGCTGCCCGTCGGGAAGCCCTCCGCATGCGGGATGCAATCGCTGCTGTGATCCCGGTTATCACATTGGAATAAACAATTTGCCGTGATTCTGTTTGATCGGCTTGCGGGAGAGCCAGGAAGATTGTCTTTTGCAGAATGTGCAGAGGACAGTGGATTTCTTGGTTTCAATAAAAGCTCAGATCTACTTGAAAGCGCTGGCAAAGCGCATGGAGGTTTTTATGAAATACTTAGAGGAACAATGTCCTATTCTCTCTAAAATAGAAATTGCCCCCGGCATTTACGACGTCACACTCAAAGCGCCTGGGATTGCGGCACTGGCGTCGTCGGGCCAATTTGTAAACGTCTTGTGTGAGACTTTTACCCTTCGCCGTCCCATCTCCATTTGTGGCTTTGATAAGGAAAAGGGAACCTTGCGTCTTGTATTTGAGGTGCGCGGTGAGGGAACAAAGTGGATGTCCCAATCGACCGAGGGAGAAAAGTTCAGCGTAGTAGGACCTTTGGGCCGTGGCTTTGATGTAAAGGATCCAAGCCAAAAGGCCGTATTTGTCGGCGGAGGTATCGGCGTTCCCCCCTTGCTGGAGGCGGCGAAAGCGTACGGCGAGAATGCTACGGTTATCGTGGGATTCCGAACCGCATCGGCATCTATTCTGGTGGACGATTTTAAGAAAAATGGAAACCACGTTCAATTGGCCACCGATGACGGTTCGGCTGGACATCACGGTTTTGTCACGCAGCTGCTTCAGAAACATCTGGATGAAAATCCCTGTGATGTCATCTATGCCTGCGGCCCTACCCCCATGCTGAAGGCGGTGGCCGACGAGGCGGAGAAACGGGGTGTTTTCTGCAAAGTGTCTATGGAACAGCGCATGGCTTGCGGCGTCGGCGCTTGTATGGTGTGCGTATGCAAGACGTTGACTCCCAAGGGTGACGATCGGTACGCTCAGGTTTGCAAAAACGGTCCGGTATTTAATGCGAAAGAGGTGGTTTGGAATGGCTAAGATGGCAGTAGAAATTTGTGGCGTCTCGTTCAAAAACCCCATTATCACCGCGTCAGGCACCTATGGATTCGGGCGTGAATTCAACGAATTTTTTCCTTTGGAACGTCTGGGAGGCATTGCCTGCAAGGCTGTGACCCCTGAGGAAAAACTGGGCAATCCTCCACCTCGCGTGGCAGAGACACCTTCCGGTATGCTCAATGCAGTAGGCCTTCAGAATCCCGGTGTCAAGCGTTTTATTCGTGAGGCATTGCCGTGGCTGAAAAAACAAAATACCGTTATCATCGCCAACGTGGCCGGCAGCAGCTTGGAGGATTACTGCCAGGTAGCTACTGCATTGGAAGACACGGACGTAGACTTTTTGGAGCTCAATATTTCCTGTCCCAATGTCAAGAAGGGCGGGATGCAGTTTGGAACCAGCTATGAGGGCGTAGAGACTGTGACAAAAGCGGTGCGTTCCCATACGAGTAAACCGCTGATGGTAAAATTGTCCCCGAACGTCACGGACATTGTAGACATTGCCAAGGCGGCTGAAAGCGGCGGTGCAGATTGCTTGTCCCTTATCAATACCCTTTTGGGAATGCGCATTGACGTGCGTACTCGTCGCCCTATTTTGCACAACAATGTAGGCGGACTGTCCGGCCCAGCTGTATTCCCAGTGGCTCTGCGTATGGTATGGCAGGTGGCGAGTCATGTGGATCTGCCTGTTATCGGCATCGGCGGCATCGCCAAGTGGCAGGATGCCGTGGAAATGATGTTGGCTGGTGCTACAGCGGTACAGATCGGTACCGCCAACTTCACGTATCCGGACACCCCTCTTAAAGTGTTGGCGGGGATGGAAGAGTATTTAGAGAGTCAGCATGTAGAGGATATCAATGAGATCATCGGAACGGTAAAACCTTGGTGAGAGAAGGAAACAAATCCATGACAACCATTTATCTTGTGCGGCATTGTGAGGCTGAAGGCAATACCAAACGGTATTTTCAGGGGCATAGCGACGGTACTGTCAGTCCCAATGGGGAATTACAATGCCGACAATTGGCAGAGAGATTTCGCACCATCCATTTAGATGCGGTGTATTCCAGCCCGTTAAAACGGGCGTACTTTACTGCCCAGGCAGTGGATCATTATCACGGCTTGCCCATTCAAACTGATCCTGGACTCATGGAGATCAACGGCGGACACTGGGAAGGGCATCTTTGGGCTGAATTGCCCGATCTCTTCCCGGAAGAAGCCGATGCATGGGCACATCGCCCCTGGGAGTTCGCCCCTAAAGGCGGGGAGAGTATGCGGGAGGTGTACGACCGCATTTGGAATACGGTGGTGGCGATTGCTGAGAAAAATGACGGCAAACAGATTGCTATTGTGTCTCACGGATGCGCCATCCGAAATCTATTGACCCGCATCAAGTTTGGCGAGATTGAAAAGCTTGGAGAGATGGGCTGGTGTGATAACACAGCCGTGAGTCTTTTGCGATGGGAAAATGGACGGATGCAGCTGGTGATGGAAAACGATGCTGCTCATCTGGATGAGACAACTTCTACGTTACATAGGCAAACCTGGTGGAGGGAAGGACGAAAATCCCCCTTTGAATAGGGGGACAGTGTCCCCCAGCCACGACGCACGTAATTGTTGTGTAGAGGAAAGGCTTCGTGCCCGGTACCGTTTTCCCTTTGTTGCTTTTAAAAGCTAGGAGGGACAGCTTTCTACCACAACGTGTATATGCAAATATAGTTGTGGGAGAGAAAACAATGTTTTCCATCAATCATCAAGGAGAATTCGGAAAGGGATCATTCCATGAAGATTTTAGCCGTTGATCTGGGCGATACCAGAACGGGTCTTGCAGTCTCAGACGACAGTGAATTTTTAGCGTCACCGGTGTGTATTATCACCGAACGCAATAAAGATGTGCTGCTTGAGAAAATAACCGATCAAGCGAAACAATTGGGAGTATGTGCACTTGTTATGGGGTATCCCCGAAATATGGATGGTTCAGCTGGCCCCAGAGCTCAGTTGTGCGCTCAGTTTGCAGAGAGATTGAAGGAAAGTACTGGACTGCCTGTCACGCTCTGGGATGAGCGATGCACTACCGTAGTGGCCACTGGATATCTGAATACGACAAATGTCCGAGGCAAAAAACGCAAGGCAGTAATGGATGCAGCGGCAGCGTCTATTATTTTACAGGATTATTTGGACTACCGGCGCAATCAAAACAGATAAGGAATCCAGATGTGGTTTTTCTGGATCATAACGAGCCGTGAAATGGAAAAAGGAAGTTCTCTCTGGAGAATAAAACAAAAAATACTTGTAATAAACGGCGAAATAGTGTATAATACGATAGCTGGATGTAATGAGAGCTTTTTAGTTTGTACGTGTATATAGGCATGCGGTCAAGCGGGCCCTGTGCGACAGGGCTCCGTGAACCATGTCAGGCGGGGAACCGAGCAGCATTAAGCGGATGATTCTGTGCGCCGCAGCAAGCCTGTTTGCCCGCATGCCTGTGTGCATGTACTGCAAAGGATGAGGGGTCAGGTATCAGGGGCCAGACGGGTGTTTGACCTCTGATATCTGATCCTTTTCCTTAGTAGAGGGGAGAGAAATATGTACCAAGTCCTGTATCGAAAATGGCGTCCAAAGGCCTTTGCAGAGGTGACGGGTCAGCAGCACGTGACAAAGACACTGCTGCATGAGCTTCAGTCCGACCGCATTGCCCATGCCTATTTGTTCACAGGTTCTCGCGGTACTGGCAAAACCACCTGCGCCAAAATTTTGGCCAAGGCGGTTAATTGTCTTCACCCTGTAAACGGCGATCCCTGCAATCAATGCGAGATCTGCACTGGCATTGACGACGGTTCTATCTTGGACGTGGTGGAAATCGACGCCGCCAGCAACAACGGCGTAGACAACATCCGCGATCTGAGGGAAGAGGCGACATTTACGCCTACCGCCGCCAAATACCGCGTCTATATCATCGATGAAGTACATATGCTGTCCATCGGCGCCTTCAATGCGCTCTTAAAGACGCTGGAGGAACCACCGGCTCATGTCCTTTTTATCCTGGCTACCACCGAGGTTCATAAACTCCCGGCTACGATCCTGTCCCGCTGCCAGCGGTTTGACTTTAAGAGGATCGCTCCGGAGGATATGTCTAAGAGACTTCACTATGTGGCTCAGCAGGAGGGCATTGATCTGACGGAAGATGGAGCGATGCTCATCTCTCGCATTGCCGACGGTGCTTTACGAGACGCTTTATCCCTTCTCGACCAGTGTGCTGGTCAGGGTGGAAGAGTGGACGAAAAGGCCGTAACGGCTGCGGCTGGCTTGGCCGGTAGGGAGCACTTGTTTATTCTCTCCAAAGCCGTGCGCACAAATGATGTCCCATTGGCATTGGAAGTGGTGGATCAGCTGCACAGCGCATCCCGCGATATGGCGCGGGTGTGTGAAGAGCTTATTAACCACTACCGTCATCTTATGCTTATCCGCTCTATGGAGGATGCCAGCCGATATATCGTCTGTTCGTCCCAGGAGCTTGACCAGTTGAAAGAGGAAGCATCTCAATATACCATGCCCGCTATTTTGCATGCGTTAAGCGTGCTGGGACGGGTATTGGATCATATGCCGTCGGTGGCAAACCGGCGGGTCGAGATGGAGACAGCTTTGGTCCGCTTGTGCAATCCCCAATTGGACGGTTCCAATGAGGCCCTGGTGCGGCGGATGGAAAAGCTGGAGAGCGCGATGCGTTCAGGCAGGCTTACGCCGTCGACTCAGACGTCGGGTACCGCTGTATCCCACCAGCCGGAGGCACAAAAAGAACATCTGGAATCGGAAACGGTGGCAGAGAACAATATACATCAACCAGTGGAAGAAACTACTGCTGTACCGACTAAGAAAAAGCCGTCGCAGCAAGCGGTTCAGCCGGTTCCTTTGACCTGTTGGCCGGAGGTGTTGTCAGAGCTTTCTCAGACAGCCAAGCCCTTGCATGGCGTTCTAGATGGTTCAGCAGCCTATGAAGCCGGTAACCGTATTCTGATCGATGCTCCCAACCCATTGGCCAAAATCCTCATTAACGAAGCCGAGCATCGGGATGCCTTGCGTCAAGCCATCCAAAACCAGACAGGGCGTCGATATGGATTGGGCCCTTATCGGCGGGAGGAGAATTCCGATCAGCAGGATCCTATGGCCGCGCTGGAGAAAAAACTGGATGCCCTTGGAATCCCCATGGATAAGAAATAATAGGCCCTATGATGAAAGATCAATTTTATTTTTAAGTAGGAGGACGTAAAGATGAAAGCAAGATTACCACAAGGTTACGGTGGAAGCGGACAAGGAAATATGAATGCCATGATCCGTCAGGCACAGAAAATGCAGGAGGACATGGAACGCATCACCGAAGAACTGGAAGAAAAAGAATACAGTGCTACTGTGGGCGGTGACGCTGTCAGTGTAACTGTTACTGGTAAAATGGAAGTCAAGTCGGTAAGCATTAAACCCGAAGTAGTGGATCCGGAGGATGTAGAGATGTTATCCGACTTGGTCATGGCAGCCGTGAATGAAGCTATCCGCAAGGCCATGGATGAAAAGGATCAGAGAATGGACGCTTTGACCAATGGCGTCAGCATTCCCGGCCTGTTTTAAACGGTGAGCTACAGTATTGTACCTTTGTCCAAGCTGGTGGAGCAGTTTGAACGCATGCCGGGTATCGGGCATAAGACGGCGCAGCGTATGGCATTTCATGTGATGGGTCTGACAAAAGAACAGGCCCAGGATTTTGCCAAGGCGATTTTGGATGCAAAGGAAAAAATCCGGTGCTGCCAAGTGTGCCAAAATTTGTCTGATACCCCGGTATGCTCCATCTGCGGCAATGAGTCGAGGGATCACAAAGTCATTTGCGTGGTAGAGGATCCACGAGACGTTATGGCATTTGAAAAAACCAGAGAGTACGAAGGGCTTTATCATGTGCTGCACGGCGTTATTTCGCCTATGGATGGCATTGGGCCAGAACAATTGCGCATCAAGGAACTTTTAAATCGTGTTGGTTCCGGCGAAGTAAAAGAGGTCATTATGGCCACCAATCCTACTGTGGAAGGTGAAGCCACTGCGATGTATCTTTCCCGCCTGCTTAAGCCCATGGGAATTAAGGTAACACGATTGGCCTACGGCATTCCAGTAGGTGGTAATTTGGAGTATGCCGACGAAGTAACTCTATCAAGAGCATTGGAAGGCCGCAGTGAACTTTAGAAAATATTTTCTGAATTGCGACAATTTGGATGCTTGACAAAGATGTTTTGCGTGCTATAATAAAACATCCCGAAAGAAGGTGAGGCGTTTGAAGCCGGCAAAATCAAATATTCGCACAGTTGCCAACAACAAAAAGGCGTTTCACGATTATTTCGTGGAAGAGAGCATGGAGGCCGGCATCGAGCTTTGCGGAACCGAAGTAAAATCGATACGCAAAGGCGCCATCAATTTAAAGGATGCTTGGTGCGAAATTAAAGATGGCGAAATGCTTGTGAGGGGTATGCACATCAGCCCTTATGAGCAAGGGAACATTTTTAATCGTGAACCAACTAGGCCGCGTCGCCTATTGATGCATAAACGGGAAATTCTACGATTGTTTGGACTGGTAAAACAGGAGGGACTGACGCTTATCCCATTATCAGTTTATCTAAAGGGTTCTCTTGTTAAGGTTCAGGTAGGCTTATGCAAAGGTAAAAAGAACTATGACAAACGAGAGGATTTAGCTTGTCGCGCTGCCAAGAGGGACATTGATCGTGCCTTAAAGGAACGAGGACGGATGTCCTGATTTATGGGGATGCAATGGCTTTCGACGGGGATTGTGAACCATGAGTAGCGAGTAGCGGTGCGGAACCGCTTTAAAAGCCGCAAACTAAACAATAACTGACAACAATCAAGTTGCCTACGCAGCCTAATTAGGCTGCCGTCTCTACTGGGAGTACCGCGGCCCAGATAGAGGCGTCGATGAGCGGTGCACGTGAACAGGTGAGTGCTCTGTAACCTGTCATGATTTAAGAGGTACCGTAACGTCTAGCCTGCCGATCGGCGAGATGTGAGGGGAATCTTAAAAGACCGGCTGTACTCGAAGAAGCTTATGGGAATCGATTTTCGGACAGGGGTTCAATTCCCCTCATCTCCACCATAACGCGAAGATACGAACTCTTTTTCACTGTTCGGAACGTCTTCGCAATCACGATGAAAATAGGGAACTGCTAAAAAGTGGTTCTCTATTTTTTTTGAATCAAAATAAAAAAGCCCGCTCCCAGTGATAAGTTTGGAAGCGGGCCTTACTACAACAGTATGACTTTAAGAACAAAATCAAATTTATTTTAATGAAAAAATAGTTTATTATAATTAAAAATGAGGAGAGGGGAATTGTATTATGAAAAAAGATTGATTGCGGTATGTATAGGAGCACTCCTACTCATACAACCACTGGTATTCCCTGCATCAGCAAACGATACGTCATCCGGTATTGAGAAGACACCTCGTATTATTGGGGAAGATACTAGTCTTTGCGGGGAGTATGAGAAGCATTTCATTTTAGAAGATGATGATCCAGAAAACCAAAAGAGGATAGCAGTTGCTTATGGTGACATCGTTCATTATCAAGATGAAGAAGGTGAATGGCAAGATATTGATAATACTATGGTTCCACAAATGGACGAAGAAGGCAATGCTATACTGGAAAATCGAGATAGTCCCTTTGGTGTAGAGTTGGCACAGAGCACTGTGCAGGAAGATTTGATCACAGTTGATAATGGAGAACGCACAATGTCCTATTCCATTCAAGCGGCTGTTATGCCAGAAAACTATGTTTATCAACGCAGTCAAGGCAATGCACCATCAGTTCTTTTGGAAAGGAAAGAGTAGCTCCAGCAGAGGCAAAAGTACTTACAAAAGAAGAATCAGAAATACAGCCTTTTGGAATTCCAGCAGCTACTGACCCACAGGATGAAATTGTCACACCAGACAATATTACTTCTCAGGTAATGTATGAGTCTGTACTGCCAGAGACCAATATCCGGTATACGATGGATTGCTTGCATGTTAATGGAGAAATCGTATTAAACAATGTACCAGAAGAAGACTGTTATATTTTAAATCTAGATACGAAGGGCCTTCCTGCCAGGCTTAATGAGGATAAATCCATTACTGTGTATGATCCTGAAACAGGGGAAGAGGAATTTTATATCAAAGCCCCTTTTATGTATGATGAGAACTTGGAAGAATGCCATAACATTGGTGTTGAGCTGGTAGAGACTGAGATAGGCTATGATGTAATTCTTACTTTGGATAAAGAGTGGATTTCATCGCCGGACAGGGTAGGAAGCCTCCTATTGGATTATGAAATTTCGAACAGTTCCCAGTCTACCAGTAATATTGACGATACTTACGTTCATCCAGGGGACTATGCCAAGCAGCATTGGGGAGAGATCAGCTGGAAAGTAGGGGTCCAAAACGGACAAGTTCATCGTGCGTTTTTAAGATTTGTAGAACTTCCTACCTTACCTGCAGGATACTATTTTGGCGACAATCATCAAAGTTACCTGCATCTTAAGCTGGTAAACGGTACTACTACAACCATCAATATTCAAGAATACGGCATAGACAGTGCATGGTCGCCGGACACTATTACTTGGAACAAGCACAATAACATGAACTATACTTATTATGGAGATAGTTTTGCGTTTGGTGTGGAACGCCATCAGATTTGGGTACACGACCAACCGCAGCGGTATTATACAGAAAAAGGACAGTACCACGGGCTGTATTTCAAATCCACAGATGAAACCTATCAGGACTGGAACCAGATGTATTCCGGAAACTATTCCGGTGCTTCCAGCCGGCCTTATATGGAAATACATTATGCTATATTGGACAAAGGGTATGAATGTATGGATGCAAATGAGAAGTGCCACATGTCTGGAGGCGTTACTTTTGTCAGTTATTATATCCATCCAGGATTAAATAGCAGGATGGAGAATCTCATCGAAAACGCCGCGGCTTACTGGCAACAAGCTCTAAATAAAGCAGGCATTTCAGCGACCTTTACAAGAACAAATGACGCCTTGAAGTCAAAAATTCGTTTTTATGATAAAGGCCTTTTGGATAAAGGACTGCCAGCGTTTGGAAGTGGAGAGGCTGCCAGAACTGTACAGTATTATCAACATCTCCCCATAAATCCGTGGGAAGGCAATTGGGACTATAGCAAAATCTTCATTAATCAGGATTACATGCCTCGCTTGGATGGTTACGATGGGGCAGGAACAATGGCCCATGAAATGGGACATGCTTTTGGTTTGAATCATACGTACAACTCTTATGCGCTCATGACACAGATTGGAGGAGGACGTGTTGTATACAAACCACAATCGGGTGAGATCGCAGGAATCCGGAAATTGTATGGAGTATAAGGGAGAGGTATTATGAAAAAATATGGTAGCGTTTTGATGATTACAATATTTTTGTTCATATGCTTTACTTCGTGCCAGGGGAAAACTGTGTCCGAAATAGATTCAACATCTTCTAGTAATCTAGATATCGAACAAAGCAAGGCGCCTGAAGAAGATGCTAATTCAGATATAGGGAAAGATTTTGATTATTCTTCTGTATTCGTGTTAAGGACTTGTAATGAAGCAGATTTGGATTTTGTGACCTTTAAGCCGGATGGATTGGAAGAGATGAAGGAAGGGGCAGACCTTATTATCCGTTGTCAGGTGGATGGAGGACAAATGTTGTCTACATCAGAACGATATATGGGAATTGGTCTAGTCGCTTATTTCTTTCATACTCCAGTGAAAGTACTGGACGTCTATAAAGGCGCCGTTCGAGCAGGGGAATCGTTGGAGATCACCGGACGGTCCGGCTATGTTCCGGAAGTAATCTATTGGGGAACTCAAGAACAACGCGAAAAAATCTTGACAAATGATTGGTACGGAATATACTCAGAAGAACAGAAGTATGATGTGATCAAAAAGGTTCACTATGATCATGTGCCGCTTTCTACGTTTTCTTATGAAAAAGCTTGGTTCAAAATGATCAGCGAGAAGACCATTATGGTGGAAGACAAGGAATATATAGTATTTCTGAAAGACCTTACTGACACCGATGGAACAGTCTATCATTTTCCTTATGGAGAAGAGAGTATTGTGGAAGACACTGGCGATATAGACGAGGTATTGGGAGCGTTGGAAGATTCATCAGAAATAGAGTAACCATCAAGATAAAAGGAGAATACCATGAAGAGATACAGTAGGCAATAGTAAAGAGGATACTGGCTTTGATTATTCATCTGTCCATCTGGCGTATCGACACCGACTTTCTTAACTGGTCTTGATCCGGATGGATTGAAAGAGATGAAGGAAGGAGCAGACACCATTATCTGTTGCAGGTTGGACGGAGAGGTGGAATTCTTCTAATCTTTCAATCTGATCCTCCTCATCATAGATGTCTCCCCAGAAGCTGTCATAAATCATTTGATATTGCCGATCTGTTCCTTCATAGATAACCATTGGAATATATCAGCTCGTCCCAGTAACCACGAATGATGTTGTATTCTTAAAAGATGTTACTGATAATGATGGAACAGTTTACCATTTTCTCTATGGAGAAGAAAGTAGTATAGAAGATCAAGGAAATACTGGTGGAATTGTGGCAATACCAGTGAGCTCATCCGCCACAGAGTGAGTAATATGAAAAAAGGCCCGCTCCGGTCGAACGATCGGAAGCGGGCTTTGCTATATGTTGTTGAATTTTCTAATGTCCGAGCGAATGATGACGAAATTTTTTATAAAATGGTTTGGTTTGTCATAATAGCAACGGTATCGACAAATCGCTGGATATCCGGGGATGGATTTAGTGGATAAAGTAGACCATAAGGAATCCTATATTCCCAATTTACAGGAAGTGTAACAAGCCCGGGATGGACATCCTGCCAACACTCTAGTGTAAGTAGGACCTTCCTTGTCTCAGCACAACGGTTGAACACAGAGATATCATAGAAATGAGGAGTATCTTCTATTTTGATCTGAGGATGATTGCGTTGCAAATCATTGCGGATAAAATCATTTGTTCCTGAATCACCCTCAGCGACCATCATCAGGGTTTGTCCATACAGGTCTGAAATTTCCAGACTTTTTTTCCTAGCCAGCGGATGTTCTCTGGAAACAGCACACATCTTTTTATAATATCCGAGCGGCAACATATTACATTGTGAAAGCCATGCTTTGGAGTCACAGACGCCCACCAGAAAATCCAAATTTGTTCCGAGTTTTGAAATAACCGACAGAATTCCAATGTGGTCATCCTCAAAGGCAACAAGATGTAGTTTATAATCTGGGAATTTACAGCTTGCCTGATACCATAAGTCCATGAATAACTTTGCAGGGTTTAGTAGCGACGTTCCGACACAAAAAGTAGTATCACAGCTGTTCATAGCCTGTTTCGCATTTTCGATGGAACGTTTAGAATAATCAAACAGAAATTTGGCATCTCGATAAATGATTTCACCGCCTGCCGTCAGGCAGACACCTTGGGGAGTACGATTGAAAAGTTTTAACCCCAGATGATGTTCCAGAGCGTTGATTTGTTTCATAACAGCAGTCGGAGAAATAAAAAGGCTCTCGGCTGCCTTGGCAAAGCTGCCTTTGTCTGCAGCGCATACAAAGGTTTCCAGTTGTGGATTAACCATGATGGCACCTCTAAGTATAAACGAAAAGTTAAAACTATGATAACGAATTGGAGATTCTATGTCAAGGAGATTCCCGCTATAATCAATGCAGAAATAAAAATATCTGTTGGATGGAATAGAGGAAGGAAGCTGAAGTATGGCTGATTTCATCGTTTATTTTTCGAGAGCACATCAAAACTATGTAAATGGTGTAATCCGGGATCTAGAGGTCGGAAATACAGAAGTCGTTGCGAAGGTACTTCAAAAATTGACTGGGGCGGATCTATTTAAGATCGAGCCGATCATAGAGTATTCTGAAGATTATAATAAATGCATTGCTCAGGCACAATCAGATCAGCGCAGTAATGCGAGACCGGAATTGAAGGGTTATCCCAAAGATCTATCGGATTTTAAAAAGATCTATGTATGTTACCCGAACTACTGGAGCACATTACCAATGCCTGTGTTTACATTCCTGGAACACTTTGATTTTGCAGGTAAAACAATTCTCCCTCTTTGTACCCATGAGGGAAGTGGCATGGGCAGCAGCGAAAAAGATATCAGACGTTTGTGTCCGGGTGCAAGAGTAGAAAAAGGACTGGCACTTCGCGGCGGCAAAATTGACCAGGCGGAATCGGAGATTAGGGCATGGTTGGAACAAATCGGTAAGTAAAAGGATAAAAAGGAGACGATCTTGATGACTTTTAAAGAAAATTATACACTTTCAAACGGAGTAAAGATCCCAAAGTTAGGCTTGGGAACATGGTTTATCGCAGATAATCGGGCAGCAGAAGCTGTCAAAGAAGCGGTAAAAATCGGTTACCGCCATATTGACACTGCACAGGCTTATGAAAATGAGAGCGGCGTTGGGGAAGGAATCCGTATCTGCGGTGTTTCCAGAAAGGAACTGTTTGTCACTACAAAGCTGGCAGCAGAGGTAAAGAACTATGAGGAAGCGATACAGGCTATCGATAGCTCTCTGAAAAAGCTTGGTCTGGATTATATTGACCTTATGCTGATCCATAGTCCACAACCGTGGGCAGATTTTCGCGGTGGGGACTATGCAGAAGGAAATCGGGAAGCATGGCGGGCATTGGAAGATGCTTATAAGGCGGGAAAACTCCGCGCAATTGGTGTTTCCAACTTCCAGGAGCAGGATCTGGAGAATATTCTTTCAGACTGCACGATTGTCCCGATGGTGAATCAGCTTCTGGTACATATCGGAAATACCCCTGCTGCTTTGATGTCTTACTGCCAAAAGAAAGGGATCTTAGTGGAGGCGTATTCTCCAGTTGCCCACGGCGAGATGTTGAAATATCCGGATGTAGCAACTATGGCTAAGAAGTATAGCGTGAGTGTTCCACAGCTGTGTATCCGCTATACGTTACAGCTTGGTGCAGTTTCCCTGCCGAAAACAGAAAATCCAATGCACATGAGGCAGAATGCAGAGCTGGATTTTGTAATCTCCGAGCAGGATATGAAAACGCTGAAATCGATGGAACCATTGAAAGATTATGGAGAATTCAGTATATTCCCGGTGTTCAGCGGCAAGTGAGAGGATAGAGAAACAGCGTCGGCAAAAGCGACCGAGGGCTGTGCCTTTACGGTTTATCAGGGCTATATGTTAAAAAACAATGGGAGGTAATGGATCATGACAAAAGAAGAATTGGCAAATAGAGCGGTATTTCCCATGGGGAAGGAAAATGCGGCATTTGCTCAGTATTTTCAAGGACAAAGCTATCTCAATATGCTCACGACCGAGGGAGTGGCCATTGGAAATGTAACCTTTGAACCAGGCTGTCGTAACAACTGGCACATCCACCAGGCCAAAAACGGGGGAGGACAGATTCTGCTCTGTACGATAGGCCGAGGTTATTATCAAGAGTGGGGTAAGGAGGCGAGGGAGCTGCATCCAGGCGATGTGGTAGTGATTCCGGCCGGCGTAAAACATTGGCACGGGGCTGCACCAAACAGCTGGTTTGCACATCTGGCGGTTGAAGTCCCCGGCGAAGAGACGAAGAATGAATGGTGTGAACCGGTATCAGACACAGAGTATGAAAAACTGAAATAAACAAAGGGAGGATACAGGAAATGGCAGTAAAACAGACGGCAGGCAGAGATTCCCTTGGAGAATTCGCTCCTAAATTTGCGCAGTTGAACGACGATGTATTATTTGGAGAGGTTTGGAGCAGGGAAAATGAACTGTCCCTACGCGACCGCAGCCTTGTAACGGTGGTAGCATTGATGTCGCAGGGACTTACGGATTCATCTTTCCGATTTCATCTGGAGAGCGCAAAGAAAAACGGGATCACCAGATCTGAGATTGCGGAAATCTTGACACATGCCGCTTTCTACGCAGGCTGGCCGAAAGCATGGGCGGCGTTTCGAATGGCAAAAGAAGTGTGGCCGGAGGAAGTATAGAGCTTATGAGAAAAAAGAAGACGTTGATGGTTTAGTATTCCTGGTCAGATAGGAATACTTAGTGAATTGTAAAAAAGCCGTGGACTGTTGTATAACAGCCCACGGCTTTCATTTTTTATCTATCTTACTTAAAAAATTGTCTAGATCGATTGAACCAGCTCAGGAAGATCTTTTAAATATGCAATCTCGTAATCTGGGATGATATCGGAGGGGTTGGATGCATGAGATGGGTTAAACCACACCGTTCGGATACCGGCATTCTTACCGCCTTGAATGTCTGAAGTCAGGCTATCTCCAACAATAATGGTAGATTGTTTTTGAAATCCTGGAATGTGCTGAAAACAGTGGGAAAAATATTCCTTACTAGGTTTATCAAATCCGATCTCTTCAGAAATAAAAGAATCTTTTAGATATCGTTCTAACTTGGCGCTTTTCATCCGGCTTCTTTGAACGCTTGCCGTCCCATTTGTGACCAGGTACAAACGGTATTGAGGGGAGAGAGTACGCAGAACTTGTTCAGCCCCCTCCATAAAATAATGACCCATCCCCAGCAAAGACTCATAGACTTTTGCAGTCTCTTTTGCATCACAGTTTAGGTTCAACTCATCAAATAAAAGTTGAAATCGTCGGATCTTAACCTGATTGCGATTTAATTTTCCCTGTTCCAGTAGTTTCCATTGGGCCAGGTTTATCTGGCTGAATCGGTGCAAGACGGACTCTGTTGGATCTGCTCCCATCTGAAGCAGTGCCTTTGTCAAAGCGATCCGTTCCGCCTTATTAAAATCAAATAGAGTGTTATCTAGATCAAATAAAATGGTATCAATCTTCATAATATCCGATTCCTTTTCTTTTCGTAAGAGGGGGTCTTCATGTGCTGCGCATATCTGACAGATTAAAAGTAACTCAGTTTTTCCAATAAGACGTGTTGGAACGCCTCCAAATCCACTTGGTTGAGCAATAAAACCGACTGATCTTCCGATCCCTCATAACCCCTCTTATCACAGACCGTCATACCGCGGTTGATGCCGGAAGTACAGTCTACATCGACAGGGACATAGATCCCTTGAAAGAGTTCTGGATTGGTAAGATACAAAATGGTAACGGCATCATGAATGCAGACAAGGTCTTTGCTCTGATATTCGGTAGAATCAAAATAAAATTGAAGCATCTCCCCGTAGGCATGTTTCACAGGGTTACTGCTACACCGCAGTTCCTCTACCTGATTGCGATCCAGTCCGCAGTGGTTGGTCACATCCAGCCCACACATCACGATAGGGACACCGGCGTGGAAGACGATTTCAGCAGCTTCCGGGTCCGTCCAGATATTAAATTCTGCGCTTGGTGTAACATTGCCTCCGGCAGAAGAACCTCCCATTAAAACAATTTGATCAATCCGTTCCTTTACCTCTGGGAATACTTTAAAAAGCAATGCAATATTGGTCAAAGGAGCGGTGGGCACAAGAACCATTTTTTCTTGACCGGGAAGATGCATGATGCAATCCCGCATAAATAGGATGCCGTTTTCTGAATCTGGCTGTTTAGAGATGGAAGGCAATCGGCAATGCCCTAATCCGGTTTCTCCATGGATATCGTCTGCCACTTCCAATTTCCGTATAAGAGGTTCTGTTGCGCCCCGGACGACAGGAATGTTATCCAATCCTAAAAAAGCAGTGAGTTGAAGGGCATTGTTTGTCACCCGGTCGCTGGTCTGATTGCCCGCTACGGTCGAGATGCCCCAAAGACTCAGCTGATCTCTGCTGGCAGCGGCCATAGCGATAGCCACAGCATCATCGATACCCGGATCACAGTCCATCCAGATATTTAGCTTGTTCATAAGATTATACCTCCTATAACCAGCAAGAATAATATCATTATAACAAAATCATAACACGTTTTTTTCTCCAGTCAATCTTTTGAAAAAAGAAGGGTTTGAATCGCTCCCTTTTCTGCATAAAAAAGTCCTCCAGGACATCTGTAAAAATGTCCTGGAGGGGGGAAGAAATGGCCTTTATGGCGTCCTGCGCAGCTTCAAAATAGTCAAATTGACGTTGCCGTCGACTGCTGTGACAAGACTGGAATAAGTCAAAGTAAACGTAGTCTGAGAAGGGGCATAAAGAATGATAAAAGCTGATCCACCGGCACTGGATGAATTATTGGGAGTGGCAAAATAAACACCGGTTTCAAGATGTGGTAATCCATTGTAAGTGGGGGTTATTTGGATATAGCCGGGGGTTCTAAGGATCACCGATACTTTATAGGAGATTAGATAGTACCCAGGAGCAAGCACAATGTGCTGTGAATCTGGTTGTGTAATGGTGCCGGTGGGATCCGTGACGACAGGGCTGAAAGCAACGAGATCTCCATTGTTAAAGAGGGCTTGGAAGGTTATATAGGAGGCAAAAATATCGTCGGGAATGGTTCCTGTCGGCCCAGTGGCTCCGGTGGCGCCAGCCGGCCCAGTAGATCCGATAGAACCGGTTGGACCAGTTGGACCGGTAGCTCCCGTAGGTCCGGCAGGCCCAATGGCTCCTATAGCTCCCGTAGGCCCGGTTGGCCCGGTTGCCCCAGTCGATCCAGTAGGACCTGTAGGCCCGATAGCTCCGGATGATCCCATGGGCCCGGTCGCTCCAGTGGGACCGGTAATACCGGTTGGGCCTATTGGTCCCACAGCTCCCATAGGACCGGTCGCTCCCGTTGCTCCAGTCGCTCCGGTAGCCCCAGTTGGCCCGATAGGACCGACCGGTCCAGCAGATCCAGTTGGACCCGTTAACCCCATAGCTCCTGTCGGCCCTGTTGGCCCCGTTGGTCCTATGGGTCCGATGGAGCCAGCAGGACCCGTAGGCCCAATAGCTCCGGATGATCCCATAGGTCCGGTTGCCCCAGTGGGCCCGGTGACGCCGGTTGGGCCCGTAGGTCCCGCAGTCCCCATAGGCCCAGTGGGACCAGTAGCTCCGGTTGGCCCGGTAAGTCCTATGCATCCGGCTGGGGGATGACAAGAGGGACAAAAACAATTGGAATTGTGGCATCCGCAGCAACGATAATCTGATTGGGACATCTTTCATTCCAACTTTCTTATGATAGTCTATCCCAGTATATTCCCATGAACCATTCAAAGTTCCAAGCAGCGGACTATGAAAAAATATCCCACAGATGCACGAATCCATGGATCTGTGGGATATTCTTATACGATTCTCCTGCAGGGGATCTTATACAATGGTTTCTTCGCCCAATTCAAATAAGAGATCATCCACTTCTTGAATGGACAGATTCTTTTGTAGACCGAAAAGAATGATGCTGTCCCGCTTCTTTCGGGGATAGAGCTCGCTGACCTGTCCCACCCGGAGCAGACGTTGTGCATCGGCCAGGTGCAGCGGAAAACCAAAAATCAAAGCGATGAGCTTGTCTCGAGTAGGATGTTTTGTGCCGGCAAAAATCTGATAGGCGTAGATCTGGTTCAAGCACGAACGCTTAATAACCTCGTTTTTAGGCACGGCATAATTTGTCAGTAATTGATTGAGATAGCTGCAAAGTGGGACGTCCAAAAATTCCTCTTTGTTTTGAGATAAATAGGTTTCAATTTGCTCTTCCGTATGGAGCATTTGCATCAACTCATTGGTCGGTTTATTCATTGTAATCCAGACTCCTTCTTAGGAATAAGGGAAGATGTTGCGCGGGAAAAGCATAACATGATATACTGTTTTTTACAAGAGTTTTTTAAGGGAGGGGGATCCGGTTGGACTGGAAACAACGTTATCCTATTATTTCTGCGATCAATGAAACTTTTAAAGGCGCCCTGTTTCTGGCAAAGGATCTGGAGACCAATCGAGATGTAATACTTCGCGTCCTTTACCACACCAATGCGGAATATTATAACATACTTCAGCAGATTACCAGCCCTCATTTCCCCAAGATTTTTCAGGTGATACGGGATCAAGAAGACACCATTGTGGTGGAGGAATACGTCCAAGGGGAGACATTGTCAAAACGAATGGAGAATGGTACCCCGATCTCTTTTGCAGAAACACTTCATATACTGACACAGCTTTGTGAGGCTCTGGATGTGATTCATTCCAAAGGCATTATTCATCGGGACATCAAACCGTCCAACATCATTCTCAGTGGAGACAAGGTGATGCTCATCGACTTTGACGCCGCAAGAAAACATCAACAAAGCTCCCAGAAAGATACGGTTTATATGGGGACAGAGGGGTACGCGGCTCCAGAACAATATGGCTTTTCACAGACTGACAGCCGTTCGGATATCTATTCCCTGGGCGTTGTGATACGAGAATTGATCGGCAACAATAAACGCCATTGTCTGATGCCCATCATTGAGCGATGTACGGCGTTTGATCCGGCCAACCGTTACCGATCCACAAAGGAAATCCTAAGGGAATTAGAGACAATGGATTTGATTCATCCATCACAAAATTCTGCCCGACCTTCGGGACAGCAGAGTACCTGGACCAGACCATCTGGATTCCGCTTTAACGGAGGACATACAGGATCGTCGGATTCCAACGCAAGGGCAGACAGTTTCAATCGAAAGGATCAGACAGATATCCCAAACCGTGATACAACATCTGCAGATACCGGCCCTCATACCAGAACTACAAATAACAACCATAATGCATGGACAAAAGAAAATGAGGAACCAGTTTACAGTGGCGATGCTAATACAGCGTTTGCAGGGAAAAGGGCACAGCGTCATTCTCCCAGTAAAAAGAAAACAAAAGTCATCTTAGGGATTGTCTGGGGAATCATGACCCTTATTATACTAGAGCCAAAGGCCTACGATGTAACGACATTGGACTACATCCTCACCAGACTTGTATATCTCCCCTTTGTGATTTTTCCTGCAGTACTTTCTATGAATCTTTTTTATGTATGGCAAAAGATACCGTTGCTTCGGTCTCCGAAGACTAGCCGCAAGGTTCTAGGGATTGTACTGTGTGCGGTAGCATTGGTGATTATTGTAATCTTATTGAATGTTTTAGCACATATATTTTATTCACCGGAGGCTCAGAAAATCCTAAGTGAGGTTAGTGCATCCACCTAAAGAAAATGTGGGAAATTAAGCTCTTGGCATAATACAAACTTTCAAGTCAATGGTATACTGAATACAGATCTGTTGGGAGAATGAGGTGGATTCCAGCAGATGACTACCAGAGAAAGAGAGAATAGATATGGAAAACGCTAAGAGTAAGAAACCGTTTTATAAAAAATGGTGGTTTTGGTTGATCGTCGTTGTCGTTGTGGTGGGAATTATCGGCGCAGTATCGGGTTCAAAAAATAGTGAATCATCCCAGTCAGATTCTTCTAGCCCTTCTAGTTCTGTAAGCTCTACTGCTCCGGTAAGTTCCTCTTCTTCAGAGAAAGCCGAAAGTGAAACCAGTTCGGCGCCTCAAGCAGTTGAGGTAAAAGCTGTCGATATCATTACAGCCTACGAAGAAAATGAAGTAGCGGCGGATGATCAATACAAAGATCAATTGCTCAAAATCACCGGTGTAGTTAAGAGCGTTGGGACAGATGTAGCTGATCGGGTTTACGTAATGCTTGCAGACGAGCGTAATGAGTATGCATTGTTAGGAGTCCAGTGTTATTTTGATGAGGAAAATAAGGATTCTCTTGCCGATCTAAAGGAAGGGGATACCGTCACCATCAGCGGGACATGCGAAGGTAAGGTTGTTAGTGTATCGGTAAAACATTGCCAATTAGAGGCTTGAATTTTAAGAGAATGTGCAAGATTTCTGATTGTGAGTGATAAAAAGGTTTTTAACTCCTCGTGTAAAAACCATTCTTTATTTCGATC
Source organism: Solibaculum mannosilyticum (assembly GCF_015140235.1). Taxonomy (GTDB): domain Bacteria; phylum Bacillota; class Clostridia; order Oscillospirales; family Acutalibacteraceae; genus Solibaculum; species Solibaculum mannosilyticum. The sequence goes on along the minus strand of NZ_AP023321.1, from coordinate 1,486,488 downwards.
ATGGAAAAGTATCTCAAAGGCGACAAAACCCGCCCTTATCATTTATGATAGGGCGGGTTTTGCTTTACTCTTTGACAAATGGATAATTTTAAATAGGTTAATCGGCAGATTTACTTCCACCTGCCGATAGCTGTGACAGTTATGGTCGTAATGGATTCTGTTACAAGTGTAGTATCTTTGGGACGCAATAATGATAGCCGTGCAGAATGTGTAGTTGTAGCAGGAGATCCCCCTGCACGTGTATTATTGCCAATCCAGAATGTCCATGCACCCTCTAAGCTATATGTACAGTAAGGTACATCCATGAAAGCTATTGGGAAATCAGGTGGGTCTGACTGCAAATAATGTTCTACTATGTAATCGCCCAGATAGGCATAGGTAGTAGCAGCCATATGGATGTCATATTTCTGAGTGACAATCATAGTACCATCCGGATACTTAATCCAAGAACCGTTGTCATTGCTGCCGCTGGTCACCGATGGATAGATTTGATCCCAGTCGCTCCAAGACTTGGAGTTATAGCGTCGCATCCAGATGCAGCCTTCATTTTGACAGATATAGTATTGATAGGCCTTGTTCTCGCCCCCGATGCACATGAGACATCCGGAGGCTTTCACAGGATAGTGCCGGTCGGTGGTAGCGTTGGAGGTATAGTTTTGTACATAAATACCGGTTATTTGGATATCGTCCAAATCCTCAGTCGTGAGATCCTGTTTGTAAGCCAGTGTCTTGTCAAAGGCTGCGTCAATGGCAGAAAAAGCGCTGTTAAAATCCGACATTTGAGGCGGATCGGAAAGAATCCATTGCGGCAATCCCAAGTTTTCTGTACTCGAATTGTAAGACATAGAAGCCTCCTTATTCAATGGTAGTCCTGACGGCAATGGTCAGAGAAAATTGTCCCCGAGGATTGTCGGAGCGGTGATCGATATCCACATCTGCGGAGAGAATGGGGGATCCATTTTCGACGTTGCCTTCTGGCACAATAATCTTACCGATCTGATACATAGCATCCGACGGCAACAGGACATAAGTGGCGGTACCGCCATTATTGGTCATAGATACATCTTCTGGAGAGAACTTCTCTGTACCGCCATTTGCGTCAGCCACTAAGATATCACCCCATAGGTCGGTGGAAACGGCGGGATTTTCACCGGAGAGATAGTTTAAGATTTGTTTTTTGCCGTATGCAGTCAAATAATTGCCCAAATAATACCACTCCAATTGTATTTGTTCTAACCAGGCCCAAGAAATCACGATACCTTCAAAAATCTTCCAAGAAGAAAAGCGCTGTTGGATGGCTGACCATGGATAGGGATTGGAAGAGGATTGCAGCATTTGCCAGGATGGATAAATGTCCTCAAACGTTTCCCAGGATGCAGCGCGTGTCTGGATGAGAGACCAGGTAGTGATCTCACTGGCATAGGCGGTGATATAAGATTTGACATTGATTTTGTTGTCAATGTATAATCCATCTTCGGCAGCCTGACCGCTGTCCAGAGCAAAAGTAGTGGTGGTTGGCGTGTACCAGAGTTCTTTGTAGGGATCCCGGTACGTCTCGTTGGACAAGGTTATGTCGTATTGAAGAACGGACTGATCGTCCCGGTCTAATACAGTTGTAGCCACAAGCTTGGTAACCTGGTAGTTGCCGAAGATCCCGTAATAGGGTAGGTTAACTGTCACCAACTTGCCTACAGGGACACGATAAAAACAAGAAAACGAGATTTCGGCCACCGGCTGAGCGTGATTGGCGAGAAAGGTCTGAGCTGTTTCCACAGCCGTGCCGAAATCCTGGATAGAGTCGTCCTCCATGGTATACTCGATGATGCCAGACCCACCCCGCTGGGCTGCAATCTGCTTTGTAAGCCCAGGATCGACGATGCGGGCATATACGTCGATCTCGAACACCACGCCCTGAACTGTTATCCGGTTGGTATCCGACAAAGGTAAGAATTGATAACCATCCTTCAGTTCAATGGAGTTGCCGCCAGAGGTCATGAGGGCTTGGTAATTGGGGTCGTCGTCGTGTAACCCTTTGTATCCAACTTGTATAGTCCCCAGCATAGTCGGATCGGATGGTGCATGCCCGTCCTCCAGCTGACTAATGGATACCGCTGAACGCAGGGGACTCTGGGATGTCAGAGTTGCCTCGTCCTCACGCCAGATACTTGTGACCGTGTGTGCTTGTGCATCACTTTCCACGGTTACATTTAATGTTCTGGACGTCCCTGTTCCGCCTACAACGCGGCAGGCGCTGTAATAGGTCAGAGTATCCTTAGAAACCGACAGATTGAATACTTCGGAATTCTCATCCAAGGGAACAGGATGGATGTCCCGATTGGATGAGAACCGCATATTGAACACACGGTCCGGGGTGATTTCCCACCAAGCTGAAGCGATGTCCGCCATATCGTTAAGCACATCGGATACATACCGTCCCCACAGATAGGCCGGATCACTTAGGATAAAGGAGGAAAAGTCGTCTACAGTTCCCAGAGAGATATTTTCTCTCGCAATGCGTTCCTCGAAGATTCCTGGAAATTCAGGTGAGGAAGCCCTGTACCAAGATTGTGTGCTATGGTTGCCGAATAGTATCTGCTGGATGCTGGATCCAGCGGGGAAGGCCAAGTCTACAAACACAGTGGATACCAAATCGGAATTGCCGGCCATTTCAAGGTCATAGATACGCCAATTCAGTGGACGGTCAAAAGTCTGCTGGCTTTTCTTTAAGATGATGCCGGAAAAGACATTTTCACCATTGTCAAAGAGCTGAAGATAATCGCATTCCTTGATATCGTCGGACTTCACCGGCACCTGTATAGAGACGGCTGACGATGTGGCATGTGCGGAGGATTCCTCTAGGGATCCTCCGGTGACGATAGCCACATCTTGGCGCAATTGTTGATTGATGTACACCTGAATCATTTGAACCGCCTCACTTTCACGGCGTCAAATTGATGACGGGTGACAGCAGCAGAGATCAGTTTGCCGTCCAAATAAACCGGGGTAGACGATTGGACAACAATGGGCATAGAATGTCCTACCGACAAATCGCCAAACAATGCAGCTTCCATTCCTTCCAGGCCACCTAATGCAGTGAATCTGATATTTTGAGCCCGTGTTAATACACGTTCTCCGTAGTCAAGAAAGGCTGGTTGCCAGTTGCCCATGACGAAATCTTCGCCCTTCTGGAGTCTGGGGATCAAAGGGATGTTGAAGCTGGCACCGCCGACCAAAGGTACCCAATCGGGAATCTTGATGCTGTTAATGCCGCTGAGAAAACCATTGATGCCATCAATGATCCAGTTGACCGGCGTCTTGAATAGATTTTTAATGGCTTCCCAGACGTTGCCGAAAATATTTTGTACGGCTTCCCATGCGCCTTCCCAATTGCCGGTAAAGATATTTTGAATGAAATCGATCAGATTTTTGAAAGCGTCGATCACAGGGGTTAATACCGATGTAATGTTACTAATAGCGCCGGAAAGATTGTTTGTAAATAACTCGATTAATGTCTGTATAATAGGCATAATCGGTTCGATGGCCTGGATCATCAGATTGATGAACAGTTCGATTAGAGGAGTAAGCGCTTCGATAATAGACTGGATGGGAGGGAGCAATGCTTGAATGATTTCGATCAGAGGGGGCATGATGGCGTTTAAAATTTCCATCAAAGGGTCGATCAAAGCGGAAAAGAGCTCCAGCAAAGGGGGGAGGATAGCGCTGATCAAATCCATTAGTGGAGGAATAAGCGTTTCAAAGACCTCCACCAGCACCGGCATGATTTGTTCCACCAGATCGGCGATAGGGGGGAGCAGCTGGAGGATAAAATCCAAAATCATAGGTAAGATCTGATCGATCAGATCCGCCAAGGGCTCTGCGATGAGACTGAAAATCTCCACCAGAGATGGGAAGATAGCCTCTACGACTTCAGAAAAAATCGGGATAAGCTGATTGATAAAGTCAATGAGAGGCGGCATAATAGCTTCGATGACTTCCATCAAAGGGTCGATGATGCCTAATAATAAATCACCTAACGGCTCGATGATGGCCGTCACCAGATTACCCAACGGCTCCATCAATTGGGCGAACAGTTCCGCCAGGATTGGAAGGACTGTCCCGGCCAGTTCGGCGAATACTTCCACCACCTTTTCGATGGCCGGCATAGCCGCTTCAAATCCAGCCATCAAAGGCTCTGTCAAGGTTTCTCCAATGGAGATAAACTGGGGCAGTACTTCGGTGATCAAAGGGGTGAGGGTGTCGATAAAGGAGGCCACTTGCTCGACAATTGGACCCAAAGAGTTCTGGATAGCGGGCATGACCGCATCGATGACGTCCTTTAGCAAAGGAATCAACTTTTCACCCAGAGGAATGAGAAGGACATCCACAGAGCGGCTGAGACCATCAAACATAGAATCAAGGTCATCGTACTTGGTCTCTTGGAGTTCACTCATAGCACCCTGGGCGTCATAGGTCGCATCTGTGATGTCTGAAAGCTGAGTGATCACATCAGGGCCGAGATCCCCCCACATATCGCCGTAGAGAGCGATGCCGGCCTGACTCTGAGCCAAAGGATCGTCTATACTTGCCAAGGCTTCATTTGTCTCAAGAAAGGCTTCTTTGGCGGCTTCTCCACCGGCGGCGAACTTAGCGGACATTTCATCGGCATTTAAACCGATGGCTTCAAATCCAGCTCTAGTAGATTCCGATCCGTTCACCGCATTCTGAGCCAATTGTCCTACGGCGTCTCCCACCTTGCTGAGATCAGTTACTCCTGCATTGGCGCCGTTTTGAATGATTTGAAACATATCGTCGGCACTTAGACCGACCTGTGCAAATTGGCCGGAGGACTCTGAAATCAGTCCCAACATCTCGCCGGAGGAATCCAATCCGTTCTGAGCGCCCCGGGTGATCAGATCATAGGCCTGTTCACCCGAGATGCCGAACTCGTTCATCATAGCCGAAGCAGCACTCGCCGATTCGCCGACGTCATATTCAAACACGTCTCGTAAAGTGAGCGCCGATTCGGTTATGGTTTGGAGATCCGCATTGTCCAGCCCGTCCATATGCTGCAATACCGACTCCATGGAACTGGCGATATCCTCAAAGGATTCACCGTAGTTGTTGGCGTAGATGGACTTAAGAGTCTCTTCGTACGCGCCGATGGATTCCTCGCCGATGCCTGTGGATGCGGCAAACTGGTTCATAGCCTTGTCCAAATCAGTGGCACTGGAGATGGCCTTTGAACCGACATCGACAGCGGCCGATGCAATGGTTGAAAAAGCGCTGCCTACGAGTTTCCCAGCCTTTTTGAGCCCTTCAAATTTACCGCCGGTTTCCTCGGCGCTGTCTCCCAATTCGTCCACCTTTTCAGAGGCCTCTTCACTGGACGATTGGATCACTAGAATAGAATCGGTTTGGATATCGTCCATGTACGTGTTCAGATGATTGACCGAGTCCCCAATGCGATTCATTTCATTCGAGCTTTCCTGGGAGATGCTGCTGATTTCAGAAAGCACGGATTTTGCCGTCTCTTTGACGTTTTTTTCGACCTGATTTACCCTTTTGTTAATTTGTTTTTCTACGTCATCGAGACTCCGATTCAAGCTGCTGTTGTCAATCTCGATTCTATAAGGGATTCTATTTGCTTCATCTGCCAACGAATTCACCACCTTGGTGGTCATCGGCACAGCATGGCACTACTTGACCGGTAATCTAATTTCAAATATTTTTCCGCATCCTCGCCCTTTGCATTTGACCAAAAGGCCTTTGCAATAGGCGTCGGGCAGCATCCGGATGGGCATACGATATCCACAATAAGGACATTTCACTTTATCCATGAGCCATACCCTCCAAAACCGACGCCATACTGCGCAGACCTTTGATGAGCTGTGCATCCCTTTCGGCTTGTGTGATGGTCAATTTATACGCCTCTTTGGCCTTAAGTAGCGCTCGGATTTCTTCTCCATTGTGCTTGTTCGGCTTGGGGAGGGGCCGGGTACGGATATCCACAATTTCCATAATACGGGTATCCTCCGGCAGGGCTCGGAAGAGGGACAAAAACTTGATCCAATGGAGTGTTCCTTGGACGTCGTATAAATCGATTCCATAGGCTTGACGAAAACCGGCGTAGATGTAGGGAGCATCCTGCAAGAAATCGATTGATTTGGAACCACTGGGTATTTTATTGTGAGTGTCCAACAGCAGTTGATACAATTGCTCCAACAGCTTAGCCTTATCCTCCAACGACAATCTTTTAGCGCCAGGCGCCAGCAGCCAAAGGACGTATTGCAATTTCTGTTCGTCATCCCAATCTGTTTTTCCATACACATCGAATACTTCCAAGACGCGATCAAAAGAAGGTCGCAACCGATACCGTCGGCCCCGGTAGGAGATCGAAGTAGGGAGAGGGAGATACAGAGGGGAGATCATCGCAGAAAACGCCGGGCGTGTTTTGCCTGGGAAATTTTACGTTCCCGTTCGGCTTGCAGTGCCGGCACAATGGTTTGTGCCAGATAGGGCATAAGATCGAGAAGCATGGTGGAGTAATCATCTTCGTAGAACTCCATAATTTTTTCCGTATTCACTTCTCCAAATATTAGCTGAAACATGCTGCAAATAGCCTCACCATAGGCATTTAAACAGGCAGGGTCATTGGGATTTTGTTCAGCAAGTTTTTCAGCTTCCACGAGAGCAATCTGGCAGGGGCGATAACGGTGGGCGACGGAATTGAGATCCAATTTGATTTCAATCTGGAGATCCTTTTCTCCATCAGACAGTTCCAAGGTATCCACAAAAGGTTTCGATTTTTCAATTCTTGCCATAAGCTCATCCTCCAAAAGACAAAGAGGGGTGACCTACACCCCTCTTCACAGCTTAAAAAGTCCTAGTATAGGCTTAGATGCGTCCTAGATATCAGGTGAATTTTAAACGGTGGGAGAAGTGGAAACTTCAGGAGCACCGTCAAAACGGATTTCTACCGAAATGGCGCTGTCATCGGTAGCGGCACCGGACCATTCCTGGATGTTGCAGAGAGTGACGTCACAGGTGAGGGTGACGGCTTTATTGGAGCTGTCCAGATAGGTCAATTTAAACTGGGTCTGACGGTTGGAATCCAGTTTGTACTTGGCGGCAAAGATGAAATCCTGTGCAGGATCTCCGATCACACGGCGGCCGGTCAGGGTAAAAGCCGGAGCCATACCGGTAACGTGGTTTCTCGCAAAGCCCTTGTCCTTGAGGAAATAGTACTGCTGGACAGTTTCATTCAGGGCCTCAGCGACGTTGTCAAAGCCGTCGTCGAGAGGAGCCCAAGTTTCCTCTTCCGCTGCGGTTTTAATGCTGGCTTCAATGCCATACATAGTGAGCAATCTGCCCATTTAATCACCTCTAAGATAAAATTTGACCCTAAGGCTGGAGCCGTAGAGACATTGATCTGTTTGCTCCTCACTTATAGGATGAGGGGCTTTTTTAGTAGAAATGTCTATGATCTGCCATTTCTCTGATTCCGGATATTGTTTTCGTCTGGAGAGGGCCTCATGGATGCATCCCAAGGCGTCGCTCACCACCGAATAATCGGTATGCTTGCCGTTGAGAGAGGCGGTCATATCCATGACTGCATTCTTGTTGCGAAAGACAGAGAGCGGAAATCCGTCTGTCCAGGCGATAGAGATGCCGTCAGCAGGCGGAACAGCCCCAATCACAATGGACGCGTAAGGTTTTGTCTCCTCAGCGAGAGAAATAACAGCCGCTAATACATCGTCATATACACTCATAATCCCATTCCTCTGACAAAAGTCTTTTTTCTGCACATCGCTGGAACCGATCAACCTCGTTTTTCCAAAGAATGCCTATCCGGGACATCGACCATTGCGATAGGGATACAAGGAAGGCCCCATCCGACCGTGTCCGCCAACTGGTTAAAACGATGCTGAAGGTTACAAGAGAGGGCATCACCCATTTCCTCTCTGGCGAATTCAGGATACTCCTTGAGGAATTGGGATAAGATCTCTTTGACGGATTGTTCCGCCACATCGTCCTGCTGGATGCAATGGGAAAAATCAGCCAATTTTAAAGCGACTTTTGTCCCTTTCGTAGAGATCCCAAGATCTGAGGCCAATTGTTTGATGGTTCCCAAAAGCAGTTGTTGCCTCGCTTTGTGGAGAAGTGTCGAAACTTGTGAGACATCATCCTCAGCCGATGGCTTTTGTGAAGGGAGCTTGATGGAGTCCATCTGACGTTTCCCTTTCCGGACGCCTTTGGCAAAAGCTCTGTTGATCAGATCATCCAACTGTTTTTGAGTCAGCTGCACCAATTGATCGGTACACCCCGGACATTCTGACTGTTTTTCAGTCTGGCAGCCGTTTGCCTCTCCGTCGAACCCGACGTTTGGAATACTATTGATTTGATGCCGTTTGGTCAATTTTTCAGCCATCAAAGCCTCCGCGTTTTTGGCCCGTCGGCCGTAATGTCCCGTGCAGTTTAACGCCTCCAGCACGTTTGTGGGCGAGAAGATGAAAATGCCGAAAGGACCATGGCAACCCTCGGCGGATCCAACGTGGGAAAAATGTTTCCCGAATTTCCGCCTTCAGGATAGCATATATCTTATGTGAAAAGCTATGCAGACTTTTGAATGCATTGCAGAGCTTTGCGATGAAGATATAAAACATTGCGGTAGCTATAGTTGAGCTCGATGGCGATCTGTTCCCAGGTCAGACCGTTGATGTACTTGAGCCTAAGAACCTCTCGCTGACGATCGGGTAGATGAGAAATTGTATCTTCGATCTCATATTTTATAGTTTGTAAAGCTTCGATTCTGGACTTGATTCTCTGATCCATATCTGTTATCTTAGACGATATCATGTCCCTCATTGAACCAGGAGTATCGTCTTTAACAGGAGACTTTGGGGCGGATACAGAAAATTCGGTCATCATCTCCCACAATTGTTTTCGTTGATCCATGAGAGCCTTTATCTCGCGATTGGAAGTTTGATATCTTTTTAAATACTCTTTTGGTTCCATGGTATAGCAGTTCTCCTTTCGATCTTTGTTTTTTACATACGTCCTAAACTCTGGATAAATTTTTACAATTGTGTTGGGAATTCTCAGCTGAAAAAAGCCGCCGTTAGGCAGCTAATAGTGAAGGCTTCACCTAAAAATTAGATAAGACAAAAGCTGAGGAACATTTCCAATTTGATCTGTGCCCATTTGGAACGTATGTTCTAAATTTATTATAGCAAAGGTTATCGATAGACACAAGAGGGAAAAGTAGCTAATTTGTAATGGGATTATTTGTGTTAAATAGTAGAGGAAAAGCAAGAGCGGAAGCGGTATTAAAAACCGCTTCCGCTCTTTTTGACTTGTGTCCTTTACAGGGCACGAAGAAGAAAAAGATGAAACAATCGATTTGGAGAAAATAATGGATTTTCTACCGATAGATTTCGATCTCATGCAAGGAGCTGCCCCACATAGTGGCGCGGCTGATGCAGTAGATGCGGACATACCGGGCCTTCACAGGCTCAAGGTCGATGGACTGACTGCCGCCGGTGGACTGGCTGTCCTCATACACCACGGTAAAATCGTCGTCATCGGTGCCGGTGGTAGATACCTCAATGCGATAGTGATCTGCATAAGCGGCTTCCCAGTAGAGGTCCACCCGGGAGATTTCGGTTTCCTCCTCCAGATCAACCATGATCCACTGGTTGTCGTTATACGAGGAGGACCAACGGGTACTGAGGCTGCCGTCCACAGCGTTTTCAGGAGGATTGTTGTCTCCCACCGAACTGGCCGTCACCGGTTTGCGGAAGGCCAAATTGGCGTTTAACTCATGATCCCGTACCGGCTGGACGACAGGTTCCATCGCCTTGGTCAAAGGCGATGCACTGTCGCTCAGAACAAATACCTTGACGTCGATTCCCTCCTGCTGACCGGCCGTATCCAGAGCGCCGAACCACAGGGATGCTTTGGTTTGACCGTCGGCAAAGGAGACTTCCTGGATGCTGGTGGACAGCATCTTACCGCTTTGATCGTACACGGAAGCCACGACGTTGGCCGAAGACTGGGCACCGGTGGGATTTACGACGGTGGTCAGAACGTCGATACCGCCCTCTTCGCCGTCCGACTGCTGGGCGACGGAAGTGGCGTACCAAGCCGAATTCTCGCCTTCCTCGATGGTGGCGGCGGTGGTGTTGAAGCCTTCCATCTTGAGGGTGGGCTCATAGCCTTCGGCATCCTCAGTGTCGAACTGGATGTTGATCACCTTGGTCTCGCCGGGGACCAGAGCGAAGTAGTTGTCGTCGTACATGGTGGGCAGGACGCGTTGTTCCGTATCGCCCTTCATGACCTTCAGACGGGTCATAACGGCCACGGTATCGGTGTTGTTGGTCAGGGTGACCTTCATGTTGGTGACGCCGTCCTGGACGGTGGTTTCCTTGCTGGCGGTGAGGGCCACGTCGGGCAGGGTCTCCATATCGGTATAGTCGGTGAGACCCCGTTTGTTTCTCCAGTAGAAGTTGCTGGAGAGCACTTTGCCGTCGGCATCGGTGAGGGTCAGCTTGACGAAGTGGACGGTGGACAGGTCGCCGCCGTTGAGACTGGTGGCGATATTGACCACCTGATTGGCGCTGTTCGGGGCAGCATCCAGGGTATTTTCCAGTTTGTCGTAGAGGGTGCCGTCCAGATTGTAGACTTCGGTGAACACCTTGACGCCGGACAAGGTATCGTTGGTGTTGTTGATGACCTTGACGTCGTGATTCTTGTAGTCGTACTGGACGTGGATGGGTTCGCTGCCGATCTTGCTGCCGAAGTAGGCGCCGGTGACGTCGAAGGAACTGTCGTAGGTCTGCCACACGGTGGACGGCCATGCGGATTGGCTCATCCAAAGCAGGATGCCGCTGCACTTCTCCCACATGTAGTTGTTCCAGGCCTCGAACATAGCCTTGTTGGTCTCCAGATTGATCATCTGGGCTTTGAGGGTGAACTCCTCAAGTCCTTCCGATTCGCCGTAACGGTTGTTGATCTCGTTGATGTACTTCTCGGCGCCCTTGTTGCCGATGTCGGAGGCGCCGCCCAGGTCGTGGTACTGCCACATGTAATTGATGTTCTTGCCGAAGGGTTTGGATTCATCTGTGGGAGGCCACCAGTATTCTTCCTCCATCATCTCCTTCATGGATTCGTAGTTGGGGATGACGGGGGTGCCGATCTCGGTGGTGAAGCCCTTGGATTCCTTGGCCGCGTCGTAGTACCAAGCGGGATCGTTGACGGCATAGGTCACGCCGCCGCTGACCTCGTCCTTATTGGACTGGGTGATGTAGATACGGGTGTCGTCCAGTTCGGCGGCCATTTGAGGCAACAGGGTATTGAGTGCGCCGGCGGGAGTCCACTCGTTGGCGCCGCACCAGATGACGACTGACGCATGGTTGCGGACCCGTTCCAATTTGTTGTAGGCGTTCTCCAGGAAGGCGCCGAAGGCTTCGGGCGCATAGGCGCCGTGGATCCAGAAGTCGGTGTAGACCATGATGCCGTATTTGTCGCAGGCTTCGTAGAAGGCGTCGAAGTCGGCGGTGCCCAGCCAGTCGCGGATCATGGTGAAGTTCATATCCTTGTGCATCTTGACGGCGGTATCGTATTCCTCATCGCCCCAAGAGAGCATAGCGTCGGGCATACCCCAGTTGCCTCCCTTGGCCATAATGCGGACGCCGTTGCAGGAAATCTGCATGTTCTGATCGGGATCGTCGGTATAGTCGTAGGTGTATTCGCGGATACCGAAGGTCACCTGCTGGGAATGGGATACGGTGCCGTCGATTTCATAGCAGAGATCCAGGGTATAGAGGTTCTGATCGCCGTAGCCGTTGGGCCACCACAGCAGAGGAGACTGGATACGAAGCTGCTGGAAGGTTTCGTGATCCAATGTCACCGGGAGGGTATCGCCGGCCGGGATGGTCACTTCCTGCTCAAAGGTGACGTTGCCGGGATTGATGACGCCCTTGATGACGCCGGTGACGTCCTGACTGCTGCTGTTGTGCAGATCGGCCGAGACGCGGATATCGGCGTAATCGGTGTTGGGCAGAGGCAGATCAGTGGCCACGAAGGGAGCATCCACCGACACGGCCTTACGGGTGGACAGCGATACGTCTTTGACAATACCGATGTTGCGGCCCGGAATGGCGGGGATCCAGTCCCAAGAGCCGGAGCTGATGAAGTGGGGGGACCATCTGGTTTGGTCCTCATCCTTGCCGGTGGGGAAGATGTGGACATTGACGGCGATGGTGTTGACTTCGCCGGGCACCAGGTACTGGGAGACATCCAATTCCTCGCTCTTGAAGGCGCCCATGAGATTGGCCACGGGTTGGCCGTTTACATAGATGTCCGACAGCCAGTTGACGCCGTCGATGTTCAAAATCATGCGCTGACCGGCGTAGTCGGCGGGAAGGTCGATATCCTTGCGATACCAGTAGTCGACGTTATAATAGTCCTGATCCAGCTTATCCATGTTGTCGGAATAGTAGGGATCGTCGATGAGGCCGGCCTCATAGTAGCTGGTCAGCACCGTGCCGGGGACCACGGCGTCGATCCACAAGTCGTTGTCCGTATCAAAGCCGGGGCTGGATACGGCGGCGGGAGTGGCGTCGATGTCGGGTACGCGGGCTAGTTTCCATCCGTCGTTTAAGGAGATTTCCTCCAAAATGGCGGTGTCGTTTTGGGTGTCGGGAATGACCAGGGCGGGACTTCCGTACACATCCAGTTCGGCAATGGAGAAGTCATCTCCAGCGCCGGCCATCGGTACAAGGCGGATGTAACGGGCGGTCATGTGCTGGACGTTGATGTCCCGCGTGCCGTCCTCGGTGGCGTAGTGGGTGGGGGTGATAGGGGAGAGGTTGACGGTTTCCGTGCCGCCCCGACCGTTTTGGGTGGTGTAGGCGTCGGTCCAGGTGAGACTGTCGTCGGACACTTGGATCTTATAAGAGGAGGCAAAGCTGTCGCCCCAGTGGATCCCAAGGCTTCCGACCCGCTGCACGCTGCCCAGATCCAGGCCGATCCACTGATTGGATTTGCCGTCGGAGGTCCAAGCGGTGGCGTCGTCGCCGTCCACAGCAAGGGAGGCGTCGGCAGAGCTTGCAGAGACGTAAGCGTCTCCCGACATGTCGTAGGGGGCGTACACCTCTATTTCGGACAGGGTATCGCCGTCGCCGGTCTTGGTGGTGCCGTAGACCCGGACATACCGGGCTTCGGTGGGGGCGAAGAAGATGTCGTCCACGCCGCCGGGGGCGTTGAAGATATCGTAGACGTTTTCCCAATTTTCGCCGTCGCGGGAAACTTGGATGTTATAGGACCGGGCGTAGCTCTGTCCCCAATGAAGGATGACCCGGTCGATGGCGGTGAGCTGACCTAAATCGATGCTCAGCCACTGAAGATCGGAATTTTCCGCCTTCCAGACGGTGCTGTCGTCGCCGTCGATAGCGTATTCAGGATGGTCGCCGCTGGAAGCTGTGACGTCCTTGCCGGAGGCCAGATTGACGCCCTTATCCACATCGCCAAAGGTGATGTCGGCGATGGCGTCCAAGGCGTTGTGGAGGTCTAAAGCCGCTTCCATCCTCTGCTCGATGGCGGCGTCCTCGTCGTCTGCGCACTGTTTCGCGGCGTCGAGGGCGTCGAGGAAGGCTTCCACATCCGAGGTCGGGTAACGGTTCAGATCGTTTGCCTGCTGGAAGGACTGGGCCTGCTCCAAGGTATCGTCCAGGTCGTAGTACTTCATATCGGTGGCGTACACCTGGAATTCAAAGAGGGAGGCCTTGTTCATGGTGCCCTGAGTGGGTTGGTCGATGCTCAACCGGACATACCGGGCCAGGGTGGGATCGAAGTTTTCGTCGTTCTGGAAGCTGGCGTTGTACTGCTTGTCCACAACGGTGGTCCAGTTCTGGTTGTCCAGGCTGACTTCGATGGTAAAGGCGCGGGTATTGGAATAATTGCGGGCGTCCTTATCGCTGTCGTTGACGATGGCTAGGCCGCCGTGTTTGAGGATATAACGCCCCACCACGGTGGGTTCTTCCAGATCGATGGTCAACTGCTTGACCGATTCCTCTCCGGTGGATTCCCATTTGGTGAAATCGTCGCCGTCGGTGGCGTATTCCGGATGGTCCCCGCTGGTAGAGGTCACCGGTTTGCCCTCGCTCACCAGATTGGTATAGGGCTGTTCCTCCACCGTCTGGAGAGAATTGAGATCCAGGCGGAAGAAACGTTCCCGATAATGCTCGTTTGTTTCGGTGCCGTGCCAATTTGGATTCTCATCCTTGTTGGAATCCCAGACATAGCAGTCGTAGGAGATGAGCAGTTCCCCATCCTTGGAGAGCTGGGGATGGGCTACGGGGTTATAGGTGACGTACCAAGCGTCGGGATTGTCGAATTCATACAGCTCGTTCTGATACTGTTCCATCTCGGGGGCCACGTAGCAGATGGTGGGATTCTCAAAGGGACCCCAGGGATTGTCGGCCAGCATGTACCCGATCTTCTCCGACAAGGCGCCGTCGGTGTAGGTCATCAGGTACTTGCCCTCGTAGATGCCGCTGTTTAAGTAGGTCACCGACACCTTGGACGAAAGAAGCATCCGAGGGGTGATGATCTTGGTGTCGTCTAGGTTATCCTTGGCGCCGACCTTCCAGCCTTCTTCGGTGTAGAACTCCCACAGATCGGGATTCTCGATGTTCTCCTTGGTGGTGCGGGCCACGACGGCGCACCGTTCGGCGAAGACGCCGTTGGTCGCGCCGTAGAGATAGACGTAACCGTCGGCCTTTTCGGGATCGATACCGCTTTCCACCGTGTTGTCTAGGATGCTGGTGGCGAAGATGCGGGTATCGCTGAACAGGTCGTTTTTAAAGCCCAGCCATTCATAGCCCGCCCAATCAACCTGATAGTCCTCGCCGATGGGGAATTTCACCATGGAGACGCCGGTGGTCTTGAACTCGCCGCCGCCCAGGGCGTCCTCGTGGCCGGACAGGACGTACAAATGATCGCCGATGGCGATGCCGTCCTGGATCCAGAACATCTCAGGCACCACGTTGGATGTGCCGCCTTCGTCGTTCTCGGTGGGGGGATTGCGCAATTTGGATTTGTCGCCGCCCTCGCCGAAAATGAATTCCAGCTTGGATTTGTCGGGCGTTACGCCGTCAAATTCGGCAAAGACGTGGTTGGGCATTTGCAGCCAGTTGAGCAGCAGGCTCTGGGACAAATCCTTGAAGGAGGAGACGTAGCTGTCGCTGAACATCCACACGGTAGGGGTGTTTTCATCGCCGCTACCGATGGCGTCCACGCCGTTGAGGGGCACCGATACCATGCCGTCGCCGGCGCGCCAATCGTCCTCATCGGGGTTGTCCAGATTGTTGAAGAGCTCG
Organism: Solibaculum mannosilyticum; assembly: GCF_015140235.1. Classification (GTDB taxonomy): domain Bacteria; phylum Bacillota; class Clostridia; order Oscillospirales; family Acutalibacteraceae; genus Solibaculum; species Solibaculum mannosilyticum. The sequence continues at coordinate 1,471,108 of NZ_AP023321.1, read as the reverse complement.
TTCCAATCCTCCGCCGGGGTGGCCTTGAGGGCGTCGGGGAAGACGGTGCGGTTGTCCTCCAGCCCCTTGACGGCCGCGTCCAAGGCGTTGTAGACTACGTCGATGTCGGCCTGTTCGGGAGGGATGGTCATGGCTAAAACGTCCTTGGCGTCGTCCAAAGCGTTTTTGTAGTTGTTGACGGCGCTCATCTTGAACTGGGAGGGGATGGTATCCACATACTTGGGTTCCACCTGCTCCACCAGGTCCTGCAATGCGCCGGTGTCGCCCGGAACGATGGTGATGCCCGAATAGAGCTCCCATTCATAGATGCTCAGCCAGAATTGGCTTTCGGGGAAATAGATGCGCATATACCGCGTGCTGACCGGGTCGAAGGACAGCGACACGATTTTACTGGTCTTTTCCTCGTTGGTAAAGGAATCCTTCAGAACCAAGGTGTTCCATTGGGACCCGTCGTCGGAATACTGGATTTCAAATTTGCCGTCCAGCACGGGATTGGTCACGTATCCCTTGGTCATGGATTCAAAATAAACGGTGGTCTTGCTGACGATCTGTTCCTCAGCGAAGGTGATCTGTACCCAGCGTCCGGCTTCGCCGTTGCCGTCCTGGGCCCAGCGGGAGGACATATCGCCGTCAAAGGCCAGTTCCGGACCCCGTCCGTTTTCGCTGGATTTGGCCGAAAAGCTGTTGCCCGGCAACAGGGCCAGATTATCCCCTGTGTCGTCCTCGGCCAGGGTGATGGGCGACGACAACACTGCCGATACCACCATCATGACCGACAGCAAGATTGCCATCACTCGTTTTCTGATGTTCACAAGTCTTCACTCCTTTTTGCTTCTTTCTAGATGGCCATGTTTCAAGATTGATCCTTCTTTTTCCTATAAGACACCTCCATTTTGTTTGGATAATTGGGCAAGTTGATTCCGATTCGATTGGGCAAGTTGATCCACAGGGAATGTTTGCCAAACAGACGTAAGGCAACTTGGGCGGATGCCGCCTGAATCACAGGCATATTTACGTCTAATTTGCTAATAGCATTATAATATTTTTATATCTTTTATGCAATATGAAAGTCTAAAAACTTTATTAAATAAACGACCAAATGAGCTAAGTTTAAGTTTTAGGCTATTTTGGATAAAAAAGAGTTTTTATAAAAATTTAATACGATATAGAAAAAGAACGTCGTTTTAGAACTGGAAATTTCCACATTTTTAAGGTAAAATAAAAGAGGAATTTCTTCTGAAAAGGAGAAATATATCGATATTAAACCGATTAAAAGAAAAAGTATACTGAATCAAAAGCCAGGGAGAAACAGTATGATACGTGTATTTATTCTTTATTATCATGTTGAAACATTGAAAAAGATTCAGGAAACCGTCGTCCATTATTTTCATGACGTGCGTCATACGTTTGAATTGACGGCCTGTTATACCTATCAAAATGCAGTGGCATATTTAAAGAAATCCTCCGGCCAGGACGACATTTATCTATTGGATTTTTCTGAATTTGAAAAAGCCAATCGTTTGGTAACTTGGCTTAGAGGAAGGAATCTGAACGCCTCGTGGGTGAATCTGGGCGGTTCAAAAGAAAAATTCCTCCAGACCCTTATTTTAAGGCCATCGGGCTACATAGAGCATCCAGAGAATCGGGATGAAGTATTTGAAACCATCCGAAAATTGGATCGGTATCACCAAGCCATCCAGAAGAAATACTATTTTTCGTTTAAATACGAAGGGGAACAGATGCGGATCCCTTATGATGAAATCAGTTATTTTGAGAGCAGTGCAAAAAAAGTCACTTTATACCGTGCGAACAGTGATCAGAAATATTACTTTACCGCAAAGCTGGATGACATCGGGCAACGATTGCCATCATTCTTCCTGCGATGCCATCAGAGCTATCTGGTAAATATGCATATGATTCGCTGTTTGGATACCAAAGCTCATGTATTTATGCTTCATACAAACGAAGAAATAGGGATCAGCCGGAGGATGTATGCTCAAGCCAAAGAGCGGTATCAAAATTTTATGGATGAAAGTGAAAATTAGACGGCAGTCGTTCATATAGTCGATGAACCAATCAAACGGGATTGATAAAAGGGAGCGGACCTTTTTTGCCGTGAGAGATGCCGTTTTTTCGGATGCTGTAAAAGCTGTATCTAGATTTGTTATAATGAGCTTAAAAGATGCGGAGAGGAGAGATGTTCATGATTGTCAGCATTGATATAGGCACAAGTTATTCTAGCATGTGTGTGATGGGACCGGATGGGAAGGCCAAGCCGGTGGATATCAGCACAGGAGCTAGTATGTATGGGAGCAAGTACTCTTTGCCGTCGGCTGTGTTTGTGGAGGATAACGGAAATGTTCTAGTAGGGCAGGCAGCCATGAATAGCCGTAAACGAAAGCCTCAGAATTTCTGCATGGAGTTCAAGAGGAATCTAGGACAGAATATCCCGATTTTATTGGGGAATAGAAGTTTTTTTCCAGAGGACTTGTACACCGAGTTGTTCCGGCATATGAAAAGCTGTGCGGAAAAGGCTAGCAGTCAACCGATCGAAAAGGCATATTTGACCCATCCAGCCTCGTTTGGGAAGATGAAAAAGGAGAAAATCCTATCTGCGGCAAAAGCGGCAGGACTCTTTAACGTTGAGCTGGTGGACGAACCCACAGCAGCAGCCATGAGTTACTGTGCGGCGGGACTAGTAAAGGATGGACAAACCCTGCTGGTTTACGATTTTGGCGGTGGGACGTTTGACGTCTCTATTATAAAATATGAAGGCGGCAAATTTAGTCCACTGGTCCATCCAGACGGAGTAGAGCATTGTGGAGGAATTGATATTGACCGGCTGATCTATCAGGATATGCTGAGCAAAATCGATTCCGATATGCTGGAACAGGTCAATAAGAATCCGTTGAATCGGATGCGTTTAGAAACTCAATTAGCTGAATTGGCTATAAAAGCAAAGCATCATCTGAGCTCCGCTACGAGCTTTGAAGAGGAAATTCAAATTGGATTTGACATGGTGCCATATAGTCTAAAGCTTGACCGGTTAAACAGTATGGCAGCACCGATAATTGGTCAAACCATTGTAGCCTGTCGCAGAATTGTGCAAACAGCAGGCATTTCCATTTCAGAGCTTTCCTCCATTTTGATGGTCGGTGGAACAAGCCGGGTTCCTCTTGTCCAGGAGATGGTAAAGCAGTTTGCGGGAGGCGTTGACACGCTTAGTTCAATAGATTTAGAATTGGCGGTCGCCAAAGGGGCCATTGGATTCTATACATATGTACGGCAGGTAGAACAAAAAGAGAAAGATCAGCAAAGTGATGTGGAGAAAACAGAACGTCTAAGTCAACCGCCCTGCCGGATACAAGACGATAAAGAAGCTGACAAAAAGGTTGCTCAAGGGTACTATGAACAAGGGAAGCGGTATTTTGAAGGGACCGGTGTACCTCAGAGTTATGAAGAAGCGATGAGATGGTACCGCTTGGCGGCAGAAAAAGGGGATATCCAAGCAGAAGAGGGGATACAAGAGATCAAAAAGTTGGAGGAACAGCAGCGTAAGCAAAGGAAAAAAGAAGAAGCGTTGAAGCCGGAGAATATCCTAAGGCATTACCGGGATCATGCAGACGACCTGATTTTAATCAGTTCCAAAAACGGAGGCGGCTGTAAAGTAACGACGGTCATGCCGGATGGGACTGTTTTGTCTGAGGACGAGGAGGTTTTGAAGGCCGGCTTGTATGACATCGTTTCCATAGGGGGGAATCCATGGAGCGGTATTGTAGGGATAAAGGACAATGGGACGGCTGTAATGATAACAGCACGCGAGGGCACCAAAGATCTGGGTTGGACAGATGTAAGCAACATATCGTCCTGCTTTATGAGCGGGCTTGTGGCCGGGATTCGAAGAGATGGAACAGTAGTTGCAACCAGCTTTCAAAAGGAGCTGGACAGCTGGAGAGATATCGTTTCGTTATCGGTAGGCTATGATTTTATTGTAGGCCTCCGAAAAGACGGGACTGTAGCGGCAACGGGGAGCAATAACCGAGGTCAATGCAATATAGAGGGCTGGAAGGACATGGTATCCGTTGAAGCAGGCAGTAACTATGATTTTACGGTAGGATTAAAAAAGGACGGCAGAGTGATTTTCACAGGTTCCAACGACAACGGTGCGTTTAACGATGTGTACACTTGGAGAGACATTGTAAACATAAAAGCAGGAAACAACCATATTGTAGGCCTAAAAGCCGATGGAACAGTAGTAGCTGCAGGAAGAAATAACCAGGGCCAATGCGAAGTAGGTAAATGGCGGGATATTGTATCCATCTCGTGTGGGACAGAACATACGGTAGGCCTGAAAAAAGATGGAACGCTTGTTGCAACCGGGTACAATCCAAACGGACGCTGTGACGTATCAGAATGGAAAGACATCATTGCAGTTGTGACATCCAAATTGAACGCAGCGTCACAAGACGTAACGGTAGGGATCAAAAAAGACGGGACGATCTTATGTACGGATTTTCGCAGTAAAATGGAGTACCATTTATTTGGCGAAGATAAATTGATTATCACACCGATGCCGACTCGAACCCTTCCCTGGTCCCTGTTTTAGGACAGGAAGAACACGACGAATGGAAGGGCGACATTTGATATAAAAATACCGTAACACCAAGAGACGAATTACGGAAAAGAGGAACAATATGATTGTGGGTATTGATATAGGGACGAGCTATTCCAGTATCTGTATCATGGGGCCGGATGGAAAAGCGCAGCCGGTGGATATCAGTACGGGAACCAGCATGTATGGGAGCAAATATTCCTTACCATCGGCTGTGTTTATTGAGGAAAGTGGGAATATTTTAGTCGGCCAAGCAGCGATGAGCAGCCGGAAGGTGAAGCCTCAGAACTTTCATATGGAGTTCAAGCGGGATTTAGGACAAGATATTCCGATCCTGTTGGGACAGTCGAAATTTTTACCGGAGGATTTATATACAGAATTATTCCGGCATATGAAAGCGCGTGCAGAAAAAACATATGGAGAAAGGATTGAAAAGGCGTACTTGACTTATCCAGCTTCGTTTGGGAACAAGAAAAAGGAAAAGATCCTGTCGGCGGCAAAGGCAGCAGGATTATTTAATGTAGAGCTAGTGGATGAACCCACGGCAGCGGCCATGAGCTACTGTGCGGCGGGACTTGTGGAGGATGGACAGACCTTGTTGGTCTATGACTTTGGCGGAGGGACATTTGACGTATCGATTATCCGGTATGAAGATGAAAGGTTTACCTTGTTGGCCCAACCGGATGGCTTGGAGCACTGCGGCGGAATCGATGTCGACCGTTTGATCTATCAGGATATGTTGGGAAAGATTGATCCGGATACACTAGGGGAATTTTATAAAAAGCCGCTGTATCGGATGCGTCTGGAAAGCCAGATTTCAGAGCTGGCGGTAAAGGCAAAGCACCATCTGAGTTTTGCCGAAAGCTATCAGGAATACATAGAGCTCGGTCTGGATATGATTCCCTATGAGCTGACGGCAGAAAAGCTCAATGAAATGATTGCGCCATTGGTAGGGCAAACCATCAGCGTCTGCCGTAGCATTCTAAAATCGGCTGAGCTTTCGGTGTCGGATTTGTCGGCCATACTGATGGTTGGTGGGACAAGCCGTATCCCGTTGGTACAAAAGATGGTAAGGCAGTTTGCCGGAAAGGTCCCGGTACTTAGTTCAATAGACTTAGAATTAGCTGTAGCCCAAGGCGCCATCGGTTTTTATAATCAACAGAAGAGAGGGGAGCCTCAAAAGGGGATCCTAGAGAGATACTGTGAACGGAACAATTCGCTTGTATCGGCTTCAGCAGGATGCATTTTTGCAATCAAGTCAGATGGGACATTGCTAATCGACGGGACAATGCAGGGGTATGAACACAAATTAACCGATTGGAAGGATCTTATAGCTATCGCCGGCAATGCGTGGCATACGATAGGGCTAAAGAAATCGGGGACATTGACGGCGGTGGGGGACAATACCTATGCTCAATGTGACGTTTATCATTGGCGGGATATCAAAGCGGTTGCCTGCGGCCGTTGGCATACAGTGGGTTTAAAAGAGGATGGAACAGTGATAGCCACCGGTAGGAATTTCGACAACCAGTGCAACATAGGGAAATGGAGAGATATTACAGCCATCGCCTGTGGGGAAGCGCGGACGGTCGGACTGAAATCGGATGGAACTGTCATCATGACCAAAGACAACGACACTCATAACGTAGAGCATTGGCATGATATTGTACGGATAGCTGCAGGGGAATATCAGGTAGTAGGCTTAAAAGAGGATGGAACGGCTGAGGCCTATGGGACCAACGGATATGGCCAATGCGACGTGAAGGACTGGAGTGGTATCATCGAGGTGGCATGTGGACGTCAGCATACCGTTGGCCTTAAGCACGATGGGACGGTAATCGCGACAGGACGCAATGATTTAGGCCAATGCAACGTGGAGGACTGGCAAGGGATTATTGGGATCTGGGCGGTAGGAGACCGCACCATCGGGCTCCAGAAAGACGGCTCCATCCGATACACGGATTATCATGTATTGCTGCATGAAACGAAACAAGATGAGATCAGCTTGTCTCAGAAAAAGGCTTCTGAAAAGGTGTTCTGACCAAATTTACCGGTAGATCATCCGAATTTGTCAAAATCATGGCAGCAGAAATAAGATGTGATACAATGAAAACACCAAAAGGAAAGGGGTAAAAAAGATGTTTGATAGTTTTCTAGATTTGTTCGGAATAGACGATCTGTCGGACGATATCGATCTTGATCCAGGGCCAGATATTGCGGATAGTCTGGGATCAGCCCCGATGGGAAGCGATATTCTGACACAGGAGCTGGACATCAACGGAGACGGCATTGTCGATGGGATTCTCGCCGTCCAGGATTTGGATTTAAACGGCGACGGTATCATAGACGCCACCATGTGGCAGCAACAGCTGGACACAAATGGAGACGGTTATATTGATACCATCCAGACTGACATCCCGCAGGATACCAATGGGGACGGCATCGTGGATTATCAGTATACCACTGTAGAGATGGATACTAATGGAGACGGGATTATCGATTATACAACCGTAGCGGAGGACTTCGACGGAGACGGCCTATTTGATTCGGTCAGCGAATGGATGGATACCAACGGCGACGGACAATTAGAACCGATGACGATGGACGAAAGTGGATCCGTTTACGATTACAATTTTGATCCCGCCCAGAGCGATTCCGACAGTGTGATAGGAGACCCGGCTGAGGCGATGGAAGCTTGGCATCCCCAGGAATCCCAGAACAGCTGTGCAGTGGCATCTCAGGAGTTCATTCTGGAGACTTTAACGGGAAAAGAGTTTGAGGAATCCGATCTTTGCGATCTGGCGGAGGAAAACGGATGGTATACGCCGGAAGGCGGCACCCTTGCGTACGATACAGGCAATATTCTGGAAGCCATGGGAATGCGTGTGGAGCGGAGTGAATTCAACACCATTTCCGATATTGAAGAATGTCTGCAAAACGGCGGAGAAGTCATCGTTGGGGTTGACAGCAGCGAGCTTTGGGAAGGCCCGGATCACGAGATGTTTGGCCCTGGAATGCAGGCCGATCATGCCGTTCAGGTGATCGGAATTGACTATAGCAATCCATCCCAGCCCATGGTGATTCTCAACGACTCAGGCGTTGCAGACGGCTGTGGTGCAATGGTTCCAATGGATGTCTTTATAGACGCATGGCAGGATAGCAATTGCTTCATGGTGGAAGCATATGCACAGTAAACGGAGAAAGGAGAAACGAAAATGAACAACATTTGTATCTATGATTTTGTCACTAAATTCAATAAAAGCGAGCTGCGCAAACGGATGGTTCCACAGGAAGTGGTATCCGGATGGCCGTGTATCCAGAAGGTTGGCAAGACACTGTGCATAACGATCCCCTATTATTCGCGTTTACTCGGCAGGGAAAAGACAGCGCTGTACCCCCTGTTCTGTTCCGTGACGCTTCCCCTCGGCAATCCGGACCGGGTATTGGATTTTACCATCTATCCCTATCAGAAGGAATGGCGGGATTTGGACTATACAAAGCCGGCAGGCTATTTTAAACATGAAGCCTTAGCGGATGTAAAGACAAAAGAAGAATATGAGGCATTGTGTAAAGAGCTGTATGGTTACTATGATAAGATGGTGGAGGCCATTCTTAACAAGCGTCCCTTCCAGGAGGAAAAGGAGATGATCGCCCTATTCTCACGGTTGATGGAGCCGGGACATTATTCCCAGTATTTGCGCATCAATAAGAAATTTTACGCCTATTTTTGTCATCTGTAAAAAGAAAGAGGGTAAAAGAACATGGCAACGTTTTTTGAATTAAAGCATAAAGCGGAAACTATGATGACCCAGGGTAAGACGTTGGCAGAAAAGCTGGGATATTCTACATCAGCCCAGGCCATCCAGGAAATCATAGGGACGTTTGATAAAAAAGAGATGATGGTAGTAGCTGTGGGAGAAGCTAGACGCGGCAAATCATCTTTATTGAATGCTCTGCTCAATGAAAAGGAAAGTCTTTTCCCCGTCGACGTCAATGTATGTACCAATGTGGTAACGGTGGTCCGATACGGAGAAAAGGAAAAGGTAGAAGTGTATCTGGAGACGCCGGGTAAGGAAGGATACCGCACCGAAACCATTGGCAGGGAACAGATTGCAGACTATGTATCGGAAAAGGGCAATCCCGATAATTATAAAAATGTAAAGCTGCTCAATATCTCTATTCCCAATCCCTTGTTAAAAGAGGGCGTGGTATTTGTAGACACGCCTGGAGTGGGAAGTTTGAATATCGCCCACGCAGAAGCGACCTATGGATTTTTACCCAGTGCGGATTTGCTTCTTTTTGTCAGCGATGCAGGCTCCGGCCTGACAGAGACGGAACTGGACTTTTTAAAACGAGGGTATCAGTACTGTAAAAATATTATCTTCCCTCTGACCAAAAGAGATGCTAACGTCAATTATCCGATTATTGAAGAAGACAATCGTGAGAAAATCCATAAGACCTTAGGGATTGCCAAAGAGGATATTCAAATTATCTCGGTTTCCAGCTTGGCAAAGCTTCGCTATCTGGAAAAGGGCAGTAAGGCCATGTATGTCAACAGCAATTATCCTGAATTGGAAAGCGCCATCTGGACGACCATTGCAAAAACGAGAGCTGAAATTTTGATTCTTCCGTTTCTTGTGGATGTAAAACAGGAGCTGCTGAAAATAGTGGATAGCGTAGCAGCCCAGTACCAGCTTCTCAATGCCGATCAGAGCAAAACAGAGCAGCTCATCGAAGAGCTCAATGCGGAGATCAAGCGGATGGAGGATCTTCAGCAGAAGAGTTCCGAATGGCGCAATCAGTTAAACTATTTTTACTCCCTTTTGTCGAATAATATCAACGCTGAGATTCAGAATATCGGAGTAGAAGCACGGGAGCTTCTAGAGCAAATGGTAGCGGAGCTGGATAAAAAGATCTGCCAGAAGTCGGAATATTCTAAGGTTATCAGCGCCGTTAACGATGTAATCAGTTGTGGGATGCTTCGAATCAAAGATCGGCTTGAGAGTGAGATACAGGGAGAAGCGCAAAAAATCGACAATCAGCTGGGCCTGGATCTCGACATCAACCAGAACGCTCTGGAACAATTAAATTTTGTTCCAAATGAAGACTTGGTTGTGGTGTTCCCGAAGAAAAAGAAGATGGACCGGGTGTTGACCGGTGGACGTAAAATCACCATGAATTCCATGGGCGGAGCAGCAGTCGGCGGAATTTTAGGTGGAATTATTGGGTTGTGCGTAGGAGGCCCCATAGGATTAGTGGTAGGTGCCCAGTACGGAGCGGGAGCCGGGACACTGGTTGGAGGAACCAAGGGCTGTGTCGACGCACTGAGCAAATACGACGAGCTGGATATTGGACGGGTAAACCGTGCAATTCAGCAGCATATTGCCACTTCTATTTCCTCGATGAATACGGCCATCAGCAATACCATAGCGGAGCTTCGTTTACAGTTGATCTCGTCTTTTGAGGAGAAGCTGAAAAAACGGGTTAAGGAATTGCAGGAAAACGTAAAGCGGATGCAGGACAACATTCGTCTGTCCAAGACAGAGATTCCCCAGAAGCTCAATACGTTAAAACAGTATAACGATCTTCTGAAGAAACAGATGGATCAGTACGAAGAGATGGAGGCAGCCATCTTAAAATTCCGAGACAATGCATCGGTTGTTCAGGAAAGTTCCACAGATGCCGAGGCTTCCTCCGGATGCGAAGAGGATTCCGAGCCCTCCTATGAGTTCCTGTAATTAATACGCCGCATCATGAAGGCATGATACGGTGGAAAAGAGGTGTTATCGATGGCGGATCGCTATGAGGGTATGCGTGCTCTGAGGGATGACCTGAATAAACTTTTTGAGCTTTGTGGTTTGAAGGTCGAACAAGTAGAAATTGGTTCGACTCCCGCGTTAATACGGCTTGCGGCGTCCCTGGTAAAAGATCACGCGCTTTTGGATTATTTAGACATATTAGATTGCCAGGCAAAAAAGGCCGTCAAGGAATTGGAAGCTAAGCAGATCGATCAATGGAGCAACGAGCAAAACGAACTTCGGATCGAGCAGCTGGAAAAACAGATCACGCAGTATCAAAAAAAGCTGGAGCTGCTGCTCAAAGAAAAAAGACGTGTGGAAAAAGAGAATGATTCTCTGAAAGGAACCCTCCCGATTCATAAGGTAGGGGATCCAGGTCCGCAAGAGCAGGGCCATCTAGAGATGATACGCAGTCTTATCTCCATGCGTGACAATCTTCTAATACGCCGGGATTGGCTCAAAGACAATGCGCCGGACGATCAGAATACCATGAAATTGATCGAAAGCCAGCTTTATCAGACGGCCAATATTCTCAAGAAATCCGGGGTAGAAATCCTGGAAGACCAGGGGGTATTTGACAGCAATCGTCATACCGTTGTGGACACCCGCCCTACAGATGACCCGCTTTTGGTCAATCAAATTGTAGAAGTCTTTCGACCAGGATATACTTATCAGGGAGAGGTATTGCGCGGGGAAGAAGTCATCTTATATGTAAAAGGATAAGGAGAGGAAATGCCGCTGTTAAAGCGGCATTTCCCTATCAGGGGGGAGAACAATGTCTTTAAAATCAGAAGTTTATAGTCTGCTGAACAATGCACAAAGGCTATGCCGGGATTGTCCGGAAGCAGCGGAACTTTCTGAAAGCCTTGAGGAAATGAGAAAGCGTCTGGAAATACCCCTACGGGTAGCGGTGGTGGGGATTATGAAAGCGGGAAAATCCACCTTTATGAATGCGCTTATGGGAGCCGACGTGCTGTATACAGGGGATCTTGAGACTACCTATACAGTAGGATGGTTCCAGTATGCAGAGCATCCATCCATCACCGTGTGTTTTCGCAATGGGGAGAAGATAGAGGCCCCCTTTGAGGATTTGGAAAAATGGTCGGTTCGAGCCTTTGAAAAGGAAAATCCCCGCATTCACGACGTTCAATATTTGATTATCCATTATCCCAGTGAGGTTTTAAAGCAGTTAGAATTCATCGATACACCCGGATTGAACTCCGTTTATGGAACAGATGCCCAAAACACATTGGATTTTCTTTCCATCAAAGGATCGGAAGATACCCTTTATGAAGCGTCGATGGCGGATGCCGTAATCTATGCATTTAGCCGTAGCACAGCCGGCTTTGACCGGGATATTCTAACCGCCTTTCATTCCGGTGGAGGAAATATGTCTTCCCCCATCAACTCGATCGGTATCCTGACGAAAGTAGACGCCAGTGGAATTTGGGATATTTTTGGGGAACAATCGCCGGTAGAAGCAGCTCAAGCTGTAACATCGTCCATTATGACGAATGCGGACATGAAAAACTTATTATTCTCCGTATTTCCCGTATGCGCTAAAGTAATGGAGGGGTATACGCAGTTGACGGCAGAGGATTGGAAAGTACTTCGGATCATCGCCCAAGTCCCGCCGGATGACTTAATCGACTTGTTATATGACGCCCATCAGTTTGCCGTCGGCACAGAGGAGGAGTTCCAGCGGCTGGGCGATACCGATGCCCGTAAAAGGCTCATGAATTTAATCGGACAGTACGGGACGCTTGAAATTGCCCATCAGCTTCGAGCCGGCAAAGCTCAGGATCAGATTGGGGATATTCTGCAAGAAAAATGCGGTGTTAAGGCAATTCGGGAGATTCTACTACGTCACTTTGGCAACCGGACATTTCTCATCAAATCCCGGTACATTTTTAGCCGGATTCGTTCACTCACGCAGGAGATAAGAAAAAATCTGGATAAAAGCAGTCACCTATATCACGTCTGTGAACAGATCGGCGAGGAGATTGAGGGATTGATGTCCTCTGTCCAGACTTTAAAAGAACTAAAGATCTTACAGATGTATTATAACGGACAAATCCAGTTCATGGATGAGGAAGAGAAACAGGATTTTCTTCGAGTGACTGGAGAATACGGACGTTCGGCAGAGACGCGGCTGGGAATGCCTGAGGGAAGTTCGATCGCAGCCATGGAGCAGACGGCTAAGGAGAAGGCGGCCCTTTGGCACGGTAAATCCAGCGGCTGGATGATGCCGGGATCTTACGTGGAAGCAGCGGCGACCTTGGCACGGTCCTATGAGCAGATGTACTATCATCTCAATGCGCTCAACGAGGAATAGCGTATAACACAGGGATAAAACTGATGAAAGGGGTTATAGGATCTAATGTGGGACAAAAAGGTGACATTTCGGGAAGCCTTAGAAAAGATTATTCCAGCTATTGCGAACAGTATAGAGGAGAAGCTGCCGGAGACAGGTAAGTTTAAAAAATTTGGTTATACCTTTGATGTGGATGCAGAATACATCGAAGAAGGCGGCTTATATTTTGACTATAACAGGTTGGGTGTACCTAATGGAAGAATAGTCATTTTAGTGGGGATTTTCCCGGATGGATCCGGATATGAAATGCAGACGTATTTGTTTTGGGGAAACAAGCAAGAAATCCTGCAATACCTGCGCGCCCCGGAACGCATTCCAGAGATCATGAAAGCCATACAAGAAATCGATGAAAGAATTAGACAACACGACTAAAATAACTGGTGTTGGAAAAATTGTATGATAGAAAAAGGGATCCTGTAGCATTCTTTCGCCACAGGATCCCTTTTTGCATTAATGCCATGAAAAAGAGGATCACCAGTTTTTTCCCTTCATGAGGCATGCAACCAATAGCCCTATGCCTAACACAAAAATAGATATTCCTAAAAGGATCCATCCCTGTGTATCCATACCGCCCCATTGACTGGATGCCGTTTGGCTGTCAAAAGGGTTTTGCATGCCGTTTTGAGTGTTTTCATCCTGGCCAGGCATACCGCCTCCGGAGTTATCGGAAGGAGGCTGCATACCTTGTGTACTATCAGAGTCTGAATTGGAACCTGATCCAGGAGATGAATCTTCCGAGGGTAGAGATTGCCCATTATCATTGCTATCATTGGTGGAAGGGGGAGAAGAGCTATCGCTTTGTGATGTAGTTCCCGAAGGCTGAGAATCATCGGTTGATCCAGGGGGAGATCCTGCTGGACCGCCACCCATTCCACCCATTCCGCCGTCAAAATCACCGGAAGGAGGGCGATTTCCCTGAGTGCTGTCCGGAGCGGCGGGGAAGGCTGCAGGAGAGACAGAGAATGCACTGGATGTGGAGGCAAACAGAGCATCGGATGAAGACGATAAGGGGGTTCCATTTAGAAGGGAGATAAAATCGCCCTGGTGACATTGGGGAATATCCCCAATGTCACCACTGTTGGAAGGGTTTGTATCTTCGTCAGAATGGTTCATTTGGCCACGTCCATTTCCCGACCCTCCGCCTATGCCCATGCTTCCCATAGTGTCGATGGACAATTGGGAGGCGTCGATGAGAGAAGAACTGTCGGACGATTGTCCGCTGCTTGTGGAAGGAATGGAACCGTCCAACTGGCCGGAGATGCTTTGAGCGCGCAGGGTACAAAATTGTTCTAGGGTAGAGATACCGGTTTCGAACTCCTCGTAGGTGCAGAACTTAGTGGGATCTTTTTGGACGTAAGGGGAGATGAGTTCCACCACTTTGTCCATCATAGAAGCGAAGCAACCGTTATCAAAGGTATCGGCAATAAATTGTGCAAAATAGTCATGATACATCTGGGTATATTCATCGTTTTGGAAGATCCAGGCAAGCATAGGACGGGAATCCACCGTACCGCCGGATACCGGTGTGTCGATGGGGTAATTGACCAGACTGGTAGTGTCACCCATGGACATAAATCCACCGAAGGCCAGATTATAGTCCCAAGGGATCATGGAGAGCTGCCCATCCTCTTCGTAAAGATAGTAGTTGTGAATCATGGAACCGGTGTAACTGTCAAAGTTGCAGACAAAGTTATGCACTACGAAATAACGCAGTACTTCGTCAATGTCGACAATATCCGAAATGTTTTGATGATCGCCCAGCTGTTTGAGAGAGGCGATGAGACGGTCTTTATCGTTGTCGGTAATGTCGGTTTTAGCGTTGTCAAAGATGTTACGATAACTATCGTAGTCGTCGTCAGTGTAGATGAGGGAGACGTCGCTATCTCCCATACCTCCTGGTCCCTCCATATTGCCGGGGCCGTCTTCCGAATCGCTTTCAGGGGAGGAGCCGCCCGTAAAGTCCTTGATCTCAGGGATATTCCCCTGCGTCTCGCCGGAGGAACCATCCTCAGAGAAACCTGGGAAGTCTCCCATGTCAGGCATACCGTCGTCTGAGGAACCTCCAGGGAATTCACCCGGATCAGGCATATTGCCGGAAAAGTTATCGCCCCAATTACCGTCGGGCGGTGTAGGCTGTGTATTGTCACCGGAGCCGTTTCCAGTGGTGCCGTCATCGTCAGTGGTACCGTCCGGACCCTCCTGCTCCTCTTGGAATCGATCAAAATCGAAGTTGCCGCCGTTGCCTCTGCCTCCGCCCATACTGGTACTGTCCGGCTTATAAAGTTCACCATAGTCGGAGCCGTAATTGCGCTGTAAAAAGCTCTCTTCTACGCCTTCCACAGCCAGATACAATCCCCAATCCTCTCCGTTTACCGTAATATAGATATAACTGCAAAGAGGGGAATCTACTCCAAAAGCCCCCATCATTTGATAACACAGATAATCTTTCATATAAGTGTTATCCTGGATGATGTTGTTGAGACTAAGTTTATCCAGTCCGTGATAGGATTTACCGTCTTCATAATGGTCAAATTCAATTTTAAAGCTGTAGCGGTCGTTTCCATAAGCGGCCACCGAGCTCAGGGAGGTATTGCCCTTAGCCCGGATGGCTACATTCTTAAAGCTCTCGTTGTCGATTACCACCGAACAGCTGACATATTCTTCATTTTGGCAGTTATCGACGAATTCATCCCAGTTGTCCATGACGATGTCCAAGGTGTGGACGCGGGAGGTATCAAAAAGACGTTCCTCATACCCCAGCGCTTTGGATACCGCCACAATGCCTGTAGATCCAAATCCCAAAAAGAGGATGGTGATTAGAAGTGCCGCCACAAGGGAGATACAGCAGATGGTATTGATGTGTTTGTGGGTGGACATACCGCACCCCTCCTTATCCCATGTACTCGCCGTTATAACTGACGAGAACAGCACTTTGGACGCCGTTCATCTCAGAGAGGATGTTGATGAAATCGGTGTTGTCGTCCTTAAGACGGATTTCCAAATTGAGTTCGATACCGCCTTTTTGAGCGGTTTTGCTCTTGACTACGCATTTGGATACTTGTTTTTCCAAAAACTGTTTTGCGTCCAATTCGCTCTCATGATCCCGACAGTGGAGTACTACGATGTAGGGATTGTAGTGAGATTTTCTATTGACAAATACCAGTAAAATAATACCGATGACGACGCTGCCGAATACAGCCAACGGGATCATGCCGGCGGCCAGAACGATGCCTACAGCGATGGACCAAAACAAAAAGGCGATATCCAAAGGCTCTTTGATGGCAGTGCGGAAACGGACGATGGACAAAGCGCCCACCATGCCCAGCGACAGCACCACATTGGAGGTGACGGCTAAAATAACCACAGTGGTGATCATAGTGAGGGCCACCAAAGTGACGCCGAAGCTGGAAGAGTACATAACGCCGGAAAAAGTTTTTTTGTAAACGAGGAAGATAAACATGCCGATGCCGAAGGCCAGAGCCAGCGCGAGGAGCATGTCCAGAATGGAGACGCTTGTGATGTTTTCAAGAAAACTGGATTTGAAAATGTCTTGAAAGGTCATAAAGAGATCCCTGCTTTCTATTGTAGTATGGTAAAATTGAGGCCATATGGAGACCTGATGTTATCCGGATAACGAATAAAAAATAGAGCCGCACCGATCATTATCCAGGGAAAGGGTGAATTTAACTTCTGTCAACCGTAAAGACGGCCTCTGGCATATTTGGAGAAGGCGGATGTGCATCGTCCCTCCAATTGGATGGCCCTTTGAATGACAGAGGGAAGAAAGGTATCCCATTTAACCTCCAAGAGGATGACAGGATCCCCTGCCGCAAGAGTAACGCATTGCGGAGAGAGAAATCGGGAACAGTCGGAGCTGGTTCGAATATGATAATCCATTGTGACGCGGACATTCCCCGGGGCATAGACAAAAGGTTCTCTTGTATAGTCCACGATGATCTTGGGAGAAAGACGCTGAGACAAAAGCTTGGTATAAAATTCCACCACCAAAGGGTCGGGACTATGGGGCATCCAGGAGAGGTTATCCTCCAGGATCTCCTGGACTTGGACATCAGTTAGAGGCGCGATATACTTTTGACAAAGGCCGTTTATTTTGCATTTTTTCTCCAGATGGATCAAAGAGATGTTGTCGTCATAGTAGCGGATACGAAACTTTTCCCTGCGATTGACACCATCTATTTTTTCCCGCAGAGCTTTGTCGGATGGAGAATCAAAATAGAGGCTGCGGATATGATACCGTCCGGCGACGGCATGGGAATCGGGCTGTGCAACTGCGCGGAGCCGTTGACGAAGCACTAAAAGATCCAAAGCATTGATCTCGTGTTTCCACTCGTGTCGAAAATTCATATGTTCACTCCTTTCTTGTATGGATGAATTGGCATTAGTATATCCCGTCATCCTTAGCTGAGGCTTAGAGAAAGGGCCTTTTTTAAAGAAATGTTTCACAAAGAATGATCAATCGAGATATGATATCGATACAAAATGGTGTATAATAACAGATACGATAGATCAGGAAAATCAGAGGGGAGGGGATGGTGCGTTGTATGCGGTAAATATCACCATTGATATCTGTTGTGCCACCGTTATGATGGTGCTCATAGGATATCTGTTGACGCAGCAGCGGGTCAAAACCAGCCGTCTGGGCCAGATGTTCCTGATGATATGCGGATTTAATCTGCTGATGCTGTTGGGGGATATCCCAAACTGGGCCTGCGATGGAAAAATGGACGCGGGATCCCTGATACTGCTCCCTTCGGCAAGTGCACTGTATTTTGCGTGTTCCGGCCCACTTTTGTTGTTTTTCATCGGGTATATGGCCGAATACTTATCCCCTAAAGTCAAAGTGAATGCGATCTATTGGAAGGTGTCTTTGTGTTTGACGGTCCTTCAAATTATATTGAGTGTGTTGTCTCCTGTTACAGGGATGTACTTTACCATCACGGATCAAAATGTTTATGAACGTGGGGACTGGTTTTTTGTGTCTCAGCTCATACCGGTGCTGTTGTATGCGGTGGGACTGTGTATTTTACTGTCATGCCGCCGCTATCTGAACTGGAAGGAAAAACTATTTTTTCTCAGTTATATTATTTTGCCGGTTACAGCCGAGATTTTCCAGATCGTCTTTTACGGTGTAGCGTTGGTGAATGCAGGAGCTACACTGTCTATTTTGCTGATTTTTGTCAATCTCCAATGGGATCGGGAATTGCTGATACGGAAAAGGGAAAAAGAATTGGCGGAAGCCCGTATCGATATGATGCTCAGCCAGATTCAGCCTCATTTTTTGTTTAACTGTCTGACGGCCATCAGCCATCTTTGTACCGCAGATCCGGTCAAAGCCAAGCAAACCACCCAAGAATTCTCCCGTTTTCTGCGGGCCAACATCGATTCTCTCACCGATAAACGCCCCATTCTGTTTGAGAAAGAACTGGAGCATGTAGTCAATTATTTTCAGTTGGAACAAAAGCGGTTTGGAGATCGGCTTAAGGTGGAGTACGATATGGAAGTCACCGACTTTGTCCTGCCGTCTCTGACGCTTCAGCCGCTGGTGGAAAACGCTGTGCGTCACGGCGTTATGCGCCGGGAAGAGGGTGGGACAGTTCAACTTTCCACATGGGAAACCGATACCGATTTTGTCATCACAGTGATGGACGACGGAGTGGGATTTGACCCATCTGTCCCATCAAACGGCGACAGGCCCCACATTGGATTGCAAAATGTCAAATACCGTTTAAAATCCATGTGTAGAGGGAGTCTTGAGATAGACAGCATATTAGGAAAAGGAACGACTATTACAATTACCATTCCAAAGGAAGGAAAAACATCATGAGAATTTTAGCAGTAGACGACGAACCGTTTCCGCTTCAAGAGCTTTGCGATGCCATCCAGGAAGCAGATCCTGAAGGGGAATGCGTGGCATTTACCCTTCCCAGCAAAGCTCTGGAATTTGTGAAAACCAATCCCATCGACGCCGCCTTCTTAGATGTGGAATTGGGAAGCATGAACGGGATCATCCTGGCCAAAAAGCTTAAGGATATCCAACCTGATGCGGCAGTGGTATTTGTTACAGGATACCAGCAGTATGCTGTAGATGCTTTTCAAGTGAGAGCGTCCGGATATCTGCTCAAACCGGCGGCAGCCGAGGACGTTACAAAGGAACTCGAATACATTCGCAGCTGGAAAAAAGGCGGGCCGACAGAGCAAAGGCGGGAACCGGAAAAGGTGACGGTCAAGACCTTTGGAGGATTTGATGTGTTTATAGGGGAAAAACCTCTTATTTTCAAGAGAATGAAATCCAAAGAGCTGTTTGCCTACTTAGTGGACCGCCGCGGCAATAGTGTTACAACCCGGGAGGCCTGCGGGATTCTCTTTGAAGACGATGCATACGATGAAAATCAAAGCGGATATTTTCGGTCGTTGGTGTCTGATTTGCGAAAGACCTTGGGGGATGCCGGGGTAGGAGATATCCTGATCCGCAGCCGCAATAGTTTGGCCATCGATCCGGATAAATTGGACTGTGACGCGTATCGTTTTTTGCAAGGGGATCCGGTTGCGGTCAACAGTTACCATCGGGACTACATGATCTGTTACAGTTGGTCGGAATTTTCTGTTGGATTGTTTGAACCAGAGCTTTAAGACGATGAACTTATCATAAGGATAATAATGTAAAAAGGCTGATTTTTAAAAATCAGCCTTTTTTGTTGCGGTTTTGCTTCGGTAGAGGAATTATCATAAAAGTAGAAAGCGGGGGAGGAGGACACTTTCGTATGACGATTTTAGTAGTAGAAAGCAGCCAAACAGAATTGGCAGCTATAGCATCTATCATCGGATCGGCCTATCCGAAGGCACAGATTCACCCCTTTGACGATGGAATGGAAGCGGTACAATATGGCTTTAATCATCAAATAGACGTGGTGTATTCAGCGGTGATACTTCCCCATTTAACAGGGTTTGACATTGCGAGGCTACTCCGCCGAGTGCATCCTGATATAAAGGTGTATCTTTTAGACAATTCCACACAGTACCAAAAGAGAGCAGAAAAAGAAGGAATCAGCGGATTTCACTGCCTTCCTCTCACCAAGGCGGCAATCAGAGAGGCGGATTGACGTAGGACAAAAAGGAGACAGTTAAAATGAAGAAAAAAAGAATTGTGATGCGGTTTATAAGTTTAGGGTTATGTCTATGTTTGTTGACAGGAGTCATCGCCGGATGTAAAAAAGAATCCATTTCTGAAGAGGACTATACAGAAGGATCGGTGAGTTCCCCCATTGTATACAACAGCGAAGGACAGTTTACAACCACTGTCACATTGGAGGGTACCCAGTTTTTGGACGGCATAGAAGTCAAAGATGTCACCGTTCAATATCAGAAGATTGACGAGCGGCTTTATGAGGAGATGGATTCTCTACCAACCGTCACGGATGAAAACGGAGAAGAGATGGTAGAAATCCCTGAAAAATACCGGTCTACTGTAACGGCCCAAGTGGATCAGATAACCCAGTCCGATTCCAAGACGCTGGAGATCTCCTTTACCGATTCCACTGCAAAGGAAGCCGTGCCGGATGGATATACCATCCTAGTGGATAAGAAACGGGTAGAAAATGGCAAACCCATGGCAGCCTATGGAGAAATACAGTATCCCAGCGTAATAGCCCAGTCTGATGTAGAGGAAGTGTTATCCAGCAGCCGGAATTTTAACACGACTCTCACCTTAGAAAACGGCTTTTTTCAGGATAGCGTCACAGTCGACGATATTACCTTAGGGGAAGCCTTTGAGGGGATGACGGTCGTAGGGATACAGGACAAAGGAGGCAGTTTGGAGATCTCTTTGTCTGGAACGATCAATTCCCAAGGAAATTATTCGTCTGGAAGCATTCGTGTGGCCAAAGAGGCGGTGAAAGATGGGATTAACGACGTCCTATGCGACATTCCCGTCAAAACTCCCAGCCTGATGTGCGATATCTCAGGCCTTACATATGAAAATGGTTTTGCCGTTTTACCGATCCATTTACTAGATGCCACATTCAACAGTGAAATAAGGGAAGACAGTTTTGCCTTTGCTGGACAGGAAGGAATAACGGTAAAAGCGTTTGAAAAAACGAGCGATACTCAAGGCGTGCTCACCTTGGATGTACCAGCAGCTGATATTGACGAAGCAGCTTCCCTGCTGGACGGTGGAGAGATTACATTGGAAGCCGAAGCAGTTTCTTGCGGAGAAGAGATAACCGCAGTGGTGTATGCCTCGCAAGCCCAGCCCAAAGTGGTGTTTGACTATGTGGAAGAGCAGGACGGGAAAATAATTTTGACCCTGGACATTAGGGTGCAAAACGGCAGTTTTACAGGGACCCTTGCAGACGCCGTCACTGTAGGTGGAGATTTAACCGGAGCCCAGATCTCTTTTGCCACCGACGGCGATCAGATGTACGACCAAATGTTAGTAACCCTACCGGCGTCAGGAGATCTAGAGGGTTTGGATCTGACAGGGACCGTTACCTTTGCCGCCGGATGTATGGAGAACCTGTGGGGAACTCCTTCCGAGGAGATTACCATAGAACGAGGTTTCTCCCAAGAGACTTTAGGCAAAACAACTGGAAGCAGTGTCATCACTTCCATCGGGGATTTCCTCACTGGTACAGTAGGCAGCTCATTGGCCAACGGCATTACCATATGGGGAGGCATCTCCAGCCTTAAAGATATCGGGAGTACCATTGGCCAATGGATGGGGATTGTGGAATCTCCCGGGGCAAATGAATTGAGAATCCTGAACCTGGTAACCGAACTCAACCAGAAGGTGGATGAGATCTCCAATAAGATCAGCGCTTTAAACGGCAAGATGGACTATATCAATGCCGCCAATAAAGTAGATAGCTTTAATTCTCGTCTCAACAGTCTCTATGAAACAACAGAATCGTTTTACCGGTCGATCAACTCATCGCTCAACAGTGTGTTAAAGACGGCCCAACAAACCAGAGTTCTGGGCATGGACGGACAAATGAGGGACGCTTATACTTTGACCATCAACGGTGAGCAGTACGAAATTCCCGAGGAGTTTTACAATGCCTACCAAGATACCAAGACGGTTAATACCACCGATGCCAATACCATCAAACGGTGGACAGGATACGAGAGCACCTATGACCAACTCATGGAGAGGATCGCCGAAGCTACCATCCAAGTCAGCAAGAATGAATACAGTAAGGAGAGCATCGACGTCATTTTCAAAAATCTGAGTAATGACATTGTGGCACAGGATCTGTTGGGAGCCTATGACCTGACGAAAGATTATCAGTATAATTTTTCCACCCAAAGCTGTATCCCCAAAGAGAAATACCGGTCTTATATCAATGGTGTAATGCAGACAGCACTCATCACTACACTGTCGGTAGTTAAGTCGATGTACCCCGACCGGGACTGCAGCGATATCATGGGAGCTTTGGAAAAACTAGGACAGTATATGGATAATAACAGCGATTATCCCACAATCAAAGATGATAAATACATTTACTTCCATATTCCGGGGAAATGGGTGGAAAAGGAATTGGTATGCATTGCACTCAACTGGGAGCGGAGCGAATGGTACGGTGCTTTGACCAATACGCAAATTGATGATTTTATCCGGCGTCTCGACGGCAAGACCGTACGCCAGGAGTTGGAAGGAGCGGGATTCATCATTGCTGAAAAGCAGGATTCGGGTTCAGGTGTAAGAACCCCCATTGAGAAAGGCGTAACCCAGAGCTTGACGTTGCGTATCTGGCGGGAGGACGACGACAGCTTTTTCACAGGCTATACCCGGGACTATTCCCAAGTGGTGTCGTTGGATACCGCCAATCCCAAACAGGAGAAGTACAAAGCCTACGACCATACATGGAATTTGTTTAAGTCCAAGGTCAAAGAGTACCCAGTGTACTCATTCCGGTACGAATGATAGGGGGATCCTGTGCATTGATCAAAAGGTTTCTTGCGTTGGGGATAGCGATTGCACTGGTAGGGGTGGTTCTCGGAGGATGTATAAGACAGAAGCAAGAAGAGGCCCAGCTGGTCAACGCCGTCCCAATGGGGGACAAAGGGACTTATAGTCTTTTTCTCTACCTATGCGGATCGGATCTGGAGACGAAGCAAGGGGCTGCCGGCAAAAACTTGGATGAGATTTTGAAAGCCGATCTTCCAGAGAACGTTCAAGTGGTAGTACAAACCGGAGGAGCTGAGAAGTGGAGGTCCCATGATATCCCATCGGACTGTTTAAACCGCTATTTGGTTGAGGATGGGCGGCTGACCCTTCTGGAGACGCTGCCCCAAGCCAGTATGGGTGATGGCGGTACGCTGCGGGATTTTCTGCAATATGGGGTGGAACATTATCCGGCGGAAAAGATGTGTGTTATCCTGTGGGATCACGGAAGCGGCAGCATTGACGGTGTGGCAAATGACCAAAACTTTGATTTTGATTCCTTGACCCTTGCCGAAATAGAACTGGCACTGGAGGACGTGTCCCAGACCATGACCGATAAATTTGAGTTTTTCGGTTTGGATGCCTGTCTCATGGCCAATTATGAGACGGCTCATATGCTGTCACCCTACGCCAGATTTATGGTGGCATCGGAGGAAATTGAACCATCCGGAGGATGGGACTATGATGTTCTGCTTGCCGCAATGGCAGACCAATCCTCTTCTGGACGAGAAATTGGGAAAGCAATATGCGATGGTTACTATGAAAAGTGCCGGGAGAAGGGACAAGAGGATACCGCTACCTTGTCGGTCATTGATTTGGAGTCGATGGACGAATTACAGACTGCTTTTGACGAAATGGCTGGCGAGATGTATCAAGACAGCATAGAACCTATGGGAATCCAAGCCATAGCCCGCAGTGCCTACAATGCCCAGAAGTTCGGAGGAACATCTGGAGGTGAGGGGTATAGCAACCTCATCGATCTGGGGCATTTTGCCGATAACGCAGGAAATCTCAGCACAGCCCAGTCGGTTCTGGAAGCGCTGGATAAGGCGGTAGTGTACCAAGTTACTGGGGCACAGAAGGACAGATCCCAAGGGCTTTCGTTCTACTATCCGTCCTATCCGGATGAAGATCAGCGAAAACGGTACTGTGAGGAAGTCTGCCCTTCCGAGGACTACCGCCGCTATTTGGAACAGGCGTATACCGATATTCCAGAAGATCCCATCCAGTTCACAGACCGCGGGAGTATCCGGGAGGACGGTTCATTTCAAATCCAGTTGGCATCATCGTCGCAGAACTATATTTTGTCGGTGTCCTATGGACTGATGGAGTATGAGGTGGAGCAAAAGGACGGAAGTACGATGTTGACAGCCACCTTGCTGGGAGAGGACAACGACATGGTAGGGGAAAAAAATCTTACCATACACAGCAATTTCCGAGGGGTGTGGGTCACCTTAAATGGATGCAAACTATACGCCACCATGGTGGAGGACAACGAAGAATACACTATTTTCACCGCTCCCATAGTGTTAAATGGGAAGCCGACCAATCTGCGGTTTGCCTTTTTGTGGGATCAAACTACGGAAGAGGGTGGGACGTATAAAATCCTGGGAGCATGGAACGGCATTGATCCTGTAACCGGTATGTCGGATAAAGGCATTACAGAACTCCGCCCCACCGACGATATCCAGACCCTCACCTATCGCCAGACCGTGGAGGTCACCGAAGACGGGGATGTTTTTTATTCCGAAGAGGAGAGGTGTCTCCAGCAAGTGCCGGGAGGAGAGTATACCATTACCGAGGAACCTCTGGAAAAACAGGACTATGCTTATCAAATGGTAGTAACCGATATCTTTGGAGGCAGGCATACCTCCTATCTTGCCAAGATGCATATGATTAAGACGCCGCAGGAGTTGGAGCAAAATCCTGTGGAAGAAGGACAATACGCGGCTGAGGCGGAATCCGTTATGGAGACTACCGACACCCTTTTAGAATAGATAAAACCTAAAAGCAGAAAGGATGATATGTATGAAGCCCGCAAATCACCCCTTAAGGAAACGGTTGTTAGGCCTGTGCTTGGCAGTCAGTATGCTACTGTCTTTGACACCGACTGTATCAGCCGTACCATCGGAAGAAGGAGAAAGCACCTCAAACCACGGTCAAATAGCGCCTCTAAGCCAAGAGTATGTAGAATACATTGAAAACGGCGGAACAGGCAGCAGTACTCCCTCCACCATGGACTTATCTTATTTGGAGGAGAGTTATGAGCAGCAAAATATGCAGAGGAATGCCCTCCTGCCCCAGTCTTTTGATCTTCGGGACTACGGACGTGCCCCAACGGTAAAGGACCAGGGAAGCTATGGCACATGCTGGACATTTGCCACCCTGGGATCGGCAGAATCCGGTCTTATCGAACAGATGCCGGACATTTCCTTATCCAATATTCATCTGGCCTGGTTTAACTACACAGGTGATGAAGAAGAGGAGTACACATGGCTCCAAAGACAAAACAACGGTTCAAGCATCTTTGACATGGGGGGAAACGATCCCCAGGCAGTGGGAAGCTTGGCGGCATGGAAAGGCCCTGTAGATTCGGAGACTGTACCCTATGATACCACCGAGGTGGATGAAAGTCTGAGATGGGAAGCCGATTACCATCTCCAGGATGCCTTTTATATGTCCAACGGCTCTTACGGATATGGGGAAGACAACACACCCTATCCGAGCATACAAACCATCAAACAGATCCTGATGGACTACGGAGCGGTTTCCATCAGTTATTCATCGTCTGCGGAGGACGCCTACAATGAAGAAACCTACGCCGTGTATAGCGATACTTATTTGCCAATCGACCATGCTGTGCTCATTGTAGGCTGGGACGATAATTTTTCCCGTGAAAATTTCAACGAAGACCAACGTCCTGAAGAAGACGGCGCATGGCTGATCCGCAACAGCTGGGGAAGCAGTTGGGGCGACGACGGTTATTTCTGGCTTTCCTATGAGGATCAAACTTTGCAATACGGCAATTATTATAGCCTGGAAGAAGCCGATAACTATCAAAATAACTACCAATACGATACCTTAGGATGGGGAATCTCAGTGTCTGCCGACACCTTTATTGATGAGGAAAAGGCATCCAGAACCGGTTATATGTCCAATATCTTCACCTCTGAGGGCGACGAGCAATTGGAAGCGGTGTCCTTCTATACCACCGATGCCGGAACCAGCTATGAGATTTCAGTTTATACCGGGGTCCAGCAGGGGGATCCCACCTCAGGACAACTGGTATACAGCGGCCATACCGGAGCTGAGGAATATGCCGGTTATCACACCATCGAATTGAATAAGGCGATCTCTTTAGAGAAAGGGGAGACCTTTAGCGTCGTGGTCAAGTTGACCAATCCCAATTACGCCTATCCCATCCCGGTTGAGATTTGCCCTTTGCCTTACAGCAAATCAGAACCGGAGTATATGGGAGATGGCGGCGAAAGCTACTACAGCCTGGATGGCCAATCCTGGAACGATATTACTGAACTAAGCGCCAACTACTCTGATTTCCATATTTACACCACCAATGCCTGTGTCAAAGCCTTTACCAATCCCATTCCGGACGAGGGAGAAGCCATCCGTAATGTTCAGTTCTCGCTGCTGGAAGGACCGGTTATATCCGGCGATAAACTGGAGTTGACCGGTGAAGGAGAGATCTACTATCAGATTACCGGATCCGACGGTACAGTCGGAGAGATCACCCCTTATACAGGAGCCATCACTTTGGAAGGTCCCTGCACCGTTTCGGCTTGGGGTCAAAAGAATGGAAAACAGGGAAATGTAGTTTCCCGTACCTATACCCAAGCGGTATCCCAGCTGTTGGATCTGGATGTGGACGAAGAGGGAAAACACATCAAACTGGACGTGTCGGAGGATGAGACCGCCTTTGGCCTGACAACCGACAGTGCCTGTGAAGAAGTGCGGATCCGTCCGCGAGGCAGCGATACTCTCACAGTAAACGGTGTAGAAGTGGCATCGGATGAATGGTCGGATGCCATTGCCTTGGAACCTGGAAAGATTACTTCGATTGAGGTAACATCCCAGGCCGGAGGAAAGACCTCCACCACATATACCATTGATGTATATCGCAGCATATTGGTTTATGATTATTACCATGAGACCGTCTCTTATGACGATACTCTTTATACGCTCCAAGATGGAGAGGGCAATGTAATCACAAATGGTGCCTCTATCACCCCTTATGTAGTGGAAGAGGGACAGGAGGATGTCGTTTTGACTGCCATAGCCAAGGATGGATCGGGTAACTTAGAAGAGTTGGTGCCCAAACGTCCGGTGGCTGTCGGATCGGCTATCGATTTTGAAAATGAATGCACCGTTTCCACCTATGGGGATTGGAACGAAATAGCCGACAATCCCGATATGATCGGCGCTGAAAAAGGGAGTGGGGAATCAATCCCTGTTACTCCGGGTAAAGACATTTACATCCGCAAATATGCTACCGATACATCTTTCCAATCCAAGGTAGTTTGTATCCAAGTGCCTGACTCCCGCCCAGATACCCCTGTAGCTAAGGTGCAGTCGGTTGCTCCGACCTCCATCACTGTGCAGCCTGTAGAGGGCGGCGAGTATCGCATCCTGCCCGACGGAGAATGGCAGGAAGACAATACGCTGACCAACTTGGAGATGAACACGAATTATACCATTGAGGTACGCATCAAGGCTACTGAAAATTCCTTTGCCTCTGAAGCGGCCCAAACCGAGGCCACAACGACAGAGGGCCTTACTATCCCGGTTTCTTACCAATACAAAGGCAAAGAAATATTCTGGGACGAATTTACAGCTGTCCCCGGCGTGAATATCGTCACAGCTGACCAAGAAGTACTGGAACAAGCATCCGTAGTCCTGGAGAATCCAGAACAGAATCAGGTGCAGGTGACAGTCACTCAAAAGGATGGCCAGCTGGTGGCCGACGTATCGTCGGTTGTGTTTTCTATTGTACCAACCATTGATCCCCAAAGTTTTTACTTTGAAGTATCCTATTGGGATCAGGACGGCAACCGAGTAGAAGGGGGAGGAAAACAAACTTTTGACACCATCGGTGCCATCAGCCGAGAGAGTATCCCCCTTCCCTACGGTTATCAAGAGATTATCCCCGCCCATCCGGATGAGAGTTGGCTGTATCCTACCGGGCTCTATTACGGATCCGGCGGATGGTTTGTCTATCCGCAGACGGTCAACATCATGGTGGAAAAGATGGCAAGTGTGACCGTTACCTTCCAGCAAGAGGACGGTTCCGTACTGGGGGAAGAGGAACTGTATTTTGGGGAAGAAGGCGCAGGTCTCCAGAAAGTGACGGCTCCAGAGGGATATAAAATTGCAGGAGAAGACACATTTGCTCTGGAAGTTACCCGTGACGAGAATGGACATCTGGTAGCCGACCCCACGCAGGTGACTTTTACCGTCCAGCCAGATGTGGATCCTTCCCAGTATTTTTACACCGTCCGTTATGAGGACGGAGAAGGCAATGCCGTACCCGGCGGAGGTAAACTGTACTTTGATGCTGTAGGACCTGTGAGCCGGGAAGACATCCCCATGCCTTACGGTTATCAGCAGCTTGTTCCCGCCCATCCGGACGAGGACTGGCTGTATCCCACCGCCCTCGTATGCATTGATGGACAATGGCAGGCCTCCGTGGATGAAGTTGTCATTCAGGTGGAAAAGATGGCCAAGGTTGATGTGACATTTAAGACACAGGATGGCACGTCCCTCAGTGATTTGGGATATGAGCTGTTCTGTGGCGAAGAAGGGGAGGAGACCGTCACTGTCGCCGTACCCGAAGGGTATGAGCTGGTGGGAGAAGAAGAAACTGCCCAAGTTATCATCGCCCGTGATGAACAAGGAGTTCTGACTGCTACACCGTCGGAAGTGACCTTTGTGATTGAAAAGACTCAGTCCAGCCATCCGGATGATCCCTCCAAACCGGTGGATCCCTCTACACCCGGCGGTTCAGGGGGGGCCGACAACCCCTCCACTGGCGAAGGAACCACTGCTCAGATTGTCTTAGTTATCCTGTTTGTATCGGCGGCCGGGTTGCTGACAGCTTTGCTGATTCGCCGCAAACGCACCGTATAAGTAAATAAAGTTTTTTGAATCCATAAACCATACAAAAACCCCGTTCTGTCTTTTGATCGAAGGCAGAGCGGGGTTTTTAGCAATTTTGATTCTATTACCGTCATCCTCCCAGTTTGACGGTAAAGGCAATGATGTTATCCTCCTCATATTTGGCGGAGATAGAACCTCCCAATGCCTCTACAATGGCTTTGGCCATGGACAATCCAATTCCATATCCACCGTTTTTCTGAGTACGTGCAGCATCGCCGCGGTAGAAACGATCAAATAACCGGTCAGGACTGATGTCAGGAAGATGATCGCAGGTATTTTTGATTCGCAGAGTAACCCGTTTGTCAGCATTCTTGAGGAATACCACAATATGCCCGCCGGCATCGGTGTATTTGACAGCATTGTCCATTAGGATGGAAATAAGCTGAGCCATATGATCTCGGTTTGAATGGATACAAATGTCTGGAGATACAATGGATTCCAGTGTAATAGAACGCATAGCAGCCGGTTCCATATAGGGGGATATCGTTTCCTGGACGAGAAGGCTTAAATTAAAATCGGCGAAGGTTAGTTTGACACTGGCCTCATCCATTTTGGCCAACAACAAAAGATTTTGCATCAAGCCGTTGAGACGCGCCGTTTGGGTACGGATATTGTGACTCCATTTGGTAGGCCCCTGATGGAGTTCCATGGCGTCGGTGTTGGACATGATAATGGCCAAAGGGGTCTTGATCTCATGACCGGCATTGGTGACAAACTGTTTTTGTTTTTCCAAGCTGACAGCCACTGGACGGATGGCCTTTTTGGATAAGAGGAGGACTAAAAGGAGCATCAGAGCCCAGCATAAAAGGGCTGCCAGTGCGGAGATGGTCAACACGCGGAAGATGGAGTAAAATTGATCGGAACAGTCGAGAAACACCAATGTTTTACCCGGTCCGGCTTGGGAGCTGATGATCCGGTATTGGAAGTGATCCACCTTTCCTTCCTCCTGACCGGCGGAAAGAGCAGTGGAAGCATACTCAGCAGCATCGTCTTCCGTTACAGAAGCAATATGTTCCACATCCACAAACCGGATCTGATTTTGCGGGTCAGTGCGGACGATAAAATAACGGGTAGAGAGGGCGGTATCCTCGTCGAAGGGGGGAGTCAAGAAGCTTTTGGGAGGTTCCATCGGCCTGTCGCTGTTGGGCTTGGGGAACATGCCGTCGTTGGAGGTGAGCAGGGAAAGGGTATGGGATGACTGCTCATGAACCTGCATATAGTTCAAAACGTTGATCACCCCGATGAGAAACAGCAACAGTACTGTAATGGCAATCATGGCGGTGACTACAAATTTGCGCTGGAGGGTTTTAATCATGGCCTTACCTCCAGAGTATACCCGATTCTCCGTTTGACTTTAATTTCCACATTGGAATTCAATGCCAGCAGACGTTTGCGCAGATAGGAGATATAGACCCATACTACGCCGACCTCTGCATCGGTATCGTAACCCCATACCTTCTGTAAGATTTTCTCAGATGAGAGATAAATGCCTTTGTTGAGCATAAAGAGCTCCATAAGTTTAAATTCCAGATTGGAGAGAAGGAAAGATTGTCCACCGCCGCTTAATTCATAGTTGTTACGGTTGAGTGTGATGTTGCCAAGTTGCATTAAATCAGGGGTAAAGGTTTCGCGTCGCCGCAGCATGGCTCGGACCCTGGCCAAGAATTCCCCCATAGCAAAAGGCTTAGGCAGATAATCATCGGCGCCCAAATTGAGCCCATGGATACGGTCCTCGATGTCCGACTTTGCCGTCAACATCAAGATGGGTGTTTTATCACCCGATTGACGCAGTTCATCCAGAACCTCAAGCCCGTCTTTTAAAGGCATCATGATATCCAAGATAATACCATCATAAGATCCGGTTTGGGCATAGTCCAGGGCGTCCTGACCGTTGAACACCGGATCTACCGTATAATGGTGATAAGTTAAAATATCCACAAGGGCTTCCGACATACTAACTTCATCCTCAGCAAGCAGCAGTTTCAAGCAAATGCCCTCCTTTCCTGGAATGGGATACTATCAGTATAGGCTGAAATTATGTCGGTTTCAACACAAGATAACAAAAGATAGATTTTCGTTTCATGCCCCTCTCCAGACAAACCCATCGACTTTCAGGGGAGAAACTGCTATAATGAATATGCTGTTAACTGAGTATTTATATGGTTTTAGTAGATATGTTGGAAAGAGAGGTCTCTACGCATTATGCAGGTAAAGCAAGGATTCCGAGCGATTGGTTATATTAACAATAACAGTACCTATCTAAATGATATCCGACGTTTGTGCGGCGATATGGTCAGTTATCAGGAGATAGATCAGTTTGTCAGCCAGCAGTGGGCCCAAAAGGAGACGGCCTGTCCTTGCTGGGATAAGGATTTACAGCCTACATTATCTTCCAACGGGGATGCCTGTTATTTTATCATCAACACCGGTTATGTTACACAGGACAGCGGTATCCCTATTTACGGGGGATTCAGTACTACCCGGCCCAGTGCATTGGGAGAAGGGTCGTGGAGCGGAGTTCTCATTGGAACCGAGAGGGATATTTTAGACCAGTGGGGCAGTCAGAACACCGGTCTTATGCAGTACACTTATATGAGGGACGATTGGTTTGGGAACATCGCCCGGGTACTCAATCGCCTCAGTGGAGAGGAGCTATCGGAGGAGCACTGGAAAAGGCAGCTGGATGAGGACTATCGCAAAGCAGCCGGCCAGGATGCCATTGGGGTATTTGAAGCCAATAATTCTTTTTCCTATTTTCGTTTATCGTCCAATACCATGGACGGCCAACCTTTATGGGCA
Source organism: Solibaculum mannosilyticum (assembly GCF_015140235.1). Taxonomy (GTDB): domain Bacteria; phylum Bacillota; class Clostridia; order Oscillospirales; family Acutalibacteraceae; genus Solibaculum; species Solibaculum mannosilyticum. Next base: position 1,439,393 of record NZ_AP023321.1, on the reverse strand, counting down.
GTGATGGATGTCAACCGTCGGGCAGGCGCCCATCAAAAGTGGTACGGGCTGGGTATCTGTACCCAGATGTCGCTTTTGGACCGCATCCTGGACACCCATTGTTATCGTCTCGGGTATTTCCATTTTGAGAATGCCCGAGTGATGAACGTGTTTTTGGAGGAACTGGCGGAGTATACCATGGATGAACCGTGGAGTCTGTCCACACCCGGACTTTATCCCTATAGCGTCCTGCGGAACTATCTGGAACATACACTTTATCACCTGCTTTACGAGGATCGCAGCGCTGCACCTGATACTCCGAAAAAGGTGGATGAAGTCAATGGGAAGCTGTATTTCAACAGCGGACTTCTCAACCATTTTTTCCGTCAGATTATCATTATGGGAAACAAAGAGGAGTGGACGGTGGATATTCCTGTGATCGGGGAACATACCTTTGTGATGTTGGGTTCTCCCCGTTTTTTCTCCGATCAGGACGTGGAAATCACCAATGTATACGATGGAGCTGTTTATAAAGTGCCCGCCATCGCCAAGTATTTTACAGATTATCGGGAAGTCATGTTTAATGCCCAATTGCCCATTTCACTTAACGATTCTCATATCTTCGAGGACGGAGTAGAACGAGGGCGTCTGCCGAAGTACCAACAGGAGTATGAACAGGTCAAGGACGACCCAGGCAAAAAGGCATTGCTGTGCGCACGCATCGCCCGTGATTTCAGCAGTGCCATTGAAAGGGCGCGGCTTTTGGCTGAACGCAATTACAAACTGGCCATTCCCCAGTATTGGATGGAAACCAATGAAATCCAATATTTGCTTCCCATCTATTTAGGGGAGAGGGAGGAAAATGGGAGGCCGGAATGTGCTTTGGCGTTGCGGCTGGTTCAAACCGGCCGGGCGCCATATTACCGGGGCGCTACGATATTGACACTGGATATGGCTTATAATAATGCCCGTCTCCTGGCGAAGCCGGATGTTTTCTGGCTGGATACTGAGACGAGACCAGAACCTCATCCTTCTAATATATCAAAATAAATAAAAGGCTGGTACAATCCCAAATAGGGAGATGCCAGCCTTTTTAATTAGAAGAAAAGAACGTCCTTTGCGAGGGGAAACAATTATTCTTCCGAATGCCATTGGATGGTAGTATACTCCCCATCTGCATGGATCTCTAGGTCCAGGTGAAGACGAACAGATTGGATTCCTTTTTGGGAAAAAGAAACTGTTTCTGTATGGAGTTTTTGACGCAATCGTCTATTCTCCTCCCGCAGGTCCTGGAGTGTTTGGAGATCGTTTCCTTCATCGCTGCCAGCCCGGATCCACCCCTGGGCAGGACAAGCTTGAATCAATTGGGACATACTTTTAGCCACCTCTGCGGCCAAAAGATCGCCGTCCGTCCAGTACCGGCATAGATGTTCCTCAACCTTGCGGCGAAATTGCGAGAGACGCAGACGTCCTGCCTTGGTCTGTTCTGTACAGCGGGAAGGAAGTCCGGAGGGATCCTGATGGAGAAAAGCGAGACACGGTTTCCCTTTTTGGATGGCATAAAGATATTCTTTTTCCGTATATCCTATGCCGTCGGTACAGCAGCTTCCATATCGCCCGCCTAGGATGAGAATGTAGTAATCACAGTCATCGATGACTTTTTGAATAAAAGACCATTGATCCTGATTGGAGGCAGGGAAGAGCTCCATACCGCAAGGGATACATCCCAGTTCCAATAGGGTTTGTATTACTTTCTGACGTTCCTCTTTCAAATCTTCAAAAGGGGAGCTGATAAAGACAGTATATCGTTTGTCCAACTTGCTCCAATCCCTTCAATGGAATGTGCCTATTTTATACTTTAGCAGAAGTTTCTCTCTAAAGTATACTATAATACGAGGATGTTTCCTACCCTTTTATGCTCTGATATACAAAAATGGTCTAAAAAGGTCATAATAAAATACTAGTTTGAGACATCAGTGATATTTTAGTTTTAAAGGAGGGCAAAATGGTGTACCATAAGAAGAGAGAGAAAGGATGGCGAAAAAGGACTCTTCCATCCGATTTGACACAGGTAGGGGAGTGACAAAATGAAAAGCAGCATCGAGAGGCAAAAGAAGCGATGGATGACCCAATCTTATTTTCTAGGATCCATGTTGGCGGCGGTGGGCGGATTCCTGGATGCTTATACTTATATTTTGCGCGGAGGCGTATTTGCAAACGCTCAAACTGGGAATATCGTATTGTTGGGATTCAATCTAGCCCAGTGGAATCTAGGCCAGGTACTTTATGATCTGGTACCCATTGGGGCATTTGCCGTAGGAATTATCGCATCGGAATTTATTCGCCGCCGGTTTCAAAGATATCGGATTCTCCATTGGAGACAGCTGATAGTGGCAGCCGAATGTCTGGTACTGGTGGGAGTGGCCTTTATCCCGCTGGGGGATGGGGATGTATTGGCCAATATCGTCATTTCCTTTTTATGCGCCATGCAGGTGGAGGCCTTTCAAACAGTGGACGGTCAAGTGGTATCCACCATAATGTGTACTGGTAATCTGCGCAGCGCCACGGAATCTATTTATCGTTATCGAGTCCGGGGCAACAAGGAGGATCGGACAAAGGGACTCAAATATTATGGCATTGTTCTATTTTTTGCGGCCGGCGCGTTGGTAGGGACGCTTCTGAGCAACGCCCTAGGGGAGAAGGCGGTATTGTTCTGCTGTATACTGCTGGGAGCAGGGTTTGTATCTTTTTATTTCAGAGACAAACCTTTGAGAGAAAAAGTGGAACAAGTAGAAAAGTAATGGATAAAAGTAACAGTTGATTTCATGAATAGGATAAGATAGAAAAATAACATGATATATAATCGCTATGTTATAGAATTGTTTTACAAAAACTCTATGTGAATTTTTGGTGATTGACAAATTGACTTTATAATGTCGTGTTTTATAATAAATAATAACCGGTAACGGCCCAACGTACGCCGGAGATGCCTGCCCGCAAACAAAGGAGCCAACTGAAGAAAATAAAAAGGAGGATTTCTTGTGAACAAGCGCTTCGCAAAACGAGGCGTTTCTCTGCTCCTGACCATGGCGATGACGATGTCTTTGTTTACTGCGGCAGGCCCTGTGATCAGTGCAGAGGAAACGCAAGAAGAAAATACTGTCCGTAACCTGGCGCTTCGGCGGGCAGCGTATCAGTCCAGCGCCGTCAACTTTGATCAGACAGCTCAGCTGGTAACCGACGGAATTGTGCACGATATTGCTGATGAGGACAAAATGGCTTATTCGGTCAGCAACCCATACGACAACGAGGCCCGGTATGGCAATCCAAAAGAACTGTTTGACGATGACAATTCCACCCGATGGATTTCTTATCACACGAGTTCCTGGGCGCAGATCCAGGTTCCCTTTTCTCAGAAGAAAGTAATCAAGAGCTATACCCTGACTACCGATGTAGAGGGTGAGGGAAACAACCCAAAAGATTGGATCATCCAAGGCTCCAACGATGGGGAGCATTTTGTGGATTTAGACACCCGTACCGGGGAGAGCTTCGGCAGCGGTGAGACCAGAACCTTTGAGATGGCTGATCAGACCGAGGCGTACACATATTATCGACTCAACGTCACGGCCAACAACGGTTCCGACCGCATTCACATTGCCGGCTGGAAGCTGTTGGACAAAAACGGGGAGGAAGCCTTCCCGGACTATGATGAAAACGTCAATAACTTCGTCAGCTTTTGGATGAGCGAAGGCAATCAAGACGAATGGGTATACGTGGATCTGGGGGCTGAAAGCCAGATCCAGAATGTAAAGGTATACTGGGGCAGCATGTACGCCACGAAGTTTGATGTGCAGGTTTCCGACGACGCTGAACATTGGACCACTGTGGCCAAGGATGTGGAAGGCCAGAGCGACATGCAGAAAGTGACCTTTGACCCGGCTCAGGGACGTTATGTGCGTTTGCTGTGCCGGGAATCCTCCGGAGATGCCTATATCGTCCGGGAGATGGAGGTCTACGGAACCAACGATTTCTCCTATGAAGGGGAAGTGGATTCCATGCCCGAGCCGGAGGACGATGGTACGCAAGTGCTGGCAGGCGGCAACTGGAAGCTGGAACGTGCCACAGAGGTGGATGCCGCTGCCAACGATGAGGCCGACGCTCAGAATGAAAATGACGCATCCGATGCCCTGGGTGAGAAACTGTCGCAGGCCGGATATGACGACAGCACTTGGCTGCCGGCGGTTGTCCCTGGGACGGTGCTAACCTCTTACTTAGAAGCCGGAGCTGTGCCCGATCCCAACTACGGCGATCAACAGACGCTGGTATCCGACAGTTATTTTAAATCCAACTTCTGGTACCGCAACCACTTTACCATTCCCCAGGAACGGCAAGGCGAGCGGGTATGGCTCAATTTTGAAGCCATCAACTGGAAGGCGGAGGTGTACTTCAACGGCCATCGTATCGGCAACATCGAAGGAGCTTTCACCCGCGCCAAATTTGACGTCACTGAGTACGTCAATTACGGCGGAGAAAACTATCTGGCCGTGCTGATTTACAAGAACCGGGATCCAGGCTTTGCTCAATTGACTACCGATGACGGCCCCGGTACCATGGGAGGCGTGTTCGGCAACGACGGCAGCATCGGCGAGGATGCCCCCACCTACGGCAACAGCCTGGGATGGGACTGGATGCCGGCGGTCCGCGGCCGCAACATCGGCATTTACAACGACGTGTGCATTAGCTATAGTCAGGACGTCCAAGTGGTGGACCCCTGGATGATCACCGATTTGGATGTGGAGAATAAGGACTTTTCCAAAGCCGATTTGACCCTTAAAACCGAGGTGACGAACTCCAAGGATGAAGCTGTCACCGCCACTGTCACCGGTGTGATCCAGCCAAGCGGTATCACTGTGTCCCAGGAGGTGGAATTGGCTTCTGGAGAGACAAAGGAAATTACCTTTGACAATATCGTCCTGGAAGATCCGGAGCTGTGGTGGCCCAATACCTATGGCGATCAGTTCTTGTATACCGCCACCGTTTCAGCCAGCGTGGATGGAATCCAATCGGATGCCAAAGACTTTAAATTTGGCGTGCGAGAATTCACCTATACCACCGAACCCAGCGACGACGTGGATCAAAACGGTTACCAAAACAACAAAAACCTGACCATTTACTGTAATGGCACTCGAATCGTATGCCGCGGCGGCAACTGGGGCACGGAGGATATCAACCTGGATGTCAGCGACGAGCAATACGATGCCAGGATGCGCCTGCATCACGACGCCAACATGAACATGATCCGCAACTGGGGCGGTATGACCAACGATCCGGCATTTTATGAGGCTTGTGATAAATATGGTATCCTGGTGTGGGATGACTATATGTTCCCGGGATGCTGGCTACACCATCCCACCGATGAAGATATGTTCCTGCAAAATGCAGTCGATAAGGTAAAGAACTATCGTTCTCATCCCAGCATTGTAATGTATTGCGGCGGCAATGAGATGTATCCTGAAACCCAGGAGATGGCCGATGGTCTGCTGGAGATTTCCAATGAGTTGGACGGTACGCGTTATTATGTCCCCAACTCTGCGAAAGCACCTGTCAGCGGCGGTGGGCCTTACTCGGCGAAGGATCCGAAGTTTTATTTCAACAATACCGCCGTCACTCTGCGTACGGAACGCGGATTGCCCAATATCCCGGTTGTGGAAAGCATGAAGGCCATGTTCCCGGAGGAAAATCAGTGGCCGAAGAATGAGATGTGGGCCCTGCATGATTTCTCCGACAACTGGAACGCCGATGCCGACGGGTATATGGACCAGGTCAAAGAACAGTACGGCGACTATAACAGTCTGGAGGACTTTGTGACCAGCGCCCAGATGCTGGGATACGAAAATCACAAAGCCATCTTTGAAGCGGCTTTCAATGCAAACAGCAACGGTATGCTGTTGTGGATGAGTCAGGCGGCATGGCCGACCCTCATCTGGCAGATGTACGATTATTACTACGATGTCAATGGCGGCTACTACGGCATCAAGACCGGCAACCAACCCATCAATTTCATCTGGAATCCCACCAACAATCAGATGGTGCTTTACAATCAGACGGCAAATGATGAGACCCTTAAAGCCGTGGTAGAGGTGTACGACCTTTACGGCAACCAGTTGTACGCCAACAGTTTCGTCAAGGATATGCCGTTCGATTCCAAAGAGAACCTGATGGAGCTGACTTATCCTAGCGACACCAGTGATCTGAAGTTCATCAAGACCTACGTGGAGAACGCCCAAGGGGAAGTGGTGGCTGAGGACTTCTACTGGACCAATACCGAAGAATATCAGGACTACACTTCTCTACAGGAGCTGCCCCAGGTAGACGTCTCGGCCGGGGTGACCAGAGAAGCCGATCAAGACGGCTCTCAAGTGTACACCGTGCGTCTGGAGAACACCAGCGATACACCGGCCGTCATGCTGCGGTTGAAGGTCATGAACAGTGAGACCGGTGAACGCGTCCTGCCCAGCTTCTATAGCGACAACTATTTTACCATGATGCCCGGCGAGGTAAAGGAAGTCACCATCGACTTTAAGGAGAGCGCCTTGGAGGGCGGACAAGCCCAGATTGAAGTGGAAGGCTTTAACGTCAACCACGACGTATTGGGCGAGGAAACTCAGGATTACATCGTAGATGTCGTCAGCTTTGAGAAGGACGGCGTCGCAGTAGGCAACGTGTCCGCGGGAAGCTATGTGGCATCGGCGGAGGTATCGGCCGTCCAGGACGTGGATGCAAATGTGACCATGGCCGTGGCTGTGTATAACGACGGCAAATTGGTGGACGTGACGGCAACCCCTTATGAGCTGAACCTGAAGGCCGGGGAGAAGCAGACCATCGCCGCCGATTCGGTGACGGTACCGGAAACGGAAGACCTGTCTAAGGTGACGGTCAAGGCCTATCTGCTGGACGGCGACAGCGCAGCTCCCTTGAAGGCGACCAAAGAGATCGGGTACAAAGAGATCGAACTGGCTAAGCTGCCTGTACGCAATATGGCCATCGGCGGTAAGGCGACAGCCTCTTCCGGCGACGGCCCCGAACAAGCCTTTGACGGCAGTACTCAGAGCCGTTGGTCCTCCGACTACGCCGACGACCAGTGGATCCAGGTAGAACTTGTCAAAGAGACCACCATATCCTCCATCGAGATGGTGTGGGAAGCGGCCTACGGCAAGGAGTACAACGTGCAAGTGTCGTCCGACGGGAAGAATTGGACCACTATCCACAGCGTCACCGACGGCCAAGGCGGAACCGACAAGTTTGAATTTGACCCCATAAGCGTCAAATTTGTCCGAGTCAACCTCATCAAGAGGGGGACCGATTGGGGCTTCTCGTTGTACGAGGTGGCTGTGTACGAGGATCAAGCGTCGGCCAAACCCAACCTGGCGCTTTATAGTAACGTCACCGCCAGCGACTTCGACGAGAACTCCAACACCGGCGACTTCGTCACTCCCGACAAGGTGGTGGACGGGGATATGTCCACTCGATGGGCTACCGTCCAGGATAAGGACGATCAATGGATGCTCATCGATCTCAAGGAGGTCAAGAGCTTCTCCAGTATGGACATCTCATGGGAAGCGGCATACGGATCCCAGTATCGGATTGAAGTATCCCAGGACGGGGAGACCTATACGCCCTTGGCTGAAATGACCGACGGCAAAGGTGGTCTCAACCGCTTCAACTTCGATACGGTGGAAGCCCGATATGTCAAGATTATCATGGAAAAACGCGGCACAGGATGGGGATATTCCATCTATGAAGTGGCGTTGTACGAATAATTCATTCACCCCATAACAGAAAAAAGGATCCCCCCATTCCACACGGGATGGGGGATCCTTTTTTGTATAGAGGAGAATCAGATGGATTCCTTAACGTTTTTACGGGAGGGCAATAGGTTTCTGACGATCAAGAGTAGACCAGCTGCAATCAAAAGGATGGGGATAATGAGTGGGAAGGAGAAAGAGGAAACATAGTATTGGGCGATCCCGACAGGGGAGAAGCTACCGGTAATCATGTAGAGAACAAACCAGCTAAGCAAGATAAGTACGAGCCCCATGATGATGCCCACCAGCTTAGAGGGAAGTTTTTGGAGGACACCGGTAAAGATAAGGAGCATAATCAGGGGGATGACAATGAAAAATGCGCCGCCGAATAGAAGGCCGACATTACGGCTTTGACTGGGGATGTAGGCTTCCTGGGGATTGTCGGGATTGTACTTGATTTCGATGGCAGTGCCGATTTCCGGGACGAAACTGGTACCAGACTCGGTGGTAACTTTATATTCCTGGCCGTCGACGTTATAATTGTACGTCAGCTGATAGGTGGCGCTGGTTTGTCTCTTCCGGACGGCGTCATATTCTGGTCCGGAGTAGAGGTTATAGTCCAAAAGATATCCTTGGGTAGTTTGATAATTTTGGGTCTTTTCACTGGTGTCCATACTTTCGCCGATGCCCAGATAGATCATCCATACCCCACAAAGCAGGCAGATGACAATCAAGGACAAAGACACAATTTTAGCGGCCTTAGGCATTTAAAACTCCTCCTAGATGATCAAATTGATACTTTTTCATTATACCGCTTTTCCTTTATTTTGTCAGTAGGTTTGTCTCAGCAGAACTGCTATTTAGACGACAAAAAATGCAAGGTACAGTTGTCATTTGTACCTTGCATTTTTTAAATCTGTATAGATACATTTTATCTCTTTGCTATTTAGCCTTACCTTGGCCGCCCTTATCACGCGCTCCTTATTCGAAATTTCAATTTATTGTTTTGCTTGCTCAGTCAAAACGATAAGGATAATATAGGAATCAAGCAAAAGAGCGGGAGCGCAGGGACTTCCATTTTTTAATGCTCCAGTGGACGGCAAATTCTACCTTTTCAAAGCCCCAGAGAACAGCGCGCATGGTAGGATAGGACAGCAACAAAAATACAATCAATACCAAAAATTCCTGGAAGGTGAGGGGGATGAGGGAGAAGAATCCTCCAAATACAGTGATACAGACCACCATGCCAGCCGTCATAGCCACCCAGATAAGAGTGCGTTTCCAGTCGAAAGGTTTGCATACTTGAAATAGTACCAAAAGTCCCACAAAACTAATGCAGATGCAAGCAATGGTGGAGAGTGTCTCCGTAGAATAACCGTAAGCAAAGGCGAAGAGCTCCACCCCCAAGATGATAAATAGGTTTGTCAATCCACCAGGACATGCTTTCCGCAAGACATTGCCCATAAAGGAACCTTGTACCAAACTCTTGTTTGGCTCGAGAGCCAGGAAGAAGGCGGGGACTCCGATGGTCAACGCACTGATAAGGGAAAGCTGCAACGGGACCACTGGATAAGGAAAACTTGCAAAAATAGAGATGACCGATAACAGGAAAGAAAAGATATTTTTGACCAAGAAAAGGGAGGCAGCCCGTTCGATGTTATTGATGACGCGGCGTCCCTCCATAACGATTTTAGGCATGGAGGAGAAATTGGAGTCAAGGAGCACCAGCTGTGCAGCCTGACAAGCGGCATCACTGCCTGAAGCCATGGCGATACCGCAATCGGCATCTTTGAGGGCGAGGACGTCGTTGACGCCATCGCCAGTCATAGCCACGGTATGTCCGGCAGTTTTAAGGGCCTCCACAAACTTGCGTTTCTGGTCAGGGGTGACACGGCCAAATACCGTATATTGTTCAACTGCCGTCTCAATGTCCTCCTGGGTTTTGAGGAGAGTGGCGTCGATGTACCGATCGGCGCCGGCGATACCGGCTTTTTGGGCCACCTGGGATACTGTCAAGGGATTGTCGCCGGAGATGACCTTAATCTGGACGTCTTGTTCGGCGAAAAACCGGAAGGTTTCAGGGGCTTCTTCTCTTATCTTATTGGAGATGAGCACCAATGCAATGGGAGTAATCGGACCATTTAACTTGCCGTCGGCCAGTTCACCCTGGTAAGCTGCCAGCAGCAGTACGCGGTCTCCTTGTGCAGAATGGGGTTCCACCTGTTCCCGGATGGATTCATACTGATCCTTTAAGATGAATTCCGGAGCCCCTACTACAAAAGTACCCTGTTGGGGAAAGACCACGGCGCTCCATTTGGTGGCTGAAGTAAAGGGAACGGTTTTAGTAGCCTGCCAATTAGAGGGAGCGGAGAAATAAGCTTTCATCGCTTTGGCCGTATCATTGTCCAAATCCATATGTGTATAGAAGGCATCGAGAACCTGAGTGACTTGCTCTTTCGAATAAGCTTTTGGATCCAGGAGAATCAAGTCATTGACCTTCATTTCCGGCTCCGTGATGGTACCTGTTTTGTCTACGCATAGGACGTCCACCCGCGCCAATGTCTCAATGCAGCTCATTTCGTGGACCAAAGTCTTGTTATAAGCCAAGCGAATGACACTGACAGCCAAAGCCACGCTTGTCAAGAGATAGAGTCCCTCTGGGATCATACCGATAAGCGCCGCCACAGTGGATACCATAGAATGCTCCAGTCCCAAATGGAGGAAAAAGAACTGTTTACAAAACATGATAAGACCCAAAGGGATCAGGGTGATACCGATCACCCGGATGAGCTTATCCAAAGAAGCCATCATCTTAGACTGACGGGTTTTGATATTGCTTTTGGCCTCCAAAGTCAGTTTGGCGGCGTAGGACTCAGCGCCCACTCGTTCCAGCTGAGCGTGACACTTGCCCGATACCACAAAGCTGCCTGACAATAGAGCATCTCCCGGCTTCTTCAGAATGGCGTCCGATTCGCCGGTAATGAGGGCTTCGTTGACCTGCACTTCACCTGTCATGACCACAGCGTCGGCACAAATCTGATTGCCGGCTGCGAAGATGACCACATCATCCCGTACCAGTTGATCGGTGGCGATGGTAAATACATTTCCATCCCGCACGACATTGGCATGGGGGGAAGCGAGCAGAGTCAGTTTATCGATGGTGCGCTTGGAACGGATCTGCTGAATGATGCCGATCAGGGTATTGGCGATGGCAATCAGCAGGAACAACATATCCTTAAAGGAACCGACGATGACCAAACAGGCGGCCAGCACTACAAAGATCAAGTTGAAGAAGGTAAAGACATTGCTAAAAACAATCTGCCGCTCGGTTTTAGAAGGCGGTTCCACCGGTTTATTTCCGTACCCGTATTCCATACGCTGAGCGGCTTGTTCGGAGGAAAGTCCACGGCCGGGACTCACCTGGGCCTTAGGAAGGATCGGATCGAATTGTTCAGTTTGATCCGAAGCCTTTGGCTCAATTTGTTTCTTTTTCTTTCTCATAGAAACGCCTCCACAGTTTTGGCAGAAGGGCACGATGGATGCGCATCATCCCACAGAGCCTACTTGTACGTTCTCAACAATCGACGCCTTCCATTTTAACACATTTCGCCAGTTAGGCAAAGGTATTTTGTCTTACAATTTTGTCATAGAGGTTTTAGAAAAAGAAAGGATTCCTCGACAAAAAGAGCGGACTGATGTGCGCAAGAAAGCTGCGCGCCTCGGTCCGCTCCCGGGATGGAGAAAACTTGATCGTCAGGAGAGTAAGGGACTAACAATGGAGGACAGTTCCTCCAGGTTTTTGACGCCGACAGAGGTTTCCACCAATTTGCCATCCTGGAAGAAGAGAAGGCTGGGGACGCTCATAATACGAAATCGGGAGGCCAATTCACTTTCTCTGTCCACATCCACCTTGCCCACTGTGATGCGGCCGGCGAACTGTTCCGCCAGCTGGTCGATGATAGGACTGAGCATACGGCATGGACCACACCAATTGGCCCAAAAATCCACAACCACCACTCCGGATGAAATAATTTGATCAAAGTTCTTGTTTGTCACCGTTAAGACGTTGGCATTGACCATAAGAGGAAGATCTCCTTTCAAAAGTGAGGGATTATGTTTGGAAGAAACGGATCTTATTCCTCATTAGTATGCCGACAGAGTCTGAAACTATCCTAAATACTGGAATTTTATACCGCAAAAAAATATTCATAAAGCATTCAATAAAACTTCACTCGAGAAACAAAAAATAGACACACCTGACCTTTATGATAAGACTCACAGAAACAAAGTTAAGCATCAACAAAGGAGCTGTGAAATATATGTATAACAACGACAATAATTCCATCTATCCGGAAAACAACATCCCTGAGGATCAAAACCAATTCGCTATGCAGGATCAGCATTCAGCGGAAGCCCATCAGGAGAGCGTCCCTCCCGTCCAGGATCAGCAGACCGCTGCAGAGACGTATCGCACAGACTCCTATCCCGGCGGCAGCAACAACCCCCAAACCGAACCCTATCAGGAAGCAGTCCAACACCAGCAATCTCAGACTTCCGCCCAGCAAGGTCAAAGTATCTTTGATGAAAATGGTTATTATCACTATGCGGCGCCAAAACAGGATCCGCACACCACATCCCAGACCAGCCAAACCTATCCCCAGCACGATGGCACTTATTCCCAATCCGCATCCCAGTATTACAACGAAGGAGATGCTGGCATGAATCAATCCGGTTGGAACAATCCCGGCACCCCGGTGGATCAGTCCAGTCCCAACGTGGAATACAATTATCAAGCACCTTACATTCCCATGGATGGATATGAAGGCAGTCAAATGCCGAATGGCAAAAAGCCTCGTCAGAAGAAGCAAAAAACAGCGGGTGAAAAACGGAAATTTACTTGGGGATCCCTGGTAGCAGTCGCCTGTGCATCGGCTCTCCTGTGCGGCGCTATTTCTACCGCATCCACAGCGGCTATCATGCACAATGGTTTGACCGACAATGGAACGTCGTCCTCCAGCAGTAGCTCCAGTTCGACCGCGACCCCGGTTAATATGACAGCTCAAGAAACCCAGACAGCTATCACAGCAGTGGCACAGAAGGTATCCCCTTCCGTGGTGGGTATCCGCGTCACAACCTCTTATGGACAGGGCGGAGGCTTCTACAGTGCCAATGGTTCCACGGATTCCTCCAGTGAGGGATCTGGCGTGATCTACAGCTCCGATGGCTATATCATCACCAATTATCACGTTATTTCCGCAGCAGTAGAAGGCAGTTCCTCCAGCAGCCAAAGCGATCCCTTCGGCGGGATGTTCGGCGGCATACAGGGCGGGAACAAGACCACGTCCATCCAAGTTTATCTGGCCAGCGACAGCGAAAACGCTTTGGACGCCCAATTGGTAGGCTATGACGTCAGTGCTGACTTAGCCGTACTCAAGGTTGATAAAACCGATCTGCCTGCCATTGAAATTGGAGATTCCGACAGTCTGTCGGTAGGACAAAATGCCATCGCCATTGGTAGCCCCGGCGGCCTTGACTTTATGGGCAGCGTAAGCTCTGGCATCATCAGCGGCTTGAACCGTAAAATCCAGACTGAAAACGGCGTAGAGATGAATCTCATTCAGACCGACGCCGCCATCAATCCCGGCAACTCCGGCGGTGCTCTGGTGGATATCAACGGCAAACTCATCGGCATCAACAATTCCAAGATGGCCGGAGAATCCTTTGAAGGGATGGGCTTCTCCATTCCAGTCAACGAGGTGGTGGAGATCTGCGATCGGATCATCAACAACGAAAATTCTCCCACCCCTTATTTAGGTGTCACCATCGACTCGTCCTATGATTCCGATACCCTCCAGCGTATGGGATATCCGGCCGGCGTAGTGGTTAATTCTGTGGCCGACAATTCCCCAGCAGCTGCAGCAGGTATTGAGCGGGGCGATATTATCACCGCCATCAATGGTGAGGAAATTACCAGCTTTGCCCAACTCAGCAGTGAAAAGAGCAAGTATTCTGTAGGTGATACCATTTCTGTCACCATTTATCGAAGCGGACAAAGTACCGATGTGCAGCTGACTTTGGGCCAGAGCAGCGAAGGCTAAAGGAGAAAAGGCGGCTGAAAGGCCGTTTACATAGATTATAAAAAGCTTCCAGGGAGCAAAAAGAGATATCGCCCATTTTCATCCCCAGTGAGGGAGGAAGGAGGCGATATCTCTTTTTGCAGTTTAATGGAAAAGAAATCGTCCTATTAAAAGAGCAAAAAAGATGCATTTTGAAGTACAATATATTCGTTTTTGTGCATTGTATCTAATAACAGAAGAAAATAGAAGAAAAACAGAGAATACTGAAGCAATAAAGAGATAACTTCTGAAATTGTAGTATAACAATAAAAAATAGAATAAAACATGGGAAAATAAGGGTTGAGCAAAACCCGGCGGAATGGTATAGTTTATCCTATAGATACAACCGTATTTGGGTGGTGGACGATATGCCGGAACTGGCACGGTTTTATGTAGTGGAAGCCTCAGCTTTACCAGAGGTTTTTCTGCGGGTGGCCGAGGCAAAGGAATATTTAAACAATGGCCAAGCGCAGAGTTCAGCGGAGGCGTCCCGGATGGCAGGCATCTCCCGCAGTGCTTTTTATAAATACAAGGATGCCTTTTTCCCATACAACGACCGGACGAATTCCTGTATCATCACCATGCATATGATTTTAAGGGATCGACCGGGAGTTTTATCCCAGGTAATCGCCAGCTTGTACCAATCGGGAGTCAATATCCTGACGATCAATCAAAACATTCCCGTTATGGGGGCGGCGCCGGTATCCATCTCAGTGCGGACCGATCAGGGGGATTTTAAGCTGGAAGATCTTTTGGGGGCGCTTAAGGAGATTGATGGCGTCCAGAGCATTGAGAATGTATCGGGTGCATGAGCATGCAAAAGAAAACAATCAAAATGTATAAAGCTTGTGCGAGGTTCAGAGGCCGCGGGCAGGTGGACGAGAGAGGATGAAATAATTATGGTTCAAATCGCAGTGCTGGGGCATGGAACGGTAGGATCCGGCGTAGTGGAGGTGCTCCGGAAGAATCACGGGAGTATCACCAAAAAAGCCCACGACGAAATTCACATTAAATATATTCTTGATCTGAGGGAATTCCCGGATTTGCCCTATGCCGATAAATTTGTCAAAGATTTTTCCGCCATTGAAAATGATCCGGAAGTGGACATTGTGGTAGAATGCATGGGTGGTTTGCATCCGGCTTATGATTTTGTCAAAGCCTGTATGCTCAAGGGAAAGCACGTCGTGACCTCCAATAAGGAATTGGTGGCTACCAAAGGCGCGGAACTTTTAAAGATTGCCCGGGAAAAAAATCTCAGTTTTTTGTTTGAAGCCAGCGTTGGGGGAGGCATTCCCATCATCCGGCCGCTGTATCAGTGTCTGGCGGCCAATGAAGTGTATGAGATTGCCGGTATTCTAAACGGCACTACCAATTTCATCTTGACCAAGATGATCCGGGAACAGATGAGTTTCCAGGATGCTTTGGATATGGCTCAAAAATTGGGCTATGCCGAGCGGGATCCCAGTGCAGATGTCCAGGGTGACGATTCCTGCCGCAAGATTTGCATCTTAGCATCCCTCGTATTTGGCAAGCACGTTTATCCGGAACAAGTGCATACCGAAGGCATTACCAACATTACATTGGAAGATGTAGAGTATGCTGAAAGTTTGGACGGTGTCATCAAACTGCTTGGCCGGGTGAAGAAGCTGGAGGATGGACATCTGTCGGTTATGGTATGTCCGGCTATTGTAGGCCGGAGCGGACAGCTCGCCAGTGTAGAAGACGTATTTAACGGCATTCTAGTGAGAGGCGATGCAGTGGGTGATGTGGTCTTCTACGGCCGGGGGGCTGGCAAACTGCCGACTGCGTCGGCAGTGGTAGGCGATGTGATCGATTGTGTGAAACGTCTGGAGTATAAGAAGTACCTTTATTGGGAGGACGGGGAAAAAGGTTACGTAAAGGATTATCGAGAGACATCCTCCCGGTTTTATCTGCGCTTGAAGGCCTCGGATGCCCAGAAGGTATTGGACGCGGCAAAAGTTGCATTTGGAGAGATCCAAGAGGCCCATCGCGCAAATGCCCCATCGGACGAAGTAGCATTTGCTACGGCAGAAGAGATACAGGAATCTAAATTGGAGCAAGTGCTTTCCCAGTGGGAGCAGGATGGAACCCAAGTATTGGGCTGTATCCGATTGTTTGATTATTGATTATATTACCATATGCGGTTTGATTGTTTGTGGGAAGGGAGGTGCAGTGCATGATAAAAATAAAAGTGCCGGCCACCAGCGCCAATTTAGGTCCTGGATTTGACGCGTTGGGCCTGGCTCTGACCCTTTACAATGAGGTGTGGATGGAGGAGTGCGATACAGTAGACATTGCTGCTGTAGATGATACTGTCATCCCCACAGGGACGGACAATATGATCTTTCAAAATGCGCGGCATCTCTATGAACTATGTGGACGTCCATTTTGTGGTCTAAAAGTGCGCCAAAAAAACGGGATCCCCATGACCCGAGGGCTTGGGAGCAGTTCAGCCTGCATTGTGGCGGGACTGTTGGGTGCCAATGCCCTGCTGGGAGAACCCATGGAACGGCAGGAACTTTTGTCCATTGCCGCCCATATGGAGGGCCATCCTGACAACATTGCTCCTGCCATTTTAGGAGGACTGGTGACGTCGGTGATGGAAGGGGGACAGGTGTACAGCGTCAGTGTGCCGGTGTCGGATCAGATCCAGTTTGCGGTTATGATCCCTCCATTTGAGATTAAAACGGAATTTGCCCGGGGAATTTTACCGGGGAGTTTATCTAGAGCAGACGCAGTTTTTAACCTATCCCGGGCAGCATTGATGACGGCAGCTCTTTTTTCCGGACGTATGGAAAACTTAAAGGTGGCAGTACAAGATCGTATTCATCAGCCCTATCGTCTGGGGCTTATTCCCGGCATGCGGGAGGCTTTTGATGCAGCCTATGATCTAGGAGCTTACGGCGTCTATTTAAGCGGAGCAGGTCCCACCATTGTGGGTGTAATCGATGCTCGTGAATCCAAGGAGGATTTTGCTTGTAAGCTGTCATCGGGGCTGGAGCAGCGCGGCATCAAGGGTTGGAAAGTACTTGTGCTGGATTGCGATCAACCAGGCGCTCAAGTAACAAAAGATGTCCCGCTGGAAGCTTGAGGAAAAGCCCAAGCGGGTTGTTTGTAACCAGTATAAAACCAAGGGGAGAAATGTATGAGTTTGATTGTGCAGAAGTTTGGAGGTACATCGGTGGCCAATGCCGACCGAGTCCGCAATGTGGCCCGTATTGTTACCGATACTTATCGCCAAGGACATGATGTTATCGTAGTGGTGTCCGCTCAAGGAGATACTACCGATGATCTGATTGAAAAGGCTAATGAGATCAATCCCAAAGCTTCCAAGCGGGAAATGGATATGCTTTTGGCGGCGGGAGAAGAAATTTCCATCTCCTTGCTTGCCATGGCCATTGAATCGCTGGGATTCCCGGTGGTATCCATGCTGGGATGGCAGGCAGGATTTCAAACGACATCGGTCAACGGCAACGCTCGTATTAAGCGCATCGACACAGACCGCCTCCGTGAAGCATTGGATAAACGCAATATTGTAGTAGTGGCCGGATTCCAGGGAATCAACCGCTTTGGGGATATCAGTACACTGGGCCGCGGCGGATCGGATACCAGTGCCGTTGCATTGGCCGCTGCGTTACAGGCTGAATGCTGCCAGATCTACACCGATGTAGACGGTGTATATACTGCTGATCCCCGCAAGGTGAAGAATGCGAGGAAACTAGAAGAAATCACCTACGATGAGATGCTGGAACTGGCTACATTAGGCGCTCAGGTTTTGCATAACCGTTCGGTAGAGATGGCAAAAAAATACAACGTAGATCTGGAGGTACGCTCCAGTCTTGATCCCGTGGAGGGCACAAAGGTCAAGGAGGTAGTTAATGTGGAAAAAATGCTGATCAAAGGGGTAACCCGTGATAATAATATAGCTCGTATTTCCATTGTGGGAGTTAAGGATCAGCCAGGTATCGCCTTTAAGATTTTCTCCCGTTTGGCTGGGGCGCAAGTCAACGTGGATATCATCCTGCAGTCGATAGGCCGGGATGGTACAAAGGACATCGCTTTTACCGTACCGCAAAGCCAGGGTGAGGCGGCGATGAACGCCATCAAGGATATGGCGGAGATTGTAGGCTGCAAACATGTCCATTATCATGACAATGTGTCGAAAGTCTCGGTGGTAGGCGCCGGTATGGAGAGCAATCCGGGCGTAGCAGCCCGTATGTTTGAGGCGCTGTATGACGCTGACATTAATATCCAGATGATTTCCACCAGCGAAATCAAGATTTCAGTTATCATCAATCGTGATATGGCTGACCGTGCAGTGGCTGCAATCCACGATGCTTTTATCTCCTAATTAGGCTACAGGATAATTTTATGTCATAAAAAAGACGGCCGGAAGGGATCTCTCTTCCGGCCGTCTTTTTGTTCATAGATTTAAAAATTTCTATTATGGAGCCCTGTGGACATACATTCTAGAAAGATGGTTATCGCCATCGCCTTGAACCATACATAAAAACTTCCATCCATATCTCTCATAAAAGGAAGTATGGTCTGTCATAAGATAAAGTGCCTCTATGCCATATTTTTTCATATCGGAGCAAGCATAGTCAAGCAAACGTCCAGCGACGCCTTGATTGCGATAGGTTTTCTCCACATAAAGGGCACAAATATTAGGGGACAAGTCTTTTCTATCGTGAAAATCATTTTCAATTACGCCCAAACCGCCGATAATGTTTCCATTCAGAATTGCCACATACCACTGGGGAATAGACTGGTTATTTAGCAGACACTGATTCATGCTTTTATAGTATTCCTCCCTAGGAATACCCCATTTTTCGTGAAACCAGTCGGCAGCACAGTTCAGAAGATCCGGTTCTTCTCTGATACATAAAATGCTGTAGTTGTCCATACAGTATATCCTCCTCGTCAAGGATCTTTCGTTTATGACATCACATTTTCTAAAGGTACGTTCAGAAAAAATCCCGCTGGGAAAGGCTTAGTAAGCGGTTCCCAGCGGGCATATCATTTTGTAGGGCCAAGAGGGGAAAACGTCATTAGTCCAGACATTTATCGATGTATTTATTGAACCCGGAGCAAGCAGAGAAAGCGTAGTTAATAGCCAAAACATCATCGACGTTATTGTCCCGGACAAAAGAGGGAATGTTAATGGTACCCTGACGAGGATCACATACATAGACGTTTTCATAGTGGTTGAGAAGCCACGGGACGAAAGCATTGCCATAAGACTCCTTGATGACCAGGATACTTTTTCCGTTTTTGACGCCGGTAGTGAAGCGGGAAAGAAGGGTATCGCCTGAGATAAAGCAAAGGTACTTGTTGGAGGAATTGACCTTAGTGGCTACAGCGTGAATGGTGATACCATCGGTCATATCCTGACTCTTAAAATACTTTCCTTCGTTCTCCACGTTGGGGAGGAAGTACTCTACATAATCTGGATTGTCTTTCAGGACCTGAGCCTGGGTAGCGCGATAAAGAGAACCAACGAAATCGTCTATCTGACCTGTTTCAAAATCGTTGATATCCACAGGAGTAAATCCAGCTTGTTTGGCAAAAGCGGTATAGGCGTAGTAAGCGCCACGGGCTGTCCAGTGATGGTCGGTACGGAAGTAAAGGTATTCGTCGGTGTGCGGAGCGATAGCAGAGTAGGCATCAACAGGGATTACGTCCTGAAGCTGGCTGTATGCCAGATCAAAGGCGCCTTTTTGGGACTGGGTTAGAGAATGATACTTGGATGGGGAATAGAATTCCACCGAGGTAGGCGCAAGCAGATTGAAAACGCGGGTAGAGGAAGGAAGCTGCGTCTTCATTTTATTGAGAGTATCGGTGTAGCTGGTTAGCTTCTTTTCATTGAGGCTGAAGAGTTCCATAGCCCGGTCTTTGACAATGATGACGCCGCCGTGGTTGTCCACTTCCGTATCGTCAGGTACTTCCACTGGGGAAGAAGCTTCCTCCTGGGAGGAGGCCGATTCAGAAGAGGCATTTGCAGATGAGGAAGGAGCGGAAGAAGATGACGGTGAAGAGGAGGAAGACTCTGAAGATGAGGAATCAGGCAGATCGCCGTCCTGTAAATGTTCACCAGCACCGATATGGTCGATTTGGCCGGGATCAACAATGGTGACATCATCCTCGCCTTTCCAAGTGAAGAGAGAACGCACTCCCTGATTGACGTTCATAAAAGCGTCGCGGAAGGGGAAGGTGTCGGAATAATATTCTTCAAAATCCTTTGCAAAAGAACCGTCGAAGAGCGTTTGAAAAGTTAACGAAGGCTTCTCTTTAAGATTGCGGTTTTCAGTGGCGGAAACAGTAGCATCCTGATCCACTAGGCTGATAAAGCCCATGGCGAAAATCGGCACGAGAAACAAGGTTATGGCTGCGATATACAAGCGTTTCATACCAAAGGCTCCTTTTAAAATCTAAAGTAGAGGAAGGGATTGTAGGTTGATCCCACCAGAGAGGCGGTACAGATAAAGAGAAGGACCATGTTGTATCCAATGGAGAGGCCCATATTCAACTTCCCGCTTTTTGGATCGAGGCGATGAATGCCGTACCGTACCAGCTTCTTAAGGGGAAGACAGGCTAGGATAGCCACAATCACAAAGGGAAGATTGTTGTAGAAGACCAATGAAGTTTTGGCATCGGTAAATCCGTTGGCTCCGATGCCGAACATAATACCCAGCATACGGAAGCACTTGGAGAGATCCGTGAAGTAGAAGAATACCCATCCGATTAAAATAAGGGCGATGCCGTAAACATGGCCAAATATACTGGGGATCTTATCCAAGACTTTGAGCAGGAAGGTTTTCTCCAAGATGAGGAACACCGCATAGAAAAGTCCCCATAGGATAAAGTTCCAACTGGCTCCATGCCAGAGGCCAGTGAGGAACCATACAATTAAGATGTTGCGCAGCTGGATGGGGAGTCCCCGGCGGTTGCCGCCTAACGGGATATAAACATAATCCCGGAAGAAAGAACTCAAGGAGATATGCCAACGCCTCCAGAAGTCAGTGGCCGAACGGGCAATATAAGGATAATTGAAGTTTTCACCATAGTCAAAGCCGAACATCTTGCCCAAACCAATAGCCATATCGGAATAACCGGAGAAGTCGAAGTAAATCTGGAAGGCATAGAGCATGATGCTGAACCATCCGCCCAATACCGATACGGAAGAAAGATCGCCGTCTAAAATAGGAGTGGCCAAACTTCCGGCGACATTGGCGATCAGGACTTTTTTACCCAAGCCGCAGGCAAAACGAGTGATGCCGGCAGAAAACCCTTTTAAGGTTGTACGGCGGTCGGAGAGCTGTTTTGCAATATCGGCATACCGCAGGATAGGTCCTGCAATAAGCTGGGGGAATAGGGAGACGAACAATAAGAAATTAGTAAAGGATTTCTGCACCTGTGTATTGCCCCGGTAGACGTCGATGGAATAGGACAAGGTTTGGAAGGTATAAAATGAAATACCGATGGGCAAAGAGAACCCAGGAACAGGCAATCCCAACCCGGTGATAGCATTGATATTTTCCACCAGAAAGCCGGAATATTTAAAGGTAGCCAAAAGGCCCAGATTGATGACTACCGAAGCCAGCAAGGCAGCTTTACTCTGCCACTGTCCTCGGTACTTATCAATCAGTTGCCCATTGACAAAATCCACAATGGCACTAAAAATCAACAAGATTACCCACACAGGCTCGCCCCATGCATAAAAAAGAAGGGAAAGAATCATCAATACGATGTTCTTAACCTTCAAATTTGGAGCTAGGAAATACAGAGCCAGGCAGATGGGGAAGAAGCCAAACAAAAAGATCAAGCTCGAAAAAACCATGGTCTCTCCTCGATTCTGATGGTGTAGTCAATAGCAAAAGTACAAGGATGAGAAAACTTGCATACATCAAAATCACAAGTTCAACTGTACTTTTTTGTATTGCTTAACCATCATAAGATATTTTTGGAAACGGTGCAAGATAGAATCATAAAAAAAATAAGATATTACGAAACTGTAAAGATTGTAAATAAAAAAAGATAAGATATTACGAAACTGTAAAAATTGTAAATCAGAGAGGGAATAACATAGAAAAGAAAAAGGGTAAATTTTTAGTTATAAACTAATTTGGTATAGTAAAAGATAAAAACTGAAAAAAGGAGATTCAGGAGGAAAAAAGAGAGAGGGACAAAAATATTAGAGATTTTGCCAAAAAAGGACGGTTGATTTTCTGTCAGTACGTCAAACAAACGAATTGCAAGAATTACCTCTCAAAAATTGCAAATTTTTTCGTTTTTTTATGCCGATTATTGTAGATTTTTAACCTTTTATCTGCTATACTTGTAATGTTATAAGTTGAATGATTGTTGCATTATTTTAGCAATAATCATGTTTTGAAATGCTATAACACAGTTTAGGGAGGAAATGAACCATGCAGAAGCGAATTGGCAAACTGCCTTTTAAAGGGACTCCTGAACAGGAAAAACAACTGCTTCAGGTGATTGAGTCTCACAAAGGGCAACAGGGCGCATTGATGCCGGTGCTGCAGGAGGCTCAGGAGATCTATGGATATCTCCCCTTAGAAGTGCAGCAGATTATTTCGGAAAATATGGGAGTCCCGATGGAGGAGATCTATGGTGTCGCCACCTTTTATTCCCAATTTTCCCTGTCGCCCAAAGGGCAGTACAAGATCTCAGTATGCCTGGGTACCGCTTGCTATGTCAAAGGCTCGGGCAAAATCTATGAAAAACTTTCCCAACGACTGGGAATCGGTGCAGATGAATGCACACCCGATGGCAAATTTTCGTTGGAAGCATGCCGTTGCATCGGCGCTTGCGGATTGGCCCCTGTGCTGACCGTTAACGACGAAGTGTACGGCCGCTTGACCGAGGATGATGTAGACAGCATCCTGGCCAAGTACCAGGATTAATCGTCATGCGGGAACTGTCGTTGCACATCTTAGACATTGTGCAGAACTCGGTATCAGCCGGTGCATCCCTGATCCAGATAGCGATTCGGGAGGATACCAAGGCAGACCGGATGTCTATTGACATCATCGATAATGGCCGTGGTATGACCAGGACACAGGTCAGTAAAGTATCGGATCCTTTTTTCACCAGCCGTACCACTCGAAAGGTGGGGCTTGGCATCCCGCTGTTTAAGATGGCGGCTGAGCAGGCGGGAGGGGATTTCTCAATTGAGTCCATCCCTGGAAAAGGAACCACCGTCAAGGCGACCTTTGGGTTGACCAATATCGACCGTGCGCCTTTAGGAAATATGGTAGCCACTGTCAATGTTCTTATTCGTTGCAACCCCAAAATTGATTTTATCTACCACCGAGAAAAGGATGACCGTTCGTTTACCCTTGACACCCGCGAACTGCGCAAAGAACTGGGTGTAGAAGTGCCGTTGGATGCTCCAGAAGTATTGGAATGGGTGGATGGTTATCTGAAGGAAAACACGGAACAGATCGTTGGAGGTGCTTAAATTATGAAATCGCTTGCAGAGCTTCAAGCTATAAAGGAAAGGGCGCAAAGCCGTATTCAGATGCGTGAGGAGATGGGCGACGATACCCGTATTGTAGTGGGTATGGCCACTTGCGGCATCGCTGCAGGAGCCCGTCCGGTGTTGACCTCGTTTGTGGACGAGATCGGCAAACGCAAATTGGAACATGTAGTAGTAACACAAACCGGCTGTATCGGCATTTGCCAATACGAGCCTGTAGTGGAAGTATTTGTACCTGGCCAAGAGAAGGTCACTTATGTTAAAATGACCCCAGAAAAGGCTGTACGCGTTGTCAATGATCACATTGTAAACGGCAATGTGGTGACAGAATTCACCATCGGTGCAGCCCAGAAATAAGGAGGGAAAACCCAATGTATCGTTCACACGTTCTGATTTGTGGTGGTACTGGTTGTACCTCCTCAAACAGCGGAAAAATTTTGGAAGTTATGAAGGAAGAGGTGGCAAAAGCCGGCCTCACCGATGAAATTAATATTGTACATACCGGCTGTTTTGGTCTGTGTGCGTTGGGTCCCATCATGGTGGTGTACCCCGAAGGCGCATTCTACAGCATGGTTCGTCCGGAAGACGTTCCGGAAATCGTAGAAGAGCATTTGCTCAAAGGCCGTATCGTCAAACGTCTTTTGTACCAAGAGACCGTTCAAGAAGATACCATCAAGTCTCTTAATGAGACCGATTTCTATAAGAAACAAATGCGTCTGGCGCTGCGCAACTGCGGCGTCATCAACCCTGAAGTCATCGACGAGTATATCGCCTATGATGGTTATCAGGCTCTGGCTAAGTGCGTCACAGAGATGACTCCGGAAGAAGTCATCCAAACCGTGCTGGATTCCGGCCTGAGAGGACGCGGAGGCGCGGGATTCCCCACTGGCCGTAAATGGAGTTTGGCTGCTGCCAACCATGCCGATCAAAAATACGTCTGCTGTAACGCCGACGAAGGTGACCCAGGCGCATTTATGGACCGCTCGGTCTTGGAAGGCGATCCCCATTCGGTCATTGAAGCAATGGCCATTGCCGGTTATGCTATCGGCGCTACCCAGGGTTATGTGTATGTCCGTGCCGAATACCCCATTGCGGTACAGCGTCTGCGCATTGCTATCGACCAGGCCCGTGAATACGGCCTGTTGGGGAAAAACATCTTTGGTACAAATTTCTGCTTTGATTTGGATATCCGTCTGGGTGCCGGGGCATTTGTATGTGGCGAGGAGACCGCTCTTATGACTTCCATTGAAGGCAAACGCGGCGAGCCGCATCCCCGTCCTCCTTTCCCAGCGGTGAAAGGCCTGTTTGGCAAACCCACTATTTTAAATAACGTAGAAACTTACGCTAACATCCCCCAGATCATTCTCAAGGGTGCTGAATGGTTCAGCTCCATCGGCACTGAGAAGTCTAAGGGCACCAAGGTATTCGCTGTGGGCGGTAAGATCCATAATACCGGCCTGGTAGAAGTCCCGATGGGTACCACTTTACGCGAAATCGTCGAAGAGATCGGCGGCGGTATTCCAAACGGCAAGAAGTTCAAAGCGGCTCAGACTGGTGGCCCTTCGGGCGGCTGTATCCCGGCTGAGCACATGGATGTGCCGATCGATTACGATAACCTGATTGCCATTGGATCCATGATGGGATCCGGCGGTCTTATCGTTATGGATGAAGACACCTGTATGGTGGATATTGCTAAGTTCTTCCTGGAATTCACCGTGGATGAATCCTGCGGTAAATGTACTCCTTGCCGCGTTGGCACCAAGCGTCTTTACGAGATGCTGGATAAGATCACCAAAGGCGAAGGGACACTGGAAGATATCGATAAGATGGAAGAGCTTTGCTACCATATTAAGAGCAATTCACTGTGCGGCTTGGGCCAGACGGCTCCGAACCCCGTACTGTCCACACTCCAGTATTTCCGAGACGAGTATATTGCGCACGTTAAGGATAAGACCTGTCCGGCCGGCGTGTGCAAGAGCTTGCTGAAATACTATATTGAACCTGACAAGTGCCGCGGATGTACGTTGTGCGCCAGACAGTGTCCGGTGGGCGCCATCGACGGCAAAGTCAAGGAAGTTCATAAGATCAATACCGACCGTTGCGTGAAGTGCGGCGCCTGTATCGAGAAATGCCGCTTCGGCGCGATTATCAAGAAATAAGGAAGGAGTGTGCCAGTCATGAAAATGGTAAATATTAAGATCAATGGCATGTCCTTGTCTGTGCCGAAGGGTTCAACAATTCTGGAGGCCGCCCGGTATGCCGGCATTGAAATTCCCACCCTGTGCTATTTGAAAGAGATTAACGAGATCGGTGCCTGTCGGATCTGCGTGGTAGAGGTCAAAGGTGCAAGATCTTTAGTAGCCGCCTGCGTATACCCAGTCAATGAGGGGATGGAAATTGAAACCAATTCTCCAAAGGTACAGCAGTCCCGTAAGCTGACGTTGGAACTTATCCTCTCTACCCACGATCGTAAGTGCCTTTCCTGTGTGAGAAGCGGCAACTGCGAACTGCAGAAGCTCTGTAAAGACTTCGGCGTAGAGGACGAGACCTATTACGAAGGCGAAAATATCCATTATGATTTTGACGATACCACCATTCATCTGGTGCGTGACAATAATAAATGTATCCTTTGCCGCCGTTGCGTAGCCGCTTGTGCCGCTCAGGATATCGGCGTCATCGGCGTAGCCGCCCGTGGCTTCGACTCCCATGTAGGATGTACCTTTGAGCGCAGCCTAAGTGAAGTACCCTGTGTCTCTTGTGGCCAGTGTATTGTCAACTGTCCCACCGGTGCTTTGACGGAAAAAGATGATACTGATAAAGTATGGGCAGCTCTCAACGATCCTACTAAGACAGTTATCGTCCAGACTGCACCGTCCATCCGTGTGACCTTGGGCGAATGCTTTGATATGCCCATCGGAACCAATGTAGAGGGCAAGATGGTTGCTGCCCTGCGCCGTTTGGGCTTTGATAAGGTATTTGATACCGATCTGGCCGCCGATATGACCATCGTCGAGGAAGCCAATGAGCTGGTGGAACGCATTAACAATGGCGGTACTCTGCCGATGATCACTTCCTGTTCGCCCGGATGGGTCAAATACTGTGAACATTATTTCCCGGAGATGATCCCACATCTGTCTACTTGTAAATCCCCGCAGCAGATGTTTGGCGCTCTGGCCAAGACTTGGTATGCAAAACGTGAAGGCATTGATCCCAAGGACCTGGTTGTGGTAGGTATTATGCCTTGTACTGCTAAGAAATTTGAAACCAAGCGCGATGGCCAAGATGCTGCCGGCGTACCGGATGTTGACATTGCTTTGACCACCCGTGAGTTGGGCCGCATGATCGGCCGCGCTCATCTGGATTTCGTCAATCTCCCCGATGAGAAATTTGACGATCCGATGGGTGAAGCCACTGGTGCAGGCGTAATCTTTGGCGCCACTGGCGGTGTTATGGAAGCCGCACTGCGTACAGCCGCTGAATGGATTACCGGTGATACCAGTGCTCCTGTGGAGTTCCACGAAGTCCGCGGCACGGCTGATATCAAAGAAGCAGCTTATCAGCTGGGTGATTTGAATGTCAAAGTAGCAGTAGCCAGCGGATTGGCAAACGCCAGGGAGATCCTGGAACGTGTTCAGAAAGGCGAGGCTGATTATCAGTTTATCGAGATCATGTGCTGTCCCGGCGGCTGTGTTAACGGCGGTGGTCAGCCTGTCCAGCACGCAGTGGTGCGCAATTTTGTGGATCTGCGTTCCAAGAGAGCGGCCGCTCTTTACGAGGAAGATGCTAATTTGCCTCTGCGCAAATCCCACGAAAATCCCACCTTGCAGAAGATCTATGAGGAATTCTTGGAGAAGCCCGGCAGCCATGTGGCTCACGATGTGCTTCATACCCATTATGTGGAGCGCTCCAAGTATTAATCGCGTTTGATGTGATTTTGCCCCGCTTGGCTTCGGTCAGGCGGGGTTTTTTCTAGATGACACTCAGCCTAAATACCACGAACGGGAGATAAAAAGTCTAACTTTTAATGGAAGTTTGTACCTTGGAAGGTAAATCTACAGGCTGTCATGACAAAGAATATCATAAAGATCCCCTTATAAAATGAAACGAGGCACTATCCGGCAAAAAAATACCTTGACTTTCGTGGAAACCACTTGTATAGTGTGGTATACTAAGAAAACCAGTGGTGTTAGAAGAACGCCACAATTTTTTACGATGGGACGAAAATCGACCTAAAGAAGGCCGATTCAATTAAAGGAGAGGTTTTGATTATGAACCAGAATATTCAAACCAATATTCCCGGTTGCACGCTTCGTTTTGCCCATGAGCGAGACAATGCATTGGTCTTTTCCTTCATCCGTAAAATCGCTGAATACGAGCGCATGAGCAACGATGTTGTTACCACTGAAGAGGTGTTGTACGATTCTTTATTTGTCCGCCGGGCGGCCCAGGTAGTGCTGGCGGAGTATGAGGGGAAACCGGTGGGATTCGCTTTGTTTTTCCATAACTTTTCCACTTTTATGGGCCGGCAGGGTCTGTATCTGGAGGATGTATTTGTAGATCCGGATATGCGCGGTAAAGGCATCGGCAAATTGCTGGTGACTTTTCTGGCACGTGTCGCCGTAGAACGGGGCTGTGGACGTATGGAGTGGGCTTGCCTCAATTG
Organism: Solibaculum mannosilyticum; assembly: GCF_015140235.1. Lineage (GTDB taxonomy): Bacteria > Bacillota > Clostridia > Oscillospirales > Acutalibacteraceae > Solibaculum > Solibaculum mannosilyticum. The sequence goes on along the minus strand of NZ_AP023321.1, from coordinate 1,411,307 downwards.
GAACAAGCCTTCCATCGCATTTTATGAAAAATTAGGCGCGAAAGCAATGAGTGATTGGAGCGTCTATCGTCTGGAAGGGGATAGGCTGCATAACGTAGCGAATCTTTTCTCCTCCAAATAAGAGAAGAAAAAAGCCCCGGCAGGCGCAGATTAATCATTTGAGAGGTTCGCAATGGTAGTGTTAAGCGCATCCAAGCTGCAAAAGAGCTTTGGAGCCGACGTGTTATTTGACAATGTATCTTTTCATGTAGAGCAACGAGATCATATCGGATTGGTGGGAGCCAATGGAGCGGGTAAGACCACTTTATTCCAGTTGATCACCGGCCAGATGGAAGCCGACGGTGGGGAAGTGCACTGTAGCCGAGAGGCTGTGATAGGATATTTGGAACAGCATGCATGCAATGATCCCCATCGCACGGTGCTGGAAGAGGCGCTTTCCTGTTTTGCTCCGCTTCTTTCCGCGGAAGAGAAACTACATGAAATTGCTGTTCAATTGGATCATTCAGCTGATCCGGAGTTGATTGACATGCAGCATCGTCTGCAAGAACAGTTTGAGTCTGACGGCGGGTTGACCTTTCGCAGCCGGACTCGAGCAGCACTGTTGGGATTAGGGTTTGAGGAGCAGGATTTAAATCGTCCTATGTCCACCCTGAGTGGAGGACAGAAGTCCAAGGTAGGGTTGGCACGGCTTCTGGTCAGCGGCGCCAATTTTCTGTTGCTGGACGAGCCCACCAACCATCTGGATATCACATCGGTAGAATGGCTGGAACAATATCTCCAGGACTTTAACGGAGCATTTGTCGTCATCTCCCATGACCGTTATTTTCTGGATAAGGTCACCCGCCGTACGTTTGAGCTGGAACATGGACGTCTGGCGACATTTGACGGAGGGTATTCCAAGTATTTAGAACATAAGGAAGAACAGCGGGAGATCCAGCGCCGGCATTATGAGACCCAGATGCGGGAGATTCATCGCATTGAAGGCATTGTGGAACAGCAACGCCGATGGAATCGGGAACGCAACATCAAAAAGGCCGAGAGTGAATTAAAACGTATTGATCGTCTGAAAGAAGAACTGGAAGTTCCAGAGAGCGAGATTGAAACCATTCATTTCCGGTTTGAAGTGCCGCCTGTATCGGGCAATGATGTGCTTGTGTGTGAAGACTTAAGCAAATCCTTTGGATCCAAAAGGTTATTTGATCATGCATCTTTTACCATACAAAAAGGGGAGAGGGTTTTTCTCATAGGAGAAAACGGATGCGGGAAAACCACTTTTCTTAAGATGCTTACCGGAGAGTTGGGGAGCGATGCCGGCCGGATGCGTCGAGGGGCTGGAGTCCAAATTGGGTACTACGACCAGAATTTATCAGGATTGCATCCGAATAAGACCGTCCTGGATGAGATTTGGGATGATTATCCGCGCATGACTCAGACCATGGTACGCAGTGCCTTAGCCATCTTTTTATTCAAAGGGGACGACGTATTTAAACCCATCTCAGCGCTTTCGGGCGGGGAACGGGCTAGAGTCGCCCTTCTGAAACTGATGCTGTCCAAAGCAAACTTCCTGTTGTTGGACGAACCTACCAACCATCTGGATGTAGGGTCCCGAGAGGCGTTGGAGGGTGCGCTGAAGGATTATGAAGGGACGCTGCTGATTGTATCCCACGACCGTTATCTCATCAATAAATTGGCTGATCGTGTCTTGCGCCTCACCATCGATGGTGTCGAGCAGTATGTCGGCAACTACGACGCCTATCTGGAAAAGATGATGGGTGTACAAAAAATAGCGGCATCCCCCAAACCAATCAAGAAGCCGAATGCCTATCAACAGCGTAAAGAAGCTGAATCAGCTAAACGGCGTATGGCGGGGAGGTTTAAACGGCTGGAAGCTGAGATTGAGCAGATGGAACAACAACAGTCCCAAGTGACAGCTCAATTGGAACAACCAGATGTCAGCGCTGATTATACCCGCATTGTAGAGATCAATGCCCAGCTGGAGGAAATCCAAAAAAATTTGGACGCCCTTTATGAAGAGTGGGAGACTTTAGGCGAACAGCTAAATGAAGCGTAAGAAACAATAAAAGAAAAAGTCCCCTGTGACCAATTTGATCACAGGGGACTTTTTTAATAAACTGCAAGGATGAAAGTTAAAACAGTTGGCCGATCCAAGCAATGATGGAATCGGACAGGAGCACCACAGCGACGATGATAATCAGCACTACGGTGATAAAGAGAGCCTTACCAAGAGCACGCCCGACGCGTCCGGCTTTGGAAGGAGGGGGGGCATCCGACTGGCAATAAGGACAGGAATCTAATTGATCGTCATAGGAATTGCCACAATTGGGACAAGTTTTCATCTTTCAACGCTCCGTCTTATTTGATGATAATTATTATAGCCAAACAAACGATTTTTTGCAAGAGGCATTCTGCAAGGAGAGAAAAGAACGAAACGAAAGAAATTTTTTTGAAATTGCATTTTTTTTGCAATCCCTATTGCAAAAAGGGGCGAATTAGTGATAAAATAGGGGCAATAAATCCAATGATTGCATTGTTCAGGTCATTCTGTTTGCAGGAATGCTTATGTCTTCCTGCAAAGCTGGATGATTTGAACCGTATATTTTCTGAAGGAGGCTATCTATATGTCTTATGTCCAGTCAGTGCTTGAAGCAGTCATCCAGCAGAATCCCGGTGAAAAGGAATTCCACCAGGCAGTAACCGAGGTTCTTAACACCTTGGCTCCCGTTATCGAGCGCAATCCGCAGTTTGAAAAAGCTGGTTTGCTGGAGCGTTTGGTTGAGCCGGAGCGTCAGATTAAGTTCCGTGTGCCGTGGGTGGATGACAATGGCAAGGTTCATGTCAACCGTGGTTACCGTGTGGAATTTAACAGCGCCATTGGTCCGTATAAGGGTGGTCTTCGTTTTCATCCGTCGGTCAATGTGGGCATCATTAAATTCCTAGGTTTTGAGCAGATCTTCAAGAATTCTCTGACTGGCCTGCCCATCGGCGGCGGTAAGGGCGGTTCGGACTTTGATCCTAAGGGCAAGTCGGACAATGAGATCATGCGCTTCTGCCAGAGTTTTATGACCGAGTTGTATCGTCATATCGGTGCGGACACCGATGTTCCCGCTGGTGATATCGGTGTAGGCGGCCGTGAGATCGGTTATCTGTATGGCCAGTATAAACGTATTGTCAACCGTTATGAGAGCGTTCTCACCGGTAAAGGTCTGACCTACGGCGGTTCTTTGGCCCGTACTGAGGCTACTGGCTATGGCCTGGTTTACTTTACTGAGGAAATGCTCAAGGATCACGGCATGGATTTGGCTGGTAAGACTGTTGTTGTGTCCGGCGCTGGTAACGTTGCCATCTATGCTACACAGAAGGCTCAGCAGTTGGGCGCTAAGGTTGTCACGATGTCCGATTCTACCGGCTGGGTATACGATCCCGAAGGCATTGATCTGGATGTTGTCCGCGAGATCAAAGAAGTTCGTCGCGGCCGTATTTCCGAATACGTGGCAGCTCGTCCCAATGCCCAGTATCACGAGGGCCGTGGCGTATGGACTATCCCCTGCGATGTCGCTCTGCCCTGTGCTACCCAGAACGAACTGGATGTGGAAGATGCCCGGATCCTCATTAAGAACGGCGTAAAGGCTGTCGCAGAAGGTGCCAACATGCCTTCCACCATCGAGGCCACTGAGGAATTCCAGAAGAACGGCATTCTGTTTGCACCTGGCAAGGCTTCCAATGCCGGCGGCGTAGCAACATCTGCTCTGGAAATGAGCCAGAATGCTCAGCGGCTCAGCTGGACTTTCGAGGAAGTGGATCAGAAACTCCAATCCATTATGGTTAATATCTATCATCAGGCTGCTTCCGCTGCGAAGGAATACGACGCAGAGGATAACCTGGTATTGGGGGCTAACATCGCTGGTTTCCTGAAGGTTGCCGATGCTATGATGGCTCAGGGTGTTGTTTGATTCTAGATTGTGTTTTTTATTACCTCCAATGAGATAAAAAAAGAGAGAAGCCTGCGGTCCTTTCGTCCGCAGGCTTCTCTCTTTTTTCTATGAAAACAAAAAATCCTGCAGACCGTTCTGAAGGGTCTGCAGGATAAAAATAAGGACAGATCTATTCCCATAGGATAGGATGGTCTATATCAGCCTCAAGACTTTTTTGAACGTCAATCAGATGCTGATTGGAAGATCCCCGAAAATGCAGTTCCAAGCTTCTTTGTGACTGAATAAAAGGGCCATCCACTAAGACATCTACTTGATCCAGAAGAGCGCGGACGGCATCGTCTTTTTCACGCATCTGTAATACTTGTTTCCAGGTAAAACCCGTGTAGAGCCAGACATTTTTCCCCATCTTCTGAGCGGACAATGCCAATTGAACCAGGGGAACCGGTTGACAAAGAGGTTCTCCGCCACTGAGAGTAATGCCGTCTAGCAGAGGATTTTTTTGTAATTTTTGGATGATATCCTCCACGGAAAAATCGTATCCACCGGAAGAATCATGTGTTTCAGGATTGTGGCATCCAGGACAATTATGAGGACATCCTTGTACGAAAATAGCCAATCGCAGCCCTGGGCCATCTACAATGGAATCCTCTGCCACACCGGCCAATCGAAGTACGGAACCCATAATACTAATTCCACCTCGCTGTTATACACCGTGCTTTACACGATCATGTTCCTCTGCGCGTTTGGCGTCGTTGAAACGGTCCAGAGTACCCACCAGATAACCGGTGATACGGCGGATGCGTTCAAACGGTTGGCTTTCAGTCTCTTTACGGCCACACATCGGGCAAGTATCGCCGATGACACCAGTATATCCGCACACAGGGTCCCGATCCACAGGATGATTGATGGAACCGTATCCCACGCCAGCATCGTACATGCAGCGGATTACCTTCTCAAAAGCATCCAGGTTCTGGACAGGATCACCGTCCAGCTCCACATAAGTGATATGACCAGCGTTGGTCAAAGCGTGGTAAGGACCTTCCAACTGAATCTTCTGGAAGGCGCTGATGGGGTAATAGACGGGGATATGGAAGCTGTTGGTATAATAATCCCGATCGGTAACGCCGGGAATAATGCCGAATTTTTCCTTGTCAATGCGGACAAAACGACCAGACAAACCTTCTGCCGGAGTGGCGAGCAGGGAATAGTTCATACCTGTTTTTTGACACTCCTTGTCCATCCGTTCCCGCATATGGGAGACAATACTGAGACCCAGATTCTGGGCTACTTGGCTTTCTCCGTGATGCTGGCCGATAAGAGCCTTGAGAGCTTCGGCAAGACCGATAAAACCGACGCTTAAAGTGCCGTGCTTGAGAATTTCGCGAACTTCGTCGTCCGGGCCTAAATTTTCACTGTCCAGCCATACGCCGGCGCCCATGAGGAAAGGGAAATTACGCACTTTTTTACGAGCCTGGATCTCAAAACGTTCATTGAGCTGATCGATACACAAATCCATCGTACGGTCCAGATCCTCAAAAAAACGATCCACATCGCCCCCGGCCTGGATCGCGATACGAGGTAAATTGATAGAGGTAAAGCTCAGATTGCCGCGTCCATAGCTGATCTGCTTGGATTTATCGTATTCATTGGCCATAACGCGGGTACGGCAACCCATGTAAGCCACCTCTGTTTCGGGATGCCCAGGGACGTAGTACTCCAGGTTAAAAGGAGCATCCTGGAAACTGAAGTTGGGGAAAAGACGTTTCGCACTGACCCGCATAGCCAGTTGAAAGAGGTCATAGTTGGGATCAGCAGGATCGTAGTTGATTCCCTTTTTGATGCGGAAGATATGGATGGGGAAGATAGGAGTTTCACCTCGGCCGAGACCTTTTTCCTGGGCCAAGAGGACGTTTTTAATGACCATACGGCCTTCTGGAGAGGTATCCATACCGTAGTTGATGGAAGAGAAGGGAGTCTGGGCGCCGGCGCGGGAATGCATGGTGTTAAGGTTATGAATCAAAGCTTCCATGGCCTGGAAAGTAGCGCGGTCGGTTTCAGCGGAGGCATGCTCCTGGGAGAAGGCCACTGCTTTTTCTACCAAGGCGGTATCCAGTCCAGCTTTGATTAATGCATCGGAAAGAAGGGCATTGTACTCTTCCGCATTTCCGAGGGAAGGTGTATGACCCTGTTCCTGAAGGGACTGATAGATTTCCTCAGCTGTTTTAACTGTTTTTTCATCGCTGAGCAATTCCAGACAATTTGTCAATTTCTGAAGGTATCTCTTGCGGAAAGTCTTGGACACGCCGGCTGCCATACCATAATCGAAGTTGACGATGGACTGCCCGCCGTGTTGATCATTTTGATTGGACTGGATGGCGATGCAGGCCAAAGCGGAATAACTCTGGATATCGTTGGGTTCCCGGAGGGTGCCGTGACCGGTGGAGAAACCGCCGGAGAACAGTTTTTGAATATCGATCTGGCAGCAGGTAGTGGTGAGGGTTAAGAAGTCCAGATCGTGGATGTGGATGCGTCCTTCCTGATGAGCACGGGCATGTTCCGGCTTCAGGACATTCATTTGGAAGAAATGTTTGGCGCTCTCCGAACCATACTTGAGCATGGTACCCATAGCGGTATCGCCATCCACATTGGCATTTTCCCGCTTAATATCGCTTTCCTTTGCGTCTTTGAAGGTGATATCCTCTAAAGTTTTCATCAAACGGGTATTGAGTTCACGAGTACGGGATCTCTCAGCACGGTAAAGAATGTATGCTTTAGCAGCATGTACATACCCATTTTGAATCAGGATACGTTCCACATGATCTTGGATATCCTCCACGCCGGGAGTAATGCAGCCGTCGGCCTCCAACGCGGCTTCCACCATGGGCGCTAGATTTTGAGCGGCCTCTTGGGCGTCGGGCTGATGGGTTGCTACCATGGCCTTTTGGATAGCGGTAGCTATTTTAACAGCGTCATAGGCCATTTCACGGCCGTCCCGCTTGATAATGCAAGAGATCATTTGTGGTTTCCTCCTTCAAAATAAGACACTAGATATAGCGCGCTTCTCTATTATAGGCACAAGAAATAGTATTGTCAATGGCGAATATACCAAAAATTCGCAAAAAGAAACTTTTCAGCCGTCAGCTGAAAAGTTAGTATTTATCCGAAAAAGTCTCCGGAACTAGTATAGCATATGGAAGAAAGCTTGTCTACTGAGATGGAGAGTTTTGGGGAAAGAGGTATTGGAAAGGAATCAGGTGACTGTCCTTTTTAGCACAATGACTGAAGAGAATCATAAAAAACTTTAAGACCGGTTGCTTTATGATACTAGCAACCGGTCTTAAAGTCCAAAAGGGATTATCGACTCAACCAATGGGTGGATTTACACACCCCAAACGGCTCCATTTTTATCTCGGAAGCTGCCGAGAAAAGGAAGCAGAGGTTGCATTCCGGAGAGCAGAGCATTATAATGAAAACCGTTAAAGGGAAAGGTGGAAGACCTATGAATGAAAGCGTTATGATTGTGGATGATGAAAAGGAAATCGCCGATTTAGTGGAAGTATATCTGAAGAATGAAAACTATGAGGTGTTTAAATTTTATGATCCTCAGGAAGCGTTACAATGCGTCCAGGAGCATTCATTGGATTTGGCTATCTTAGATGTCATGATGCCCGGTATGGATGGGTTCACCCTTTGCCGTAGGCTGAGGGAACATCATAAATTCCCTATTTTAATGTTGACGGCAAAGGGTGAAGATCTGGATAAAATCACCGGTCTTACCATCGGCGCCGACGATTATATCACAAAACCGTTTAATCCATTGGAGCTGGTGGCCAGAGTTAAGGCCCATCTTAGAAGGTATACCCGTTACAACGAACGGGAACCGGTACAGAATCATCGTATTGAGATCGACGGCTTGGTAATCGATCGGGACACCCATCACTGTACGCTTTACGGGATACCTCTTTCTCTGACGCCTACAGAGTTTTCCATCCTATGGATTCTCTGTGAGAACAGGGGAAAGGTACTCAGTTCGGAACGTCTGTTTGAGATGGTGTGGGGGGAGAAGTATCTGGAGAGCAATAATACGGTTATGGTACATATACGCCGTTTAAGAGAAAAGATGAATGAGGACTCCAGAAAGCCAAAGTTTATCAAGACTGTATGGGGAGTGGGATATCAAATTGACAAATAACTATTGGAAATTCCGGATGAAGCTGCTGGGACGGATGGGCATTGTGATACTGATTGTAAGCCTGTCGTTTCTTCTGGCAGTGCCGTTGCTGATAGATGGTATTTTCGAGGATTCTTTTGCCAACTTTCTCGTTGGTATCGATCCCAATCTCTATTATTTTGCACTGAGCCACAAGGGAACCATTTTGACCGGCATTTTTTTGATTGTTTTGCTGGTGAGCTTAGTGATTGTAGTAGCACGGTTTACAAAGTATATCGAACAGATTTCCGGAGCAGTAGATCATGTATTTGTCGAAAACCCCGATCCTATCGTACTGCCCAGTGAACTGCGTCCGATGGAGACAAAGCTTAATACGATCAAAAATACTCTGCGGCAACGTCAGTTTGAGGCCAAGGAGAGCGAACGGCGTAAAGACGATTTGGTAGTTTATTTAGCTCACGATATTAAAACCCCATTAACTTCTATTATCGGCTATCTAAGCCTTCTAGAGGAACAAAAAGATATGCCGGCTGATCAAAGGAAAAAATATGTAAAAGTGGTCAAAGAGAAGGCGTATCGTTTGGAAGGGCTTGTCAATGAACTATTTGACGTCACGCGGTTCAACGCCCAGCACATTGAGCTAACCACTCGCAAAGTCAATTTGAATCGGATGGTCCGTCAGCTTATGGAGGAGTTTTATCCTTTGCTTCGAGAACATCATTTGGGTTGTAAATTGGATATTCCAGAAGTGAATCCAGTGGTAGCTGATCCGGATCAACTGGCGCGGGTATTTGACAATCTGTTGCGAAATGCGGTACATTATAGTGAACCAACATCCGATATTGTTGTGTCGATGGGGCAAGATGCAAAATATACTTATATCCAATTTAGCAATTATGGAACGACAATCCCAGCTGACAAACTGGATCGCATCTTTGAAAAGTTTTATCGTTTGGACGAATCAAGATCCAGCGAAAATGGAGGAGCTGGATTGGGATTGGCCATTGCAAAAAGGATTGTGGAACAGCATGGGGGTACTATTACTGCTCAAAGTAAGGATTTATGGACAACTTTCTGCGTTATCTTGCCCAATGGATGGGAAAGAGTTCCTACAGATTCTCAGGAGAAAAACACATGATGAATCAAAAAAATAACTGTAATACAACAAGGGTGCTTTGGATATGGCGAATTGTATTTTTCATAGGGACCGTGTTGTGTATTATTTTTATTTTTTCGAGATCTCTTTCTCCAGCACAACAATCCAATCATGAGAGCGGTAAAGTATTAGGTCTTATACAAACTATATTAGATAATATAGGACTTTCTTCCATAGGGATTACGCATCATTTTGTGCGAAAGATGGCACACTTTATTGAGTATTTCATTTTAGGGATTTTCTTAACTGGAACAGTACGTAGTTTTACTGCAGATATTATACGATATTTTTCCGTTAGTCTTTTTCTTGGACTATTAGTACCCGTATGCGATGAGTTCATTCAGAGCTTTATAAGCGGAAGGTCAAGCCAGGTGAGTGATGTCTTACTGGATTTTAGTGGAGCAGTATGTGGGATGGTTCTATGTTACTTAGGAATCTTAATATACAATAGATGGAAACAACATCGTAGATGTCTATAATGAACAAAATAAATTACTGTGCAAAAAAATGACAATAAAATTCAATTTTCTCTTGACATTCTAAAGATGATCCGTTATAATAATATACGTTGCTTTTGAAGAAAGCATATCCGGGTGTAGCGCAGATTGGTAGCGCGCTTGAATGGGGTTCAAGAGGCCGCAGGTTCGACTCCTGTCACTCGGACCATCCAGAAAACCGCAAGAAGCCTAGTGAAAGGGGCATTCTTGCGGTTTTTGTTTTGCCTAAGCACAAAAAAATAATTTGCGGTTTTGCGTCGCTTTTTTCGGCGTGTTGCTACGGGGTTGCTACGTATATTTTTGCCAATTTTTCCCGTGAGAAATTACCACGTCTACAGCGCGCACATAGATGATATAATCACCCGCTGAGGTGATTATGATGCCAAATAACACGGAAAAACAAAAAGAGGCAGTCAAGGAAAATCAAGAGAACAAAATTAAAGCTATCGTAGCAAAAATGAAACGGCCACGTAATCTGATCTTGCTGGGCGTCGGGGTCGCGTTACTGTTAGGGATGATAATAGCCGCGGTATACTACATATCTATGGGATCAGATCCTGATGATTATACGATGCTAGGTAGCTCAAGAGTAACCAGTAGCCAGAGCAGTACCGTGGACAGTAGCATAGCCGATAGCTCCATGATGTCCTCTGAGATAATGTCCAGCGAGGAGGGCAAGGATGAGTCGGATGTAGATGCCAATATAGATCACAACAGTGATGCTAATATCGACAACATTATAGATTCTCACCAGGCGAGTACCCCTGCGCCGACGACTAAGCCGTCAGGCGGCGCGGTCAATACAACCAGCAAGACAACGGTCACTCCATCTAAGGCACCGTCGAGCACAGCGCCCACGCCAAGCAAGGCCCCATCATCTGCCGCTCCTCCACCGGTATCGTCGGCTGCACCAGTTGAGCCGTCAGAGCCACCCGCCCCGGCGCCGGTCAACATCAATACCGCTACACGGGACGAGCTGATGACTTTAACGGGCATCAACATCAGCCTAGCTAAGAAGATCATCGCCTACAGGGAAGCGGAAGGACCGTTTGAAAAGATCGAGGATCTAATGAATGTTTACGGTATTGACGAGCGAATCTTTAATCGTATTAAAGATGATATCTGTGTCTGAATCTCATACAAAAAAGGCCCGCCCCGGTCAAATGATCGGAGGCGGGCCTTGCTATGTGTTACTGAGTCTTGGTCAAATTGAGCTTGTGCAGGAGATCAGAGAGATAGTTGCTGCCGCGGCTGATAAGGATGCCGGTTAGGACACATCCCACCCAAGAATAGGCTACATTAATGGACAGGGCCGTAAAGATGTTGGCACCTGTGATAAGTGCCAGTAAGATCCCGATCCCAATAGCGCATAATTGGGTGATGCCGGTCTTCACATCCCCCTCGGTAAACACCTTCACGATGGTCTTTACGTATTCCACCAGTCCTTCCACCAGGACGGCTACAGCGATTAACAATGCGATTGTCTCCATTATGTATCACTCCTCTGATAACTTGTGTTGCGGTGTGCGGCGTCGGCCAAAAATCCCTCGATGTCCTCAATCCCTTGGGTGACGGGGCCATTACAGCCCATCTCCCGCAGTCCCTTGAGGCTCGCCAGTACACCTGTAATGATGATTTCGTTCTCCTGGGCGGTGCGGTCAAGGTCACGCTGCTGACGTTTGTTCCAGGATTCCAGATTTTCGATGCGCTCCACCAGCTTGTTGACGCTCTTGACGCATACCACCACAGGGGTGGCGATAGCGGTAATGGCGGTGATAATGGCCGCCAGCCATTGCAGATCGATGGTCATAAATTCCTCCTGAATTGGACATAGAAAAGCGCGCCTCCGAAGAGACGCGCTATGGACGGTATTATGCAGAATGCAGGCACAGCAGCCGGAAGGTTTCCCGGCCTTTTGGTGTGATTAAAAGCTGTGTCCCTGACCATTGTGTTTTCTCGTTGTAACATTCCTTCAAAACAAACAGGTCGTCAGCGTATTGGGCGTAGGGTTGGAGTTTGCCTTTTTTATCTCGGTAAAGGTATTTCATAGCGATGAGAGAGGACACAAAGGCTTTCTCTTTCACCCCTAGTTCCTTAGCTGTTTCCCGGATGCCTGTATTGAGATTGCGGTCTACCAAATCATCAAAGTAGTCGGCCTTGGGCTTCATGATGGCGTTATCCACCGTCAAGGCGGAGTTGGCAATTTCCAGGGCCTTGCGCTTGTCTTGTTCCTCCTTGAGGGCGGTACACAACTTAATCATAGTATCGGGGTTGAGGATGGCCGCCTCTAAGGTTTCCGGGGTCATATAGGCACCATGCTTGCGGATGGAGGGGAGAACTTCACTTGTTACCCACTTTTTAAAAGGTTTGGCTTCCGGCTTGTCAGAGCGAAGAATAACATTGTATAGTCCAGATTCGTTGATGATGGTCATTTCTTGGAGGCCGCCAAGGGTGTCCATTTGATGGACCCCCTTTTCTTCCTCGTCCAATCGAGCAGCAACATTTTTATGATTGGTAATGTCAAGCACCTTACATACATCAGAAAGCACCCACCAGGGATTACCATCAATCTCGACAGTACGGACATCGTTAGACTTGTATTTGAAAACCTGTAATTCTTTCATGCAAAAGCCTCCTTAGCAAGTTTCATAGCATAACGAAAACCCATAACAAAGCCATTCTGCTCGTGGGCAATGGCTAGGTTCATGATTCTTTCGTCAAGGTCATCAACTTCTTTGGGGTTAATGGTCTTTTTCAAATTTATCAAGGAAACATTTATACCCGCTCGATTTTTCTTAATACGCACAGTCTCGTTACTGTAGATGTATTCGTCCTGTTCTGTGTATTCGGCGTACAATTCTTCAATTCTGGTCATAAAAAATACCTCCTTCAAAATGGTTGAAGAGGGTACACTACCTGTGATATAATAGATTTCACAGGTAGCAATACCTCGTCAATAACGGTTTCGCTCAACTTTGGTCGGGAGGGCGGAATCGTTATTTTTTTAGTTCTTGGTCGATCTTTTCTTCAAGCCACGCCGTTTTGCTTTTGTTTTCCTCTTTTAGCTTGGCTTCAATAGCTTCCGCTTTTTCGCGATCTATCAAAGCGCTAAAAGTTTTCTTTCCTTCGCGGCGTGTTCTCATATAGTCGGCCCTACTCTTCAGCGCTATGGTTTTCACCTCCTTTAGTAACGCGTTACAAATATTATAAGTTATAACGCGTTACAAGTCAAGAGGCAAAATTAAAAAAGTCTATCTTCAATTCTGGTCATTGTAATCGACTCCTTTTCGTGATAAAATAGGAGCCAAGGGAGAGGGTTTTTACTCTTTCCTCTCGCCTTATTTAGTGGTTACTTGTTGGAGCAGGTAGCCACTTTCTTTTTGTAGGCTTCAAAGTAGGCTTTTTGCTGATCTCTTGTGAGTTTCTGCCAGTCTTTGAATTTCATGTGGCCACCTCCCTTCATCGTGGCCTCTCTCCCTTGACTGTCTTTATTATAATACTTGCGCAAGTATATTTCAATTGACATAACAGACAATCTTGCGCAAGTATTTATGGGTATTTTTTATACTTGCGCAACTATGGCGTATAAGATATAATAGAGACAGAAAAGAGAATGAGAAAGGGGTATACACGTGGAAGAACAGCGAGGAAAGCCAAGCACGAGAGCAAAAAACAAATATAACGCAAAGATGTATGATCGAGTAAACTTAACCATGCCTAAAGGCAAGAAATCTGAAATACAAATTCATGCGGAAGAGCAAAGTGAAAGTGTCAATGCCTTCATCAACCGCGCTATCGATGAAACCATAGAGCGGGATAAGGTCAAAAACGAATAGGCAAAAGAGAAGGGTGTCCTCAGAGCGGGGCACCCTTTGTCTTTATGTTCACGCCCTCACAATGCCGGAGAGAGGAACCCAGGAGGCGATGCCGTCGGGGTATCCCAGGAGTGCCTTATCGCCCTTGATCTGGCTGACCTTGTGGGTGGTATTCTTGACCCAGGAGGGGACAGACTGGCCGGTAGAATAGGTGTTGCAGGTGATGCGGACGGTATCGCCCACAGCAATGGCGCTGGATGCAGTACCACTGGACGATCCGCCCATCAACTCATTAACTTTGGCCTGGACAGCGGCATAGTCGTAACCGGCTGCGGTAAGACGCTCCTTACGTTCGGAACCGTTGCCCCATTTGCCAGCGATGACTTCCTGTGCGATTTCATCCACGCTCTTGGATGGAGCAGCCGGAGCAGAATCATCGGAATATCCACCGGAGATCTGCAACACCTGTCCTACCTTGATGACATTGGGGTTATCAATGCCGTTGAGGGCGGCAATCTCCTTGTAGCGGGATGCGTCCCCCAGCAGGGATTTGGCGATGCCGGAGAGAGTGTCGCCATACTGGACGGTGTAGGTATTGCCAGAGCCGCTAGAATTGCCGGACATATGTCCCTGTACCATGTCGAGGAATCTCTGCCAGCCCATGTCCAGGGTGCGATGAGGACAATACTTACCGCTGTAGTCCTGGTGCTTGGTCACCTTATCGATGCCCCAGCCACGCTCCTTGAGCATCTGGGCAATGAGTTCAGCGGCGTTGCGCTCGGCGGCCTCGAATCGGGAACCGCCGGACTTGCTGTAGCAGATTTCCACAGCGATACCCTGCCGGTTGCCGGTGCCGTTGGCTCCATCACCAGCATGCCAGGCATTGCGGTCAAGGGGGATACCCTGCACGGCCTCAACATCATCCACGGCGATGTGGAAGGATACTTGCTTGTTGTTGCCCTGCATGTACTTGATCTCGTTGCGTGCGCTTGCGTCGTTGGCGGTGTTATGTACCACGATCCTGGTAGGGGTCATGGTATGGGGGCATTTGGTGCTGTACATATTTTGGGGCATTTCCATTTTTACGATATTCATATATTTTCCTCCTATAATTGTCTCGACTTTGAGGCATATTTTAAACTGGTCGAATTCGACCCCTTTAAATTATCTCCCACGCGCTTGGCTGATCATCCGGCGAATAGGCCGAGTCCTGCTTACAACGATATGTCTTGCCGTCGGTGTAGATCATGTACTCCCCGGCGTGGTAGATATCGTGGGCACCGGTGGGAGCTACATAGGGTCTCGCCGTCTGTGAGCATGCCCCGTGGAGGGGCCGCCAGAAGGTATACCAGGCAGGATTGCCCGGCACAATGTCTGGATGTGTGGCGTTGTCGTGAGCCTGATAGCATTCCCACGTCTGCCCGCCCTGGTTGCGGATGTCGCCTACAGCATACTTGCCAAGGCTCCAGTCCTCATACAGCCCCGACACGGCAACCTTGGCCCCATCTTCCAGCTCCAGTGTGGTAACCAGGGCTCTGCCCAGGGCCGCCACCGAGTCCACAGGAGAGGGTATGTAGATGGATGACAGGTAGGCCGCTTCCCCAGCATCCTTGATCGCCAGAGCCGCGGCCATGGGATTGGTAGTATCGGCCGGCAAGGTGATGCCGTCCATCCAGGCGTCCCCGTCCGGATCGATAGGGGAGACCGTGCCGCCAAACAACTCAGCTAATCTGCCAGCCTCTTCTTGGGTGGGGCATCCGATTTCCTTGCTATCCCCGTCCGGCCCATAGGTTACCTTATACCGGCACAATTGTACCGTCCGTCCTTGTGTTCGGATCATATAGTTCCACCTCCGGAACTCTGTGTAAATGTGTAATTGTTCACAACAGTATTGGCAGAGACCTCGGCGTTGTTTGTTACATCTTTGCCAAGGATAGAGTTATTAATAATTACAGTTTTATAGCCTTCCATAAACCATATGGTATGTTGATCAGCGGAATAATCGCTTGGGTTACCATTGCCTCGAAGACATACATTGTTGGATACATGGCAATTGTCGCCTGCTATTACAATGCCAGCTACACCAAAGTCCTTGCATCGGTTACCTAGTACTGAGATGTCATCGCTGTTTTCCAGCACAATGCTAACTTCAGATTGATCACAGATGTTGTGTGCGATAATACTATTATCTACTCCCGCAAAAACTATCCCACTAGTAATACAGCCATTGCATTGGTTCCCATATGCAATAATGTTATGACAGCTACTGGCGGATATCCCGTTGGATGATCCGTCGCAATTGTTACCCATTATGATTCCACCGGTACTTTCGTTACTGAGATCGATGGCGTTAAGACTGCTTGCCATACACCTATTACCGATAATCATAGGAGCATCTCCCTTAGCGTAGATCCCCTTTTCTGCATGTGTATTATTGTACGCGATAATAGCGCTATCTCCCTCAATGAGTACCGGTGTTGCGTCTCCCTTTACGTTTATCACATTACAATATTTAACAGTACAGTTTTGGCTACCTATATACAGCTCTATATCATAACCGGCTGTATCTGTTAAGTTGCTGTCAATGACGCACGCAGCAATCCCGCAGTTATCGCCTGTAATATTGACGACACCAACCGCACTGCCGCTGTACCCGCGCTGTATCACAGTGCTGGAGCCATTACCTCGGAGCGAGATATTGGGGGATTGCACCATAATTGGTGTGCTGACGATATATGTGCCGGATAATAGCACGATCTCCCCGCCACCCATGCTGCCAACCTGTTGGATGGCGTTGTTGATGGCATCATCGTCCCCCTGGCCGGTACATAACACATCACAGTCAGACTGCGTCCAACCGGCGGCAGAGGTGCCGATAACCAGACGGCAGGTGCGCACGCCCGATCCGCCCCCACTAGTGCTGATCTGATCCACAAGTCCGCCATATGCGTCCAGCTTGGCGGTCTCTGGTACGGTTACACCCTTGCCAGAGATTGCAGCTGCAAGGCTGGCCTTGGCCGATTGCAGACGAATTAATTGGTCTTGTATGCTCATAACACGCCCCCTTAGATGGCCGCTAGAGCTGTTTCGATATCATTAGTGAGTGATACGGTACCGGTGCCGCTGTGATAACCAGCTGGTACGGTATAGCTTGTAGCAGTTAGGCCGTCGATAGTGGCGTTGACCGCGCCGTTGTTGACCATAGTGCCGGCAGCCGTCTGACCGTCTGATGTAACAATGGTCTTGTTGGCCAATACGTCGGCCGCCGTGGCCGTTACTCCAGCAACATCCGCATAATTGGAGGGGATAGCCTCAACGGTGACCTGTGACAAGCCGTCATAGCCTTCGTCGGCGGTGATGGACTGCTCCGACTTAGTAGGGGTAACGGTCTTGGTCTGAAGGTCGACGCCCTCACCGGCATATGATCCAGCTACGCCGAGGATGGTTACACCACTCTTGATATTGCCTGCAATGATCTTGGCTTGCTCTGCTGTGGCGATCTGTACCTTGCCCTTGCCGTTGTGGTATCCGGCAGGGACGGTATATCCCTCGGCTACAGCTGTGATATTGCCTGATACTGCGCCGTTATCCTGTACACCTTCCACCGCCTCTACGCAAGCATCCAAGTCGGCGCTGGATTGGGCTAGTCCCATAGCTACCAGCTTGGTTCTCAGATCGTTTCGCAGGCCCTGCAGACGCGTAATCTCAGTCTGGATACTCATTGACATACCTCCTAGATATTAGCAAGCAACGCCTCGACGTTGCCCAATTGCATGTATACTGCCCCTGATGTGACGGGCTTGGTATTATCCTCCTCGACCTCATTGATGGTATCTACGGAGAGCACACCGCCCTGTAGGATAAGCCCATCACCGATCTTATACCCAGGGCCGGGGCCATTCTCTTCCAAGTTCTTAATTCGTGCGCCGTAGTCTTGCAAGATGGTGGGATACTGCTGGGCGATTTCACCGTCCACATCGGGGGCACTTCGGATGTGTAGGATTTCGGGGTAAGTTTTGGCGACAAGGTCTGTGCCACGCTCCCATGTGTAATACAAGGTTATCACACCATGTAGAGCTGTAGTATTGCGGGTAACGATCCAAGTAGCCGTATATCCATCGTCGGAAGGGATCATCTCCAACGGGATCTTATCCACGTCACCGCGATCATTGCGGGTGCAGGCATACATAGTGCAGCCATCAAGATCGGCATCCCCAACACGTGACGGTATCGTGACGGCTATGATATTGGCATTGTGCTCTCCCTCTACAGGGGAGGACGGTGCATGGACAGTCACAGTGCGGCCCGGTGATATGTTGCAGGTAATCATCCTATCGCCTCCATCATTTCCACCGCCCTATGGCAATAAGACTGTATTCTACACTTTCACCAACAGTCGATCCCCCCTTGAGGTCATAGATCCATACGTTAGTGCTGACGGTGTAGTTGGCGTCTGCGCAGGCCACATACTCATATGGTCTTATAACATTTGCGCTAATTGTATATCGATTATCAATAAATGGTTCGGGGAAAAATACAACGATGCCTCCGGTTTCTACGACAGTATCTGTTCTGCGGATAGAGCAGATCATAGTACCGTCCGGATATTTAATCCAAGTTCCCCGATCGTTGCTGCCGCTGGTCACCGATGGATAGATTTGCTCCCAGTCGCTCCAAGACTTGGAGTTGTAGCGCCGCATCCAGATGCAGCCCTCGTTCTGACAGACGTAGTACTGGTATGCCTTGCTTTCCGCAGAGACACACATGAGACATCCGGAGGCTTTCACAGGATAGTGCCGGTCGGTGGTAGCGTTGGAAGTATAGTTCTGGATGTAGATGCCGGTTGTTTGAACGGTATCCAAATCCTCAGTCGTGAGATTCGTCTTAACCGATAAGGATTGCTGTGTTAGGGTTTCTAGATCAGTTTTGATTTCCTGTCCATCCACATCCGATAACGCGGCTACATCCTCCGCTGTTAGTGTGATGTTAGACGATAACGGCTTTTTGTTGATTGTTCGGCTGTCAGGTACAGCTCCAATATCAGCTGGAGTAGGTTTTTGTACCAATTTTTTGTTACCGTCCAATGTCGCAATCCCATTTGCGGAGCCGCGAAGGTCATCTATCCGTTTTAATTCGGCATCAATAAGATCAGCGTTATCATTGTGGTCTGCAATATTGTAGAAATCACTAGGATCTGGCTTTTTTAGCTTAAGATATGTAGTATTATTCATGACATCACCTCACTGCGAATTTGGGTGTGTGTGTATGCTGATAGCTGTTGGTGAGTATAAGCTGCAATCTGTTGATGCTGATTATATAAGAGATCAACCACCAACACCAGATTTGCAGGAGCCATACGCTTAACCATTTCTATTGCGTCATCCAGATTCTTTTTTGATGTTAATGCTAATCGAACAGACAACTCATATGGGCCGGTCATGGCCATATGATATTGGCCGTCTCCACATAGTGCTGATAATGATTGCGATAATCTATTCCAGGTATATGGCAAATCCTCGTTGAGCCTAGTCTGTATACGGAATCGACGCACTTCCAATGTATCGCTTCCTTTTGGGGTAATGCCTAAAATGGATTCCCAACGTGTAATACCATAGCTGGTGGCAGAGATAATGTATTGGTCATCTAGTGCAGATAGGCAGGCGTCCCATAGAGCATCTATCTCCGGTTGCTCTGTCGTGGCAATCGGCTCCAGCAACCCTTGAAATACCGGCGGAATATAATCGAGCAACAGTCTATCCATTAACAGTCCCCCTTATTGGAATGTTATCAGCCTCAAGTATAAGATTTTTGGGTTGCCCATTGATGGTAGTATCAGAGATGTCCACTATCCCGGATAGAGACAACAAGCGCGTTTCAATTTGACTAATACGTACTACTAACTGATCAGAGGCATCCCACTGTGAGGCAAGGTCAGTACAATACTCATCGACTGCCTGCTGGACATAGGTTTCCACATCTTCCCAATCCCATCCTTTTTCGTACACGATAGATGTAGAGATATTAATAGTTGTAGTCTTTGCCGCTTGTACGGTGACAGTATGTCCGATAGGAGCTAGACCCAACCCTTGTCCACTGTTTTGCGTAGGATCGATGGCGGTCTGTACAGATGATACCAACTCGCCGGATGCGGCTTTATACTCTGCATCCAGAATAACAAGTTTTACGGTTCCGCCCCCATTCCATGTAGGGTATACTTTTACACCGCCTACACCGGGGAGTGATAAGACATTCTCCTTGTAATCTGCAATATTACCGCCAAAAGCAGCCGAGTTATAGCTCTCTAGATAACGCGCGCGAAAGCTCTCCGTGTCTTCTTCATCTTCTCCGGGGATGAGCAGTTCAGTCAATTTTGCATAAGTCAACCCGTCTATGTAGTCAATCGGGATAAGGTCTCCTAATTTGCCATTTGGAGCAGTACCTGGAGTTTCACATTGCATTCTGTAGATATGCTCTCCCATTTTGCTGATAGCCTGATAATTATAAGACTCTAGGCTAAAACGAGACCCATCTGGGATATCTATATTGAATTCCCCCTTTAGGATAGCTGCCGAGGCCGATTTCGGGGATATCCCACGGACAGCCGCCATCTTTATCAGCGCATCTCGTGATGCTGTATCTGCATAGGATTCGTTCAGGATGACATCTAGTTCGATATACATGTTTTGCAGTTCTACCGCTGCAGGTGCTAAGGCTGTGTATATAACACTGCCTTCCCGCTTATCCAACGTGTCGGGGACACGATCAAGCATACGGCTCATGATCTGATCATATGTGATATTCTCGTACACTCAGATTTCCACCTCCGTTTCAGCTGAAAATGTGCCAAAATCAGTAGTAACTACAAATACACACAATATTTGGCTACCCTTACGTGTAAAACCAAAGTCGTCAACACTTTGTACTCTTTCGTCTTGTGTTAATGCTTCTGTAATATACCTCTTTATCTCGGACAGTGCATATTCATATGGTTGGCCAATTAGCGTATCTAGCTCAGATCCGTAATCCCACGAATAGATCAAGTATTGGTAACGAGGTACACTAAGAGCCAGGAATACCGCTTGTCTAATTGCGTCCAAATCGTCAATTAGACTTCCATCTTCCAAAGAGTAGGTTTTAGAGGCATTGGTTTCGGTTGTTAGTGTAGCATTTAGTGCCGTCTGGATATTGGGAAGCATCAAGTCGCCTCCTTGTCTAACACAATATACCGTTGCCCACCTTGCATCCGTAGCAGGATTATTTTGTCACCTGTCGACAACTGTTTTGATGTCTCTGTCAGCACCAGAAACGGTTCATCTAACGTCAGCCGTTGCTCTACATTAACCTGTAACGGAGATGCATTTAGCACTGTTCCGAAATGGATGGAAACTGGTTTTGATTGCTCCATCGCTTCCATGGCTGCTGTTTTCATCAGATCGACCATATTAGGCATCAAATCCGTTCCCCCTTAGTGTTAAGTCCATAGTGTGCTGATTGTCGTTGTATTCATGCTTGCATTTTTCGACCAACATCCAGTTTTGCAGGCTGGTATCATACAGGTCTAATTTAACAGCAACACAGCATCCTGCCCGTACTCTATTATCGCCAAATGCTCCAGATACACTTAGGTTTCGTGTCTTTTGGTTATATAGGCTAAGCAAGGCATCGGCTTTAGCACTGCCGTTAACATTTTCATCAATAGTGTCAAAATACTGTAGAACGCCCCATTCATTGATGTGTGATCCATCTTGTGCGATATAGATGTCACGGGTACCCGCCTCTTCGTTTTCGTAGCACAATTTGATTTTGTTGTAAGTTTCGCTGTCTATGCTTGTGGAATAATCATAGCTTTGAGCGGTTTCCGGATCAATGAGGATAGGCACTTGCATGGTTTCCGCGTTTTTAAGTGCAATTTTCCCAAAATCGTCGTAGAGCACATACATCTGCTTACAATTTTCCAATGTAATATCTAATGCAGATCCAATAGTGTCAAATAGAGTCTGGTTATCCTCGACACGATTTGGGATAACAAATCGCGTATTCTCTAATGTACCACACTGCAAGCCAAAATCATCGGCAATCATCCTGACGACTTGATCCGCCCTCTTATTAGAGTACACATAGGTATCCTTGTTCTTGAGATACCGCAGCTGATCATAGGCGGTGACAGAAATCTCATATTGTTTAGGCTTTAAAGTGAAAATAAAACCATAAAAAATAGGAGTATCTCCATCCGTGAAACGGACGGGATCTCCTTCGCCTATTTTCAACTTGTCATCCGGAATAACAGTAAATGTCAATTTGCCCGGTGATCCACTACGTTCAGTCTCCCAAGCAATCCCATCTTTTACAGTTGGTGCATATACTTGAGATCCATGCTGGACATACAGTTCTAGCGCCATTGCACACCTCCTAACCCAGCCGGATCTTCTGGCCGACGTAGATTAGATTGGGATTTTTGATGTTGTTAATCCGAGCAATTTCCCAACATTTTGTGGGGTCGCCTAGATATTTTTTGCAGATGTTCCATAGACAGTCTCCTTTTTTAACCGTATATACTGTAGGGGATGATTTACTGGGGCGAGAAGAGCTTGTAGATTGTGTCCCGATTCCAGGCTGTTTGATAGTGATCTGTACCGTTTTTGTGCCATAGGATCGATACTGCTTAAGTTTGACTGACAAGGTAAGATCCATACCATTTTCTGCCTCTTCTTCAATAGTATAGTCTTCAAGCGAAACTGATAGATTAGTGTCAAACAATACAGATCCACTAGGAGATGTCCGAGACACAACAAACTGAAATGTTTTTTTCTCAGTCTTTAATTTCTCTATTGCGTCTAGATAATATTTGGCGTTCTTCCAGCCGTTTGGATAAACTGCGAAGGGGTACTGCACTTGTGGAATCAATACATCGAAGCTAACTTCTGTCAATCCCGGCGTTTTAAGGATATTTACTTCCCCATCATTGATTAATGTGATGGTCTTATTTTGATTCTTGATCTTGATGGATAGGCTAGACGGTGTCACAGGTAATTGTATACCGTCCAAAAAGAATAGATAAGCCGTCTTAATGCACCCCCTCAGCCATAGCCAACATAGATTGATAAGTACGATCTACCATGTAATCGCACACTCCGTCCAAATCCAAATCAGAATTAATATGGTTTTCGGTCTGAAAATTGAGATCAAGACGAGCAGTTGTGAATCGATTGACCGTTTCACGTTCTGCGATATCTCTCAGATATTTTAGATCTTCTTCGCTGGCTGACATACTATCGGATATTTTTTCAGTGTTATCGGCAGTAGCTTTCGTATTCTTGTCTGTACTGCCTAACATAGATTCATCAAAAGGCGATATGTCATAGTCAGTCAATCCTTCGGCAAAATCTTTGCCCGCGGAAGCATCGCTAAACAAGCTATCAAAAGAAAAGCTATCCTCTAGATTTTCGCCAAAACTATAACCGGCATTCTAGGCGTCGCCATAGTTGAGGCGATCAATCTTGTAATCTTCCGCGTTAAGTTTTTCTATGATTTTATCGCCTTCGCCAAAGGTTTCATCTACCCAACCACCTAAAGAATCGCGCCAACCTTGGACAGTTCCAGCCAAATTGAAACCAAAAATTGTATCGATTGCGCTGGCTAAGGCCTGTAAGATACTAAGCACAGTATCGGCCAAACCGAAAAACAACCGACAAATCGAGTTAATTGGATCGTTAAATACGTTGCCTATGAAATTAGCAAGATCAGCAACCACATTGTGTATGATCACAATTACATTTATCACGAGATTGTATGCAGCTATAAGGATATTGCCGATAAAAGCACCGGCAGTAGCAAACGCGCCGCAAATAACACCTGTAGCACTAATGGACGTTCCTGCGAAATGGTTAATGGCCCCAATAACAGCATAGAAAATAGCGATTAACGCAATAATGAGAATTATAATCCATACTAGCGGGCATGAATATAAAGCCGTGTTAAGTCCCCACTGCGCCGCTGTTTCTGCCATAGTTGCTCCGGTGAGAAGAGAATATACCGGCACTGCCAACATCTTAGCGCCTGTTAATACTGCCGTAGCAATAGCTGATAGCATCACAGATGCTTTATATAGGCCGAATGCTGTAACGACACCCATTACAATAGGCGCTATCATAGACCAGTTATTGCTTATTGCATCCGCAATGCCAAGCAATGCATCGAACGCTGATGCCGCAACAGAGCCAATCATAGAAATAACTGCTATTATATTTGCGATAAAAGTCTGGAACTCTGCGGAGTTGGCAATGGAGCTTAACTTTTCGAGAATCGGTTGGAACGCCATAAGTGCCTGGTTTTTAATCTTAGTAAAAATTTGTCCAAAAGTCATGGGCATAGAGTTGAATTTGGCATTGGTCTCGTCTGCCGTAGAAAGCAGAGCATTTTTGACGATTGTAGCACTAAGTTGCCCCTCAGAGGCCAATGCACGGATCTGCCCAATTGGTACGCCCATATAGTCGGCTATGGACTGGATAATAGTTGGCGCTTGCTCAAATACACTGTTAAGCTCTTCGCCACGTAGGACACCAGAACTCATCGCCTGCGTCAACTGTAGCATTGCTGCATCTATACCTTCTTGCGACGTACCTGCTATCGCGAATTGTTTGTTGAGTTGTTCGCCAAATGCCACAAGTTCTTGATTATTGGCGAATGCATCGCTTGCCATAAGGCCCATTTTAGATACCGCATCAGCAGTTGCCTGATATTCACCACGGGAACGTTGAGCCGATTCAAATATCATCTGCTGTAGTTCTGCCGTTGATTGTTGTCCGTCGTTAATCATATCCAATCGAGCTTTTGTTTGTGACAGCTCATCGGATAGATCTAGACCTTTTTTCCCGATAGCCAATAACCCCACAGCAGAAGCGATGCCCTTAATTTTGTTCCAGAGATTGGAGGCTGCATTTTCGGATTGCCGTACACTATCTGTATATCGGTCTTGACTGCTTGTAGTGGTACGAGTACTGCGGTTAACCCCTTGGATATTGTCGTCAATCTCTTGCCAGGTGGCAGATGCACGGGCGATCTCCTCACGCGCTGCCCTAATGCCCTCTGTATCAATGGCACGTCCAGAGGCCCGTTGAGTAGCCTCAAATGTATTGAGCATTAGATCTAGGGCATTAGTCATAGACCGCAACCCAGGGGTCATACCATCAAATACCCGGATCGCTGTTTGTATTGTACTTATTTGTCTCACCCCTTTTTTCAGGGTATAAAAAAGCCGCATCCAATCGGATACGGCTTAAACTGTGGCTTATAGGTGTACTGTACGCGGAGGCTGATGCGCTTTACATGCAGTAACGATTTTTTTTGCCCTTTTGGGATCGTGCGTAATGTCGAACGAAATGTAGTCCACCTCGCCACTCTTGTCGTAAGAAAAGATTAGGTAAGAATGGATTGTCCGATCCTCTTTCTTTTTTGTTCGGCCTCCGACGATTGCTCCCAGAGGGCCAAACAACATCCCACCTGCGACAGCACCGCCGATACTACTCACATAATTGCTGCGGATTTCCGTCTCCGTCTTAACAACTGCATCTGTAATCTTGCTAATCGGTAGGTCATAAGACGTATTATCTCGATCAATCACTACGCGGTCTATACATAGATAGAGGTAACAAGGCGCGCTCTCTGGCATAGGCAACCCTGCCATATGCTTGGCCCATAGACTAACAGATGCACAGAGATCCGCCGCGCGCTTTCTCGGTGTGTTTTTGGGTGCTGGCTTTGGTACAGTTGTTGAGGTCTTACCTTTTGCTTTTCTATATCTTAGCAGCAGCACAACAGTGGCAATCAACAGCGCAACTGCCGCAAATGCATTAGCCATATTAACTGGTGCAGTGATAGATACCGCAAATGCAACTACCGTTATAACTCCACTGATAATCCCCGCAATAAGCCAACCCATAACTCTCAACCCCTCAAATAGTATTTACCCTCATAATACCACATTTGGAGGTAATATACTACTTCTTTTTTAGTTTACGGGCGTCTTTTTTGTCTTGTGCTATTTTGATCTGAATTGCGGCCACCACATATGCTCTCTCATTGCGATTCAATGATAAGTATTGATGTGGCGGCCAATGAAGTTTGTGAAGGCAATAATACGCAATGTTAGCGTCAAAATCGCCTTCCTCGATTAGTTTTTTGCTTCGTCCACCTTATCCTCGAAAGATGCATCAAACCCACAAATCGCCTGCACCTGCTGGATATAATCTGCATACTCACCCGCCAAGAGCATAGTCTTAAGCAGCGCTTCCGCCCCCATAACATGGTAGCTATCCTGTAGTGAGGCGTCATTTAGGTCAGGGTATACCGTACAGGCTGCCGCCATTTTCGCCACATAGAGGTTAGTGTCCATTTGAGGTGTATACTGGCCTTTTTTACCAGGCAAGGGGACATTTTTTGTACAAGCGCGGCGCAAAATCTCATCCTCTTGCGAAGTAAGAGCACGTAGCTCCCATTGCATAGGATCACCCGTTTGAGGGTCAACAAACCGTTTGGACGCTACATATTTTACGTTTTCTACAGGCAGAGCATTCTGGGCTAAAAACGCACTAAGATTCCCAGCAATTACTTTTGCTTCCATTAATTATTCCTCCATTCCACTAAGCGCGGTAAATTTTTCAGGGATTTCAAAATCGTCAAAAGTGAAATCAAAATCCTCATCTAGATATTCGGCGTCAGCGTCGAACTTTGCCAAAATCCCACCATCCAGGTTGCAGTCCTTGAGGATGACAGTCTGGCGCCCTACGCTTGATGTTGGGTCTTCATTGGTACATTGGATATCAAAATAGACATCCGTACCCGTCTCTTTATATTTATAGAGCATCTCGCGGAACAGCGAAGTGTTATAGTACATCGTGGCCGATCCAGTGCCTTTCCAGCCAGTGGATTTATTTCCTTTGCCTGTACGGCCTAAAATGGGTAGTTCAGATTTTGTTTTTTCGACGTTGGCTTCCAAATTAATGATATTGATGAGATGCTTGCGCTGACCATCAATTGTTACATAACATTCAGCCATGGACGCTGATATCGCATCTCTGGCATTCATGGTTGTACCCATACTATACCTCCTTATTGTACTACAACGGTCATGTACAACTGAGCCATAGCATTGACGATAGTAATGGCGTCAGATACTACAATAGACCGCTTGGTTTCTCCAGCTTCAACGGTAACGTCCTCGCTGTTGAAATTCTCAATAGCGCGGATGTCCTGTAGAGCCTTGTGATGTGCGACAATATCATTCCAGAGGCTCATGCGTCCATCAGCATCGTTAGGGATCTTCCCCAAATAGCGTGTGTTGAATAGTGTTGCAATATCATTGGCAATCTGATCGAGCACACGAATGGTCTGATTGTCGCAAAAATCAGAGCCTTTGGTCTCTGTCGTAGTGACAAGACTATTGATGTCTTGCAGTACATGGATTTCATCCCCTACCTTATGGAGCATCAATTCACCGGATTTGATACCGGCTTCTAATTGGGACTGTGTGTAGGGGACGACGGGAGTATACTCTCCGTCGTAAGTTTTGTTTGTGGCAGAGATATTGATTGCGCATCCAGCTTGCGCGCCAGTTACCCAATAGACTAGCCCGACTTCATCTTCTTGTGCAGCAGTGTCTAGGTTAATTACGCCCTCATAATCAGCTGCTTGCTGATAGAGCACGGTTTGAAATTTTGCACCAAGCTCATCGCGCATTCGTTTTGTATAGGCGACATACAGTTGTTTGACATCCGTATCATTCGATAGGCATCCAAGAGTATGGAAAGAGTAAGATTCCAATTTATTCAAAAACGTTTGATAATTTTCACCTGTAATGGCAGAGCCGTTGGTACCTCCTGTTAATTTTGTGCCAGCTGTTGCCGTTAATGTAGCAGAAGACAAAAATGTAACAAAATCATTAGGCTGCAATTCTGCCGCTTTTGATACTGTCTGCATTTCCAGCCGTTCTCCATCAATAGCCGTCGTAACGTCCTATTTGCCTTCGTCATCAGCGTTTTCCTGGATGATAATAGTAATGTCATTGCCACGAACGCCGGAAAACTTAGCTTCTGCATAAGTGTTTTTGGCTTTGGCCCCAGAATTGAGTTTGTATAAATATGCAGTTCGGGCACCCTAGAATAAGTCGCGCATTCCTTTCATCTTTTCGTGCGTTGATCTATAGCCAAGCAATTTAAGGCTATCTTTAGAAAATGCGCTAGAATCCACCTCGAATATTTTGTCATCCGGCCCCCAGTCCAGCTCAAGCGCCAATGCTGCGATGCCTCGATCAGATAATTGTGCTGACGCCTTCTGCGTACTGGCGAAATTAATATAACTACCAGGCAATACTTTGTTTTGAGTAAGAAATGTTCCGCCGCCTAACATGCCTTCACCTTACCTTTCAAAAACCGTTTGGTTAATTGTTCTACGTCATCGTGACTGTATAATTTATCTGCATCCAACAGGGCATTTAACAAGTCTTTGCTATGACGATATTTATCGGCATTAACCAATTGCTCTTTGGTATATTTGGACTTTTCGTCATTTTTCAATTTTGATCCCTCCATCAAAATCAATTCCCGCCATTGGGTCTTCAGTGTGGAATTTCCTGGTAAAAATGTTGTAATCTACAAAGACGTGCAACACACCATCGACAATTTCTGATCGAATGGATGTGCCATGTAATGGCCCATCTGAGACTTGTATCCACTCCAACGCTGACATCAATATCTGAGATACATAGTGCAATTGTTGTATCCCAGATTCCTCTGGCGAAAAATACAAAATATCAAAAGGGCGTGTATGGTATACACGCCCCGATAGTTTTGGCTCGTATGTGTTTTCGAGCAATTGTATAATACAGCAAGGAGGATCCAAATTCTGCTCTACATTATCAAATATAACTGGCAGATCACCAAGGGCAGATTGTATGCACACTCCGATGGCTTCCACAATTATATCTGTCATCAAAACACATCCTCTAGATAGGCCCGTAATTTGCGTTCTATGAGCCGTGGTATTTGTCGCTCCAGTGTTTTTGTTGATATTGTCAACATAAATTTACCGGGCACCCAAGAGGCTTTGAGGCGGGCGTTAATAGTTGGGACGTATCTACCCGGTTCTTGCCGGTGCCCATATTCTACATACATGGCGTATAATACTGAGTTGGACACTGTAATCTCATAGTAATTACCTGTCTTTTTGACGCGTGATACGACCCAGCCACGACGTAAGGTACCGCCTGTTTTGCCCGATCCTGCCGGGTATTTCCCTACAGGAGTGCGACGTATCGTCATTGATAGTAATCTCTTGGCTAGATCATTGGCAATCTGCCGACAAAACACATCAAAATCCACACGGGATAAGCGCTCTATTCTATCCCGCAATTCCCTCAACTGAGAAAAATCGCAACGGCCCCATCGCATTAAGCCCACCTCTCGAACAGATCTAGCGTTATCTCTTGGTGAGTGTCATACCTTGCGGGCTTACCGCTACAACAATAAGCAGTAGATTGTTCACGTCCTGTTACAACGATCTTAGACCCTGCTAAAATATTAATTTCAGGCGCGATGAATAGCTTGACTGTTTGTTGTATTTTGGCGGCCTCTCCCGAATTGTCCGTAGAACTTGTACTGCCAAAAGAGAGGCGGCAGGGGATAGCCGTGTATACAAGGGTCTCACAATAGGTTGTTATGCTTGAGCCAGATCCTTTTTGAGGGCGATATTCATACACGTCGGCTGTACAATCATATAGAGACTCGATTGCCAATCTTGCTGCGTGCGTTACCATGCCAGCCTCCTATATTTTGCAATTTCATCGGCTCCACTTGTCAACAATCGTTGCAACAATGCCTCAGCTTTAGACGTATCACTAGAAAAAGTAATGCTGGTGTCACCTTCCGAAATAGACTGTACGGGTCTGTCAGTACCTTCTGTGTCCATTTGCATGCGGCCAATATCCTGTTGTAGATATTGACCACATATCCGATCAAGGGCTACGTAGTAGAGTCCCCCAGGCATCTCAGGCACATTACATTGATTGCATATGCTGGACACTGTCCTTTTGACAATATTTCGCAATGTAATTAGGTTGGCACCAGTTATGTCACTATATCCATAAGCGGCCAACTGTAATTCTGCATCTTCCAACAGTTGTCCACATGGATCTCCGCACATAATCATTACCCCTTTTTGCTTTGTTCGGTTTTTTGCTGCTGGATGTCTTGCTTCGGTTCGTCTTCAACAGTGTATCCATGTTCGCGGAACCAGTTAAGCAGTTCAAAGTTATTTGATTCTCCAACACCGCGCAAAAAGGGCACTGACGCCGATACCCCTGTGTATTCTGTGTTGGGCGCATAAATTTTAGCCATGTTTATCCCCCCTTACGACACTTTAATTTTTCGCAAGACGCCTGCGGATTTCGTAGCTTTGAGGGCTACGGCGGCGATCATTTCTACTTCGCCTTTTTTGACTGCTCCCGCAGTGTTAAAATCTGGCAGCCACTGTTTTACGGGCAATGTGCCAGAAGGGCTAACGGCGTGGAACCCATCTAGGCCGAAACGAGCTGCATAGAGGGAAGTAAGGCCAAGACTATCGTCTGTGCCAATAGGTACTACAGGGTCATTAGTGCCAGGCTTTGCGCCAAGGTCGACCAGAGGAATGTTGCCGTAGGATTCAATTTGCTGCCCGATATCATTACGGGAGGTCTGATACATCCCGGCGCGGCGAGCACAGGCACGAATTTTAGCAATTAATTTAAGGTTGCCACCGATAAAAGATGGAGTACCATCCAAGCCCATCAAAAACTCATCAAGCACATCCAAAAATACCTTATAGTTCTTATCTACTGCGTCCGAAGTGGACAAGTCAATTGCTGCAGTAGGGGTATACTCAGTGCTTGATCCTGCCAGAGCTTTTTCCAGTCCATCAAATGCCTTGCTATCAGTGCCAGAATCACCATTGATAACAGTATCGTTGAACAATGCAGAGGCGGCTTTAATTTTCTGCTGCATTTGCAGTGTCACCTCATTGACTACGCCGCCCATATCTGCGATGACGCGGTCAATTTCAAACGATCCGCCGAATACTTTAAGATCAACAGAATGTCGCTCTTTGGTGACTTCCTGCGGAGTGTATTCTTTATTGATTTCGCGGAAAGCTGCTGTGGGCTGGGTAAGCAGTCTGATATAAGTGTAAGTCATAGTGGCCCCGCCCCCCTGAGGGGAAACGCAATTGTCAAAAGTGATATTGTTCATCAAAAAACTAGATTTTCGGAATTCGTCGATCACCATTGCTGCCAATTTATCCTGTGTATTTTTCTTTGCTTCGGCTAATGTTACGGGCATAATATATCCGTCCTTTCGTTAATTAGCGTCCGATTGGGCGCTTAATGATAATTTGATGGCCTCGGCTAAGGTTGCAGGTTCTTGGATGCCGTCAGTATCAGTAATTCCCTCTGCCGGGTCAAATCCCTTGATTTCAGGCTTAGTAGCCTGTTGGAATAACATTTTGCTATCCTCTGCGGTTTTTAGGGCCTCCAATTTTTCTGTAAGCCCTTTCAATTCGCCGTTTCCATCGAATTCAGCTTTTTCTGGGTCAATTTCCAATAATGCTTTCGCCGCTTTTACATTAATTGCTCCAGCCTTAGTCAACGCCAAAGCAATTGCTGCATCGATCTTTTGCTGTTTAATGTCTTGGTCATATTTGTCTTTAAGTTGGGCGAGTTCTGTTTGCAATCCCATCACGTCTACACCTTCGTAGGTTTTTGCGGTATTTCGCAGGGTATTGATGGTTTGGTTTGCCGTGTTCAGATCTTTTACCACGTCATTATACTTACCCGCATCCACATAGCCGCCGTCTTTTAAGTCCACAAACTTGACGTCTTTATTTTGAGACACGGCGGTTTTCAAATTGTCTAGAGTGATGGTCTGGTTCTCGCCAAACAGGCCGGTCAAAAATTCAAGCAGTTCCAATATGTGTCCTTTCACACCATATTTAAACGACGTTTTGCTTATAGATGCGCGGTTACGTCAGCCGCGCTTGGTGCCCTTGGTACTTATAGATCCCCGCCAAGGCCGGGGAAAATGATATGAAAAAAGAGCAGCCCCAAGGGACTGCCCTAATCAACATATTTATGCCGCCATTCCTTATAGGGCATGTTGGCTGGGACATAATAAGTTTTGCTCTTTGCGTTTCGAGCAATACGCTCTCCTATAAGATCATCCACAACAGGCGCTTTGCAACAACGGCAGCGCGGATGGAATACGGGGGAGTTAATGCCCGGTTGTTCATCAGATAATTTAAATTTACGGCCATCCATATCACCGCAAATAGGGCATGTTGCATCATCAAGTGCCACTATGATCTCATATTCATCTATTCCAAGTTCAGCAAAACTATCGGATTGCGCTTGATTTGCAAAATGTGCGCTCTCCGTCTGAATTAGGTTAAGTGCGTTGCTCTGTGACGTGTCAAATAATTTTGCCATCTGTTGTGCCAGCCTCTCAGGGGGTTCCCCTCTAATTAATGACTGAGGGAGCTTAGTACGCAACTGGCTAACCAACTTAGCACGGTCAGACCAGATACGAGCTGAAAACTCTATCCCATCGTCTGTCCAAGGCTTAGATAATATCTTATCAATTACTGAGGTTGTTATATGCGCAAACGGGCTGCCCTGTCCGATCCCTTTTTGCACCTCAAAGCAATTACGATAATACATATTAGCGTATATCTTGTGGAGCAATGCTTGTAATTTGTCAAGCAAATTACAAGATGCCTCATATGCGTGTTGATAACATTGTATTTGTAGTGCCTCCAATCGGCTAATATGTACTCGCGCACTAGCGTTTTTCAACTGTCGTTCCCAATCAGCCGATATGCCATTTTCTTGCCCCCGGCGTATGTACTCTTCGACTGTCCAGCGGAATTCTTCTAATTCGCCAGCTTGTAGCCTCTTTTTTGCGGCAGAATACGATATCTGGTTGTCCTTTGCAAATTTGCTGTACCAGGCACGGATATCATCTTGTAAGGATTTGGCCGCTTCCCGGTATACTTTTCGGATATCTGCACATACCCTATCAGCGTTATCCAATTCAGATGACATAACTTGTCCCATGCGGCTACGCCAATAATCAGTGTTCTTCATTGTCATTTACCTTTTGATCGTTTTTCTGATTATTCTGTTTCTCGGTATTGACTTGAAGCGGGAACTCTCCATAAGTTTCTAGGTTTTGTTGTTTTTCTTCCTCTATTTGCGATAATTCTGCATCCACATCATCAATAAACGGATGATGTGCCAGAAGAGTACGTATGCTAATGATGCCATCACTATCGCGGCACTGCTGGATCAGTTCGGTGGTGTTAATAAGTACATTGCGGTTGAACACTATTTTAACTTGCGAATTTTCAAAATTTCCTACGCCGGTATTAGCCAGATGCACATTCACAAACCATAATAATTGCTCAAAGGATGCTTGAAACTCGGTTTCCATACCGTTGGCATCTAGGTCAATATCGCTGTACATAGACTGGATATTCATCTGGTTAGGATTACCTGACAGACGATCGTCTTTAGCATCATACCCACGAGCATTTTCAATTAATGCTTTTTTGAGCAGTTCTAGAATGGCCTTGTAATTTTCAGCGTTAACTTGTACGCTAAGCGTTTTTACATCGCCTTTAGCGCCCCCACCATCATCCCGAACTTTAACCGCGCCGTATACTGCTAAGTTGTGACGGAATTCTCCGAGATCAGTCCCATCATAATTGACCAGCACCATAATGGTGTTATGAGGATCCTCCAGCATACCGTTGTGGAACGCTGATTCCATCAGATTGATGCCGTCTTGTAACGATTTGACCCGTCTAATCAATGGGATCTCTTTGGCGTTATATTTCCAGGGGATGAGAGGGATACGCGTCCAATTAACAGGCTCGCCTCCTATAACGGCGTAAGGCGTATAGTACGGCTCTTCTGGCACTAGAGTACCGTGTTCCCGCAGATAATAGTAGATGCCACGATATGTGTAGGCTTCGACATGCTCTATGATGCGTTTGGACTCGCCTTCATAGCTTTCCACTTCATATAGACGGATTGCGGCGTCCAGCAACGTGTGTTCGCTATCTGCCCAAAATGGCAAAATCTCATATGGCTCAAAACGCCGGAACCGAAATTGTCCCTCTGTGTCATAGTATGGCATGAGCCAACCAATTGCACCATTCAGACAGTCCTCCCCTAAGAGGCGGAATCGGCGGTAAAATTGTTGATTGAATATATCTGCCAAAGCCAATGCATATGCCTTATCATCCGTATCGAATGTTAGGGGCTTGCCTAACAGATAATTGACTTTCTGGTCGACCATCTTGGCGTATTGGTTATCTACAATTCTGCTATTGGGGAGATTATGCACAGGCTGCAATTTGCCTCCTGGGCCTATAACCATACGGTGATGGTGTAAAATATCGTGTTCGCCATTATAGTATTTCTCGCCCAGTATCTGCATCTTGCGTTTCGGAGATAGTTTCCAGCTCTCAATTTCGCGTTCCAAGAATCGCAGATCCGTCATCCTAGTAGATGCGCCTGCCTGTATGATGCCATTGATATGCGTTGTTTCAGTTTCACCAGGCCAGAATCTAAACGTATCAATTCCTCCTCGCTATATAAAATCAAATACTGGGCCGCGAAGCACAGTCTGGCAGAAGTACCGCATCGCGTCCATCGCATGGTCGTTCTCTTTTACTGGCTTGTCTTCCCCACGTAGGGAAGCCTTTTCGTCCCAAACATATGATTCGATTTCGGCTAGTGTATTTGTGCAACAATCGCAGATCATAATCGACTGCGTACTTAATGCCGTTGCCGTGTTACGTATTCCATCAATTACAGTATTATCGGCTGATCGTACTCGGAATTTGTGGTGCGCTCTAATACACGCGATCATAGACGCCGCCGATGGATCTATGATAACCGACTTGATCGGTAATCCTCCCGCAAACGTCTCTAAGTCTTTGTAGTATTCTTCATCTGTCTTTTGTCTTTTAGCATTTCTGCCTGAATAATAATATTCTCTAATCGCGTACTAGGCATTGCTATACTTCCCCCAAAGCAACATAGCGGTTGGATTCTGTGTGCCATAGTCCATAGAAACATAATATGCAGTATATGGTCGATCGATAGAAGGAACTACATTTTTTGCCTCATCGAACATGTCGTAGATACGACCTTCTGCTGCCACCCATCGGCCTAAGATAAAACGGTCATAAAACACACCGGTGTACTCACGCTTGATCGCTGCAACATACTCCGGGTCAAGTGTTGTATTGTCATCCAACAAAAATGGCACGTCAAGCAAATCTATATCATTTGCACGATTGATATACTCTTGCATGAGCCAGTGTTTTGGGCTGTCTGGGTTAGTCGTGGCGATCAATTTTGCACCCGGTACCCTAAGGCGTGATAGTAGCATCGCAAAAAAATCCTTGGGGAAGAGTGTCAGCTCATCACAATAGCCTCCTTGTAATGTGAGGCCCCGGATTTTGCTCTCACTGCGTGCGTCATTTGCGCCTTCCAAAAGAACTCTCCTGCCAAACAAATAGCCTTCTTTGGACGCAAGAGAAAATACAAAATTGGACGACCCAACTAACTCTTCCAACAGTACAAGGCAGTTGCGCTTGAGCGTGGTGAGGGATTTCCCGCACATCAGATAGAGCTTATCCTTTGGCATTGTTGCTACCCAAAAAGCCCATAAAACTAACGAGATCCAAGTCTTACCCGAGGATACAGAGCCTTCCAGCAAGTTCAAGCGATGCAGCCTATTCTGTTTCCAGCGCATCATGAGGCCCCGTTGTTTGGGCGTGTAGACCATCATTGTCCTCCTGCAGTCCTACTATTAAGTCTTCTAACGCCCCGTTGGAGGGCGTTGTTTTCTTTTTAAGTTCTTCTTTTTTTATCGCCAGTTCTTCTCGGGCGACAGTTTTGCCGACTAGATCCATGATACGGTCAAACGCCCTAGTGTCGCCATCGGCGGCAGCCAAAAACAATGACTTGACAAGTACCATTTCGTTGTCCATATCATCTGGATCTACTCCCATAATGGTCAATTCTTCTCGGTCGTTAGCAGCTGCCGGTAGGGAAAGGAGCAACTTCATTTTTTGTTTTATATCTTTTTTTCGGCGGCGTGCTTTCCCACTCGCTTTTCCGCCTTTTCGTCCCATTTCTCGGGCTTCCTCCGGGCTTCGTTGTGCTTGTGGTATTAAGTTTTGCTGATTAATTGCCAAGCCTCACCACCTCAAAATTGGCATAATTTTGGCCCCCAGCTGTTACACTGGAGGCCGGCAAGAAAGGATGTTGTTGGAGCGGCGAACTGGATTTGCACCAGATTGATTCCCAAGTTGGGATCCCGGAAATCACACTATGCGCCGCATAGTACCGCCCTCTTAATGGCAAGGGCGGGAGTGGATTTCATCATCAAAGGGTAATCCACTAACCTCTGATGATGTGTGGCTCCTAGGCGCTACCCAGGAGCCACATTGTAGTGCGCGGTATGGGAGGAGCGACCTCCCTGGCCCCTATGGTTGGCTGGCTTCGCCTACCGCATATGTACCGCCGGGGGAGAAGATGCCCGGCGGTCAACAAAGAAAGGAGATGTAACATGGAAGAGTATTTGTCCCATTTCTTCTAGCTTAATGATATCACAGGATCAATATGACATGCTATGACATACTATGACATCCTTATGGACTGTAGAGCATCTCCGTGTATACGGCAGATTTGGCGCCAACTATAATGCATAATATCCGCAATTTCCTCGAATGTCTTACCGCCAATATATCTCAGCCGTAAGATTTGGCGATGTTTGTCATCGTCAACAGTGTGTATAGTTTGTTCCACCTCGAGCATAATCACGGTAAGTGCTGTAATTTTTTCAAAGATCATATTTTCGAGATCCATAAAATTTGAGAGCGCCTCGCTAGCAGAAACAGGTTGACCCCCTTGGACAGTATCAGAGTGCAGTGTCGTTGTTACGCGCGTTATTGTATCCCACAACTGTTGCCGTTGATCAAGCAGGGCATCAATCTCACGGTTGGCGGCAAGATATCGACTCAGATACTCCTTAGCGGTCATTGTTACGTGCTCCTCTCCGTAGATTACTCATTAGGCATCCAGCACCGGGGCAGACACCCTCCTGGGTCCGCCATATGCAACGCTTGACAGTGCAATACATCTTACCGTTACGATATACAATGTGCTGTCGCACCGTGTGAGGACGATCTAGATCAGCAAGACGCTGATTGATCTCGCGGGCGGTCAATGACGCAATAGCCTTGATATCCCTTATCCGCTCATCTCCCGGTTGCTTACGACCGCCCATCCAATTGTTGAGGGTAGATGGCCCAACGCACAGGAGTCTGGCGAGTTGCCACCGCTCGATCTCTGCGCGACGGCATATATCTAGTAGTATGTATCTCGC
The DNA here is from genome assembly GCF_015140235.1 of Solibaculum mannosilyticum. Classification (GTDB taxonomy): domain Bacteria; phylum Bacillota; class Clostridia; order Oscillospirales; family Acutalibacteraceae; genus Solibaculum; species Solibaculum mannosilyticum. The sequence continues at coordinate 1,374,232 of NZ_AP023321.1, read as the reverse complement.
ATCAGCCATCGTTATCACCCCCAAGAGCCACCAGAAATGCGGCGTTGGTCAGTACATGCCACAAGTGCGGATACCCACTCTCTACATCGGTCGACTCTCCGGATTGATAAGCCATCAGGTGACGCAGTAGCGCCGCTACATATCGGTGTGCCTCCACGCCTCTCCAACTGTCGGGAGCGTATTTCTGCGCTCCATAAGTCATAACGTGCCCAATGGCAATAATCGCTTCAGGAGGCACCAGATCCAGTCTGGGCTTGTCCTGGTCATATTTGAGGCCGTCCATGATTGATCATCCTTTCTGATGATATCGTTCGAGGTTTTGTAATTCATTATGCGTTATGTCCTTCTCGGTATTTCTTAACTCGAGCCTTAACTGCCTCCAGCAGGGCGTCCTGCTTGGTGGCTTTCCCGGCCAATGATCTCATCACTTCCTCATCAATGGTGCCTTTTGCTACCAGGTGAGTGATGGTGACTCGCTCACCCTTCGCGCCCTGGCGGTAGATGCGGGCGTTGGCCTGCTGGTACAACTCCAAAGACCAGGTCAGTCCAAACCACACGATATGGTTTCCTCCCGCTTGGAGGTTGAGGCCGTGGCCGGCTCCGGCCGGGTGGGCCAGCAGCATGGGGATCTCGCCCCTGTTCCAAGCGTCAATCTCCGCAGACCCCTCCAGCTTTTTGGCCTGGGGAAAACGGCGCATAATCCGCTCCAGGTCATGCTGGAAAGAATAAAACACCAGCACCGGCCGGCCGTTGATGGCCTCAATAACATCATCCAGGGCGTCCAGCTTGGCGTGGTGGATGGGGTGGACTTTCCCGTCCCCATCATAAACAGCACCGTTGGAGATTTGTAGCAGCTTGTTGGAAACCACCGCCGCGGTGCCGGCGTCCACCACCTCGCCAGGGTCCAGCTCCAGCACCGCCTCTTTCTCCATCTCGGTATAGGCCGCCTGGGACTCATCGTCCAGCTTGACCGTGTGGACCACATCTACCCGCTCCGGCAGCTTGATGTAGTCGCAGGCTTTCATGCTCACGCAGATGTCGGAGATTTTACTGTAAATTTCATTTTCTGCTCCGGGCTTTGGTACCCAGTCATAGACCACATAGCCATTGCGGCGGCCGGGGTTGAAATATCGGTTTCGGTACTCGGTCAGCGTCCGCCCCAAGCGGTCACCCTGGTCAAGCAGATAGATCTGGGCCCACAGGTCGATGAGCCCGTTAGGACTCGGAGTGCCGGTCAGCCCAACAATGTGCTTGATGAGGGGCCGCACTTTCCGCATGGCCTTGAAACGCTTGGAGCTGGGATTTTTGAAGCTGGACAGCTCATCCAGCACCATCCCATCAAAGGGCCAGGCGGCTCCGTAGTATTTCACCAACCACGGAATGTTTTCCCGGTTGATGCAATAGATGTCCGCGTCCGTCTGGAGTGCCCGGATCCGCTGGGCCTCGCTACCCAGGACACGCACCACGCGAAGATCCTGGAGGTGGTCCCACTTTGCGCTTTCTTTGATCCATGTGTCCTCTGCTACTCGTAGCGGCGCTACCACCAAAACCTTGTTGATCTCAAAACGGTCGTACATCCAGCGGGCCACCGTGGTGAGGGTGATGACCGTTTTGCCTAGGCCCATGTCCAACAGGAGACCGGCAGCGGGCTTGTCTAGCAGGAAGTCCTCACAAAACTGCTGGTACTCATATGGGGTGTACTTCATAGGATCTCCTTTAACATCTCATCCACGGCTGCCTTGCTGTCCGGTACGAACACCCAAAAGCCTAGGTCTCTCAAAATCTTATGCACCCGGCGCTGCCGTTTCCTCGGGGTCTCACCGGTGTCTTTGATCTCTGCGAAGTAGGCCCGACCACCCGGTAAAAGGATGAGGCGGTCCGGTACCCCGGTGCATCCGGGACAAACCAATTTCAATGCGAGGCCACCGGCCGCCTTGACCCGTTTTCGCAGATAGCTCTCGATATCTTTTTCCATTGGGTTACCTTTCTTGTCCGTTGTATCACTTGTATCAATGTATCACTTGGGTCTATTAAATCCCTCGCGCGTGGCGTGTGCGCGTGCCACTATCTCTATTTAATACTTTTATACCTCAATGAAAAATAAGTGATACAAGTGATACAAACTATCAAAAAGCCTTACGGCGTCTGGGATTCTCGCGTATCACAGCAGGTGATACATGACTGTTACAAGTGATACAACCTCGCACACACACCTGATACATTTGATACATTCACGTTCCATCTGATACACGGCGAAAGCGCTTTTGCAGGCCATATATGCCACAGCGCTGCCGCCCTTTTTCCTCGGTCCATCCAGGCATACGGCGCAAAATAGCCGCTACCGCCTGGCTCTCCTGCCTTGACAGACGCCCAGTGTCACTCTTAAAACACTCATTCCAGACCTCGGCCACGCATACAGACATTCTCTTGCAAGTGCCTTGGACGGCTCCAAAATCATCTGAAAACCACGCCCGGCGCTCGATGCGGTCTTTTTCAGCCCAGTCTGTGGGGAGTAGACGATCCAGAAAGGCTTGCACCTCCCCCGCCCGGGGGTCATCCTCAGTAAATTCGCTCTGTTGCTCTCTGGCCACAGCCTCCAGCTCTTTGGAGAGATGGAGAGGCTCGCCCTCCTCATAGCGGATGACGGCCTCCGCCCAAAGCTGGCGGACCAGCTCAGGGGTGAGGTCATCCCAGACGGTGAGGGCCGAGAGCTCCCCGCCCAGACGTACGGGCCAGAAACGGCGGTTTCCGGTGTCATCCCGCAAAAAGGCAGTGCTGTTGGTGGTGCCAAAAAAGACGCATTGCCGCTTGTGGTCCTCCACTCGGCGCCCATAAGGGGCTCGGTAGCTGTCTACCTGCTTAGAAATAAAATTCTTTGTGACCTCAATTTCCGTCTTTTTCATGGCCGCCAGCTCGCCCAGCTCCACCAGCCAAAAGCCTTGTATGCCCTCATAGGCCTCCTTGGTGCCGATCCCGGCCAAGCTGTCCGTGTACCAGCCGCAGGACATCTTATTGATGAGGGTGGACTTACCCCGGCCTTGGGGGCCTGCCAGCGTGAGCACATAGTCAAACTTGCACCCGGGGCACATGATGCGGGCCACGGCGGCCGTGAACGCCTTGCGGGTGACTGCCCGGGTATAGGGGCAATCCTCCGCCCCCAGATAGTCCACCAGCAAAGTGTCCAAGCGTTCCGTGCCATCCCATTCCAGACTCCGGAGGAAGTCTCGGACCGGGTGGATGGTGTTGCTCCTGACCACGCTGCTCACAGCGTCCATGATGCGCTCCTTGCCGGTGATGTGATAGGCCAGCTCAATATAGCGCCGGAGCTCGCTGTCATCGGCGTCTGTCCAGGCATCACCGTTTATGGGATCCTGCACCTCTTTCCACGGCAGGCTGCGGATGCAGACCAGCCGGTCCTTGAACGCATTAAAGGCCAGGGTGCCCTTGAGCAAGGGGTCATTGGAGAGGATGATATAAGCATTTTGGATGGTCTGGAGGGGGAGGCCTCTTTTGTCCACCTCCAGCTGGGCCATCCAATCGCCGGTGTCCTCATCCGGGATATCGAAGTCCGCCCGGGCCCGCTCGATGCGCTCCCGGGCAATGGTCAACTTGACGGCCTCATCCTTGCGGGCCAGCTCCACCATGGCTGTGTAGGAGGGTAGCTTGTTGGCCGGGGTGTCCTCTGCGACCTCGCTGTCCTGCTCCCCATACAGATGGAAACGGACAAGGTCGAAAGCATTGCACAGGCGGCCGCTCACCGGGTCGGTAGCGTGGTTGGAATATGCGAACAGGCCGCCGTCATAGATAACCAGGCCCGCCGCCGTGGAGCCGCCTGTATAGGTGTAGCGCCCGGGCATCTCACAGGGGACATACTTGTCCAACAGAAAGCGCTCAATGGCCTGCTCTACATCGTAGGTGCGGCAGAAAGCACCCACCACACCAGGCTTAGCCGTGGGGTCCCCCTGGTGCTTGGCGGCCGTGTGGCGGACCGTGGCGGCCCTGCTGCTCTCCGGCCAATAGGATGCGTCCCTCCAGTCTGGGTATCGTCCCAGGAGCGTATCCGGATCCAACCAAGGGCCGTCAGCGTAGTCAAAATAATACTCCTGGTCGGCCGAGGTGCTGGGCCAGTACATGAGCCGGGTGGGTTGGTAGGTGGTATCGTCAAAAAGGTCCATCCCCAGGTCAGAGGCCAGCATCCGGGCTGCCGCCTGGTACTCATCCCCGGAAAGCCGCCGGGTCAGAGGTACCAGCAGGCGTAGCCGTGGGGCCTCAGATGTGTGCTTATGAGTAGAATAGGCTGCCGCAGCACAACCATAGAACATGGACAGGCTTTCCAGAAGGTCCATGGTGGCAAAGTCGGCGTCAAGGGTGAGCATGGAACGGTGCTCCAGATTTTCCGCCTTGCGGCGTCCCTGCTTGAGCCAGCCGCCCACAAAGCCGCCCGTATCCTTGATGGCGTCCTGTTTATTCTTGGGCATTTTGAGATATTCAGCCAGGGTCTCTCGGGTCTTGGTGGTCTCCTTGATGATGTCCAGAAACTCACCCCATTGCATGGTCTTGTTCTTCCATTGGGCAGTAGTCCGGGAGACGCCAACGGCCAGTGTGATAGGGCCGTCATATTGTAGTTTCATGGCGTTTCCTCCTTAATCCTTCATATAAAATGAAGCCTCAAAGCCAGCTGCCTTGAGAGGCAGGCCAAAAGCCCAAGCTGGGCTTTTGGCCATGATCTCCAGCACCCCGCCCAGAGAGCCTTGGCCAATAGGGGCGTCAATAATGACCTCATCATGGACATGGAACACTATTTCATAGCCGGCAGTCCAGAGCGCTCGCATGGTGTCCCGGAGGCAGTCCCGGGCGGTTGCCTGGACGATGTTCTCCACCAGCTTGCCGCCGTAGGTCTTGAGCCGGGACCAGGTCTTTTTCTCCTGGTCCACCCCCATGTAGGTGATGCTCTCCTTGTTAAACTTGGGTTCGGGCTCCAGACGGGGGTGGAAGTAGGCCAGACGGCGCCCGGAGGGGAGCTGAATAAACAAATAGCCCCGCTCACAGAAGAACTTGACACCGTGTCGGAGAGCCACCCGCTCCCCCTGCACCGCCCGGATGGCGGCATCCTCCACATCGTACCAGTAGCGGACGATATGCGGGTTGGCCCGCCTCCAGCGGTTGACGATGCCCGGCAGCTCCTCTTCCGGGATGCCGCTCTCCAATGCGCCCATGCGCTTGAGAGCGCCCACTCCGCCCTGGTAACCACAGGCCAACGTGGCCACCTTGCCCTTGGGGCGGAGATCGGCGTGGGGGCCGCCCTTCTTGATGTCATTCTTGACCTTGTGGAACATCATGGCGGCGGTGGCCTCGTAAATGAGGCCGTCACCCTTAAACTCCTCCAGCACCCACGGTTCATTGGCCAGCCACGCAATCACCCGGGCCTCAATAGCGCTGTAATCGGCAATGATAAACCGACAGCCCTCGGAGGGGATGAAGGTAGTGCGGATGAGCTGGGAGAGGACAAAGGGCGGTGATCCGAAGAACATTTCTAACAGGTCAAACTCCCCATTTCGTACCAGCTCCCGGGCAAGGTCCAGGTCTTTGAGCTTGTTCTGGGGAAGGTTTTGCACCTGCACCAGCCGCCCTGCCCAGCGGCCGGTGCGGTTGGCCCCATAAAATTGGAGAAGGTTATGCACCCGGCCATCCTGGCACAGGCCTCGCTCCATAGCCTCATACTTGCTCACGGAGGTCTTGGCCAACTCGGAGCGGATGGTGAGCATCCTGCAGGCCTCGGGACTCTGCACCTGTTTCTTAAGCTTGGGCATGGCTTCCTTGTTGAGGCTTGGGACCTCAATGCCCTCGTGCTCTGCGAGCCAGCGCTTGAGCTGCGGGGCGCTGTTGGGGTTATCCAAGCCGGTGATCTCCCGGGCCTCCTCGGTGAGGCGGGTGGTGTATTGATTGCTGAGCTCTTGGGCCTGGCGCATGAGCACCGTATCTACCCGGACACCCAGGTCATTAATGTGCTGGTCCTGCTGCCAGGCTAGCTGCTCGGCCTCGGGGATGTAAAAGCCAGAGAGCCGCTGGCGGATGTCCACCTCCACTTCCACATCCCGGATGTTGTACTTTTTGAAAAGCTCCCATTTTTCCGGGGCATCCTCCGGGCGGTTACGGGTGCGGCCGCCGTTGGCTTTGGTGGGCTTGCAGGGCTTGCAAAAGTATGCGATGAGCTCCTTGCCCTCGGTCATTTTTTGCTTGTCCAGTCCCAGAGCGGCACCGGCTGCGGCCAGGGTGCCTGGCAGGCCCAGATTGGCAGCCAGCACCATGGTGCAGTTCCATTGCTCCGGGGGCATAGGCGTTTGAAACCACCGGGCCAGACAGGTGCGCTCAAAAGCGGCATTGTATGCCGTTTTCAGCACAGCGGGGTCTGTCAGTAGGGCCATGAACTCCGTGCTCCCGGTGATGCCTCCACTAGCCAGATCCAGCAACCGGGTGGGCTCGTTATCCACCTTGTAGGAAATGAGGAGGATTTCAAAATCCTCCGCCTCGGTGTAGGGGCGGACGCCGGTGGCCGTCAAGTCCACGCTGGAAAAAGTCTCAATATCAATGGCCATAATTTTGGCATAGGTTGCTTTTTCCATGTTGCCCTCCTTATGGCGGGGGCCCCGCCGCCTGGTCGGTGGCGGAACCCCGGGTTTTAGTCGAGGTCATCAAAGTCCTCATCGCCCTCATAGTCATCGTCAAAATCATCCTCCGCACGGCTGCGACCACCCAGAGGCATACCGTCCGCCACCTTCTGGATGTTGTTGAGGCCAGCGGCTACACCGTTGTTGCCAGAGGTGGAGAAGGGATAGAAGTTGGTGGAAAAACGGCAGTAGCAGCCGCTATACACCTCAGAGGTGCTCATGATCTCATGCTTGGCCAGATCCACAATGCCGGGAGCGGTTTTGCTGTTGGCGTTGAGAAAGTAACAGTCAGCAAAGGCCTCATCATCGGGACGCTCCTCATCGCCGTCACGCAGGGGTAGCTTGAGGTTGACGGGCTTCTTGCCCTTCCACTTGGACTTGATTCCCTCCTGGATGGCGGCATCCACAGCGGCCTTGATCTTCTTGATGGTCACCTTGTCGCTCTTAGGGATGATGATGCAGGCGCCATACTTGGGATCAGAATTGCCGTCAATGCTGACGGGATCCCACACATGGGAATAAGATAGGCGGCACTTGCCGGTAATGACCTTGGTAGGCTGGATAGTAGTATTAGACATAGCGTTTTTACTCCTTTACAAATTTTTGCGGATGTTCTCGCAGATTTCGGTGACCTTCTCGGCCATGGCGGCGCCTCATTGGGGTATATCGTCCGCAAAGTCCTCTGCGGCCTTAGCGGCGGTGTTCAGCTCCGGGCGCTTGTCGCTCACGGGCACCAGCGTGGGGGAGCCTGCGGGCTTTTCAATGAGCCCGCCCACCAGCTCGGCCAGCTTTTTGGTGCCAACCAGCTTTTCCATGGCGGTGATGCCCAGCAGCTCCTTTGGCTTGTAGATGTCAGCGGTGGCAAAGCCGGCCTTTTTGAGGCGCCGGGCAATTGCCCCTTCATTGACATAGCGGCGGTTGGCACGGCCCTCCACCACCTTGAAACCAGGGAATTTCTCGCCGTGGTTGATGGCGGCGTCCTCCGCATACTCCTTGACCTGCTTTGCCCAGGACAGCAGACCCGGCAACCGTTCCAGAACCTCGGCAATCTCATCATTGTCCATGAGGGCGGCGTTCTGGAAATCCTTGGCGGCCAGCTCAAGCTGGTACTCTGCCCGGGCCTTGCAGGTGGCCCCGGCTTTGCACCATTTACAGGTCGCCGCCCCCGGGGCAAAGGGGCCCTCGCCAGCATAAGCTAGAGCGGCCCGGGGCTTTAGGTACTCCGCCGCCCATGTCTCCAGGTTGCCCCGGTCAATGACAGCAGTGGAAATGCTGTCCAATCGGGGCTGGTAGATGGTCATGCGGATGGCGGTAATCTCATAGAATAGGCTGAACGCCAGCAGGCAGCCCAAGGCGTAGATCTTCATTTGGGGGTTGTCCTCGGCACTCACGGGGATGCCGGAGCCATACTTGAGGTCGATGACATCCATGAGGCCGTCCGCAATGATGACGCAGTCCGCGGTGCCAAAACCGTCCGGGACATACTCGGAGACCTCAATGCGCTGTTCCACAAAGATACGCGGATCAGGGCAATGGCTCTTTGCATCGGCATAGCACTCGCCCACAAAAGCCACATAGTCCTCCATGTGCTCCAGCATGGCGCTGGAATATTGAGGGTCTGCCTGGACCTCGGCCAGCTCCTCGGTGATGTCCATACCCTCATACTCTGCCCGCAGCAGGAGCTCACCCAGGCGGTGGGCCAGGGTGCCATCGGTAGCGTAGGCATTGCCGGTGTCCGGCAGGCCCTCCTCCAGGCGGGCGCTCGGGGTGCAGTTGAGCCAGCGGTGTGCGCTGGACGGGCCCAGCAAGGCATGGTCACTTGGCATTGAGCTCACCCAGCTTTCTCATAAACTCGGGGTACTGCTCGGGGAGCATACTTGTAAAGCCGGAGATGCCAAGCTCTTGGAAGATAGCCCGAATGGCGGGCTTTCCATGGACTCTGGAGGCTTTAATGCCAGCCTCTCTGACAATTTCCGGGGTAAGGGCCGGGCCGGGGGAGGGCTCCTCCACAGCCTCGCCGCCACCAGGCTCCCAGTCACCAGCGAGGGCCTCGGATTCCGGTGTGGCCTCGGTCACGGGCTCGGACGCCTCAGATTGGTGCGGACGCTCCTGGACAGTTTCGGCTGGAGGCTCCGGCTTGCTCCGATCCTCAACAGGGGTCACAGATAGCCCCGTCATTTTGGCCAGCTTGGCCAAGTCGGCCAGCGCCTCGGCAGCGCTGTTGCCGGTTATCTTGATTTCAAACATCTTGACTTTTTCCTTTCGTTCTCCCTATAATGGGAGTGTAGTATTTCAGTGCTTGCGCTGGACCTGCCGCTCGTCGATGTGCCAGCATCGCGGGCGGCTCTTTTTTTGGCCAGCTCGTCAGCACTATGGATAATGGGCCGGTCTTGCCTGCCGAGTACCGCCTGCCGGATGATCTCGGCCACTAGGGCCAATACAACTGCCAATACCACCAGCAGGCTAACACCCAGCACGGCAATTAGTAGGTTGCTTGCCCACATTGATTGTCACCTCCTTATATCTGTAATAGTTCGGGGAGACTGTCCTTATCGGTCGCTGCTCGGAACAAGTTTCCCTGTGTCATATAGAAGAAAAAGGGGAGGGAGTGGAAACAGCTTGTCCCACGGCCTACACCCTTATTGCTTCCAAATGCAAAGGGGCACATGCCGTCGTAGGTGGCGCGCAACAGCCACGCCGGATCCTTATGTAAGAATTCCGCCACCTGCTTGGCGGTCAACAGGCCGTCCTGCGTCTGGTACTCCACCAGGTTATACAGCTGCTCATACTGCCACATAATTACCGGCGGGATTGTTAGGTTTGTACTCATTTGGGTTTATCTCCTTTCATTGCTTCTTTGTGAGACGGATTGAATTTCTCTCCTTATAGTGATAGAATTTCACTAGAGAGGAGGTGAAAACATGCCTCACAAAATAGATGAATTTGAATTTTCTTCAATTGAACAAGATTTTACCGAATTATCTCAAGTTCTTATCAATACTGGCAATGAAATGTCTAACTTTTCTGAACAACTACAAGAAGATATCAACTTTGAAGCAGATCGAAAAATTAAGCATATGGAAAATATCAGTAAAATGGAAAAACATCTTAGTTCCATTAACTCCAATGTGAATGGCATTAAATCCGAAGTACAAACAGAAAGAGAAGAGCGAAAAGACGCTGATGAGCGAAACATGCGTTATACCAAGCGGTGGAACAGAATTACTCTTATGGTTTCTCTGCTCGCTATCGCTATTGCTCTTTCCAGTTTCTTGTGCCAGTTCTTTGGATTTGACTTACATTGAAAACCGCATGACTACCGCAAGAATCGCAAATATCATAGCAATGACCGAAAGAGTTAAAGCTACTACTTGTCCATTACTCGGTCCCATTATTTTTCCCTCCTTTCACCGCTCCCTTGTGGAGCGGCTTTTCTTTTTGGTAAAAAAATTTGTTGAAATTTTCTCTTTTGGTGTGTAAAATAAGAATTATAATCGAAAAAGAAAGGAAGAACTAAAATGAAAAAGATTTTTCCCGTTATCGCTTGTCTAGCTGTAGCACTGTCAATGTCTGCATGTACCTCTGGTGGTGAATCTTCTGCCGCTCCCACTGGTAATGCATCATCTGCCACTACTGTGGCTTCATCCTCTCCCGCATCATCTGTTGCTCCTGCTTCGTCTACCGCTGAGGAATCTTCTACAGCTCCTGTGAGCTCGGAAGCGCCGAAGGAAGGAACTCGGAAAAACCCTATAGCCGTTGGAGAAACCGTTACATTTGACGGTATGGGCACCACTTTTGACCAGTATACAGTTGAGTTAACCGTCACCGAAGTCGTACGTGGGGAAGAAGCCGCTGCAATCGTCAAAGAAGGAAATCGCTTTAACGATGAAGCTCCATCTGGCAAAGAGTATATCTTGGTGAAATTCCACATCAATGCATTAGATAGTGCAAATGATGAGAAAATAAACCTCAATAACGCGCTGTTTGATTTCGTCAGTAAAAGCGGCGTGAAATACGACGATTTTGTTTCTGTCGCAGGATTGGAACCGGCGTTAACTGACGTATATGCTGGTGGTGAGATAGACGGTTATGTCCCCGCTCTTATTGATGAGGGAGATTCCCCCAACGTCGTATTCTTAGAGCGTAACGATGGTGGAATTTGGTTCGCAACAGAATAAGCTTTAACTTTGGCCTCCGCATTTGTGCGGAGGCTTTTCTTTTAGCTCGCTTTCGAAATGGTTGGTTGCTTTGGTTGAATAAAAAAGTCTGTATTTACGTTTAACGCCCAGCAGATGACTTCATACTCCTCAAAAGTAAGCCGTCGTTTTCCTTTCAAAGAAAGATTGAGCTTCGATGTTGAAATATTAGTTCGTTTACTTAGACTTTTTTGGGTAATACCATTTTCGTCAAGGTGCTTTTTTATTTTTTCTCCTACGCACATGTCGCCACCTCCAATTTCGATTATTTCGAAGTTCAACTATATTATAAGTCGATTATTTCGAAATATCAAGATAAATATTTCGATTTAATCGAATTTTCGTCTTGTAATTTCGAAATTGTATGCTATAATTAATTTATAGATATGAGGTGATAAAATGACTTTTGGGAAAAAGTTGAGAATAGCTCGTCAAAAAAAAGGATATACACAAAAGGAACTAGCCAAATTAGTAGGAGCTAAACACAACTCTGTAAGTAATTGGGAAAATGATCAAAATAAGCCAGATCCAGATACTATTGAATTAATTTGTGGCGTATTAGGAATTACCCCGAACTACATCTTGAGTGCTTCTCAAGATGAAATAATGGATGAAAGGAGTAAGGCACTTATAAAAAAATACCAGTCCCTAAATGAGACTGGTAAAGATCAAGTGGACAGCTATACAGATTATATCCTCAACAATCCAGCCAACCGAAGGGAACAAACCCAAGAGGCCGGCAAAAAAGGGGAAAGAATGTGTGAAGTAACATCACTGCAGGATGAAAACGGTAATGAGGATATCGTACGTGTGGCGGTGTATGATTCTGACGGTAAGATAGTAGGTTACGATCTGGTCACACGAGAAGTCTATGAGAAGCTGGAAGAGCTGGGCTTCACGGTTGGACAAGAGCGAGAGTTAAGAGTTGCTCAACCTACCGATGCCGAAGTCAATCAGGCTATTGAGGATTACTTGAAGCAGCAAGAGGATGAGCAATAAAAAAATCCCCGTTTAGAGCTGGAAACTCTAAACAGGGAAGCGGAGAAAGAATAGCGGGTTATGCATTTACATCCTCCGAAATTATTATACTTTATCCAGTTCATCTACTACAATATCTAGTTCTATTTCTGTCTCTTCAAAAGCATCAGACAATCAAACTTCTGAACAGCATGATATCTCTATTGAATATGGGTGGAATCCAGCTAAATCTTCTGCTGAAGAAGGAAGCACTGCGCATGAAGATGAAATTTTACTGAAGGCGATCGATGATGCAAAAAATATTTCAGAAGAAGATGCTGAAGTTTTGTGGGGAGAAGCATTTGATTATCTTATAGAACATATGGATAATTTTTATGAAAGCAACGACATTATGGAAAGATCAATGTACTATGGGCAATTTGTATACAAGTATATTGAGGAGAATGCCGTAGCCAATAACAAGTCACAGTTGACTGATAGTGTAGAAGCAGCCTATGATGCAACTTACAACACCGTAAAGGCTATTAAGTACGTGTACCGTGGTGCTGAAAAAGTTGAGGATGAAAGTACGCAGATAGCCTTGACAAAAGCTCAAGAAAATCTTAGAAAATTCAAGTAAATAAAAAAAGCCGCCCTCCTGTTGGTGCAAGACGATGGGTATACTTATTATTGGACGGCAGGGGGGGAGCGTATATCACTCCGATCCGTCGTGCTATCACATCAGAGATAAGGCGCAGGCATCTGGTATCCTGCAAGACGCGCTAGACTCGGGCAAGCGGCGGTTGTGTCTAAATTGTGCCGGGAAATAATTAGTTTTAAAAATAGCAAATTTGCTATTGATATATTATAGCGAATATGCTATAATATAATTGAAAGGGGGAGATAAAATGCCAACAATATGTATGTTTCGCGGGATCAAAATTTATATTAACTGGCGTGACCATATGCCACCGCATTTCCACGCGACATACGGCGGCGAAGAAGTGATAGTCTCCATCAATGATATAGAGGTGCTGGAAGGAAAGATACCAAACAAACAGCTAAAGATGCTGTTGGGCTGGGCGGCTTTCCATCAAGACGAACTGATGGAGAACTGGGAATTGGCAGTAAAAAAGCAAGAATTGTTTGCAATTGAGCCGCTGAAATAAGCGGCTCACTCCTCTACCAAACACGGAGGTGATTTGATGAGCAAAAGTATAGAATATTATCTTTCAAAAGGTTTTAGCCACGCCGCTGCTGTGTATTTTTCAAATGGGCGCAAAAGGATGGTGGCAGTTGAACCCAATAGAGATTTCACATTGACACTTACCTTTGAGGGCGGCGAGAAGCGAAATTATGATGTGAAGCCCTTGCTGGAGCCGGGGACGGTATTTGAATCGCTTCTGGACTGGGATAATTTCCGTCGTGTATATCTTGATGATTGTAATGATGTATGCTGGGACATAGACCCTAATGTAGATAGTAATGTAGTCTGGAATAACAAAGTGGATCTTTGCTCAGATAGTTGCTATATTGATAGTGTCCCAGTAGGAGGGGCTACGAATGTCTGACCAATGTATTGCCCTGATTGATACAATCACCGAGATACGGAAATCAAAAGGCTGGACGCAGAAGAAACTGGCGGACGAATGTGGATACACACAGTCAGTAATAGCGAGATTAGAGAGCAAAAAAGCGGAGCCTCAAATCAGCACTCTCATACAGATAGCAGCTGCCCTAGGGTACACGTTAGAGATTGTGCCCCAAAAATAAAAAGCCGCCCTCCTGTTGGCGCAGGAGAGCGGCTGGTGGATAAGCCTGGGCCTATCCAAGTACAAGTACCTAACAATTACATTGTACCACGATAAGCCCGGGATATCAAGCCCCGGGCATTCTTATGCCCATTTTTAGGAGGTAAGGTACAATGCCAAGAAAGAAAAAAGAACAGCCAAACCGGGCGAATGGTCTCTATGAAGTCAAGATGACCGTAGGGAAAAAGATGGATGGCAGCCCCATCCGGAAATCATTCTACAGCCATGTCAGTAAGGATGATGCCCGCCGGCAAGGGCAGAAGTATATCCAGGATATGCAGATCGCCAACCTGACCGGAAACACGTTTGTAGAAAAAGATGTCACCTTCGGCCAGTGGGCGATCAGATGGTTGGAAACATATAAGAGGGGAGAGGTAGACGAAAATACCTATCGTTTCACCTACAAAAATACGGTTTATAACCATCTTATACCGTATTTTGGGGGTGCGCCCTTGACAATGATCCGGCCTATTGATATCAAGGAGTTCTATGCTACAAAAGCGAATCTATCTGAGTCAGGTTTAAGTAAAATTCGAATGTGTTTGAATATGATATTTGAAACGGCTATTGACAATGATCTGTGCTACAAAAATCCTGCAAAACGAGTATCTTATACATCGATTGCAGAGAAGACAGTAAAACGCGTCTATACGGATGAGCAGATTGATCTGGTAGAAGAGTATGCACTAACTCGAATGCCAGAAGTAATTGTATTGCTGGAGACAGGAGTGCGTCGTGGGGAACTCTTGGGGTTGTCCAGTCAAGACATAAATTTGACACATAGAACATTATCGGTTAACAGATCCATTACAGACAAGCAGGGAGGAGGGGTACTGATCAATCCTCCCAAATGGGATAGCTATAGGACTAACCCATTATCAGAAAAAGCTATCTCTGTGTTACAGTGGAGATGTCAGACAGATGGGTATCTGTTTCCAGGCTGGGATGGAGGGCCTCAACATCCTAATACGTGGTCCCGGCGTCTAAATCGCTTCATGAAAAATCTTAACAGAGAATACCCAGAAATACCAATGTTGACGGCGCATGAATTAAGGCATACATACGGTACGAGGTTGCGCCGTGCTGGCGTAGACATCTACACAATCCAGAAGATAATGGGGCATAAAGACATCAAAATGACCAGTGAAATCTATGTTCACAATGAGATCGATACATTGCGGGAAGCGTTAAAAGATGTCCTATAACAGCTTGAATTTACTACGACATTTCAGCTCGTTTTTCGCTATAATACAGTTAGTCGTGAAATGAAAAAGCCCCATTTCATGCGATCTAGCAGGGTATAAATTGGTACAACATGGCGTTGAAAAAAGTATGGGGTTCAAGAGGCCGCAGGTTCGACTCCTGTCACTCGGACCACGACAAGTGTTCTTATAGCATTTGAAAAGCTGTAAGAACACTTGCCTTTTTTGTTGTTTTTATCCGGCGATTTCTGCTGGGGCGTAGTTGACAAATACTCCCTTCCGGGTATTGACGGTCACATCAGGAATTGGCAGGGGCAGCATTTAATATACAACACGCAATACTACTGTCTTCTGAAATATGCTGTTTTAACATTGTTACTAAGGAATTTAGCTTTTCCTTTAAAGTACCTATATGTGAGTATCATGGGCTATATGTAAATCTGAAATCTGCAAAATATACAATGGTTGCTCACCTCTTATTTTTTGTAAGGAACCCTTGCTGAATGCTCATGGTTAATAAAGAAGCAAATAAGACAATGGCAGCCGCCACTATTCCGAATAATTAAGACAGTTAAGCAACTGATATTCTCAACTGCCTATTATGTTTTTTATCAGAATTGGTTAGAAAAATTACACAACTGCATGGCAACACCATCTTTCATGAGTTGAAAGCCGTGTTTTTCATAAAAAGCAGCATTTTTTCTTTCTTCTGGCATGACTTCAATATACAGATAGTCCTTGTATTTTTCTTTTACCATTTCTACTAATGTTCCGGCAATTCCCTGCCCTTGATAATCAGGGTGAACCAGAACATAGTGCATATATGCCATCATTTCGGTGTCGTCTAAAATCCGCACTAATCCTACAAGCTGGCTGTCATCCCAAGCAGTTAGAACCGTAGAAGAATTCTGCAATGCTTTGTATAAACGGGAGGGATATTTTCCCGATAACCAACCCACAGAAAGGAATAAATCTTGTATGGATTGTTGAGTAAATTTCTTTTCATCAGTATAAGTAATCATGTTAAACATCTCCTGTTTTATTTTTTACTATGATAATCACATTTTTGACATTGTGGTAGTGAGCATTCTGTGTTTTCGTGATGATAAATTCCCGCCCACTGGCAAATACTTTGTAGAATCGGTACAACGGATTTTCCCTTATCCGTTAGACTGTATTCTACATGTGGTGGTATTTCATTAAATTGTTGACGAAACACAATCCCGTCTGCTAACAGTTCTTTCAGAGTTGCAGCCAGTACAGCATCCGTGATATTGCTCATTTCTCCACGCAACACACTATACCGCAATGTTTTTTTCTCTGCCAGTACACAAATAATACGGGACTTCCATTTTCCACCGAAAATCTCAAGACCATATTCAAGTGGACACCTAATATCTTTTTCAAGTTTTGGTTTATACATTGTCTTAACTCCTTATAATATTCCATACGCAGTAGAGTAAGAACAGACCGAGAATGAAATTGATGATTTTAAAATGTTTGACGTAGGTTCCCTGTAATTGGAGTCCAAGAGCAGCCCATGCAAGACAGGCAATACTTCCAAAGGAAACAATGCCAATTCCCGAAACAAAAAGTCCCACTAAGCTCTTAATATTTGGAATTAGGTAAACAGTTAATAATGTCATAATATAAAAATATATTTTAACATTAACTAATTGCAAAAGAAACCCAGTCTGAAAAGTTGGTGTTTTCTCTTGCGTAGTTGTTTGCGGATGGCTGCGAATGATATGAAATGACAGCCACAACATATAAACAGCTCCAATATATTTTAATATAGCAAGAGCTGGCTCTAAAACATGGTTTAAACAGTAAAGTGTCAGTGTGCATAAAAATTGCACACACAGGTATCCACAGCAAATACCCAAAATCAATCGCTTGCTTTTTTTCCAGCCAAATTTTGTTGTTGTATTCATAGCCAGAATATTACCTGGTCCGGGCGTATAGGAACTTACTGTCATATATCCAAGCATTGTCCCCAAAAGAGATAAAGTCATTTCTGCACACTCCTATCTGATATTCAACGCGGTTTTATTATACAGGGAAAACCCTCATAAGACAAGTTACTATGAAAATTATTAGCAACTTATAAAACAACCAATATCTTTTATAGATTGAGCTGAAATGCTATGATATTACCAAGCTCACAGGAGCAAATAAAAATCATGCAAAGGAGATATCACAATGAATGTAAAGGCTTATTTGGAAATCACAATGAAGATTGATGCGGAAAAACGTCCGGCAGCGGCAAAGGTTTATACCGACTATCGCCAGCCATTCCTTGATACGATTGAGGGAGCTTTAACCAAGGACTTACTCATTCGTGACGAGGACGTACAGGTACTTCACGGGTTCGACAGCGTAGAACACGCACAGGCATATCTTTCAAGTGACATGTTCAAGAATGATGTATTTGTTGGATTAAAACCGCTCTGGAGTGCTGAACCTGATGTGAAAATTTATACGGTTGCGTAATTTTGCAAAATAGCAAATCCAGCCGAGCCAGTCAATAGCAAGATGAACGGGCTTCGCCCGCTATTGACAGCCACGCCTGCCTTTGCTGACAGGCAGCCAAGAGGACGATAGCCCAGAGTGCTATCGCCCTCTTTTCATCATTAAAAC
Source organism: Solibaculum mannosilyticum (assembly GCF_015140235.1). Classification (GTDB taxonomy): domain Bacteria; phylum Bacillota; class Clostridia; order Oscillospirales; family Acutalibacteraceae; genus Solibaculum; species Solibaculum mannosilyticum. The sequence continues at coordinate 1,356,758 of NZ_AP023321.1, read as the reverse complement.
GAAATACCCGCCGCCCATCACAGCGGCACATACAAGCAGTAAATCTGAAAAAGGTTTGCTGCTTTTTTGCGCCCATTTTCAAAAATCCTGTCCTACTCTTTGGCAAATTTCAAAACTGTCCGTGTAAAAGACTAAACAGAAATTTTTTGGAATCCAGCCCGCAGAGTTGGCAAAATCGGATTTTCATGTGGTGTGGGTAGTGAACGGGAAAACAGACAGCGGAAAGCGGGCAGGACGAGCCGCCGCAATCGTCATATTTACGGAAACAAGCCAAAATGCCCTTTGCGAATTGTAGCAGGGATAGAGGGCGGGGAAAGCGTGAGTTTCTAAGAGCAAGATTCTACCGCAGTACCAAAATTCGCTTATCGCTCATTTTGCCCCTGCGGGAATCTTGTTGGGGAGTGCCTTCCCCAAACCCTGCTTATGCGGCTTACGCCGCTGAAAAATCCCTCAAAATATTTTTTCGGATTTTTCAAAAACAGTTCCGCTTTACCCCCTGTTTTTCTCCTATTAGTGAGAGGACACCACGCACAGAAAGGAGGTCAACGACCATGCGAAAGAGATACAACACGCCCCACCGCAGCCGGGTAATCAAAACACGATTGACAGAGGAAGAATACAGCGAGTTTTCCGAGCGTGTTACCCTTTGTCAGATGAGCCAGTCCGAGTATATCCGGCAGGCCCTTATGAAGTCGAGAATTACCCCCGTCATTACCGTTTCCCCGGTCAATGAGGAGCTGCTGTCCGCTATCGGGAAGCTGACCGCAGAATACGGGAAGATCGGGAGCAACCTCAATCAGATTGCCCGCTATCTGAACGAATACGGAACGCATTACCACGCCCTGCCCGGTGATGTGAAAGCCGCCATTTCCGACCTTGCCGCCCTCAAATTTGAAGTCTTGCAGAAAGTAGGTGAAGCCGTTGGCAACATTCAAACATATCAGCTCTAAAAATGCTGATTACGGAGCCGCCGAGAAATACCTCACTTTCCAGCACGACGAGTTTTCCATGAAGCCCACCCTTGACGAAAGCGGGCGGCTTGTGCCGAGGGAGGATTACCGCATAGCCGCCCTTAACTGCGGGGGCGAGGATTTTGCCGTTGCCTGTATGCGCTCCAATCTCCGCTATGGCAAAAACCAAAAACGGGAAGATGTGAAAAGCCACCACTACATCATCAGCTTTGACCCACGGGACGGGACGGACAACGGCTTGACCGTAGACCGGGCGCAACAGTTGGGAGAGCAATTCTGCACCGACCATTTCCCCGGACACCAAGCCCTTGTCTGCACACACCCGGACGGGCATAACCACAGCGGCAATATCCACATTCATATCGTCATAAACAGCTTGCGCATAGAATCCGTCCCGCTTCTGCCCTACATGGACAGACCAGCCGACACACTGGAGGGCTGCAAGCACCGCTGCACAGACGCAGCCATGGAATATTTCAAGAGCGAAGTCATGGAGATGTGCCACCGGGAAAACCTTTATCAGATTGACCTTTTGCATGGGAGCAAAAACCGCATTACCGAGCGTGAATACTGGGCGCAGAAGAAAGGGCAGCTTGCCCTTGACAAAGAGAACGCCGCCCTTGCAGCCACCGGGCAGCCCGTGAAGCAGACCAAGTTTGAAACGGACAAGGCGAAGCTGCGGCAGACGATACGGAAAGCCCTTGACCGGGCAACCACCTTTGACGAGTTTTCCGCTTTGCTTCTGCAACAGGGCGTGACCGTCAAGGAGAGCCGGGGGCGGCTTAGTTACCTCACACCCGACAGGACGAAGCCCATCACGGCGAGGAAGCTGGGGGACGATTTTGACAAGGCTGCTGTCCTTGCCCTGCTCACGCAGAACGCCCACAGAGCCGCCGAACAGACCACAGCCATACCCGAACACCACAGCACCCAGAGAGGACGCTTGCAGGAAGAAAAAACCGCAAAAACCGCACCGAAAGAGAACGGATTGCAGCGCATGGTTGACCGGGAAGCCAAGCGGGCCGAGGGCAAGGGCGCAGGCTATGACCGCTGGGCGGCAGTACACAACCTCAAACAGATGGCGGCTACCCATAACTTCCTCACGGAAAATGAACTGCTTGACCCCGACAGGCTGGACGCAGCCGAAAAAGCCGCAAGGGAAACCTTATCCGAGAAGCGGGAGGCGCTCAAAACCGTTGAAGCCGCTCTTGCCGCAAAGAAGGAGCTGCGGAAAGCCGCTAATGATTACCGCCGCACCCGCCCCACCGTTGATGAACACAGAAAGCTGAAAGGCAAAAAAGCAGACCGCTATTATCAAGCCAACGAAGCGGATTTTATCATTTACGAAGCGGCAAAGCGGAAGTTAAGAGAACTGCACCCCGGTAACAAGCTGCCCTCACGGGACAAGCTGAACGCCGAGATTGAAGCCTTGATTTCAAAGAAAAACGCCCTTTACAACGAATACCGGGAAGCAAAGGCAGCCCATGAGCGGCTGTTTACCGCACAGCAGAACGCGCAGAAGCTATACCGCCAGCCGAGCCGCAGAAAGGAGCAGAGCCATGAACGATAGACCGCTGCCGAGAATGAACTACACCCAATACCGCAAAATGTGCCGCCTTGTGCATGAGTGCTGCAATTATGACGGCGGCAACTGTATTTTACTGGACGACGGCGAGGGCTGCGTGTGCGTCCAGAGCATTTCCTACTCCCTGCTCTGCAAGTGGTTCAGGATTGCCGTACTGCCCCTTGACAAAGACCTTGCCGCCGTCCTTTTCCCCGCCCGGCATGGGCTAAGGCGCTGCGGGGAGTGCGGGCGCAGCTTTTCCCCGCCAAGGCACAACACCCTCTACTGCCCGGAGTGCGCCGCCAGACGGACACGCCGGAAGAAACGGGAATGGGCGGCGAGGAACAGGGGCAGACCGTAGAAAAAGTACCCCTGAAAAACCCAGTAAAATCAAGGCTTTTCAAACGCCGCTCAAAGGGTATGCGATAGATTTATCCTTTTCCCTCAAAAAACGCCTTTTCATGCGTAACAGAAAACGCAGAGAGCCACCGCAGAAAAGAGGTGATTACCATAACCAAGTATATGACCGCAGAAAGCAAGCTGCCGCCTTATATTCCCTATCCCCGTTTCCTGCTTGCCGCAGACCTCACGCAGATTGCAAAGCTGCTCTATATCCTGCTGCTTGACAGGGCGAATTTGTCCAAATCCAACCAATGGACAGACGAACAGGGCAGGATTTACCTTGTGTTCCCCATAGAGAAACTGTCAGAAGCGATTAACCGCAGCCACATGACCGTCAAGACCGCCCTGAACGAGCTGGAGGCGGCAGAACTGATTGAGAGGAAGCGGCAGGGCTTTTCCGAGCCAAACCGTATTTATGTGAAGCTGCCGGACGGACAGGAAACTATCCCCTAATAACTTGAGTAAGAATAACTTGAGTATTAGTAACATGAGAGAGAGTAAAGAAGCCCCCGCCGCTTTTGGCAAATATGGGAATGTGTTTCTCTTGCAGGACGAATACGAAGAACTGAAAAAAGAAATCCCCGGTATTGACAGGCTGATAGATGAGTTATCCGGCTACATCAAATCCGAGGGCAAACAATACGCCGACCATGCCGCTACCCTGCGGAGATGGTACGAACGGGAGAAGCCGACAAAGGGCATACCCGATTACACCTACAAGGAGGGTGAGAGCTTATGACAAATGATTTTGAAAAGATATTTGATACCGCAGCAGAGCCGGAGGACTACAAGGGCGAGGACGGACTGCTTTACTGCGGCAAGTGCCGGACACCGAAAGAAGCCTATTTCCCTGCTGATAAGATTGCCCTGTTCGGGCGTGACCGCCACCCGGCAGAATGTAAATGCCGCAGGGCAGAGCGCATGGAGCGTGAAGCCGCCGAGCAGCGCAGAAAGCACCTTGACACCGTAGAGGACTTGAAACGCAAGGGCTTTACCGACACAGCTATGCGCCGCTGGACTTTTGAGAATGACAACGGGAAATGCCCGCAGCTCCCTATGGCAAGAAAGTATGTAAAGCGTTGGGAGCAAATGCAGGCTGAAAACGGCGGACTTCTGTTGTGGGGCAAGGTAGGCACAGGCAAGAGCTATTTTGCCGGGTGTATTGCAAACGCCCTCATGGAGCAGGAAATCCCCGTTAAAATGACAAACTTTGCCGTTGTCCTCAACGACCTTGCCGCCGGCTTTGAGGGCAGGAACGAATACATTTCCCGTCTTTGTAGCTACCCCCTGCTTATCCTTGATGATTTTGGCATGGAGCGCGGCACAGAGTACGGTTTAGAGCAGGTCTACCATGTGATTGACAGCAGAAGCCGCAGCGAAAAGCCCTTAATCGTTACCACAAACCTCACGCCGGACAACCTGCAAAACCCGCAGGACACCGCCCATGCCCGTATCTATGACCGTCTGCTGGAAATGTGCGTGCCGGTATTCTTTACCGGGGAGAACATACGCAGAGCCGCCGCCCAGCAGAAAATGGAACGGCTAAAAGAACTGCTGAAGTGAAAGGAGAAGCCTATGACAGATAAAAAAGAGCATATCAGGCAGAGCATGAGAAGCACCGCCCCCGCCGACTGCGTGACGGAGATCCGCATAGGCAACTCCGTCCTTGTCGTGTCCGGGTTTTTCAAGAAAGACGGAAAGGAAAACGCCGCCGATAAAATGGCGAAGGTCTTGGAAGCCGAAGCCGCTACGCAAAAACCGTCATATATTTTGGGCGTTAAGAAAAGGGTGGCTGCTTCAAAACAGCCGCCCTAAAATAAGGGGATATACAAGATATTTTTCTGTTCGGATGCCTGCAAACCCCTGATATTACTAGGTTTTTTCAAAAAGTTCTGTATCACCACTCATACCATAAGAAAAACCGTAGGAAGCCTAGTGAAATGGGCGCTCTTGCGGCTTTTTTGTTTTGCCCGGAAATTGTTTGAGAGAACAAGAATTTGCACTACTACGACACTTAAAGCTGCTATAAACAATCTTACTAATATTGATCCTATATTCGACTATCAGGTTGACATTCCTACAGTTTGTCCTCGGTGTCATACCGCTGTACAGCCAGATATCTTAGCTTCTTTTTATCACGTGAAAAACAACTACAAGATCCTAGTACTTGATCTATTTTGCTCGTTCTGTGAGAACTTTTTTACGACTTTTTACTCCATAGATGACATAGACAACGTGGCCTACCATATTTGTCCCGCAGAAGTATTACCTATGAAATTTGAGAAATCTATAGAGTCGTTATCTCCCTCGTTTTGCAGCATAATGCAACAAGCTAATGAGGCGGAACAAATGCAACTTTTAGAAATATGTGGATTGGGTTACCGAAAAGCTTTAGAGTTTTTAGTCAAGGATTATTTCATTCATAAAAACCCTAATGATGCAGAGAAGATCAAACTTGAACCTCTCGGGAAATGCATCAAACGCATTGAAGACGAAAGGGTTAAAATTCTAGCTGAACGTGCGACTTGGATTGGAAATGATGAAAGTCACTACATAAAAAAGCATGATAATCTTGATATTTCTTCGATGAAAAAGTTTATCCATGCATTATTGAGATATATAGAATCCGAACTTACTTTTGAGGAAGCTCTCTCTATAGATCCAAAGTAGTTTGTCGTTTCTCACTCGTCTGTTGACCAAAGCAGATTTCCTTCAAAGTCCCAGTATGGAATAATCCGTCTGACAGGGTCTTCTGATGTTCCCCGCCCTATAACTGATCAAGTTTCTATTACTTGAGTTACCCGTGTGCTGTCTATACCCTTGGGAAGGACAGCTCTTTTAATTTCTTCGTGTTTCATCCATATTTCTCCTTCCTTTTAGCTGACTTGATCTGGCCTCGAAATAGTACGTCCTTATTCATATTTGGGAAAATTTGTTCGGATAATGCATGCTTGATCCCAAATGAAAGGACTAGCCCCTTCGATTTTGTAGCGTAATGCTCTTTCAGAAATTTTTAAATGACGAACGCTTACTGACCTTTTTACGCCTCGCTTGTCTATCAAATTTTTCCAATACGCGAACCTCATACAATTACCTCTCAATTAAAATACCAACGTTGGAACCTTAATTCGAGTGTAGTACCATAAAAAGAATTTTTCAATACTATTTTGAAAATAAAAGTACCAATATAGGAACTTTTATTCTTGACAAGGGCATTATTTTAGCTTATATTAAGGATAAGAGGTGATCCCATGGGGTTAGAAAAAATTACAGAGTTGCGAAAGGCAAAAGGCATGACTATTGAAGATTTAGCGATTAAATCAGAAATACCGATCAGCACCATCAAAAAAATAAGTGCGGGAATCACTACAAATCCTAATCTGGATACGGTTATAGCCCTTGCCAGAGCATTAGAATGTAAGTTGGATGATTTTGATGACACTTCTTCGGTTAGTATGCATATGCCATCCAGGGACCAGGAACATATAAAAAAATACCAGTCCCTGAGTGAAACTGGTAAAGACAATGTAGATAAGTACACCGATTATATTCTCAGCAATGAAGCCACCGAACAGGAGAAACCCCAAGAGGATGGCAAAAAAGGGGAAAAGAATTGTGAAGTTGTATCACCTAGAGAAAGGGAAGACAACGCAGATGTAGTGCAAGTAGCGGTGTACGACTCTGACGGTAAGATAGTCAGTTATGACCTGGTGACACGAGAAGTGTATGAAAAGCTGGAAGAGTTGGGTTTCACGGTTGGACAAGAACGAGAGTTAAAGGTTGCCCAGCCCACTGATTCGGAAGTCGGCTTGGCAATTGAAGATTGCTTAAATCAAAAAGACGAACAATAAAAAATCCCTGTTTAGAGCGGGAATCTCTAAACAGGGAAGCGGAGAAAGAAAAGCCGATTATGCATTTACATCCTCCGAAATCATTATACTTTCTTGACAAAGGAAGTCAATTATAGGAGGAGACAAAATGAGAGGGCAGAACAAAACGTGGTGGAAAGTGCTTCTGGGTATTATAGGAGCATGTATTCTACTGGTCATTGGATGGGTTGCAGCGCCTATCGGAATCTTGATTTATTGGCTTTGGTGCCGAAAGAATCAGAGAAATGTGGACAAGAAGATATTGGGGGCTGGAGCGGCAGTGTTCGTAGTATCGCTGGTGATCTTTATTGGAGTCATGACAGACAATAAGGTTGAACCAGCCTCTACAACACCAGAGTCTTCGGCAGTATCGTCCAGCTGGACGACGGCAAAAGCAAGTTCAAAAACATCTGTATCCAGCAGAGTGGTATCTTCGAAAGCACCTAGTATGCCAGAATCCAGTGCAGTAGTTTCTTCAGAACCAGAAGAGATAGTATCTGAAGTGGAAGAAGTAGTACCGTCTGAGGCTCCAGTTAAAGATGAACCTGTAGCACCATCAGAAGTTCCAGCAACAGAAGATCTTGTCGCACCATCGAAAGCACCTGTTAAAGAAACCGTTTCTAAAGCGGAAGAAACCTCCACAACGGTGTATATTTCAAAGACGGGAGAGAAATATCATAAAAGACCCAATTGCGGTAGAATGAAAAATGGAACACCAATCTCCTTAGAAGAAGCAAAAAAGAGGTATGAGCCTTGTGATAAATGCTATTAAAGTACATAAAGAGGGTGGCTCGTTAAGAGCGCGTAATTTGTGAAGCTCCCTCCGCTGTTATTCCAGCGGAGGGAGCCTCCGTTAAGAAAGGAGAGAAAATATGTTTCATAAAATTAAATCGGTAAATCCGCTGCCGGATTATAAATTATCCATCATGTTCGAGTGCGGAGAGCAGAAAAAGTATGATGTTAATCCCTTGTTTTCCCGCTGGGATGCATTTCAAGCCCTAAAGAGTATTGAAGGGTTATTCCAACAAGTATATGTTGATGCTGGTGGGTGTGGAATCTGTTGGAATGAGGATATAGATCTGTCCTGCGAAGAATTGTGGGATAATGGAGAATTAAAATGGAAGGGGTAGAAAATGCAAAGCAAATGTGACGCCTTATTGGATCAGCTCGCAGAAATACACAAATCGAAAGGTATAACCCAAAAGGATCTCGCAATAGCATGTGGGGTGCCCCAATCAGTAATAGACGCATAAAAGAACTCCGCAGATTAACACCTTTTTGAAGATAATTGCGAAATTGAGGTACACATTAGAGATTGTGCCCCAGAAATAAAAAAGCCGCCCTCCTGTTGGCGCGGGAGAACGGCTGGTGGATAAGCCTGGGCCTATCTGGGGACAATGATTTCACAAATACATTGTACCACAAACAGGCCCGGGATATCAAGTCCCGGGTATTGTTATGCCCATTTTTAGGAGGTAAGGTACAATGCCAAGAAAGAAAAGGAACAGCCAAACCGGGCAGATAGTCTCTATGAAGCCGAGATGACCGTAGGGAAAAAGATGGATGGCAGTCCTATCCGCAGATCATTCTACAGCCATGTCAGTAAGGACGATGCCCGCCGACAAGGGCAGAAGTATATCCAGGATATAGATCGCCAATCTGACCGGAAACACGTTTGTAGAAAAAGACGTCACCTTCGGCCAGTGGGCGATCAGGTGGTTGGAAACTTACAAAAGGGGAGAGGTAGACGAAAATACCTACCGTATCACCTATGAACACACGATCAAAAAACAGTTGCTGTCCTATTTTGGCAATGTGCCTATTACGTCAATACATCCTGTCAATATCAAAGAATTCTTTGCCAGTAAAGCACATATGTCTAAATCTATGTTGTCAAATGTATATGTGTTTAAATGGTATTTTTGAAACGGTCATCGACAACGATCTATGCTATAAAAATCCTGCAAAACGAGTATCTTATACATCGATTGCAGAGAAGACAGTAAAACGTGTCTATACAGATGAGCAGATTGAGATCGTAGAATCGTAGAAGAGTATGAGCTAACAATTGTACTACTAGAGACGGGAGTGCGTCGTGGGGAACTCTTGGGATTGTCTAGTCAAGACATAAATGTAGTGCATAAAGCACTATCGGTTAACAGATCCATTGCTGATAAACAAGGGAGCGGGGTACTAATTAACCCGCCCAAATGGGAGAGCTACAGAACCAATCCATTATCGGATAGAGCCATTACCATATTGAAATGGAGATGCCAATCATCTGGGTATTTGTTCCCTGGGTGGGATGGAAGGCCTCAACATCCGGATACGTGGTCTCAATGCTTAAAACGTTTCATGATAGCTCTCCATCGAGATTATCCGGAAATACCAATGCTGACGGCGCATGAGTTAAGGCATACATACGGTACGAGATTGCGCCGTGCTGGAGTAGACATCTACACAATCCAGAAGATAATGGGGCATAAAGACGTCAAAATGACCAGTGAAATCTATGTTTACAATGAGATCGATACATTGCGGGAAGCGTTAAAGGATGTTCTATAACAGTTTGGATTTAATACGACATTTCAGCTCGTCTTTCGCCGCAACACAGCTATTTACGAAATGAAAAAGTCCCAATTTCATGCGATCTAGTAGGGTATAGAAATGGGAATTCTCATGGTATTTATTTAAAAAAATTTATCTGAAAATAAGTATTCTGGTTACTACGACAGTTGTACTATATTTTAATTCACATTCCCAGGAAGGAAATGACAGCAAAAAGGGAGAAAATAAACACATATCTTAAAGAAGAAGCAAACAATCTATACAAATGGATCTGTTTGATAAAGTAAAGAGGCAAAGATATGAATAAAAATCCATTTTAAATCCAATATAGTATAGCTTGCAAGAGATTCCAAGGAAATGTAAAAAACTATTCTGTATTCTTACAATAATATGATTTATAGAACAAAATCAAATTGATTTTAATGAAAAAATAGTTTATTATAATTAAAAATGAGGAGAGGGGAATTGTATTATGAAAAAAGATTGATTGCGGTATGTATAGGAGCACTCCTACTCATACAACCACTGGTATTCCCTGCATCAGCAAACGATACGTCATCCGGTATTGAGAAGACACCTCGTATTATTGGGGAAGATACTAGTCTTCGCGGGGAGTATGAAAAACATTTCATTTTAGAAGATGATGATCCAGATGCACAAGAAATGATAGCGGTGGCCTATAGTGATGTGGTTCACTATCAGAACGAAGAAGGACAGTGGAGAGATATTGATAATACTATGGTTCCACAAATGGACGAAGAAGGCAATGCTATACTGGAAAATCGAGATAGTCCCTTTGGTGTAGAGTTGGCACAGAGCACTGTACAGGAAGATTTGATCACAGTTGATAATGGAGAACGCACAATGTCCTATTCCATTCAAGCGGCTGTTATGCCAGAAAACTATGTTTATCAACGCAGTCAAGGCAATGCACCATCAGTTCTTTTGGAAAGGAAAGAGTAGCTCCAGCAGAGGCAAAAGTACTTACAAAAGAAGAATCAGAAATACAGCCTTTTGGAATTCCAGCAGCTACTGACCCACAGGATGAAATTGTCACACCAGACAATATTACTTCTCAGGTAATGTATGAGTCTGTACTGCCAGAGACCAATATCCGGTATACGATGGATTGCTTGCATGTTAATGGAGAAATCGTATTAAACAATGTACCAGAAGAAGACTGTTATATTTTAAATCTAGATACGAAGGGCCTTCCTGCCAGGCTTAATGAGGATAAATCCATTACTGTGTATGATCCTGAAACAGGGGAAGAGGAATTTTATATCAAAGCCCCTTTTATGTATGATGAGAACTTGGAAGAATGCCATAACATTGGTGTTGAGCTGGTAGAGACTGAGATAGGCTATGATGTAATTCTTACTTTGGATAAAGAGTGGATTTCATCGCCGGACAGGGTAGGAAGCCTCCTATTGGATTATGAAATTTCGAACAGTTCCCAGTCTACCAGTAATATTGACGATACTTACGTTCATCCAGGGGACTATGCCAAGCAGCATTGGGGAGAGATCAGCTGGAAAGTAGGGGTTCAAAACGGACAAGTTTATCGTGCGTTTTTAAAAATCCGTAAACTTCCGGAGCTTCCGGCAGGATACTGTCTTGAGGATCCAAATAGTGATCAAGATGAACATAGCTACCTTCATCTTACCTTAGTCAATGGCACTACAACTACTATCAATATTCAAGAATACGGCATAGACAGCGATTGGTCACCAGATACTATCACTTGGGATAAACATAATAACATGAATTATACTTATTATGGAGATAGTTTTGCGTTTGGTGTGGAACGCCATCAGATTTGGGTACACGACCAGCCAGAGCGATACTACACCGAAAAGGGAAAGTATCATGGCCTAATGTTTAAATCCACAGATGAAACCTATCAGGATTGGAACCAGATGTATTCCGGGAACTATTCCGGTGCTTCCAGCCGACCATACATAGAAGTGCATTATACTGTTCGTGGGAAACCATATCTATATTATTCCGGTCACATGCTATATGGTGATATTAAAAATGTCAGCTATTATATCCACTCCTCAATAAATAGTGCTAACACTACTGCCATCGTAAATGCCATCAATTCTTGGCAATATATCTTACAAAATAATTCAGTAAATGTAAATTTTTATCGGGTATATAGTTCGGCGGGAGCTACTGTTTCCTTCTTTGATAGATCATATGCTTTCGAAAATCCTCCAGGAAGCAGTGAATCAGCGAATACACAGCTCTTTATCAAATTAGCGACGGGTAATACCAAAAGAGTATCGGCATCCGAGAGTAGCTGGGATTATGCCAACATCTTTTTAAATCAAAGTTATATCAGCAATAGAATGGATCATTTTGACACGCAAGGTACCATGGCTCATGAATTTGGGCATGCCTTAGGTTTACAGCATATGGACTATCCCTATGCGCTTATGACCCAGTGGGACAATGGCTTTAGAAAGGTTTATTATCCTCAAGGAGCGGATATTATTGGAGTAAAAAAACTGTATGGTTATCTATAAATTTGAAAGGATGCGTTAGGATGAAGCACGCAAGATGGCTGGCTCTAATCATAGTTCTTTCCGTTTTATTTGGATCATGTATGTCAAAATCGATATCCAGTTCCATGGAATCGCCCGATACACCATCTTCCTCAGGCGAAGCAGGAAACCAAACGGATTCAAGTTCACAAGAGTATTTTGACACAGCTTCACTCTTTATCGATCCAGAAAAATCAACAGGTGGCGGTGATGTTGTTAAACCTGAGTTTGGAAGAGCTCCAGGATCTCTGATGGAGGCGATAGAAGATTCCGATTTCATTTTACGATGCAAATCTTTTGGACAGCAGAGCTTTTCTGTTCTTATATTTGAAGATGATACCATCAGCTTTGTCTACCATACCCCGGTAGAAGTACTCGAGGTATTGAAAGGAAATGTCAAGGTAGGGGATACCATAGAGGTGACCAGCGGGTCTGGATATCTACCGGGATCTGTCCGTGATCAAATCACAGCTGAAAATCAAGGATCATTTCGTGGAAGATACCTGCATGAGCCATTATCCCATTATGCTGATGAGAAAGCGTGGGGTATCTCTGAGAACGCCCTTATAATGGAGCAGGGGGAAGAGTATGTTGTCTTTCTTAAAAACATCAAAAGGGTGGATGGTCTTGACCTTCAATTAGATTATAAGTTTGCCAATGGGAATAAAAGTGTGGTTCAGCTGAAAGACGACAAAGCATCCTATATTGGTGAAATAGAAGCTCCTCACGACACATACGATCCCGATAAAGACATCTATGCAACATGGTATCCACTGGATGAATTTATAGATTTAGTCAAAGGTTCTGATACATCTCAGCCAATCATCACAGGCATAAAAGATAATTTCAAAGGCTCGGATGAGCCTATCAAATGGGAAAATCGATTGTCCCTGATTGACCAATCATGGGACAAAGCCGATGTGGTTCTGCGATGCCGAGCAGGAAAAGGTGGAACTATTTCATGGTATACCTATCTGGATAAAACGATTCCGCTTATACACGACGATTACTTTTTCCCAACACCGGTGGAGGTACTGGAAGTATACAAAGGGGATGCAGAAGAAAGCATAGAAATTCAGTCTCCCAATGGCTTAATCCCTTATTCTCTCTATGAGGAACAAAACAATAAACTCAGGCAGATTGAGGAAGCTATTGACAATGGGGATATGCCTGAAGATCAGGAAGTAAAAAATTAAAGGAGTTAAACTTTAAAAATCAACCATTGTCAACCTATACAGGGGAGAAATATTTCGTCAAGACTCGCAGTTTAAACAACAATATGCTAGAGGAAGGCAAGGAATATATTTTATTCTTGACCAAAGGAATGGAAGAAATTGAGAAACGTGGCTATTATCCTACAGGAACAATGGGAATTGTCCTCATAGAAGGGGATACTGTGTTTTTAGACTACAGGTATGACAAAGCTCTTTTGACCGATCCCTATAAGATGAAGATACAGGATTTTCTAAATCAATTGCAACAAAAGTGATTTTGTGTATTGCAAATTATCTCAACAAATTACTATCCGATGATTATAATGCCGTTCTTTTTTTAGGGATGAAAAATTTTCTCACGTCGACTTTCTCAATGGTAAGGAGGGAAATTTTTTTGTCTAGACCTCCGGCATATCCTGTTAGGCTGCCATTACTTCCTATGACCCGATGGCACGGTATAATAATAGAAATAGGATTATGTCCTACAGCACCGCCGACAGCCTGTGCCGACATAGTTTTAACGCCCTGTTTTTTTGCTATGAGATCGGCAATCTCTCCATATGTTATGATTTTTCCATATGGTATTTGCTTTAAAATATCCCATACCGCCAGTCGGAAAGGAGAGGATTTGAGATATAATGAAGGAGTAAAATCCGGAACATTACCTTGAAAATACAAATCAAGCCACCGTTTTGTCTGCTCAAAGATTAGGAGATCTTTAAATTCATGTTCAGTCGACAGGGTATCCGCAAAATATTTTTGTCCATCAAACCATAAACCTGATAAATTCTGTCCGTCACTTGCCATAGTAATTCTGCCGATGGGGGACTGATATGTGGCTGTATACTGCATATATTCTACACTCCAAACTTTTTATTTTCTCTTTTTAATGGTATCTTATATCTCAATCATGCGTTAAGATCAGTTTGAAGAATTATAAGAATAATTTATGATATTATTTCCTTCGAAGGAAAATCAGCCTTAAGAGATCACACAATAAACCTAAGGCTCCCAACCAAAAACAGATGGATGCCCACATCTTGTGTCCGGAGTGAAAGAGAAGACCCGAACACAGCATCAGACCGATCTCAGCGGCAAATGAGATACTTTTCATTAGGATCCGAAATGACTTTTGTTCCCACTTGCGGGAGACCGTCTTATCCAGTTTGTCTGCAGCACCTTCCATTTTTTGCTCAAATCTTTCTGCGGCATGTTCAATTTTACGATCGAATTCTTGTTCAGTCATTACAAATGCCTCCTTTATTTACATTCTTCAAGAATGTATAGATGTAAAATAAATTGCCTTTTTCAAGGCAATGATTTTTCCCATTTTGTAAATACGTTACGTGCCATTTCAAGCAGTTCATCGTCTACTAATGGAAGGCCGGCTTTTTCCAGTATGTCCGCTGTAAAAAGGAATCGGTGCAGCAACTCTCCTTTATCCGCGGGGTAGACAGAGGGCATTAACCATATTCCAGTGAGCATTTGCAGCAGACTGGCTAATTCCCGAGGATATTGAGTATGGATCGATCCATCGGCAACACCCTCTTCGATGAGCTTTTGCCACAGTGGGACGAAGATCTTTTGATCAGATTCGATCATCCCAGCCAATATGCGAGGATTTTTTAAAAGAGGCAATGCCTCAATGGTGAGTTCCTCTGAATCAGGGACGGCATGAGCCAGCTTAATGACTTCACGGATTTTTTGGAGTCCGTTTAGATCGGTTCTTTTTTTGACAGTATCAAAAGGGTTGTTATCAAAAAACATCTTATCCCCAAGAGCGTCCATAATTTCTTCCTTGGATTTAAAATGGTGGTATACTGCCCCTTTGGTCAGATCCCCAAGCTCTGCCACGATATCCGGGATGGTAGTTTTGTCATATCCCTTTTCTAAAAACAGCTTTTTAGCTGCAGCTAAAATTCTCTCAACGGTAACTTCCGGATACTTATTCCTCGACATACAGACGTCTCTTCTCTTACATTCTTTAAGTATGTATTTAACATAGCATGCTTTCTTTCTATTGTCAAGAAGAATTTCATTGATGATAGCGATAAAGCTAAAAATAAAAAATGTGATAAAATCTTTAAAAAAGTCTTGACTTAGAGTGCACTCCAAGTGCTAGGATGAAAACTGTCGTCAGGACAGAAAGGCGGTGAGGTCATTTGACAATTAAGGAAGTCAGTGAGAAGTATCATATTTCCCAGGATACTCTTCGCTATTACGAACGAATTGGGATGATTCCAGCAGTTTCCCGGACGGCCGGCGGCATCCGGGACTATCAAGAAAAAGATCTCAACTGGGTGGAACTAGCCATTTGCATGAGGAGTGCAGGCTTGCCTATAGAGGCGATGATTGAATACGTCAAGCTCTATCAGATGGGTGACTCCACCTTTGCCGCACGGCTCCAGCTTCTGCAGGAGCAAAGAGAAAATCTATTGGAACAGAGAAAGCAAATTGATGCAACTCTCGATCGTCTAAACTATAAGATCGCCCGGTATCAAAAGGCAATTGAAACAGGAAAGTTAACATGGGAGGAAACGTAATTTATGATTCTTGAAACAATCAATCAACCTGCTGATGTAAAAAAATTAAATGAGGAGCAGCTAGTCCTTTTGGCCCAAGAAATGCGGCGGGCACTGCTGACAAGATTGGCAAAACACGGAGGTCATTTCGGCCCCAATTTTGGTATGGTGGAAGCTACTATTGCGCTGCATTATGTATTTGATTCCCCAAAAGATAAGATTGTGTTTGACGTATCCCACCAATCCTATCCCCACAAAATGCTGACCGGAAGAAAAGACGCTTATCTTTATGAGGAGCATTACGACGATGTATCAGGCTACAGCAATCCTCATGAAAGTGAACACGATCACTTCATCGTGGGTCATACCTCGACCTCTGTCAGCCTTGCCTGTGGACTGGCAAAAGCAAGAGACTTAAGAGGGGAAAGTGGAAATGTAATCGCTGTGATTGGCGACGGTTCATTGAGCGGCGGCGAAGCGCTGGAAGGACTGGATTTTGCATCTGAGCTAAAAGGAAATTTGATTGTAGTGGTCAACGACAACGATATGTCCATTGCAGAAAATCACGGCGGCCTTTACGGTAATTTAAAGCTGTTGCGTGAGACAAATGGAAAAGCAGAGTGCAATCTGTTTAAAGCTATGGGACTGGAATATCGGTATGTCGGGGACGGAAATGATGTTTCTACCTTGATTGCCGCGTTCCAACAGGTTAAGGATTGTACATCACCTGTGGTGGTGCACATCAATACCCAAAAGGGAAAAGGATATGCTCCAGCGGAGGAAAATAAGGAAAACTGGCATTATTGCGGTCCATTCGATGTGAATACGGGCAGTCCTCTGGACTCTTTTGATGAGGAGGATTATTCCAGTGTAACGGCCCAGTATCTTTTGAAGAAGATGAAAAAAGATCCGACAGTAGTGGCCATTACATCAGGGACGCCGGCGGTATTCGGCTTCACAGAGGAAAAGAGAAAAGAAGCCGGAGGACAGTTTGTAGACGTAGGTATTGCAGAGGAGACGGCAGTTGCTTTGGCATCCGGTATCGCAGCAGGTGGAGGAAAACCTGTCTATGGTGTGTACAGTACCTTCATTCAGAGAACCTTCGACCAACTCTCTCAGGATCTCTGCATCAACAACAGTCCGGCTACCATCGTCACCTTTGCAGGTTCTGTGTATGGGATGAACGATGTGACCCATCTTGGCATCTATGATATTCCCATGATGGCCAATATCCCTAATCTGGTTTATCTGGCGCCCACCACCAAAGAAGAATATCTCGCTATGCTGGAATGGAGCCTGGAACAAACGGAGCATCCGGTTGCCATTCGTTTGCCCGGCGGAGTCATGGCCTCCGATGGGAAAGCTGTTACGAAAGATTTTAGTGAACTGGATCGTTATGAAATCACTCAAAAGGGAAGTAAAGTAGCGGTGATCGGCCTCGGTACATTTTATGCTTTAGGTCAAAAGGCAGCCGAGAAGATCGCGCAAAAAATCGGGACAATTCCTACTGTTGTCAATCCCTACTATATTACCGGTGTGGATAAGCCATTGCTGGAGGAATTAAAAAGAGAGCATGAAGTGGTGATCACCCTGGAGGACGGCATTTTAGACGGTGGATTTGGCGAGAAGATCGCCAGATTCTATGGAGATTCCGATATCAAGGTACTCAACTTCGGACTAAAGAAGGAGTTTTTAGATCGCTTTGATGTGCAGGAAATCTTAAAACAAAATCATTTAACTGCAGAGCAGATTGCAGAAGATGTAGTACAATTGCTGTAAAAGAGAATCCCATTCGCGGGCGGATTCTTTTACAGATGTAGTAAGAGGAGAAACTTTTTATGGAAAAACGGCCCTATATCATTTGTCATATGGTGCAGTCCATCGATGGAAAGGTCACAGGCAATTTCCTTACAAACGACGGATGTCAATCCGCAACCGAAAGTTATTACCAGATTAACCGCGATTTTCATGCTGATGCATTTGCCTGCGGCCGAGTGACCATGGAAGGCAGTTTTACCGGCGGCTGGTATCCGGATTTATCGCCTTTTCAAGGGATAACTATCCCTCGCGAAGATTATGTGGCCGATGCAAAATCTGGATATTTTGCAGTTGCGTTTGACAGACATGGCAAACTGGGATGGAAAACGAGTAAGATCATCGACGATGACCCTGGATATGGCAATGCTCATATCATTGAAGTGGTGTGTGAAGATACGTCAGATGCCTACCTTGCTTATTTAAAGAGCATAGGAGTATCCTATGTATTCGCCGGAGACACAGAGTTGAATCTGGCAACCGCACTGGAAAAGCTGAAAATGAAGTTTGGTATTGATATGTTACTCTTAGAGGGAGGAAGCGTTATAAACGGGGTCTTCCAACAGGAAAATCTAGTGGATGAACTCAGCCTTGTGATAGCGCCCATTACCGGCGAACCAGAAGATAAACCCTTGTTTATGGACAGCATCATGACAACGTTTATTTTGGACAATATAAAGACACTAGAAGATTCGGCCGTATGGCTCAGATATAAAAGGAGAGATTTAGCATGAGAAAAAATTTTGGAGCAAAACCCTATACTTATCCGCAGCCGGTTTTTATCGTGGCTACCTATGGAGAGGATGGTACTCCAGACGCCATGAATGCCGCTTGGGGAGGGATCAGTGAAAATACACAGATTTCTATGTGCCTCAGTGCGGGTCACAAGACGGTAAAGAATATTTTAGCTCGCGGCGCCTTTACAGTCAGCATGGCGGATGCGGACCATGTAGTTGCCTGCGACTATGTAGGTATTGCATCGGGAAACAATACATCGGATAAATTTGAGAAAGCTGGTTTTCACGCCACTCGCTCGGAGTTCGTGGATGCTCCACTGATCGATGAGTTGGCAATTGCCGTGGAGTGCAAGCTTGTAAGCTACGATGAGGAAAGCTGCCGTTTAGTAGGAGAGATCGTCAATGTCAGCGTGGATGAAAGTGTGCTGGATCAAGACGGAAATGTGGATGTGAAAAAGGCAGCTCCTATTACATTTGATCCATTTCATAATGCATATATTCAATTGGGTGAAAAGGTGGGGAATGCCTTTAAGGATGGTTTGGCTTTGCGATAAGATATATTACTGAAACAAAAGAGACAAGTCAAAACTTGTCTCTTTTGTTTGTATTGATTGGGAAACTTCCCTTGATATTGTAGTAACATAGTGCTAATATTGAATGCAGAGACCTGCAAAAAAGGAGGAAACCAATATGGGAATTATGAACAAAGTGATGAATGGTCTTAGTGGAAACTTAAATGAAATTACTCCGGATGCTTTGCAGAAAGAGTACGGGATGTATTTAATGGAAGGTGAGGTCATCAATACCGGATTTAAACTGGTACGTGACGTAGTGCTTTTCACAAATAAGCGGATCATTGACTTTGATAAACAAGGTGCTACTGGACAAAAGATGCGTGTAAACTATATCAATTTGAGTTCTGTGATCCATGTGTCGGCAGAAACAGCTGGTTTCGGTGTAGATGACAGTGAAATTGACATAGAATACATTGCATCGCCTTATTTTAAAGCGAACGGCGGTGTTACAGTAGTCAAGAAATCGTTTGAATTCCCCAAAAGCTATAATATCCAGCCGCTTTACCGATACCTTCAGGAGATTGCTTATCACAATCATGAAGCGATTAACAGCTAAATGACGCTATTGTCTATACAGTAAAAGAGGATGTTCAGGGGTTTAGGCTCTGGGCATCCTCTTTTACTGTATCATTATTTCTATTATACCAATCATAGGACAATTAGCTAATGAAAGGGCCGATTAATTGGAAATAAACTCTAAATGAAATTGTATCTTATATTTTTCTTTAAATAATTACAGATTTTGAATGAAATAATTTGCGTGTGTTTTGCATAAAAAACTGATATAATGTCCCATGGCATGGTCTGAAAACCAAGAAGAAGGAGAGATTAAATTGAACGACCATCTGAGAAAACTCAGGAGACCGATGAGCTTTTTGCTCTCTATTACCTGTATCCTGAGCTTGTGCCTCTCGACTGTATCGGCTACCAGT
Source organism: Solibaculum mannosilyticum (assembly GCF_015140235.1). Taxonomy (GTDB): domain Bacteria; phylum Bacillota; class Clostridia; order Oscillospirales; family Acutalibacteraceae; genus Solibaculum; species Solibaculum mannosilyticum. The sequence goes on along the minus strand of NZ_AP023321.1, from coordinate 1,337,040 downwards.
TTGGACGATACGTCACCGCAGGAGATTCATTTTGAAACTTCATTTGAATCGGAAGATCCAAGTCCCCTGGAGTCAAAATTGGACGGCGACCGCAGCAAAAATGTGGAAGCTGTATCCGATGTAGGAAGGCTGGAAGGGGACGTCACCCATCTGGTTTGTTCCGATACCATTTGGGGAAGCCAGGACTTCAAGGCGGAAGAAGGCAAACACAATCTGTTTGACTACAGTACCAGCAGCAAATTCCTGACCAGTGTTAAGCCCAGTGAATCTGAGCCGGTGGAAGTCGGTTTTGAATTGGAGCAGCCGGCAGCGGTCCAGACATATCTGATTGCTTCGGGTACAGATGAACCCAGCCGCGATCCTTCTGCATGGACATTTTTCGGCTCACAGGACAAAGAGACCTGGGTGGAACTGGATAAACAGCAAGGCGTTACCTTCTCCTCCCGGGAAGAGAAAAAGACCTTTTCTTTTTCCAATGCCACCGCTTACCGTTATTATAAAATAGTTGTAACGCAAAACTGTGGCGCACCAATGACCCAGTTTTCAGAGTTGCAACTGGCCAGTCAAATGGTGGAACCTGCCGTTGATCTGACATCGCTTTTGGATCCGGATTCCGTGGAAGCCCCTGATCCGGTCAATGATATCGATGTCATCAGCAATTTGTTTGATTATAACACCAATTCCAAATACGTCACCTCTACCGTAGGAACTGCCGAGCAACCGCTGACGCTGTCTTTCCGGCTGAAAAAAGCCTGTGAAACCACAGAATATATCATTGCTTCCGGCAACGATGAGGATGGCCGGGATCCCCTTTCCTGGACCCTTTATGGTTCTTCCGATGGGGCTGATTGGAAAGTCATCGATAAACAAAAAAATGTCACCTTTAACAACCGCCAGCAAAAGCTGACGTTTGCCATTGCGCAGCCGGGGACCTACCAGTGGTTCAAATTGGAAATCGTCGGCAACCACGGTGCTCCGATGACTCAATTTTCAGAAGTTCAGATGCGAGGCGTCTTGCCGGGATGCGCTACTCCGTACATCGATATGTCTACACTGGACGGAGATCCGGATTTTAACGAAAATGAAGGCAAGGATAAGTTATTTGACTTCGATACCGGCAGCAAATACGTCACCTCCACAATCCCTGTGGATGGAAAGACAGTATCCGTCTCTTTTGCATTGACAAAGCCTTTTGTGATTGATACCTACATAATGGGTTCCGGCCCGGATATGCCCAACCGCAATCCCATGGACTGGACTCTTTATGGCTCCAACGATGGAGACCAATGGGATGAGCTGGATTCCCGGGAGGGTGAAACCTTCCGCATTGAGCGGGATCTGCGCAGTTTTTCTTTTGAGAATCACACAGCTTATCAGCAGTACAAACTGGTGATTTCCAAAATCAACGGCGCAACTGATGTAACACAGTTCTCTGAACTGCATCTGTTGGGTACGCCGGCAGATGGAAAAGAAGCCCAAGTATCTCAAGCACAAATGACTGTACAGGCCAAGGACGGCCAGGATATGGAATCCTCTCCCATGAAAACCAGAAAGAGCCGGGGCCCGTCTGAAGCTTACAGCAATCTGACCTCCACCGGATGGACAGGCTGGAGTGCATTGGAAGTCAAAGGCCGTCATATGGGCGATGAGGAAGCCTACTGCTACAATGTTATTTATGATGGTTTGTCCATTCCCGTCACACAAAACACCAACCTGAGTTATGTATTTTTCCCGGCTCTGGACGATCCGGATGGTTACGATTTTGATTTTACATCCCAACACATGGCCGTTGACTTGAAATTCAGCGACGGCACCTATCTGAGTGAACTGGGTGCCAGGGACCAATACGGCGCTATTGTCAGCCCTATGGAACAAGGAGAAGCCGATATTTTATCCTATATGCAGTGGAACCACATCTATTCCAACATCGGTTCCGTAGCACAGGGGAAGACCATTGAACAGATTTTGATCGGATATCATAAAGCCGATAACCCTCAAAAGGATACGGTATTCCTGGGCTATTTTGACGATATTAAAATTGAAACGCAGCCTCCCATTGAGTATGACCATCTGTCCGATTACGTCAATATCCTGCGCGGCACCAACAATACCTGGAGCTATTCCCGCGGTATTACCACTCCTTTGGTGACAATGCCTCATGGATTTAATTCCATTGCCCCTGCCACCGATTCCAAGAATACAACTCCCTATGTTTACCAATTGGCGGGATCTAAAACTGTTTTGCGCCATATGACCATTACCCATGCGGCATCCCCCTGGTTGGGTGACTGGGGGACCTGGCAGTTTATGCCCAATACAGATATTGATTACGACTCTGTCACCACCGGAACCGACATCAATGCCGACCGCCGTGCCTCTACCTTTACCCATGAAAAAGAGGAGGCAAAGGCCCATTATTACAGCGTCACCTTTGAAGAGGGGACACCTGCCTCCAATGTGACAATGGAGGTTACTCCCACTTCTCACGCCATGTACACCCGCTTCACCTTCCCGGAAGACAGCCAGAACCGCAACCTGATTTTCGACTGTGAATGGGCTGACGGAGGCCTTACCTTCCACGGGGACGGCAGTTTTACCGCCTATTCCGACCATGTTTACGGGCATGGGGAATATAGCCCTGGCCGGGCCAACGGCGCTACCAGAATGTACATCTATGGTGTCATCGATCAGCCGTATGAAGCGGCAAAAGCGGTGGATACCAAAATGGGTATCATCAAATTTGGTAGTGATACCAATACCGTCACCATGAAGCTGGCTACTTCTTTTATCAGTGAGGAGCAGGCGAAACATAATCTGGAGCTGGAGATTGCTGAAAACGATACGTTTGATTCCACCTTCCAAAAAGCTCAGGCGGAGTGGGATAATCAGCTTGGCGTGATCCAGGTAGAGGGAGCCAGCTTTGATCAAAAGACTACTCTCTATTCCGGTCTTTACCGTATGTTTGCCTATCCTACTCTTTATTCGGAAAACGCCGGCACCAATGAACAGGAGGAATGGGTCTATTCCAGCCCGTATCACAGCCAGCCTACCGAACCAGTGGTAACATCAGGGAAGATGTACACCATTAACGGCTTCTGGGATACCTACCGTTCCGCCTGGCCTGCCTATTCTTTGTTTACACCCACCATGGCTGGTGAGATGATCGATGGATTGCTGGAACACTACAAAGACAGCGGATGGGTTTCCCGATGGGTGGCTCCCGGTGCAATTAACTGTATGTTGGGCACCCATGCCGACGCTATCTTTGGCGATGCGATGGCAAAGGGGATCCAGTTCGATTACGAGGCAGCTTTTGACGCTTCCCTGAAAAACAGCGCGGTCGTTTCGGATAATTTGGACAAGGGTGGACGGATCCAGACAGCTACTTCGGTATTCCGCGGATACGTTTCCAGAGACGTCCATGAGTCGTTCTCCTGGGGAATGGAAGACACCATCAACGACTATAACATTTCCAAAATGGCTGAAATCTTAGGAAAAACCGATGAAGCAGTCTATTATAAAAACCGTGCCCTCAACTATGTCAACTACTTTAACGAGGATCTGGGATGGTATATGGGCCGCAACTCCGACGGGACTTTCCGTGTTAACAGTATGGATGAATTTGATCCCAGCGCTTGGCATGAGAAAAGCGGATACGACTATTGTGAATCCAATGCGTGGAACATGTCTTTTACAGCGGTTCAGGATATCCAGGGTATGATTAATCTGTACGGCGGTAAAGAAGCGGCGTTAAAGCGCCTCGACGACCTCTTTAGTGAGGACATGCGCGGTAAAGACGTAGGACAAAGAGAAATGCGGGAAGTGCGGTTGGGACAGTACAATCATACCAACGAGCCGTCCATGTCTATCACCCATCTTTACAATTATCTAGGACAACCCTACCGCACCCAGGAATTGACACGGGACGTGATTGCCCGGTGTTATACCGGCAATACCATCGGTCAAGGCTATCTGGGCGATGAGGACAACGGAGCTGCATCCGCTTGGTATGTGTTTAACGCCTTGGGATTCTATCCGGCCAGCGTAGGGACAGCGGAATATAGCATCACTTCACCGTTGTACACCAAGGCTACAATCCGGTTGGAAAACGGTAAGCAACTGGTTATCAACGCCCCTGAAAACTCCCGTGAAAACGTCTACATCCAGAATGTCAAATTCAATGGAGAGGACTACGATAAAGTGTACTTTACTCATGATCAATTGACAGCCGGCGGCGTCATTGATTTTGAGATGGGTTCTACCCCCTCCAATTGGGGAACCGGCAGCGATGCAGTACCTTCTTCCATCACATCCGGCGATGCAAAGCCGAAGCCTTTGGCTGATATTATCCCCTCCGATGTGACCGTTGCATCTACCATCGAAGAGGATAAGGCAACGGTAGTTTGCGGGACTTCTGATGAAACCCGTTATCTCTTTGACAACTCCAGCGATTCAGCCGGTTCTTTGAAGGGTCAAAACAAGGAGATTGTTTTCTATACACCTGAAGAAAAAGTAGTTTCCATGTATACCCTCACATCGGATGCCGATACCTCCAATATGCCTCATTCTTTTGCGCTTTATGGATCTATGGACGGCCAGGAATGGGTTTTGTTGGACAGCAGAGAAGATCAGACCTTCCAGTGGGGCAAGTATACCCGTCCCTACGCTTTGGATGAATCAAAGCAATCGCCCTACAAATACTTTAAATTCCAGTTTGATGAAGAACGTGATCTCCGCTTGGCGGAAATTGAACTGATTGGTTCTGAGGCTATTCCAGAAATCAAAGTGGATCCATCCGAGACACAGCTGGAAGCAGGTCAGACCACTCAGCTGACAGCAACCGTTACTCCGGCGGATGCAGGAACAATTGTGTGGAGATCGTCGGATGAGACAGTGGCTACCGTGGATGAAAACGGAATGGTAACTGCTCTGAAAGCGGGAGAAGCTACTATTACAGCATCTCTGGATACCGATCCCAGTATTCAGAGCAGCTGTATCGTTACGGTTGAGGACAAGCCTGTGATCATTCCGGAAATCAAAGTGGATCCATCCGAGACGCAGCTGGAAGCAGGTCAGACCACTCAGCTGACAGCAACCGTTACTCCGGCGGATGCAGGAACAATCGTATGGAGATCGTCGGATGAGACAGTGGCTACCGTGGATGAAAACGGAATGGTAACTGCTCTGAAAGCGGGAGAAGTTACTATTACAGCGTCTCTGGATACTGATCCTAATGTTTTTGATCGTTGTGTTGTTACTGTAGTAGAAAAGCCTGTAGCCGTCGACAAGGCAAAGCTGGAGGAATTGTACCAGGCTCATAAGGACAAACAAAAAGGCGATTATACCGACGAAACTTGGACTGCCTTTACAGAGGCTCTCGAGCAAGCAAAGGACGTATTAGAAGATCCGTCGGCCAGTCAGGATGATGTGGACAACGCATATGAAGCCCTGTTGGATGCCATTTCAGAGCTTAAGGAAGAAATACCTCCCATATCCAGTTCACCAGAGGAAGGATCGTCTTCTGAGCCATCTCAATCCACAGGCAGCGGATCATCTGGTACCGATTCGCCAAACACCGACGCAACCAGTTCACCTTTGCCAATTTTACTGCTTCTTGCAGCATCGGCGGGTGTTATGATCTGTGTCTATCTCAAACAAAAGACAGCAGTGAAATAAATTTGATATCCTGTCTTTAACTAGGAAAAAACCGCCTTCCCATATTGTTGGGGAAGGCGGTTTTTACTTAAGTTGATCAAAGAGTTCAGCAAGCGGTGGATAATAGGGTGCATTTTTATCAGAAGTATCAAAGTAGGATTTAAACATCTCGTCTGGTGTTTCCAAATAATAACGCTCATTTGGGTTGCAGTCATACTCCTCCCAGTTTGCATTGGGAGTAAAAATAATACTGGTAACAGTAAGCCCCTCCGGAATTTCCTGATAAGGTTCTATAAGGGTGGTTTCCTGATTATAGACCAGGCGGAGATAGTCTTCCTGTTGCCACCGATATTCTTCTCCCTCATGGTAACAAGCACAATAAATGGGGGAACTCCCAATAATCCAAAGGTCGGTGGACACACATTCAAACAATGCTTCAAACTGCTCATCGTTTGGAGAAAACTGTTTTTCTTCACCGGTTTTATAGTGAAGAATCATTTGATCCGGTTTGGGAAGAGGAAGGTAACCATGATAATGGCAGGAAGATAAATTTAGAGCAAGGAGGATCATAATTATCACCAAGATAAGACTTTTTCTTTTTGCCATTTTTAATCACCTGTTTTTATAGTTTCTTATACTGCTTATTATAAGAAAATAGGAAATAAAGTCAATAAATATATAGTAATTATAGATATATTTCACATAAATGGACGAGGTAAATTTAATATTACCAGCTTTATGAATTGTGAGAAAGAAAAACGTTTAATAATTTTTATCTACTTGTTGTTGGGAGTCTTCCATTTTAGAACACAGTTTGTTAAAATATACAGAATAGGATACTTCAAAGGGATTGGAGGAATGCCATATCATCTTATGGGAAGCAAGGAAGTGAACATTAAGGAGGTTTTGAAGATCGTATGAAAAGAGCAATTAGTATCGTGCTGTCACTCGCGCTGATAGCAGGCATTTCGACCAGTGCTTTGGCCCAACCGACAAAATTAGAGACGGATCCTCCATCTCGTGCCTATGCAGAGGGGGAAGCCATTGTATGTGTCAATGGGGATATCAGCTCTCTCAATGCGAGAAACCGAAGCTTGGGCTTTGAAGTTACACCGCTGATGGAGATTTCAGGAGACGACACTCCTGTAGCTTACAGCAATGACATCAATGGTTCTCAGGAAGAGACTCTGGTTTTGGTGAAAGGAAATCAGGATACAGAGTCCCTGATTGAAGATTTGGAAAAACTGCCTACAGTAGAATTTGCGGAACCCAACTACTATGTAGAAATGTATGCATCTCCGGAAGATCCCTACTACGATTACCAGTGGGGCATCGAAAACAAAATGGAGACCGATAAGGCAGTGGATGCCAACATTGCAGAGGCATGGGATAAAACTTCCTCTCCTACCAGCGAAGCGCCTGTCGTGGCCGTACTGGATAGTGGTGTGGACTACAATCATCCTGATTTGAAAAATATCATGTGGGATGACGGTTTGAAGTATCCCGAGCTGACAGCTATGGGCGGCGGCACCTATGGCTTTAATGTATGCGACGGGGAAGATCTGAGGGATGATCCCATGGATACCATCGTTGGCCACGGGACCCATTGTGCCGGTGTCATTGCCGCCCAGTGGGATAATGCCGAAGGCGGTGCAGGTGTAAGTGCCGATGCCGAAATTATGGCGGTAAAATTCCTGGGTGGAGCAAATGGCAATCTTGCCGGTGCGATTGAAGGATATGCTTACATCCAGGCTGCTAAAGAATCGGGTGTCAACGTCGTTGCCATCAACAATTCCTGGGGGACTTCGGCGTATAATGGCATCCAGCTCCAGTCCATTGCCAAAGCTACGGAGGCTTTGGGTGAACTGGGAGTGGTATCCTGTTTTGCTGCAGGCAATTCCGGTACCAACAACGACCTGAACACAGGTTCTAATCTGAGAAGCCCTTATATTATCACAGTAGGCGCTTTGGAAAGCCAGGGCCACAATGCTCCTTTCTCCTGCTATGGTGAGAGAACGGTGGATGTCTTTGCCCCTGGCGCTCAGATTTTGGCTCCTACCTCTTCGGATACCAGCATATCCCCCTACAATGAGCACACTATGCCGCCTCAATATCTGCCTCAGTTGATGGATGAGGATCAGTCCTATTTCTATGAGGACTTTGAGGACGGTTCGTCTGTCGCCCTGCGTGTGCTGGATAAGGATGGTCAGGTAGTGGAAGACAACCAGACTTCGTTGACTCCCGGTTACATTGGGGGAAAAGGAACACAGATTTCTCTGGATGGCATCAATGAGGGGGAAATCTTTTATATTGAGATGACTTTCCAGAAATCTGATTTTGTCGGTTTGGATACCATTGATGAGAATACCTTGGTTCATTTTGCATTCCAGGCCAGTATGGGTTCTTCATGTCTTGAACAAACTATGCCCCTTATGTATCAAGATGCCAATGGAGAATGGCAAATTCTGAGTACAACCCAGTTGGTAAGCGGCCAATATTATCCCGCTCGTTTGAGAATGATGGACTACAATTGGAATCAATCTACTCAGGAATTAAAAGATGCCTCTTTCCTGAAAAACGAAGGAGATACCATTACACTGCGCCTTGGCGGCGAAATGAAGAACAAAGAGCCTGGTATCACCTTCCAATTGGATAATGTGGGATTCGGCAAGGAAGCCATTCCTTATTATTATGCAGACGGTACCTCGATGGCCACTCCCATGGTGTCCGGAATCGTAGCACTGCTCTCCGCACAATACGATGATGCAGCCGAGATTTGTGCCCGTGTCAAAGGCGGCGTCAACCGTGAAGACGCTATTGGACTGGAAGACATTTGTGTTTCCGGCGGTTTTGTAGATGCAGCCGCTTCTTTTGAAGACAGTCAGTTGGTGCCGGTGCTCAATACTTTGGAAATGGACGGCAATAAAGCGACTCTCTCAGGTTACTTCTTCGGAGAAGAGCAGGGGACCATACTTGTCGGTGACAAGCAGGCTGAAGTAAAATCCTGGAGCGACAACACCATTACCTTTGCTGTGCCCGAAGGTACATCGGGTCTACAAGAGGTTTTGGTAACAGCTCAGGATGGTCAATATGGCCGTAATTTCTTTGAAATTACGGATGCGACCAAAGGCTATACGGATCTGTCCACTCCCGATTTTTCCTACGGCGATATCTATGGTTATGAACTGACCTCGTCCGATATCTATCCTTTGTCTATGGCGGCAGCCGGTGGCAAAATCCTTACCCTAGGTATTATTGTAGAGACCAACCAACTGGTAATGGAAGTATACGATATCGAAAGCGATACCTGGTCCAAGGCCTCTATGCCGGATGACATCCAATTTGGGGGAGGCATAGATTATCCTCTTTATTCCATGGCCGGCGGACTGACCAAAATTTATTTAAATTATTCGACAGCAACAGGACAGCAGAAACTGGGCACTTATGATACGGCTACCGGTACATGGACTTCTGTCAACACCACTTTGGGTGGGACCGAGGCTTTAGCGGTGTATCAGGATCAACTGCTGGCTATCGGCGGCGAAGTCGTCGACGAAAACCTGGTCTTGCAGGAAACGCTCAAGAGCGTCAAGGTGCTGGATCCCTCTACCGGTGAAATCATCGGCAACCTGCCTGACATGCCGGTAGGAAGAAGCGGAGCCCGTGCATTTGCCTCAGGAGATACTTTGGTAGTGTACGGCGGTTGCGATAGTGTGATCTACAGCATGATAGGGAAAGAGACCACCGAGTACTCGAATACCATAGTGTACGATGGAACCACATGGACCAATTATGAGGAGGATCAATTTCTCAGCGACGAAAACAGTGCATTTGATTCAGAGCAAACTTTGTATTACGCCATTGGTGCAGTGGATGGCGGCATAATTGCCACCGGCCCTGTCCAGAACCTGGGTCAAGACAATATGGTGGATACTTGGAATTTCGATGCTGCTACCGGTACCTGGAGCGGCAGTCAAGACATTCTCTACAGCCAGGTCAAGACTACCCGCAATATAGGCGTCAGTTACGACGGCCGGTTCTACGCTCTAGGCATTACCGGTGACTTTAACCAGCCGCAAATTTTCCGCAGTACTGCAGTCAACTATACCGGTCCTACAAAGGATCCTTCTTCCGAGCAGGAAACCCTTACCCTTCCTGTGACCTATACCTATAAAGGAAATGTGGTGGCTCAAGAAGAAGTAACCCTTTCTGAGGGCAGCAATACGGTGACAGCAGCCGAAGATCTGGCTCAGAAGTATGGATTTACCCTCCAGGCTTCGGAAGAAAATGAAGTGACTGTTCAGGTTACCAAAGATCCTGAGACAGGAGTATTAAAGGCGGATGTGGATGCCGTCAACTTCAATGTGATTCCCACTATTGATCCTACTGAGTATTCTTTCCATGTGTCTTATGAAGACATGGATGGTAATCCGGTAGCCGGCGGCGGAGATATGTACTTTGAAGACATCGGTCCCTTTAGCAATGAAGATATCCCGCTTCCGTATGGATATCAGCAGGTTATTCCAGCGCATCCGGGAGAGGATTGGCTCTATCCTACCAGCCTCGTATTTGAGGACGGCCAATGGGTTGTAACCAATCCGGAAGTGGTTTTGGTTGTGGAACCCACTTCCTCCAGCTCCGGCGGCGGATCGGGTACTACATCCCCGGATACCGGCGAACGTTCTCCTTTGGGAATTGTGGTATTGCTGGGAATTTCTGTTTTGGCAGTCCTTTTGCTGAAAAAGAAGAACTGTCCTAAGGACGAGTAATCGTATTCCTTAAAAATCAGGAGCAGGGTAGGTATTTGTCAAATGCCTACCCTGCTTTTATGACACAAAAAAACACCCATCCATTTTGTTCGTAAAATGGATGGGTGTTTTAAAATGTTAAATTCTTATACTTGAGGCAATGGATCTGGACTGACAAACATCCGCATAAGATCCGAACCATGTTCTACCATAAGATTGGTTTCAGCCGCCTCCTGCTCACTAAACTGCACGACACTGGAGGAAACCGGTGCTTGCTTTTCATAAAGAAGGAAGGGAACCGGATCAGAAGCATGCGTTCTGGTGCAGAGGGGCGTGGGATGATCGGGAAGGATCATAACACGATAATTGGTATAATCTTCTAAGCCTTTCAGCAGGGGAGCGAGCAGACGGGAATCGATCATCTCAATCGCTCTCACCTTATTGTCGGCCTCACCGCGATGTCCACATTCATCCGGGGCCTCGATATGGACATAGACTAAATCGCATCCATCATCCAGTAAATCCAAAGCGGCTTTGGCTTTGCCTTCAAAGTTGGTATCGATGTATCCCGTAGCTCCTTTGACATCTGCCACCCACATCTTGGCGCAGTAGCCGATGCCTTTGATAAGATCCACAGCCGACACAACGCCTCCCACAAGGCCAAATTCATCCTCAAAGGGGGGAAGCTGGGGCTTTTTCCCCTGCCCCCACAGCCAGATGGAATTAGCCGGACGCTTGCCTTCAGCCACTCGCTTCTGATTGACCGGATGATCTTTTAGGATCTCATAGCTGCGTTTCATCATAGAGAGGAGAGGGGCAGACTCCGGGGAGTGGTTGAGATAAGGGCCGACCACTTGACCGGAAATATCGTGAGGAGGTGTCAACTTTCCAGGGTCTATCCCTTCATGCCACACCAGACAATGGCGGTAACTAATACCGGCATGGAAGTCAAAAATCCCCCCGCCCATTTCTTTTTGAATGGATTCGATAAGTTCAGCAGCTTCCTGGGAGGAGATATCCCCGGCGCAGTAATCCCGCATGACAGCATCTTCATACCGGTCGGCATCCGACAAAGTGACCAAATTACACCTGAGCGCCCAATCGGAAGGGGAGAGCTCAACGCCCATACTGACCGCCTCCAGAGGAGAACGGCCGGTGTAATATTTCAAAGGATCGTACCCCATCACCGAAAGGTTGGCCACATCGCTGCCGGGAGCCAGACCATCGGGCACCGTCTTGACTAAGCCGACAGCCCCCTGTTGGGCGAGGGAATCCATATTAGGTTTATTGGCGCGGGTCATAGGCGTTTGACCGCCCCATTGATCCACAGGATAATCGGCCATTCCGTCACAAAGTACCACAACATATTTCATATTGACACATCCTTCGTAGGCTTGGATTAGAACCATATGGGAGAATACCAGTTCCTATTATAGCAAAAATCCTGGAAAAAAGGAATCGGTTTTGTCAAAATGATGAGGGGGATGAGAAAATGACTTTCCGGTTGTATAAAAGGGGGAAAAATACTATAATAAAATCAATCTGTCGCAAAAACGGCTTTTAAAGAACACCAATGATTTTCCCGTTCTCATTTGCATACACATGGTGTGGAGGTGAGAGCGTTGAAGGTTAAATCAAGAAAGACAATTGCATGTATTATGATATCGCTTATGCTGGTGGCGACAGCGGTGGTGTGGTACCAAATATCACCTCCGGCTGAAGATGTCTCATCGGCCCAAGTGGCGCAGTGTAAAACCATCGTACTGGATCCAGGACACGGCGGTATGGATGGAGGAGCCACAGGCGGCGGAGGCAGCGTAGAAAAGGACGTTAATCTGGCGGTGGCTCTTAATCTTCGGGATATGCTGCGTATGGCGGGTTATCAGGTGGTTATGACGCGTGAGGAGGATATTTCTATTCACGATTCTTCTGCCAATACTGTACGGGAGAAAAAGGTATCCGATATCCATAATCGTCTCAAAATTCTGGAAGAGCATCCCGATAGTTTCTTTGTCAGCATCCATCAAAACAAATTTCCTCAAAGTCAGTACAGCGGCTCTCAGGTGTTTTATTCAGTCAACCATCCGTTTAGTGAGACATTGGCCCAGTCTATCCAGCAGCAATTGATTTCACAGCTCCAGCCGGATAACAACCGTGTTATTAAACCTATGGCCAAAGGCGCTTATCTGTTGGAGCATGCTAAAACACCGGCAGTGGTGGTGGAATGCGGATTCCTGTCCAATTGGGAGGAAGAAGCAAAACTGGTCACTCCGGAATATCAAAGCAAATTAGCGTTTGCCATTTTCTGCGGCATCACCCAGTCAAAAGGACTGGAGGGCGGCGATGGAGCTGGTTCAGGTGCCGGATTCTCGGAACCCAGTGTATCGCAGGAGGAGAGCCAATCTCCAGTGACATCGACAGCTCAATCGGTGACGTAAATGAAATCAAAAAGGGTGCCCTCCTGAAATCGTTTAACAGAGGGGAAAGGAATTGATAAAACATGGCAGGAAAAAGTAAAGTGATCTATTGCTGCAGTGAATGCGGATATGAGGCCTCCAAATGGTACGGTAAATGCCCGGGATGTGGCCAGTGGAATACCATGCAGGAGGAACTTTCTGCATCAGTCGGTTCGGTGATAGGTTCCACAGGAGCACGTCCGGCGACGGCACGGGCAGTTTATCTAAGGGATCTCAGCCTCCAGGAAGGGGAAAAACGATATGGAACCGGGATGCCGGAGCTGGACCGGGTGCTGGGCGGAGGCCTTGTCAAAGGATCACTGGTACTTTTGGGTGGAGAACCGGGCATTGGCAAATCTACTTTGCTCATGCAAATCTGCAAAACGCTGGGAGAGAATATGACCGTCCTTTATGTATCGGGAGAAGAGTCGGGACATCAGTTGAAGCTTCGAGCAAACCGGCTGGGGGTCAACGCCGACGGCCTGATGATCCTAGCGGAAACCAGCCTGGAATCGGTGGTGGAACAGATGCGGGCAGTCTCGCCGGACATTGTGATTGTCGACTCCATCCAGACCATGAATTGTGCGGCCGTGACGTCTTCGCCGGGCAGTGTTACCCAGGTCAGGGAATGCACCAATCTCCTGATGCGCGCTGCAAAAGGTATGGATATTCCGGTATTTTTAGTAGGACACGTCAACAAGGATGGCGCCATTGCCGGCCCTAAAGTCTTAGAACACATTGTAGACACAGTGCTGACCTTTGAAGGGGAACGAAACCTCTCGTATCGTCTGCTGCGGGCGGTTAAAAACCGGTATGGCTCCACCAATGAAATCGGCGTTTTTGAGATGCGGGATACCGGGCTTTGTGAAGTGCCGAACCCTTCGATGATGTTGTTATCCGGCCGCCCGAAGAATGTCTCTGGCACCTGTGTGGCCTGTGTGATGGAAGGCTCCCGTCCCATCCTGGCTGAAGTGCAGGGGCTCGTGACGCCCACTGGGTTTGGCAATCCAAGGAGAATGTCCACTGGGTTTGACTACAACCGTTTGTCGCTATTGCTGGCGGTACTGGAAAAACGGGCGGGATACTTTTTTGGCAATCAGGATGCTTATATCAACGTGGTAGGCGGCCTAAAATTAGACGAACCGGCTGCTGATTTGACGGTGGCCCTTTCTTTGGTATCCAGCCTCAAGGATCAAGCGGTAGACGACCGGGTAATCGCCTTTGGCGAAGTAGGTCTGGCGGGAGAGATCCGAGCGGTAGGCCATGCAGCCGCCCGGATCAGTGAAGCCGCCCGTCTGGGATTTACCCGCATTGTCTTACCCCGCCACAACTTGAAAAATCTAGAATGCGCCGTACCCGAAGGGGTGGAATTACTGGGTGTCCGGACCATCCGGCAAGCCTTCGATGCCGTGGTTGGGTGAACGCGGATATAGGTCGGCCAGGTTCTCCTCTGCCCGCGGGATGTAATGGGCACAACCGTAATCCAAAAGATTGTTGACTGTAGTCGGACGATCCAAGGTGCAGTATCCATCCATTTGGTACTTGCAGTCGGCGCTGCACGGAATGATACTCAAAGCAAACCACCTCTTTTTTCGATTCCAATATAGTATGGAAAAATTCCTGTTACATTATTCCTGTGAAAAAAGTGCCTCTAGGGCAACATAAAAACCTTCCTCTGTTCAAACAATAGGTTTTGAATGGATGGGAGGATTTTTTGTATGAAAAAATATGTTGCATTGGCTGTAGTGACGGTGTTGCTCTTGACTTTTTCTTTTGTGTATTCCAGTTGGACGTCGGAAAAGGTTGTAGAGGTACAGACCATCACACTGGCCAAGGAAGAAACCGAAAGTACCGTCAGCTGCAGCGGCAAGATCGAGGAGACTAAGCGCCGAGACATTTATCTGGATATGCCGGTAATGGCATCCAACGTCAAGGTAGAGGTGGGAGATACGGTAAAAAAGGGACAGGTCCTGTTCCAGGTGGATCAATCAGCCACTCAGGCGATGCTGACCTATGGATCTGGATTGGCCGGACTGGGAGCCAGCGAAGAAGTGCTCAGCCAGTTTGGAAGCACATCGACGTCGATACCGGACAGCTCGTCTGTATCCGATTGGGTGGACGAAGTACCACAGGAGGTGACGGCACCCATCGACGGCGTAGTTACCGCCATCAACGCCTCATCCGGCAGCCTGACCACGGCGGGACAACCGGTGGCTACCATATCGGATCTCAATCAGCTGCAGGTAAAAATCTCCATCGGAGAAAATCAGATGCAGGAAGTTACATTGGGACAAACCGTTTCCATCACCGGAAACGCCTTTGAAGGGAAGGAATACACCGGTAAAATCATGAAGATTTTCCCTTCCGCCCGCCAGCAAATCCAGGGAGCCGGATATGAAACAGTAGTGGATGCTTTGGTATCCATCCAGAATCCCGACAATGATCTCAAACCCAACTACAATATCAAAGCCAAAATTATGACATCCGATGTCTCTGAAGTCTTTACACTCCCCTATGAATGCATCGCCCAGGATGACGATGGAAAGGAGTATGTGTATATCAAGTCGGCCGGACGTGCGAGAAGGGCCGATGTATTAACCGGCCAGGAATTTGAGGACAGCGTAGAAATTGTATCCGGATTGAGGGAAGGATGCCATGTCATTCAAAATCCCGATGATGTGACCGACGGGGTTAGGGTCACGGATAGGGGAGAGGTGTCGTCCAGTGATTGAGTTGTTTCGTTCTGCTCTGCGCAATCTTATCCGAAAACGGATGAGGACGGGATTGACTGTAGCCAGCATCGCCATCGGCATTGCATCCGTGGTCATCATCGGCGCCATTGGGGACAGCGGCAAACTGGCCGTCAGTGCAGAGATGGAAAACATGGGGCTGGGTGGATTGCTGGTCAGTGCATCCACCAGTACCGATCAAAGTATCAAGCTTCGTTCCAGCGATCTGGAGGCCATCCGCCAGATTCCTACGGTGGAGGATGCCATGCCTATTGTGGTATACTCTACCCGCGTCAGCCTTCGAGGACAGCAGAGCAATTCCATCGTATGGGGTATCGATGCCGGCGCCAATCAGGTAATTTCTTTAAATCTTCTGCATGGAAGAATTATCAGCCGGTCGGATATTCAAAATTCAGGCAAAGTGTGTATGGTGGATCAAAATTTTGCAAAGGAAGTTTATGGACGCGAAAATATTGTGGGCAAAGAGCTGGAAGTGCTCATCCAAGGCCAATATGAGACTTTTGAAATTGTAGGCATTGTGGAAGCAGGGAGCAGTATCCTGCAAAACGTCATCGGCAATTATGCACCGTCCTTTGTGTATGTGCCCTATTCTTCCTTACAACAGGGCATCGGACAGGATAAGTTCGATCAAATCGCCATTAAAGTGGACAACACCGATCAAAACCAAGTGGATCAGACGGCCGACAGCATCGTCTCCACTTTGGATGAGATCAATGGGGTAGACGGCGCTTATGAGACGCAGAATCTGGCAAAACAAAAGGATCGTCTCTCAGCCATGATGGACATTGTAACCTGGATCTTATCGGCTATCGGCGCTATTTCCTTATTGGTAGCGGGTTTAGGGATCATGACCATTATGCTGGTGTCGGTAACCGAACGAACTAGGGAAATCGGAATCAAGAAAGCCATCGGCGCTCGCAGCGGATTGATCTGGGCGGAGTTTTTGATAGAAGCCATTTGTCTTACAGCCATTGGCAGCATTGTGGGGGCGTCATTTGGATTGTTGGTTTCCTTCGTAGGAGCAGGCGCGATTGGACTTCAGTATGTCATCAGTATGCCGTTTGTTCTGGGAGCGGTGGGGTTCTCGATGTTGACAGGCATTATATTCGGTGTGTATCCAGCTATTAAAGCATCGCGGCTAAAGCCTGTGGATGCCCTAAGACGTGAATAAGAAAATAAAAATGGGATAGGTCCTTTGGAAGCCTATCCCATTTTTTAGTTGAATTCGAGGAATGGCTGTGGTACCATAGAAAAAGCCCAAGGGAGGGATCGGAGTGCAACGAAAAAACGCCATTGTTTTTGCCATCCTAGCGGCATTTGTGGTGCTGCTGGCCGTGCTGGGAATTTCGCTCTATCATACCCTCTTTGATGGTTTGGATCATCTGCCGGAGGGCTCCAAGGTTGGGGAATACCCTTCGCCGACATCGGCTTACAGTATCACTATATACTGCGTCTCCAACGATAAAATGGGAGATGCCGTCCGCGGGGAACTGTGGAGCAAAGAGGACGGCAAACGAAAAAATATTTTTTGGCAGATTGGGCAGTCGGATGCGGAGGTCACCTGGTCTACTAATACTACGGTGTCCATCAATGGGATCCAATTGGATGTGGAGAACGATACCTATGATTGGCGGGATCATGCGGAGGATTATTTGGAGCAGTCCAGCCAGTCGGAGTAAGGAGGAGGTCTATTTATGTTTACCTTTGCCCACAATAATTTGAATGTATTTGATCTGGAAAAGAGCCTTGATTTTTACAAGAAGGCTTTGGGACTCACTGAACAGCGGCGTATTGTGCCACCCGACGGTAGCTTCATTATCGTCTATCTGACCGACGGGAAAACTCCGCATTTGTTGGAGCTGACTTGGCTGCGGGATCGCACGGAACCGTATAACTTAGGGGACAACGAGATTCATTTGGCCTTTACAGCCGACGATTATGATAAGGCTCATGCCATGCATCAGGAGATGGGATGCATCTGTTTTGAAAATCCCGATATGGGTATTTACTTTATCGCCGATCCGGATGGATATTGGCTGGAAGTGATCCCAAACAAAGAGTAATGGAAGATTTTGTTACGGTATCTTGATTCCGGGTATAAGTCAGTGGTACAATATGAGAAAACAAATGTGTGGAGGATTCGCAGTATGAACTATAGTTTTATTATGCTCAAGCCCGATGCTTTGAATCGAGAACTGGCGGTAGAGGTACTGTCTTACTTAAAAAAGGGCGGCATCGAACTGGAACTGGTAGGTTACCAGAAGGCAAAAGAAGATGTCATTTGCAAACACTACGCAGAGGTCATTGAAAAGTTGGGAGATACCTTCCGTCGCAGAGCTGTCCGCTATTTTGTAGACCAGCCGGTGATGCCTATTGTGGTCAAGGGTGAGGGCAGCGATCTCATTCCCCGTATCCGCAGTATCGTAGGCGCTACCGATCCGTCGAAGGCGGAAAAAGGCACCATCCGTGGAGACCTGGGAATTGATTCTCTCCAGCGTTCGATCGATGAGGATCGTTGCTGTGAAAACTTGATTCATGCCAGCGACTGCGAGGAAGCATTCCGCACAGAAACTGCTATCTGGTTTGGCGACGAAATTGCTCAGCGTTATTTCAATAAGGCAGAATAAAAGATTTTACGAAATAAAAGAACCTATCCTACTTAAATAGGATAGGTTCTTTTATTTGTCTACATATCATAAACAGGATCGATTTTTTTAAGCTCATTAAAGGTATCGATTTCTACAATATCCCCTTCAAAGCAAGGACGGACTTCCACATGATAATTTTTGCTGCATACCCGGAGAGCGACCTCATCCCAATACTTCTCTTTACCACCGGGCATTTTATATACATTATCGATGTCTTGAGCCAATTTAGCTCCATCTTGCGCATCCCAATAGGAGATGCCGTACATATGATAACAGTCCCGGCCGCCTACTTGGAGATCCCGAATAACGCCGCTCTTAACCATAAAACACCAATCATCAGTGACGTCTTTATACTGCCCCAAGTAGTTGGAACAATACTCGTACTTACGAATCAGGTGAAGGTTGCTGAGCAAAAGATCGGCTTCACAAACATAGGCATTCTGTAAAAGATCCTTGGCAAGCCATGCTGAAGAAATGTTATTGGCTTCGTTAAAAAGGGGATTATAAATAAAATGGATGTTTGGATACTTATGTTTTAAAACATCAAATTGTTCCCAAAGATATCCTCGCACCAATACGATTTCAGGAATTCCCGCAGCTACGATGGCATCTAGCAGAGTTTCTACAATCATCTTACCGTGGACACGGACCAGAGGTTTTGGAGTATTGAGGGTGATGGGTACCATTCTAGATCCAAATCCTGCAGCAATCACCACCGCCCGTTTGACGCGATAAGGTTCTAAAGCATATAATCCTTGTTTTGTAATCTGCACTTTTTTGTGGCTGTCGATGGCGATGAGTCCAAGCTCTTCCAATTCACCAAAGGCTTTGTTGGTGGTCCCCAGGGAAAAATGAATGGCATCGGCGATTTCTCTCTGTGTTATTTTACGTCCACCTTCCCGTTCGATAAAAGCCAGCACCTCAAATTGATTTTTACTGATGTTCATCTTGTAAGCCCCTTTTTGTCATGAATAAAATCCGCAAATATCGTCTCATAAAACGACATTAGTATAGCAAATGCGATAAATATACCATCATTGCAATTATTTTTTCATTATAGCATGTCCTTTTGAACAAATCAATTGGATGATTGATACCAAATCACGCCGAAGTTACTGCTAGGACAACAAACTTTAAAAGAGGCTTGTCCTGAATTTCCAAAAGAATTAGTGGAGATTTTTCACAAAGAGGAAATGGACAAAATAAGCGATGGTATAATTCCAAGAAACCGTTGCATGAGGAAGAAATGGAAACAAAAGATCAGCATCAACAAAATGAACTCAAAAGTAAAAAACATAAGATAAACGGCCCGACAATCATCGGTATTGTTTTGGTTATTTTGGTACTCGCTTTGGCAATGTTGTGGATGCTAAGGGTAGATCGTCCGAAAAGACCTGCGGTGGAAGTAGGAGTTGTAATTAGCAATGAGCCTTACAGCAGCCTGCAAGAAAGTGATTCGTCGCCATCGTCGGATTTGAGTTCTGAGGTATCTGAGTCTTCCGAATCATCAGAACCTGTGGCGTCTTATGCTGCGTCAGAGAGACCAAAATCTACCCATCGGCCGGAACCAGCGTCATCCCGGCCTCCAGAAAAACCGACTGTTGCGGAGAGTATGCCACCTGAATCTTCAAGTCAAGTTTCAGAGGAACCGGATTTGCCTGGCAGCGACCCGTCGGAAGACTTGTCCTCTTCTCCGGAAGAGAGTCCAAAAATCAATATTAATACCGCTACCAAAGAGGACTTACTCACATTAAAAGGCATCAATATCAGTCTCGCTAAGAAAATCATCGCCTACAGGGAATCAGAAGGACCGTTTGAAAAGATCGAGGATCTGATGAATGTTTACGGTATTGACGAGAGAATTTTTAATCGTATTAAAGATGATATCTGTGTCTGAGTCCCCAGATTTATGTAACCGCCCGAAAGGGCGGCGCTTGAGTAAAGAGAATCGTGATCAGCGGCAGCAGCAACGGCAGCAGCGGCAACAACTACGGCGGCAGCAGGAAGAACTGCGGTTATATACTTGAGTGGTGTTATCCAAAGCCGAGAAGGGATTGGCGGAAGCCAGGTTATTGTTGGTGTTGGTAAAGTTTGTTCCGGATACAAAATTGCCGGGCACGACGTTGTAATTCACGCTGACAGGAATAAAGCCGGTGTAGCATCCAGAAGTAGCTACGGTGCTGGAATCAACCAGAGAAGCCAAAGTGGTGTCGTTATTATTGTTGCAACTGTTACAGAACATGAAGCAAGCCTCCAGATATAATTTATTGGGTGGGAGATGTCCCACAGTACAAGTTATGCCAAGCATCACAAATATGTTCCATATAGTTGACGACCGTCCTTCCAGATCAGGAAGGACGGTTTTTATTTCCAAATATGGTAAGCGTTTTTGAGGTAAACAAATAGAGATAGGTTTAAAACAGCATGATTTTTAGCCAAATTTTAACCGTTAAACTGTCAAGAAAGATGTCCAACCGATAGGGAGATACAAAAAGAGCGAGGCAGATTGAGAGATTTACTCCTCTCATGCGGGAAATACCATCATCCGACATTGCAAACCTGACAGAAACCTAGTCCTGTGAGAGGATATAATGGTTGTACCAAACGGGACAGGGGATGACATCATGAAACAGACCGTCTATGTTGATATCCTCTTTGCAGTCAATCTATTTATCAATTATTTTCTCCTTTGCCTCACCGCTAAAGTGACACGTATCCATACCAAGCGCTGGAGGATGCTGGCCGGCTCGGCATTGGGAGCTGTCTATTCTCTGTTTATCTTTTTTCCTGAAATTCCATCCCTGCTGTCAGCGGCGGCAAAGCTGATCTTTTCTATCACTATTTTACTGGCGGCATTGCCCATTCACTCTATTAAAGTATTCTTGAAAACACTGGCCTGTTTTTTCGGAGCCAATTTTTTATTTGCAGGATTGATGATGGCTCTTTGGTTATTTGTATCTCCCAACAATTTGATGATCAACAACGGCGTAGTATACTTTAATATATCCCCGCTGATCCTGATTGGAGGAGCTGCTGTCAGTTATCTGATCTTGAGTATGATACACCGTTTTACACTGCGCAAAGCTCCAGATAACAAGATTTATACTGTCACTATCGAGGTGGATGGGCAAACTGCAACTATGGATGCGCTTCTGGATACCGGACACAGTTTGACCGAAAGCATCTCTGATTTACCGGTTTTGCTGGCGGAGTACAAAAGCGTGGAGAAGCTGATTCCCTCACAGGTGAGACCGGTATTTGAACCGTCTCAGCGGGTGTTTCCTGTTCCACCGGAGGATAGTTCCTGGAGGAGACGTTTTCGAGTGGTACCGTTCCATAGCGTAGGAGGCGGGGGAGTACTGCCGGCGTTCCGGCCCGACAGCATCACAGTAACTGACGGACAGCATCCCGTAAGGGTGCCAAAATCCTTTGTAGCGGTCAGCGGAACTCATTTATCCGACGGCGAATATGAGGCCTTGATGAATCCAGATATGATCGAAAACACAATCAAATAGGGCTGAAGGAGGCGTGTATTGTCATGGGTGAGATGCTTGGACGAATCCGGTGGAATTTATTAAGATTACGCTTTCTACTTTTGCGCAAATGGAAATCAGGACGTTCTGTTCACTATATCAACGGTCCTGAGACTCTGCCGCCGCCGCTTCCTAAGGAGGAGGAAGCGGTGATCTTCCGGCGCATCGATGCCGGCGATGAAAGCGCCAGAGAACCGCTTATCACACACAATCTCCGGCTGGTCGTCTATATCGCCCGAAAATTCGAATCCTCTGGGACCGGTGTGGAAGATCTCATCTCCATTGGGACCATCGGATTGATTAAGGCTGTCAATACCTTTTGTCCATCCCGAAATATTAAGTTAGCTACTTATGCGTCAAGGTGCATCGAAAACGAAATTCTGATGCACTTGAGAAAAAGTTCTCAGTTGAAAAATGAGGTGTCCATCGACGAACCTCTTAACGTGGACTGGGATGGAAACGAACTGCTTTATTCCGATGTACTGGGGAGCGATCCCGATCTGGTTAACCGGGGCATCGAACAACAGGTGGAACGGGATCTACTATTGGAAGCAGTGGACCGTCTTTCTCCCCGGGAACAGATTATTATGAAGCTTCGATTTGGATTGAAAGGGGAGACCGAACACACCCAAAAGGAAGTGGCGGAACTGTTGGGTATTTCCCAGTCTTATATCTCTAGATTGGAGAAAAGAATTATTGAACGTCTGAAAAAAGATCTAGTTCGAGTGGGATAAAAAATAAAAAGCCGTCGGTTGTCAGAACCGGCGGCTTTTTTTGCAAGGTCGCTATTGTTTGTTTTTTTGTTTATTTCCTACATTCTCAGTGGTCTTTTTTATACTTTGCAGACCGTGGTCGGGCTCGGATTTGGTCATGGGAATGTCGTAAATATCGGTATAGGAGTCGGCCTCAGACTTGTTGACAGGAGGAGTGGGGATTAATCCTGTGCATTCTGTGGCAGAGGCTACAGCAAACATCTCATTGTATATTTGTTCGACTCGTTGAGCTCTATCCGTGTCATCAGGGCGCGGAAACTGCTGATCCATATAAAACAGCTCCTTTCGGTTGTTTGATACTAGTTTCCCTCCAAAACTGTAAAAGTATGCTCTGTCCCCAAAGGAAGTTTCAAGGGCATCGAGGATATTTCCTTGTATGTAAGCGGCGGCTTTGTTATAATAAACAATATAGAAAGGATCATTTGGATAGTTTATTGAGGGTGTGATTGCTTGAAAACCACGGAAAAAGAATCTGGAAATCTCCGGATGGGAATGATGTTTCTCTCTATTTGTTATATCGCGATAGGGGCTATTTTGCTGATTTTTCCTAATATTGCTTTGACAGATCTGTGTTATGCTTTAGGGATTTTATTTATGATTTCCGGTGTCATTAATGTGGCGTGGTATCTGATCAAAAAAGGATATCTTGTTCCGGGACGTTTCGGATTTGCCTTTGGCGTGACCCAAGTTATGGTGGGACTATACGCTGTGATCAAAACGCAGGATTTTGCTTTTGCATTCGCCCAAGTATTGGCCATATGCATGATGCTCGACAGCATTATGAAGTCTCAGTTCTCTATGGATCTCCTTCGTCTAAAAGCGGAAAAATGGTGGGCATTGCTGCTTGTCTCCTTGACAATGATCGGACTCTCCATGCTGATACTTGTCGATCCATTCAGTACGGAGGGAAGCCGCAATCTCTATACCTATATTGTGCTGATTCTGGACGGAGCGGCTAATATAATCAGTCTCCTGATACTTTCTGTTTGGCAAAAGAGGTATTTACAGGCCACGCATACAGAAAAAGAAGAATAACAAACACAGACAGGAAATACGCCGTCCTTTTACCGGGAGGACGGAGAAAGAACAGGTGAATAAAGTCGTGAAGATAATGTCAAAAAATACGAAAAAGGTCATGTTATTGATCGCCTTTGGCGTGGTGCTGTTCGTAGGACTGCAAAATTTTTCTCTTGTACTTTCCTTTGTAGGCTGGATCTTAAATCTCATTTGGCCGTTTCTTTTAGGTTTCTGTGTTGCGTTTATTTTAAACGTCCCGATGTCTTTTTTGGAATCCAAAATCTTCCGAGGCCCAGGGAAGCCAAAGGGATTGAAACAAAGATTGCGCCGTCCCGTCAGCCTTCTTTTGACATTGCTTTTAGTTGCCGGTGTCATTTTTATTGTCATGTTCCTCATTGTCCCAGAACTGGGCAGGACTTTTCAGTCTTTGGTCAATGCCATTCCGCCGTTCCTCGAAAACCTCCAAAAGTGGAGCAACGACATGTTCCAGCAGTATCCGGATGTGATAAACTGGCTGCAGAACATCGAGTTGGATTGGCAAAGCATTGTCCAGATGTTGCAAAACAGTGCAGGAGACGTGCTGTCCTCTACCGTTACGGTGGCATCCTCAGTGGTCGGCGGCATTGTCAATTTCTTCTTGGGTATTATATTCGCCTTTTACGTGTTGGTTCAAAAGGAAAAGCTTGGGAGACAGGGCAGAAAATTGCTCTATGCCTGCCTGCCGGAGAGAAAAGCGGAAAAGGTTTTATCTGTGTGTAGCTTGTCCTACAAGACCTTTGCCAGTTTCCTTTCGGGCCAATGTTTAGAGGCTGTCATTTTGGGAATGCTGTTCTTTATCAGCATGAGTATTTTCCAGTTCCCTTATGCATTGATTATCAGCGTACTCATTGCATTCATGGCGTTGATTCCTATTTTTGGCGCAATTATCGGCTGTGTCATCGGAGCGTTCCTCATCCTTATGATCGATCCTATCCGTGCTATTTGGTTTGTAGTCTTATTCTTAGTCATACAGCAAATCGAAGGAAACCTGATTTATCCTCATGTAGTGGGTAACTCGGTAGGTCTTCCTTCCATGTGGGTACTAGTGGCGGTGACTTTGGGTGGAAGTCTAATGGGTTTTGCCGGTATGTTGATCTGTATCCCTTTGTGTTCTGTGGTATATACCTTGGCCAGTCGGGCGATTAATAAGCGGCTGTCTAAAAAAGCTGCTAGAAAAAAGCAGGATGAGATGCTGGAAGAACTGAGTAGGCCTGACGATGAACTGGATGATTCTGAAAAACCAGTATAATGTTTTGAGAAGGTCATCAAAAGGGCACATCTGACTGGTTTATCTTTTTAGAAAAGGAGATCGCATATGGCAAGTACCTTTGAGATGATTTATCAGGTGGTAAAGAAGATTCCATCTGGCAAGGTGGCTACCTATGGCCAAATTGCTTTGTTGGCGGGGAATCCCAGATGGGTAAGAGTTGTAGGCTATGCGTTGCACGTAAACCCAAACCCAAATGAAATACCGTGTTTTCGGGTGGTGAATAGGGAGGGAAAATTATCCAGTGCCTTTGCATTTGGTGGAGAAAATCAGCAAAGATTTCTTTTGGAAGCCGAAGGAGTGGAGTTCCTACCGGACGGAAGGGTAGATCTTCAGCGCTATCTATGGAACGGTATAGATTGATACAAAGATAAAGAAAAAAGTCCCTGGAGAAACAAATGTTGTCTCCAGGGACTTTTTTAAGTAAAATTTTAAGTATTCAATAAAGCTTGTAAAATCTCGTTGATGAGTTTGGTATCGGCTTTCCCTTTGGCCTGCTTCATGACTTGACCAAAAAGATATCCCATCGCCTGTTTCTTACCACTCTTATAGTCATCCACAACTTTTGGATTAGAATCCAAAACTTGCTTGACCATTTCCTCGATGGCACCTTTGTCCGATACCATTGCTAAACCGTGATCCTTGACATACTGTTCCGGGTCAATATCGTTGGCATATACTTCAGCAAGGACTTTTTTACCAGTATTACGATTGATAACGTTTTTCTCGACCAGAAGAATAAGCTGAGTCAGCTTATGGCTGCTGATAACAATGTCGTCGGCAATCTTACCGTCGCTTCGGGCTAGGTTCATGACATCTCCAGTGATCCAATTAGCAGCTGTTTTGGCAGAGATACCGTTTGCCACTGCATCGTCCAGAAGATCGCATAGAACCTTGCTACTAGTGAGCAGTCGACTGTCAGCTTCCGAGAGACCAAGCTCGGATATATAACGTTGAAGCTTTGCCTCCGGCAGCTCCGGCAGACTTTGGCGTACGCGCTCGATCCATTCGTCGCTGATGACGATAGGGGGGAGGTCCGGGTTGGGAAAGTAACGGTAATCCTGAGCATTTTCCTTGCTGCGCATGGCAAAGGTTTTACCAGCCGTATCATCCCAACGACGGGTTTCCTGCTTGAGCTTATGAGCATTGCCCGACTCGATGAGATCAATATGACGGGCGGTCTCATATTCGATGGCACGGGTGATAGACTTGAGAGAGTTCATATTTTTCATCTCGGCCCTTACACCCAGTTTCGTGCTACCCATGGGACGTACCGATAGATTGATGTCAGCACGCATAGAGCCCTCCTGCATCTTACAGTCAGACACACCAATGAACTTCAACATAGAGCGCAGCTTTTCCAGATAAGCCACTACTTCTTCAGCAGAACGGAAATCCGGTTTGCTGACAATTTCCAAAAGCGGCATACTAGAACGGTTGTAGTCCACTAAAGAGTTATCAGTGAAGGGATCATGCTTTAGTTTACCAGCGTCCTCTTCCATGTGGATCTGCTTGAGGCCGATGGATTTTTTCCCTTCGCTGGTTTCGATCTCCACACTGCCGTTGACACAGATAGGGTGATACAGCTGGGTAATCTGATAAGAACAGGCTAAATCAGGATAGAAATAGCTCTTTTTATCAAAGGTGCAGTATTGATTGATGTGGCTGTTGGTGACTAACGCTGCTGCGATACCGTATTCCACAACCTGCTTATTCATAACAGGGAGGGCGCCTGGCATACCGCTGCATCCAGGACAGATATGAGAATTGGCCTCTCCGCCGAATTCAGTGGAGCAGGAACAGAAAATCTTAGTTTTGGTGGCCAGTTCAACGTGAACCTCCAGACCCATTACCACTTCATATTCCATTACGAATCCCTCCTTTTCTGATCATCTAATAAGGAGCAGGTACTCATAAGGGCTACATCCTCAAAGGACTTACCAATAATCTGAACGCTTTGTCCATCTCTAAAGGGCAGGACGATGGAGGGAAGTCCTGCTAAACTAGAGGCATGATGGAACCGGTTGTTTTGTTCAGCACCCAAAATAGTCTGTGTATCCCAATCGGCCGAGGTAGGGATAACAGGTGTCGCAAGGAAATCCACCTTTTGGAATGCTTCCACAAAGGTATCCAGCACCATACGACGCACGCACATGGCTTTTTCATAATAGCTGTGGTAATAGTCCGAGGAAAGCATCAGGGAACCTAAGGCCAAACGCTCCTTGGTTTTCCGGTTAAATCCCTCGCTGCGTGATTTTATGTAAAGATCGAAAAGATTATCGTAATGAGGTGTCTGGTAGCCGTATTTAATGCCATCAAAACGTGCCATATTGGCGCTGGCTTCAGCAGTACCGATGATAATAAAGGCTTCCAAAGCATCCTTGAGAGCGGGAAGGGATAAGGTCTCCACCTGAGCACCGGAGGCTTGCAACCAAACCGTTACATCGTCCAAGCCGTCGGCTTCCTCCCAAAACTCCCGGATGAATCCAATCTTGGTCCCCTCCAAAGAAGAAACGACGTCCTTGGGGAAGGTAAAGGCGGGGAGAGTGCAGGAGGTGCTGTTGGTAGGATCGTTGCCGGAGATGACCTCCAAAGCGGCGGCACAGTCGCCAAGATGATTTCCGAGGATACAGATCTGATCCATGGAGGAAACATAAGCCACGGTACCGCTGCGGGAGACCGAGCCATAGCTGGGACGTACACAACATACTTTGGCTAGAGCGGCAGGGACGCGTAAGGAACCCGCCGTATCGGTGCAAAAAGCAAGTAGAACCTGATCCTGTGCGACAGCTTGGGGAGCAGTACAACCGAGGCCGTCACAGGCGAATTCATCCACACGGAGCTTGCCCATGATGATGGCGCCGGCTTCTTTTAGCTTGGTGACAGCTGTCGCCTCAAAAGGAGGCTTAAAACCACCAAGCATCTTGGAACCCGATGCGGTTTCTTCATTGAGGGTACAGATGTTTTCGCCCACCCCCACAGGAATACCGGCCAAAGGAAGGGATTCGCCTGCATCCAGGCGCTGCTGTACCTTCTGGATCTGATCCAAGACCGATTGACGGTCGAACAATGCAAACAGACTGGAATCTTGTTCGATAGAATTTATCATAGGGGAGAGGGCGTCCAGCACGCTGACCTGACCCCCTTGAATGCTGGCGGACAGTGACAAAGCTGTCTCAATCTTGTTACTCATCGTATCATCCAACCTTAATCAAAAGTGGGGGGCGCGACAAAATAATGCTCGTATTCGTCCGGAGCATTTTGCAGGATCTCATCCTGGCGAGGAAATTCATGGACCACGTCGTCACGGAAGACATTTTCCCGCTGTAAAATATGGATCAGAGGCTGACGGTCGCCTGTGTCAACCGATTGAATGCCCTCTAAGCAGGAGAGCACTTCCTCCAGATCGGCCACAGCGGCGTCACGCTCAGCACCTTCAAAGTGCACCAGGGCGAGGTCTTCCATAGTGGTCAGTAAATCGTTTGTTAGTTGCATGTCGATCACGATTCCTTATTTATCTTAATTTGATGTGTACTTCACGCAGCTGCTGTTCGGTAACATTGCCGGGAGCGCCTAACAGCAGATCCTGAGCCGAAGCGTTCATGGGGAATGCGATAACTTCACGGATACTTTCCTCATCCTTGAGCAGCATAATCATACGGTCCACACCAGGAGCCATACCGGCATGAGGGGGAGCGCCGTACTGGAAGGCGTTGTAGAGGGCGCCGAAACGCTTCTCCACTTCGTCCTTGGAGTAGCCGGCGATTTCGAAGGCCTTGACCATAATGTCGGGACGATGATTACGTACAGCACCAGAGGAAAGCTCCACGCCGTTGCATACAATATCGTACTGATAAGCTTTGATGTCCAAAGGATTCATGGTTTCCAAAGCTTCTAAACCACCCTGGGGCATGGAGAAGGGATTGTGGGTGAAGTCGATGTTACCCTCTTCATTTTTCTCGTACATGGGAAAATCGGTGATGTAGCAGAATTCAAAGCGGTCCTTGTCGATGATGCCCTTGCGTTCGGCGAGCTCAGTGCGGATCAGGCCGGCCAGACGATCCACCACCGTCTTAGCGTCGCTGATGAAGAAGAGGGTATCGTCCTTTTTGAGGGAGAGACGATCCACCAATTCCTGCTGCTTCTCAGGTGTGAGGAACTTGGCGATGGGGCCTTTGAACTGCATGCCCTCCAGCATGGTCAGGTAACCAAGACCCTTCATACCGATGGATGTGGCGTACTTGAGCATGTTCTCAAAGAAGGACTTGGGCATCTTGGCGCAGTCCTCCACCACGATACCACGGACAGGCCGGTTCTTAAAGGGCATAAAGTCTACGTCCACAAAAAAGTCGGACAGGTTGGTGATGACCAGGGGATTGCGCAAGTCCGGCTTATCGGTGCCGTATTTAAGCATGGCCTCTTCGTACGGGATACGGACGAAAGGCTTGGGAGAAACCTTTTTATCGCTAAAGGTGGTAAACACATCGTAAAGCACTTCATCGGCCACAGCAAAGACATCTTCCTGTGTGGCAAAAGCCATCTCAAAGTCCAGCTGGTAGAATTCGCCGGGGGAACGGTCGGCGCGGGCGTCCTCATCGCGGAAACAGGGGGCGATCTGGAAGTATTTGTTGAAGCCGCCCACCATCAGGAGCTGCTTAAACTGCTGGGGAGCCTGAGGCAAGGCGTAGAATTTGCCCTCGTATTTGCGGGAGGGGATGATATAATCGCGGGCGCCTTCGGGAGAAGAACAGGTCAGAATAGGGGTGTTAATTTCGTCAAACCCCAAATCCTCCATCTTGCGGCGCAGGAAGCTGACCACTTTGGAGCGGAACAGGATATTGTCATGCACCTTGGGATTGCGCAGATCCAGGAAACGATATCGGAGTCGGACATCCTCACGGGTCTCGGTGGAATTTTGAATCTCAAAGGGCAGATTGGGATTGGAATAACCTAAAATCTCCAAGCTGTCCACCATGACCTCCAAGGTACCGGTGGGGATTTTAAGATTAATGGTTTCCTCGTCCCGCTTTACCACTTTGCCTCGGACGCACACCACAGTTTCCCTATGGACGTCTTTGAGCAAATTATCATCATGGATCACCACTTGGGTAATGCCATCCTGATCCCGCAGGTCGACGAAAGCGACGCCGCCATGATCGCGGATGGTATCCACCCATCCGGACAGGATGACCATTTCATTGAGATTTTTCTCGGTGAGTTCTCCGCAGCTGTGAGTCCTATACTGGTTGGCAGACATGAGCATGACATTCCCTTCGTAATCCCGACCCAGAAGGCCAGGCAGATTTAATGAATTAGAACCTTGTATGTTCTTTAAAAAATATCTTCAAAATTATACCACATGACGGGCATGATGTACAGGGCTTAAAGTCCAAATTCCCGCTTTTTTGGCGATTTGTAGAGGCAAAATTTTCTTAAAAAATCCATCTCCCAATTTTTCTGCAAGTATCATTATGGGATAAAAAACGGAAAACATGCCAAAAGGACGCAAAAAAGCAGCCGAGGGATTGATATATCTCCGGCTGCTTCTTGGATACTATTTTAGGATAAGCGGGATTTAAAATCCTCATATCCAAACTGTTTGACGATTTCAAAGCTTCCATCCTCGTGCTGAAGTACAATAGAGGGAAGGTTCACGCCGTTAAAGGTGTTGGTCTTGACCATGGTGTAGAGAGCCATATCGCCGAACACCAAACGATCTCCCGGCTTTAGGGGATGGGGGAAGGAGTAGTCTCCAATGATGTCGCCGGCCAGACAGGTGGGACCGCCCAAACGATAGGTGTAAGGATATTCATCCGGATCACCCGATCCCAGCAGGGGGGGACGATAGGGCATCTCCAAAACGTCGGGCATGTGGCAGGCAGCGGAAGTATCCACGATGGCCAGATCCATGCCGTTCTGAAGGGTATCCAGCACCGACGTCACCAAAAAGCCGGTGTTGAGCACCACGCCTTCGCCCGGCTCTAAGTAGACTTGAAGACCGTATTTTTCCTGCATAAAGGTGATGGATCGGATAAGGCATTCCACATCGTAGTCCGAGCGAGTGATATGATGCCCGCCGCCAAAATTGATCCATTTCATGTGTTGGAGAAGATGACCGAATTTTTCATCCACCACTTGGATGGTACGGGCTAGGGTATCGGAATTTTGTTCGCACATGGTGTGGAAATGAAGGCCCTCGATGCCCTCCATTTGGGCGGGATCCAAATGGGCTAAGGTAGTACCCATACGAGAACCGGTGAAACAGGGGTTATAGAGATCGGTTTCAATCTCCGAATATTCAGGGTTAATCCGGATGCCGCAGGAAATACTGCGTCCCGATGCCTGAATTTGATTTCGGAAGCGCATCCATTGGCTGGGGGAGTTAAAGACAATATGGTCGCAGATGGAGGCGATTTGATCCATCTCGTCCTCTCGATAGGCCGGGGAATAGATGTGCACTTCTCCTCCCATTTCCTCCCGGCCGAGCCTGGCCTCGAAGAGGGAACTTGCTGTAGTTCCAGCCAAATAGCGCCCTATCAAGGGATAAACGCGATACATGGAAAAGGCCTTTTGGGCCAACAGGATCTTGCATCCGGTGCGCTGCTGGATAGACTGTAAAAGCTCCAGATTCCGTTTCAACAGCCCTTCATCCACCACAAAGGACGGGGTCGGCACTTGATCAAAACAATTCATCCCGCGGCCCTCAGTCGATGAGCTCCGGCTGGAAGCTCTCCTGCCACGGCAGACCAAAACGATTGAGCATGTCCATAAAGGGATCGGGATCGAATTCCTCGATGTTGTGGACGCCTGGGGTATTCCACTTACCGGTGAGGATCATGGCGGTGCCGATCATAGCGGGGACGCCGGTGGTGTAGGAAATGGCCTGACTGCCTACCTCACGGTAGCATGCCTGATGATCGCAGACGTTGTAGAGATAATAGGTCTTTTCTTTGCCGTCCTTGACGCCCTGGAAGATGCAGCCGATGTTGGTTTTACCTTTGGTACGGGGAGCCAGAGTGGCGGGATCGGGCAATACCGCCTTGAGGAACTGGAGGGGGATGATCTCCCTGCCTTCAAACAGAATGGGTTCAATGGAGGTCATACCCACATCTTCCAATACCTTCAGATGGGTGAGATAGCTCTGAGAGAATGTCATCCAGAAACGGATCTTCTGAATGCCCTTGATGTTGAGAGCCAATGATTCCATTTCCTCGTGGTGGAGCAGGTAGATATCCTTGGGGCCGATTTCAGGGAGATTGTACACCCGTTTAATGGACATGGGATCGGTCTCAATAAACTTGCCGTTTTCAAAATAGCTGCCCTTGGCGCTGACCTCACGGATGTTGATCTCGGGATTAAAGTTGGTGGCAAAGGGGAGACCGTGATCACCGGCGTTGGCGTCCACGATATCGATCTGACGGATCTCGTCAAAGTGATGCTTCTGAGCGTAGGCCGAAAACACACCGGTGACGCCGGGATCAAATCCACTACCCAGCAGGGCGATGAGACCGGCTTTCTCAAAGCGTTCCCGATAGGCCCATTGCCACTTGTATTCAAATTTTGCCACATCCTTGGGCTCGTAGTTGGCGGTGTCCACGTAATGGACGCCGGTGGCAAGACAGGCATCCATAATGGTCAGATCCTGGTAGGGCAGGGCCAGATTGAGCACCACGTCCGGTTTGAACTTCTCAATGAGAGCAACCACTTCGTCGGTATTGTCGGCATCTACCTGGGCGGTTTGGATCTTGGTTTTACCGCCGTCCAGCTTTTGCTTGAGGGCGTCGCACTTGGAGAGGGTGCGGCTGGCGATGCAGATCTCCTCAAACACCTCCGGATACTGACAGCATTTGTGGACAGCGACACTAGCGACGCCGCCGGCGCCGATGATTAAAACTTTTCCCACGTTCAATCCCTCCAAATATTTTATTCCTGTATGTGATCGTATGATCGAAAAAAGAAGGCAGCCCCCTGCCTTCTGAGAAACAAAAAATTACGAATCCCTTCTCTTCTTGGCAAAGAGGAGGAGCAGTTCCCGGATGATCTTACCCGCCACCGCAGTGGATACGCCGCTTTGATCGTACATAGGGGAAAGCTCGTTGACGTCGAACCCGACGATATGCAGGTTTTCCAATTTCCGGACAGCCTCCAGCAGTTGCAGGAATGTGACGCCGCCGGCTTCGGGAGTGCCTGTCCCAGGGAAGACCGAAGGATCCAATACATCCAAGTCCAGCGTAAAGTACACCGGCTTGTCCCCTAGTCCCACAATGATGTCGTCCAACCAGCGGAAGTCGAACTTATTGGTAAAGACGTGATTCTTTCCCCAGTTGAATTCCTCCCGGTCGCCCGAACGGATGCCGAACTGATAGATGCGTCCGTCGCCCACCAGTTCCCAACACCGGCGCAGCACCGACGCGTGGGAGAGGCGTTCGCCCAAATAGTCCTCCCGCAGATCGGCGTGAGCGTCAAAGTGGATGATGTGGACGTCTGGATATTTTTTTTGTACCGCCCGAAAAGCGCCCAGCGTCACCAGATGTTCGCCTCCCACCATACAGGGGATTTTACCATCCTCCAAGATCTGAGCCGTCATCTCCTGGATCTGATCCAAAGCCCTGGGAGAATTGCCGAATACCAGTTCCAAGTCCCCGGCGTCGAACACCGAGATATCGGTTAAATCCCGGTCCTGGTAGGGACTGTAGGTCTCTAGACCAAAGGATTCGCTGCGAATGGCTTTGCATCCGAACCGGGTTCCGGGACGAAAAGATGTGGTAGAATCATAGGGCGCGCCGAATAACACGATTTCGGCCTCGTCATAAGGCGCGTCACAGCCGATAAAGGTTTCAATATTGGGATTCATTTTCATCACCTAACAGATCTTTCACATAGGTCGGCAGCGCGAAGCTACCTTTGTGGATATCAGTATTGTAATACCGGGTGGTAAGTTCTAGTTTTTCCCACTGAGAGAGATTGGCTTTTAAGGGATCAATACCCTTGGATGCAAAACCAAACAACCAATGTCCCGATGGATAGGTGGGAATATGAGCCTGATACACCCGGCTCAACGGAAAGCATTCCCGAATACGGTAGTGGGCCCGTTGCATGGCACGGGCATCGTCTGGATAAAAGGGAGATTCGTGCTGATTGACCAGGATACCGTTGGCCGTCAGGGCCTTATAGCAATTGCCATAGAATTCCTTAGTAAAAAGTCCTTCGCCGGGACCAAAAGGATCGGTGGAATCCACTATGATGAGATCGTATTCATCCTCTTTGCGGCGGACAAATCGCAATCCGTCCTCGTAAGTGATGTGGACTCTAGGGTCGTCCAGCTTGCAGGCCACACTGGGGAGATAATCCCGACAAGCGTCCACCACGTCCTTGTCGATCTCCACCATATCGATATGCTCCACCGCCGGATATTTGCAAAGCTCCCGGATGGCGCCGCCGTCCCCGGCCCCGATGACCAGCACCTTCTTAATATCCGGGTTGGAGGCCATAGGGACATGTACAATCATCTCATGATAGATGAATTCATCCTTTTCGGTCAGCATCATGTAACCGTCCAAGGTGAGAAAGCGACCAAACTCCCTGGATTCAAAAATATCAATGCGCTGAAAAGAGCTTTGTTTGGTAAAAAGCTGTTTATCCACCTTGATGGAAAGGCGGACGTTTTTGGTATGATGTTCGGTAAACCACAATTCCAACCCTTATCCCTCCACGACTTTAATGGTTTCCACAGAGATATCCTGCATACCGGTCAAAAGACAGCCCTTCTCCATGGCATAGATGGTGTAGTCGATAATTTCCCGGGTAATGCGTTCGCCGGGAGCCAAAATAGGGATGCCGGGAGGGTAACACATGACGAATTCACCGCACAGAAAGCCGATGCTCTGACGCAGGGGGAGGGAGACCTTATTAGCGTAAAAGGCCTCTTGGGGAGACATCTCCACCCTGGGAGTGATGTACTCATGGTCAAACATGCCGGTAGGATCCTTGGATTTGAGACGGCGGATCTCATAGAGGGCCGACACAAGCCGTTCCACCGCCAATTCGTTGTCTCCCACCGAGACGATAGCCAAGATGTTCCCGATATCGCCGAATTCGATCTGGATGCCGTAGTCGTCCCGCAGCATGTCGTAAATCTCAATGCCGG
Source organism: Solibaculum mannosilyticum (assembly GCF_015140235.1). Classification (GTDB taxonomy): domain Bacteria; phylum Bacillota; class Clostridia; order Oscillospirales; family Acutalibacteraceae; genus Solibaculum; species Solibaculum mannosilyticum. The sequence goes on along the minus strand of NZ_AP023321.1, from coordinate 1,302,007 downwards.
CCAAGCCGATGCCGCGTGTGAATACCGAGAGCTTGGTTCGGTCAAAGGCGTGGACGGCCGGATGTCCCTCCATCTCCTTGCCGTAAGCATAATAGCCACCGATTAGATTGATTTCTCCACGGGCGTATTCCACCAGGTCCAGGACACGTGCAAAAATCTCTTTGCCGTGCAAAGCCAGGTTGCGTCGGCTGATGTCCAGCGACGACAAAAGCAAATAGGAGGCGCTGGTAGTCTGGGTCAGGCTTAGGATCTGACGGACATAACCGACATTTAATCCATTCCGAATGAGCAGGAGGGAGCTTTGAGTGAGAGAACCTCCCGTCTTATGGAGGCTGACAGCCGCCATATCGGCGCCGCAGGACATAGCCGAAGGCGGCAATCCTTCTCCGAAATAGAAATGGGTGCCGTGAGCCTCGTCCACCAATACCATCATACCGTGGGCATGGGCCAGTTTGACGATGGCTTTCAGATCCGAACAGATGCCGTAATAGGTGGGGTTGTTGACAAACACCGCCTTGGCGTTTGGATTTTTCTCAATGGCCTTTTTTACATCTTCCACCGTCATGCCCAGTGGGATACCCAGCTTGGAATTGACGCCGGGATTGACATACACCGGCACAGCGCCGCACAAAATCAGGGAGTTGATGGCGCTGATGTGGACGTTGCGTGGCATGATGATCTTATCCCCCCGTTTACAGGCCGTCATGACCATGGCCTGGACGGCTGCGGTTGTTCCATTGACAATAAAAAAGGCGTGGTCCGCGCCGAACGCATCGGCTGCCAGCTCCTCCGCCTCCTTGATAACTGAAACGGGATGACTCAAATTATCCAGCGGCTTCATGGAATTGACGTCCACCGCTAAGCATTTTTCACCCAAAAATTCCCGCAGCCGAGGATTCCCTTTACCCTGCTTGTGGCCAGGGACGTCAAAGGGAAGGATGCGGTTTTGCTTGTATTGCAATAGGGCATCCCGCAGAGGAGCCCTGTCTTGAAAAAGGTGCATTTTCATATCAACCACCCTTTTCAATAGATATTGACGCCGCTGAAGATCTCGATCATCTCACGACGGAGACTGTTGGTAATATCCAGCCTCTGCCGCGGCGGCAATTCATAAATATCGGTATTAAATAAGTAATTCTGGAGCTTTAACTCCTTGATTAACATTTTTGTATGAAAGAGATTTGCCTGGTACACATTGACATCCACCGCGTCATACTTAAGCAGTGTCTCGTCGTCGATGTAATCCTGGATGGAGGCGATGCCGTGATCCATAAAGAGCTTGCGGCCATTGACATCCCGGGTAAAACCACGGACGCGGTAATCAATGGTGATAATATCCGAATCAAAGCTGCCGATGAGATAATCCAAAGCGTTGAGAGGGGAGACCTTGCCGCAGGTGGCGACGTCGATGTCCACTCGGAAGGTGGCGATGGCGTTATCCGGATGATACTCCGGATAAGTGTGTACCGTCACATGGCTTTTATCTAAATGGCCTACTACCGCTTCCCGCCGGTTGATGATAGCCAAATCCTCTTCCTGGGATTCCTCCGGGCGAAGACCGGACATCATGGATTCCTCTGCGATCAGCAAAGTGACGCTGGCACCTTGAGGCTCATAATCCTGCTTGGAGATATTGAGCACATGGGCGCCGATCATCTCAGTGACGTCACAGAGGATCTTTGTCAGACGGTCGGAATTGTATTGTTCGTCGATGTAGGCGATGTAATCCTTTTGCTCACGCTCACTTTTAGCATAGCAAACATCATAAATGTTAAAGCTAAGTGTTTTTGTGAGGTTGTTAAAGCCGTATAAGGTCAGCTTTTTTTCCAACCCTATCATCACAACCTTTCTCGCTCGTCGTCCCGGGCGCTGATAGAGCACACGAACCGTATGCTACACGAACTAGATTATATGCGGTATATCCTAAAAAATCAACAGTTTTATCAAAAAAAATTGATTATTCTAAATTAGCGTCGGGACGGACAACAATATCTTAGGATTTCTCCCATTTCAACGAATTTTGAGCTTTCCTTTACAGATCGAATAAACTGAACTGTTTGACCTTGGGAGGACTGGGCGGAAGCGCGTTTTGTTCCAAAAGACTTCCCTTGGGAATATCGCGCAAGAAAATGGATGGGGCGGGGGAGGTCATGAGATACAAACAATCCTGAGCCCGAGTCATGCCCACGTAGAAAAGACGGCGTTCCTCCTCCACATCGCTTGGACGATGAGAGCTCTGTAACGGGATAGATTTGTCGTTTACACCGCACAAAAACACCACTGGAAATTCAAGCCCCTTGGAACCGTGCAGTGTCATCAGGGTAACGGCGTCGGAACGATAGGACCGGCTTCCTGAACGAACCACGTCGGCCTCCTTACCCAAGGCCAAATTCTGTAAAAACGAAGAAAGGTCCGAATGCATCACGGCTACATTAAGAAGCTTTTCCATGGGGACGGACTGAGCCAATCCATTGTCTGAAATCCATTGTTCCAGCAATTTTACCGGTTTCCCTTTTGCCGACATAGGCTGATAGGTTTGCAATAATTGAAGCAGGAAGTTCCAAGCCTCTTCCTTAAAATCTCCCTGTTGAATGAGCGTACACAACACATCGACACTCTGCTCTTCCGCTTTTTCATATAGGCCTTGGAGGGCCTGAACCTGGACACTCGGCAAAGAGCATCCCTTGAGGCAGACGCTCAAAGACAAAAGGTCACTGGGACTTTGCAAGAATCGGAAAAAGGCCACAGCATGCTGTACAGCGGGATCGGCTAAAAAGGATTCTCGTCCGGCTACCGTATACGGAATGCCTTCCTTGATTAAGCATTGTTCCAGAATTTCAGCTTGACGATGGGTGCGGTACAAGATAGCCATATCGGAAAATCCCAAAGGTTTACCGTCCTCCCGCTGGGCGGAGGATTGAACATTGTGGGCTTCCAGCATATCGATGCCGCCCATGAGATGTCCAATTTCTTTTGCTACGAAAATGGCTTCGGTCAAAGGTTCTTTGGCCGTCATCAGATGGACTTTCTCACCATCGGGACGCATGGCCGTCAAAGCATGATTTTTCTGTGGATCCTCTCCTTTAGCGATAACCGACAGAGCGCATCCTAAGATGTCCGGGGTAGAACGATAGTTTTGCGTAAGGCGGACCGACTTAAGATCGGGATATTGCTCCTCAAAACGTTCAAAGCAGTGGGAATCCGATCCCCGGAAGCCGTAAATAGCCTGATCGGGATCACCGATGACAAATAAGCTTTCGCTCATCTGACCCCACAGCTGAATCAACTCGTATTGAATGAGATTGATATCCTGGAATTCATCGACCAGAAGATGGGTGAAAGGCTTCAGAAGCTTTTTATCAGGCTTCTCTAAAGATTTAAAATGCTCCAGCACTTCTAATAAAATATCGTCATAATCCAAGGCGTCTGCCTGCTTCATACGAGCGCAGTAAGCATCGCAGAGAGAAGCAGCAAGCGGGGATTCTTCCCGATCCATCATACCGTTTTTGATTTTGGAGATGCATTCCAAAGCATCTCTCGGGGAAAACTTACTTCCCTGCTGGGCAATTAGATCTTCTACAATGGACAAGGTTTCATATTGATCGATAACCGAAACATGCTCCCTCCACTTGGATAACATCTGAAGGCAGATAGAGTGGAAGGTGCCGATGGTCATGGAACGGACCATACGTTTGTTTTGAAAATGTTCCTCCAAACGTTGCCGCATTTCACCTGCGGCCTTATTGGTAAAGGTCACAGCGGTGATCTGGGAAGGCTTAATCCCACATTGCTCTACCAAATAGGCGATTCGGTAAACCAGGGTACGTGTTTTGCCAGTTCCAGGGCCGGCCACTACAGCCACCGTCCCACTGGATGTAGAAGCGGCTTCCCATTGCTGTTCATTGAGCCCATAATGGGGATCAGGAGAATGTTCGGGATGGTTTTCCTGTTGTTCTGCTTCTTCAGAGGAAGAGGTGGGAAGAGATTCCTTTTTAGACGACGATTTCTTCTTTTTTAAAACCGGTGCGATCTCATCCCCAAACAGGCAAATTTGTCCAGCCATCCACTCCAGTTCTTTTTCGTCAAACAATTTGATTTTACCGTATTCACCGTCGTAGCCGGGATTTAGATCCACCTCGCCGGACCGCAGACGGCGGATTCCTTCGGCGATGCACCGTCCCGCATGATGCTGAAGCTCTTCAATGGGTGCTTCTCGCAAAATAAAAAGCTCCGAGCCCACTTGATGGAGAATAGATTCATATTGACGCTCCACTTTGATGCTGGCAGGAGTGCATCCCAAGGAGGCGGCGATGACCTCAGGAAGCGGTACCAGACTTTCAAAAGGCATGGCGTCGGGCAACAAGAAATTCTCTGGACGGTCGGCCAGCTCCTCCACTCGATGCAGAACTCCTACCGTAATACGACGGCCACATACCGGACATCTGCCGTTTGCAGAGATGGTCTCCGACGGCTTGAGACATACCTTACAAGGCCTGTGTCCATCGTAGTGGTATTTTCCTTCCTCAGGAAAAAATTCAATGGTACCGCCGAATCCGTTGTTTTTAGGATCCTTTAGAGCTTTCAAAATAGCGGAATAAGAAAGCTCCGTGTGAAAAAGATTCGCTTCTCGAGCGAGTTTGGAAGGAGAGTGGGCGTCGGAATTGGAAACCAGAGTGAATCGATCCAGGGCCGAAAGCCGCCAGTTCATAGGGGGATCTGAGGATAATCCAGTTTCCAATGCGAAAATATGAGGCGTTAAGTCTTCAAAGCACTCTTCAATGCTGTCAAATCCCGAGTAGGCGCCGAAGAGGGAGAAATGAGGCGTCCAGATATGAGCGGGGATAAAAAGTGCGGTGGGACAACACTCCAATGTAATCTCCAAAAGATCGCGGCTATCGAGCCCTAAGATGGGACGACCGTCAGAATGAAGGTTCCCAATGAGCTCCAGGCGATGAGAAAGTTTTTCTGCATCCTCTAGACCAGGGAGAAGGATAACATTGTGAATTTTACGAACTTTACCGTTCTTTTTATAAATGGAACTGATCTCACTGGAAAGAATAAAACGGGGATCCGGGCCTCCAGATGCCAATGCTTCCGGGAGACAATACTCCTTTTTCAATTGAAAAAGACCTTCTTCCGCCGGCTCTAATTTCTCTTTGAGTTCTTCTCTCCAAGCGGGATGGGTGAAATCACCTGTGCCAATAAGAGAAAGGCCTTTGCGTCTGGCCCAAAGATCCAAGTATTCAGGGACGCATTGTCTGCTAGTCGCCCTAGAATATTTAGAATGGATATGAAAATCAGCGATAAACATCAAAGCATCATCTTTTCTATGTAAAATAAAATGTCAACGTTTTTGACATTCCGGGTAAGAATCTAAATGAATCCAAGGCTTACCACTATCTCTATCATACTGTTACTTTGCCAAAAAGTAAAGACGACAAAAAGCATGGATAAAAATCTTTTTTCGTCTTTTTAAATTCAGCGGAAGCTTCTGGGAAAAAAGCGAAAATTTACATCTGATAGAAACCGGATTCATAGCATACACTATGATTGCAAACGCAGTAAGGAAAAACGCAAAAGAAAAAACAAAAAAACAAGTTTAAGGAGTGTATCCTCAATGTCTAGAAGTAGTAACAATCTGGTAGTCCCCGAAGCTCGCGAAGCCCTCAACCGTTTTAAGATGGAATCCGCCAGCGAAGTTGGCGTAAACCTCAAGCAGGGTTACAACGGTGATTTGACCTCTCGTCAGGCCGGCTCCATCGGTGGCCAGATGGTCAAGAAAATGATCGAGAGCTACGAGAATGGCCTGAAGGGCAGCAACTAACAAAAACTCATTTCATTGTTCCCAAAATGTCAGGTGATACGCTTTCCCATCCGGAATAGCAAATCATAGCCTGAATCTCAATGAAACTAGTTTGGACATGTGCTAAAAAATATCTTTGTCATGAAGATGGATTTTAAAGCACAATAAAGCATCCTCCTGGGAGAAGTCTTTCTCTCAGGAGGATTGTTTTATGTAAGACATTATATCAAATGTGTTTAAGAGGATGAATCTTTTAAATAGTTTTGAAGATGTCCTTCAAATTTTTCCACGTTAAAGAGCAGCCAGTTATAATCCCGTTCAGCCATCTCAAGATGTTGGAGAACGGTAAGCGGTGATCGGCACTTGGGACAGTCAAAGCGGGGGACACGTCCTTTCGCATGAAGTAAATCAAATACGTCTTGAGTCAAGCAATCCTTGAAGTCACAGTTGGGACAGTCCAGCTGCACACCATAGAACATCTTTCCACTGTTTTGCCTGCTATTCGGGACGATGTTATCCCATACGATATCGTGGACAAGCTGGATTCCTTTCTGCAAAACATCCATATTCTGCTGGAGTAAGCATAACATATCATCTCTTCGTTTCGCAGGATGGGTAAAAGAAAGTCCTTCTGTTGGTAGGGTAGAGTTAATACCACTGATATGCAATCCGAAAGTCATAGAAGCTCCGTGAGTGACGTGATTCCTCCATTGGGTTCGGAGTTCTTTGCAGGGCTGACTGTTGAATAGTTCCATCAGCCGATCCAACTCAGGAGTGAGAGCAATTTTTTTGCTGCGCTTGACTTGTTTTTTAAAATTATCGGCATGGAGAACAACCAAAGCCTGTTTCAATTTCTCGTTGATTTCGGCCAATTGCTTTTCCGAGTAATCAGAACAAGCTAAAGTAAAGCTATCTCCAGTTTCTACTACTTTCCAGCGTTTCTGATAGATATCAGATAGGATCTCCCGGGACCGGGCTGAACTTAGAAAATCCAATCCCCAAAATTGATTGAGGACCTGAAAGCTGTAGTCCCAACAGCTCACCACTTTTAAGATGGTATTATCCAAATAAAATCCGACGGCTCTTTGAGAATAATCCTCCAAGTGATTATGCATGGTCATGAAATGAGCTAGACCGATTGAGATATCGTCATTAAAAAAGCGTACAATCTCCTCAAAAGCGCAGGAAAAGATACCGAATTCCACAGGATTAATCATACGAGTTTTGGAAGGCTTTAAGGAAGAAAAAGAACGACGATATTTCTCCAAAATCTCGCAAAGTTCCTGACGGTGTTCTGGATGGATATAATAACAGTCATAGTCGAGAGGCTGAATAAGGGGATTGTCTGAATAGTACGACAGAGTAACGCAATTTACTATGCTGAAAACAATTCAATTATAAACGAAAATAGGAAAAAGGGCTAGAGTTATTCTTTATATGATATTTTTTATATCTGAATCATATAAATTAAAGAAAAACAAAAGATAAAAGCAAAAAAATTGAAATTAGGGCTTGATTTTATTGGGAAGCTGATATATAATACTATTCGTCTCATGTGCCAGTGTGATGGAATTGGCAGACGTAGTGGACTCAAAATCCACCGGTGGCGACACCGTGCCGGTTCGAGTCCGGCCACTGGCACCAGGCTGAGCCTGGACGCACATCGCGTTCCGGGCTCGGTTTTTATTTTATCTGTCCACTCGCGTTTATGGCAGGGTATCTTTTTTGTAGCACAAACCCAGCAGGCTGAGCCTGCTTGCAAATCGCGCTCCTCACGTTTGTGGGGAGCCGTTTTGTTTTTTTCCGCGTTTTCAGCGGGTATCTATTTGGTAGCGTAAACCCACACCTGCGGTGAGCAAGTCGCGCACCGCAGGCTTTTTTATTTTGAAGCTTTCTGCTCGCGCTGATAGAGGGTATCTTTTTTACAGCGTAAACCAAAAGAGAAAATGGAAGTCGTGATCTTCTATATTGAAATAAATGTGGTAAAATAAAAAAGCATTCAATGATAAATTCTAAAATTTATAATAAAGTATGCACTGACACAAATTATAGGTGGGGATAGTAATGTCGCAAACAACAAAAAGGGCTTTGGAAAATTCTTTAAAAAACATCATGTTACAAAAACCATTCAATAAGATCACCATCAGTGATATTACAGAAGATTGTGGAATCAGCCGCATGACTTTTTATTATCACTTCAAAGATATTTATGACTTAGTAGAATGGGCTTGCATGGAAGATGCACAAAAGGCGCTGGAAGGAAATAAAACTTATGATACCTGGCAAAAGGGATTTCTAAATATTTTTCAGGAAGTCAAGGAAAACAAAGCTTTTATTTTCAACGTATATCGCTCTGTCAGCCGTGAACAAGTAGAACAGTATCTTTATAAAGTTGTGTACGATCTTTTAATCGATGTAGTTGAAGAAAAAGCTGCTGATATGTCCGTTATCGATGAAGATAAAGCGTTTATTGCAAACTTTTATAAATTCAGTTTTGTTGGCATTATGCTGGAATGGATCAAAGACGGGATGAAAAAAGATCCTCAGGAGATCATCGATCGGATGGAGCCTCTTTTACAGGGAACTTTCATTCATGCCCTTAACAGTTATCGGACAGATCCAAATAAAACAAAACGGTCAAAATGACAAAGAATTATACAATCTCGCCGCTGTGATAAAATTTTTATCACAGCGGTTTCTTTGTTTATTGTAAGATAAGGCTCATCTCCTATAATGGGACTCAGAACAAAGCAACACAAACGAAAGGTCAACATTATAAGGAGGCTTTTATATGTACTATTCAAGTGGAAATTACGAAGCTTTTGCTCGTCCGCAGAAGCCGGAAGGTGTAGATCATAAATCGGCATATATCGTAGGATCCGGTTTGGCAGCTTTGACAGCCGCCTGTTACCTGGTCAGGGATGGGCAGATGAAAGGGGATCACATTCATATTCTAGAGAAGGAAGATCTACCTGGCGGAGCCTGCGATGGCTATGAATATCCCGGCATCGGATACGTCATGAGAGGCGGGCGTGAAATGGATAACCATTTCGAGTGTATGTGGGATTTATTCCGTTCAATCCCGTCCATCGAGACCGAAGGAATCAGCGTCCTGGATGAATATTACTGGCTCAATAAAAAAGATCCAAACTACTCTCTCATGAGAGCAACACAGAATCAGGGGAAAGATGCTCATACTGACGGAAAATTTGCAATCAGTGATAAAGGTGCAATGGAAATTATGAAATTGTTCTTTACTCCTGACGAAGATTTATACGATAAGCGTATTACAGACGTTTTTGATAATGAGGTGTTCGATTCCAACTTTTGGCTGTACTGGCGCACAATGTTTGCCTTTGAGAATTGGCACAGTGCTTTGGAGATGAAACTGTATATTAGACGCTATATCCACCACATTGGTGGGCTGCCGGATTTCACAGCGCTCCGGTTTACCAAATACAATCAGTACGAATCCATGATTCTGCCTATGATAAAATATTTGGAGAGCTTCGGCGTCCAATTTCATTACCACACGCAGGTTATTAATGTAGAGTTTGATATTGAGAAGGACAAAAAGCAGGCAAAACGGATCGTACTATTGCGAGAAGGCCAGGAAGATCACATTGACTTGACAGAAAATGATCTGGTCTTTATCACCAATGGAGGATGCGTCGAAAATTCAGCCATCGGTTCTCAGGATACTCCAGCCCCATTCAAAACAGAAATCAAGGCCGGAGGCGGTTGGGACATGTGGCGGAAGATTGCGGCACAAGATCCCTCTTTCGGACATCCTGACAAATTCTGCAGCAATCCGGAACAGAGCAATTGGATGAGCGCAACCGTCACTACGTTAGATGGTAAGATCCCGCCTTATATTCAAAAAATCTGTAAAAGGGATCCGTTTTCTGGGAAGGTTGTTACCGGTGGAATTGTAACCGTCAAGGATTCCAATTGGCTCATGAGTTGGACGTTTAATCGGCAACCACAGTTCCGCAGCCAGCCAAAGGGACAGTTGGTAGGTTGGATTTACGGATTGTTTAGTGACAAGCCTGGTAACTATGTAAAGAAGACCATGCGGGAATGTACCGGTAAGGAGATTTGCATGGAATGGCTTTATCATCTGGGTGTACCGGAAAATGAAATTGAAGATATGGCAGAACATAGCGCTAATACAGTTCCCTGCATGATGCCGTATATTACCGCTTTCTTTATGCCCAGGGCGGCTGGAGACCGGCCGAAAGTGGTGCCAGACGGCGCTGTAAACTTTGCTTTTCTGGGACAGTTCGCAGAGACTGCCAGGGATACCATCTTCACGACGGAATATTCCATGCGCACTGGAATGGAGGCAGTCTATACGCTGCTAAATATCGACCGTGGCGTACCGGAAGTCTGGGGCAGTGTATACGATATCCGCGACCTGCTGGATGCTACTGTAAAGCTTCGTGATGGAAAAAAGGTCACCGATATGAGCATGGATCTGATTGAAAAGCTTGCACTGAAAGAACTGCTTCGTAAAATCAAGGGAACTGATATCGAGAAACTACTCAAAGAACATCATGTAATCTGATTGCAGCAGAAAATAACCGGAAGGATCCATACCTTCCGGTTATTTTTTATTTCCTGCCTGCTTACCGTATGATGAATTGTGATTTATTGAGAGATGTTGGTTGATAAATGGGATGTTAGTTTGTATAATTAGAATTATGTGACAATTTGTCGATTTGGATCTTGGAGAATTACCTTTTCAATTTTTACTGTTTAGAAAAGTGAATATCATCGTTGCAGTTCTAGTAGGAAAGGGAAATGAAGACGAATGCCCAAAGTGTTCCTGGCATTTTTAAAATTTTATAAGGCCATAATTGGGAAAAGAATGCATAACGATGGTGGTATGGGAAACTGGCTGCCTGTATTGTCTCTTTTTTGAGAAATTACTAGATGATTGTCAATAAAGTACTGAGTAAGGGGAGATCCAAGTGACTTTAAAGGATTTACCGATAGGGAAAACCGCTACAGTCCGTATGGTAGGAGGCGAAGGGGCCCTCAGACAGCATTTCCTAGATATGGGACTCATTCCAACAGCAGATGTTACCATGATCAAATACGCCCCTATGGGGGATCCTGTTGAACTCCGAATCCATGGCTATGAATTGACACTCCGGTTAGCCGATGCAGAAAAGATAGAAATTGAAAATGTGCGGGACATCACGGAAAAGACAACTAGTAAAAAGTCAAAAGTTGACATTGCCCATCCGGGATTGGGAGAGGGTGGCAAATATCATACCAAAGCCGACGAGCATCCGCTTCCGGACGGAACGATACTGACTTTTGCTTTGGCAGGAAATCAGAATTGCGGAAAAACGACGTTGTTTAATCAGCTGACCGGTTCCAGCCAGCATGTGGGAAACTTCCCCGGCGTGACAGTCGACCGGAAAGATGGTGCGATCCGTGGACATACGGATACCCTTGTAACGGATCTGCCGGGGATTTATTCTATGTCGCCATATTCCAGCGAGGAGATCGTAACAAGACAATTTGTGCTGGACGAACATCCAAAAGGGATTATCAACATTGTAGATGCGACAAACATTGAGAGAAATCTTTGTCTTACCATGCAGCTCATGGAGCTGGATATTCCTATGGTTCTGGCCCTCAATATGATGGATGAAGTCAGAGAGAATGGTGGATCTATTCGGGTCAATGAACTGGAAGAAATGCTTGGGGTACCTGTTATCCCCATTTCAGCAGCTAAAAATGAGGGGATCCAGGAACTGATCGATCATGCAATCCATGTAGCAAAATACCAGGAGAGACCAGGACGCAAGGACTTATGCGATGCCAACGATCACGGAGGAGCCGTACATAGATGTTTGCATAGCATTATGCACCTAATCGAGGACCATGCAAAAAGGGAAAATATCCCGTTGAGATTTGCAGCAAGTAAATTGGCGGAAGGTGATCCGTTAATCATAAAGCAGTTGGATCTGGATCAAAATGAGAAGGAAGCGCTGGAGCATATTATCCGCCAGATGGAGGCTGAGAGAGGCCTTGACCGGGCGGCAGCGATTGCTGACATGCGGTTTGCTTTTATTGAAAAGATATGCCGTGAGACGGTTGTGAAACCAAAAGAAAGCAAAGAGCATGCCAGGAGTGTGAAAATAGATAAGATCCTCACGGGAAAATATACAGCCATCCCTGCATTTATAGCCATTATGGGCATTGTATTCTGGCTGACTTTTAATGTAATTGGAGCGGGGCTTTCCAATCTTTTGGATCTGGGGATCGGCTGGCTTACTCAGGTAACCGCTGCAGCATTGGAATCGTGGCATGTTAATGATGTATTGCGTTCCTTAGTTATTGATGGTATTTTTAACGGCGTAGGAAGCGTATTGAGCTTTTTGCCGATTATCGTTACTCTCTTTTTCTTCCTTTCCATTTTAGAGGACAGCGGTTATATGGCCAGAGTGGCGTTTGTTATGGACAAACTTCTCAGGAAAATCGGACTTTCTGGACGGAGTATTGTTCCGATGTTGATCGGATTTGGCTGTACGGTACCAGGAGTCATGGCCAGCAGAACACTGCCGTCGGAGAGAGACCGTAAGATGACCATCCTTTTAACCCCTTTTATGAGCTGTTCTGCCAAGCTTCCGATCTATGCCTTTTTTACAGCGGCATTTTTTCCAAAATACGGTGCACTTGTCATGATCGGTTTATATTTTCTGGGGATTCTCATGGGGATCTTTATGGCGCTTATCATGAGAAAGACCATGTTTAAGGGAGAGGCAGTCCCGTTTGTAATGGAGCTGCCCAACTATCGGATGCCCGGAGCTAAAAACGTAGCACAGCTGCTTTGGGAAAAAGCAAAGGATTTCTTGCAGCGCGCTTTTACAATTATTTTTATTGCAACCATTATCATCTGGTTCTTACAGACCTTTGACATGCACCTGAATGTAGTGACAGATTCTCAAAACAGTATTCTTGCTGTGTTTTCCGGATTGATTGCACCAATGTTTGCACCGCTTGGTTTTGGGGACTGGAGGATTTCTACAGCACTGATTACAGGATTTATGGCGAAGGAAAGCGTAGTATCCACATTATCGGTTCTTGTTGGATCCACCAATAATCTTCTCACGATCATCACGCCATTGGCCGCTGGAAGCTTATTGGTTTTCTGCCTTCTTTATACGCCCTGTGTGGCGGTAATCTCTTCGGTCAAAAGAGAATTGGGCGGAAAATGGGCGGTAGGAGTGGCCGTAGGACAATGTATTATTGCTTGGATAGCAGCATTTTTGGTAAAACTAGTTGGTATGGCTTTTGGCGCAATATAAGAAAGCTGTTTTAAATCAGGTTTGCTGTAGGTGCGCTTATGATGAAACAAAGACTACAGGGAGAAAAATTTTATGAATTGGTATGCAATCCAGCAAACTTTGGTGCCAATGGGGGCAGAATCCCCGCTAGAAAACCCGTCAGTGGTTGTGCTCGATTCTGAAGAGCTGTCCCAATGCCCCAAGCTGTCGGGACTGGAGAAAGTACTTTGCCATACTCCTGCCGTTCGTGATGCAAAAGTTTGTAAAGTAGAAATCCGTTCAAACTGCATTACTGGTACAATTGTCCTGCCCCGCACTACAAAAACAGGAGTCAGATTAGCCTGTGGGTATCTTCTAACCAGCAAACAGGCGATTTTAATAGATGATACTGGCGTACTTCAAACACATATGAAACGTCTGGTTAAGAAAAAACTTTTTACAGGGCAAAGTGTGGGGCGATTTTTCTATGATATTCTGGAGTTGCTGATCGATAAGGATCTCTATCATTTGGAAGAGATTGAGGTTCAGGCAGAGAAGCTGGAGGATCGGATATTATCCGGGCAGTTGGACGAGGGCAGTGCTGCTATGACGCAGCTGCGAAAAGAGGCTATGGCATGGTTTCGTTACTACTCACAGTTGGATGAAATGGCATGTGAACTGCAGGAGAGTGAAAACAGCTTTTTTTCGAAAGAAGAAAAACACCTGTTCCATATGTTTGAAAACCGGGTCAATCGTTTACGGGAAGAATCACAATTGCTGCGGGAATATTGTACCCAGATTCAGACAATGTTTCAATCTGAGATCGATATCCGTCAAAACCGAATTATGAAGATCCTTACACTGGTCACTACAATTTTCTTTCCCCTGTCGCTTTTGGTCGGGTGGTACGGTATGAATTTCAATGGCATGCCGGAACTTTCATGGGAATATGGATATCCAGCAGTCATAGTAGTCAGTGTATTTATTGTGCTTGTTAGCCTATGGATCTGTAAGAAGAAAAAGTTCTGGTAACAATAAGATATAATGTGAGGAACATCTGAAGTAAAAGAAGACAGGGGGAAAGGCTGAATATGAAGATTGGAGTCGTTGATACTGGCGGAGGATTGCGGGGGATTTATGCCTCCGGCGTACTGGATGGCTGTCTTGACCAAGGGATTTCCTTTGATGTTGGCATTGGAGTCTCTGCTGGGAGCGCCAATCTTTCCTCTTATTTTTCAGGACAAAAAAAGCGAAATTATCAATTCTATACGGAATATATGATGCGGAAGAAATATATGAGTTTTAGCAACTTCCTTTTTAAAAAGACATACATTGATATGGATTATGTATATGGAACCCTTAGCAATTCAGATGGCGAAAATCCATTGGATTATCCGGCATTTGCCAAGAATCCAGCAGAATTTATCGTTGTGGCGACCGATGCCAATACGGGTGAAGTCCATTATTTTAACAAAAATGATATTTCCCAAGACCATTATGATATTCTAAAAGCATCCTGTGCCATCCCTTTTGTCTGCAAGCCTTACGAAGTAGACGGCAGGCCATATTATGACGGAGCTCTCGGCGATCCAATACCTATAGAAAAGGCCTTTGCAATGGGATGCGATAAAGTTGTCCTGATACTGACCAAACCTAAGGATTTGTTAAGGACACCGGAAAAGGATGAAAAACTCGCCGCAAGAATAGAAAAGAAATACCCTTTTGCCGCCAGACAAATGCGGTTGCGTGCCTCTAAGTATAATGAAGGCGTGGCATTGGCAAAGAAGTATGAAGAACAGGGAATTTTACAAATCATCGCTCCGGATGATACTTGCGGCTTGGATACTCTGACCCGTAAGCCACAGGCCATGAAAGAGTTTTATGAAAAAGGTTTGTATGATTCGAGTATAGTCATGAAATTTCTCAAGTAAAACGGTAGAACAAAAAATGGGATTCTCTCTTGAATGTTCAAGAAGAATCCCATTTTTTGTTCTGGATAAAAGGCAGTCCCTGAAGTCCAATTTAATTCCAAGTGAATAGTTTGGCACTATTTCTGATTTGACGCTTGCAAAAGAACATTATATAATCAATAATGTAAAAATAGTTTAAACTTCATATAAATATTTATTTTATTAAAACGGAAGCAAAGGAGTTTTTTTATGGGACTCATAAAAGCAGCAATCGGATCTTTGGGTGGGACATTGGCAGATCAGTGGAAAGAATTTTTTTATTGCGATTCCATCGATCAAGACATCCTGGTAGTAAAGGGTCAAAAACGTACCAGCAGACGTTCTTCCAACACCAAAGCAAGCGATAATATTATTTCCAATGGATCCGGCATCGCCGTGGCCGACGGACAGTGTATGATCATTGTGGAACAGGGAAGGATTGTCGAGGTATGTGCTGAACCTGGCGAATATACATATGATACTTCCACCGAACCCAGTATTTTTTCCGGTAATCTCAGCGGCGGCATTGAAAACACATTCCAGACCATTGGAAAGCGGTTTACCTATGGCGGAGATACCGGCAAGGACCAACGTATCTACTATTTTAATACAAAAGAGATCATCGGCAATAAATTTGGCACCCCAAATCCAATCCCGTTCCGGGTGGTGGATCACAACATTGGGATGGACATCGATGTGTCCGTACGCTGCAACGGTGTATACTCTTACCGCATCGTCGATCCTCTTCTGTTTTATGCCAATGTATGCGGCAATGTAGAGGATGAGTATACCCGGCAGGAAATCGATGGACAGTTAAAAACAGAATTTATCAGCGCATTACAGCCGGCATTTGCCAAGATTTCAGAGCTTGAGATTCGTCCCAATGCCATTCCCGGACATGTGGAAGAATTGTCGGAAGCCATGAATGAATCCCTCACCACAAAATGGAGCGAACTTCGCGGTCTTGCCGTAGTATCGATCGCCATGAATTCCGTAACACTGACCGAAGAGGATGCTGAGATCATCAAGCAAGCCCAACGCACCGCCATTATGCGGGATCCGACTATGGCAGCTGCAACTTTAACAAGCGCACAGGCCGATGCAATGAAAGCGGCCGCTGCCAATAAAAACGGCGCCATGACAGGTTTTATGGGAATGGGTATGGCTTCTCAGGCGGGAGGCATGAATGCGCAAAGTTTATTTCAAATGGGAGCCGCCCAGCAGGCTGCACGTCAAGCATCATCCGGCCGAGATACATGGACTTGTTCTTGCGGTGCACAAAACAACGGTAAATTCTGTGCAGAATGCGGCAAGCCAAAGTCAGCATCTGCAAGGGGTTGGACCTGTTCGTGCGGCACTGTGAACAAAGGAAAATTTTGTTCGGAATGCGGTAAACCCAAGCCGGCTAACTCGCCTCTTTATCGCTGTGACAAATGTGGTTGGGAACCGGAAGACCCACAGCATCCGCCTAAATTTTGTCCGGAGTGCGGCGATCCCTTTGATCAATCGGATCTTCAATAGGCAACCAGGTTCTATCTGACAGAAAACAAAATTCATGAGAAAATGAGGTTCTGTTATGGCGACACTGTTACAATATAAATGTCCATGCTGTGGAGGCGAGATCAAGTTTGACAGCTCTACACAACAGATGAAGTGTCCCTACTGCGACACAACGTTTGATGTTAATTCCTTAAAAGATCACGATGCCGCCATTCACAACCAACAGACAGAAGACAATCTGAATTGGCAGAATTCAGCAGGAAGCCAGTGGCAGGACGGTGAAACCGATGACATGCTGCTTTATGTCTGCAATTCGTGCGGCGGACAGATTATAGGATCCCGCACTACTGCTGCTACTAGTTGTCCATTCTGCGGCAGTCCAGTGATCGTAACACAGCAGTTTACCGGTGATCTAAAACCGGATTATGTCATCCCGTTTAAGCTAAATAAGAACGACGCCAAAGAGGCGCTGAAAAGGCATTTAAAGGGAAAGCGTTTCATTCCCAAGGTGTTTAAACAGGAACAGCATATTGATGAAATCAAAGGGATTTACGTCCCATTCTGGCTGTTTGACGCCGATGCAAATGCTCAGATTCGATACAAGGCCACAAGGACTCGTTCTTGGAGCGACAGACTGTATCACTATACAGAAACCAGTTTCTATTCTGTTATCCGAGAAGGGAGTATAGGTTTTAAATGCGTCCCAGTGGATGGTTCCCTCAAAATGGCGGACGACTTAATGGAATCCATCGAACCTTACAATTATGCCGAAGCTGTGGACTTTCAGACAGCTTATCTCTCCGGATACCTGGCTGACCGGTATGATGTAACCGCCCAAGAGAGTGTAGGACGTGCCAACGACCGTATTAAACGGAGTACGGAAACCACTTTTTCATCTACTGTCCATGGATATCACACCGTCATGCCGGAAAGCAGCAACATTCAATTTCTAAATGGCAGTGTAAAGTATGCTTTGCTTCCAGTTTGGATTCTTAATACGACTTGGAAAGAACAGCGATATACGTTTGCCATGAATGGTCAGACCGGTAAATTTGTGGGCAACCTTCCTATGAGAAAAGGTCTCTATCGGTTTTGGTATATCATGTTAACCTTTTTATTTAGTGCTTTAGCTATGGGGATTCTTTCCAATGTGCTTCATTTATCGTGGTAGGGGGGACAAAACGATGAAAAAGAGGATTCTACTATTATTTCTAACGACAGTTCTTTGCATTGTATGTTCTATCCCGGTTTTTGCAGACGATGCACTTGAGAATATCCCCATCCGTACGATATCGGAACAGACGGAAAGTCCATCGTCTATCCCACAGCAACGATTGCTGCCCCGGCTTATCGACCAAGCTGATTTACTCACCGATTTGGAGGAAGATGCTCTTCTTACTCAGCTCAATGAAATCAGCGAACGTCAGCAATGTGATGTAGCAGTGGTTACTGTCCTCTCCTTGGAAGGAAAAACCTCTTCCGCCTATGCCGACGATTTTTATGACTACAATGGTTACGGTATGGGAAATAACGACGACGGAATTTTACTACTTATCAGTATGCAGGATCGAGACTGGGCTATCACTACCCATGGATTTGCTATTACCGCCTTTACCGACCAAGGTCAGAAATATATGGTCGATAGGTTTAAAAATGACTTGAGCAAAGGCAACTATAGCAATGCCTTTGAAGAGTTTGCAACCCTTTGTGATCAGTTTATCACTCAAGCTAAAGCAGGAGAACCCTACGATTCCGGAAATCTTCCTGATAAATTCCTAAATATTATTGTAGTAGTCATTGTTCTGCTTATCGGCTTTGCATCTTCCTCCCTGATTATGCTGCCGATGAAGAAAAAGCTGAAAAATGTACATAGACAGGAATCGGCTACCGACTATATCAAAGCAGGCAGTGTAAACATTACACAAGCGAGTGAACACTTCCTTTATCATACGATATCCAAAACGAGAAGGAACAACAATTCCGGAAGCGGATCCTCCGGTAGTTCTATTCATGTAAGCTCTTCTGGACGCAGTCATGGTGGTTCCAGTGGTAAGTTCTAATTTGAATACCTAAGTATATTAAGTGACATGGAAAATTTCCATGTCACTTTTTTAAATAATTTTACGTTGAATTCCAATTAACCCTATAGTATAATAGGTTGAAAGAAAGGGTGAATCAAACATGTTGATTTCAACCAAGGGACGTTATGCCCTACGTGTGATGATCGACTTAGCGGAACACAATAGAGAAGAATATATCCCGTTAAAAGAAATAGCGAAGCGTCAGGATATATCGGAAAAATATTTGGAGAGCATTATCAAAATCTTGACCAAAGCAGAACTTCTAGTCGGTCTACGCGGCAAAGGGGGAGGGTATAAGTTGACGAAATCCCCAGACCAATATACTGTAGGCAGTATATTAAGGCTGACAGAGGGAAGCCTAGCTCCAGTAGCGTGTTTGGAACGCCAGCCCAACAGATGTCCACGTGCAGCTCAGTGCAAAGCGTTGTCTGTATGGCAGAAGTTAGACACGATGATCAACAATTATTTTGATTCTATCACGATTGCTGATCTGGTGGATTGTCCGGAAGGCGGCAATGAATTTGTCATTTAGAATGGAAAACCTATTGACATTATAGGAAAGCAGAGCTATACTATCTATAAACCTACTAACTATATATGTTTATAGGGTTGATTCAGTAATTTGATGAAAATGGGAGGACTCAGCATGAGCAACATTTATACATCTGCGGATCAATTGATCGGAAAGACCCCTCTTTTGGAACTGACTCATCTGGAAAAGAAATACGGTTTAAAGGCCAGGCTGATTGCTAAATTAGAATACTTTAATCCCGCAGGTTCGGTCAAAGATCGAATCGCGAAAGCCATGATTGACGACGCCGAACAAAAGGGATTGCTAAAGCCCGATTCGGTGATCATTGAGCCGACCTCTGGGAATACTGGTATTGGTCTGGCATCGGTAGCGGCCGCCAAGGGATACCGTATTATCATCGTGATGCCGGAAACCATGTCGGTGGAACGGCGTCAGATTATGAAAGCTTACGGAGCGGAACTTGTGCTTACCCCGGGTGCACAAGGAATGAAAGGCGCCATTGCTAAGGCGGATGAATTGGCAAAAGAGATTCCAGGAAGCTTTATTCCTGGCCAGTTTGTCAATCCCGCCAACCCTGCTGTTCATAAAGCCACTACAGGCCCGGAGATCTGGGAGGATACCGACGGTAAGGTGGATATTTTTGTGGCCGGTGTAGGGACCGGTGGAACAGTCACTGGTGTAGGAGAATACCTTAAGGGAAAGAATCCTGAGATTCGAGTCGTAGCAGTAGAGCCAGCAGACTCCCCCGTGCTCACCAAAGGTACGGCAGGTCCGCATAAAATTCAAGGGATCGGGGCAGGTTTTGTACCGGAAGTGCTTGATACCAAGGTTTACGATCAAGTCATCACGGTGGAGAACGAAGATGCATTTGCTTTGGGGAGAGAGATTGGAAAAACAGAAGGTGTCCTGGTCGGCATTTCTTCGGGCGCTGCAGTATGGGCAGCCATTCAACTCGGCAAACGCCCGGAGAACCAAGGAAAAAACATCGTGGTTTTGCTGCCTGATACAGGAGACCGGTATTTATCCACCCCCATGTTTGCAGAATAAGGTTATCTGTGCTGGTGTTTTCTGTTTCTGGTCAGGGATAATCTTTTAATACCATTTAAACTATTTAGGAGCAAAAACCTCTTTTCCAACTTTTCAGTTCGGAAGAGAGGTTTTTGCTGTTTTTACCGCGTGAATCCCAATTGGGATGGGCAAAAACAGAAGTTTGTCATACACTGGAGTGAGGTGATGGCAATGTATGAAGTCATTCAAGTGGTCGGAATTGTCCTAATCACAATGGGACTCATTGAAATGATCCGTTTGCTCACTCTGTTTTTTGTAAAACCGAAAGAGAAACAGGGATGGATTCTGGCTATTCCAGTAAAAGGGCATCGGGAAAATCTGGAATACCAGATTCGCAGTGCCGCCTCCCATATTAAAAAGGCTGATCATGGCGTGGTATCGGTGGTGGTTGTAGACTGTGGTATGGATCTGGAAACGCAGGAAATCAGCAGCCGAACATGTGAACGTTTTAAGGGGACACAGACAGTAAAATTGGAAGGTCTGAATCAGTGGGTCAAGGACTTTGCAACATTCTATCGGTTTACAAACTAGAACATTTGTATTATACTTATAAAATAAGCAGGGGTACTCTGATACCGGGATAGGGAAAATCAATAAACTCCTTTTGTTTAAAATCGTGAGAAATGGATGATTGGCAGATGGATCAGTGGACTGAAATGGAGCAGCTCCAAAGGATACAGGGCGTTGTAGACAGTGTTACCTTCCGAAATGAACAGTCGGGGTGGACGGTACTGGAATTGGCCATAGAATTTGGCCAATTGGCTACTGTGGTAGGAGTGATGCCGGAGGTATACGCTGGAGAACAGCTATCAGCTGAAGGCAGCTGGGGAGAACATCCTTCCTTCGGTCCCCAATTCGAGGCGAAAACCATTGAACGTTCCCTGCCGAATTCCGCTTCAACCATCCTGCGGTACCTATCGTCAGGAGCCATCAAAGGCATTGGTCCGGCCACTGCATCCCGTTTGGTGGGCAAGTTTGGAGATAAGACTCTGGAAGTTTTGGAAAAACAACCGGAACGTCTCAGCGAGATCAAAGGTATTTCTCCCACCAAAGCCCGCATCATCGCGGAAGACTATGCGCGAAAATTTGGTGTACGGGAGGCTACTGTATATTTGGCACAGTTTGGAGTCACGGTACAGGAGGCGGCCAAGGCTTGGAAAAAGTGGGGCAGCCGAACCATCGAACAGGTCAAATCTGATCCCTATAGTTTGTGCGGCGATCCTGTTAACCTCGGGTTTGAACGAGCCGACGAAATTGCTACACAAATGGGCATGGAAAAAGACGATCTTTCCCGGATGCGAGCAGGTGTGCTGTATGTGCTGCGCCACAATTTGAACAACGGCCACACCTGCCTGCCGCGGGAGAAGGTATGCGAGGTATCCTCCCACTGTTTGGATGTGGACAAGGATGCAACTGATTATACCATCCAGAAAATGCTGGAGGATGGAGAATTGGAATCAGAACAGCTGGAATCCGGAGAATTCCTATATCTTCCATACTTGCATAAGGCGGAATCCTATGTGGCGGGACGTTTGCAGATGATGATGGAATTCGCTCCCAATCCTTGTGCCAATGTAGAAGAAAATATCCAGGAAGTCGAACGGCAGGAAGGTATGCAATACGGTAATCTGCAGCGCCAAGCCATCTACGACGCTCTCTTGCAGGGGATTCTGATCCTAACCGGCGGCCCTGGTACCGGAAAGACCACGACCATCAATGCCATGATCCAGCTTCTGGAGAAAAATGGAGAAAAAGTCGCTTTGGCAGCACCTACCGGCCGGGCGGCAAAACGCATCTCGGAAGTCACCAACCGGGAAGCTAAAACCATCCATCGGCTGCTGGAAGTGGAGTGGACCCCTAATGACCGTCCGGTTTTCGGCCGCAATGAGCGAAACCCCTTGGATTATGATTCGATCATTGTGGACGAGCTCTCTATGGTGGACATTGTGTTGTTTGAAAACCTGCTGCGTGCTATGAGACTAGGATGCCGGTTAATCCTGGTGGGGGATGCCGATCAGCTCCCTTCGGTAGGCGCCGGCAATGTACTCCATGACTTGATCGCATCCGGTAAACTGCCGGTAGTATCCTTGGAAGAGGTATTTCGTCAGGCCCAGAGCAGCCTTATCGTTACGAACGCCCATCGCATTATCCACGGTGAAATGCCGGAACTTTCCAGCCATTCCGGGGATTTTTTCTTTTTGGATACTTCTGCTCCGGATCAAATCAGCAAGACGATTGTGGATCTTTGTACCACCCGGCTCCCAGCCGCTTACGGATATTCCCCTCAGCTGGATTTACAGGTGTTGTGTCCCGGGAAAAAAGGACCGCTGGGGACCTTTCAGCTCAACCAGGTTCTGCAAGGCTCCCTCAACCCTTCCTCCAAGGAGAAAAAAGAAGCGTCGGTTTACGGTCAGCTTTTCCGCGAAGGGGATAAGGTAATGCAAATCCGCAATAATTATTGTATCACCTGGGAACGGGATGACGGTACCCAGGGGGAAGGTGTTTTTAATGGAGATGTGGGAACCCTAGTAAAAATAGATACGGCTGCCGGGCTGTTTACCGTGCGGTATGAAGACCGGATGGCAGATTATACATCGGAAATGCTCAGTGATCTTCAGCTGGCTTATGCGGTTACGGTGCATAAAAGCCAAGGCAGTGAATTCCCTGCTGTGGTCATGCCCATGTATCCGGGTGCACCGCAGCTCTGTTACCGCAATCTGCTTTACACGGCGGTCACTCGGGCAAAATCCTTGATTGTGATGGTAGGACGTCGGAGCGTCGTGCAGAATATGGTATTCAATCATCGCAAAACCAAACGGTATTCCGGCCTGCGCGATCTGCTTTGCCGTGACGACGGTTTACTCGATTCATCCACCTCGGAGGTGCACTGTTGTGATCCATTGGAATCGGATTAAAAGAGTGGCTTTGGATTTTATCTTCCCAAACCGATGTCCCTATTGTGGGAAGATCATTGGGTCAAAAGAAAAAGTCTGTGCTCCTTGTTTAGAGATTTTACCCCGTATTGAAAAGCCGACTTGCAAAGTATGCGGCAGAGGAGTTGCTTTTTGCCGCTGTCATCGCAGCTATGCTTTTGACCGCTGTGTCGCACCGTTTTATTATGAAGGCAACGCCCGCAACGGACTCATCCTTTTCAAATTCCGAGGTTGGCTCAAAAATGCGGTGGTCTTTGCGGAAGAGATGGCTCAAGTCGTCAGGCGGGAATATGGGAATTCTTCCAGTGATGTGATCGTTTACGTCCCCATGACAAAACATGCGGTTCGGAAAAGAGGATACAACCAGTCAAAGTTGTTGGCTGAAGAACTCTCTAAACAATTGGAGATCCCAATTTTAACCGATGGCTTGATAAAATGTAAAGAACTCAATCCGCAACACATGGTTGGCATGCGGGAAAGATGGAGCAACGTCATGGGTGCCTTTTGTGTGGAGAATGAGGAATTGATCTGCGGGAAACGGGTCCTTCTAGTGGACGATGTTATGACGACGGGAGCTACATTGGATCAATGTGCACGGATGCTAAAACAAGCGGGTGCACGGTCGGTTAGGTGTGCAGTTTTTGCATCAACTAGTCCGCAGCGGCTTGTCAAACCCATCAAAGTAGCTTATAATATAGCAGATGCGCCGGTGAAGAGAACGGCGCCTGTGGCCCAACAAAGGGGATAACGAGTGACAAACGGAGTGTGTATACATGCTGGGAACGGATATTGGCATTGACTTAGGAACCTCGACAACTTTAATCCATGTAAAAGGGCATGGCATCGTACTTCGCGAGCCATCTGCAGTAGCCATCGACCGGCGTACAGACAAGATTTGTGCCATTGGCGAAGAGGCTTATCGTATGTTGGGCCGGACCAACCCTAATTTAGCTGTTTATTTCCCTTTGCAGCAAGGTGTCATCAGCGACTATGCTTTGGCAGAAGAAATGGTCGGGTTCTTTTTGAAGAAAATCTGTGGATATCGCATCTGGAAGCCCAGCGTAGTAGTGTGTATGCCCAGTATTGTCACAGGTGTGGAACAACGTGCCCTGATCAAAGCAATCCATGGTTCAGGGGCCCGCAAGGTCTGCCCGGTGGATGAACCTATTGCTTCGGCTTTGGGCGCAGGCATTGACATCAGTACGGCGCGGGGACGCATGGTAGTGGACATCGGCGGCGGTACGACTGATATTGCAGTTATCTCTCTTTACGGGATTTCCAATGCTACTTCTGTCCGTCTGGCCGGAAATGATTTTAACCATGCCATTGTAAAATACGTCCGTCATACCTTTGGCCTTCTCATTGGTGAGAGAATGGCCGAACAGCTTAAAATGGAGGTAGGATGCGTCTGTCACATGGAGGAGCCTAAAGTAGCTCTGGCAAAGGGACGAGATATCTTATCCGGCTTGCCTCGGTCTGTGGAAGTGACTTCCGACCATCTGTTGGAAGCAATGAAAGAGCCGCTGGATCTTATTATGTCCTCCATCAAATCAATCCTGGAAGATACACCGCCGGAACTTTCGGGCGATATTTATCAGGACGGTATTTTAGTCAGCGGAGGCGGCGCTTTGCTGGGTGGCATGAGCCAGTGGATTTTGGAAAATACCGGTTGTCACGCCATTATTCCAGAAGACCCGGTGGAATGTGTGGCATTGGGGACAGGAAAAGCCTTCTCCTGTTTGGATAAGCTCCATGGGGGGCTTTATCAGTACCAAACCATTGAAAACACTTATAACAATCAAAAAGGACAAGAGTAAAATAAATAGCCTGCGCCTAGAAATACGGATGCAGGCTTTTTTTGATAAGATGATAAAAGAGGAGAGTTGTACCGATGAATGGAAAGCAGTGGACTCATACCGATCGCGTGGATGAACTTACATGGCAAGCTCCGGCTGGCTCGGATCTTTTTATTTCGCCGGCTACTGGTAAGGCAAACTGCGTCGCACCTGTATATTACACCGAGGTCGAGGGGGATTTTGTACTGCGTGGAAAGGTAACCCATCCTTTTCTCTCCACCTACGACGCCGGTGGATTTCTCATCCATCAGGATGATACCCATTGGGCAAAAGTGTGCTATGAATTGACAGGGGAGGGAACACATGCCGCTATCACCATGGTGACCAATGGCGTATCTGACGACTGTACTGGACCTTGTGCATCTGGGCCGTGGATCTGGATGCAAATTGCCCGTAAAGGCAAGGTGTTTGGTTTTTACTATTCAGAGGACGGAAAGACATTTTCTCTTCTGCGTATTTTTACCATTCCAGCTGATGATAAAATCCGAGTGGGACTTGTCGCTCAATGCCCAAAAGGCGATGGGGCGGAGGTCCAATTTGCAGATGTCGGGTTGTATCATATCTCCCTTTCGGACTTACATAACGGCAGCGTAGAATTAACAAAATAGTCCCTTTGTCATAATTAAAAAACAGTGGGTTTGGAAGACTTCCGAACCCACTGTTTTTTTCTACAACATATTAGAAGGGAGATGTATTTCACACCTCAGTGACATCTTTTTCCGCAAGACGATCCCGGATCATACGGGCGCACTTATAGATATCGCCTCCGCCCATCGTGATGACCAAATCACCGGGCTTTGCATTTTGTGCCACAAAATCGGCAATCTCTTCAAATTCATCGATACAATAACTGCCCGGGATTTTCTCACCGATATCCTGGGAAGTGACACCCCACTCGTTTTTTTCTCTCGCTCCCATAATTTTAGAGATAATTACATGATCGGCTGCCGAAAGAGAACGGGCAAATTCATCCACCCAACGGGCGGTACGGCTATAGGTATAAGGCTGAAATACGGCCCACACCTGGTTACAATGCATATTACGTGCAGCCCCAAGGGTAGCATCAATTTCTGTGGGATGATGGGCAAAATCGTCTACCAACATCACGTCATGGAAAGTGCCGTACACTTGGAAACGACGGTTGGCCCCGTGAAATTCCGCCATATTGCGGGAAATATCTTCACCTGAAACACCAATCAGATGGGCCGCCGCACAGGCTGCCAAGGCATCAGCTACGTTTTGTTTTCCGGGGACGCTCAGTTGAACATGGGTAATAAACTGACCCTTATGCATCACGTCAAAGCCATAATAAGCGCCGTCCATTGTGGAGATATTCGTGGGATAATAGTCGTTGGACTCTTTCATACCGAAGGTAATGATCTTACAGTTGACATATTGGACAGCCTTCATAGAATTTTCATCGTCACCGTTTACAATGATGGTCTGGGAAGTGATGCTGGCAAATTTATGGAAGGACTTGATGATATTTTCCAATGTGCCAAAATAGTCCAGATGGTCAGCATCGATGTTGAGAATAATGGAAATAGCGGGGGAAAGCTCTAAAAAAGTATCCACATATTCGCAAGCTTCACACACCATAATATCCGAATTCCCAGCACGGCCGTTGCTGTGCAGAACAGGCAGATATCCGCCAATGACCAATGTGGGATCCACGCCGGCCCCCAACAAGATCTGGGAGATCATAGAAGTTGTCGTAGTCTTGCCGTGAGTCCCTGCGACAGCTACCGTACATCCGTAATGCCGGGATACAATGCCCAGGAGTTTTGAACGTTCCAGGGTGGGGACTCCTCTTTTAATAGCATCGGCTAGTTCCGGATTATCCTCCTTGACCGCAGCCGTATAAACCACCAGATCAGCGTCACCTAGATTGGCAGCGTCATGGCCCATGGATACCTTGATTCCAAGTTCACGCACACGTTTTAAATTATCGCTTTCATTGATGTCCGATCCTGTGAGGAAATACCCCTTGCTGTGCAGGATTTCGGCCAGAGGATACATACCGGATCCGCCGATGCCGATGAAGTGGACATGCTTTGCCTGTTTGAGAATATGATCACAACATTCGGTCATAAGTTGACACTCCTAAAAATCGATATCACTTTATTATATGGCAAAGTGAGCCCAGAATAAAGTGATTTTTAAAATTTATTGGAAAGATTCCAAAAAAACATTGCTGCTTCATCAGAATATCCTTGAAAAGATAGGAAAATCCGTTGAATAGGACGCTCTTTTTCTTCAAATACTAGATATCACAAGGAAGGGGAGTTGACTATGACAATCACAGAAGTCCGGGTTCGGAGACTATACAACGAGGCAAGGCTCCGTGCGGTAGTTTCTGTTACACTGGACAATGCACTGGCCATCCACGATATCAAGGTGATCGAAGGTCCGGAACGCTTTTTTGTAGCCATGCCCAGCCGACGGGAACCAGAAGGGGGATACCGGGATATCGTCCATCCCATTTCAGCCGAGATGAGACATCAGCTGGAGGATGCCGTCATGAAAGAATATCACGAGACGGTAACGCGTCAGGAAGAGAATCCAGACCATCCGGTGGATCATTCTGAGAAAAAGATGTAACGTCTTAAGATAAACCACCCCAAGCTGATCTTAGCTTGGGGTATTGTTTTGCACACAAGTTATGGTAAACTAGCATCAAACACCCTAACGCCATCTTTAAGGAGGACTTTTTTAATTGAATCCTAAAGATAAAAACTGCCCCTGTAAGCGAAAATGTCCGCGGCATGGGCTTTGTGACCAATGTCAGCAGCATCACCGGAAATCGATGAGCAATCCGTTGACCACTTGTCAACGTCTGAGCAAAAAGGATGCGGCAAAGAAAAAAGACAGCACCCATCCATCTAATCCATCATATCCTAGCTATAGGGACTGAAATACAAAATGCCACAAGATCCATAAGGCATAAAGAGCTCAAAGCATTTGATCCCAATAGGGGCGGAATCGAAAGATCCATCCCTTTTAAAGTTGGCACATCCATCGCTTTTTCGCCATATGATAGAAAAGAAAATCCAGGGGGTTTTAACTATGATGACACGAGAACCTTTTGCTGTCATCGGAGGGGACTTGCGGCAGGCAAGGGCGGCTCATCTGCTGGCGTCAGATGGGTTTACCGTGCACGCAGTAGGGTTTGACTCCGATATTGAAATGGGAAGCGACGTCCGTCGGGCACGCAGCGTAGCCGACGCCATCCACGGCTGCCGGTATATTCTTTTGCCTATGCCTTTGACCACCGACGGAGAATCCATCAACGCGCCGTTTTCTTGCAACACCATTACCATCTCCGAAGTCTTTGGAACCGCCGTCCCAGGCCAGACATTATTTGCCGGCCAAGTATCTCCGACCATTGCCCAGCGTGCGCAAGAGTATGGGCTGACATTAGTGGATTACTTAAAGCGGGAAGAGCTTGCAGTACGCAACGCCGTTCCTACCGCAGAGGGAGCCATCCAATTGGCAATGGAGGAACTCCCGTTTACCTTGGATGGCTCTCAATGTCTTGTAGTCGGATTCGGCCGAGTGGCCAAAGTACTGGCTCTCAAGCTGGCAGGGTTGGGGGCTCATGTAACCATCGCCGCCCGAAAGCACAGTGATGCCGCTTGGGCCCAAGTAGAAGGATATCAATACATCCCCACTGCTCAGATGGAACAGGCTGTCGCACAAGCTGACGTGATCTTTAATTCTGTCCCAGCCATGCTTTTTGATGAGAAGGTATTGAGCAAAGTAAAGAATCATTGTCTTATCATCGACCTGGCATCCAAACCGGGCGGAGTGGATTTTGAAACAGCCGGACGTTTAGGTGTCAAAACCATCTGGGCGCTGTCACTGCCGGGAAAAACTGCGCCGTGGACCGCAGGCGCCATCATCAAAGATACCATTTTGAATATCATTGAGGAGGCAACCCCATGAATAATATAACAGTGGGTTTTGCAATGTGCGGTTCATTCTGCACCTTTTCCAAGGCAATCCCACAGATGGAAAAGCTTCTGGAACTAGGGCATAAAGTAGTGCCCATTATGTCCCAGATCGCCTATTCCACCGATACCCGATTTGGCAAAGCCGAAGATTTCCGGCAGCATATCGAAGAATTATGCGGAAGATCCATTATACATACCATCGACGGGGCGGAACCCATCGGCCCAAAGAAAATGCTGGATATCCTTGTCATCGTTCCCTGTACAGGCAATACCATGGGTAAACTGGCTTTGGGCATCACCGATTCTCCTGTCACTATGGCATCCAAATCCCATCTGCGCAATGGAAGCCCTTTGGTCATCTGTCCCGCCACCAACGATGGATTATCAGCATCCGCTCCTAATATCGGCAAGCTTATGAATACTAAAAATATCTATTTCGTCCCCATGGAACAAGATGATCCACAAAAGAAGCCCACATCTTTGGTGGCGAAGTTTGATATGCTGATCCCCACTATGGAAGAGGCTCTTTTGGGAAAACAGATCCAGCCGGTCCTCTGGGTGGATGGGAAAGCCGTTCCTACTGAAAATCTTTAAAAGGCAAAATCCTACTTTATTGATCAGAAATGAAAACAGCGCCATGAAATCATGGCGCTGTTATTTATGCGGTGCATATTTGCTAGGAGGAACATTTTTACGTTTCTTAAAAACGCGAGAGAAATAAAGCTGGTCGGAAAAACCAGAAGAATAAGCAGCTTCACTGACCGATAATCCTTGCTCTAACAAATCACAAGCCTGATCGATCCGAAACCGAGTTAAGTATTCATTGGGGGAGATGTTCAATTCTTCCATAAATAAACGGTAAAGGTGACTGCGGCTAATCCCTACGCTTTCGGCAATGTCTCCGACATTGATGGCGCGGGAATAGTTATACTGAATATATTGCAGAGCCTTTTCCACGTATCTACGGGAAGCACCTACCTCATGATGGCAATCATTATGACCGTTCAATTCCACCAAGGCAGCTAAAAATTCTAAAAGTTTTCCTTCCATCCGGATCTCGTCCGAGGGACGATGGCCGGTAACCTCTAAGATCGAGGCAATGAGAGAAGGAATAGGGCCGTCAAGTTCAGCATAAAAAATAGGATGCTCCATGGACAAGCCCACAAGCCGCATCAAATGATCGGCTTCAGCGCCATTGAATCCAACCCAAGTGTATTGCCAAGGATCGTCTTGATCGGCTTGGTAGTAGATAACAGTGGAAGGTGCGGCTAAAAAGCCGCTGCCGGCAGACAATTCATACTGCTTATCTCCGACCTCATAATGTCCTCGGCCTGAAAGAATGTAGTGAATGAGATAATGATCACGGACGGCTGGACCCCAACTGTGGCCGGGTTCACATTTTTGAAGCCCACAATTGTAAACGGTTAGCCCCATGGAAGCACTATGGTTGACCTTGTAAGAATGCTTAAAAGCCTCTTGTGCCATTTTCTTTCCCTCCCTTACTAAAATAGGACAAGATCTCGCAAAGTCGTTATCAAAACATCTACGTTCTACATGCATCTGGCTCTTTTCGAACATCCAGACACTCAAGTTTTGATATAAGTTCCTACGAATTTATATCAAATAACATCATAACCCCTATATTATTATAATGCATAACAAAAGAAATCGCAAGACAGTTACAAAAAAATATATAAAAATAGTCGTAATAAATACCTAAAAATTATAGACCAAGGTATAATACATTGAAAGAAATGCAAAAATTATAATAATTTCATGCATATTTAAATTTTAATACTTTTTCGGATGTTTTTTGGTCAAAAAAGGGAGAATGGTTCTAATCACAAAAAACAAGACAAAAAATGTTGGTAAAATTAGGGCAAGACACCAAAACAAATGAAAAATATAAAAACTCAATTTGAATAATTGAATTTTAGTGAAAAACACGGTATAATAAATCTGTTCGCTTGTTGCGTGGATTTTACATTTTTTAACAAAGGAGGGAGAAGTATGGCTCAGGAGATGTTTACAGTGGTTATCACTGGCTTGGTGGTTGTGTTTGCTGTTTTGATCCTTTTGACGTTTTTGATTTGGGCTTATGGCAAAATCGTCTATTCCATCCAGAATCGAGACAAAGGTTCCGCCGATTCCACAAACACGGAAAAAAAAACAGATAATGTAGCCAATGTGGGTTCCAAGGCACCTATGCAGGCTGCGGCAGCTCCTCAAGGAATTTCCAACGAGGTGCTGGCGGTAATTGCAGCGGCAGTTGCGTCCATGGGCTCAGCAACCGGCGTGACGTACGCCGTGCGCAGTGTTCGCCGCGAAGGAACCGCTCGTCCTGCGTGGAGGTCTGCAGGCGTCTACGAGAACTCACGCCCTTTTTCATCCTGAAAGGATGGGATCATTAAACAACTTCGAAAGGACGATTTGCGGTGTTTGACGGACTAATCGAAGCCGTACAGAATCTGATTAACACATCAGGTTTCGGCCTTGAGTACTGGCAGAACTATTTGATGATTGCAGTCTCATGTGTCCTTCTGTACTTGGCAATTGTAAAAAAATACGAACCTCTTCTTTTATTACCCATTGCATTTGGTATGCTTCTTGCAAACCTTCCCTTGGCTGGCTTGATGAGTACTCCGGTGATGGAGTTAAAACCGGTTGTAGAGGGAGTGGTAGAAAACTATCCCATTATAACGCAGAATGGCCAGCAGTTCTATGAGGTAACGAGTCAGACGGGCGGCCTACTGTATTACTTATATCAGGGCGTTAAGATGGGTATTTATCCGCCTCTGATCTTCTTGGGTATCGGCGCTATGACCGACTTCGGCCCCCTGATTGCCAATCCCAAGAGCTTCCTGCTGGGCGCAGCTGCTCAGTTGGGCATCTTTACCACCTTTATCGGTGCCAGACTGCTGGATGCTTATGTTCCCGGCATCTCCTTTGATAACAATGCTGCCGCCTCCATCGGTATCATCGGTGGAGCCGACGGTCCTACCGCTATTTACGTAACTTCTAAATTGAAACCTGAGCTGCTTGGTCCTATCGCTGTTGCAGCGTATTCGTATATGGCGTTGGTTCCGATTATCCAGCCTCCCATTATGAAACTGCTTACCACCAAGAAAGAACGTATGGTAGTGATGGAGCAGCTTCGTCCTGTGTCTAAGACGGAAAAAATTATTTTCCCCATCTTGGTCACCATCGTAGTCTCCCTGATTCTCCCGTCTGCTGCCCCGTTAGTAGGTATGCTCATGCTGGGTAACCTGATGCGTGAAAGCGGCGTGGTGGATCGTATCTTCAAGACTGCACAGAATGAACTTATCAATATCGTCACCATTTTCTTGGGCGTGACGGTAGGCGCTACTGCCAACGGACAAACCTTCTTGACTCCTCAGACCATCGGTATCGTCGTACTTGGTTTGTTGGCCTTCATGATGGGTACTGCTGGCGGCGTGCTGTTTGGTAAACTCATGTATGTCTTTACCAAAGGCAAGGTCAATCCTCTTATTGGTTCGGCCGGTGTATCGGCTGTCCCGATGGCGGCCCGTGTTTCCCAGAAAGTTGGTCAGAAGGAGAATCCTTCCAACTTCCTGTTGATGCACGCTATGGGTCCCAATGTGGCTGGCGTTATCGGTTCGGCTGTGGCAGCAGGCGTCTTTATCGCTCTGTTTGGATAAGCCACATAGTTCTAACAATAAAAAACAGGTGCTGTTTGGTTTCAAGCAGCACCTGTTTTTTGTCTTACTCCAAAATTTCATCCGATTCTAAAGGACGAGAAATGCTATTTTTTGTCCTGTTTCCTTGAATTTAGAAGAGGGATATATTACAATAAAAGTACATTTGCAATTTTTATTAGAAAACAGCGGCTTTTATCAAAAAAGATGCAAAAAGCCGCTCAATACTGGAAAGGGAGCGATTTGGTTTATGTCTCAGCGCAAAAAAGTGGCTGTTATTATGGGGAGTGATAGCGATCTGCCGGTGGTGGAGAAAGCCATTAAGCAGCTCAAAGAACTAGACATCCCGGTGGAAGCCCATGTGATGTCGGCCCATCGCACACCTGCTCAAGCTTCAACTTTCGCAGGCTCAGCTAAGGAAAATGGATTTGGCGTCATCATCGCGGCAGCGGGTAAAGCTGCTCATTTGGCAGGTGTATTGGCCGCCCATACCACATTGCCTGTTATTGGTATTCCCATCAAATCCTCTACTCTGGATGGTCTGGATGCTCTGCTCGCCACGGTACAAATGCCAGGCGGAATCCCCGTCGCTACAGTGGCTATCGATGGAGCTCAAAATGCAGCCCTGTTGGCAGCTCAGATTTTGGCAGTGTCGGACGATCAATTGGCAGGTCGGCTGGCTGCTATGAAGCAGAATATGACCGAAGGCGTCTTACAGAAGGATGCCGCTTTGCAGGCAAAGGTAGCCGAACTGTAAAAACAGTCGATATAACGGAGGGAAACCAATGAACAATAGTTTTAGTGATAGCTACAAGGCTGCAGGCGTAGATGTTACAGCCGGATACAAGGCTGTGGAACTGATGAAATCTCACGTAGCCCGGACTTCTATTCCAGGAGTACTCAGTGGCATCGGTGGCTTTGGCGGATTGTTTGCTCCGGATCTATCCGGAATGCAACAGCCGGTATTGGTATCGGGTACCGACGGTGTAGGTACAAAACTGAAAATCGCTTTCTTGATGGATAAACATGATACGGTAGGTATCGACTGTGTGGCAATGTGTGTCAACGACATTATTTGCAGCGGTGCAAGACCCCTATTTTTCCTGGACTATGTAGCAGTGGGAAAGAATGTACCGGAACGTGTAGCATCGATTGTGTCGGGTGTAGCGGAAGGATGCGTACAAGCCGGATGCGCCCTCATCGGAGGCGAGACGGCTGAAATGCCTGGGTTCTATCCGGCCGACGAATATGATCTAGCTGGCTTTGCCGTCGGTATGGTGGATCGTTCCAAGATCATCGATGGGACAAAAATTCAACCCGGAGATGTTCTGATTGGCGTCCAGTCCTCCGGCGTCCATTCCAATGGCTTCTCTTTGGTACGTAAAGTGTTTAATGTAGGACCGCAGTCTCTTTCCATGCACATCGATGAGCTGGGAGGCACTTTGGGAGAAACTCTCCTAACTCCAACTAAGATTTACGTAAAGCCTTTGCTGGCTCTTATCGAACAATGTGACGTCCATGCAGTATCTCATATCACGGGCGGCGGTTTTTATGAGAACATCCCACGTATGTTAGGAGAAAATCAGAGGGCTGTTATCGAAAAGAATGCGGTTCCTGTAAAACCGATCTTTAAGGTAATCCAGAGCTGGGGCGATATTCCAGAGCACGACATGTTCAATACTTTTAACATGGGTGTAGGTTTGTGTATTGCTCTGCCCAAAGACGAGGCCGATAAGGCGTTGGAAGTTCTGGCCGCCAATGGGGAGCAGGCTTGTATCTTAGGCGAAGTTCGTACCGGTGAGACCGGGGTGGAATTATGCTAAACATCGCAGTCCTAGTATCAGGCGGAGGAACCAACTTACAGGCACTGATCGACGCACAGAATAGAGGGGAGATCCCCGGCGGCCGCATTGTATGTGTAGTGTCCAGTAAAGTGGGAGTTTATGCTTTGGAGCGAGCTCATGCCGCTGGTATTCCTGGCGAAGTAGTGGCACGAAAGGGCCTTAGTCCCGAAGAATTCGATGATTCTTTGACTCAGATGCTACAAAAGTACAAGGTTGATTTGGTTGTATTAGCCGGATTTCTCTCCATTTTAGGGGAGAGAATGCTGGAAACTTATCAAAATCGTATCATTAATGTGCATCCGTCTCTCATTCCATCTTTTTGCGGCAGTGGTTACTATGGGTTAAAGGTACACGAGGCCGCTCTGGAACGGGGCGTTAAGGTGACAGGGGCAACCGTGCATTTTGTCAATAAGATCCCGGATGGAGGTCCCATTATTCTGCAAAAAGCTGTGGAGGTGCAGGAAGGGGATACCCCGGAAATTCTACAGCGCCGGGTGATGGAACAAGCCGAGTGGAAACTACTTCCTCAGGCAGTATCACTTTTTTGTGACGGACGGTTAGAAGTACGAGAAGATCAGAGGGTTACCATTCATGAAGGGAGAAGATCATAGATGAAAAAACGTGCAATTCTTAGCGTATCGGATAAAACAGGCATCGTGGATTTTGCCCGGGAGCTTATCGGGTTGGGGTTTGAGGTGTTGTCCACCGGCGGCACTGCCAAGGCTCTTACAGACGCTGGATTGGCTGTGACCAATGTATCGGATGTCACCGGTTTTCCGGAGTGTTTGGACGGCCGTGTCAAAACCCTGCATCCCATGATTCATGCGGGTATTCTGGCTATGCGTTCCAACCCTGAGCATATGGAGCAGTTGGAAAAGCTGGGTGTTACTCCTATCGATGTGGTGGCCATCAATCTGTATCCCTTTAAACAGACCATCTTAAAGCCCGACGTCACTTTAGAGGACGCTATTGAGAATATTGATATCGGCGGTCCTACAATGATCCGTGCCGCTGCGAAAAACTGGCAGGATGTTTCGGTCATCGTGGACCCGTCTGATTATCAGAAGGTAATTGAGGAGTATAAGCAGTCTGGAACGGTATCCAAAGAGACTCGTTTCCGTCTAGCCGGTAAAGTGTTTGAACATACCGCCCAGTACGACGCCATGATCAACACCTATCTGCGTGCCCAGCGGGGTGAGACACAGATGCCGGATGCCTTTACCATGACCTTTGAAAAGGTACAGGATATGCGCTACGGTGAAAATCCCCATCAGGCTGCGGCCTTCTACCGTGAGATCGGCAATCGCTCCAATACGCTGGCAGCCGCTCAGCAGCTTCACGGCAAAGAGCTTTCTTATAACAATATCAACGACGCCAATGGTGCGTTGGATGTCCTAAAAGAGTTTGGTTCCGAGCAGCCTACTGCTGTGGGTGTCAAACATGCTAATCCCTGTGGCGTTGGCGTGGGAGAGACCATCTATGAAGCTTATATGAAAGCTTATGAGTCTGATCCTGTGTCGATTTTCGGCGGTATTGTTGCTCTGAATCGTCCGGTAGATAAACAGACTGCTGAGGAACTTGCTAAAATCTTCCTGGAGATCATCATCGCTCCTGATTTTGACGCCGATGCTTTGGAAATTTTGGAGAAGAAAAAGAACATCCGCCTTTTGAAGCTGCCCGATTTGGCCAAACCCAATACGCCTGATATGCTGGATATGAAGAAGGTAGCCGGTGGATTGCTGGTTCAGCAGCTGGATACGGAGCTTCTCCATGAAGAGGACATCCGCTGCGTTACAAAGCGTCAGCCCACTGAAGAGGAAATGAAACAGCTGATGTTTGTTTGGAAAGTGGTAAAGCATGTTAAATCCAACGGTATCGCCTTAGCTAAAGATAATATGACCGTTGGAATCGGCCCTGGCCAGACCAACCGCATTACCGCCCTGGAACTTGCTATCAAGTACGGCGGCGATAAGGTAAAGGGAAGCGTCATGGGTTCAGATGCATTCTTCCCGTTCTCTGACTGTGTAGAAGCCGCTCAAAAAGCCGGTATTACCGCCATTATCCAACCAGGCGGTTCCATTCGTGATGAAGACAGCATCAAAGCTGCCGATGAAGCCGGTATTGCTATGCTGTTCACTGGAATGCGGCACTTTAAGCACTAATGATAACGGATAGGGAGGAATTTACTTTATGAAAATCCTAATGGTAGGCGGCGGCGGCCGTGAACATGCCCTGATCCGTAAGCTGAAAGAAAGTCCTAAGGTTACGGAAATCCATTGCGCTCCCGGGAATGGCGGTATCTCAAAAGATGCCCAGTGTCACAATGTGTCGGTGGACGACATGGAAGGCATGGTACGTCTTGCCAAGGAAATCGGTGCTGACTTAGTGGTAGTGGCCCCCGACAATCCTCTGGTGGATGGCATGGTGGATGAGATGGAGAAAGCTGGCCTGCGTTGCTTTGGCCCCAATCAAAAAGCGGCAATCCTGGAAGGCAGCAAGGTATTCTCTAAATCCTTGATGAAGCAGTATGGAATCCCCACTGCGGGTTACCATGTGTTCGAGGACCCTAAAGAAGCTCTTCAGTTTATTCGGGAAGAGGGCAAATATCCCACCGTCATCAAAGCCGACGGTCTTGCCTTGGGCAAAGGCGTCGTCATTGCTGCCGATGAAACAGAAGCGGCGGCGGCCCTCCACTCCATCATGGAAGATAAAATTTTCGGCGCATCGGGTAACCGCGTCATTGTGGAGGAATTTATCACAGGACCGGAGGTATCAGTTTTGTCCTTTACCGATGGGAAGACAGTGAAACCTATGGTGTCCTCCATGGATCATAAACGAGTGTTTGACGGCAATTTGGGTCCCAATACCGGCGGTATGGGTACCATCAGCCCCAATCCTTATTACGACGACGCTACAGCCAAACGCTGTATGGAAGAAATTTTTCTTCCAACAATTCAAGCCATGAGCAAAGAGGGACGTCCCTTTAAAGGATGCCTTTACTTTGGTTTGATGCTGACGGCGGACGGTCCCAAGGTTATCGAATACAACTGCCGCTTTGGTGATCCGGAGGCCC
The DNA here is from genome assembly GCF_015140235.1 of Solibaculum mannosilyticum. Lineage (GTDB taxonomy): Bacteria > Bacillota > Clostridia > Oscillospirales > Acutalibacteraceae > Solibaculum > Solibaculum mannosilyticum. Next base: position 1,264,455 of record NZ_AP023321.1, on the reverse strand, counting down.
AGGTTGTACTGCCCCGTTTGAAAACCGATCTGGTCGATATTATGAATGCCGTTATCGACGAAAAGCTGGATGAGCTCGACATCCAATGGTCGGAACAGGCCAGTGCCTGTGTTATTTTAGCGTCGGGAGGATATCCCGGCAAATATGAGAAAAATATCCCCATCTCCGGGCTGGACGAAAATGGTCAGGTGGAGGGTGCGATTGTGTATCATGCCGGTACCCAGTATCGCGACAATACCTTTGTTACGGCCGGCGGCCGCGTCTTGGGCATCACCGCGATGGGAGATTCTTTGGATCAGGCCTTGGATAACGCTTATGAAGCGGTTCAGAAAGTGCGTTTCGACGGCGCTCATTACCGTACTGATATCGGGCGGGTAGAGTATTCGGACTAAAAACTGGGCCGATTAGAATGGCCTCTCTTTGCAATAAGGATGTGCGAGTTGGAACAGTCAAAAGTAGAAAAATGTATCTTGATTGTGGCAGTGGGGCTGTTATTCTTTTGCCTGCTGGGAGCCCCTTACCTCATTACTTTAATCCAAACGAATTTTCTGACATCTAGGCCGGATGCCATTGTCAGCGTAGCCGGCTCGGTTTACAATTTGGCTACTGTTTGTTCAGTGGTTCCTGTCCTCCTGCTGGGCAGCATCGGCGTACGGCTTTACCGTGGTCATTTTATCCTGCGGGAACACATTAAATTTGTGATTATCACGGCTGCAACAGTGGTTTTATCGGTTGTTATCCCCTGTGTAGCCATGACGAGCCATTATGAAGTGACCAGTGCCGGCGTGAGTCACTACAATGCTTTTGGCAGCAAAACCGAAAGCATCTCGTGGGATGAAGTCACGAAAGCGGAAACTTCCATCCAGTTTCTCTATGGTGCGACAGAAATGAGCGTAGCTGGAAATTGGAAGATGTTTTATTGGATCGAGCTTCCCTCCGGTAAAAGCTTGGATCTCTATAACGACGGCTTTGCAAAAGACAAATTAAATGCCGTGGCGCAAGTAGATGGCATTGTTCGGGAAAAGGATATCCCAGCCGAGAGAAATGCGGAAGATTTGGACAAGTTCCCCTATAAAACCGAGGCGGAAAAGCAAGTCATCCACAGCCTTTTCGATGAATAATAAGTCTACAAAAAGATATTGATACCTACGATATCCCGGAAAGGATGGTGGCAGTTTGGGCTGTTTGGGAAACGCACTGTGGTTCCTGTTTGGCGGCATATGGCAGGGCCTTAGTTGGGTGCTGGTAGGAGTGGTATGGTGCATCACCATTGTGGGAATTCCCATTGGTATACAGTGTTTCAAATTGGCCGGTCTTGCCTTTTTCCCGTTTGGGAAAGAGGTGCAGTTTGGCGGTGGGGTAGGATCCGTCTTGCTCAATATTCTTTGGATGATCTTTGGCGGTCTCCTTTTAGCCATTGAATCGGCTATACTTGGATGTATCTTGTGTATTACCATTATTGGTATTCCATTTGGAAAACAGTGTTTTAAGCTGGCCAAATTGGCATTGATGCCTTTTGGGGCGTCTGTGGTATCTGTATAGAACAAGACGCGGTAGAAAAAAGAAAAGGAACTCCATTGTAGACAAATGAGTCTACAGCGGAGTTCCTTTTTTTGATTTCAGGGGGAAGATTATGTCATATCGGATGGGGATGTCCCATATCTATGTTAGCAAAGGAGGGACAAGTATGGATAAGATCACATTGGCAACCCGGTATGACGATGCCGTCAGCCGATTGGGAGAGAAGTGGAGCACATGGCTCAAACGTGTCCCAGAGGACGTAAAGGCCAAGACGCAAGAGGTACATCTACATATAGGCGGGCCTGTTGTGCTGACGGGGGCCGATCAAATTTATTTTGTCACTGAAAAGGGACATGTGACAAATGTCTATCAGGACGGGCTTCCCGCCGCCACGCTAGAGACCATGGAGAAGGCTATGGCCGCACTTTGCGACTATTCCATCCATAGCTTTCAAGGAGATATCCAGAATGGCTTTATCACCGTCCGAGGAGGGCATCGAGCCGGCATCTGTGGTACGGCTGTACTAGAGGAAGGTAAAATCTCCAGTGTGCGGGACATCTCTTCTATCAATCTTCGTATCGCCCGGCAGCATTTCGGTGCAGCCGATTCCATCATCCACTCCACCTTTGCCAAAGGTGCGAAGGGACTTCTTTTGGCGGGACCGCCGGGATGCGGCAAAACAACCATCCTCAGGGACTTGGCACGACAGCTATCCTCCGGCGCCACGGGATGTTACTATCGAGTGGCCCTGGTGGATGAACGCGGTGAACTGGGAGGCGTCTATCGAGGACAGGCTCAAAATAATCTGGGCCCCTGTTGCGACTGTCTGGACGGTTATCCCAAGGCCCAGGGAATCCTGCAAGCATTGCGCAGTCTGGCGCCTCAGGTCATCGTATGCGACGAGGTGGGGGACGATGCCGATATCGACGCCATCAAAGCTGGGGTCAACGGCGGTGCGGAGATGATTGCTTCCATCCACGCAGGCAGTCTATCGGAGCTTATGAACCGTCCTCAAGGACGAGCTTTACTCAACACCCATGCGTTCGACTATGTGGCCGTTATGGCGGGCAGGGATCATCCTGGACGGATCCAGTCGGTGACGAAGGTAGGTGACTTGCTTGAAGATCATAGGGCTGTTGTGTTTGATTGTGACGGGGACCTTAGTGGGAATGATGAAGTCGGCGGAATTTGGGGGCCGTGTTAAGCAGTTGGAGGCCGTACTATCCATGATCCAGGATATCGCCACACAAATCCGTTATAGAGCCTTGCCTCTGACCGATCTCATTCGGCAAATGTCGGTTCAGAAGGATTTGGAATGCCTTCCCTTTTTAAAACAGTGCGCTAAGAACTGCGAAGAAGGAATGGCATTTCCCGACGCATGGGAGCAAAGCGTGGGCAAGCAGGGCAAAAAATCATATCTCAAGGAAAAGGATCTCAGCATTCTCTACGCCTTTGGCAGCGGCTTGGGTACGACCGATGTGGAAGGACAATTAGCCAATTGTCATCTCCACGGCAAGTTGGTGGAGGAATCCCTCAAACAGGCCCGGGCCGATCGGGATGGAATGGGAAGACTCTACTCCACCCTAGGGATTTTAGCCGGTATCGGAGCGGCCATCGTTTTTGCATAGTTGGGATCAATCAAAACAGGCATCCGCTTCGCAGTGCGCCTGCCGACGTGGGAGGAATGAAAAATGGATGTGGATCTGATCTTTAAAATAGCCGCCATTGGCATAATCGTGGCTGTCCTCAACCAGGTACTGATACGGTCCGGACGGGAGGAACAAGCCATGCTGACCACGTTGGCAGGATTGATTGTGGTATTGACCATCATCATCCAGGAGATTAGCGATTTGTTCCATGTGGTCAAATCGGTGTTTGGATTATGAACATCGCGGCCATTGCAGGCATCGGCGTAGTGGCTGCGGCCATCGCGATCCTGATCAAGAAGCAAAATCCAGAATACTCCATGATGATCAGCATTGGGGCCGGGATCATCCTGTTGATCCTGATTCTGTCTCAGGTGACGCCAGCCGTCCGTCAGATGAGCGATCTCGTATCGGCAGCCGGTATGCCGACGGAATATGCTGGTATTTTGTTCAAATCTTTGGGGGTGTGCTTTCTAACGCAGTTGGCCTGCGACAGCTGCCGGGATGTAGGAGAGACTGCACTGGCATCCAAGATTGAACTGGCTGGAAAAGTGGCCATTTTGATTTTCGCCTTACCGCTGTTCCAAAAGGTAGCCGATATGGCTATATCGCTTATCCGGGGGTAAAGGGGGACGTGAAAACATGAAAAAGATGCTGATCTGCACTCTTTTTTTCTTCTTAACGATGCTGTTCCCCTTAGCAGTTGGGGCTTCCGATGCCATATCCAGTACCTCTGACACAGTCTCAGAATATGATTTTGAAGATCAGCTCAAGGCCAGCGGTGCCGATGAACTTACCGATGAGCTTCCTGAGGAAACAAAAGAGTTGCTTCGAAAATTGGGGATCGACTCCATTCAGCCGGACAGCCTCCTAGGTCTCACCACCGACAGCGTTGCCACAACCCTCACCGATACCGTCAAAGAAAGTGCGAAAGGTCCGCTTAAGTCAGCTGCTGCTGTGGCGGGTATTATTTTACTGTGCGCTTTGCTGGAAGGATTTAAGATTTCCTTTGGGGAACGTCCTCTTGCCGGTGTATTTGGGGCGGTGGCCGCGTTATCCGTAGGGGTGGCGATCATCCTTCCCGTGTTGGAGGTCATTCAAAAGGCAGGGGAGGCCGTAAGGGCCAGTTCGACGTTTATGTTGTCCTTTATTCCCGTATTTGCCGGCATCACCACTGCAGCGGGACAACCTGTCACCGCTTCCCTCTACCAGGGACTTCTCTTTGGCGTAGCACAGGTGGTGTCCTCAGCAGCCAACACCATTGTCGTCCCTCTTTTGTCCCTTTTCCTAGCCTTCAGCTTGGTTTCCGCCGTGGCGCCCAACCTCAATTTAAGCGCTACGGCGGGGAGTATCCAGAAAGTAGCTTCCTGGGTGCTCGGACTGGTGATGACCATCTTTGTGGGCATCCTTTCCATCCAAGGCGTGGTGGGCAACGCGTCCGACGGCGTGGCCATCAAGGCGGCTAAATTCTTCAGCGGCAGTTTTATCCCCGTGGTGGGCAGTGCATTGGGTGACGCCTTAGGCGCTGTCCAGGGATGTGTAGGGCTGCTCAAAAGTACGGTAGGAAGCTTTGGAATCCTGGCGGTTATCGTCATTTTTGTTCCGCCTCTCATCCAAGCTCTCATCTGGCAATTTATTCTCAACATCGGGGCTGCATTCTCCGATCTCTTTGATTTAAAGCAGATTTCAGCTATGCTTCGATCCACTGCTAAAGTCTTGAACCTACTGATCGCTGTAATGCTGTGCTGTTCTCTCTTGCTTATCATCTCTACCACCATACTGCTTGCACTGGGGGTGAGCGTATAATGGACTGGATTCGAGGATGGGCCACTGCCATCTGTATGGGCGCCTTAGCGGCGGCTTTGGCGCAAATGCTTGCTCCATCCGGAGCTTTGCAAAAGATCTTTAAAGTGGCGGTAGCAGCGTTTTTCCTCTGCTGCTTCCTTTCCCCATTTTTTAATTCCGACTCTTTGCCGGAATTCTCTTTGCCGGACGAACCGATCAGCGTAGAGGAAAGCGCCCAAAATCTTAAGCAGGAGATGCACCGTCAGCTTCAGGATCAGGTAGAAGTACGCCTCAAACAGCTTAGCATGGACGCCACACAAAAAGTCGGAATTACTCCAGAAAAAATTCTCATTCATATGGATACCGACGCAGACGGCAGCATATCCATTAAACAGATTGACGTTGTCCTCAAAGATGAAGATCAGAAAATGAAGGGCAGCGTTCGGTCGGCGATACAAGAAACACTGGGATTTACGCCCCGTGTTTTAAGCGTATCGGAGGTGAAAACATCATGAAGGGAGATGCCATGGGGACGATACAAGGAGCCTTTCACAAATATGTAAGCGGTGAAAAGGGGAAAAAAATTATCCTGATTGCCGGCATCGCTGGGATGGTTCTTATTTTATTGTCCTCCTTCTGGCCCAAGAGCGAGACGGCCACGAAAAACGAAGAGACGACCACCACTATGACGACATCGGAATACACCGATCTTCTTCAGCAAAGGCTCGCCTCCATTGTCAATAGCATCGAAGGGGTGGGGCAATCGGAAATCATGGTCACGCTGGAAACCGGCGTTCAAAATATTTACGCCAATCAGGAGCAGAAAAATACCGATAAATCACAGGACATAACGGGGGAGAACACCACAAGGATCCAAGAGCGGCAGGATGTAGAACAAAACGTCATCCTAGTGGACGATCCGGAAGGAGGGGAAAAGGCGCTGATCAAAACGCAATTGGAGCCACAGATCAAAGGAGTAGTGGTTGTATGCCAGGGCGGGGACGATCCAGTGGTACAAACCCGCATCTCGCAAGCCATCACCACCGCTCTTGACATCTCATCCAAGCGGGTGTGTGTAACAAAACGATCCAGTGAAACAAAGTAATAAGGGGAGATTTCTTATGAAAACAATGTTTGGAAAACGTCAGGTTTTGATTGCCACGCTGGTTGTCGCGTTAGGGCTTGCCATTTACCTCAACTTCCAGTTCAATAAGGCGGGCGAGGACTTCACTGCCACCGGTACCTTGAGCAGCTCCTCCTCCGAGACTTATAATTACGGCGACGCAGCTTATGTCAATGCATCAGAGGCGTCCAGCGGCGATGCCTCTACCCCCGAAGGCGATGATGCCAGTACAGCAGATGAAGGCGACGCTTCGGCCACCCAAACCCAGGGCAGCGCTTATTTTGTAGAAGCCCGGCTCAATCGTGAACAGTCCAGGGAAGAGGCTGTAGACGTTTTGAAGGATGTCCTAGCCGATGCACAAGCCGATGACTCGGCCAAAACCGAAGCCTTGGCCGCCTCCGCCAAAATCGCTCAAAACGTCAAGGACGAAGGCGAGATTGAAAATCTTATCAAGGCCAAAGGCTTTACAGAATGCATGGTGTACATTGAGGACGACAAAGCCAATGTGATCGTCCAGTCGGACGGACTCCTGCCCAGCGAAGTGGCTCAGATCAAAGACGTTATTACCTCCAATGCACAGGTGTCGGCCGACAACATCACCATTGTACCAGTAGAATAATTCCTGAAAAAAGCGGAAACAAAAAGACGGCGACTTTGGGCAAATGCTTCAAAGGCGCCGTTTTTTGTGGGGAAGGAAAAGGAACGGTTGTGCGAGATTATACAGGTAATCCCCGGATTTATGCAAGAGATATTCGCTTGTATGCAAATTTCAGGGAGAAAGGTGGTTGTGTAGACGGAAGTTTGTGGTATAATAAAGAGTGTAATAGTTTGTGTATCTGCGCCCTTGCCTAAAAATGGGCGGATGATTTTTGATCCCTATGGCCCTGGACGATAGCGGCTGAAATGGTCGCCACAATCGAGTAACATTGTACGCAGCGATAAGGAGGAGATTTCTTTGGAGCGTCGTCCAATTTATCCAGAAACAGAGGTATCCAGCAGTGGATCGTGTATCATCTCGGAGCGTGTACTGGCTTCTATCGCCAGCACTGCGGCCAGTGAAGTGGAAGGTGTAGCGTCTTTGGCAAAGCATACCCACATCAAAGGTCTTTTCTCCCAGCAAAGAGTGGCGCGGTCGGTTGTCATCACAAGCGACGAAAACGAATTGATTCTTGACCTTTACGTTAATCTTAACATGGGATGCCATATCCCAACGGTGGCAGGTGCCATCCAAAAAAATGTGAAAGAAGCCATCCAGAGTATGACGGGCCGCGTGGTTACAAGGGTGAATGTCCATGTGGCAAACGTAGCGTTGGAGACTCAGGAGGCTTAAAAGATAATTTAAATATAAGCAACCCTCCACTTGTGTGGTGGAGGGTTGCTTATTCAAAAGGACTTTGAGGAGCTGGGACAATGATGACGAGAAGACAAGCCCGTGAGCAGGCTTTTATATTGCTGTTTGAAAAAAGCTTTCGCCCTCAAGAGGAAGGCATTTCCGACATTATAGACGAGGCTACCGAGGCACGCCAAATTGAGGTAGCTCCTTATGCCGTCTCGGCGGCGGAAGGCGCATGCAATCATATGGATGAGATCGATCAAATGATTGAGAAGTATTCTGAAAAGTGGGATAAGAAAAGACTGTCCCGAGTGGTGCTCTCTCTGCTGCGTCTCAGTTGTTACGAAATGCTTTATGTGTCCGATGTACCGGACGGCGTATCCATCAACGAAGCGGTGGAGCTCGCCAAACAATACGGCGGGGATGAAGACGCCTCTTTTCTCAATGGAATTTTAGGCGCTGTATCCCGCAGGGACAAATCCCCTCAACCAGCGGAATAATCAGCATTGTACTTTGTCCTTTTGGGGAGGTTTTATGAGCAATCTTGTGCTTACGGTTACCCAGGTGAATACTTATGTAAAATCCATCTTAGAAGGAGATCCTCGTCTTCAGTCGGTTTACTTAACTGGTGAGGTCTCCAATTTTGTCAATCATTATCGCTCGGGCCATTGTTACCTCTCCCTGAAAGACGATCAGTCAGCAATAAAAGCGGTTATGTTTAAAAATGTGGCGTCTCGGCTCCGGTTTGTCCCGGAGAATGGGATGAAAGTGCTGGTACGAGGACGAATCTCGCTTTATGAACGGGACGGGCAGTATCAGTTTTATATTGATGACATGCAGCCGGCCGGTGTAGGGGCCATGCAGGTAGCTTTGGAGCAATTGAAAAAAAAGCTCCATGCCCAAGGACTCTTTGAGCAAAGCCGGAAAAAAGCCCTGCCGTCGATGCCGATGCGGGTAGGCGTAGTGACGTCTCCCACAGGCGCCGCCGTGCAGGATATCAAAAATATTTTAAACCGTCGATTCCCACTGGCGGAGGTAGTCCTTTGTCCAGTATTGGTGCAGGGAGAAGAAGCCCCTTCCCAAATTGCAGCGGCGCTTGATTTGATCAACCAGAAAAAGGCTGCCGACGTCATTATTGTAGGAAGAGGCGGCGGTTCGATGGAGGATCTATGGGCTTTTAACAGTGAGGAGGTTGTACAAGCTGTTGCCCGATCGGATATTCCAGTAATCTCGGCAGTCGGTCATGAAACCGACTATACCTTGTGTGATTTAGCGGCCGATCTACGGGCTCCCACTCCATCCGCCGCTGCTGAACTGGCAGTCCCCCAGGCATCGGATCTTCTGGCTGAGCTTCATATAGTTCGCGCTACTATGATCCAGAATATGCTCCTTATGGTCGAACAAGCACGACATCGTCTGGAACAGGTTGAGAAATCCCGTATTTTTCACCAGCCTCAGGATATCTTGCTGGAAAAACGTATGTTGCTGGATCAAATCTCCAATGATCTTGTCAGCGCATACCATCGTAAGCTTTTTGAACCGAGGAAAAAGCTGGCCGAAATGGCTGCCAAATTAGACGCACTGAGTCCTTTAAAAGTATTGGCCAGAGGATATACCGTTGCTCGGACAAAGGATAAAACCATCCGATCAACTGAAGATGTGGCCTTAGGAGATACTATTTCTCTTCAGGTTTCAGACGGAAAAATCCATTGTACGGCGTTTGAAAAAACTTCCATGGGGAGTGAAAACAAATGAGTGAGAAAAAGATGACATTTGAAACATCTATGACTAGATTAGAAGAGATTGTGGCAGAGCTGGAGTCCGGGGACTTGCCGGTCGAACAATCCATCCAGTGCTTTGAAGAGGGACTAAAGCTTTTAAATCATTGCAGTGAAGTTCTGCAAAAGGCGGAACAAAAAGTCACATTGTTGACGGGTGAAGAGGACGAGCCTCTTGTCTCTCCAGAAAAGGAGGAGAAGTGATGACTGCTTATGAAATGTTGTCGGAGAATGCCGCTCTGGTGGAGGATGCACTGAAACAGTACATCGTCCAGCAGGGCAGCTTGACGCAAGCTCTGACTGATGCTATGCGTTACAGCGTTTTAGATGGTGGAAAACGAGTCCGTCCAACGCTTACAATGGAATGTTGCCATATCTGCGGTGGAGAGAGCAAAAAAGCTTTGCCTTTCGCTTGCGGAGTGGAGATGATCCACAGTTACTCACTTATCCACGACGATTTGCCGTGTATGGATAACGATCTTATGCGGCGTGGGAAGCCCTCTACCCATGCGAAATACGGAGAGGCTACAGCGTTGTTAGCCGGGGACGCACTGCTTACCTTGGCTTTTGAAGTACTATGCGACCCGATTAATCCGCTGGAAGCATCGGTGGAAGCCGTCCGAGAATTGAGCCGGGCCGCTGGATATCAAGGTATGGTTGGGGGGCAGATCATCGATTTAGAAAGCGAGAACAAATCGGTGGACGCCCAGACCCTTCGGGCTATGCACGCCGGCAAAACAGGGGCTCTCATTGCCGCAGCCGCTTCATTAGGCGTTATTGCTGCCAGAGGAAATAAGATTCAGTTAGAGGCATGTCGTCAATATGCGCTGCATTTGGGACTTATGTTTCAGATCACGGATGATATCCTGGATGCTACAGTTGATTCTTCTGCGCTGGGTAAAACAGCCGGTAAGGATCTCAAACAACATAAATCCACTTATGTGACTCTTTATGGTCTGAAAGAAGCTCGTAAAATGGCCGAGAAACAAACTAATTTGGCCATCGAGGCTTTGCATCCTTTTGGACAGAAAGGCCAGCAATTGGCCGATTTAGCGCATTTGTTATGCAATCGAAACCAATAAGGCTGGTGTAGAAAAGTATGGAAACAATTCGAGCGGTTTTTGGTAATTATATTTTGGTGTCGGCTGTTTTGGCATGGCTTTCCGCCCAAGTGATTAAAACACTGCTCACCTTATTTGTCACCCGTAAATTTGATCCGGAACGTCTCGTAGGAGCGGGAGGTATGCCCAGCGCTCATTCGGCAATGGTGTGTGCCTTGACGATCTCTATGTCTCGTGTGGAAGGTGTTAGTTCACCTTTGTTTGCCTTGGCGTTCTTGTTTGCCGCGGTGGTGATGTACGATGCTATGGGTGTACGCCGTGCAGCCGGCGAACAGGCCAAAGTACTCAACCGAATGCTGGATCAATTGGATTGGCCTATTTTTGGCAAGAAACAGAAAGAACACGTCTTGGAAGAAGAACGTTCTCGTCTAGCCAGTTTGCGGCGGGACGACGATGATGACGATGATAAGGAATTAAAAGAAGGGTTAGGACATACTCCTCTGCAAGTATTGGCCGGTGCTTTGCTGGGGATTTTAGTGGCCATGTTGGTTCCTCGGTAAAGGTTATACCATGGAACCGAGGTTCTTGCAAAGGATGACCGCTTATTTTTCTGGCGGTGGGATTCTATTTTCAGTTGCAAAGGAGCGTGCGCCATGTCTACCTTTGGGAGGCTTCTTTCTTCCATAAAAGGACCGGAAGATATTAAAAATATGACGTTCCGGCAGCTGGATGATCTGTGCGCAGAGATCCGCAGAGAGCTGATTGGAACGGTATCGCACAATGGGGGACATTTAGCCTCCAATTTAGGTGTAGTAGAGCTCTCGGTAGCTCTTCATAAAGTGTTTTGCTCCCCTCATGACCAGATCGTCTGGGATGTTGGGCATCAATGTTATACCCATAAATTATTGACTGGACGATATCAGGAATTTTTCTCCCTTCGTCAGGAGAATGGACTTTCTGGTTTTTGTCGGCCGGAGGAAAGCGAACACGATTCTTTTGTATCCGGTCATTCCAGCACCTCCATTTCGGCTGCTTTCGGCCTTGCAAAGGCTAAGGAGCTGATGGGTGACGACAGCTATACCATCGCCGTCATTGGCGATGGAGCTTTAACAGGCGGCCTTGCTTATGAAGCAATCAATAACGCTGGACGGAGCAAATCAAAGCTCATTGTGATTTTAAATGATAATAAGATGTCCATCTCCCGCAATGTGGGATCAATTGCCCGGCATTTGGCTGGTATTCGATCCAAACCGGCTTATTTCCGTTTAAAGAGCCGAGTGGAAAAGGCCATCTTGAAGTTGCCTAAGGCCGGTGTGAAAATCGAAAACGGGATCATAAAAATGAAGGCCGGATTGAAAAACGTCTTGTACGGCAACACGATTTTTGAAAATATGGGATTTGCTTATGTCGGTCCAGTGGATGGACATAATCTACGGGTTCTTTGTGACGTCTTGGAGTCCAGCAAAGAGATTCACCGTCCCGTTTTGCTGCATGTATGTACTGTCAAGGGGAAGGGTTATATATTCGCTGAAGAAAATCCTAAGGCATTTCATGGCACCTCTGGATTTAATATCGGGACAGGCAATACCGAACACGCAGATTATAGTTTTTCCAAACGGTTTGGCACATCTCTGTGCACCATGGCGCGGACGGATACTCGTATTTGTGCCATCACAGCCGCTATGGCGTCCGGAGTCGGACTCAATGAGTTTGCACACCAGTATCGGAATCGCTTTTTTGATGTGGGCATCGCCGAACAACACGCTATTACATTTGCCTCCGGGCTGGCTAAAAACGGACTGTTGCCTGCGTTTGCCGTATACTCCACCTTTTTACAGCGCGGCTATGACCAGATCATTCACGACGCTGCATTGCAAAATCTAAAAATCGTGTTGGCCATTGATCGAGCCGGCCTAGTGGGAGAAGATGGAGAAACACATCAGGGAGTATTTGACGCCTCCTTTTTGCATACCATTCCCAACATCACAATATTGGCACCGTCCAGCTATGACGAGCTTGACAGCATGTTAAAAGATGCCTTTTATCATTACAAAGGGGTTGTTGCCCTTCGATATCCGCGGGGAGAACAGGGCTTTATTCCGCAAGACTATCACAGTCAAAAACAATCATATACTTTCTATGGAGATCCAGATGCTCCTAATCTTATTGTTACATTTGGCCGGCTTTTTTCCGAAGCCTGCCTAGCGCGGGATATCTTAAACAAAAATGGAAAAGCGGTTTGTATTCTAAAATTAAATGTAGTCAAACCGATGGATCCATCGGTATTTGATAAAGTCAAGAATTTTTCATCGGTGTTTTTCTACGAGGAAGGCATGCAGGAAGGCGGCATTGGGCAAAGTTTTGGATTCCAGCTGTATCAAGTTGGTTTTAAAGGAAAGTTTTCCCTCCATGCTCTTCCGGATCAATTTATACCACAAAGTACGGTTGCAAGCGCATTGACTCACTTTGGATTGGATGCACAGGCAATGGCGGCATCTGTTTTGCAGGGGGAAAAGACAGTTGAGTGAGAAAAAAAGACTGGATGTTCTATTGGTAGAAAATAACTTGGCACAGAGCCGGGATCGGGCTCAACGACTTATCATGTCGGGCTCTGTGTATGTAGACGGGCAGAAAGCTCTAAAAGCTGGTACATCCGTATCTTCCACAGCACGAATTGAAGTACGCGGTAAAGATATCCCATTCGTCAGCCGGGGTGGACTTAAACTTCAAAAGGCGATGGACTCTTTTGACCTTAGTTTGCAAGATGTTATAGCTATGGACATCGGTGCTTCTACAGGTGGATTTACCGACTGTATGCTGCAACATGGAGCAGCTAAGGTCTACGCAGTAGACGTAGGGTATGGACAGCTAGCTTGGAAACTACGCACCGATCCACGGGTGGTAAATTTAGAGCGTACCAATGTGCGATACTTAACAAAGGAACAAGTCCCGGATCTTTTGGACTTTGCCAGTGTGGATGTTTCCTTCATCTCACTCAAACTTATCTTACCTGTACTTTTCGATTTTCTCTCCCCGGAAGGACAAGCAGTTTGTTTAATTAAGCCTCAGTTTGAAGCGGGAAAAGGCAAAGTAGGGAAAAAGGGTGTTGTACGAGATCCCGCTGTCCATCTAGAAGTTTTAGAGAATGTATTTGAATTTACAGAAAATGCAGGATTCGACATTTTACATTTAGATTTCTCTCCTGTTAAAGGTCCGGAGGGAAATATCGAGTATTTAATGCATATTTGTAAGAAAAACTCTGTAAACGCAAAACCCTTTACAGAGTTCGACTTAAACGGCTTAGTTTCCCGATCTCATGGACATTTTTCCAAAGGAGAACTCGCTCATGAAGATAGCACTGCTGCTCAACACTGACAAGCCAAATTGCTTTACAGTTGCTTTTGAGGTTTGCAATCATCTCAAGAAGCTGGGAGCCGAAATTTTATTGGATCAATCGGTTCGAAATCAGTTTTTAGCTCCGGATACCCACTATATGGATTTTGATTCTATGATTCAAGACTGTCAAATCCTAGTTGCTCTGGGTGGGGATGGAACCATTCTTCACGCCGCCAAACGAGCTGCTATTTTTCATAAGCCAGTGTTAGGCGTCAATGTAGGACGTTTAGGATTTATGGCCGGCCTGGAAAGCAATGAATTGGATCGTCTGTCCTGTCTCTTTTCGGGGGACTACATGGTCGATCACCGTATGCTTCTCCAGGTTACTATTGAAAATCAGCCGGGTATTTACTATGCCCTTAATGATGCGGTAGTCTCTAAAAGTTCTCTATCCCGCATTATCGATATTGATCTTGCTTTAGACGGCAAAGACATCGCTTCCTACCGCGCTGACGGCATGATTGTATCCACCCCTACCGGATCAACAGCTTATTCTCTGTCAGCTGGTGGACCAGTGGTTGATCCTGAAATGAGTGGGATTTTAGTAACTCCGATCTGTCCACATTCCTTGTTTGCAAGGAGCATTCTATTTCGGGATGATAAAAAAATTCGATTGACAGCGTCCTGTCTTTCCGGTACAGATGCTTACTTGACTGTGGATGGGGAACAGGGACGATTGTTATCTCCAGGTGACTGTGTCCACATTCAAAAGGCGGAATTGGAGGCATCCATTCTCCGCATCAAACGACAAGCTTTTTATGACGTACTCAACGAAAAGCTGATTAACAGGAGGTCTTAGGATGAAAGCCAAGCGTCACGCTAAAATTCTAGAACTGATTCAGCAGCGTCCTATCGATACACAAGAAGAGCTGTTGAGAAGTTTAAAGGAATATGGATATGATGTAACACAAGCCACCGTATCCCGGGATATTAAGGAGCTGCGCCTCATCAAGTCATTGGATGGTTCAGGCCGTTACCGCTACACCTCTGCTAAACAGGATATGGATGGGATTTCTTCTAAATTCCATAGTTTATTCGCCGATGCGGTCATCTCCATTGATTATGCACAAAATATCTTGGTGGTAAAATGTTTTGCGGGTATGGCAAATGCCGCCTGCGCCGCTTTGGATTCCATGCATTGGGAAGGCGTAGTTGGGACTTTGTCTGGAGATGATACTTTTCTCATTGTCTGCCGCACAGAATCCCATGCTATTTCACTCGTGACGGAATTAAAAAAGTTATCAAAAAAATAAAAAGGCATTCCATGTGAATGCCTTTGTTTCGCTAAGGGGTGATCTTTTATGCTTCAAAACCTCCACATTGAAAATATCGCTGTTATTGAGCGTGCTGATATTTTATTTTCATCCGGTCTGAACGCCTTAACAGGCGAAACCGGTGCGGGAAAATCCATCGTTATCGATGCCATCAACGCGATCCTAGGCCATCGCACCAGCAAAGAGATCATCCGTAGCGGTGCTGACAAGGCTAGAGTCTCGGCTTTATTTTGTGATCTTTCTTCCACTGCTTTATCTGCGCTGGAACAATTGGGATTCGAATGCGATGAGGATGGTATGCTATTGATCCAACGAGATATTAGCACAGGGGGAAAGGGATTATGTCGTATCGGCGGTCAGCCTGCTACGCTGTCAATCTTGCGGGAATTAGGAAGTTCTTTGATCAATATCCATGGCCAGCACGATAATCAGGCTCTGTTGTCTCCTGAACGGCACATGCAGTACTTGGACCGGCTGGGAGACTACCAAAACCAATTAGAGGATTATCGGGAAGCTTTCCGAAATCTGTGTGCAGTAAAAAAAGAACTCAGCGGCTTTCAGATGGATGAGGCGGAAAAAGCCCGACGCATCGATTTGCTCCAATATCAAATTGATGAACTGGAAGCAGCAGATATCCAGTTGGGGGAACGGGAGTATCTCAGTGAACAAAGGGCATTGATTGTCAATGCTGAACGCATTGTGCGGTCGGTGGAAGAAGCCCGTATCTCCATCGGCGGGACAGAGGATGATTCAGGTGCTGCCCAGCTGATGGAGCGTGCAGCCGATGCCCTCTCATCGATTGTGGAGGTGTATCCTGATCTGGAGGAACTTGCCAAGAGGGTACAGGATATCGCTTATGAAGTCAGCGACGTCTCGGATGAGCTCAGGGATAAGAGCCGTCAGATGGAATGCGATCCAGATGATTTAGACACCATTGAAGAGCGCTTGGATGTATTGTATCGCCTCGGATGCAAGTATGGTGAAACCGAAGAGGAGATGCTGGATTTCTTAAAGGGAGCCAAGGCGGAATTAGAGTCCATCGAGCAGGCGGATGAAAGACTCGAGCAGTTAAAAAGGCAATTGGAAGAAGCCACAGAACAGGCCAAAACATTGGCACTTCAGGTGTCCCAGGGCAGACGGAAAGCTGCTATTCTGTTGGAAAAACAGGTTAAGGATCAGCTTACCTTTTTGGATATGCCGGGAGTGACGTTTGAAGCGGCATTTCATCCTTGCGCCCTATATGCCGATGGAGCAGAGACAATGGAATTCCTCATCTCAGTCAACCAGGGAGAACCGCCAAAGGCCTTGGCCAAGATTGCCTCAGGCGGCGAGCTTTCTCGCATTATGCTGGCCATCAAAACGGCTTTGGCCGATAAAGACGACATTGATACCTTGATCTTCGATGAGGTAGACACTGGAATCAGCGGCCGTGCCGCACAAAAAGTGGGACAGAAATTGCATCAAATCGCAGAGAGCCGTCAAGTTATTTGCGTTACTCATTCCGCTCAGATCGCCGCACTGGCAAATTCTCATTTGCTTATTGAGAAACAAGTGCGGGAGGGAAGAACCTATACACAGGTCACCCGGATGGAGCTTGCCCAACGTGTCCAAGAAATCGCCCGTATTATCGGAGGAGAAAGCATTACCCCTGTGAGCCTACAAAATGCACAAGAAATGTTGGATTTAGGACAGCAAACATCAAATTAAGCTTGACAAATCTGAGAAAGTGTGTTTAAATACAGCGTAGTAAAAGGCTATGACGGGAAAAAGTAACATTGGTTTTTCTCTAAAGAGAGTCCTCGGCCGGTGGAAGAGGATGAGAGTCTGATGTGAAATACATCCTATCAGCCGTATTTTTGAACCAGGGCATCAAGTCTTGCAGTAGGAAATGACGGGTTGCGCTCGTTATTGCGCAAGGGTTTTTTTGAACTCGTTAAGGTCTTTATCTGTGAAGATAAGGATGCATTGAGGTGGTACCACGGGAATTTCTCGTCCTCTGCTCTTTGAGCAGGGGACTTTTTCTTTGCTTTTTCCCCTCAGGATAAGGCAATTGCCCAGGAAATATCGATCAAAAATAAGTTTAGGAGGATTTTTATCATGGGAGTATTTGAGGAATTAAAGGAACGGGGTCTCATCGCCCAGATGACGCATGAGGAGCCGATTAAGGATTTACTGGATAACCAAAAGATCACCTTTTATATCGGCTTTGATCCCACAGCAGATAGCCTTCACGTCGGCCACTTTTTGCAAATGGTCGTAATGGCTCATATGCAAAAGGCTGGTCACCGTCCCATCGTGTTGTTGGGCGGCGGTACCGGTATGGTAGGCGACCCTACAGGAAAGACAGATATGCGTAAAATGATGACCCAAGAGACGGTGGATTATCACGTCAGTTGCTTTAAGAAGCAGATGGAGAGATTTATCGATTTTTCCGATGGGAAAGCTTTAATGGTCAATAACGGCGACTGGCTTCTGGATCTCAATTACGTCGACTTTTTGCGCAATGTGGGGGTCCATTTCTCCGTCAACCGTATGCTGACAGCCGAATGCTTTAAGACTCGTTTGGTAAAAGGTTTATCCTTCTTAGAATTCAATTACATGCTCATGCAGAGCTATGATTTCCTCAAACTCTATGAGGAGTACAATTGTGTCATGGAGCTGGGTGGCGACGATCAATGGTCTAATATCTTGGGGGGTATCGAGCTCATCCGTCGTGCAAAGGGTAAGGATGCCTATGGTATGACATTCACCCTTTTGACCACCAGTGACGGACGTAAGATGGGTAAGACCGAAGGTGGAGCCGTCTGGCTGGATCCGGAAAAGACCTCGCCTTACGATTTCTACCAATACTGGCGCAATGTAGATGATGCGGATGTCATCCGTTGCCTCAAGATGCTGACTTTTGTACCGCTGGATCAGATCAAACCAATGGAACAGTGGAGCGGCAGCCAGCTTAATCAGGCGAAAGAAATTTTGGCCTTTGAAGTTACTAAAATGATCCATGGGGAAGAGGAAGCCCAAAAAGCACAGGATGCCGCTCGTGCTTTGTTTGGCGCCGGCGCTTCGGTGGATGATATGCCGTCTACACAATTGGAAGAATCAGATTTTACCGATGGCGCTATCGGCATCATCGATCTGCTGACTAGAACCGGTCTGGTATCGTCTCGAGGCGAAGCCCGCCGTCTGATTGATCAGGGCGGTATCTCGGTAGACGATCAAAAAGCTTCTTCGGTTTCAGATACCATCCCGGTTTCCCAGTTCGAAAAGGGATATGTCATTGTCAAAAAGGGCAAGAAGGTCTTCCATAAAGCTGTTAAATAAAAAGTAAGAGAAAAAAGGACCATCCAAATTTATTGGATGGTCCTTTTTTCTCTAGATTAGTTTTTAAATGTGGGGAAGATCCGTTTCCTTTAGAAGTGGAATCCCGTTGGCTTGAAGCACAGCAATGGCGCGCTCGTTATCGTTGACACGAAGAATAATATAAGCTGTCTTATCGTGTTCTTGATCGCGGCCAATGGATGGATAGAGGTATTCAATACTAATACCTGCATCCGACAAAATCTTAACTGCACGGGCAAATCCGCCCACTTGATCGGGAATAGACACAGCAATTACCTGTGTCAAAGAAACCGTCAGTCCAGCATCTTTCAGGATCTTTTGAGCATGTTCTGGGTTGCTGACAATGAGACGGAGGATCCCAAAATCAGTGGTATCCGCCATACAGAGGGCTCGGATATGGATTCCCGCATCGGCCAAAAGGGTAGAGATTTCCGATAGCCGGCCTTCTTTGTTCTCCACAAAAACAGATATCTGCTTAATTTTCATACAGACAGCCCCTCTCTCTATCGGTAAAATGATTTACAATTGATAACCTAAATCAAAGGCTTTGAGATTCATATCGGTAAACTTAGCCGGAACAGTCTGGCGGATCGTCTCCTGCCAATGATCATAGTCGATATCCAAGCTACGGGCCATAACGCCCATCAGAACCACATTGACGGCTTTTTCTGAACCGGCTTCCTTGGCCAAGGATAGGGCATCAATTGCTGTGACATCCACACCTGCCTCCTCCAGACGGTCCAAAAGGCCTTCCGGATATTTTGCCGCGCCAGTGATAACCGGCATAGGATCCATGCATTGGGTATTGACCACCATCTTACCGCCCTTTTTCAAATAAGGAAGCCACCGCGCTGCTTCCAACTGCTCAAAAGAGACGATGACATCGGCCTCACCCTTTTCAATAACAGGGGAGTAGACCTTCTCATTTTCGCCCCAACGGACATAAGTCACAACCGAACCACCGCGCTGGGACATACCGTGAACCTCTGAGACTTTGACGTCAAAACCGCGGGAAAGCAGAGCGTTGCCCAGCAGCTTACTAGCCAAAAGCGTTCCCTGGCCTCCCACGCCTACAATCATAATACTCTTTACACCCATGGATTATTGAACCTCCCCTGCGCCAATAGCGCCAAATTTGCAGAGTTGTTTACATACGTCGCATCCAACGCACTGGGTCTGGGAAATCTCGGCCTTTTTATTGTGAATCGAAATGGCCGGGCATCCGATGGAAAGGCAGGATTTACATCCGATGCACTTTTCATGATCCACCTTCAAAGGCGGATTGTGCTTGACGTACTTGAGAAGTGCGCAAGGACGGCGGGAAATAATCATAGAAGGCTCATCCACAGCCAGTTCCTCATCGATGACCCGCATAGTCTCTTCCAAATTGTAGGGGTCTACCACACGGACTCGATTGATTCCCACAGCATTCGCCAACTTCTCCAGGCTGACGGCCGCAGTGGGATCTCCTTTGATGGTATAACCGGTAGTGGGGTTTTGCTGATGTCCAGTCATACCCGTGATAGAGTTATCCAGTACAATAACCTTGGAAATTCCCTTGTTATAAGCGATATCAATCAGGCTCGTGATACCGGAATGGATAAACGTAGAGTCGCCGATCACTGCTACTGATTTATGTGCCTGCTCTTCGCCGCGTGCGGTATTGTAACCATGCAAACTGGAAATGGATGCACCCATACATACACAAACATCAATAGCGCTCAAGGGGGCAGAGGCTCCCAGGGTATAGCAGCCGATATCGCCGCTTACATAGACCTTCTTCCGTTTCAGAGCGTAAAAAAGGCCACGGTGGGGACATCCTGCGCACATCACAGGCGGACGGACAGGGATATTCACATCCTCAAGCTGTAAATACTCCTTTTTCTCTCCCAGGATCTTTTCCGCCACAATGGACTGATTGATTTCACCCAGCAGGGAGAAGGTATCTTTTCCATGAACAGAAATACCGTATTTACGGCAATGGGTCTCGATAATGTCGTCCAGCTCTTCCACCACATACACCGTGTCACACTGAGCGGCAAAATTGCGGATCAGTTCTACCGGCAAAGGGTTTACCATACCCAATTTCAAATAGGATGCCTTATCACCCAAAGCCTCTCTGGCATAATCGTAGGAGGCGCCAGAGGTAATGATGCCAATGCGAGTATCGCCCATCTCAACCCGGTTAATGGATGCTGTTTCCGCCCATTCCATGAGCTTTTTAGTGCGTTCTTCCACCACCACGTGACGTCCACGGGCCATCGCAGGCATCATAACGTATTTCTGGGGATCTTTTTTGTATTCCTTCAGTTCCAGCTCCTGACGATCCGATGTCTCTACCAAGCTGCGGGAATGAGAGATTCTGGTCGAGAGACGAAGCATACAGGGGACATCAAACTGTTCACTGATCTCATAAGCGAGCTTTGCAAATTCCAAGCATTCAGCCGAATCCGACGGTTCCAGCATAGGCACTTTGGAGGCAATCGCGTGATGACGGGAATCCTGCTCATTTTGAGAAGAATGCATACCAGGATCGTCAGCTACAGCAATGACCATACCAGCATTCACGCCGGTGTAGGAGGCGGTGTACAACGGATCGGCCGCTACATTGAGACCCACATGCTTCATGGCGCAAAAAGACCGTGCACCTCCTACCGAAGCGCCGATCGCCACTTCCATCGCCACTTTTTCATTGGGAGCCCATTCACTGTACATTTCATCGTAAGTGGCGGCGAATTCGGTAATTTCCGTACTGGGAGTTCCGGGATAACTGGATACGACCCGGCATCCCGCTTCATACAATCCACGAGCCACCGCTTCGTTACCAAGCATTAATTTTTTCACAATAGGTACCTCCGATTATCGTCTAGTCTCACATCAAAAGGCGGCCTGCTGCTTATTGAGACAGCAAGCCTCCTCCTAACACTTATTTTAAACTGTTTTCCCCACGTAGGTCAAGGATTCGTTTTGCTTTGCCCTGGAAACGCTCCAACGTCTTGGGTTCAACTAAACTGATCTTGGTTTCGATTCCTAAGATGCTCTTGAGCTGATCGTGAATCTTGCGCTGCAATTTTTCAAGTTCACTGTAGCTCTCCAAAAGCTCTCCATTGATGAGCTCAACTTTGACCTCCAACGTATCGGCAAAGCCTTCCCGACGCACCACCAATTGATAATGGGGACCGATGTGTTCCATACCGATGAGCACACTCTCCACCTGAGACGGGAAGACATTAACACCGCGGATTTTCAACATATCGTCAGTGCGGCCAGTCACCTTATCCATACGGCAGTGAGTACGTCCGCATGCACAAGGCTCGTAATTAAGGCGGGAAATATCCTTGGTGCGATACCGCAGCATGGGGAAGCCTTCTTTGGTCAAAGTGGTAACCACCAATTCTCCCTGTTCGCCAGGAGCCTTCGGCTGGAGGGTAATCGGATCGATAATCTCCGGATAATAATGATCCTCTGCAATATGTAACCCTTGCCGTTTTTCGCATTCGCCGGATACACCAGGTCCCATCAGTTCGCTGAGGCCATAGTTATCCGTGGCAAAGAGGCCCCAATTCTTCTCGATTTGACTGCGCATCTCAGGCGTACATCCTTCCGAACCAAAAAGGCCGATCCGCAGATGATAATCGCTCATAGGCTCGCTGCCTTCCAATGCGCATTCGCTCATGTAAAGAGCATAGGAGGGGGTAGACACCAAACCTGTAACCTTCATATCCCGCAGCATCATGAGCTGCTTTTGGGTATTGCCGGCCGATGCAGGGATGACGGCGCAGCCGATGCGTTCCAAACCATAGTGAAGACCCAGAGCACCGGTGAATAATCCATAGCCAAAGGAGATTTGGAACACATCCTCGGCAGTAACGCCTACAGCCGTAGCCAATCGTGCAATTTGATCGGCCCAATTGTTGAGATCGTTCTTAGTGTATCCCACGACGGTGGGCTTTCCAGTGGTACCGGAGGAAGCATGGATACGGACGATTTTGCTCATAGGGACGGCAAAAAGGCCGTTTGGATAATTGTCCCGAATATCCGTTTTATTGGTGTAGGGGATATACTGGATATCGGACAATGTTTTTATTTTTTCGGCAGTCACGCCGGCTTCGCCCAGCCGTTTTGCGTAAAAGGGGACATTGCGGATACAGTAGTCCACAATCCAACGCAGCCGTTCCAGCTGCAACTCTTCCAGCTTAGGACGAGGCATTGTTTCCAAGTCTTTTTGCCAAAACATGTAAGCACCTCATTTTATCGTTAAAATCAAGGTTGTAGGACCAAAGCCAAAAGGCCCTGATCCTACAACGAAACTTCCAAATATCCATATGAACCTGATCAAAAGATGTAGGCACCTAAAAAATCATATTAGTTCTATTTTGCCATACTTCTCGACTTTTTTCAAGCACCTATTTGTTTGAAATGCTAATAATTATTGGGAATCCGCGGTTTTCTGATAAAAAGCGTCGTTTTTTGCCCCACTCTTCCATTGGAAGGAACGTGCCACCAGGCTAAATACCACGCTCAATACCATGGAACCTGCCATTGCGATGACGCCGTTAATAGGAGCATTGGGCAGCTTAAATATACCGGTGTCCATTAGGATCGGGATAGCGTCGATAAGGTTGAGCCCGATGCAAAGGATAAGACCTCCTGCCATACCTGCCCAAGCTCCTGCGCGGTTCATGCCCTTCCAGTAGAGAGAGAGGAGATACGGCGCTAAGAAGCTGCCGGCAATGGCGCCCCAGGAAAAAGACATCAGGTTGATAATGGCATCGATTTTAAAAACGGCCACTACGTAAGAAAATACAATGAAGGCGAAACACAAGATTCGCGTGAGCAACAGTGTATTTTTTTTGCTCATATTGGGAGCCAGTGTCCCGTGGATCAAGTCCATAGACACCGAGGAAGCCGATGTCAGCGTGAGGCCCGAGAGGGTGGACACCGAAGCCGACAAAATCAGTACCAGCACAATCCCCAGAAGCAATGTAGGCAGCTGCAAAGTGGAATCTATCAGCATCGTGGGGACAACTGCATCAAAATCCGGAGCACCGCTGGCGGTGAGGGGAGGAGAGTCCATAAAAGCGCGGGACAAAGAGCCGATGTAGTAAGCGCCGCCGGAGATCAGAAGGGCGAAGAATGTGGAAATAATGGTACCACGTTTTACTTCGCCATCGTCTTTAATGCCATAAAATTTATGGATCATCTGCGGCAGACCCCAGGTTCCGATGGATGTTAACAAAATGAGCGCTATGAGATTTTTAGTCTGTGTACCGTCTAAATAGGCGATACCGGAATCCTTCATTTTGTTCCAGATTTCCGTCAGTCCTTCCACACCATTGACCGGAGCATGGAATGTCATATAAACCAGTAGGATAATCACACCCACAATCATGATGAGCCCTTGAACAAAATCGGCTTTCAGTGTAGCAAGATATCCACCCAGTACCAAGGAAATGGCGGCTGCTATGGCAATGATAGCAGTACATACTTCATAGGGAATGTGGAGTACTTGCTCGCAGAGATAGCCGAGTCCGGTGTAAACCGAAGCCGAATAGGGGATCATGAAGACAAAAATAATGAGAGCAGAAAAAATCTTCATGTTTTTGGACTGGTACCGTTTCTCAAACAATTGGGGCATAGAGGAGATTTTAAGCCGCTGGGTCACTTCACGGGTACGTCTGGCCAATATAAACCATGCCAGCATAGAACCAATCAAAGCGTTGCCCAAACCGATCAGCACAGCCCAAAATCCGAAATTCCATCCGGAATTACCGGCGTAACCGATCATAACCACGGCGGAAAAATAGGTAGCTCCATAAGAAAGCGCCGTAATCCAAGCGCCTGCGTTACGGCCGCCTACCGTAAAATTTTCGATGCTGTCCGCCTTTTTGGCAGTGACGAGTCCTGTAGCCAGCATTAGCACTGCATACAGCGCAATGACGACATAGATGATCCAGTTACCCATTGCAATCCCTTCTTTTCTTTAGCTTTAACACTTTAAACCTTCGATGCTTTTGCTTGATAAAGCAATCAATAGGCATTAGTATAATCGAAATCCCCTAAAAAAGCAAGGGCTATTTCCCAACTTCTATCACTTTTTCTTTAAATTTTGCAGAATAGGACGAATCTTGTTCGTAAAAAATTCTACCTCTACCCTGAAAATAAAAAAGAGAGAATAATTCTTCCTAGTGTTTCCGTGTTGGACGAAGTTTCCACCTGAGTTGACTTTTGGAATCAAAGCCGATATAATTTTGATGCAAACAGCGGTGTGTAAAAATACTGGATATAGCGCTGTTTTGCCCTGATTCAATGGCTGCAAAAGCAGGATCCAATCCGCAGCGCTTGCAGGACAAAAAGTAATGAAAATAATTGAGGTTATTCACTTATGTATCAACTCTTAAAAAAAGAGGGCGCGGCACGGCGGGGTCAGTTTGATACACCCCATGGCAGCGTACAAACGCCCGCCTTTATGAATGTGGCTACGGCGGGAGCTATTAAAGGCGCTGTGTCCGCCCATGATTTAGCCGATCTCAAATGCCAAGTGATGCTGTGCAACACCTATCATCTTCATCTCAGGCCAGGGGACAAGCTTGTACATGACTTCGGCGGCCTGCATTCTTTTACCGGATGGCAAGGCCCTATTTTGACCGACAGCGGCGGATTTCAAGTATTTTCTCTCTCCAAGCTGCGCAAGATCAAGGAGGAAGGCGTCCATTTTTCTTCCCATATCGACGGACGTAAAATCTTCATGGGTCCTGAGGAGAGCATGCAGATTCAGTCTCATCTGGGATCCACCATCGCTATGGCCTTCGATGAGTGCATTGAAAACCCTTCGCCATATGATTACGTGGCTGATTCCTGTGCCCGCACAGTGCGTTGGTTAAAACGGTGCCGGCAGGAGATGACACGTCTCAATGGTCTGCCGGATACTTTAAATCCTCAACAGATGTTGTTTGGCATCAATCAAGGCGGCACTTTTGATGATTTACGTGTCGCGCACATGCAGGAGATTGCCGAACTCGATTTAGATGGCTATGCCATCGGCGGCCTGGCGGTAGGGGAACCGGCAGAAGATATGTACCGCATCATCGGCGCAGTGGAAACTTTTATGCCGGTGAATAAACCACGCTATTTAATGGGAGTAGGGACACCAGTCAATATCCTGGAAGCCGTTCATCGCGGTGTAGATCTTTTTGACTGCGTCATGCCCACGAGAAACGGACGTCATGCCCATGTGTTCACTTGGGAAGGCATTCGGAACCTGCTCAACGAAAAATATCAATTGGACCATGCGCCGATCGATGAACACTGCGATTGTCCTACTTGTCGTCGGTACTCCCGAGCGTATCTGCGTCACTTGTTTAAGAGCGGTGAGATGCTGGCTATGCGGCTATGTGTCATGCATAATTTGTATTTTTATAACACATTGCTTGAGCGCATCCGAGCAGCCTTGGATGAAGGGCAGTTTGAAGCATTTTATCAGACCCATCGTCTTGTTTTGGATAAGCGCATCTAAAAGGCAGAAGATCGGACAAGGGGAATGATAAAGTAAGAAAAATTGTGTTTCACTAAAATTTATGAAAAAACAACTTGCTACCGTCCCCATTTCCAGATATAATGAAGTGTAATATTGTTGGAGGTGTAAAATTCAATGTTCGAAACTCAATTGCTTGAGACAACCACAACCACTGGCAACAACACAATGGGTATGATTTTAAACTTCGGTTTGATCGCTGTTTTGTTGGTGCTGATGTACTTCGTCATGATCCGTCCTCAGAGGAAGCGTCAAAAGGAAGAGCAGAAGATGCGTGACGAGCTGGAGGTCGGTGATGAGATCGTTACCATCGGTGGTATTATGGGTAAAGTGCTGAGCATCCGTGAGGATTCTATTCTGATTGAGACCGGCGCTGACCGCGATAAGATCCGCATCATGAAGTGGGCCATCCAGGCAAACAATTCCCGGATGCCTGTGGATACCAAGAGCAGCGACAAAAAGAAGGCCGACGAGAAGAAGTCGGATGAAAAGCTGGACAAAAAGGACGACGAAAAGAAATAAGTATAACCGTGCTTTTCCCTGCATATGATTGGGACATGAGGAGGGAAATGCCATGAGAACCGATCGAGTTAATTCCGACCAAGGACGTGTTTTTTCCAAAGTACGTCCGGTGTTGTTGGGCCTTTCAGCTGGGGCGGTGGTTCTGGCGGTGGCCCTCGTCGCTTTTTCCGCATTGCTTACTGCCCAGAGCTCCCCTCAGGCTATGATTTCACCTTTGTCTATTGTGGCATCCATTTTAGGAGCTCTTGTCGCAGGACTTGTGACCGCCCGTTTGACTGGACGTCAAGGAGCTTTGTACGGTGCTATTACAGGACTCCTCCTATTTGGTGTCTTGTTCGCCATCAGCTTGGTCACATGGCATGAACAGTTTGACGTCCAAGCCATCATCCGTTTGGCCGCTATGATTTTAGCAGGCGCATTAGGCGGTATTCTGGGCGTAAACCTAAAAAAACGGTAAATTTTGTTTGAATTTGCCCTTTCGTTGTGCTATACTACAGATATCGAAGTTTTAGTGGAAGGAGGACTTTCAAATGAAACATATCAATACCATCAATAAAGCCAACTTGAAAGCAAGTGCTGCTAAAGGTGGCTGCGGTGAATGCCAGGCTTCCTGCCAGTCGGCTTGCAAGACCTCTTGCACCGTTGCCAACCAGAAATGTGAGCATGCAAACGATTAATTTGTATTGCTTTGTTATGGCTAAAAATCCGGCGTACACAATTTTGTGACGTCGGATTTTCGTCATTGTCCGCGAAGGCTTTCGTAAGGGAGCGGGCGCGTTGTCGCTTCAGGAGTGAATCGACAGTGCACCAGTTCCCTTTTTTGTGGCCGACTGTTACTTGAAATGGCACAGGAGAAATGAAAATGATACATCAATTTATTCAGAATGGTTACCATATCGCGCTGGATGTCAACAGCGGTGCTGTCCATGTGTTGGATGAGTTATCTTATCGTGTGTTGGAAAAGGTAGAGCCTCCGATGGACAAGCAATGTCCATCGGCCATTGTGGATGCTCTGAAAGAAAAGTATCCCACAGAGGAAATCCAGGAAGCCTACGGAGAACTCTACCAGCTTTATGAAGCTGATATGCTCTTTTCGGAAGATGACTATGCTGCCTTTGCAGATAAGATGATCGTATCTCCCATTAAAGCCATGTGCCTGCATGTGGCTCACGACTGCAACCTTCGCTGTGAATATTGTTTCGCCGCTAAGGGGGACTTTGGTGGAGAGCGTAAATTGATGCCTTTGGAAGTGGGAAAGAAGGCCATTGACTTTTTAATTGAACGTTCCGGTAGTCGGCGCAATCTGGAGCTGGACTTTTTCGGTGGAGAACCGTTGATGAACTTCAACGTGGTCAAGCAGGTAGTGGCCTATGCACGTTCTAAGGAAAAAGAATACAATAAAAACTTCCGTTTTACTATCACCACCAACGGCATCCTTCTGACTGATGATAAAATTGAATTTATCAATCGTGAGATGTCCAACGTAGTTTTATCCATCGATGGCCGGGAAGAGGTCAACGATCGTCTGCGTGTCCGTGTGGACGGAAGTGGAAGCTACCAATCCATTCTCTCCAAGTTCCAGAAGTTGGTTCAGACCAGAGGGGATAAAGATTACTATGCCCGCGGCACCTTTACACGTCATAATCTGGATTTCTCTGAGGATGTTATGCATCTGCATGATGTAGGATTCGATCAAGTCTCGGTGGAACCGGTGGTATCCGACCCCAACCTGCCTTATGCCATTACCGAAGAGGATCTTCCTAAAGTCTTTGACGAATACGATCGGTTGGCCTTGCGTCTTTTGGATGCCCGAAAAAAGGGGGAGGGGTTTAACTTCTTCCATTTCATGTTGGATCTGGATCAAGGCCCTTGTGCCATTAAACGCCTGAGAGGCTGCGGATGCGGGAATGAATATGTGGCTGTTACCCCGGAAGGTGACATCTATCCATGTCACCAGTTTGTCGGCATGGAAGATTGGAAGATGGGCAGTGTCTTAGACAATTCAGTGGATATGGATGCCAAAGCCCGTTTTGCCAAAGCCAATATCTACGGCAAAACCGACTGTGGTGATTGCTGGGCTAAATTTTATTGCAGCGGCGGATGCAATGCAAATAATCTACAGTATGCCGGCGATATTTTAAAGCCTCATAAGTTATCCTGCGAGCTGGAGAAAAAACGTTTGGAATGCGCTATCATGATGAAAGCCGCTTCCTTGGACAAGGGACAAAGCTAACGTTAAAAAGAGGAGTATGCACACTCCTCTTTTTCCGCCACCTTCGTTTACATAATTCAGTTTACATAATATATAAATGCACTGTACAAAAATTCACTTAGCAGATGAGAATTATTTGATTCTTTTACAAAGGTGTATTATAATAAAATTTGTTAGACAATTTAGGAAAGGGAAGTGGATCCTTTTGAAACAACACACCATCGGATTTATCGGCGCCGGCAACATGGCCGGCGCTATCTTAAACGGAGCCTTACAGAGCGGCATCTTTAAAGGCGAACAAATTTGTATTTTTGATGTGTTAGAAGAAAAATGCCGTCCGTTTGCCCAGAAAGGCGTTGTCGTCTGTGGCAGTTCAATTGAACTGATCAAAAAATGCGATATGGTTGTATTAGCCGTCAAACCTCAGATTTATCCCGGAGTCTTAGAGGAGATTAAGGAAACTGTAACCAATCAGCATGTACTAATCAGTATCGCTGCTGGTATCAGTACAGGCTATATCCAGTCAGCCATTGGATTTGAATGCAAGGTCGTGCGGGTTATGCCCAATACACCGCTCCTGCTTGGCTGCGGCGCTACAGCTCTCAGCAAGTGTGCGTGTGTGACGGACAGTGAATTTCAAATTGTTTCACGGCTTTTTTCCGCCTGCGGCATTGTGGAAATTTTGCCCGAAAGCCAAATGAATGCCATCATTGCTGTTCACGGAAGCAGTCCTGCTTATGTGTACCGTTTGGCTAAAGCCGTTATCGACGGAGCAGTGCAACAGGGTATCGATTCCCAAGTGGCTGCTAAACTCTTTATCCAAACCATCAAAGGCAGCGCTATGATGCTGGAGCAATCGGGGCAGACGCCGGATGAATTAATTCAGATGGTGGCTTCTCCGGGAGGAACTACCTTGGCAGCTCTGCGTGAAATGGATGAAACCGGTTTCGATGAGTCGATCCAAAAAGCTATGGAAGCCTGCACAAAGCGGGCCGAAGAATTGGGTAAATAAGAAGAAAATCCATGGTCATAAACTTGTCCTTGAGAACATACCTATCTGATGTAGGGAACTTGTCTCAAGGAGGACTGTTTATGAAAAGGACACCTGGCCAAATCCCCATTGTAAAAAACGTCGCGGCGGCAGCTATGGGAAATTGGAAAATGATCCTAATGGCTTTTCTTTTGGTCGTCGGCGTGATTATCGGAACGCTTATTTCTCGTGATCCATCCTCGGAACAGCTGTCCCAACTCAATGGGCTGCTGGGAGGATTCGTCAGCGGACGATCCTCCCAAAGCGTTTGGGGAACCTTCTTGTATTCACTGCTCTCCACTGTTCCATTGGTTCTTTTGGCTTTTTTATTGGGTCTTTGCGCAGCAGGCGCTTTTCTTATCCCGATTATCCCTCTATTTCGAGGCTTGGGGTTGGGATTGTCTTTAGGGTATTTGTATCAGACACAGGGGCTACAAGGTATTGCCTTTTCTGTTCTTATCATTATCTTACCGGCCATTCTCTCCTGTATGGCCATGTTGCTCGCCTGTTGTGAGTCATTAACCTATTCGGTAATGCTGTGCGGGCAAATGCTTCCCAATTCAAAAAATGTACGTATGTGGCCGGAGTTCAAACGATATATGATCCGATTTCTAGCATTTCTCGCTTTACTTTGCATCGCTGCGTTGGTAGATGCTATTTTCTCTGCGTCGTTTTCGCGGTTCTTTACTTTTGAGGGTGTTTAAAATTAGAAGGGACGTTTCCTATGGACTATCTTGCCTCTTTTGAGCAGTACTTGGTGGATTACAAATCATTGGCATCCAATACTCTTTCCTCCTATCGAAAGGATGTAGAGTGTTATTTGCGCTTTTTGGATGAGCAGGGTATTTTATCTCCCGTTGAGGCGGGGGAAGATGTTATCCGCCGTTTTATCGACAAGCTTCAGGAGGCAGGACGATCTCCGTCTACCGTCACACGCAGTTTAGCTTCTTTGCGCAGCTTCTATCAGTATCTTATGTTGTTTGGATATATGGATCAGAATCCTGCCAAGGAAATCAAGGTTGAACGAGCACAAAAGAAACTGCCTCAAATTTTAAATAGTCAGGAAATTGAACGGCTTCTAAATGCACCAAATCCCCTTGAGTTTAAAGGATGCCGGGACAAAGCTATGCTGGAGCTTCTGTATGCCACAGGTATCCGAGTAAGTGAATTGGTTCATTTAGACGTTGGAGATGTCAACCTGGAGGTAGGTATTCTGCATTGCCGCGGTTCTCGTAGCGGGCGTGTTATTCCGATTTATCCTACAGCGGTGGAAGCTGTATCCGACTACGTTTCTAGGGTACGCGCTGTTATCGCCGCCTCGGATTCGGAAAATGCACTCTTTCTGAATCTCAATGGCCAAAGATTGACACGGCAGGGTTTTTGGAAGATTATTAAATCTTGTGCCCAATCGGCTCACATCGATAAGGACATCACTCCCCACACTTTACGCCATTCTTTCGCAGCTCATCTGTTGGAAAACGGCGCCCAATTGAAAGACATTCAAGAAATGATGGGGCATGTGGATATTTCTTCCACCCAAGTGTATGCCCAAGTCGTCCAGGAACGCTTTAAAGATGTGTATCAAAATTGTCATCCCCGCGCCAAGCAAAGGGCTTGAACATTTGGATAAATAAAAAAGTCTACAGCTGTTTTACAATCCCAGCTGTAGACTTTTTATTTCTATTTGCAATGCTTTGACTAAGACAGACAAAGAGTTAGACACACATCATCTATCCATGACATAGAATGAAACGGACAGTATGTCCCTTCTGTCAAGCACGTCCTTTCCTGCAAGCAAGCGATGGGACAACAGGCAAAAAATTTTCCCCTGGTTTTTTGCATGATTAATTGCGGGAAAAACGGGTAAAAATACTGACAGAAAGCATTCAAAGCAATGGAGAGTGACTCATGATGAATGTCAAAAGGGGAGACATCTATTACGCGGATCTCAGCCCTGTGGTAGGTTCCGAACAGGGTGGAGTTCGTCCGGTTCTGATCGTTCAGAACGACATCGGCAACCGCTTTAGTCCTACAGTCATTGCGGCCGCCATCACAAGCCAAAAGGATAAAACCAAACTACCCACTCACATCCAGCTTAATTCCAGCCATTCCGGGCTGTGTCGTGATTCCATCGTCTTGCTGGAGCAGATCCGCACTTTGGATAAACGGCGTCTCAAAGAGCGGATGGGGCGTTTGGACGGCAAATCAATGGAACAAATCGATCAGGCTTTGTCAGTCAGCTTTGGCCTCGGCACTTCCGATGCCGACCGCAGAGAGGCAACATAGCCTGATCCGGTTTCCGAAATAAAAAACGAGGGTTGGTGCGACAAGCATCTTCCCTCGTTTTTGTTTTGCCCGAATAAACAAGGGGAGAGCGGAGAAAATAAAGGTACATCCATGAAACAAAGGAGTGTATATGCATGCCCAATTTAACCTCAAAAGAGCTGTCGGCCATTGAAGATCAGCTCAGTAAAGAACAGCTTCTCGTGAAGAAGTACAAATGCTATGCCTGTATGACCAATGATCCGCAGATCAAGGCTTCCTGTGAACAGATCGCATCCAAACATCTGGATCATTACAACCGCTTGTTAAGCCATTTAAGCTAAGGAGGAGACTCACAATGGATCAGCAGAATCAAGGAGCTATTTTAGGCGACAAGGAACTTCTCAATGACGCTCTGGATACTCAGAAAATGATTTCTGGAGCATATAACGTCTTTGCCAACGAATGTGCTGCCCCGGAGATCCGCAACGATTTCCTGGCCATCCTTCAGGATGAGCACATGATTCAAGCCGACGTCTTTACTGAGATGCAGAAACGCGGCTGGTATCCTCTCCAGCAGGCCGATCAGGCCCAGGTCACTCAGGCAAAGCAGAAGTTTGAAAACATGAGACCGTAAAGCCACAAAACTGCTTTTAAATGAAAAAAAGGATGTCCATCCAAAAAGTGGACATCCTTTTTTCTTTATTATAATACCGTCAGTTTGGCAGTCAAATCCATATCACTGGGGAGGATCCTTGGCGTACATAGTCCCCATAAATTGCCTGCCCTGCATTCCAGCTCGACTACCTGGGCCGGAAATCCATTTTGCATTAAAAGCTCCTTAGAGCGGCTTACAATAGGCATGGTGGATTCTTGCGCAGCTAGGGATAGTATTTCCTTCCCTCTATGGTTCATTCCCAAAACCCGGACGATAGGAGGAAGCTGTCTGGACAGCCCTGCTGGCAGCTGTAAAAATGCTGCCATACAAATGCGCCGGATTCTAGAATGGGTGTACCTCTTTGTTTTGACCATGTCATAAAGCTGCGGGAGATTTTGAGCCTTCTTAGCTGCCTGAAGAATCCGATATTCCAAGCCTTCAGAAACATCCGGACACAGAGCCAGTTCCTCAGGCTCCATGGTCCGCAGGCGGGCCAATACGCACCGGTCAAGGTTCTGTAAGGATGAGGGTGCTGCACCTTGATCCCACTGCTCTTTCAAAATTTCAAAGGCGGCAGACGGCATAAAGCATTCCACTTGATCTAGAAATCCTTTCATCATCCATTGGCGCAGCAGTGATGCGCTGGCAAAATGACGATGAGAGCTGTTTTGATCATGCTGTACACCTGCACGTGCGATACAGATAGGGTGGGAATCCCAATGAAGGCGATGCGCTGCTCGCAAATATTCTATGCCTAGCTGGTCGTTTGGATTTTGAAGAACGTCTGCAATATTTTCACCGAATATCTGTGAGACAGCTTTCTGCCGGGCAAAAGGAAAGGAGAGACCCTGTCCCAGATAATAGGGGAGAGCCTCTAAAGCTTTTGGACTGTCGCAGGCAAAAGCCGCCTGTTTAAGAGCTTCCAGGTTCCCGCATTCGCTGCCAAAACTAAACCCGCCCACACATCCAAGGCCTCGGAGGATGGATATGGCGCCAAGGGCAAACCCCTCGGCGGAAGACATACTCCACGGAAGAGGAAGCTCCAATACCAAGTCCACGCCATTTGCAAGCGCCATTTTTGTCCTCGCAAACTTACTGATAATGGCCGGTTCCCCTCGCTGGACAAAATGTCCGCTGACCACCGCCACGATATGAGTTGCCCCTTTTTTCTTCGTTTCCAGGATATGATGGAGATGCCCATAATGAAATGGATTGTATTCCGCCACAATTCCGACAATTTTCATATTTTCACCCCATCTTCCTGCTAAAACCGCTTGAAAGTTGCAGTTATTTGTAATATTATAAATAAGATACCTGAATTATTTTACACTGGATGGCTGTGTGATTCAATCCCCATAGCCATAAGTCTTAGGAGGGCATAGGCAAACATGAAAATTCTTGTCATCAATGCAGGCAGTTCTTCTCTCAAATATCAGCTGATTGATATGACCGATGAGAGCGTTCTGGCCAAAGGCAATGCTGAACGAATCGGTGTAGGCGGTAAGATCACCCATCGTACCGGTGACGGCCGTAAGTTCAGTTATGAGATCGAGCTGAAAAACCATACAGCCGCTTTCAAGGAGGTCCAGAAGGTACTGACCACCGGTGAAGGTGCTGTCATCAGCGACATGAGTGAAATCGCCGCTGTGGGTCACCGTATCGTGCAAGGCGGCGCTATCTTTAAGAAGTCTGAACTGGTGGATCAAAAGGTCATCGACGGCATTGAAAGCCTCATTCCGCTGGCCCCTCTGCACAACAAAGCTCATCTGGAGGGTATCTTAGCCTGCCGCGAAGTGTTTGGTCCGGAAGTTCCGGAAGTTGTTGTGTTCGATACCTCTTTCCATTCCACTATGCCTCCCAAGGCTTATATGTTTGCCATTCCGCGGGAGTACTATGAAAAGTACCAGGTGCGCCGTTACGGCTTTCACGGTACTTCTCACCGTTATGTCAGCCATCGCTGTGCTGAAATCATGGGTAAGGATCTGAAGGATCTCAAGCTCATTACCTGCCATCTGGGCAACGGATCTTCCATCACTGCCATTGACCACGGCAAGGTGGTGGATACTTCCATGGGCCTCACTCCTTTGGATGGCTTTATTATGGGTACCCGTTCCGGTTCTTTGGATCCGTCGGTGGTTACCTTTATCATGGAAAAAGAAAATCTCACTCCTCAGCAGATGTCTGATATCCTCAATAAGAAATCGGGCATGTTGGGTGTCACTGGTATCTCCAGCGATAACCGTGATATTGAAATTGCCGCAGAGCAGGGGAATGAGCTGGCCATTCTCTCTCAGGATATGTTCTTCTATCAAGTGCGTAAGTTCATCGGCTCCTACATCGCCGCTATGAACGGCGTGGATGCCATTGTATTTACTGGTGGCTTAGGCGAAAACGGCGATCTGATCCGTGCCGATGTTTGCAAAAACATGTCGTTCTTCGGTGTAGACATCGATTACGATTTCAATAAGACATGCTGCCGGGGTAAGGAAGGCGAGCTCTCTACTTCCAACTCCAAAATTAAAGTATACGTCATCCCCACCAATGAGGAGCTCCTCATTGCACGGGATACCAAAGCTTTGGTTGAGCAATCGATCTAAATCACTATTGAATAAGAAAAGAAGGAGAGACAGCGTGTTTGTACGCTGTCTCTCCTTCTTTTTCTATGGGGACTTTAGTCTCTGGATTCCACAGTGTCTCGATCCCGGAACAGGAGGGAGATGCACCACAATCCAGCCAAAGCGACCAATGTGAAGATCACACGGCTGACAGCAGCTCCCTGGCCACCAAACAGCCAGCCAACGATATCAAATTGGAAGATACCGATGCTGCCCCAGTTGATGGCGCCGATGATGACCAAGATCAAAGAAATCTTGTCCAGCATTTGATTCAACTCCTTGTTATGCGTTTTGCCTATAGTATGAGCCATTTCACATTGCTTTATTCTACCAATTTGAAAAAAACTCATTTCTTGTCACAAGCCTATTTATAACCATTACGGTCAAAAAAATAGACTCTGCGAAAATCACTTCGCAGAGTCTATTGTATCCAAAAAACACATATTTAAACCTTTTATCTTATCCAGCTTTGGAACTCTTTTGGCGTTTAATGACCTTCAGACGAGAGAATTCTTCTCTGTCTTTTTCATCCAAAGCATTGGTGATAAACTTGACGGTTTCTTCAAAACGGGGAATCATAATATTTTTCAAAGCATTGGCACGCTTTTGCGTCTTTCGGATGGCGTTGGCCAAACGATAGACACTATTTTCCACTTCAGCCAGTTCAGCCGTCAATTTTTTAACCGCATCAAATTTAAAATAAGCTTCATCCAGCAAAGAGTTGGAGGATTCAAAACCATAGTATACTTGGGGCACGGTGCTCTCCAAATGTACCATAGGGATCTCCACTCCCATGACACTGCGGTATTGAATCTCAAGCCCATTTTCTACCGGCACAGTGGATGCAATCTCATCACAGATGCCCAAGGAAATATTGGCCTGCTGGAGAGCCAAATATGCCTCTGCGTAGGTCATATCGATGCGTTCTTGAATGGTTTTCGCTTTATCGATCATGAGCATCACTTCTCGGATCAAAATATTACGTTTTCGATCCAAAAGCTCAAACCCCAGTTTTGCTTGGGCAAGGGATCGCTTGGTGTCCATCAGATTGCCTTTGGTAGGGGAAATCTGTTGATTCACTTCGCATCACTTCCCGTCGGCACAGCCTCTGGAGCTGTTTTCTCTTTGTAGTACTTTTCCAGGATCTTGCTGTCCACACGATCCAATTCCTCTTTGGGCAGCATGGTTAAAAGCTGCCAACCCAAATCCAGCGTCTGCTGAATAGTACGGTTGTCCATATGGCCTTGGTTCAGGAAAAGATTTTCAAAAGCTTTGCCGAATTCAATATAGCGTTTATCGATGGGGGAGAGCTCCTCCTCGCCGATAACCGACGCCAAGGAACGGGCATCCTGTACCCGGGCATAAGAGGCAAACAGCTGATTCGCCAATGCCGAGTGATCTTCGCGGGTATAGCCTTCGCCGATGCCGTCCTTCATCAAGCGGGAAAGGGAGGGAAGGACCGACACTGGGGGATAAATCCCTTTGTTGTCCAGATTACGATCCAGAACAATCTGACCTTCTGTGATATATCCAGTCAAGTCTGGGACAGGATGGGTAATATCATCATTCGGCATGGTGAGAATGGGAATCTGTGTCACCGAGCCTTTTTTACCTTTGATCATTCCGGCACGCTCATACAACGAAGCCAAGTCGGAGTAAAGGTAACCAGGATATCCCTTTCTACCTGGAATCTCTCCCTTGGAGGAGGAGAATTCACGGTTTGCCTCAGCATAAGAAGTCATATCCGTCATGATGACCAGGATATTCATATCCTTCTCAAAAGCCAGATATTCCGCCGCTGTTAAGGCGCAACGCGGAGTGACGATACGTTCAATGATGGGGTCATTGGACAAATTCAAAAACATGACTACGCGGGACAATACACCCGAATCCTCAAACGAACGGCGAAAATACTGTGCAACGTCGTTCTTAACACCCATCGCCGCAAATACAATGGCAAAATCAGCGTTGTCCTCATCCGAAATACGGGCCTGACGGACAATCTGTACCGCCAAGTCGTCATGGGACATACCAGAGCCAGAGAAGATCGGAAGCTTCTGACCACGGATCAGGGTCATCAGGCAATCGATGGAAGAAATACCAGTGTTGATATAATTTCGAGGATAGGCACGGCATACGGGATTCATGGGCATGCCGTTGATGTCGGCACGTTTTTCCGGATAAATTTCACCCAGTCCATCGATGGGACGGCCTGCGCCGTCAAACACGCGACCCAGGATTTCCGGCGACAGAGGCAATTCCATGGGATGTCCTGAAAGACGAGTACGAGTGTTCTTCAGCGAAATCCCCCTGGTGTTTTCAAACACCTGAATGATGACACGACGGCCGTCGATCTGGACAATACGGCCTGTCCTCACTTCGCCTGAATCCAGTCGGATTTCCACCATCTCTTCAAAAGAAGCATTGTCCACATCATCCAGCACGATGAGAGGGCCATTGATCTCTTTTAAGCCAATGTGTTCCAATATCATAGGATTGCGCCCTCCTTTATTCCGTTAACTTAGCGATGGTATCGTCGATCTCCTGGATGTAATCATCCAGCTTGGATACCTCATCATTTGGAACGTCATACTTCATACGGGTCAATTTATCAAAGAGTCCCGTTTCAATCACTCTGGAAATTGGAACCGAAGTATTGACCAGGTGTTTAGCACGGGAGTAAAGATGCAAAATGACCTGCATCATCTTCATTTGTTTTTCCATCGGGACATAAGTATCATCCTTATGATATGCGTTTTGCTGCAAGAATCCTACACGGATCACCTTTGCTGTTTCGATAATCAGTTTTTGATCGTCAGGAAGAACATCTGCACCAATCAACTTGACGATTTCCATCAGCTGATTCTCCTCTTGAAGCAGGGAGTTGATCTGCGCCCGGCACTTCATGAAATCCTTGTCCACATGTTCCTGATACCACGGAGTGAGATCGTTGATATATTCGCTGTAGCTGGTCATCCAATTGATGGCAGGATAATGACGGCTGTAGGCAAGTGATTTATCCAGCGCCCAGAAGCAGCGAGTAAAACGTTTGGTATTCTGTGTAACCGGTTCGGAGAAGTCAGAACCCTGTGGTGAAACAGCGCCAATAACAGTGACCGAACCCTCTTTTCCGCCCAGTGTTTTCATATAGCCGGCTCGTTCGTAGAATTCGGAAAGACGGGACGGCAGATAGGCTGGGAAGCCTTCTTCCGCCGGCATTTCTTCCAGACGTCCAGAAATTTCACGCAGCGCCTCAGCCCAACGGGAAGTTGAATCGGCCATAATAGCCACATGATATCCCATATCCCGATAATACTCAGCTAAAGTAATGCCGGTATAAATGGAAGCTTCACGGGCAGCTACGGGCATATTGGAAGTGTTGGCAATAAGCACAGTGCGATCGGTCAGGGGACGATTGGACTTGGGGTCAATGAGCTCACTGAACTCCTCCAATACCTGGGACATCTCATTGCCGCGCTCACCGCAGCCGATGTAGACAATGATATCGGCGTCGCACCATTTCGCCAACTGATGCTGGGTCATAGTTTTACCAGTGCCAAACCCTCCAGGAATGGCGGCCGTACCGCCCTTGGCAATAGGGAGGAGACTATCAATGACACGTTGACCGGTTATCAGCGGACGGCTAGCAGGCATACGTTCTGCTACAGGCCGCGGAACACGGATAGGCCATCGGTGACACAGGCTAAGCTCTTGTTCACGTCCCTTTTGATCTTTGATCTTTACCACTGTATCGTGAATTTTATATTGGCCGTTGGGAGCAACCCATGTCACTTGTCCAGCCATATTGGGCTCTATCGTACAGTAGTGGGTAATAAGAGCTGTTTCAGGACAAGAGGCATATACACTGCCGCCTGATACCTGGTCACCCGGTTTTACCTCAATGGTTACGTCCCATAACTTCTCTTCGTCTAGGGCGGAAATATTACAGCCTTCCCCAATAAAAGCGCCCTCTTCTTCCGCAACGCTGCGCAGAGGACGTTCAATGCCATCAAAAATATTGCTGATGATGCCCGGGCCCAGTAGGACGCTCATGGGTGCTCCTGTCCCTTTCACCGGCTCACCAGGACGAAGACCTGTAGTCACCTCATAAACCTGAATGGTGGTAAATTGATCGGTGATGCCGATCACTTCGCCCACAAGTCCTTTGTGGCCGACATACACCATCTCCAGCATAGAAAACGCTTTGGTGTCCTTGACCGTTACAACTGGGCCGTTGATACTATATACTACATTCTTTTCAGCCAACTAGCTCACCTCCAAGAGATTAGGTTTCTGCCGTCACCGCCAGACCAGAATGCTGTGCAAACCAAGCTTTCTGGTCATTGAGGCGAGTATCCAATGTGTCGTCAATTACAAGGCCCAATTCCTGGCACCGGATGCGCATCCCGCCCAAAAGAATGCTTTCATCCTCTTGAACCGTCGCACGTCCTTCAAACACCTTGGCAACCATGTTGGCGAACTTCATATCGCTGGGGCGCATCGAGAGGATAATATCGCCTTTTGGAAAAACCGATTTGGCATTGGATGCAGCTTTGACCAAAAAAGTCTCATAATCAGCCGACTGCGTAAATGCCGTCAAATGCTTTTTGGCTTCCTCAAACACCCGTTTTGTGATGTTCTCTCTCTGCATCAGGGTTTCCCGATGCAGACTAATCTCCTTTTGAGAGAGCTCACGCCGGATGGACGTACGCATTTGAGCCATCTGCTCCTGAATCATATGATAAGCTTCGGTCAAAGCCTCCGTCTCAGCCTTTTCCATTTCAGCTTTGTTGTACTCTTCCACTTCGGCCAGGATGCGGGAACGTCTATCTTCCGCATCCTTATTGATGGCTTCTATGAATTTGCTTAGTTTTTCGTCTTGCTGCTGTATATCCATAACGCAAAACCTCCCTTGAATCCCCAGCAAGGCGGGGGAAAATGTCCTACAGCTTTACGCCGATCGCTTCTCGGACATAGCGGGTAATGGAATCCTCTTCCCGTCCTGAACCGTGGCGGTCCGGAATCTCTACAATCAATAGGCGGTGCTGATTGAGCTTGATGTCATAGACCAAGTCGGGGCAGAGGCTCACAAGCCTTTGGGTCACTAAAACCACGCCAATGGTAGGATCGTCGACCGCTTCTGTCAAAGCTTTTTGCACCTCTTCCGGCTCGTGGGCGATGACGCCCTCAATGCCAGCGAGACGCATACCGACTAGGGTATCGATGTTGTCGCTGATCACCTGAAATTTCATACGGGTTCACCGACTTTCCTGCAAACTCAGATTGGTTTTCAATATTAGGTAAAGAGGATCAAGATGGAGACGACCAAGCCGTAAAGGGCAATACCTTCACCCAATGCAACGAAGATCAAAGATTTTGCAAAGTTCTTCTGATCCTCCGAAGTGGCTCCGATAGCGGCAGGTGCAGCAGCGGCTACCGAGATACCACCGCCGATACCGGAGAGACCAACTGCCAAAGCAGCGGCAATGTAACCAATGCCTTTGTCCGACATTCCACCTTCAGCAGTCTGCGAAGAGGTGGTAGTAGGAGCAGCAGCATCCTCAGCGGGAGCGGCCGAAGCCATGAACGGGGCAGCGGCACACAGCAGGGCCACTGCGGCAAACGCGATCAGATTAACCTTTACAGCCTTTCTGGCACTGCCTGTCTTCTTCAGACTACGCAGGGAAAGGACAAATGGGATAGCCACTGCGGCCAACACGACCAGCGCAAATACGACGTACATAACATTTCCTCCTTAATATAACAGAAAGTAGGGGACAGGCTTCTTTCTTACTCCACATTACGTAGGTTCTTGACTGTGCGGAACGGACGTCCGCCACCTTCATAGAACCGGCTAAACATTTCGTAGTACTCCAGCCTGAGGACCTGAATCCCGACAAGCAATCCTTCCAGTGCGGACACAATTACATTGCCGATGATTGCAGTTATTGTGTATCCGATAGGACCAAATAGGCCGGCGATCGTAAAGACCACCATCATCATACCGGCGTGCACCAACGCAAATGCGCCTACGCGCAAAAAGGAGAGGGTGTTTGTAAAGTAGCTCAAGAGGAATTCAAACATCTCAAAGAAGTTCTCGACGATGTACCCTCCAATTTGTTCCGGCATCCAATTTTTCTTGCCGGAAATCAGATCACTGAGCGGGCCGCGGAAGAAGATACAAAACAGCGGCAAAACGATCAGTAGAAGAATATAAGCCACATTCATTACCGGGATCTGCAGAACCATTTGAAGCAGCGCACCTACAATCAGCGAAGTATAAAATACCAGACCGGCAACACCGCTGGGACCAAACAATCCAGCTTCAAAATCCCGTCTTCGTAAAGCGGAGTAGATATTGAGGATCATTGAGACAATGGCCATTAAAACGCCTAATCCGACGGCCGAGAGGAGGATAATAATAATATGTTCTCCCTCCATCACCTTAAAGGGTTCGACGCCGAGGAGGTTTTCATATACGCCGTCTAAAACGCCCTCAAAGCCAAAAACTTCACCATAAATCAGACCAAACAGGGAAGAAAAAATACCGACGCGCATTAGGATAGGACCTAACTTCATCTTCATTTTCTTCCACATGAAGGCGCCTACGCCTATGACCAGTAGCCCTTGGCCAAAGTCGCCAAACATAATGCCGAATAGAATAGCATACGTAATGGCCACAAAACCCGTGGGATCGATTTCCCGATAGGACGGCAGGCCAAACATATCCACAAACATTTCAAATGGTTTGGTAAGCCAGCTGTTTTTG
This sequence comes from Solibaculum mannosilyticum, assembly GCF_015140235.1. Taxonomy (GTDB): domain Bacteria; phylum Bacillota; class Clostridia; order Oscillospirales; family Acutalibacteraceae; genus Solibaculum; species Solibaculum mannosilyticum. Next base: position 1,222,597 of record NZ_AP023321.1, on the reverse strand, counting down.
AGACGGGTAGGGGGATTGGCTTCCGCCTTGGGATGAATAGGATCCGGATCCTCCGGCGGATCGACAATACACTGTGTATCATCCAGCTGATCATAGTGAGCTTTTAGTGCTTTCGCCCTCTTGGCTGGGATCCAACCAATGACGTGATACAACCCGCCATGTTTTGCAGCGCAACGTTTGAGATTAAAAATGTCGCTGAGATGAAGTAGATAAGCACCGATCTGTTCTACCTGATCTCGTTCCTTTTGCCAGAGATCCTTCATTTTCTGGCGGTATTCCTCTAACTTTTTTTCATTGAGTTTTACCGCCTTCTGAAGTTTTTCAATCCCTTCTCTAGGAGTGCCATTGACGCCTGGTACCCTCAAACGTTCAAAGTACAAGTGAGAAAAAATCCGATCAATTTTATCCGCATGATCCTGAGGACAAAAATAGACGCCCCAATAATGGGTGTTATCCGTAGAACAAGGGATAAAAATCAAATAGGGATTGCTGGCATAGGCCTGCAATTTTGGATAACTATCTCGTGGGATACGGCCAAAACGAACCTTAATAAATTCGCTGGAAAAGACTTGATCCAGCCGTGTGTCCAGTTCCTTAAAATGCTCCAGCTGAGAGATATAGAGTTGATCCCTTGCAATGGCATCTTGCAGCGTTTTTTGTTGAGATGCCAGAACGCTAAACTGTGTTCCAACATCATCAATGTAACTCTCTATTTCGCTGATCTCCATCGGAGTTACTTCTCGATGCTCAATATCGATCGGTGGGGAATTTGCCTTGGATAAATCGCTTAACAGCTGCAACTTCTGGGTGTAAGGATTTTCTTCATTGATGGATGTGTAACCGCTGGTATCGTCCAAAAAGGCCATGGTCTTCTCGGGATGGAAGTCCTCATTTACCAGGACTTCCACATCCCGATCAAAGTTTTCCATCTTTCCCAGTAGGTTGACGAGCATCATCTTTTCAACCGCCATTTGTGCTCACCCGCCTTTGTTTATGAGTTTTCCAAAATCAGCATTTCTCTGATCTGGTCTTGGCTTAACTGATATCGAATTCCTTCGATAATATTAATAATATTGTGAAGTTCTATCCGAGAAAAAATACTGTAAGCCGCAAAGATAGAAGACGGATTCACTGAAAAGTGCAGCATGTGAATGGCCTTCTGGAATAGGATCTGCTGAAAACGCTGTTCATAATATAAATAGTCCTTATCTTGCGGCATCTTTTTACCATATTTGCTCTTTTGGAAAATGCGTAGTACTTCATCTGCCGATTCCGCTGCCAGCATATCGTCCAAAAGTTTAGGCGTGATATAAAGCCAATGGGAGATCAAGCACGACCGGATAAATTGAGGGGAAAGACTAAACCCTTTTTTCAACCGGACAATGCGCAAAACATTTTCCAGTTCTGCCTCCATGCTGTAAAGTTCTATCAATTCCCTGCGGGCCGTTCCATGGGTATTCTCTTTGATCAAAGAGAAGATTGTATCGTAAAGATACGTATTGAGTGTAGTCTCAATACCTGTAAAATCCAATGGCTGACCGTCCTGAGGTTTATACTTCTTGAGCATGGCCGCATATTCTGTATCCGCCAGAACCGTAAGAATTTCATCGAAACTTTTACATTTTGCTAATCCGATCAAGTTAATCTGTGTGTGATTGGCAAAAAAAGTAGGGAGGCGAAACAGATATTCATCTTCTCTACCAAAAGACAAAAGCCGTAGGCAATGTAGAAGTTGTTCAATCTCGTTGCGGCGGATGATAATCTTATAAAAAAAACTTTGACCTGCAAACTCAAATGCACAGAGAGAAGAAAAATCTTCAAACTGGCGACGATGAAGCAGTTCTTCTAACCTCCCGCGATGGACATCTGTATTTTTCACTTCATCCAAAATAGAGCTGTAGTCAGTGTTGTTCTTCAAATAAAGAGCCGCTTCTCCCACCGACTGACAGCTTAACAAATCGCTATAGTTTTGAGCCGTAAGGCGGCGGCCGAATTTAGCCATTACCTTTGCCCAAATGGTATTGTTGGATAAACTACCAAGCATCGTGACCTCCAATCCACCGCCTAAAAGCAGACGGCAAAAAGTACTTATAGGCCGTGCTCCAGCGAGCAGGCCGACTAGTCTTTACTGCGCTATGGTTTGGGACACGATCTGTTCAACCCAAGCGTCAAAATTTCTCTTGCAGGTATCATCCAATTTTTGACGAATGGCCTGATACTTCTTGAGGGTAACTTCCCATTCCTCGTCTGCAAACTCATGTTCTTTTTTCTCGATCTGGCTGATCTTTTCCTTTGCACGGTTGAGATATTCCGCTTTCAGAGTCCTTTTCCGATCCTCAATGGAAACCTCTGCCTGAACACGCATGGATGAAGCATCTTCCGTCAATTGTCTTGCCTGCTCATCCATTTCAAGGATTCGACGAATGGTATCCTGCATAGTAGCATCTCCCTTATAAACACAAATATAAAGCAAACGCGAAACAACCTTTTTTCTCTATTGTAACACCATTAAGAAAGGTTCATCCTCCATAACGCTGCCGTAAATAGAGAGGGAGAACGAATAACGTTCTCCCCAGATCGATTGGCTAAAAAAATGGATCTGGGGTTCTTTTGATTTTCTACTACCAGATTATATACCCATTTTTCTGCGATTACAATATGAAAAGCATAGACAACCTTAGTCACAAAACAACAAAATTTTGTTACAAAAGCTGGAACTATCTCTAGTTTTTCAAGCTCTGAAGCGGGGCCGGGATGCGGCCGCCTCGATGTATAAATTGAGCAGGAGAAGTGGTGTTGACCGGCATAATGGGTCCTTCTCCCAACAAGCCTCCAAAAGAAAGTTCTTCTCCAGCTTGTTTACCAATAGCTGGAATGACACGTACTGCTGTGGTTTTGGAATTGACCATACCAATGGCAGCTTCGTCGGCAATGATAGCCGAAATAATCTCTGCCGTAGTATCTCCTGGGATAGCAATCATATCCAATCCCACCGAGCATACTGAAGTCATAGCCTCCAGCTTTTCCAATGTCAAACAGCCCGAACGTGCAGCATCGATCATGCCGGCATCCTCTGTTACGGGAATAAACGCACCCGACAGTCCGCCCACATGCGAAGAAGCCATAGCTCCGCCCTTTTTAACGGCATCGTTGAGCAATGCCAAAGCAGCCGTTGTTCCGTGTGTCCCACATTGTTTCAGGCCCATTTCTTCCAGAATGTGGGCTACAGAATCGCCTACCGCCGGGGTAGGAGCTAAGGAAAGATCTACAATACCAAACGGTACGCACAATCTTTTCGACGCCTCTTTCGCCACCAATTGACCCATTCTTGTAATTTTAAACGCAGTGCGTTTGACGGTATCAGCCACTTCAGTCAAGTCACAGTCAGGGCTCAACTTCTGCAGCGCGGCGCGCACCACACCAGGTCCGGATACCCCTACATTAATCACACAATCCGGTTCGCCCGCACCATGGAATGCACCCGCCATAAAAGGATTATCCTCCGGAGCATTGCAGAACACCACCAGCTTTGCACAACCGATACAATCGCGATCCGCTGTAATTTCCGCCGTCTGGCGGACGATTTTACCCATCATAGCCACTGCATCCATGTTGATACCAGTTTTTGTGGAACCGATATTGACCGATGAACACACATGTTCTGTCACTGAAAGGGCTTCCGGGATGCTTTGAATCAGTGCATAATCGCCGGCGGCAAATCCCTTCTGAACCAAAGCCGAATACCCGCCAATAAAGTTAACTCCTACTGTTTGGGCGGCTTTTTCCAATGTCATGGCAAAGCGGACGGTATTCATGGTCTGACAGCAGGCGGCAATCATAGCGATGGGGGTAACGGAGATCCTTTTGTTGATGATTGGAATTCCGTACTCCTTTTCAATGTCTTCTCCAACCTTTACCAGATCCTTGGCATAACGGCAGATCTTATCGTAAATTTTGGCGCAAGCGGCCTCTACATCAGGATCGCAGCAATCCAACAGCGAGATGCCCATCGTAATTGTCCGGACATCCAGATGTTCATTGTTGATCATATTAATGGTTTCTAAAATATCACGAGCGTTTAACATAACAGTCCTCCAATTCAAAAAAACAGTGGGATATCAAGACTTGTCTTAGATGCGGTGCATGGAATTAAAGATATCCTCGTGCATCATCCGAATGGAAAGACCCATATCTTCTCCAAGCTGCCTCATGCGGTCAGATAATTCGGTAAAGGGAACGCTGCACTTTTCCATATCCACCATCATCGTCATGGCGAACAAATCCTGTAACACCGATTGTGTTACCTCAATGACGTTTACATCGGTTTCATAGCATAAAGTGGTTACCTTGGCCAGAATTCCCATCATATCTTTTCCAATTACACTAATGACAGCGCGCATAATAAAAAATCCTCCCTCATTTGGCTTGGTCACGGTGCCCCGATCGTTTGGCCGATCGCAAGACACATCCGTTTCTAATTATGCATTTTTGTCAGAATTTTGTCAAGTTTTTTGCTAAGCCTCCAAAAGCCCTTTTTATTTGCTTTCTGAATCCAAATATTTGTCCTGTCGTTTTTAATTTTCTTTGGATCAAATACATGCATTTATCGGATTTTTATGTTATAATAGAACTAGTATTTAAATAGGTAGAAAGATCAGCGCCGGAAGAGGCACTATATGTAGAAAGAGGGCATGACCAAAATGAATCAACGCCAGATCAGCCGGATCAATGAACTGGCTAAAAAAAGCCGCGAGATCGGCTTAACTCCGGAGGAAAAAGAGGAGCAGCATGAGCTTCGTAAACAGTATATTTTGGCATACCGCCGCAGTTTGACGGCAGCCTTAGATAATATTGTCATCGAGAAGGATGGCAAAGAAATTCCCCTTTCCAAAAAGGAATCCATAAAAAGCTAAAATTGGGCATGATTGCGCCTTGACAAATGGGCATATGCACAGTATAATTTCTGCTGTGCATATGCCCATTTGTGTTGTATGGGAGGTGGAGTATGCCGCGGATTTCCAAATGTAGACGCGTTTGCGCTGAGCCAAAATGTCGATTGTTCCTTCCGGGCACCGGCGGCCAGCGGGAATGCGTCGTTATCAATGTGGAGGAATTGGAAGCACTGCGGTTGTGCGATCTGGAAGGCTTGGATCAAGAGGAAGCGGCGCGGCACATGGATGTATCACGTGGGACAGTTCAACGCATCCTAACGGCAGCCAGGAGGAAGGCGGCGCTTGCTTTGGTCGATGGAAAAAGCATCTCGATAGAAGGCGGTCATTATACTGTCACCGATATGCGCTTCCAATGCAGCCAGAACTGTATGCAATGTCCCTATCGATGGGGCGAAGATTCTACTACTCAGAAAAAGTAGGGAATCCTTATGTACGCTGTATTCCGGCCGGCGGAGGGGACAGCGTGAATTTTTTGAATCAAGTGATAGGCCGTCGGAGATTGGAGAATTACAATGAGTGAATCTTGTTCTCATGACTGCGGATCTTGCAGTAGTAATTGTTCGGAGCGTCAGTCCAATCCGGCTGATTTTTTGGAAAAGCCCCATGAAATGAGCAATATCAAAAAAGTCATCGGCGTGGTAAGCGGCAAAGGGGGCGTAGGTAAATCTCTGGTTACATCCCTGATGTCAGTGCTTATGAATCGCCGTGGCCATCGCACCGCCATCCTGGACGCTGATATTACAGGCCCGTCTATCCCCACCATATTCGGCCTGCGTGAAAAGGCAACTGGCAGCGATTTGGGGTTATATCCGGTTCGTTCCCAGATGGGCATCAGTGTTATGTCTCTCAATCTTTTGCTGGAAAATGAAAGCGATCCCGTTGTGTGGAGAGGCCCTGTCATCGCCGGCACAGTAAAGCAGTTCTGGACAGATGTCATTTGGTCGGATGTTGACTACATGTTTGTGGACATGCCTCCCGGAACGGGCGACGTTCCATTGACAGTATTCCAATCCATCCCGCTGGACGGTATCATTGTGGTTACTTCTCCTCAGGAACTGGTGAGTATGATTGTGTCCAAGGCCGTAAACATGGCACGATTAATGAATGTCCCGATTTTAGGCATCGTGGAAAATATGAGCTATGTGGAATGCCCTGACTGTAAAAAACAAATCAAAGTATTTGGCGAAAGCCATATCGAACAGACCGCTGCTGAATATGGATTATCGGTTCTCGGTAAGATTCCTATGGATCCGGCTCTTGCTAAAGTGTGTGATGCGGGTGCCGTCGAACTGTTTGAAGGTGACTGGTTGGATAGTGCTGCCGACAAATTGGAAGAACTCGCATAAAACAGCGTGTAAAGTCATATAGCTTCACAGAGAAAAATCCCCCTTTTTCAACAAAAGGGGGATTTTTCTCTGTTTTATTGGCAATGTACGCCCTTATAAAGCTTTCATCATACGAAAATCCGTTGTTTTTTGTCGCCCCATGTCGCTGTAAAGTAATTCGCTTGTCAGAAGAAACCCCATCTTTTTATAAAAACGCTGGGCTCTTTGATTCTGTTCCAATACCCAAAGCGATGCATAAATACATCCCATCTGTTTTAATTCTGTCAAAACCCACTGCATCAAAGGAGCGGCTATACCTTTTCCCCAAAAATCAGGTAGAAAGTAAAAAGATACAATTTCGCCTGTCCTTTGATTATCATATGGTTGATCGCTGAGTCGGTAAGTAACACAGCCCGCAGGCCGACCATCTGTTTCTAAGACGGCCGCATATAAACTTTCTCCAATCATCTTCTGAAAGGGACTGATCCAGCGTTGGGAATCCATGGTATCCAGAAAGTCGTCGTCGAGCATGCCTCTATAACACACCATCCAGCTTTTGTAGTGGATATCATTTAATATCTGCACATGCTGCGCAGAGGCTTGGTAAATGGTATACTGCATTCTTTGTTCATCTCCCTTTCTGATTTCTAGGTTATTCTATTTTACCATGGATTCAAGGAAAGGACTAGTAAGTATTCGGTTAAGTGGTTCCTTTCTGGGAAAAATTGTGGTATGATAAATACCGCAAAGGAGGGATCGCAACCATGTCATACCAATTTATGGCTGACACACATACCCATTCTGATAGTTCCCCTGATGGAATCGATCCGCCTACCAGCTTGTGTGAACGAGCGGTAAAACGTGGATTGGTAGCCATCGCCATTACAGATCATTGTGAAATGAATAGTTTTTATCAGGATCATTACGATCGCTCTCTTCGCCAAGCTGTGTTTGAAACCGTCAAGGCTCGGGAGGTATTTCGCGGCCGGGTAAAGGTACTAGTGGGCGTTGAGATGGGGCAGGCTACTCAAAATTATGCCTGTGCCGAACGTGTGGCCCAGACTCCTATGATGGACTTTGTCCTGGCTTCGCTGCATAACATCCGCGGCAAACAGGATTTTTATTATTTGGATTATAAAAAGGAAAATATCAAGCGTCTGCTTGAAAGCTATTTCTCGGAGATGCTGGAACTGGTACAGTGGGGCCATTTTGACAGCCTCGCTCACCTGACATATCCTCTGCGGTATATACAAGGTGTCCACGGTATCCCGGTCGACTTATCTCCCTATCGTGATCTGATCGACGACATTCTTCAGACCCTCGCTTCCCAAGAAAAAGGGTTGGAGATCAATACCTCTACTCTGGACTCCCCGCTGGCATCCACAATGCCGGATCTCAAAATTATCCGCCGTTTTAAGGAATTGGGAGGGGAGATCATCACCGTAGGATCGGACGCCCATCAATCGGCTCGTGTAGGCTTTGGTATCGAAAGGGGAATGGATCTGGCAAAGCAAGCCGGATTTACCCGAGTGGCCTATTTTGAACAGCATAAACCTGTGTTTTTATCTCTCAACTAATTGCATCTAGGAACATGTTGCGCTATAATAATGCAAATTCTCTGTCTTCGGCAGGGGTTTTAATATCAAAACACTCAATCGGTTCAAACCTAAAAGGAGGGAATATCAGTGGAGAAGCTATTGAAATTATTGGATGAAAACGCCCGTTTGAGCAATGAACAAATGGCCGTAATGCTGGGCATGACACCAGAAGAGGTGGCCGCAGAAATCGACCGCTTGGAAAAACAGGGCGTAATCCGCGGCTATAAAACAGTCATCAACTGGGATAAAACCCAGCGTGAATACGTCACTGCGCTCATCGAATTGAAGGTCACTCCTAAGCGGGATCTAGGTTTTGACGAGATCGCCCATACCATCGCAGCCTTTGAGGAGGTACAGGACGTTTATTTGATGTCGGGCGGCTTTGATGTAGCGGTCATGTTAAACGGCCGCACTTTCCAGGAAATCGCCATGTTTGTGGCAAAGAGATTGTCTCCTTTGGAGTCTGTACTCTCTACAGCCACTCATTTTGTCCTGAGCCGCTATAAGGAAAAAGGTCTGCTGATGAATACAGTCCCTCCTGACGAGAGGAGGAACATCCTGCTGTGATGGATTATGAAAATCTGATGACCGAACGGCTACGCCGTGTTAAGCCGTCGGGTATTCGGCGTTTTTTTGACATTGCCGCTGAAATGGACGATGTCATTTCCCTTTCAGTGGGTGAACCGGATTTTATGACTCCATGGCACGTCCGTCAGGCCGGTATCCACTCCCTGGAAAAGGGAAAAACACATTATACTTCCAACAGCGGTCTGATGGAGTTGCGGCGTGAAATTACAAATTATCTTTCTCGCCGGTTCCAGGTCTCTTATCATCCGGAAAATGAAGTACTGGTAACGGTGGGCGGATCAGAAGCCATCGACTTGTGTATGCGTTCCTTGGTAGACTACGGGGACGAAGTCATTATCCCAGAGCCGTCCTTTGTGTGCTATCGCCCTATCACTGAGATGGCTGGAGGTATCCCCGTTATTATCGAGACCAAAGCGGAAGATCACTTCCGCCTGACAGCCGAGCAACTTCGCAAAGCGATCACACCGCGAACCAAGCTGCTTGTTTTACCTTATCCAAACAATCCTACCGGAGCTGTTATGCGTCGCGAACATCTGGAAGCCATTGCAGAAGTCATCCGTGGTACCAATATTATGGTGTTGGCCGATGAAATCTATGGTGAACTGACCTATGGCCAGGCACACCATGAATCTATCGCGTCCGTTGAGGGAATGTGGGAACACACTGTTTTGGTCAGTGGATTCTCCAAGTCTTATGCGATGACCGGCTGGCGTTTAGGTTATGCCTGCGGTCCGAAGGAAATCATTGGTGCTATGACAAAACTGCATCAGTTTGCCATCATGAGCGCCCCTACCACTGCCCAGTATGCCGCTGTAGAAGCCATGCGGGCTGGGGATAGCGATATTGAAGGGATGCGGGATGAATACGATATGCGCCGCCGTTTGATGGTAGACGGCCTTCGTTCATTAGGGCTTGACTGTTTCGAACCGGAAGGTGCCTTTTACTGTTTTCCCTGTATTCGCTCTACTGGGATGGATTCCGAAGCTTTTTGTGAAAAGTTGCTCTTTGATCAAAAAGTCGCTTTAGTCCCTGGGAGTGCGTTTGGGGAAAGCGGGGAGGGATTTGTCCGTGTTTCATACTGCTATTCTACCAAACATATCATTGAAGCACTCAAACGTCTCAAGAAGTTTTTAAAAGCTACGCCATAAAGGAAAAGGAGCGGCCCGTCCATGAGTATTTTGGTCAAGGCGCCTGCAAAGGTTAATCTCTCTTTGGATATCACTGGTCGTCGGGATGATGGATATCATTTAGTTCGCATGGTGATGCAGACGGTAGATCTATGTGATATCGTAGAGGTAGACCTATGCGGTGAAGGAATCTCATTGTCCTGTTCCCGTACAGATCTGCCTGTGGATGAGGGGAATCTAGCATATCGTGCGGCAAGGCTTTATCTAGATCATGTAGGTGTGGACAAGACAAAAAACGGTGTTTCGATCCATATCCAAAAGAGGATCCCTATAGCGGCAGGGTTGGCTGGCGGCAGTGCAGATGCTGCTGCCGTCCTTGTGGCGCTCAATAGTTTATATGGTCAAGTAAAACCTGATGCTTTATCGAATCTGGCGGCTAAATTAGGGGCGGATATACCTTTTTGTCTGCAAGGCGGGACATCTCTCGCCCAAGATATTGGGACAACCCTTTCTCCACTTCCAAGCCCTCCGGACTGTTTTCTTGTTTTGTGCAAACCGGACGTGGGTGTCTCAACGCAGGAGGCATATCGCCGTTTTGACGATTTAGTACAAGTCTCTCATCCAGATGTAGATGGGATGATCGATGCCCTGGCGGATGGAAATATTGATTTTGTAGTTTCCTCAGTAAACAATGTGTTTGAACAGGTCATCTGTATCCCTGAGCTGGATCACATTCGAAGCGTTATGAACAATTGCGGCGCCATGGTAAGCTGTATGAGCGGCAGCGGACCTACAATCTTCGGCATCTTTCGAAAAGAAGCTGAAGCAAAAATATGCTGGGATCATCTGGCGCAAATATACAATGATGTGTTTGTTACCCGTCCGATCGCGTATGGCTGCAAAATAATTGAAAATCACTGAATAAGAGATTTAAACCCGTCCATACTGATGGTATCACCATTGGAAAAGGACGGGATTTTTTATGAATTTTAAAAGATTATTGGCAGCTTTGTCAATGGGACTTGTTATAGCGATTCTTTGTAGCATGGCAAGCTTTTCCCAACAGTGCCAAAACATACGAGAAAGCGTTTTACGGTTGCATGTCCTCGCCAATTCCGACAGCCAAGAGGATCAAGCATTAAAGCTCAAGGTCCGCGACCGTATCCTTTTGGAATCGGAACATCTGATGGATCATGTCTCAAACCGTCAGGAAGCCAAACAAATTGCCAGTCAACATCTTCCCGAATTGGAAGCGGCAGCTCAAGACGAAATTCAAAAACAGGGATATGACTATCCAGTGGAGATCAGGCTGGAAAATACTTATTTTAATACAAGACAGTATGGCTCCGTTACATTGCCTGCCGGCCAATACGACGCTCTGCGGGTATTGATCGGATCAGGGGAAGGGCATAACTGGTGGTGTGTGATGTTTCCTCCCATGTGCCTGCCGGCCGCTGAGGATCCAAAACAAATTGAGGATGTACTAAATCCTGGGGAGACTGATATTGTCGAAGGCGGGGAACAATACGAAGTCAAATTCAAGATCGTGGAATGGTTTGAGGAAATTCAGGATTGCATTCAAAATTGGATGCAACCATCTGACCAATAAAAAGAATCGGTATAAAAACAAACCTATCTTGCCGGAATTTGTGGACGGCGGGATAGGTTTGTTTGTGAGTTTTGAGATAAATTGTTGCAGTCTGCGGATTCATCTTTTCAAAAATGATTTTTTGGTATATAATCAGGAATAACAAATTGTGTAAAGGGGATGTTGTTGTGATTTCACAAGAACGTGTTTTAGAAGTATTGAAGGAGGCCGGTGTTTTGATGGAGGGACATTTCCGTCTCACCTCTGGCCGTCATAGTAATAAGTATTTGCAATGCGCTAAAATTTTCCGTAATACCAAATATAGTGAAGAGCTTTGCGCTGCTTTGGCCGAGCATTTCGCAGATGATAATATTCAACTGGTCATTGGCCCGGCTTTAGGCGCTGTCCAGATGGCCTATGAAGTCAGCCGTCACCTGAAGGTAGAGAACTTTTTTGCTGAGCGTGATGCCGATGGCAAGATGACTCTGCGCCGCGGTTTTGCCATCCAGCCGGGTCAGCGCGTCCTTATTGTAGAAGATGTAGTTACTACCGGCGGATCTGTTCGTGAGGTAATGGACATCGTCAAGGAACAGGGCGGCGTTGTAGCCGGCATTGGCTCGATTGTGGATCGAACTGGCGGTGCTATCGATTTTGGCGTCCCCTTTAAAGCAGTGATTTCTCTCCATGTGGATTCCTGGGAGCCTGAGGAATGCCCTATCTGCAAACAGGGAGAAATTCCGCTGGTCAAACCCGGAAGCCGGAAGGTTTAATAACATAAAATAGCCGCAAAGAGATTAACGGTTATTCGTTACAATAAGCTCCGGGTGTGTTACGTAACGGTTTGTCTCCCATGGGATTAAGCCTTTGATTTACACGGAGCAGTCATAAAAATAGTTTTCGAGGTTAAAACATGTTGCATAACGGACATAGGGACCGTCTTCGCAGCCGCTTTTTAAAAGAAGGTTTGGATAATTTTGAACCTCATAATGTGTTGGAACTCCTTCTCTTTTACTCCATCCCGCGCAGAGATACCAATGATGTTGCGCATAATTTAATCGACCGTTTTGGTAGTCTGTCCGCAACATTGGACGCCCCTTATGATGAACTTCTAAAAGTTCCTGGAGTTGGTGCCAATACCGCTACTTTAATCAAAATGATCACCTCTATTTGCCGGTGGTATATGGTGGACCGTACATCAGATATCCGCACTCTCAATAGTGTGGAAAAGGCAGGGGAGTTCCTCAAGCCAAAGTTTATCGGCCGCACAGATGAGATCATTTATTTTGTATCGTTGGATGCAAAGAGTCGTATTTTAAACTGCAGTTTGGTTTCAGAAGGAGCGGTCAATGAAGTCAATCTTAATATCCGTAAAATAGTGGAATTGGTCATGCGGTACAAAGCCTGCGCAGGTATTTTATCGCACAATCATCCCAATGGTTTAGCCATTCCATCTGAAGACGATGTGGAAACAACTTATCAACTAATGCGTGCACTAAAATACGTCAATGTCCATCTCATTGACCACATCATCGTAGCAGATGACGATTTTGTCTCCATGAGGGAAAGCCGTCGGTATGCGAGCATATTTGATTCTTCACCTATCGTCTCCGAATAAAGTTTATAGTAAAAGCCCTGAAAAAGTTTTTTCAGGGCTTTTTTCTGTAAGCAAGTCCATTTATTTTTCTCTTGACTCCTGTCTGAGGGCGGAGTATAATACATATAAATATGAAATACATATTTGTATGTATTATATGAGGTGAGGAGTACACTATGGAAATTCCAAAAGGACACTATATTTTTGGAACGGTTAAGGTCGGAGAGAGAGGTCAGATCATCATCCCGAAAGAGGCAAGAGAAACCTTTCAGATAAAGCCCGGCGATATGCTGATTGTTTTGGGAGATGAAAAATGGGGAATCGCCGTTACAAAGTCGGATGTTCTGCAAAAGCATGCCCAAGATGTTTTTCAAAAAATCGGGGAGGTGGAAAACGATGACCATTGAAAAAACTACACTTTCCTTTTTAAAGCAGGATTGTATTCAAGAATTTGGAGAAAAAAGAGGGGAGGAGATCTATAACCATACTCAAACCTTCTATGCTCAATTATTGGAAAATAGTGACGATCGGGGGAGTAAAGCTATTTTAGAGCACTTACAAAAGAAATTATTCCCACCTATGGCTTACTATAAAGCATTGCTTGCTGACGGGATAAGCCAGCAGGAAGCTCTTACCTATGTAAAAAAAGAGACGCAGAAATCAGCTTCTATCAAAAAACAGGAAATGGAACGTCTTGCAAAAATACCGTTGGCCTATACCGTTTATCGTCTGGGAGTCAAAAAGTTTATGAAGAAAAATTTTCCTGATGAAGGCTGGCAGACCGAATGGGTTCAATGCGATGGCAAAGAGATTCATTTTAATCTACATAAATGCATCTATTGGGATCTGACAAAATCGCATGGATGCCCTGAACTATGTTGCGTATATTGTGAAAATGACAATATTTCTTTCTCCGGGTTACTTCCCAAAATCCGATTTAAGCGAACAGGCACCTTGGGAGAAGGGGCTTCCTTTTGTGATTTTCACTTCATAAAAGTATAAAATATATGGCCCAGGATTTTATCCTGGGCCATACAGCTGATATCGTTTATTTGCTTTTACTTCCAGTCAAACGTTTGATTGCCTTGACAATCTCAACCTGTAAAATAGAAGCAAAAGAGAGACCAGCCACAATCAGCCATTGTGTCGCATTTAACAATGTGAGCTGGAACATCCCTTGCAATGCCGGAATAAACAGGATACAAGACATAAGCAGAAGCGATACCCCAAAGGAGACAAACAGCCATGGATTGATGCCTTCCGCCCGTATCCAGATGGGTTCCGTATTAGAACGCTGGTTAAATGCCCTCAGCATTTGTGAGAAAGCCAATACACAAAAGGCCATCGTTTGACCCACTGTATGGTCTCCCAAGCTGACACCAATCCAGTAAGCGGCAATGGTCATAGCTGATACGAAAATACCCTGTGTCACAACGCGGCGTACCAAATCCTTTTCAAAGAGGGTTCCTGATTTTACCGGTTTGTGCTTCATAATATTTTTACTGGCGGGATCAACCCCAAGCGCTAATGCTGGTAAAGTAGCTGTCGCAAGGTTGACCCATAAAATATGAACCGCCAAAAGCGGCGCATCCCAGTTGAAGACAGTTGCAACAAACAAGGTTAAAATCTCAGCAATATTGCCAACTAATAAAAATTGGATTACCTTTTGAATATTGCGATAAACACGTCGTCCTTCTTTGATGGCATAGGCAATGGTGGTAAAACTATCGTCCAACAAAATCATGTCGGAGGCATCTTTTGCGACGTCTGTACCGGTGATCCCCATAGCTACGCCGATGTCCGCCGCCTTCAAAGCAGGTGAATCGTTGACACCGTCGCCGGTCATAGCGGCTACTTCTCCTGTACGCTTTAGGCTCTGGATAATACGCAACTTATCCGCCGGCGAGACACGGGCAAATACAGTGGTGTTTTTCACCCATTGATCCAGTTCTTGATCGGTCATGGCATCCAATTCATCGCCGGAAAGAACGGTATTGCCGTCTTGATAGATCCCCAGTTCCTTTGCAATGGCCATCGCTGTTACTTTGTGGTCGCCGGTGATCATAATAGTCCGGATTCCCGCCTCACGACAGGTCCTGATCGATTCCGCCACCTCTCTTCGAGGAGGGTCAATCATACCCACCGCACCGATAAAGGTCATGTCAAATTCCAGGTTATCCTCATCTTCTTCTGGGACAGAGGAGAGGGTCTTCATAGCAAAACCCAATACCCGTAAGGCGTTTTCCGACATATGGAGGCAGAGTTTGGTAATATGAATCCGGTCATCTTCTGTGATAGGGCGGACGCCCTGAGACGTCAGAATATGGGTACAGAGGGGGACCATTTCATCTACAGCACCTTTTGTGTAAGCAATCCACTTATCTTTTATACGATGTACTGTCGTCATCCGTTTTCGATCGGAGTCAAAGGGTTGCTCAAACAAACGCGGGTATTCATCCTCTAAGCTTTCGTGGTTGATGCCGAAAGCCTGAGCCATATGGATCAATGCACCCTCGGTGGGGTCTCCGATGATTTCGCCTTCTTGATCCGGATCGAGACTCGCATCGTTACATAACGCTGCTGCATACACCAGTTCCTGATAAACTTCCGGATGTCTTTCCGCAGCGGATTTTATGGGTGTAGTCCTGCCAGCTTCAAAATCCCCATTGATTGCAATGTGAGTAACAGTCATCTTATTGAGAGTCAGTGTCCCTGTCTTATCGCTGCAAATGACGGTTGCACTGCCCAGCGTCTCTACAGCAGGCAGTTTTCGGATGAGCGCATTTTTCTTTGCCATCCGCTGGACGCCCAATGCCATCACGATGGTAGCCGTAGCAGGAAGGCCCTCTGGTATAATTGAGATAGCCAAAGAAATCGCTACCAAGAATTGAGGAATCAAGGGGCGCTGATAGAGTGCGCCAATCGCAAAAATAAGAACGCAAACAATTAGACCAACGATTGTCAATGTTTTGCCTACTGCATTTAATTTTTGTTTTAAAGGAGTATCCAGTTCATCCTGGTCCACAAGCATATTGGCGATGTTACCCACCTGAGTATCCATACCAGTGGCAACGACTACGCCTATAGCTCGCCCATAGGTTACAATGGAGGACGTATACACCATATTGCTGCGGTCTCCCAGCAGACAGTCCTCTGAAAGCAATTGATCTGCATCCTTTTCTGACGGTACTGATTCACCGGTGAGAGAGGCCTCCTGCACCTTTAGGTTTACAGAATGGATCAACCTCATATCGGCGGGGACCATATCACCGTCGCTAAGTAGTACAACGTCGCCTGTCACCAGTTCACTGGCCGGAACTATGCTTTCCTCCCCTTGACGTAAAACACGAGCTGTTGGTGCACTCATATTCCGCAGGGCTTCCAGCGAGGACTGTGCTTTTTTCTCCTGCACAATGCCGATCAGAGCATTGAGCACCACGATGCTAAAAATAACAATGGCTTCCGTCCACTCCTGCAATACTGCCGAAAATGCCGCCGCCCCTATGAGGATTAGAACCATAGGATCGATGATCTGTGCTTTTAGCATCTGGAAGATGGTTTTGGGTGGTTTGGAGCGCAGCTCATTGCGTCCATTTTTTCTTAGCCTATCGGCCGCCTCAGCATCACTTAATCCATCTTCGGAGGTATGCAATACCTCAAAAATCTCTTCGATGTTTTGTGAATGCCAAGGCTTCTGTCTGTGATTATCCATAGAGGATAAACCACTCCTTTCAAAAAATTTTATAACCGCTGTTCCTATACAGCGACTATTTTTATTTGATCGCCCACGCAAGACGAATCAAATCAAACACAAAAAGGCATAACCTACTATCCCCAAAAAGGGCGCAGGTTATGCCTTTTATATCCATAACAAGAAAATAATAGAATTACTTCGGTCAGCGTCGCTACTGTCAGAATCGTCCATGATAAGAGGTGATTCCTTTCTATCAATAAGTTTTGTTCTATTATAGAGGATGTAAACGTTGGTGTCAACAGGGGAGTATAAAAAACAACAGCAAAATTAAAAACATTCGTTCGAAAATTATCTTGAAAAAATACTTAATTTGTGGTATTGTGATATCATTGTTGAAAATCCTATTTGTGAAATGAAGTAGGAGATACACATAAAATGTGTATCCATGAAAAGGCGGTGCGTTTTATTGTGGATCAATTTGAATTAGTATCAAAATATAACCCCACCGGTGATCAACCAGAAGCCATTGCCAAATTGGTAGACGGTCTGCGCAACGGCGACAGGGAACAAACGTTATTGGGTGTAACTGGATCGGGTAAAACATTCACAATGGCCAACGTCATTGCCCAGGTGAATCGTCCAACATTGGTTCTTGCTCATAATAAGACTCTGGCTGCTCAACTTTGTACCGAGTTCAAGTCTTTCTTCCCTCACAATGCGGTGGAATATTTCGTCAGCTATTATGATTACTATCAGCCGGAAGCATACATTCCTTCTACAGATACTTATATTGAAAAGGATTCGGCCATCAACGATGAAATCGATAAACTGCGTCATTCAGCTACATCGGCTTTGTCGGAACGTCGGGATGTGATCATTGTAGCATCGGTATCCTGTATCTACAGTTTAGGCGATCCTATCGATTATCGCAACATGGTAATTTCCCTGCGTCCTGGAATGCAGAAAAACCGAGACGATCTAATTCGCAAACTGATCGAGATTCAGTATGAACGGAATGATATTAACTTTGTCCGCAACAAATTCCGAGTTCGCGGCGATGTGGTAGAGATCTATCCCGCTTATGGCGGAGAGACGGTCGTCCGCGTGGAATTCTTCGGCGATGAGATCGATCGTATCAGTGAAATCAATCCCTTAACAGGGGAGTTAAAAGGGTTCATTCAGCATGTGGCTATCTATCCGGCCTCCCATTACATTGTACCTCCGGAAAAGGTGGACGCCGGCGTCAAAGAACTGGAGAGGGAACTGGAAGAACGTCTCCAGTATTTTCGGGAGAACGGCAAACTTCTGGAGGCACAGCGCATTGAGCAGCGCACCCGGTATGATATGGAACTGCTGCGCGAGATTGGTTTTTGTAAAGGCATTGAAAACTATTCCCGCGTTTTGTCGGGACGCCCTGCGGGCAGTGCCCCGTTTACTCTGCTGGACTACTTCCCAAAGGATTATCTTTTGATTGTGGATGAATCCCACGTCAGCATCCCGCAGGTACGCGGTATGTACGCTGGAGACCATGCCCGCAAAAAAACATTGGTTGACTTTGGTTTTCGTCTCCCGTCGGCCTACGATAACCGCCCCCTCAACTTTGATGAATTCTACGATCGAGTTGGACAAGCTATTTTTGTCAGCGCCACTCCCGGTCCCTTTGAGAGAGAACGCAGTGCCCAGATCGTAGAGCAGGTGATCCGGCCCACAGGTCTATTGGATCCTGAAATCCAAGTCCGTCCTACCGAGGGTCAGATCGATGACCTTGTATCAGAGATCCATTTGCGTACCGATCGGAACGAACGCGTCCTAATCACTACCTTGACCAAGAAAATGGCGGAAGATCTCACCGCTTATCTGGAAGATATGGACATTCGGGTGCGGTACATGCACCATGATGTGGATACCATCGAGAGGATGGAACTGATCCGCGACCTACGTCTCGGTGAATTTGATGTCCTGGTGGGCATCAACCTTTTGCGCGAAGGCTTGGATCTGCCGGAGGTATCGTTGGTGGCCATCCTGGACGCCGATAAAGAGGGATTTTTGCGTTCTGAAACTTCACTGATCCAGACCATCGGCCGCGCCGCACGAAATGCAGAAGGCAAGGTCATTATGTATGCCGACAGCGTCACCCCCTCCATGGAACGGGCCATTTCCGAGACCGAACGCCGTCGTGCCATTCAGATGAAGTACAATGAAGAACACGGAATTATCCCCAAAACCATTATAAAGGATGTTTCCGATGTCATTGAGATCACGGCCAAAGACAAATCGGTGGAAGAAAAGGCTAAATCAGGACGCCGTCTGAACCGCCAAGAAAAGCAACAACTCATCGAGCAATTGACGAAGGAGATGAAGGCAGCAGCCAAATTGTTAGAATTTGAGCATGCCGCCTATTTGAGAGATCGAATTCAGAAATTGAAAGCCAGTAAATAACAGCAAGCCATTTAGGTGTGGAGGAATGAACATTGTCATTAGATCGTTTGACCATCAAAGGTGCACGGGAACACAATTTAAAAGACATCAATCTAACCATCCCACGAGATAAGCTGGTGGTTTTTACCGGCCTTTCCGGTTCCGGCAAATCCTCTTTGGCGTTTGATACCGTTTATGCAGAGGGACAACGTCGATATGTGGAATCTCTCTCGTCTTACGCCCGCCAGTTCCTTGGTCAGATGGACAAGCCTGATGTGGATCTTATCGAAGGCTTGTCCCCGGCCATCTCCATCGACCAAAAAACAACGTCTAAAAATCCCCGTTCTACTGTCGGCACAGTGACTGAAATTTATGACTATCTCCGTCTGCTTTACGCCCGCATTGGTATCCCGCATTGTCCTATCTGCGGCCGTGAGATCAAGCAGCAGACCATTGATCAGATTGTGGATCAGGTAATGGCTCTGCCAGAAAATACCAAAATTCAAATTTTAGCTCCAGTGGTGCGTGGACGCAAAGGGGAACATGCCAAAGAATTCGATGCAGCACGAAAATCAGGTTTTGTGCGGGTACGAGTGGATGGCATTCTCTACGATCTTTCTGAAACCATCAAACCGGAAAAAAATAAAAAACATACTATTGAAATTGTGGTGGATCGCCTGGTTGTGCGTCCGGATATCCGGGGACGTCTGGCCGACTCCATGGAGACGGCCACTGCTTTGGCAGGGGGGATCGCTTCGGTGGATGTGATCGGCGGCAAAGAGCTGACATTTTCACAGAATTACGCTTGTCCAGAGCACGGTATTAGCGTGGAGGAACTGACTCCACGAATGTTTTCCTTTAACAACCCTTTCGGGGCTTGTCCCACTTGTACCGGTATGGGCATCTTTATGAAGGTAGATCCCAAGCTGATTTTACCTGATAAAACTCTTTCTATCGCTCAAGGCGCCATCAAAGCCAGCGGTTGGTCTACTTCCGACAGCGGAACTATCAGCCGAATGTACTTTGAGGCCTTGGGAAAAGAATATGGGTTTACACTGGACACCCCCATTTGTGAAATGTCCAAGCAGGCGGTAGATGCCATCCTCTACGGCACCAAAGGCAAAAAGCTAAAGATGACCCGCACTATGGAGTATGGGTCAGGTACCTACGAAACCGCTTTTGAGGGCATCGTGACCAATTTAGAGCGTCGGTATCGGGAAACCAATAGTTCCTGGATGAAAGAAGAGATTGAATCCTATATGAGTTCCATGCCATGTCCGGATTGCCATGGATTGCGGTTAAAGCCGGAATCGTTGGCTGTCACCATCGGGGGACTGAACATCCATGAATTCTGCTCTATGTCCATCACAAAAGAATTGGAATTTATCCGTAACCTCCAGCTCACGGAACGGGAACGCATGATCGGCAAACGGATTCTAAAGGAAATTTCCGAACGTCTTGGATTTTTGGAAAGCGTGGGACTCAACTACTTGACCCTCACCCGTCAATCTGGTACCCTCAGCGGCGGAGAAAGTCAGCGTATCCGGCTGGCCACTCAGATTGGTTCCTCTCTGATGGGCGTTCTCTATATCTTGGATGAGCCGTCTATCGGCTTGCATCAAAGGGACAATGATAAACTACTGGCTACGTTAAAGCATCTGCGTGATTTAGGCAACAGCTTAATTGTAGTAGAGCACGACGAGGATACCATGTATGCCGCCGATTGGATCGTCGATATCGGTCCGGGTGCAGGGATCCATGGGGGAGAGGTTGTGTGCTCCGGTACGGTAGAAGACATCAAAGCCTGCGAACGTTCTATTACAGGCCAGTATCTCAGTGGAAAACGGAGTATCCCCGTTCCAAAAGAGAGGCGGAAGGGCAACGGCAACATGCTTCGTGTTGTAGGCGCTACTCAGAACAATCTGCAAAATGTAAATGTGGATATCCCGCTCGGTACATTTACTTGTATTACTGGCGTATCCGGTTCCGGCAAATCCTCTCTTATCAATGAAGTGCTCTATAAAACCCTCGCATCTAAACTCAATGGTGCAAAGCATGTGCCGGGGGCTCACAAGGAAATCCAGGGGCTGGAATTCTTGGATAAGGTCATCGATATCGACCAGTCTCCTATCGGACGTACCCCCCGTTCCAATCCTGCTACCTATACAGGTATGTTTAACTTTATCCGTGAGCTTTACGCCTCCACGCAGGATGCCAAAATGAGAGGTTTTTCAGCCGGACGTTTTTCTTTCAATATCAAAGGCGGACGCTGTGAAGCTTGTCAAGGCGACGGTATCCTAAAGATCGAAATGCATTTTTTACCTGATGTCTACGTCCCTTGTGAGGTGTGTAAAGGAAAGCGATATAACCGTGAGACTTTGGAAGTCAAATACAAGGGGAAAAGTATTCACGATGTTCTGGAGATGACGGTGGAAGAGGGTTTGGAATTTTTCAGCAATATTCCCCGTATTCAGCGAAAGCTCCAAACTCTCTACGATGTGGGACTGGGGTATATTAAAATCGGTCAACCGTCTACGACGTTATCTGGCGGCGAAGCGCAGCGTATCAAATTAGCCACCGAGTTATCCCGCCGCTCCACTGGGCGCACCATCTACATTCTGGACGAGCCTACTACAGGACTTCACATTGCCGACGTTCACCGTTTGATCGATGTATTGCAAAAGCTTGTGGATGCTGGTAATACAGTGGTCGTCATTGAGCACAACCTAGATGTGATTAAAACCGCTGATTATATCATTGACCTTGGTCCAGAAGGCGGCGATCAAGGCGGTCAGATTGTAGTGTGCGGTACGCCAGAAAAAGTGGCGCAAACAGAATCATCCTACACGGGTCAATATCTTTCTAAGATTCTCAATCCTTCAGAGGAATAAACACACAAAAAGATCCAGCAGATCAAATGACCTGCTGGATCTTTTTATTCTTGTAAACAAGAAATTGCCTCTTTTATCCTGGATTCCAAAGCATCGTCCCAACGCCCGTTATCGGTATGAGTCCAATCCACTTCACCACAAAAATGGGTGTTTAAGATACTAAAAAACATTCTGGTTTGTCTGCGCACTACGTCAGCTTGATCGCCTTCTGATCCACTGGTTGTCAAAAGGAACCCCTTTTTCGGGCGCTGAATGGTAGGCTTTTTTCCTAACACAAACCGGATACTCCAATATCTTTGAAGTCGGTCCACCACAGCTTTCATGGGTGCAGGATAGGACATAAAATAAATTGGAGTAGCCACAATCAAAACGTCGGCCTGTTCTAATTGGTCCCACAAAACATCTCCGTCCCGGTGGCGACACTGTCCCTGTACATCACAGGCTCCACATCCATCACATGGAACAAGGGGAGAAGAAAAACAATGGTATTCTTCCACATGAGCTTGAACAGGAAGCTGCTTTAAAAAAGCATCCAGCAACTCACCGGTATGTCTATCTCGTTTTGGTGAGCCAAACAATACAAGAACACGCATGTTTTCGTCACTCCTGAACCGGTTCATCGCAGAAGCGGCACACCAATTGATTCCCCTTTTGTTCAAAAAGATGGGGAAGGTAGTGCTCTCTGCTTGTGATACACGCTGGATTAGTGCAGTGGACATCATGGGTGCTGGCTGGAACAGGTTCTAAACACCGTTCACCATGTTGCTCCATCAAGGTCATCATCAAAGCCATCCGGGCATACATGCCATATTCCGTCTGCTCAAAATACACAGCACGGGGATCATCGTCTACTTCGTAGGTAATCTCGTCCACCCGGGGGAGAGGATGCAGAATTTTTAGGCTGGATTTCGCTAATTTAAGTTTCTCTCCATCCAGCACATACACGCCCTTCTGGCTCATATATTCTTCCTCTGAGGCGAAACGCTCTTGCTGGATACGAGTCATGTAGAGCACATCCAGCATGGGGATGGCTTCTTCTAAAGTATTAACCTCCTGGTAAGGAATATTTTTCTCTTCCAGACGATCCTTAATATACTGGGGTACACCCAACTGGGGGGTAGAAATCAAAACAAAGGAATTGCCTTCAAAGCGGCTCATGGCCTTGATGAGGGAATGAACCGTCCGGCCATACATCAGATCCCCACAGCAGCCGATGCAGAGATGATCCAAGCGTCCGGTTTCTTCATAGAGGGTGAACAAATCAGTCAGCGTTTGGGTGGGATGAAGATGGCCTCCATCTCCGGCGTTGATGATCGGAACACAGGAATAAAGTGACGCTGCTTTCGGTGCTCCGGACATGGGGTGACGCATGGCGATAAGATCGGCGTATCCGCTGACGACACGAACCGTATCCTTGAGACTTTCTCCTTTTGACACCGATGAGTTTTCTGGATTGTCAAACCCGATAATCCGACCGCCTAAGCGCAGCATGGCTGTCTGGAAGGACATCTGGGTGCGGGTGGACGGCTCAAAAAATAACGTGGCCAAGATCCTGCCTCTACAAGCCTGATCGTAGCGGCTGGGATGCTTTTTGATATCATGTGCTAGTTTGAGAAGCCCCATCCACTGCTCTTTGGAAAGTTGATTCAAATCGATTACATGCCTTGGTGTCATTGACAATTCCCCCCATTGAAAATTTCCGTCTCTTATTGTACCAGCATTGCCACCACTTGACAAGGCTTACCCTATTTCTGTTTTCATCGTCAAGGAGATTCGTTTTTTCTCTACATCTACCGACAACACCCGTACCTTTACAATATCACCTGCCGCCAACAGCTCACTGGGATGACGGATGTATCGGTCTGCCATTTGAGAAATATGCACCAGACCGTCCTGGTGGACGCCGATATCCACAAAAGCGCCGAAGTCTACCACATTGCGTACCGTTCCATCCAGTTCCATACCCGGCTTCAAATCGCTCATTTCCATGACGTCGGTGCGCAGCAGGGGAGGAGGAAGCTGGTCACGGGGATCTCGTCCCGGACGCATCAGTTCGGCCGCCATATCCCATAAGGTTGGGACGCCCACCCCAATTTGATCCGCTACCGTTTGTTCTCCCATCTTCTGAATACGGCTCGTAAGATCCGATAACCTCTGGCATGTGACATCATCAGAAGTATATTTACAGATCTTTAGGAGCTGTTTGGCCGCTTGATAGGACTCCGGATGGACAGCCGTACGGTCTAAAACCTCCGCACTTTCTGGGATTCTTAAAAAGCCGGCGCATTGTTCAAAGGTACGGGGCCCCAACTTCGGAACCTTTTTAAACTGAGTCCGAGAAGAGAATGCACCGTTTTCCCCTCGGTATTGCACAATATTTTTTGCTACAGTGGCGTTAAGACCCGCCACATGTGAGAGCAATGCCGGGGATGCGGTATTGACGTCCACGCCTACCGTATTAACACAGTTTTCGACCACACCGTCCAAGGCCTCATCCAGCAATTTGGGAGGCATATCGTGCTGATACTGGCCCACTCCAATGGATTTGGGATCAATCTTCACCAGTTCAGCCAAAGGGTCTTGGAGTCTTCTGGCGATGGATGCAGCACTGCGCAAGGAAACATCGTATTGAGGGAGCTCTTGCGCCGCCAGCTTCGAGGCTGAATATACAGATGCCCCGGCTTCACTAACCACCATATAGGACATACCATCCGGCAATTCCGGAAGAAGCTGCGCCACAAATAGCTCTGTTTCCCGTGAGGCCGTCCCGTTGCCGATGGAAAAGATTGTGGCGTTATATCGCTCAACGAAAGATTTCAAAATCGAACCGGCTTCCTCTTTTTTGTTGTGGGGAGGTGTGGGATAAATGACAGCCGTATCCAAAATACTTCCCGTCTCATCCACCACCGCCACTTTACAGCCTGTCCGGTAAGCGGGATCCAATCCGATCACTCGTTTTCCTTTTACAGGAGGTTGCATCAAAATACGCCGTAAATTGGAGGAAAATACACCGATAGCCGCTTGATCCGCACGTTCGGTCAGACTTGCACGGATTTCCCTCTCCACCGAAGGGAAGATCAAGCGATCATAGGCATCCTCCGCCGCAGCTTTTACAACTGAGCTACAAGAATTCCCTTCACGGACAGCCTGCTGAAATAGAATAGCAAGACCTTTCACACGATCCAAATCCACCGATACTTTCAAATATTCCTCGCGTTCCCCTCGGTTGATTGCCAAGACGCGGTATCCTGGGATGCGGCGGACCGGTTCACTGAAGTCGTAATAAAGACGGTAGACCGAGTCTTCCTCTTTCGAAGCTACCGATCGTACAATCCCTTGCGCCATCATCAAGGACCGCAGGAGTTTACGAATCACAGCGTCATCGGAAAGCTGCTCGGCGATGATGTCCATAGCACCTTGCAATGCATCCTCCGGCGTGTCCACTCCAAGTTCTCCGTTGACACAGGAGGCAGCCAAAGTAAGTGGATCTGGACAGCGGGAATCCTGTGAAAAGATCTGATTTGCTAAGGGCTCCAGACCTTTTTCTCGAGCTATAGACGCACGGGTCCGACGTTTTGGGCGATAGGGGCGGTAGAGATCCTCCACCTCCGCTAATGTGACAGCTCCATCCAAAGCGGCCTTTAACGCATCGTCCATAGCGCCACATTGTTCTATGGCCGCTGCGACCTCTTCTTTGCGTTTTTGAAGCCCTCTTAAATAATGAAGTCTCTGATCCAGCTCACGAAGCACTTGGTCGTCCAAAGACCCGGTTTGTTCTTTTCGGTACCGTGCGATAAACGGGATAGTATTCCCTTGGTCAATGAGAGAGACGGCATGTTCTACTTGCCACGGTTTCAAATGAAATTCCGTGGTTAACAGAGCTAAAATATCCAATCAAAACACACCTTTCTTTACGCTAAATTGCAATTGTAGATCACATAGAGGATCCCGTACACAATGGGCTGATGGATGACGTACACCCACAAGGTATGACGTCCCACAAAGTCCAAAAATGGGATGCGTTTGGGAGCCATCCATTTGGGATAACGTCCCTCTTTAAACCAGACTCCCACATACGAGCCGGCCAGGAACAGGAATAACCAGGGGAAAAGAGGAAAATAGTCGGCTGAATAAAATCCGCTGGTCGTGATTCCAAAGGGGAAGAGCCATTCGCATTGCATCACTGGTTCTGGAATTTGCCAGTAGAGCAGGTTTGGAATTCCAAGCTGTCCGTTTCCAACATTACTGGTGAGCACAAACAACAACAGACAAATCACAATGCCCAACCATGTGGGAGCTTTGTCGAGCAATGGGCGCAACAATGCAAAAATAAGCATACAAAAGGCCAGCATATGTAGGATGCCGAATACAATCAGCTCCTCTGGCATGACCAGCCATGTCACTAATGTGAGGCCTAAGGCGATTCCCAAAAGCTTGACCCCGCGCAAGGCGTTTGAGTGGGACAAGCGGGATGACAATCCTGAAATTCCTACAAAAGCGAATACAAATGGTATGCGTATGGACTCAGCAAATTGGAGCAGCGGCATAAACCAGGAATCATTGAACAGATAGACGATATCAAACAATGCGTGGTGGAGGATCATTGCCAAGATACAAAATCCCCGGATTTCATCAATGAGGGCGATTCGTGTTTTCAAAGACGGTTTAGACTGGCTTTGTGACATAGGCGACAACTCTCTTTCCAAAATAGGCTTCATATCTTTCATTGTATCATATCTCATGAGAACTTGCCAGATTCTCCCTTTCTTCCATCCAGAGGCAGCAAAAAAGCCTTTCTCAAACGACGCTACTCTGCTAAAGTAGAGCTTTGAGAAAGGCTTTAAATCCAAAATCATAAAAAGGGGAAATCATCCCAATAAACCCTCTATTAGGATCTTAACCCCTATTCCAATCAACAGAAGGCCACCGATAATCTCCGCCTTTTTTTCAAATACTGTACCAAATCGTTTGCCTATGTATACCCCTGCCAGACAAACAAAAAAGGTTACCGTACCAATAACACCGGCTGCCAATCCAATGTCAGTTTGATCTACCAATGCCAAGCTGATTCCTACAGCCAGGGCGTCGATGCTAGTGGCTATGGAAAGCAGCAGCAGCATTTTGAAGCTTATGGGGTCTCGGCTAAAGCATTGATCGCTTTGAATCTTTTTTAAAGTCTCATAAATCATTTTAATACCGATACTCGTCAGGAGACCAAAAGCAACCCAATAACTGACATTTTGCAGGTATCCGCTTAATGTAATGCCGGCATAGTATCCGATAATAGGCATTAACGCTTGAAAAAAGCCGAAGCTGAAAGCAATCTTAACAGCGTGGGATACTCTTAAATTTCGTGTACATAGTCCGTTGCTGACTGAAACAGTGAAAGCATCCATGGAAAGACCCAATGCCATTAGGAAAATGCCGAGAAACCCCATAGCTGAAACCTCTCCTACCGAGGCCTATTACGCCTCTTTTATTTTGCAGGATCTGTTTCTTCGTCCGATTCATTTTCTATCTCGGAAGGGAGAACGGCTGAATGTACCGGTTCCCAATCCAAAATCATATTTTCTTGTGCATTAAAGTAGTGCTGCTTATCAGGGGTAAGCTTTTGATATGTGCCATCGGAATTAAGAAGAGAAGTCTGAGCCGTATCCTCCCAATAAAGCTCCATATCCTGCATAATACGCTGGGACAGTCCTTCTGTCTCGACGGGGAAAAGCAATTCCACACGGCGGTCCATGTTGCGCGGCATCATATCGGCGCTGGAGAGATAAAGTTCCGGTTGCCCACCGTTGTGGAAACGGTAAACACGGCTGTGTTCCAAGAAGCGTCCTACAATGGAGTGCACTTCGATGTTTTCACTGACACCCTTGATTCCCGGACGTAAACAACAAATACCGCGGATTAGAAGGCGGATCTTAACGCCGGCACTGGATGCACGATAGAGTTCTTGAATCAGATCGGCATCCACCAGTGAATTCATTTTTGCAAAAATCTCACCATGTTCACCGCGAAGGGCATTTTGACGCTCGTTCTCGATGAGCCTTGTGAGATAGGGGCGCAGACGTACCGGTGCCGAAACCAATTTATTCATCTCAGGCGGTGCGGAATAACCTGTCAATGTATTGAAAAAGGCCGATGCATCGGAACCAATTTGCTCATCACAGGTAAAGAGACTGTAGTCGGTATAAATTTTAGCGGTGACATCGTTGTAATTTCCGGTTCCAAGATGGACATAGCGTTTCATGGATTGCTGTTCTCTGCGCACAATCAGGGTAATTTTACTGTGGGTCTTGAGGCCGGGGAGACCGTAGATGACGTGGCATCCGGCCTTCTCCAGACGCAGTCCCCACTGGATGTTGTTTTCTTCGTCAAAACGGGCTTTGACCTCCAGAAGCACCGTCACCTGTTTGCCGGATTCCGCGGCTTTTGCCAAAGCGTTGACGATAGGAGAATTCCCACTGACACGATAAAGCGTCTGCTTGATGGCCAATACCTGAGGATCTGAGGCCGCTTCCTCCAAGAATTTCACCACCGGTAGGAAGCTCTCATAGGGATGGTGAAGGAGGACATCGCCATGACTGATGCAGTCGAAGATACTTTTGTAATTGCGGAATTGATCCGGCACTTCCGGAATATACGGCCGATAGCGCAAATGATCAAAGCCAGGGATACCGTAAAGCTGCTTCATCAAAAAATCCAGATTCAACGGACCATGGATGCGGAAGATTTCATCTTCTGTGACCTCCAGCTCACGGCGCAGAATCCCCAGCATACGTGCATCGGCCTCATGATCGATTTCCAAACGGATGACCGAACCCCACTTACGCATACGCAAGGACCGCTTGATCTCTTGGAGCAGATCCTCAGCGCCCTCCTCTTCAAAGGAAAGGTCGGCATTGCGGGTGATGCGATAGGGAGTACAGGAAATGACCTCCCATCCTTCAAACAACCGCCCAATGTTAAGAGAAATGACCGATTCCAGCAGGATAAAGTCGGTATCAGGACCGTCGCTGGGAAGTTTAATCATCCGAGGCAGCACAGAAGGCACCTGAACGGTGGCAAATACCGGTTGGCCATCTTCTCCCTTTAACAATACGCCCAAGTTGAGGCTTTTATTCAAGATAAGTGGGAAGGGGCGGGAGGAATCAGCTGCCATGGGTGTCAGCACCGGATAAACTTCATGCTCGAAAAAGAGCGCGAGTTGATGCTTTTGCTTACGGCTCAACTCATCAGGATGCAGAATGCGGATATGATTTTTGCACAGTTCGGGTAAAATGTGGTCGCGATAAATGCGATACATATCGCTCATCATCTGATGTGTGCGTTTTCCAATGCGCTTTAGCTGAAGTTCCGGTGTCAGTCCAGAAGCATCCGGACGTTTGTATCCAGCTTGCAGCTGGTCCCGTACCGAGGCCACTCGGATCATGAAAAATTCATCCAAATTGGTGCTGGTGATGGAAAGAAACTTCATCTGTTCAAAAACAGGGTTGTTGGAATTGAGGGCTTCCATCATACAGCGGTGATTAAATTCCAGCCAAGACAATTCTCGATTGGTATAATAAGATGGATTGTCATAATGGTCAGACATAAGGATTCTCCTTTTCTTTCGAGAAGCGTCCAATAATCTCGACAAAACGCCAAGTATCGAACCTATCTAAGTATATACATAATATACCACGCACTGGTCATTTATTCAATCAGCAATCGGCAAATCCCGTATCCCTTAAGAGAATTATATATCTTCAAGAGCGGCAACGGCAAACATCATCCGCTTGTTATTTTTAAGTGGTTATGCTATAATGGCAACGCTAAATTTTTGCGATTTTGGAGAAGTAAAGTCATGCAGTACGTTATTTTAGATCTGGAATGGAACGGTGTTTATTCCAAAAAACTCAAACGCTATTTTAATGAGATCATCGAGTTTGGCGCCGTCCGCCTGGATCAGAAGCTCCGCATTAAGGATACATTTCGTATGTTTGTCCGGCCTCAGGTGACCTCTCAGCTCTCCAAAGTTGTGACCGATTTGACCAGTCTTTCCATGGATGATTTGGACCAAGGGTTTTCGTTTTCCAAAGTAGTCCGGCATTTCTCCCATTGGATCGGTTCCGGGGAAACCATTTTGATGACATGGGGGGATACCGATCTTCACATGCTGCTGGAGAACTGTCAGTATTTCTTTCACAAGAACCGCATTCCTTTTTTAAATCAATACGCTGATGTGCAACAGTATTGCCAGTCAAAATTGGACTTATCCCAAACAGCAGGACTACAGTTGGGATTATCCAAAGCGGCGCAGCAAATGGGAATGAATTTGGAACAAAACGAGATGCATCGCGCTTTGGACGATAGTCGTGTGGCAGGTGAAATTTTCGCTCAGTTATTTGATGAGGAGTCCTTTCGATCTTATGTCAAGAACGCGTCGGTGGATGAGTTTTATGATCGGTTAACTTTTAAAAATACGGTGATAAGCGATATTGAAAGCCCTTTGATTGACCGAAGTGCATTGCGGTTTTGTTGTCCGGAATGCGGCGATCCAGTGGATCAAAGCGGTCCGTGGCTTTTTCGTCATCGCAGTTTCCGAGGGGATTTTTTATGTCCACGCTGTCAAAAGAAGTATCATGCCCGAGTCCAATTTAAACAGACATACGACGGTATGGATATCAAACGTTCCATCTTACCCTGCAAGGAGGAACCCAGCAAAGAAGAGGAATCCCAGCCGACGGTTCAAGAGGGAGCTTAAGCAATCTGATCCCTGTAAAAAATGAGGAAGGCCTGCAAAACGAAAAAAGTTTTGTGGGCTTTTGTGCTTTTGCTGCAAGTTGGCCTTTTTTCGTTCATATAGATTAGGACAATGCCGATCGAAAAGGACGGGGAGAGCTATGGAGCAGTGGATGCAAACCGTTGAGCATGTAAATCAAATCGTCAACTCTTTTGTATGGGGACCTGTGATGCTGGGAGCCTTATTGTGCATCGGCCTCTATTTTACCGTGCGAACCGGCTTTTTGCAGATCCGGAAATTCCCCCTTATTTTAAAGGAGACTGTTGGCAGTCTTTTCAGAAAAAAGAATGCTTCTCGGAAGCAGGACGGCGGTATTACTTCATTTCAGGCTTTGGCCACCGCTTTGGCCAGCACCATTGGGGTGGGCAATATCGTAGGAGTCGCCACTGCCATCACAATGGGTGGGCCTGGAGCTGTTTTTTGGATGTGGGTATCGGCTTTGCTCGGTATGATGACCAAGTATGCAGAAGTGGTATTGGCTGTCCATTACCGCAGGAAAAACAAAGAAGGTCAGTGGATCGGCGGTCCTATGTATTATATCCGGGACGGCCTGAAATCTCCGTTTTTAGCAGGAGCTTTTGCTGTTTTCGGCATGCTTGCCTCTTTTGGCATCGGCAATATGACACAAGCCAACTCTATCTCCAGCGCCATGCAGCAATCCTTTGGAATCCATCCTGCCATCACAGGCGTGGTCATCGCTGTGATAACGGCCCTTGTGGTCATCGGCGGGCTTAGCCGTATCGCCAAAGTGACGGAGAAGGTCGTTCCTTTTATGGCTGTGTTTTTTATCGTGGGTGCCTTGGTTGTCATTGTGGCCAATGCTAAGAACCTTCCAGCCGCTTTTTCTGCTATCTTCAGAGGGGCTTTCGGATTGGATTCCGTTGCAGGAGGAATTACAGGGTCGGTTCTGGCCAGTGCCATGAAAATGGGAATCGCCAGAGGGGTATTCTCTAACGAAGCCGGCTTGGGCAGTGCTCCCATCGTTCATGCAGCGGCGGATACCGATCATCCTGCCCGTCAGGGATTATGGGGTGCTTTTGAAGTGTTTGCCGATACATTGGCATGCTGTACTCTGACAGCCCTCGCCATCCTCAGTACAGATCTTTGGAAAGATCCTTCTATCTCAGGTGCTGCTTTGTCCTCCTCGGTATTTGAAAGCGTATTGGGACAATGGGGAGGAGCATTCTTATCCATCTCTATTTTTCTCTTCGCCTTTGCCAGCATCGTGGGATGGTCCTATTACGGCGAACGATGCGGACAATATCTCTTTGGCGGACGATTTCAGCTTGTTTATAAAGTGGCGTTTGTGCTTATGACCGCAGTAGGCGCCACGATGGAATTAAAACTCGTGTGGAGTATCTCTGATACATTAAATGGATTGATGGCTATTCCAAACCTGATCGCTCTAGTGGCCTTAAACGGTGTGGTCATCAAGTTGACAAAAGAGGCTTTTTCCCCGGGTGGAGTACTAAATCCTGGTAAGCTGCCTCAGAAAAGAAGGAATGGAAAATGCAAATAGAAAATTGCCGTCTTTGTCCGCGGCAGTGTAATGCTACACGAACCGGTGAGGAAGGGAACGGTTTTTGCCGAATGCCGGCTGATCCAGTATTGGCTCGGGTGGGCGTCCATCAGTGGGAAGAGCCGTGCATCAGTGGTACTAGAGGATCTGGGACAGCCTTCTTCAGCGGATGTACACTCCGATGCCTCTTTTGCCAAAATTATACCATTTCTACCGATGGCTTTGGTCGGCGTATCTCGATCAATCAACTAGCGGATTGTTTTCGCGATTTAGAGGAGCAGCATGTCCACAACATCAATCTCGTAAATCCTGTACATTTTATGCCTGCGGTACGGGCGGCTCTACAAAAAAAGCCGCCCCATATCCCTGTCGTATGGAATTCCGGCGGATATGAGAGGGTCGAGACATTGCGTGCTATGGATGGATTGGTTCATATTTATTTGCCGGACTTAAAATACAAATCCTCTGAAGCTTCTCTGCGTTATTCCGGAACAGAGGATTACTTTACCTATGCGTCTAAAGCTATTTTAGAGATGGTTCGGCAGATAGGGGAATGCCAATTTGACGCAGATGGTATCATGCAAAAAGGAGTCATTATTCGTCACCTTATTTTGCCCGGACATACCAATGATTCCATCCAGGTCTTGGAATGGATTGCCTCTTATCTTCCTAAATGGGTCTGCGTCAGTTTAATGGCTCAGTATGTCCCTATGGGAAAGGCTCAACAGTATCCGGAAATCAATCGACGTATCACCAAGAGGGAATATGAAAAAGTATTGGACAAGCTGTTTGCGCTTGGTTTGGAAAATGGATATGTCCAAGAACGAAAGGCCGCCAACATTAAATTCACACCGGCTTTTGATTTAAGCGGCGTCCCCGAGGCGGAAGATACCCTTATTTGACTTGTGAAGCTTCATGCCATACAATAGAATAATCGTAATTCTTTGAATGAGAAAACATCTTTTTGGTACCCTAAAGAAATAGAAAGAGAATTTATTCAATACCACTGGGAGGACGGTCTATATGCAGGATGAGGTACAACGCATTCAAACTCTGCGCCAGCAATTGGAATATCACAACCACAAGTATTATGTGGAAGATTCCCCGGAAATCGATGATTTTGAATACGATAAAATGATGCAGGAACTCATCCGTCTGGAAGAAGCGCATCCGGAACTTATTACCCCTGATTCTCCCACTCAGAGAGTGGGAGGTAAGGCGGAGGACTTGTTTTCTCCTGTGGTTCATACAGTACCTATGGAAAGCCTTCAGGATGTTTTTTCCGAAGAGGAGCTGATGGAATTTGATCATCGGGTAAGGGAAGTGATAGAGCATCCTCTGTACACAGTAGAGCCCAAAATCGATGGGTTATCTATTTCATTGGAATACCGGGATGGCCTTTTCGTTCGTGGTTCTACCCGCGGAGATGGTATCACAGGTGAAGACGTCACTGCGAATCTGCGTACCATTCGCTCTATTCCCCTGCGGCTAAAACAAGATATCCCTTTTTTGGAGGTCCGTGGGGAAGTGTATATGCCTCGAGAGAGCTTTGCCGCTTTGGTAAAACGTCAGGAGGAAAAGGAGGAGAAACCTTTTAAAAATCCCCGCAATGCTGCAGCAGGATCCCTGCGGCAAAAGGATTCCTCGGTTACTGCTTCCCGTAACCTGGATATCTTTCTCTTTAACATCCAGCAGGTGGAAGGGGAACAGCTTCACAGCCATCGGCAATCATTGGATTTCTTAAAAGCATTAGGGCTCAAAGTGATCCCTTTTTACAACGTGTACGACAACATGGAATCGGTCATGGATGAGATTCAAAGAATAGGGGATATGAGAGGCCAATACTCCTTTGATATCGATGGGGTTGTGGTCAAGGTAGACGATTTTGAGCAACGTCGAATTTTGGGAAGCACCTCTAAATTTCCCAAATGGGCGGCGGCTTTTAAATATCCTCCAGAGGAAAAGATCACTCGTTTGGTGGATATTGAAATCAATGTCGGACGCACTGGCGTCTTAACACCCACCGGCGTATTCGAACCCATTCTGTTGGCGGGATCTACTGTCAGCCGCGCTACTCTGCACAACGAGGATTTTATTACGGAAAAGAACATCTGTATTGGTGATACCGTTGTTTTACGCAAGGCAGGTGACATCATCCCCGAAGTGGTTGCTGTAGTGGAACACGACGATACTCACCAACCTTATCAGATGCCCAGTACTTGTCCCTCTTGCGGCGGCCCTGTCCACCGGGAGGATGGGGAAGCAGCTCTGCGATGCAATAATCCTGAATGTCCGGCCCAACTTTTACGCAATCTAATCCATTTCGCTTCTAGAGACGCTATGGACATTGAGG
This sequence comes from Solibaculum mannosilyticum, assembly GCF_015140235.1. GTDB lineage: Bacteria > Bacillota > Clostridia > Oscillospirales > Acutalibacteraceae > Solibaculum > Solibaculum mannosilyticum. Next base: position 1,188,165 of record NZ_AP023321.1, on the reverse strand, counting down.
GACTTGGGCCTGCTGTTGTAGAGCAATTGGTGGACAATCATCTGGTCAAATCTTCGGCTGATTTGTATCGTCTCAAAGCAGAAAACGTAGCAGATATTGAACGTATGGGAGAGAAGTCGGCAGCTAATTTGATCAATGCCATTGAAAACAGTAAAAAAAATGATCTTTCTCGTCTTCTGTTTGCTTTGGGAATTCGCCATATTGGTCAGAAGGCGGCCAAACTCCTAGCTGAACAATTCCATGACATTGATGCTCTTTTTGAAGCTACTGTGGAACAGATCAATGCCATCGATGGATTTGGTGAAGTTATGGCTCAATGTGTTGTAGACTTCTTCGCCCAGCCTCAAACCGTTCATCTTATTGGACAGCTTAAAGAAGCAGGGGTCAATATGACATCTTCCTCCACTGTAAGGGATAATCGGTTTGCAGGTCTGAGTTTTGTGTTGACCGGTACCCTACCTACCTATACAAGGGAGGAAGCTTCTTCTATCATTGAGCAGCGAGGCGGTAAAGTGACCTCTAGTGTCTCTAAAAAAACAGGCTATGTCTTAGCCGGAGAATCCGCCGGCAGCAAATTGACAAAGGCTCAAAAATTAGGGATTGAAATCATCGATGAACAGCGGTTCAAACAGTTGGCCGGTATTGATGAATAAAGGAACCGGGTTGTCCTAACAAAAAAGGACAACCCGGTTTTTCTTTCTCTAAGAAATCTCCAAATACTTTTGTAAGTCCTGGCGCAGCTCCTGTTTTATCCGATAATATTCATATAAATTCAAATGAAGGGATTGCATAATCTCTTCATCCGTTTCTCTCAGGGATAACCTTCGCATAATCTGATGCTTGATCCACCCCAATCGATATGCATAATCCCAAAGCATAACCCCATTGGTGAAGTCACCTTGGATGGGAAACAACACAATTTCTACTGCCTCTTTTTGAGTGTCTGCAACCATTGGGTTGAGAGAAAAAGGACTTTCACCTGAAATCCGCTGATTTCTCGTTTGACGGATGAGATCCAGCTTATTTTTGATTTTCAAAAAAGCATAGGTCCAAAAATCGCAGCACCCCTGGTATTGGGGATAAAACGTTCGCGCTTCCCAGTAGGCACACCAAGATTCCGACTGACATTCCTCTTGGTCGAGGTTTTTGCCATAGTGTCTGCACATTTTATCAATGAATTTTTGGACTTGTCTGTATTCCAAGGGAGATAGTTTTTTCTTATTATTCATTTGCTTTTTCTTCCCCTTCGGTTAGGCTGATCCAAGGATCTTGCCAATACATCAGCATCTGGAATCTGATTATCCGGATTTAAAATTCCGATCCAACATTTATTTTTTTCGTTCCAATCCACAACGTACCGAGCAGGGAGAACCACGCCTGCATCCACAAGACTTTGCGTAAAAGCAATGTCCTTGATACGTCCACCGCCGGGAAAACGGTAATTGGGATGGTCGCTTTGAAAAATAGCGATAATTTGTTTATTGGGATGAATGCAAAATCCCACGGCCATCGAAGGAATCTTTTCTTTTAATGTGTCCAAGAACTTCTGGTTGAGAGCAATGTAACCTCTCTGGCTGATATTGATCGAATAGGTCGGAAAGGAAGATCTAGGCTGTGGAATTGGGGTTAATTCAGCGAGGTCAATATCCATGCTTGCAGCGTCCATCATACAGAATCCTTCTTTCTCAATCAGATTTTTTGTGGTGACAATACAGCAATTTTTTCTACAGTGTGCTCCTTTTTCATAGACAACTTTAATTGTCTTTCAACTTTATTTTGCAACGGTGTACAAAGGGAACATAATAAAAAACTTAATAATGGACTGCCAATCTTACACAAAGTACCGCCCAAACGAGACTACGGGCGGTATTTTTGTGTCTTGGCGGAGAAAGGAGGAACTTCCCACGGGGGCTTGACTGAAAAGTTGAGTCCCTTTTTTTACGCCCAAAAACAGGAGGTAAATGCTTATGGCAGATGATAAAACCACGAAAATGCCGGAGCAGCCGGTAACGGATACCGGGCCGGGCAAGGAAACTCCGCCCGAGCCGGAGAAAACGCCTACTTCCCCGGAGGCCGAAAAAAAGACGGAACAGCAGGCAAAGAGCCCGCAGGTGTCCGTCTATGACTTCGCTGAAATTATGAAAGGAAAGAAAGCCGAGGAACGGGCGGCAGCTTCCGGCGGGGAAAAGCCTGCCCCGGCAAAAACGGAGAAACCGGAAAAGCAGCCGGAGGCTCCGAAAAAGGCCGAAGGAAAACAGGAAAAGCCCAAAGAGCCCGAGCAGCCGAAGCGCCGGGGCCGTCCTCCGAAAGAGGATAAGGACAAGGCCGCCGCTCCGAAGCCCAAAGCCCCCGCACAGAAAAAGCAGGAAAAGACCCCCAAAGAGAAACCGGAGAAAAAAGCGGCTCCCACGGTGCAGGCCGCTCCCGCTCCGAAGGAACCCGAGGGACCGAAGGAGGCTCCCCGCCGTGGCGAGGAACAGATCGTATATATCAAGCTGAACGAGCTCCACGCCTTCAAAAACCATCCCTTTGAGGTCCGGGACGATGAAGAAATGCGGGCTATGGTGTCCAGCGTCAAGGACAAGGGCGTTACCCAGCCCGCTATCGTCCGTCCCCGTGAGGATGGCGGCTATGAGATCGTGTCCGGCCACCGCCGCCAGAAGGCCAGCGAGCTTGCCGGATATGCGGATATGCCCTGTATCGTCCGCAACCTGACGGACGATGAAGCCATCACACAGATGGTGGAGGACAATCTGAACCAGCGTGAAGAAATCCTCCCCAGCGAGCGGGCCAAAGCTCTGAAAATGCAGCTTGAGGCCATCAAGCACCAGGGCTCCCGAACTTCGGGCCAGATTGACCCGAAGGACGCAGGCAAACGCTCCAACGAGATCGTGGCCGAGCGGAACAAGATGGCCGTCAAGCAGGTGCAGCGGTATATCCGGCTGAATGAGCTGGTCCCCGACCTGATGAAGCTGATGGACGAGAAAAAGCTGGGCTTCACTACGGCGGTGGAGCTTTCCTACATCGGCAAGAAGAACCAGAACTATATCGCCGTCGCCATCGACAGCCAGCAGTCCTCGCCTTCGCAGGCGCAGGCAAAGCGTATGCGGGAGCTGGACGAAAAGAAGCTGCTCAACGGGGATGTGATCGACGGCATTATGATGGAGGACAAAAAGGAGGTAGACAAAGTGATTCTGACGGGTGCGGAACTGAGCAAATACTTCGGCAAGGAAACCACGCCGAGGGAAATGAAGGACCAGATCATCAAGCTGCTGGACGACTGGAAGGGCCAGCAGAAGGAACACGAAAAGCCGGAGAAGAAAACCGAGCCGGAAAAGTAAGCCGAAACTTCGGGTCAAGATGGCCCGAGGATTGCGGGGCGCTGCCCCGCGCCCCGAAGCTCTGGAGATATAAATTATTCCCCGTCGCCAGTTATTCCGTAGCATAGCCGGGAAAATCAGTCAAGGGCAACGCCGCCGCAGGCGGTGCCAGAGGCACCCTTGACGGATTTCTCCCGGTTATGCTTTTTCCCGGACAAGCGACGGGGATATAAATTCTCCAGAGCCGTCCCCCTTCCCGGGGGAAGGGGCGGAGGGGTTGGGCGAAACCTTGCTTTCCACAAATCAGAAAGAAATGGAGGTTGAACCAATGAAACGACCTTTGGCCTATCTGACCGCCGCATGGAGCGGTGAGCCGGATATTGATATGGAGCTGGCGGCCCACTACTGCCGTCTTGCCTATGAGGCGGGCTTTTCCCCCATCTGCCCGCTTTTGTATCTTCCGCTGTTCTTGAATGACAGCGTTCCCGAGGAACATAAGGCCGGGATTGATATGCGCCGGGATATGCTGCGGCGCTCCCATACCCTGATCGTCTGCGGCGGTGCGGTGGACGAGGATGTGAAAAACGATATTGCGGTTGCCGGGCGGCTGGGTATCGCAGCTACTACGCTGGACGGGGTTCTTGCCGTGAAGGGACACGGCGGCCCGGGCCATGCCGGACATTAAGCTGGGGAGCCTTTTTGACGGGCTAGGCGTTTTCCCTCTGGCGGCCTCCCGCTGCGGTATCCGTCCGGTGTGGGCCAGCGAGATTGAAAAAGCGCCGATCTCCATAACCAAAAGGCACTTTCCCGATATGGCGCACCTGGGGGACATTACGAAGGTGGACGGCGGGAAAATCCCGCCTGTCCATGTGATAACCTTCGGCTCTCCCTGTCAGAACCTTTCTCTGATCGGCAACCGCTCCGGCCTTGCCGGGGCAAAATCCAGCCTGTTTTATCAGGCGTTTCGTATCATACAGGAAATGAGGGATGCCACTGATAACCTATATCCAGCTATCGCTGTTTGGGAAAACGTCATGGGAGCGTTTTCTACAAATGACCGGATGGATTTTAGAGCCGTCCTATCCGCCTTCTCGGACACCGAAGTTCCAATGCCTCCTTCTGGAAGATGGGGAAACGCCGGAATGGTGCGAGGGGGAACGCCTGATGTGTGCTGGCGGCTCATGGACGCCCAGTATTGGGCAGGCTCCCGAAGGCTGGCGCGAAGGCAGCGAATTTTCATCGTGGCGGATTTTAGAGGCAGACGTGCCGCCGACATACTATTTAAGCCCCGTCCAATGCTCCCACTTACTCCGCCTTGCCGAGAGGGCGGGCGGACCGCCGCCGAAGGAGATCGAACATCTTCTTTTGAAACAGGGCGGCAAATACCAGTCATCCACCCCTTTCAATGCTTCCGTATGCGGGGAGCGGCAAAAAGGCAGGAAGAAAGCGCCTTCCGAAACAGCTTCGGATTACCAACTGACCCTTTTCCCACTCTTTTAGCCAGCGATGTGACGCCCTTCGCCTTTTGGTACGAGGGCGACCCGGACGGCGGCTGTATCCGCTTCTTGACGGAAACGGAAAGTGAGCGGCTGATGGGGCTGCCGGAAGGCTGGACAAAGTACGGGGCGGACGGCGAGGAAATCCGGCCTCTGCAACGCTACAAGGCGCTGGGAAATGCGATTGCTCTCCCTTGCGCCGATTACATCATGGCCGGGATTTATGAAGTGCTGGCAGACAGGGCCGGAAAGGAGGATTGAGCCCATGTTTGAAGCCTATATAACCAACACGGCCCTGTACCCCATGATGGGGATTGAAGTGGGAACAACGGTTCATTTCCCCACGACCACACAGGAGGTACAGGCCGCCCTTGCAAAAATCGGGATAGACGGAAAGCGGTACAGCGAAGTGTTTATTACCAGCTTTGACAGCGATGTGCTGGGACTGTACGACTATCTGGACGAGTACGAGAACATCGACGAGTTGAACGAACTGGGCCATGCCCTGCTGGAAGTACGGGACAAGGGCGGATTGGAAACCTTTGAGGCCGCTCTTGTCTTGGGAAAACACACGGGCAGCGTGAAGAACCTAATCAACCTGACGCAGAACCTTGACCTCTACCGCTTTTACCCGGATATTTCCGATGATGAAGGGCTGGGCCATCTGTACGCCGACGAGCTGGGGACCATCGACATACCGGAGCACATTCAAGGCTACTTCGATTATGAGGCATACGGACGGGATATGCGTATCAACGAGGGCGGCGTATTCGCTCCCGGCGGCTATGTGGCGGCGGACCCGGTGGGCTTTAAGGAGCATTACCACGGGACGCAGGACATACCGCCGGAACACCGGGTATTTGCCTATCCCGAAAAGGCCGAGCCCGTCCATTCCATTCTCGGCGCACTCAAACGGTTTCAAGAGACCCCGCCCGTTCCGCAAAAGGACAAGGCGGGGCCTTCCCATGAGGAACGGTAAGACTTCGGGCCAACATGGCCCGAAGCATGAAGGAGGTGTACATCCATAACATATTATTCGATTGACGAAAATGCTGCCCGGGAAGCCAACCGCATGAACAGTCAATATGAATTTAAGGAAGGTCAGGCAACAGCAGAATACCGCCGTATGGTAGATAGGGCCGCAGCCATAGCCGAACAGCAAAAATCCCGGGTGGACCCCATGTACCATGAGAAGATCGACCATCTGTTAGACACCTACGCCCGCAAGCTGGCCGAAAACATGAACCAGGGCTTTGCCATTGACGCGAGGGTTCCCTCTGTGCTGATCGCCGGGCCTTCCAATTTCCCGGTGGGAAAGAAAGAAAAACAGAACCGGGCGCGGGACAGCAACATGGAGGAATGGCGGCATATTCAAGGGCTGCTGGATAAGATACGCAGCACCGGCATGGGCGGTATCAGCGCCGATGACCCGGCGGCCATTGAAAAGCTCCAGAAAAAGCTGGACGGGCTGGAACGCTCCCAGCTCATTATGAAGGAGGTCAACGCTTATTACCGCAAGCATGGCAAGCTGGACGGCTGTGCGCTGCTGTCGCCCGACCAGATTGAAAAGCTGAAAGCCAGCATGGCGTCAAGCTGGCGGAGCGACCCGAGGCCCTTTGAAAGCTACCAGCTTACCAACAACAATGCGGAGATCCGCCGGGTAAAGGCCCGTATCGAACAGCTTTCCAAACAGGCGCAGCGGGAGTTTTCCGGCTGGGAGTTTGACGGGGGCCGTGTGGAAATGAACCGGGAGGACAACCGCTTGCAGGTGTTCTTTGACGGAAAGCCTGACGCGGACACCCGGGCCGAGCTGAAAAGCAACGGCTTTCGCTGGGCTCCCAGCGTGGGCGCATGGCAGCGACAGCTCACGGACAACGCCATCCGGGCGGCTGACCGTCTGGAATGTATCAAGCCACTGTCCGGCGAAAAGCCCTCCCAGCTTCAAAAGAAGCCTTCTATCTTGCAGACCATGCGGGAACAGGGCGAAAAAGTCCAGACGGAGCCGGAAAAGAAAGCTCCGTCCAGCAGGGATGCCGAGCGGTAAGCCTCGGGCCACATTGGCCCGAGGTTTTCTGTTGCCCCGGAGTGTACGGGGGCCTCCCGTCTACCGGGAGCCCTGACGGAAAGGAGGTTTTATGCAGGAAGAAGTAAACCAAAAAACAGTTGCCCTTTCGATCAAGACGGCAAAGCTGACGGGAAAAGTGCTGGCCGCCGCTCTTGGCAAGGTGGTTCGGGCGCTGCAAAAGCACCACCGGAAGGCGCTGACCCCGCAGGGCCGCCAGAGCGTGAAGAAGCTGATGAACCACTACGGCGGCAAAAACGCCATGCAGTATGTGGGTGCGCCGAAGGATTTTGACCGGATAGCGAAGGAGTTCCATGTGGACTACGCTTTCCATAAAGTGAGCCCCGGCCATTACCTGCTGTTCTTCAAAGCCAATCAGGCGGACGCCATCACGGCGGCCTTCCAGAAATACAGTACAAAGGTGCTGAACAAAGACCAGGACAAGACTTCTATCCTCGGCCAGCTCCGCAAGCTCACGGAGCAGATCAGGACAAAGCCGAAGGAGAAGCAGCGGACCAGAGAGGCGGTGAAGGACGGACGTTGAGTGACAAGATCAGAAAATATGTGCTCCCCAACCTGCCGTACCTCTTTGTGTTCTGGTTTTTCTCCAAAATCGGGACGGCCTACCGTATCGCGCCCGGCGCAGACTTCGGGACAAAGCTCATGGGGATGCTCGACACCTTCCCCAAAGTCTTTGAAACTTACTGGCCGGGACTGGGCGGCATTGACCTGCTGGTGGGCCTCGCCGGTGCGGCTGGGGTGTATCTGCTGATACAGTCCAAAATCAAGCAGGCAAAGAAATTCCGGCGGGATGCGGAGTACGGCACTGCCCGCTGGGGAACAAAGGAGGATATAAAGCCGTTTGTAGACCCCAAATTTCAGAACAATGTCATTCTGACCGGGACGGAGTTTCTTACCATGAACACCCGCCCGAAGATACCCGCCAACGCCCGCAACCTGAACGCCTGCGTCATCGGTTCGTCCGGCTCGGGCAAGACAAGGTTCTGGCTGACCCCGCAGCTCCTTCAAGCCCATTCCTCGTATGTGGTGGTGGACCCGAAGGGCGGCACCCTCGACCAATGCGGGCGGTTCCTGCAACGGGAGAAATATAAGGTGCGGGTGTTCAATAGTATCGACTTCTCCAAATCCATGCACTACAATCCGCTGGCCTACATCAAAACGGAAAGCGACGTGCTGAAATTCGTCACCGCCCTGATCGCCAACACCAAAGGCGACGGCAAGGAGGGCGACGAGTTCTGGACCAAAGCCGAAACCCTTTTATACTGCGCCCTTGTGGCCTACATCGTGTTTGAGGGGCCGGAGGAAGAACGCAACATGAATACGCTGGTGGAAATGATAAACAGCATGGAAGTGCGGGAGGATGACGAAACCTTCAAAAATGCGGTGGACTATATGTTTGACGGGCTGGAGCGCCGGAGTCCCCAGCACTTCGCCGTGAGGCAGTATAAGAAGTACAAGCTGGCAAGCGGCAAGACAGCTAAGAGCATACTGATTAGCTGCGGAGCCAGACTTGCCCCCTTTGACATTCCCCAGCTTCGGGAGATCATGTCCTATGACGAGCTGGAGCTTGACCGGCTGGGGGATGAAAAATCGGCGCTGTTTTTCCTTATCAGCGATACGGACACCACCTATAACTTTCTTGTGGCCCTCGCTTTCTCACAGATGTTCAACCTTCTGTGTGAACGGGCCGACAACACCTACGGCGGACGCCTGCCCCATCATGTACGGGTGCTGTGGGACGAGGCGGCCAACACGGGACAGGTGCCGGGGCTGGAAAAAATCGTTGCCGTTATCCGTTCCCGGAAGATCAGCCTGACGCTCTTTTATCAGGCTATGAGCCAATGCAAGGCGCTGTACAAGGACCATTCCGAAACCATCATGGGAAACATGGACAGTATCGTGTTCCTCGGAGGCCGGGAGGCTTCCACCCTAAAGGATATTTCGGAAAACTGGCTGGGCAAGGCCACTATCTCCATGCAGACCGAGGGCCGCAGCCGGGGCCAGTCCGAAAGTTACAGCCAGAATATGCAACGGCTTGGCCGGGAGCTGATGACCACCAGCGAGATCACCACCATGCCGGGAGACAAGTGTATCTTGCAGCTTCGAGGGCTCCCGCCCTTCTTTTCTCCCAAATACGATTTGAAAAAGCACCCCAACTACAAGTACACAGCCGAGTTTGACAAAAAGAAAAACGCCTTCCACTTGGAAAGCCTGTTTCGCCACCGGCCATTGAGACTAAAGCCGGAGGACGAATACACGGTGTACGAGGTGGACGGCTCCGACACAGACGAAGAAGCTGACCTGTTGAATTTCGACGATCTGGACAGCGACGAGTTTGTGTAACTTCGGGCCATGATGGCCCGAAGCGCCGCCAATGTGGGCGGCTTTTTTTGTACCCATAACCAACAAACAAAATGGAGGAACGTATATGGAATTTTTTAACTCTGCTATCGACATTCTCAAGATTCTGGTCATGGCGCTGGGCGCTGGTCTGGCGGTGTGGGGCGTCATCAACCTGCTGGAAGGTTACGGTTCCGACAACCCCGCGGCAAATGCTCATGTACGGTAAGGAAGCAAGCAACCGAAAACAAGAGATAGACCGCCAGCACTACACTATTCCGAACCAAAGACCAAAAGATAAGCATTGTGGGAAAATCTAAACTTTTGGATTTTCCTACAATGCCAACTACGGCGGAATCCCTCCCACTCCTTATATCTTTCTGTATACATTGAATTTGTATTTAGTAAAATGCAGACAACACCACGGATCGGCTTTTGGTTGGACAATTCCAACCAAACACCACAGCAGACAGCAGAAAACATTCTGAACGCTAGGAAGCCGGTATGATTGTTACATATAAGGGGAAGAAAAATTTCTTTTAGGTACTTGCTTTCCTAAAACTGATGTGATACAATGATTTAATCCAGAAAAGGAGTAAAAAATATGCGGCAAGGTATTCTTAAATAAAACTATAATCAAATAGTGGGAACAAAGGATTATGATAGCTCCTTTTGTAGGGGCTTAGTTTTTTGTACCCAATTTAAGAATACTTTTGCCTTATCAATTTTGACATATCCCCAAAAACAGCAATCACAAACAGGTGTATGCTGTATATGTGTATGTCCGCAACTTATAATCCCCAGTGGTAAAAGTATTTTACTGCTGGGGATTTTTATGCCCTTCGGGGCAGTAAAGGGAGGACAATCACATGAAAATAATCAATATTGGAATTCTTGCCCATGTAGACGCTGGAAAGACGACCTTGACGGAGAGCCTGCTATATGCCAGCGGAGCCATTTCAGAACCGGGGAGCGTCGAAAAAGGGACAACGAGGACGGACACCATGTTTTTGGAGCGGCAGCGTGGGATTACCATTCAAGCGGCAGTCACTTCCTTCCAGTGGCACAGATGTAAAGTCAACATTGTGGATACGCCCGGCCACATGGATTTTTTGGCGGAGGTGTACCGCTCTTTGGCTGTTTTAGATGGGGCCATCTTGGTGATCTCCGCTAAAGATGGCGTGCAGGCCCAGACCCGTATTCTGTTCCATGCCCTGCGGAAAATGAACATTCCCACCGTTATCTTTATCAACAAGATCGACCAGGCTGGCGTTGATTTGCAGAGCGTGGTTCAGTCTGTTCGGGATAAGCTCTCCGCCGATATTATCATCAAGCAGACGGTGTCGCTGTCCCCGGAAATAGTCCTGGAGGAAAATACCGACATAGAAGCATGGGATGCGGTCATCGAAAATAACGATGAATTATTGGAAAAGTATATCGCAGGAGAACCAATCAGCCGGGAAAAACTTGCGCGGGAGGAACAGCAGCGGGTTCAAGACGCCTCCCTGTTCCCAGTCTATCATGGCAGCGCCAAAAATGGCCTTGGCATTCAACCGTTGATGGATGCGGTGACAGGGCTGTTCCAACCGATTGGGGAACAGGGGGGCGCCGCCCTATGCGGCAGCGTTTTCAAGGTTGAGTACACCGATTGCGGCCAGCGGCGTGTCTATCTACGGTTATACAGCGGAACGCTGCGCCTGCGGGATACGGTGGCCCTGGCCGGGAGAGAAAAGCTGAAAATCACAGAGATGCGTATTCCATCCAAAGGGGAAATTGTTCGGACAGACACCGCTTATCAGGGTGAAATTGTTATCCTTCCCAGCGACAGCGTGAGGTTAAACGATGTATTAGGGGACCAAACCCGGCTCCCTCGTAAAAGGTGGCGCGAGGACCCCCTCCCCATGCTGCGGACGACGATTGCGCCGAAAACGGCAGCGCAAAGAGAACGGCTGCTGGACGCTCTTACGCAACTTGCGGATACTGACCCGCTTTTGCGTTGCGAAGTGGATTCCATCACCCATGAGATCATTCTTTCTTTTTTGGGCCGGGTGCAGTTGGAGGTTGTTTCCGCTTTGCTGTCGGAAAAATACAAGCTTGAAACAGTGGTAAAGGAACCCTCCGTCATTTATATGGAGCGGCCGCTCAAAGCAGCCAGCCACACCATCCATATCGAGGTGCCGCCCAACCCGTTTTGGGCATCTATCGGACTGTCTGTTACACCACTCCCGCTTGGCTCCGGCGTACAATACGAGAGCCGGGTTTCGCTGGGATACTTGAACCAGAGTTTTCAAAACGCTGTCAGGGATGGTATCCGTTACGGGCTGGAGCAGGGCTTGTTCGGCTGGAACGTAACGGACTGTAAGATTTGCTTTGAATACGGGCTTTATTACAGTCCAGTCAGCACGCCGGCGGACTTCCGCTCATTGGCCCCGATTGTATTGGAACAGGCATTGAAGGAATCGGGGACGCAGCTGCTGGAACCTTATCTCTCCTTCACCCTCTATGCGCCCCAGGAATACCTTTCCAGGGCTTATCATGATGCACCGAAATACTGTGCCACCATCGAAACGGCCCAGGTAAAAAAGGATGAAGTTGTCTTTACTGGCGAGATTCCCGCCCGCTGTATACAGGCATACCGTACTGATCTGGCCTTTTACACCAACGGGCGGAGCGTATGCCTTACAGAGCTGAAAGGATATCAGGCCGCTGTCGGTCAGCCGGTCATCCAGCCCCGCCGTCCAAACAGCCGCCTGGACAAGGTGCGCCATATGTTTCAGAAGGTAATGTAAAGATACATAATCGTCAAGACGGCAACAATCAGAAGTTATGGAGGGTAACAATGGAATATAGTAAGGAAGATTTAATGGAAGCAAAAAAGCAAATTTGGGGAGTGGGAGAGAACATGGGAACAGAGGAAAGTAAAAAAATCTGGGAGGAGAACGCACAATTTTGGGATAATGCAATGGGTGACGAATCTAATGAATTTCACAGAGAGGTAGTGCGTCCCAAAGTAACGGAACTTCTATCTCCTAATCCTGCGGATTACATTTTGGATATTGCGTGTGGCAATGGAAATTATTCTTCGTATCTTGCACAAAGAGGCGCTTCGGTTGTCGCTTTTGATTACAGCAAAAAAATGATAGAATTGGCTAAAAGACGGCAATCACAATATGCAAAACAAATTGAATTTTGTGTGGCGGATGCGACCGATAGAAAAAGTATATTAGAATTAAAAAGAAATCGAGCCTTTACGAAAGCAGTTTCTAATATGGCAATTATGGATATTACGGATATTGAACCACTTCTTATGGCTGTTTATGAACTGTTGCAGGAAAGCGGAATTTTTGTCTTTGCAACGCAACACCCTTGTTTTGTCACGTTGACTGAAAAATATATGACACCGCACAGTTACTATGATATAGCGATTGAAGGGCAACCGAAAGAGCAGATTTATTATCATCGTTCCATACAAGATATTTTTAACCTTTGTTTTAGAGCTGGATTTGTCATTGATGGATTTTATGAAGAATGTTTTAAAACCAACAAAGAAATTCCTATGGTAATGATAGTAAGGCTTAAGAAGGTAAAACGTGATAGCTTAAAATAAATTCAAGTTTGTCGGGTAAATAGCAAACCCAGCCGAGCCAGTCAACGGTCAAGATGAACGGCGCATATGCGCAGCCGTTGACAGCCCCGCCCGCCTTTGCTGGTAGGCAATCAAGGGGCGACAGCAAGAAGTGCCACCGCCCCGCACTATTATTCAGAAAGGGGAATTTCCATGACCGACCAGATAGCCTATCAAGAATATATCCAGCGCAGGTACAACGCCTTTTGCAAGACTGTTATCCGCTGTGCCGCCTTGGACAAGATTTTGAAGCTTAAACGGCAATGGGAACGGCAAGTTTCCCTTGACTATCTGATGAACGAGAAGTTTGTCCAGTTTGCCGCGTCGGAGCCGGACGAGGAATACCCATTTACCGTCTGCGGTCAGACCGTCCTGCTCTGCAACGCCGCCCTTGCCGACGCGATCTCTGTTTTGCCGGAGCAGACGCGGGAAGAAATCCTGCGCTATTACTTTCTGCGCCAGCCGCAGCGCGTGATCGGCGCGTGTATTGGCCGGTCACGCAGCACAGCGGGGCGGCATATCCAGCTTGCCTTGCAGCGGCTACGCGAAGAAATGGGGGTGAGCCGGTATGAGTAGACTTCTCCCCTATGAAACAATCCTCAAAGCCCGTGAGGGCGACCCAGAAGCCGTGAACGCTGTCCTGCTCCACTACGCCGGATATATCCGCTATTTCTCAAAAGTGAACGGGCAGGTCAACGCCGAGGTGGAGGACTATGTAAAGCAGCGGTTAATTGACTGTCAATTCAAGTTCCGGCTTGACGAACCACCGGACAAGTCATAAAAACTGAATACCAGCCGCCACCGACGCGGCCAGCGAAAGCAGTAAGTCTTGAAAAAGATTTACTGCTTTTTTTGTTGTCCGGCTCCGCTCCCGGCCATTTTGCCCCCTGCCGGTTGTAGTAGTAAGCGAGGAGGGAATTTTTCTGCCCTGGTGTTTGGCATTTGGAGCATTTACCCGTAGTAGAGGGCAAAGAGAAAGGATTTCTCCAACACCGGGTAGAAACCACTGCGTCCGGTGTCATTTTAGCGAAAGCGGGCAGGAATGCCCTTTACAGGATTAGTAGTAGCAGAAAAAGAGAAACAAACTTTTGTGGTTGCAGTTTTCCAAAAAAGTGGCGGACGGAAGTGAGAGAAAGTTTGCAGTCACGGAGAGCAAGTTTCTACCACGGTGCCAAAATCCGCAATTCTGCAGTTTTGCCCCTCGCGGGAAACTTGTTGGGGAGTGCCTTCCCCAAACCCTGCTCATGCGCCCTTACGGGCGAGAAAGGAGGTCACACCATGCGAAAGAAATACAACACGCCCCACCGCAGCCGCGTTGTGAAAACCCGGCTGTCCGAAGATGAGTATGCCGACTTCACAGCGCGGCTTGCGCCCTATGGTATCAGCCAGTCCGAATTTCTCCGGCAGGCGATACGGCGGGCGACCATACGCCCGGTTGTCCATGTGTCGTCGGTCAATGACGAGTTGCTTTCCGCTGTCGGGAAGCTGACAGCCGAGTACGGCAGGATCGGCGGCAACCTCAATCAGATTGCCCGGTATCTGAACGAATACGGCGTACCCTACAACACCCTTTCCGGCGAGGTACGCGCCGCCATATCCGACCTTGCCGTCCTCAAGTATGAAGTCCTCAAGAAAGTAGGTGACGCGGTTGGCAACACTCAAGCATATCAACTCTAAAAACGCCGACTACGGAGCCGCCGAGCAATATCTTCTCTTTGAGCATGACGAGTTTACCATGAAGCCCGTCCTTGATGAAACCGGCAGGCTTATCCCCCGCGAGGACTACCGGCTGTCCACGCTGAACTGCGACGGGGAGGATTTTGCCGTTGCGTGTATGCGGGCCAATCTCCGCTATCAGAAAAACCAGCGGCGGGAAGATGTGAAAAGCCACCACTACATCATCAGCTTTGACCCGCGGGACGGGCCGGACAACGGCCTGACCGTAGACCGGGCGCAGGCGTTGGGGGAACAATTCTGTAAAGAGCATTTTCCCGGCCACCAGGCCCTTGTCTGCACCCACCCGGACGGGCATAACCACAGCGGCAACATTCATGTGCATATCGTCATAAACAGCCTGCGGATTGAGGAAGTGCCGTTCCTGCCCTACATGGACAGGCCGGCCGATACGAAAGTCGGCTGCAAGCACCGATGTACCGACGCTGCCCTGCGCTACTTCAAATCCGAAGTCATGGAGATGTGCCACCGGGAGGGGCTTTATCAAATCGACCTCTTGAACGGCAGCAAGAACCGCGTCACCGACCGGGAGTATTGGGCGCAGAAAAAGGGACAGGCCGCGCTGGACAAGCAGAACGCCCCCATGATTGCCGATAGTATCACGCCCCGGCAGACCAAGTTTGAAACGAACAAGGAGAAGCTGCGGCAGACCCTACGGAAAGCCCTTGCCACCGCCGCCAGCTTTGACGAGTTTTCCTCTCTGTTGCTGCAGGAGGGTGTGACCGTCAAGGAGAGCCGGGGGCGGCTTTCCTACCTCACGCCGGACAGGACAAAGCCAATTACCGCCCGGAAGCTGGGCGACGATTTTGACCGCGCCGCTGTCTTTGCCGTTTTAGAGCAAAACGCCGCCAGAGCAGCCGAAGCGCCAGCCA
The DNA here is from genome assembly GCF_015140235.1 of Solibaculum mannosilyticum. Classification (GTDB taxonomy): domain Bacteria; phylum Bacillota; class Clostridia; order Oscillospirales; family Acutalibacteraceae; genus Solibaculum; species Solibaculum mannosilyticum. The sequence continues at coordinate 1,172,695 of NZ_AP023321.1, read as the reverse complement.
GATCCCCCGATCCCCCACGCACCATAAAAGACCGCTTGCAGGTTGCCAGAGCCGAGATAGCCGCCCCGAAACAGGACGGAGTGCAGCGGCTTGTGGACATTGAGCAGAAAATGGCCGAGGGCAAAGGCCGGGGCTATGAACGCTGGGCGAAGATACACAATCTGAAGCAGGCCGCCAAAACGCTGTCCGTCTACCAGCAATACGGCTTTACTTCCCCGGAGCAGTTAGAAGCCGCCGTTGACACCGCCTATCAGAAAATGCGCCAGACCAGCGGCGAACTGAAAGCACTGGAAACGAAGCTGCAAGGGAAAAAGAAGTTGCAGCGGCAGGTGTTGGCCTACGCCCAGACCAAGGCCGCCCGCGACGGGCTGCGGGCACAGAAATCCGAGAAAGCCCGCGCCGCATACCGGCAGGCCCATGAGAGCGATTTTATCATAGCCGACGCAGCAGCCCGGTATTTCAAGGCGCATGGCATTACCAAGCTGCCCGCCCGGAAAGCGTTGCAGGCCGAGATCGAGCAGCTTATCTCCGAGAAAGACGGCCTGTATAACACCTATCACGAACAGAAACAGCGGTTCAAGGAGTTGCAGACCGTCAAGCGGAACATCGACCAGATTTTGCGCCGGGACGAGCCGCACCGCAGAAAGGAGCAGAGCCATGAGCGATAACCTGCCCCACATGGACTACCGCCAGCACCGGCGGGCGCGGCGGCTGGTACATGAGTGCTGTAACTACGATGAGGGGAACTGCCTGCTATTGGACGACGGGGAGCCTTGCGTGTGCGTCCAGAGCATTTCCTTTTCCCTCATGTGCCACTGGTTCCGTGTGGCTGTCCTGCCCCTTGACGGGGAGCTGGCCGCAGCCCTCTTGTGCCGGGGAAGCCGGAAACGGTGTGCCGTCTGCGGGGCGGCCTTTGTCCCCAAATCCAACCGGGGAAAATACTGCCCCGACTGCGCCGGGCGCATGAAGAAAATCAAAGCCGCCGAGAGAAAGCGGAAACAAAGGCAGAGATGTCACGCTTTAGAGCCTTTCAAACCCGCATAAATCAAGGCTTTTTTCGTGGGTGTCAAAGGGTACGCGATACATTTATCCTTTTCCCCCGGAAACGGCGTTTTAATGCGTGACAATACGCCAAAATCAACCCGAACACAGGGAGGTGATCCTATCGCTGATTATATCAGGGCAGACACGCGGCTGCCCGCCTATCTGCCGTATCCCCGTTTCCTGCTGAAAATGGAGATTTCACAGACCGCCAAGCTGCTGTATTCGCTGCTGTTAGACCGTTCCACCCTCTCCCAGAAAAACAAGTGGCTGGACGACGAGGGCAGGATTTATATTATCTATCCCATCGCGGAGATAGCAGAAATACTGGATAAAGGCAGCACCACCATCAAGGGGGCGCTTAATGAACTGGACACGGCGGGGCTGTTGGAACGGGAACGGGGCGGCTTCTCCGCACCGAACCGGCTTTATGTCAAAGTACCGCCAGTGCCACAGGTACAGTTTTCAGACCAACTGATGGCCGGAAGTCCGCCCCTCATAGAGCCGGAAAACCGTCCTACTGATGGTCAGAAAACCGACCTTATGATGGTCGGAAAACCGTCCCCTAACCAAACTACTATAAACAACCTTACAGAGAGCCAAACAAAGGGAGTGAGTGGGGGGCCGTCCGCGCCCTATGGCCGATATGGAAATATTTTTCTGTCACAGACCGAATACGACGAGTTGCAGGCAGAGTACCCTGACAGGCTGGAACGGTTCATCGAGGAAATGAGCCGCTACCTTGCCGCCAACGGGAAAAGCTACCAGAACTATGCCGCCGCCCTGCGGATATGGGCGGGGAACGACAAAAAGGAAGCCCCTAAAAAGGGCATACCAGACTACTCATGCAAGGAGGGCGAGAGTTTATGAAGAATGAAATCAACGCGGTTTTGGAGAATATGACGACCACCATCCCGGAGCCGGAGGACTACACCGGCGAGGACGGTTTACTGTACTGCGGCAAGTGCCGCAAGCCGAAAGAAGCCTATTTTGCGCCGGATAAGGCCGCTATCTTCGGGCGCGACCGCCACCCGGCAGAGTGCGACTGCCAGAGAACCGCCCGCGAGGAACGGGAAGCCGCCGAAAAGCGGCGCAGACACCTTGACACCGTGGAAGAACTGAAACGCCGGGGCTTTACCGACCCCACCATGCGGGACTGGACTTTCGAGAACGACAACGGCAGGAACCCGCAGACCGGGCTTGCCCGCCGGTATGTGGAGCATTGGGAAGATATGCGGACAGACAATATCGGCTGCCTGTTCTGGGGCGGCGTAGGCACCGGCAAAAGCTACCTTGCAGGCTGTATCGCAAACGCCCTCATGGAGAAAGAAATCCCCGTCCGCATGACGAACTTTGCTCTTATCCTCAATGACCTTGCCGCCAGCTTTGAGGGGCGCAACGAGTACATTTCCCGCCTTTGTCGTTATCCGCTGCTGATCCTTGACGACTTCGGCATGGAACGCGGGACGGAATACGGGCTGGAACAGGTGTTCAATGTGATTGACAGCCGTTACCGCAGCGGCAAGCCGCTGATCGTCACGACCAACCTTACGCTGGACGACCTGCACAACCCGGAGGACACCGCCCATTCCCGGATTTATGACCGCCTGCTTTCCATGTGCGTCCCGGTACGCTTTACCGGCGACAACTTCCGGCAGGAAACCGCCAAGCGGAAAATGGAGAGCATGAAGAAACTGATTACCGACTGAAAGGAGTATTGCCTATGGCAGATAACAAGCAGCACGACACCCGCACCACCCGCCGCCCTGACTGTGTGACGGAAATCCGCATGGGCAATTCCGTCCTTGTCGTGTCCGGCTATTTCAAGAAAGACACCACAACCACAGCCGCCGACAAAATGGCGCGGGTACTGGAAGCGGAAGCCGCTGCTACACAGGAGCCGACTTATCCGGCGTGAACCGGGGCATGGAAAAGCGGCCATGCCAGGGAGCATGACCGCTGGAACGAAAATCGGAAGTGCTTTAGCAATTCTTAATCTCATTCTCTATAAAATAATTTGCAATTTCAAAGGCTTTTATTCTTCTCTTTGCCAATGTGATTTGTGATTTATAACGCTCGGAATTATCCTTTGATTCAAATGTTTTTACTGTTTCTCTTAGCTTGTGCAGAGTTGAATCAATTTGCCTTTTGGCCGCGGTTAATTCATCTATTGTATACTTCATGTTTTCTCCTTTAACTTCTGATTTTTTTGTTAAATCAGAGTATACCACGGAGTTATGAACTTTTCTACTGCAAATATGGGACGACAACCCATACCATAAAAATCGGAAAATTGAAAAGCTGTAAAGAAGCAAATTTAACGCTTTTGCCGCTGTACAGCCCCCGCCGTTCCGTGGTACAATGAAACCACGGAATAGTGGGGCTGGCTGTCGGAAACGGAGGATTTTATGTTAAGACAAGCCACCCAAAACCTCATTACCGCCCTTTATCCGAGATTGTCCCACGAGGATGAATTGCAAGGCGAGAGTAATTCCATATCGAACCAAAAAAGGATACTCGAAACCTACGCAAAACAGAACGGCTTTACCAATCTGCGCTGGTACACCGACGACGGTTTTTCCGGCGCGAACTTCCAGCGGCCCGGATTTCAAGCCATGCTTGCGGACATTGAAGCCGGGAAAGTGGGTACGGTCATCGTCAAGGACATGAGCCGGTTAGGGCGAAACTACTTGCAGGTAGGGTTTTACACGGAAATGCTGTTCCCTCAAAAGGGTGTGCGTTTTATCGCTGTCAACGATAATGTGGACAGTGCCAGCGAGGGCATGGACAACGATTTTACCCCGCTGCGAAATCTGTTCAATGAATGGCTGGTGAGAGATACGAGCAAGAAAATCAAGGCAGTGAAAAAGTCAAAAGGCATGAGCGGCAAGCCTGTTACCAGCAAGCCGGTTTACGGCTATGTGATGGACGAGGACGAGAATTTTATTATAGACGAGGAAGCCGCCCCGGTGGTGCAGCAGATTTACCAGCTTTGCCTTGCCGGGAACGGCCCGACCAAGATTGCCCGTATGCTGACGGAGCAGCAAATCCCCACGCCGGGGACGCTGGAATATCAGCGGACAGGCAGCACCCGCCGTTATCACCCAGGCTATGAGTGCAAATGGGCGACCAACACCGTCGTTCATATCCTCGAAAACCGAGAGTACACCGGATGTCTGGTGAACTTCAAAACGGAAAAGCCTTCTTATAAGGTCAAGCACAGCATAGAGAACCCCGTCGAGAAGCAGGCCATTTTCGAGAACCACCATGAGCCGATCATCGACAAGGAAACATGGGAACGGGTGCAGGAGTTACGCAAACAGCGCAAACGCCCGAACCGCTACGATGAAGTGGGGCTGTTCTCCGGGATTTTGTTCTGCGCCGACTGCGGCCATGTGCTGTATCAGCAGCGGTATCAGAACAAAGACCGCAAACAGGACTGCTACATCTGCGGCAGCTACAAGAAGCGCACCCGCAACTGTACGGCGCACTTTATCCGCACCGATCTGTTGACCGCTGGTGTCCTGGCAAATCTCCGGCAAGTGACCGAATACGCAGCCAAGCATGAGAGCCGGTTTGTGAAACTACTTGTCCAGCAGAACGAGATCGGCGGCAAGCGAAAGACCGCCGCAGCCATCAAGCAGCTTGAACAGGCGCAGGAACGCATTTCTGAAATCAGCCGCATTATCAAGCGGCTGTATGAGGACAATGTAAACGGCAAAATCAGCGATGAGCGTTTCATGGAACTGTCGGCTGACTACGAAGCCGAGCAAGCGGAGCTGAAAAAGAGAGCCGCCGCCCTGCAAGCCGAACTGGACAAGTCACAGGCAGCTACCGTCAACGCCGAGAAATTTATGGGCATTGTCCGCAAGCACCTTGCCTTTGAAGAACTGACCCCCACTCTCTTGCGGGAAATGATCGAGAAAATTGTGGTGCATGAGTGCAGCTATGATGAGAACGGCACCCGCAGGCAGGACATTGAGATTTATTACAGCTTTGTCGGCAAGATTGACTTGCCCGAATAACCGCCCGACCTATCCGACACAATGGCCAAGTGTCGGATAGGAACGGCAAAATTTTTTGCACTTCTATTGCTTCTTTATCACACATAAGCAAAGAGCCAGGGCATTAAGCAGCTCATGGCGGGCGGCGGTGTCGTCCTGATCGGTATGCAGCTTATCCCTCTGCTGTCCGGCCTGTTCAGCTAACCCTTACCCGTTGTCCCTTTTTCCAGAAAAGGAGCTGATGTATGGACTTTATCATCGACGCAATCGTTGAATGGCTCAAAGGTTTGCTTGTCGATGGTATCATGGGAAATCTGGATGGCCTTTTCAATAACGTCAATCAGAGCGTTGGCGAGATCGCCACACAGGTAGGCACGACCCCGGCGGACTGGAACGCCGGGGTCTTTTCCATGATACGGCAAATCTCTGAAACCGCCATCCTGCCAATCGCCGGGGTCATCCTCACTTTTGTAATGACCTATGAGCTGATACAAATGCTCATTGACCGCAACAATCTCCATGACGTTGACACATGGATGTTTTTCAAGTGGGTGTTCAAAACCTTTGTGGCGGTAATGATCCTGACGAATACCTTCAATATCGTGCTGGCCGTCTTTGACGTGAGCCAGCACGTCATCCAGCAATCGGCGGGCATTATCCAGAACGGGACAGAGATCACAACGGATGTAATGGACAGTCTGCGGACCGAGCTGGAGGCAATGGAGTTAGGCCCCCTGTTTGGCCTCTGGCTCCAGTCATTCCTGATTCAGCTTACCATGATTGCCTTAAACATCGTGATCTTCGTTATCGTATATGGCCGTATGATTGAAATTTACTTACTCACAAGTTTGGCACCCATCCCATTTGCCACCGTCCCCAACCGGGAAACCGGACACATGGGGCAGAACTATTTCCGCTCCCTCTTTGCGGTGGGCTTTCAAGGCTTGCTCATTTTGGTCTGTGTCGCCATCTACGCGGTGCTTATCCAGAGTATCGCCACCGACGGCGACCCCATCGGGGCGATCTGGGGCTGTGTGGGCTATACGGTGCTGCTGTGTTTTACCCTGTTCAAAACGGGCAGCCTTGCAAAATCCATCTTCGGCTGCCATTAAGAGACTTCGAGCCATGCTGACCCGAAGCGGAAAGGAGGCGGTATGCCCCGGCGTTACAAACAGGGCGCGGACGGACAGCCGCACCCGGCTTTCTACGGAAAGCTCCCCGAGGAATTTTCTAAAACAGACACCATGCGCTTCATGGTGGAAACCGCTCTGAAACTGTCCGGGTGCGTATCGGCGGACACGCTGGCGGCACTCCGGGCGGAAGGCTATGACTACAAGGAGGGGAACCTCGTTCCCGCCGGAAAGGAGGAAACCATGCAGGAAAAGGTTGCGGACGCCACCCCCGCCGCACCGTTGAAGTTGGATGTAAGCGTGCGGGTCATCGAACCCGTGAAAAACTTGATGGGCTTTGCCAGCGTGAAATTCAACGACTGCTTTGTAGTGGAAAATCTGAAAATCGTGCAGGGCAGCAAGGGCCTTTTCGTGGGGATGCCCAGCCAGCCGGACGGCAAGGGCGGCTACCGGGATATGGCCTATCCTGTCACGAAGGAGTTCCGGGAACAGCTCAATACCGCTGTTCTGCAAGCCTATGAAGTAAAGCTGGAACAGATGGCGGAGCGCGGCTCTGCCGGGCGTGCGTCCATCAGTGAACAGCTCAAGGCCGGGAAAGCGGCTGCCGAACAGGCAAAAGCGGAACGGCCCCCGAAGGAAAAGCCCAGCCGTGGTGCGGAGCGTTGACCTCGGGCCATGCTGGCCCGAAGCGGAAAGGAGGCGAAACCCATGCCACGCAAACGAACGGGCTATAACGCGGCCTGCTACTATGACGGCAAGCTGCTGGGCCGCTGTACCAAAGCGGACAGCGACGCCTATACCCTGTTGATGAACGCCTGCGGCGGGGACGCCGCCCGTGTCCTGCGGGAATACGCCTACTTTTCCCCGGAGCTGAAGGCCATCTTGGAAAAGGCGGCGCTCATGCAGGCGGACCGGAGCAGGACAGGCGGGATGTTCCATGCGCCCCGGAGTTCCCCGTGGGGAGAGGTGCAGAGCTGTGAAGTTCTCTGTCCGGGCGTGTTTTTGGTATCCACCGCCAGCCACGGCGGAACGATGGTTGCAAACGAGGTGGCCGCCGTCCTCTCTCCGGCGGCGAAAAAATGCGGTTTCAAGGACAAGGGCTATATCTGCTATGAGGAGGACGCACAGGAAAGTGTAGTGCTCCGGGAGTTGCTGGACAAAAAGCTCTGGAAGATCCCCGACCGTATCAAGGACAAAGAGCGGTTTGAAGAAAACCTCAATCAGTCCATCCGGCAATACAATCCCGAATACTGGCGGGCAAGGCAGAGCGGACGGGAGGCCGCCGAAGCCGCCCGCAGCACAGCCCCGGCCAAAGAGGCCGCAAGGTAGCTTCGGGTCATGTTGGCCCGAAGCGGCAAAGGAGGTGTAACGAAATGGCCTATGTGCCAGTACCCAAAGACCTGTCCAAAATCAAGACAAAGCTGGCCTTCAATCTCACGAAGCGCCAGCTTATTTGTTTTTCCGGCGCGGCGGCGGTGGGCCTTCCGGCCTACCTGTTTTCCCGTGGCAGTATCGGAAACAGCGCCGCCATGTTCCTGATGATCGGCCTCATGCTCCCGTTCTTCTTTTTCGCCATGTATGAGCGGGACGGCCTGCCGCTGGAAAAGGTGCTGAAAAACATCATCCGCACCCGGTTCCTCTATCCCCGGGTACGGCCTTACAAAACCGAAAACTTCTATGCGCTGCTTGGCGCCAGAAAGGAGGCGCAGCCGATTGCAAAACAACAGAAGGGCCGGAAAGCCCGCAGGCAAAAAGCCTGACAAGACGGGCCTTCTCGGCCTGTTCACAAAGGGAAAGGACATTCCCACCACCGCCCAGCAAACCCTCCCTTACCGGGAAATGTACCGGGATGGGGTGTGCCGGGTGGAGGACCGCTATTACACCAAAACCATTGAATATGAGGACATCAACTACCAGCTCGCCCAGACCGAAGATCAGGCGGCCATCTTTGACGGGTGGAGCGCCTGTCTGAACTACTTTGACAGCTCCTTGCCGTTTCAGCTTTCTTTCCTCAACCACCGGAGCCGCCCGGGCAGCCGGTACAGCGTCAACATCCCCATGCAGGAGGACGACTACAACAGCGTCCGGCGTGAGTATGTGGAAATGCTGGAAAACCAGATCGCCAAAAGCAACAACGGCATTGTCCGCACAAAGCTCCTGACCTTCGGTGTGAACGTGGACGACCTCTCCACCGCAAGGGCGAGGCTGGAGCGTGTGGAGGCGGACATTTGCGGCAACTTCAAAAAGCTGGGCGTCAAGTGCCGCTCCCTCTCGGGGCTGGAACGGCTGGAGCTTCTTCACGGGCAGCTCCACCCCAGCGGCACCGATCCCTTCCGGTTTTCGTGGGATATGATACCCCAGACCGGCCTTTCCACAAAGGACTTTATCGCCCCGGACAGCTTCGACTTCCGTTTCAGCCGCCTGTTCCGGGTGGGGACGACCTGGGGCGCGGCCTCCTATTTGCAGATTTTGGCCTCGGAGCTCTCGGACAAGCTGCTGGCGGAGCTTTTGGAAATGGATGCGGAAATGACAATCACGCTCCATATCCAGACCGTCGATCAGGCCGCCGCCGTGAAATCCATCAAGGCCAAAGTCTCCGACATTGACAAGATGAAGGTGGAGGAACAGAAGAAGGCCGCCCGGGCCGGGTACGACATGGACATACTCCCGCCCGACCTTGTAACTTACAGCAATGACGCAAAGACCCTCTTGGAAGATTTGCAGAGCCGGAACGAGCGAATGTTCCTGCTGACCTTCCTTGTGGTGAACATGGCTCCGACCCGTCGGGAGCTGGACAACGACCTGTTTACGGTGTCGGGTATCGTTCAGAAATACAACTGCACCTTGAAGCGGCTGGACTTCCAGCAGGAGGACGGTTTTCTTTCCAGCCTGCCGCTGGGCCATAACGGCATTGAGATCAAGCGCGGCATGACCACCAGCTCCACGGCTATTTTCGTTCCCTTTATGACGCAGGAGCTCCGCATGGACGGCGAGGCCGTCTATTACGGGCTCAACGCTCTTTCCCATAACGTCATCATGGCGAACCGGAAGAAGCTCAAAAACCCAAACGGCCTGTTCCTCGGCGTGCCGGGCTCCGGCAAATCCTTTGCCGCAAAGCGGGAGCTTGTGAACGTGTTCCTTGCCACCCGTGACCGGATTATCGTGGTGGACCCGATGGGCGAATACTCGCCCCTTATCAAGCGGCTGGGCGGGCAAGTCATCGAGATCGCCCCGGACAGCCCCCACCACATTAACCCGATGGACATTGATTTGAGCTTCGACGAGGAAAACCCGATGGCGCTGAAAGCCGACTTTATCCTGTCGCTGATGGAGCTGATCGTCGGCGGCAAGGACGGCTTGCAGCCGGTGGAACGGACCGTCATTGACCGCTGTGTGCGCCAGATGTACCGGGAGCATTTGCAGAACCCGGAAACGGCGAAAATGCCGACCCTCCAAACCCTCTATGACCTGCTCTGTTCCCAGCCCGAGGGCGAGGCGGTACGGCTGGCAACGGCCCTTGAAATCTATGTGTCGGGCTCTCTCAACGTGTTCAACCATGAAACCAATGTGGACCTGAACCGCCGCCTTGTGTGCCTCGACCTGAAAAAGCTGGGGGCCGGGCTTCGGACGATTGCCATGCTCATTATGCAGGACCTTGTCAATTCGCAGGTGTCCATGAATTTCCTGCGCGGTATCGCTACATGGTGCTACTTCGACGAGTTCCATGTGCTGCTCCGTGACCGGCTGACGGCAAGCTACTGTGTGGCGATCTGGAAAATGCTCCGTAAGAAGGGCTGCGTACCCAGCGCCTTAACGCAGAATGTGAAGGATTTCCTTGCCAGCCCGGAGATCGAGAACATCTTTGAAAACTCGGACTTCCTTGTGCTGCTCTCGCAGGCGCAGGGCGACAGGCAGATTTTAGCCAAACAGCTCGGCATCAGCCCCCACCAGCTTTCCTATGTGACCCACACTAATTCCGGCGAAGGGCTGTTGTTCTTCGGGAACACCACCATCCCGTTTGTTGACCGCTTCCCGCAGAATACCGAGCTGTACGCCATTATGACCACCCGCCCGGAGGACAAGAAACAGGAAATGAAGCGGGCGTAACACACTTCGGGCCATGCTGGCCCGAGGTTCGGAAAGGAGGGATACATCATCGGAAAGAAACCGGATAAACGGAATTTTCAAAGGCCGGGGCCGCCGGAGGATACCGGGAGCACTCGCCCCGGACCGGCTGACCGGGAAGGGCCTTCCCCCGCACTGTCCCGACGCCTGCGGTTTGAGGACGAGGATACCGGGCAGACCGGCACTTCGGGCCATGATGGCCCGAAGTCCAAAAGCGGCAAGTTTCAAGAGGACAGCCGGAAAGCCCGCCCTTCTGACCGCATGAGGCAGGAGGATGACAGGGGCGGTCCGCAGGATACCGGCAAGGCGCAGGAGCCGGAGGGCTCCGCCGAGAAAGCCGGGAGCAAAAAGGACAAGTACCAGAAGGCGCAGGCCAAAGCGGAGCGCGCCGGGGAAAAGCTGGGAAAGGCCCGGGAGAAGCTGGATAAGGTCGAGGCGAAACGGGCGGCGCAGAAGCCGCCGGGGCTTGCAAAGAAAGCCGTCCGGGGAGCCCGCACCGAAGCATGGTTTTATCTCCACAACAAAATCCACGAAGTCGAGCATGAAAATGTGGGCGTGGAAGGAGCGCATAAATCCGAGCTGACCGCCGAGGCCGGGACCCGGAAACTGACCCGGTATGCCAAACGGCGCTGGCGGGAACACCCGGCCCGGAAGGTGGCAAAGTGGGAACGGAAGGACATAAAAGCCCGGGCCAATGTGGATTTTCAGAAGATGGCCGCCGAACACCCGGAGCTTGCCAGCAATCCGCTGTCCCGGATACAGCAGAAGTGGAAACTGAAACGCCGGTATTCCAAAGAGGCAAAGGCGGCGGCAAAACAGAGCGCAAAGGCCGCAAAGAAAGCCGCTGCCGCTTCGGGAAATGTGACCCGGCGGGCGGCGCAGTTTGTGACCCGTCATCCTGTGGCGGTTTTGGTTTTGGTGCTGTTGCTGCTGGTCTGCTATATCCTGTCGGCGGTAAGCTCCATCTTTCCCACGCTTGGCAGCGGCCTTGCCAATGCGGTGTCCGGCACTTCCTATGCTTCGGAGGACGCCGACCTGCTTGGCGTGGACGAGGACTACACGGCGCTGGAAAATGAACTGGCGCAGACGGTAGCGAACATCGAAAGCACCCATCCCGGCTATGACGAGTACCGCTATTCCGTGGACGAGATCGGCCACAACCCCTATGAGTTGGCGTCCTATCTCTCGGCAAAGTACCATGTTTATTTCCGGGAGCAGGTGCAGGACGAGCTGCGGGAGATCTTCGAGGCGCAGTATGAGCTGACCTTGACGGAGGAAATCGAGATACGCTACCGTACCGAAACCAGCACCGACCCGGAAACCGGAGAAACCACCACCGAGGAAGTCCCCTATGAGTATTACATCCTCAATGTGACCCTCACAAACAAAACGCTGCCTGCCGTGATCCTGCCGAGGCTGGATGAACAGCAGCGGGAAATCTACACCGTCATGCAGCAGCTCAAAGGCAACAAGCCCTATTTGTGGGAAGGAATTTATACCGGCGGCGAGGACACCGGTCCCAGCTATGAGATACCCGGCGAGGCGCTGGATGACCCGGCCTTTGCGGCGCTCATGGCGGAGGCGACAAAGTACATCGGCTGGCCTTATGTGTGGGGCGGCTCCAGCCCGTCCACCTCCTTTGACTGTTCGGGCTTTGTCTGCTGGGTGTACACGGCCAGCGGCGTCCACAACCTGCCCCGTACCACGGCGCAGGGCATTTACAACCAGTGTGCCATCATTTCCCCCTCCGAGGCAAAGCCGGGCGACATTATCTTTTTCACGGGAACCTATGACAGCCCCGGCCCTGTGTCCCATGTGGGGATTTATGTGGGCGACGGGATGATGCTCCATTGTGGTTCTCCCATCCAATACGCAAATATCAATTCAAGCTACTGGCAGACACATTTCTACGCCTTCGGGCGCTTGTAAGCCAGAGGAAAGGAGCCCTTGCATGAACAAGATCGACAAGCTCGATAAGGAGCTGGAAAAGGCCCGGGAGAAGGCCGCCGAGTGGCAGGCCAAAATCCGGGAACTGGAAAAGCAGAAACAGGAGGAAGAAAACAGCCAGATTGTGCAGGCGGTGCGCTCTCTCAAACTGACCCCCGCCGAGCTGATGGCATTTCTGAACGACCCCAAAAACAGCCTTGCCGCTTCGGGCCACAATGGCCCGAAGCCGGAGGCACCCGAAAAGGAGGAGACGGCCCATGAAGAAAACTAAAATTCGCAGGCTGGCGGTGATGACTGCCAGCCTTTTGTGCTGCCTGATCTTTACGGTCCCGGCTTACGCCCAGAGCAATGAGCCGCAGCCCGAGGCCACTCCCGCCCCGGTGGAAACCGAGGCGGAGCCGGAAACCCAGAACCCCTTTACCCCGGATGGAACGGGAACGGTGGTGGACAACGCCACCGACGAGGACGGCAAAGAGTTCTACACCATTACCACCGCAGACGAGAGTGTTTTCTATCTGGTGATCGACAAGCAGAAAACCAGCGAGAACGTCTATTTCCTCAACGCTGTAACCGTGGATGACCTTCTGCCTCTTGCCGAACAGGGCGAGGAACCAGCCGAGGAAGTGACCCCCGAACCGGAGCCGGAGCCCACCGAACCCGTGGAGGAAGTGACCGAGCCGGAACCCGAACCCGAGGCCGAAAAAACAGACAGCCCACTTCTTTCGCTGCTCCTGATCGGGGCGGTGGTGCTGATCGGCGGCGGTGCCGGTTATTACTTCAAGATTTACAAGCCGAAGCACGAAGCACCGGACTTGGAGGACGACTACTGCGAATATGAGGACGAAGGGCCAGAGGAAATCGCAGAGGAACCCGAGGACGAGGACACGGAAGAACAGGAGGCCCGCCAGTGAATTTTACCAACAGCCCCTTTGAGCGGATGATGAAGGAAGTGCCGTGGCCGGGCCGGGGCAGCGATGACCCTTGTACCGGATGCCGCTACTACAAGGAGTGCAAAGGCAGGAAAAAACAGTGTCGGAAGAAATTCCGGGCGCTGATTGTGGAGCCCCGCCCTTCGGGCCATCGTGGCCCGAAGTCCTGAATGGACGCCCGGGAGCTGACCCGTGACGAGAAGAAGAAAATCCGTTCCCTTGTCACGGGGATGTGCGCCAACTATGACCGGGAAACGGGCCTGTGCCTGCCGCTGGACTGTGGCTGCTATATGCTGCACAAATGCTGGACGGGCGCTTACTGTCGGTATTTCCGGGAGGCCGTCCTGCCCCTCGCCCCGGAGCTTCTTGCGGCGCTGACCGTGGAAGGCAGTTCACCAGAGCTTCGGGCCTGTGCGGTCTGCGGGCGGGCATTTTTACCCGAAGGCCGTCAAGCCTACTGTTCCGACGCCTGCAAGGCCGAAGGAAACCGCCGGAAAAGCCGGGAACGTATGCGGAAAATGCGGGAGAAAAGGCCGGGCGGCGGTTACGATTTGCCGCCCCGAAAGGCTTGATATTCCGGGCTTTTTTGAGGGCGTTTCCGGGGCGGGAATACTGCAACCCATCCCGCCCCGGTTTACTCCCTCATTTCGTAACATACCACACTTCGGGCCATGTTGGCCCGAGGTACAGAAAGGAGGTATCTCTTGGAGATCGTACAAGGCTATGCCATTTTGAAAACAACCACTTTTGATAGCGGACACGGCTTTGCGCTGGGGCATAATCCGGGAGCGCCGGACCCGTTTGTGACCTGGCAGTTTACCGAAGGCGAAAAGGGCCAGCGGGATTACTACTGGGGCCGCTATGGAAACAGTCTGGAATGGGCGCAGCGGGACTTTGATCGCCGGGTGGACGATTATCAGCACCTTTACCATGCAGCAGTCAAAAATACAGAGCTGGGCCCGGATGGCGTTTACCGCTACTATTCCACCCAGCGCCCTGTGGACATAGGCACCTACCCGAAGCCCCCGGATAACCTTCCGCTTTCCATCGTCAACTACGATGACGACAGGCGGCGTCCTGTGGCAAATGGCAGGCTGATGGCATGGGGCGAACTGACCTATGCAAAGCCACTGACCGAAAAACAGATGGAGGACTATGAGCTGAAGCCCGCGCCGGCCAATCCTGACCGGGCGCGCCCATCCATTACCGCCCGACTCAAGGATGGAGCCAGAGGGCAGGAACCCCCGAAGGAACCCAGCCAGAAGCGGGGCCATAAAAACCATGAGGAACGATAAGGAGGATTGCCATGCACGAAAAAGACAACTATTTGAAAACCGCCGAGCTCTCCACGGAGCAGAACTGCAACATGATCGACGGCGTACCCAATAACACGCCCATCCAGCCTGCGCCCCCGGAGCTGGACGCAAAGCCGCTGGACAAAGTGAAGGAGCCCAAAGAGCGCAGAAAGGGCCGGGAGCTGGAACGCTGATGGAGAACCGCAAGCGGAATGTCCATCTGCACGTCATGGTGACGTCGGACGAGTTGGCGGCCATCCATGAACGGATGGCCGAAGCGGGCATTTCCAATGCCGGGGCTTATGTGCGGAAGATGGCTCTGAACGGGTATATCCTGCACGTTGACCTTGCGCCCATAAAAGAATTGATCTCTCTGCAAAGGCGCTGTTCCAACAATCTCAATCAGGTCGCCGTACACGCGCATACCTACGGCGTGTACCCGGAGGAAATCGACGGATTGAAGCGGGACTATGAAAAACTGTGGGGCGAGGTGTCAAAGGTGCTGCGGGAGCTCTCCGAGCTGGTGGCAAAGTAAGACGAGGGCGGCAGGCTTCCGTTGTGTGGGGCTTGCCGCCCTGTTCTTTTTTTACCACTTCGGGCCATGTTGACCCGAAGCTCCGGGACAGGATTCACTAATCTTTCGCAACATTTATGTCCCCGGGCAGGCATGATAAAATAGAGATAGAAAGAATAAAGGAGGTTTTGATGATGAAGATACTGCTGAAAATATTAGTCGCGCCCTTTGCTCTGGCGCTATCCCTTCTGGCGGCTCTGCTGGTGTTTCTGTTTGATATTTGCGCCTTCCTGCTGACGATTGCCTCCGTGATCCTGGCGGTGCTGGGTATCGCCCTCTTTTTCACGCCGACCCCCATCGGCGGGATTGTATTTCTGTTCCTCGCCTTCCTCCTTTCGCCGTATGGGCTGCAAGCGGCGGCTGGTTCTCTGCTTTGGGCGCTGGACGGAGGAAAATCCGCTCTGTATCGGTTTCTGGCAAGTTAAACAGCCTCGGGCCATGTTGGCCCGAAGTCGGGGCGGTCTGGATGGGCCGCCCTTTTTTCATAGAAGGGAGGGATGATTTCTGGCTACCACAACTTTGTTGCAGCGCCATGCGGGCGAAGGCGAAACGATTGCCGAGGCCATCCGGGATTGTCTGGACTATGGCAAAAACCCGGAAAAAACAGAAAGCGGAAAGTATATCTCCGCTTATGAGTGCGACCCTGCCACCGTGGCGGACGAGTTTCTTTTGGCGAAAGCCAGCTATGCCGCCATGACAGGCCGGGAACAGAAAAAGGCCAATGATGTGCTGTGCTATCAGATACGACAATCCTTCTATCCGGGGGAGATCACACCGAAGGAGGCGAACCGTATCGGCTATGAGCTGGCTATGCGCTGGACGAAGGGGCGGCACGCTTTTATCGTTACCACGCATACCGACAAGCAGCACATCCATTGTCATATATATTACAACTCCACCACCCTTGACTGTACTCGGAAATTCCGAAACTTCTGGGGCTCCAGCTTCGCCCTCCGGCGGCTCTCCGACAGACTGTGCCTTGAAAACGGGCTGTCTATTGTAGAGAACCCGAAGCCCCGGAGCAAGGGAAAATACCGGAACTATGGGGAGTGGCAGAAAGAACGGAAAGGGCCGCTTTCGTATCAGGACCGGCTGCGCCTTGCCATTGATACTGCGCTGGCGGAGCACCCCGCCGATCTGGACGAATTTCTCGGCCTGATGAAGCGGGCCGGATATGAAGTCAAGAAGGTTCGGGGCGGTGGTATCAGCTTCCGGCTGACCGGCCAGGGGCAGGAACGCTTTACCCGTCTGCGGGCCTCTACGCTGGGGGACGGCTACGATCTGAAAGATGTTCTTGCCGCCATTGAGGGCAAAGAAAAACGCCCCGGACGCCCGGAGCAAAAAATTAGTCTGGCGGTGGATATTCAAGCAAAGCTGGCTGCCGGTAAGGGACCGGGCTACGAGCGGTGGGCGAAGGTGTTCAACATCAAGCAGATGGCCGCCGCCCTCGCCTATATACAGGACAACGGCCTGACTGATTATGAGCAGTTGGCGCAGAAAGCCACCGAGGCAACCGACCATTTCCATGCGCTTTCCGAGCAGATCAAGCAGACGGAGCAGGCCATGAAAACCAATGCCGGGTTAAAGGCCGCAACGGTTCAGTATGCCAAAACACGCCCGGTCTTTGAGCAGTACAAGGCTGCCAAGTACAGCCGGAAATTCCTTGCGGAGCATGAGGCCGATATTGAACTGTACCGGGCGGCACAGGCGGAAATGCGCCGTCTGCTGGGCGGGGCGAAGCTCCCGAAAATGGATGTGCTGAAGGAGGAAGGCCGCAAGCTGACGGCAAAGAAAAAACGCCTCTATGGTGAGTACCAAAAGGCGCGCCGGGATATGCAGGAGATCGTCACCATCAAGGCAAATATTGATACTCTGCTGGGCTACACCGAGCCGGGCAGAAAGCAGGAAAAGGAGCGTTGAGGTTATGAAAACAAGGAGCAAAGCGACGCAAATACTTCGGGCCATGTTGGCCCGAAGATACGGGTTTGGGGCGAGCCCCAACAAGCAGCGTCCGGGCCTTTGTGGCCACGGAGGCATTGCTTGCCACTTAGCGGCAGCCCCAAAATGGCATGAAAAAACGGAGGCTCTTACTCCCGAACCTCCGTTTCTCTGGCTTTCTTGAGCCCTTCGGCTGTGGCCTCCATGACAACAAGCTCTTTCTCATTCATCGAGCTTAAAAGCACATCAATATGCTTTCTGCAACTGTTCTCTCCACGCTGACCTTCTGTATAGAAAAACTGATCTACGGAAATGTCGAACAGAGTGACGAGTTTGAAAAACAGGTTGAAGCTGGGGTGCTGGCCTTTGTTCTCAATGTTCATAATGGTGCGGTCAGTCTTGCCGACCAACTCCGCCACATAGGCTTGCGTCCAGCCCTTTTCCTCTCTGGCCTGTTTCAGAGCCAGCCCGAGCCCGTGAAAGTCAAACCTTCTTTCGTCTTGGTTCATTCTCATATCACCCTATATCATTTTACATTTCGGGTTGAATTATGAGAATGTAATACAATTTGATGTGATAGGCTATTTTAATTCAGTTTCTTGCAAGTTAATGTTTTTGCGTTATAATTAAACAAACGAGTAATTGTGCAGGATATATTAACTGTGATACTCTGAATATAGACGGAGGGCAACATGAAAATTAGTCAAATTATTAGAGAAAAGCGAAAGCAATTAGGATTAACACAAGAAAACGTTGCAGAGTATTTAGGGGTTTCGATACCTGCGGTCAGTAAATGGGAGAATGGAACAACCTATCCGGATATTATGCTCCTCCCAGCATTAGCAAGGTTATTAAGAACAGATCTGAACACTCTTATGTCTTTCAACGAGGAAATGTCCGAGATTGAGATTAACAATGTTGTTCTGAAAGTCCAATCTATAATCCAAAATGATGGGTTTGAAAAAGGCTTCCAATTTGCTTTGGAGCAGATCAGAGCATTTCCGACGTGTGAAAATTTGATTTATTCTCTGGGTGTTTTTTTACAACCCTCTTTAGGATTACAGTCAGTGGAGAACCAAAACAAATATCGTGAAGAACTTGCTAAACTGTATTTTAGGATACGCAATAGCGAAAACATTGAAATAAAAAAGGAAGCAAATTCTTTCCTGTTTTATTTGTACTGTGAAAAAGAGGAATATGACAAAGCAGCCGCATTGTTAAGGGATTATCCTGCTGATACAAAGTTAATGATGGCTCACCTGCACCAGCGTAAAAAGGAATACGAACCAGCGTGTGTTTTATTAGAGCGTCGAATGTTGGAAATTGGAGTTGAATTAGAATCTATACTAATAACTTTAACTCAGGTTGCTTTATCTGAAAGCCGAGGGGATGATGCCGAGAAGTTGGCTTGTATTCAAGAACAGATAGCGAAACAGTTTGGTATTTTAGAATGTACCGCATATACGGCTAAACTCGAATGTGCAATAAATAAAAAGGATGCTGAGTGCTGCACAAAAATACTGTCATCGCTCCTTGCTTCTATGGAAAAAAGTTCAAACATTTCGCCAAATCCTTTATACAAGCATTTGAATTTATCCGACAGCAACATGGACAATCTGCCCCGGCAACTTTTATCATCAATGATTGAGCAGTTGAAATTGGAATTGGACGATGAAACATCTTTCTTAAAGGAAAGCCCCGAATTTCACTCGCTCTTACAGCGTTACGGCGAATATTTGGGGAGGTAACTATGCTTAAATTTATTTCAAAATTACAATGGTTGTTTTGGATTGGTTTTATAGGCGTTTTTCTGGATAACCCGTACTTAACTCTATTCTTCTTGTTCGGATTGTGTGGCTTTGCAAGTGTATTTTCGCCCGCACGCAACGACATATCAAATTTAATATTTCTCGGTCAAAATTTATGGATGCTCGCTGGGATACTTATTGCACATATAAGACACGGCTTCCATCTCCCAGATAAAAATTCATACAAGCCACAAGTACATTACTCGCTTCCGTTTAACGGAAAGTGGTTTGTGGTAAATGGTGGAATTGACAGAGAAAGTTCCCATTCTTGGCTTCTTCCATCCCAGCGATATGCTTACGACTTTTTTATGAAGAACAGCGAGGATACTACTTTTGTGGGTGAAAGAGAGAAATTAGAGAACTACTTCTGTTATGCAAAAGATGTTTTGGCTCCGGCAGATGGCGTTGTCATCTCTGTGGTAAGCCACTTTCCGAATACTCCAATCGTTGCAGAGGGAGAGGCTGATTGCGCCGCTTCGGATGTGAGAGGAAACCATATCATTATTCGCCACAGCAAACATGAATACAGTATGATAGCACACCTTCTCCCGAACAGTCCATGCGTACAAAAAGGAGATCGAGTCAGCAGAGGCCAAGTAATTGCCAAGTGTGGGAATAGCGGCAATACGAGCGAACCGCACATCCACTTTCAAATCCAATACGGAAAGAGTTTTGAAATATCGGCAGGACTACCAATCTTATTCACTCGCATTGTTGTCGATGGAAAGAAGATGCCGGAAGGCTTTATTACCAAAGGACATTATGTTGAAAATGATTCTCTAATCTGATTTTTTGTTTAAGGTTGACCGCCCAACGGGATAATAAAAAAACCGTTGTTTTGGCGGCTGAGCTTCCATGCGCCTAAACGAAATATTGCGGCCTTGCGGCGGTTTTGAAATAGCAATTTCAAGCCGCCGTTTTCTTTTTGAAAAATGAGAATACGGGGGGTGTGTTAAAGTCGCCCTTTTTTAAGGATACGGCGGTGTTCGGGAGGTATCGTCGTGTCCTTTTTCATCTTCCACCCACCTAACCTGTCAAAAAAAGTCTGCCAGCGCAACAGGATCAGTTCGACGGCAGACATGAAATTTGGCAGCACATAAATGAATATATTATTTCATGCGTCCGAGTGGCCTTGTGCCGCCCGGGCGCTTTTGCGTTCTTATGGGACTGCTTCGGGCCATGTTGGCCCGAAGTCATTCCCCGGTGCCGCTCCCCGCCGCCTTCGTTTCGGTCACTCGTCAACCACCAACCGAAACGGAGGTCAATATGGCTATTATCAATCTGCGGGACTACTACCCGTTTTATACATCGGATTGCTTCATGGAAGTATCGGACGAAGTTGCTGAAATGTTCAAAGAATTTGACCGCAAGGAGGCTGCTTACCGGCTGCGTACATACCGCCATAAAGCCTACTATTCCCTTGATCGGGATGATGGGCTGGAGCATGAGGCTGTCTTTGTCGCACTTTCGCCCCATGAACTGTACGAGCGGAAAGTTACCATGCAGGAACTTCACGCTGCTATTGCCAGCCTGCCAGATAAACAGGCAAAACGGATTTACGCCCACTTTATTCTTGGCATGACGAAACAGGATATTGCCCGGGCAGAAGGGGTGCATGAGAAAGTAGTCCGTGTAGCAATCGAGCGAGGGCTGCGGCACTTGGAAAAAATTTTGAAAAAATCTTTGTGAAGTGTACCGATTTAGGCCAAAAAATGAAATGGCTTATGAGAGGCAAAACACTTCGGGTCAAGGTGGCCCGAGGTTCTGACAAGCCCTCATGCAAATCGAAAACTGAATAAAAAGGCACCCGGATACGAAGGGAAATGCGCTGTGTGACAGGCCCGCCACGACCTCTGCTTTTGGAGAATACAGTCTCTATAAAACAGGGCGAGCGATCAGGCTCATGCCATAGGTGGGGCAAGGCTGGCTCCACCGGAACAGGCACATAACCCGGATACTTGCGTTTAGTCACAGTCCGAGCGTTGAAGCGGCCTTGCAAGCCGTGAGCCGTCGCAGGCAATGAGAACGCCTTGCCATCAGAATGGGGAGAGTTGAAATACTATGGGGCAGAAAGCCTATGTCCGTCCGGTGTGTCTGTAATGTAGTAAAAACCTGTGGGGAGCCCTCTGGCAATGCTGTCTGATGATAGGCCAACCAATCCGGCGGGGCTCCCCATCTTTTTTCTCAAAGGAGTTTCTTATGGAAAATGCGTTTGGGATGTTTCCCGGTTTTGAGCCGGATGAATGGAGCAACGACGCCTGCCGCGGCTATGTCATCATGGCAATGGAGGACTGCGGCTTTTCAAAGAAGGATATTCGTCGTGTTGTGGGACAGCTTTATGAAGTCTTTGATCTCAACAGTGTGGAGGACGCCAAACAGAAGTTCCACTCCAGTCCGTACTGACCTCGGGCCACATCGGCCCGAAGTGGAGAAAGCTCAAAGGGCGGCACCTGCGGGTGCCGTCTTTTGACATTTCCCCACAGGACAAGAGGGAAACGCTGGCAAGTACACCCATTCTGAAAAGGAGGTTTTCAATGACACAGGCCGTCACATATCAACGAGAAACAAAGTCTGTACCCTTTCAAGGGAAAACCATTGTGCTGGAAAGCCTCACGCCGGTACTTTCCCCGAAGGAGAAGGAACAGCGCAAAAAAGAAATTGAACGCCGTCTTTACGATGTGTTCAGTAAGTACGGGGACAGATTTCACTAACCATTCGCAACATTGTTGTCCGGGGCTGCTGATAGTATAATATAGTTGTAAGGTTGGTAGCTCCATTCCAACAAGGAAAGGAGCCCAATATGGAATTTATCAGAGAAGATTGCATTTATGCGAGACAGTCAGTAGACCGCAAGGACAGTATCAGCATTGAAAGTCAGATTGACTTCTGCAAGTATGAATTGAAAGGTGGGAGCTGCCGGGTATTTAAGGACAAAGGCTATTCCGGCAAGAATACCGACAGGCCGGAGTTTCAAAAGCTGCTGGGCGAGATCCGCAAGGGAAAGGTTCGGCGGGTCATCGTGTACAAGCTGGACCGAATAAGCCGCTCTATTCTGGACTTTGCAAATATGATGGAGCTGTTTCAAGAGTACGATGTAGAGTTTGTATCATCCACGGAAAAGTTTGATACCTCGACCCCGATGGGACGGGCTATGCTGAATATCTGCATTGTATTCGCCCAGCTTGAACGTGAGACAATCCAGAAGCGCGTCACGGACGCCTACTATTCCCGGTGCCTGAAAGGCTTTCACATGAGCGGACAGGCTCCATACGGCTATCAGTTGGAGCCCACCGTGGTAGAGGGTATCCGTACAAAAAAGATGGTTGCCGACCCCGTAGCCGCCGACCATGTACGGCTGATGTTTGAGATGTACGCCGAGCCGGAAACCTCTTTCGGAGACATTACCCGCTACTTTGAAGAACAGGGTATCAAGATTTACGAAAAGTCAATGGTTCGGAGTTTCCTTTCCCAGCTTTTACGGAACCCTGTTTACGCACAGGCCGACTTGGAACTGTACGAATTTTTCAAGAGCCAGGGCGCGGCGATTGTCAATGACGCTTCCGATTTTGCCGGAACAAACGGCTGCTATCTCTATCAGGGGCGGGATGTGAAGGAGGACAAAGACAGGTGCCTAAAAGACCAGATACTTGTTATTGCTCCACATGAAGCATTGATCCCCTCTGACACATGGCTGAAATGCCGGAAAAAACTCATGGCAAATACCACCTTCCAGCAGGGGCGGAAACCGAAAAACACTTGGCTGGCCGGAAAAATCAAATGCGGGCATTGTGGGTATGCGCTGAAAGCCACTCATGTACCAAACAGCACAGGCTATTTCCGCTGTACCAAACGGACGGAAAACAAAGGTTGTCCGGGCTGCGGGAAAATCCGCAAAGAAGAATTTGAGCAATTCATTTTCTCGGCCATGCAGGAGAAATTCAAAGATTTTCAGATACTCCACGGCCAAGAGGAAAAGGTCAATCCGAAGCTGACAGCCTATCAAGTAGAGCTGGCACAGGTGGAGGCAGAAATTGAAAAACTGCTGGACACGCTGACAGGAGCCAATGCGACCTTGCTTGCTTACGCCAACAAGAAAATCGAAGAACTGGACACCCGCCGTCAGACCATTTCAAAAGCAATAGCCGATTTGAGCGTTGAAACCATATCGCCCCAGCAGATAAAGAAACTGTCCTATTATCTCGACAACTGGGAGAGCATAGATTTTGACGACAAAAGAAAAGCCGCCGATGGCTTGATTTCTACAATCAAGGCCACCAGCGACCGTGTTCAGATAGAGTGGAAAATCTGACATTTCCGCTCTATCGCCCCTCATTTCTATTTTATCTCGTTTGTACCCCTTGTACACCGATGCTTACAACATTTCCAGCAAATAATCTACAAAATATGAATCTTATAAAAATAGATATTTATACATCCAACACCTCTAAAAAGCAAAATGAAAAGATGGAAAAATCCAAGTTTTAAAGTTCATTTAAAGCCGTTTTAAGCGAAATTTTTAGATTAGCAGCTGTCTATTTGATCCGCATTGATTTTTTGGAACTGTAGCTCTTGAAATCTAAATATTTTGTGCTATAATTTTATCATCTGGTAGTATGACATTTTGATTTTCAGGAGGTGGATATAGTGAGCTCTGACCCTGGCAGTCCTAGGTTATTTTTTTGTTTTTATTTCTTCGTTAAATCAGGGCGCGCTATGTCCTAATATTGGCGCGCCTATATAGGAGGTTGCGCCATGATCAATTTTTACAAAAGCACCAATGGCCATATCCACAGCATCAGTGAGTGTGAGGAAGGCTGCTGGATCAATGTGATTGATCCTACTGAGCAGGAGATCGAACGTCTGGTCCGCGATTTTGAGGTGGAACCGGAGTTTGTCCGTGCCGCACTGGATGAAGAGGAATCTTCCCGTATCGAAACCGAAGAGGGGACAACCTTAATCATCTTGGACGTCCCGGTTTCAGAGGCCAAGGAAGGAGATCCTCAGGTCTACAGCACCATGCCTATCGGCATTTTAGTAACGCCTCGGCATGTGCTTACCATTTGTCTGTATGAGAATTCTGTCCTCAACGAATTGGCACAGGGAATGGTAAAAAACGCTCATACCGCTTTAAAAACACAGTTTGTTTTGCACATCATGTTGCGTATGTCTTTACGGTATCTCCAGTACTTAAAGCAAATCGACAAGATGCAGCATCATGTGGAGACCCAACTGCGTAAGTCCATGCGAAACAAAGAGTTGATCCAGCTTTTAGAGCTGGAGAAATCTCTGGTATATTTTTCTACCTCGTTAAAAGCCGACGAAATCACTATGGAAAAATTGATGCGCGGCCGGTATCTCAAGCTCTACGAAGAGGACCAGGATCTTTTGGAAGATTGCCTGATTGAAATCAAGCAGGCCATTGAGATGTCCAATATTTATTTGAATATCCTTTCCGGTACCATGGATGCTTTTGCATCGGTCATCTCCAACAACTTGAACATTGTGATGAAGGTGTTAACCTCTATTACAATTGTTATGGCCATCCCTACTATTATCTTCAGCTTCTATGGTATGAATGTAGACGGGCTTCCCTTTGCGTCTAACATATGGTTTCCTATCGCTTTGTCTCTGGCTGCGGTGGCGATCACTGGGTTTGCCCTTTATAAAAAAGACATGTTTTAATCACTTCAAATATAAAAAGAACCCTCTCGGCTCTGTAGGAAATTCAGAGTCGAGAGGGTTCTTTTTATTCTGTTTCTTTGTTTTGCAGAATATCTCGCCAATCCGGATGCTGGACAATCAACCGGTTAAAATCAGAAATGACCTCTAATGTGTGGGGAGTAATTTGATGCTCAATGAGCTCGGTTTGACGGAGCAGATCCTCAGTGACGCCAATATTTTGTAAAAACGTCTCGATTTGCTGATGACGTACTAGAAAATATTGTCCAAGTGCTCTCCCTTGGTCGGTGGGGGATACTGCCCCATGCTTTTGATAATTTACCAATCCTAAGCTTGACATCTTGCGTGCCATTTTAGTTACCGATGATCCTGCAATGTGCAGCTGCTTCGCAATTTCTCCCACGTGGACCGATGGCTGTTGTTCACAAAGCCTGACGATCATCTCCATATAATCTTCCATCGCTTCGGTTACCTGTCGTCCTTTGTCCTGGAGCTGATAACCACGCACGGTATAAAATTGATTGACACTGCTCATATTATGCCTCCTTTTTAGGCGTTCTATCTCTCCCATGCTTATTCAGCACAAGGCGAAATTAGTCGTCATATATTAGTCGTGGAAGTGAATTTTCCCCAGGCTAAAATGGGAAGCTTCCTCCTAAACAAAATAGAAGCAATAACGGCGTATGTGTGACTATGATACATATACCCCAAATCGGGAGGTAATGAACCAATGCAAACCAATTGTGTGCCGCTGTGTGACCTACGGATCGGGCAAAGCGGCATTGTACATGACATCCACGAATGCGGCAACTGGCAAAGACGTATGCTGGATCTGGGATTTATCGAAGGTACCCCAGTCAAAGCTATTTTGCATAGTCCCTCTGGAGATCCTGTGGCTTATGAGGTGAGGGGATCGGTCATTGCGCTGAGAAAAGAACAGTCCAGCCAGATTCTCGTGGAATGTGAACCGGTGGAAGAAGTTGTTCCAACCCGGTCCTATGTAAGCGGGGCCAGCTTATGGAGATAAATGCATCCAAGGGATCGGCTGATTATGTAATTGCATTAGCCGGCAATCCCAATGTGGGTAAAAGTACTGTCTTTAACGAGCTGACCGGCATGCATCAGCACACCGGCAACTGGCCTGGTAAGACGGTAGAACATGCTCAGGGTGAAGTCTCATTTGGAGGGAGGGTCTACCAATTGGTGGACCTCCCTGGTACATATTCTTTGTTGTCCAGCTCCGTGGAGGAGGAAGTCGCTAGGGATTTCATCTGTTTTGGCGGCGCTGATGCCGTTATCACTGTGACCGATGCCCTGAATCTGGAACGAAATCTAAATCTAGTCCTTCAGATTCTAGAGATGACCGATCGGGTTATTTTATGCGTCAACATGATGGATGAAGCTAAGAAAAAGGGAGTATCCATTGATCTAGAAGAGCTTTCCAATCAGTTAGGGATCCCCGTTGTAGGGGCCAGCGCCCGATCCGGCAAGGGGTTGGATACTTTAATGCACGAAGTGGAAAATACGGTGGAAGCACCTCCCCAAAGTGCATATCGTCCTATTTATCCTCCTTCCATTGAGAAGGCCATTAGTCAAGTAGAACCTGTCGCTGGATCCCGGTTCCGGGCCATCAAATTGCTGGATGGTGAACCTGGCGTTGTATCCTGGCTGACACAACATGACGGCATTGACTACGATAACGCCCCTCCCATAAAAGAAGCGCTGGAGAAGGCTAGAGAAGGCTTAGGAGAAGAGTCCCGAGATTTTCGAAGTGAGATTGTCTCTGCACTGGTACATAGGGCAGAGGGGATTTCTTCCCATGTGGTCAAATTTCTTCGAAAGGAACCACACCGGGCCACACGCCGCATCGACCGCATTGTCACATCCAAACGATTTGGCATCCCATTGATGATCCTGTTTATGGCGCTGATTTTCTGGTTGACCATCACCGGCGCAAACTATCCATCTCAAATGTTGTCCGACTTCTTCACCTGGCTTGAAGATAAGATTATGAACGGGCTTATCTGGATGGGTGCATCTGAATGGCTGCGGGATGCCCTGGTATTGGGGGTCTATCGTACCTTGACGTGGGTAGTATCGGTTATGCTTCCTCCTATGGCCATCTTTTTCCCGCTGTTTACACTGCTGGAGGATTCCGGATATCTTCCCCGTATCGCCTTTAATCTGGACGGCTACTTTAAGCATGCAAACGCCTGTGGGAAACAGGCCCTTACCATGTGCATGGGATTCGGCTGCAATGCCGCCGGCGTCACAGGATGCCGTATCATCGATTCTCCTCGAGAACGCCTTGTAGCTATGCTTACCAACAACTTTGTCCCTTGTAATGGCCGCTTCCCAACGCTCATTGCACTATCCACTCTCTTCTTAGGTGGGATGGCAGTCGGATGGGCAGGAAGCCTCGTCTCCACCTTCTGGGTGGTATGCGTCATTTTGCTGGGTGTTCTCTTCACTCTTCTGGTTTCGAGAATTCTATCGAAAACGCTTCTCAAGGGCGTCCCGTCCTCTTTTTCCTTAGAGCTTCCTCCTTATCGGCGTCCACAGGTGGGGAAGGTCATCGTTCGTTCCATCTTTGACCGCACCCTGTTTGTATTGGGGCGTGCAGTAACAGTAGCAGCTCCCGCGGGACTTATCCTGTGGATTATGGCAAACGTCACCATCGGAGATGCCACCATTCTAAGTCACTGCGCCTCCTTTTTAGATCCCTTCGGCCAGGCCATCGGTATGGACGGCGTCATTCTCTTGGCCTTTATCTTAGGGCTCCCCGCCAATGAAATTGTCATCCCAATCATCGCCATGGCGTACTTGGCCAACGGCCATCTGATGGATCTCAGCATGGACGCCCTCAAACAAGTATTTGTAGACAACGGTTGGACGTGGCTTACGGCTGTCAATGTCATGCTGTTCTCCCTTTTGCATTTCCCATGCGCCACCACCTTGTGGACCATTAAAAAGGAATCGGGAAGTCTAAAATGGACGGCAGCAGCTTTTTTGATCCTCACTGTTATGGGGATCGCGATGTGCTTCCTTGTGACACAAGGCGTCCGTTTGATGGGACTTGTTTAATGGATAATAATCAAGAATATCTCAGCCTCCTTTTCAAAAATGAGAAGGAGGCTGATTTTTTGGACTTTGGTTTTTCTTTTTGGGTCAAACTATGCTATAGTAATAGTATTGTTAGAGATCACCGAGGAGGCGATGGAATCTTGTATAAAATCCTGATCGTAGAGGATGATGCTGTCATTGCACATGCCATCCAGCAGCAGGTGACGTCTTGGGGATACGAGGCCCAATGTGTATCGGACTTTCAAAATGTAATGGTTCAATTTATCGCTTTGGATCCTCAGCTGGTACTGCTTGATATCACGCTGCCTTTTTATAATGGTTATCACTGGTGCAATGAGATCCGCAAAGTTTCCAAAGTGCCTATCCTTTTTATCTCCTCCGCTTCGGACAATATGAATATCGTCCTGGCGATGAATATGGGAGGCGATGACTTTATCGCCAAGCCATTCGATTTGGAGGTATTGACCGCCAAGGTACAGGCCATCTTACGGCGCACCTATGACTTTGGCAGCCAAGTCAATCTCTTGGAACACAAGGGAGCCATTCTCAATACAAGCGACGCTTCCTTAACCTATCAGGGTCAGCGAATCGATCTGACAAAAAATGATTATAAGATCCTTCAGACTTTGCTGGAGAACAAGGGAAAAGCCGTCAGTCGGGACACCTTGATGACCAAGCTCTGGAAAACGGATAGTTTTATTGATGAAAACACTTTGACTGTCAGCATCACCCGTCTGCGCCGTAAGCTCAAAGAGGCTGGTCTGGATGATTTTATCAAGACAAAGAAAGGCATTGGATATCTGGTGGAGTGAAGATGGAAGAGATTACGTTTAAAGCTGTCCTATGGGGATATATAAAACAGAAGTGTAAAGTGTTAATTCTTTTTGCAATTTTTTCTCTTTTGTTTTTCGTTGTTATCGCTTTTTATCAACTGCATGCTGAAGCTGTACTTTACGCTACAGCCTTATGTCTCTCAGTCGGATTGATTTGGGGGATTGTCGACTTCTGCTATTACTATAAACGCCATAAGGTCCTCTACGAAATGCGGGATAAAGTGGATGTGGATATTGAAAAAATACCGCTTCCGCATAACCTGATTGAACAGGATTATATGGATCTGATCTCCGCCGTTCACAAAGATAAGATCCGTCGTATCACGGAATACGATCACCTCACCAGCGATATGATTGATTATTATACCATGTGGGCCCATCAAATAAAAACACCGATTGCAGCCATGCGTCTTTTATTGCAAACTGAAGAAAATACGAACAATAAGGAACTTTTATCCGAACTCTTTAAGATCGAGCAATATGTAGAAATGGTGCTGTCTTACTTGAGACTGGATTCCAATTCCACCGATTTTGTTATCCGCCAATATCCCATCGAAAGCATTGTGAAACAAGCGGTTCGTAAATACGCTCCTCTTTTTATCCGCAAAAAGATCCGTTTGGATTTAAAGCCTATGGATCAACAGGTGTTAACCGATGAAAAATGGTTGGTATTTGTCATCGAACAGATTTTGTCCAACGCTCTGAAGTACACCTCCAAAGGCAAAATTACCATCTCTATGGAGGGCAAGACTCTGCTGATCTCTGACACCGGTATCGGCATCGCTGAGGAGGATCTTCCACGGGTTTGTGAAAAGGGATTTACCGGATACAATGGCCGGGCCGATAAACGAGCATCCGGAATCGGCCTTTACCTTTGCAAACGAATTCTGACAAAATTGTCTCATACCATTGCCATAGAATCCGCAGTAGGGAGGGGGACTACCGTTAAAATCGGCCTGGATGAGTTGGAAACCTTATAAAATTGTAAGGTTAGAGGGGGAAATGTAAGCCAAAGTTATGGCTGAACATTTCCCTTTTTTGCTATACTAAGCAGGACGAAAACCGAAGGAGGTTTTAATACTATGGCAATTTTAGAAGTCAAAAATCTGAAAAAAGTTTATACCACTCGATTTGGCGGCAATCATGTGCAGGCCTTGTCCAATGTCTCCTTCTCCGTGGAAGACGGGGAATACGTCGCCATCATGGGTGAATCTGGATCCGGTAAAACCACATTGCTCAACATCTTGGCCGCTCTGGATAAACCCACCAGTGGGGAAGTCCTGCTCAATGGCAAGAGTATTGTATCCCTGAAGGAGAAGGAGATTTCCGCCTTCCGCCGTAACAATTTAGGATTTGTCTTTCAGGATTTCAATCTGCTGGACACCTTTTCTTTGCAGGATAATATTTTTCTCCCCTTGGTGCTTTCAGGAAAGTCCTATAACGAGATGAACAAACGTCTGCAACCCATCGCTCATAAATTGGGAATTGCCGATATCTTGTCCAAATATCCCTACGAAGTATCCGGCGGGCAGAAACAGCGTGCCGCTGTCGCCCGGGCGCTTATCACTGAACCCCAGCTCATTCTGGCCGACGAACCTACCGGTGCCCTGGACTCCCGTGCAACCGACGGTCTCCTGCGTTTGTTTGATAAAATTAATCAGGATGGACAGACCATCTTAATGGTGACTCACAGCATCAAGGCTGCCAGCAGCGCTAAACGCGTCTTGTTCATTAAGGACGGCGAAGTCTTCCATCAGATTTATAAAGGAGCCCATACCTCAGAAGAGATGTATCAAAAGATTTCTGATACCCTCACCATGATCGCAACAGGTGGTGCTAGAAATGAGTAAGTTCTTCTACCCGAAACTGGCCGCTACCAACATTAAAAATAACCGCAAGACTTATCTCCCATATCTTCTCACTTGCATTGGAACGGTCACCATGTTTTACATGATCAGTTCCCTTTCCCTAAACAGTGGACTGAAAAATCTTCGTGGCGGGGCTATCGTCGCTGAAGTTCTCAATCTAGGTACTATTGTAACCGGAATCTTTGCCGTTATCTTCTTGTTTTACACCAATAGTTTTCTCATGAAACGGCGCAAAAAGGAATTTGGTCTCTTTAATATCCTTGGCATGGAGAAAAAACACATCTCCCGAGTTGTGCTATGTGAGACAATCTATATTATCCTCATCAGCTTAACTGTCGGCCTCCTCCTCGGCGTACTATTGGATAAACTGTTGTATCTCGGCCTCCTAAATATGCTGAAACAAGAGGCTACCTTCGGTTTTGAATTTTCAGCGACGGCATTCCTCAATACCATATTGCTGTTTGTAGGAATCTTTTTACTAATCTTTCTCAACAGCCTGCGGCAAATCCATCTCTCCAAACCCATCGAATTGCTCCGTGGTGGAGAAATAGGCGAAAAAGAACCAAAGACAAAATGGATTATGACCATCCTGGGTCTTGCCTGCCTAGGTCTAGGATATTATATATCGGTGATGATTGAAGATCCTATCGCAGCTCTGATGTTCTTCTTTGTAGCTGTGATCCTGGTTATCTTCGGGACTTACTTCCTTTTTACCGCCGGCAGCATTGCCTTACTGAAAGCCCTGCGGAAGAACAAAAAGTATTACTACAAGACAAAGCATTTTGTGTCGGTCTCCGGCATGATCTACCGTATGAAGCAAAATGCAGTGGGCCTTGCCAATATCTGTATTTTATCCACCTGTATTTTAGTCATGATCTCGACAACGCTTTCCCTTTTCCTCGGTATGGGGGATATTGTAGACGACATGTATCCCAGGCAGATTTTAGTCTCTTCGTATCGTGACTCAGCTCAAGTGGATTCGGAGGTCTATCAATGGACAAAGCGAATTTTGGATGAAAATGGGATTTCTCCAAAAAATGAGATTCACTATACCGGTTATTTAAACTTTGCTGCCATAGAATCTGGAGATACTTTTTCTCTCGATGATTCAAATTACTATCTGGGTGCTTCCAATCAAAAGATTAGAAATCTTCTCTTCTTTACATTGGATGATTACAATAAAATTACAGGACAAGATCAGGTACTGGGGGATCACGAAGTCTTATTTGCCCACAATCGCGATGCTTATCCAAATGATCAATTTACCCTCTTCGATACCACCTATTCCATCAAAGAAAACCTGGATGATTTCCCCGCTAAAGGTATGATGGCCTCCAATGTAGCCAGTAGTTATTTCATTGTCGTTAAAGATGCCGATGTAATCACATCCTTATGTGAACAGCAGGCGGCAGTCTATGGCAAAAATTCCTCTCAGGTAAAGGATTATTACGCCTTCGACATAGCTGATACCGAGCAAGATGCTGTTCCATTTTATGAGATACTTCTTGACAGTCGGACAGAAAATACATCCTATCAGCAAATAAATTGCCGTTCAGTCGAAAGAGAGGAAGGGTTCTCCCTGTACGGAGGCTTCTTCTTTATCGGTATCTTCCTGGGGCTGCTCTTTACGATGGCCACCATTTTAATCATTTACTACAAGCAAATCTCCGAAGGTTATGACGATAAGTATCGATTTGAAATTATGCAAAAAGTGGGAATGAGCCATTCTGAAGTAAAGAAATCTATTCATTCCCAAGTTCTCACTGTATTTTTCCTCCCCCTTGTAACAGCCGGCATCCATATCCTATTTGCATTCCCCGTTATCACACGTATTTTATCTTGTTTCAATCTCACCAACATTACGCTGTTTGCTGTATGTACACTCATTTGTTTCCTTGTATTTTCCGTTCTTTATGCTCTTGTGTATTCCTTAACGGCAAAGGTGTATTATAAAATCGTCAGCTAAAAGCTAATTTAAATAAAAAGCCGTATTTGCAGAAACGGGAAACTACAAATACGGCTTTTTGGTATTTCTCGATAAGTGGATAGAAAAGGTGGATATTTTCCCAATATTTTTTAAAAAATCCCTTTGCAAGAATAATTTTCCGTGTTATAGTAATCCTAATAACATAAAAAGGAGGTTTTTGTTATGGCAAGATACGTTTGCACCATTTGTGGTTATGTTTACGATGAGGAACTGGGCGATCCCGATAACGGCATTGCTCCTGGCACCGCTTGGGCCGATGTTCCGGATGATTTTGTCTGCCCCGTCTGTGGCGCCGGTAAGGATGCCTTTGAAGAGGAATAAACAAAATCTTCTAATCCTTAAATGCAGCCTATGAGCATTGAGCTCATAGACTGCATTTTTGTTTTCTCTGGGATTTGTCACCTATTTTAGAATATTTGCTATACTAAAAATAGAATAATTCCAAAATAGGGGGGAATGAGATGAGACGACGTCCCCATAAAAAATCCCGGTCCACCTTTAAAATCAAACTGCTGGTGGTTCTGGTTTTTCTCCTAGGGCTATTCCTGATTATTCAGGCCCGTATTCGTCCGATCCTTGTGGATATGGCCACCAATCAATCACAAATTGTGGTCAATCAGGCAGTCAACGAGGCCATCATGGAAGTCCTGAATGAACAGCAAATCAGCTACGATAGCCTCATCCACCTTACCACCGACTCTCAAGACAATGTCACTTCCATCGAAACCAACATCGTTCAAATGAACCGTCTTAAAGCAAGCATCAGCCAGTCAGTTCAGGATAAATTAGTGAACTTGGATAAACCTGTGATCGATATTCCGTTAGGAAGCCTTTTGGGCGATAATCTGCTCTCTGGGTTTGGCCCCAATCTTCACGCCAGACTTCAGATGTCAGGAAGTATTGTTCCTCAAGTAGAAAGTGAATTTTCTGACGCCGGCATCAATCAGGTACTTCATCAGCTTGTACTCAAGATGAACACTCAATTTGTTGTTATCATGGCTGGGCAAAATATCATCATAGACGTACCCAGCGAATTTGTAATAGCTGAGAGCATCATTGTAGGCGAGGTTCCTCAGGCTTATACACAGGTAACTGGCGGAGATGACTCCTCTATCGCCAAGATGAACGACTATCGAGCTGATCGGTACTTAGACAACCAAATTTCAAACGAAGAATAAAAAACAAAGGACTATCTCATTTATCCATGAGATAGTCCTTTTGTAATTGCCTATGTTTTTTCTTTATTGATCACGCAATGCCCGTTCCAGCCAAATGGAGCCAATATCCAAAGCGTTGTAAAGGCCCTCTTTCTCGCTTTTCTTAACAATGCGGTCACGAGCACGAATTTCCGGATCGGTATACATCAATTGTACCAATACCTTATCGGCGATTTCCATGTCCTGATACGGCTTTGTGCTGAGGACCTGAAGCATCACAACGTATTTATCCGCCATACTGCCATAATAAATTGTCTTCCCATTGCGGACCAACGGTTTCCCTTTATACATCAAAAATGCATTTTTGCCTGTTTTTTTATCACTCATACCAATGTCCTCCTGTCATCCTTATCTAAATTATTATAGCACAAAACTTCTTTCTTGCAAAGAAAAATAAACAAGCGTAGCGGCGGCAAATGTATAATCTTAGCCTGTCTATAAAAATAGAGGGGACAAAAGCCCCCTCTATCGTACAGTTTTTATTCCCCCAAGTAGGATTTCACCAAAGCTTGAAGCAATTCATCCCGATCAATCTTCCGGATCAAACTGCGAGCATTGTTATGAGTTGTAATATAAGTGGGGTCTTCAGAGAGAATATATCCTACAATCTGATTAATAGGATTGTAGCCTTTTTCCCGCAAAGCGTCATAGACCATGGTTAAAATCCGCTTCATCTCATCCTCATGGTCGCCGCCGATGGAAAAAGTCATGGTCTTATCAAACATTGCAAACCCCTCCTTATGTCTTACTGTCCTTCCCATTATACAATAACCGATGGGACAATTCAATCGCTAAACTTAAAATAAATTGGCAGATTAGGATCTCAGCTGGGCACCAATCTCGTTTAATGCTTTGATGGCTTTCTGAATGATGGAATCACATTCGGCATCGGTGAGGGTCGAATCATGGGAACGGAGTACTAGACTAAAAGCCACACTCTTCTTACCCTCAGGGATCTGTTTGCCTTTATAGACATCGAAAAGCTCCAGATTTTCTAAACGCTGTCCCGCTGCTTTTCGGATGGTATTTTGCAATGTGAGTACCGGAATTGTATCATCACACACCAATGCCAGATCTCTGGTTACGGCAGGAAAACGGGGAAGTGCTTTATATTGTATGTCGGCCACATGATTTTCATACATAAGGCTGAAATCCAACATTGCTATATAGGCGCGGGAACCGATCCCGTAAGCTTCCTGTACCAACGGATGCAATTCTCCGACAATTCCTAGTTGTTTGTCTCCAAGTGTCAGCTTTGCACAGCGCCCAGGATGGAAAGCTGGTTCATTGTCTACTGCTACAACGTCGTATTCTGTGACGCGTAAAGCCTCTAGAAGGCCTTCCACTGCCCCTTTGATAGAGTAAAAATCCACTCCTGGACCATACTGGCCTAAGATAACGCATTTTTTCTCCAGAGGCAAGGGCTGTCCTTCCTGGGGAAGATATTCTGTGGCCAACTCATACACGGCAGCTGAAAGATTTCGGTCGGCAAAGTTATTGCCCAATACCTGGCACATGGATGGCAGAGCCGTGGTACGCATAATGCTGGTGTCTTCACCTAAGGGATTGGCAATGACCACTGATTGACGCAACATACTATCGGCCGGCATGCGGATTCGATCGTATTCCTTGGGGCTAATAAAGGAATAGGTAGCTACTTCCGAATATCCCAGGGCCAACATAGTGGTATTGATCGAACGTTTAAACTGTTGCTCCGGAGTATACCCACCTTGTGCACTGCCGCGGATTGTGGTAGAAGGAATCTTATTATAACCATAGAAGCGAGCGATCTCCTCAGCCACGTCAGCTTTACATTCGATATCGCTGCGGAAGGAGGGAGCAATCACTTGACCATTCTCCACTTTAAATTCCAGACTCTTCAAAATGGAAATCATGTCTTGTTCCGGAATCTGGATGCCCAGGAAACGATTGATCCAATCGGCGTCCAGAGGAACCGAATGAGGCGTCTTATCTGAACAGTCTACTTCTACAATGCCGTCACACACATCACCGGCATCCAGAAGTTCCACCAGCTGACATGCGCGCTCCAATGCAGGAATGCAGTTTTCCGGATCCAATCCCTTTTCAAAGCGTCCGGAGGATTCTGTACGCATGCCGAGCTTCTTGGCTGTCACTCGGACAGATGGACCTGAGAAACAGGCTGATTCAAACACAATGGTGGTAGTATTATCAAAAATACTGCTGAATTCACCGCCCATAACGCCTGCGACTGCCATAGGCTTCTTATCATCAGCGATGACCAGCATATCGGATGTCAGCTTCCGTTCTACACCATCCAAAGTGGTAATGGTTTCTCCATCGACTGCACGGCGTGCATCGATGTTATGCCCTGCCATGAGATCGTAGTCAAAAGCGTGCATGGGTTGGCCGTACTCCAGCATCACATAGTTGGTAATATCCACGATGTTGTTGATGGGACGTACACCACAGGCACGCAGTCTTTCTCTCATCCAACGGGGAGAGGGAGCCACTCGGACATTCTTCACCACTCGTGCCGCATAACGATAGCACAAATCCGGTGCGCTGATCTTGACATTCAAAAGATCATCTGCATTTCCATGTCCGCCTTTGACTTCCGGTTTAGGAAGCACAAACGGCTTCTGGAAGGTGACAGCAGTCTCCCTCGCCAGGCCGATAATGGATAAACAATCAGGACGGTTAGAAGTGATTTCAAAGTCAAATACAACGTCGTCCAAACCGATGGCCTTTTTGATATCCATTCCCAATGTGTGATCACATTCATCGCTAAGAATAAAAATGCCGTCGGTAATCGTGCCTGGGAAATCGTTGGTAGTGAGAGCCAGCTCTTCAAGACCACACATCATTCCCTGGGACTCTACACCTCTGAGCTTCCCTTTTTTGATGTTAATCCCGCCCGGCAGTTTAGAGCCATGCAGAGCTACCGGTACATAGTCTCCTTCCGTCAGGTTAGTGGCGCCGGTCACAATGGTAATGGGGGAATCTTGTCCCACATCTACCGAGCACACCACCAATTTATCGGCATTGGGATGGGGCGAGATGGTCAACACCTGACCCACCACAACGTTCTCAATTTCACTGCCTTCCCGCTCGTATCCCTCTACTTTGGAGCCGCTCATGGTAAGGGCTTCGGAAAAGGCACGGGGAGATATATCCTCCAGTTGAACAAAATCATGCATCCATTTGGTTGAAAGCTTCATTGTACGTCACCTCCTACTAAAATTGGGAAAGGAATCTCAAGTCATTGTCGTAAAACAGGCGCAGGTCATTGATATTAAAGCGGCGCATGACCACACGTTCCAAGCCGATGCCGAAGGCAAAACCACTGTATTCCTCGGGATCAATACCACAAGTCGACAGCACCTTCGGATGCACCATACCGCAGCCCAGAATTTCAATCCATCCCTCGCCTTTACAAAGCCGGCATCCTTCACCGTGGCAGGCAAAGCATTGGATATCCACCTCTGCTGAAGGTTCTGTAAAGGGGAAGTGATGGGGACGGAACCGCACTTGAGCATCCTCTCCGTACAGGCGACGGACAAATACCTCCAAAGTGCCTTTCAAGTCGGCCATTGTGATACCCTTGTCAACCACCAAGCCCTCGATCTGATGGAAGAGGGGGGAATGAGTGGCATCAACATCATCCGACCGATATACTCGGCCAGGTGCAATCACGCGGATAGGAGGCTTCCGCTTTTCCATGGTACGAATCTGTACAGACGAGGTCTGGGTTCTTAACAGAGTATTGTCGTTGATATAGAATGTATCCTGCGTATCACGGGCCGGATGGTTTTTCGGAATATTGAGCGCTTCAAAATTATAGTAATCCAGCTCTACCTCGGGGCCTTCTACAATATCAAAGCCCATACCGATAAAGATTTCCTCCATCTCCTCCAGCACCACCGAAAGCGGATGCTTATGTCCCAAACAATTGTGTTTGCCCGGCATTGTGACATCGATGCGTTCCGTCGCCAGACGGGCATTTTGTTCTTCTTCCTTCAGTTGCTGACCTCGCTTCTCGATAAACGATTCGATCTCTGAGCGAACCTCATTTGCCAGCTGACCAATAATAGGACGTTCTTCTTGAGAGAGTTTACCCATCTGCTTTAGGATAGAGGTAAGCTCGCCCTTTTTTCCCAGGAAATAAACCCGCAACTCATCTAAAGCTTTGCGGTCCTTGACCTCCTGGAGCCGGGATTTGGCTACTTCCCGGATGCTTTCCAGCTTTTCTCTCATTTTCATTCACCTCTCACACAAATAAAAACAGCAGCCTTTTATCAGCCGTTTTTGCGCAGCCTTGTCACATATTCAGCGGCAAAGCAGCTTTGATCTAAAGTTAGCGCTGCGGGATGCTGCGGGATGATGACCTAGAGCTCTAACAGATTTCCAAAAATAAAAAGCTCGCCCAACCATCCCGCAAAATCGGGACGAAGGCGAGCCTCCGCGGTACCACCCAAAATTCCTGCCTTACATTTCCTTCCTAGAAAACGAAAAGGCAAGCACTTATATCGGCCTATAACGGCGCCAACCGTCGCAACCTACCCAAATGCAACTTGCATCCTTCAGCTACGCCGCTCAGAAGTGAACTTCAACCGCCTTGCCGCACAAATGATCTTTCAGCCGATGGATCATTCTCTCTGCCTGCGCCTTTTTAGACAGCCTACTCTCTTCCTCATAGCGTTATCTTCTTTTTACTATAACACCGAACCCTAAAAATTGCAAGACAAAGCAAGATCAAAATGCTATAATAAATCCTGTAATCATCCAAGTGATAAAGGGGGAGGATTTCATTTGCATACTGTTGGAATCGATATGGTGGAAATTGAACGAATCCGCCATTGTATGAAGAATGATCGATTTTGCAAACGCATTTTGGGAGAAGAGGAATACCGTCAGTTAGAAAAGCGGGGGATGCCTATCCAGAGTGTAGCAGCCTCTTTTTGTGCAAAGGAAGCCTTTTCCAAAGCTATGGGAACCGGAATTCGAGACTTCTCTTTGGCAGAAGTGCAGCTTTTGCGTCTTCCAAACGGGAAACCTTATCTCTTTTTCACCGGACGTGCTAAAGCCATGGTACAGCCTACAGGATTGGAATTTTCCGTCAGCATCACCCATACAAGACAATTTGCTGCCGCTGTAGTCGTAGCATCCCGGGAGGTAGAAACTTGAACATTTATAATGCAAAACAGACGAGACAAATCGAAGCGGCCATCGCGGCCGCTGGGACAGATTATCTCCAAATGATGGAACAGGCTGGTCAAGCGGTGGCACGTAATATTCTCTGTCAAAGCACTACCAATCCGGATCAAACAAAAGCTGTTATCCTATGCGGACAGGGAAATAATGGCGGAGACGGCTTGGTAGTAGCCCGTCGTCTGTGTCAAGAAGGCTGGGAGGTATCGGTTGTTTTTCCAGGAGGTCTCTCCAAAACACCGGATTCCATCCATATGCTTGAGCGGTTAAAAGCTCTTTCTGTCTCTATTTTGGATCCATTGAATTCACCGAATGAGAAAGAAAATGCTTTTTCCCTCATTCGGTCGGCCCACTGGATCGTAGATGCTCTCTTTGGCATTGGCTTTCATGGGATCATCGGGGAGCCCTATGACGAGTACATCAAAGCGGTAGAGGAAAGCAAGGCAACTGTTGTTGCCATCGACATTCCCAGCGGCGCTCACTGTGATACCGGACTTGTACAGGGTCCGTGTATCCAGGCCGATCATACCGTCACCTTTTTCTCGCATAAACCGGCTCATCTGATTTATCCTGCTGCCCAATATTGTGGAAAACTCAAAGTAGAACCGCTTTCTTTTACCCATCAAATGGAGGCTTCCATTGAAACTATGCAGCACACCCCTGTCTTTGAAGAGGTAAAAAATTGGTTTCCATCCCGTCATCCCAATTCTCATAAAGGAAGTTTTGGAAAGCTTTTATGCATCTGTGGTAAAGCCGGTATGACAGGGGCTGCTGAACTATCCGCTAAAGCCGCTATGCGCTGCGGCGCCGGACTTACCTATCTTATGACCCCAAAAGACGCTTGTACAGCACTCTCTTGCAAGTTAACCGAACCCGTACTAATTCCTCTGTCCCAGAGTTCGGAGGGAACTTTATCCCATCAGTCTATACCCACCATTTTAGAACAGCTTTCTTCCACCTCAGCCTGCCTTATTGGATGCGGTATGGGGGACAACGCTCAAACACAAGCCGTCCTAGATGCTGTGTTACAGCATGCAAAATGTCCTGTTATCATCGATGCCGACGGAATAAATGCTCTCAGCCATCATATAGATAGATTAAAGGAACCGACAGCACCTGTTATTTTAACCCCTCATCCAGGAGAGATGTCCCGCTTAACCGGTAAATCTATCGCTGAAATCCAGGAGAACCGGTTGCAAACCGCTATGGAGTTTGTACAGGAGTATCCAGTAACCTTAGTGCTCAAGGGAGCAGGAACCATCATCGCCTTGCCGGATGGCCACATTTGGATCAATTCCACCGGTAATCCAGGTATGGCCAAAGGCGGGTCAGGGGACGTACTGGCTGGGATGATTTCTGCCTTCGTAGCGCAGGGGATAGAGGTCGGGAATGCGGTTGTAGCCGCCGTTTATCTTCATGGATTGGCAGGGGATAGAGGTGTTCAGCATTTTTCTCAACACGCTATGCTGGCCTCTGATTTAATCTCAATGCTGCCTGGTATCTTTCTTGATCTTGAAAAATAAGGTAGGGTGATCCACCATGAAGCCTAGGCGTTTGATGGCTTTTCTATGCAGCATTGTTTTTATTTTCGTCGCATTGACCGGATGTTCGGCTTTATCCGACCCTGGATCGGGTTCTACAGCCGATCTCAATTCCGTTCCCAATGCTTTTTCTACGCTGGCCAAAGTCCAGTACAATGGCATTGAAATCGAAGCCAAAATCACACGTCTCGACAGTGGAGATTGTACCATTGAAGTGCTTTCACCCTCATCCTTAAAAAGTCTTACAATGGATTGGAATGCTCAGTCGAATACTATGACCTTGGGATTTATGGGATTATCCTGTTCCATTGATCCTCAGCAGTTCCCAGACTCGGCCTTTGGATCGGCTGTTATAAGCGTTTTTAACGCTGTCGCATCCAAGGACGGCCTACAAATTGACAAGACCGACGAGCTTCTTACTTTTTCTGGAACAGGGGAGTCCGGTCAGTTTTCTGTGTCCATCGACCGTAAAACCGGTTCCATGCAATCTTTAGAGATTCCGTCAATTGGTCTATCCGCTCAGTTTTCTGAGTACACCTCACAGTGATAAAAATTCATATTTTTCAAAAAGAGCCGGATCGAAGAGTTTACTCCTCATCCGGCTCTTTTTCTTTTTTTATCTTGATCACAGGGGAATTGCGCATCTTGACATTGGCCAAGGGATTGGCTTCAATCCCTTGCTGAAGCTGCTTATCCGACACATGGGTGTAAATCTCGGTGGTGGACAAGTTTTCATGACCCAACAATTCTTGCAAGACCCGGATGTTTACATCACCATGTTGGTACATCAAGGTCGCCGCCGTATGTCTCAGCTTGTGGACCGAGTACCCTTGACCATCCAACCCGATTTTCTCGAGATAATGTTTTACCATCCATTGTACGGTCTTCGGACTGATGCGTTGTTTTTGCTTGCTTAAAAACAGGGCATAT
Source organism: Solibaculum mannosilyticum (assembly GCF_015140235.1). Lineage (GTDB taxonomy): Bacteria > Bacillota > Clostridia > Oscillospirales > Acutalibacteraceae > Solibaculum > Solibaculum mannosilyticum. Next base: position 1,131,575 of record NZ_AP023321.1, on the reverse strand, counting down.
CGATCCTTGACGCCTTCATGAGGACGCACTTTCAAGTAATTGTCGATAGCAGTGAGGCATGCTTCATTTAAATAAACCGTCCGTTCTTTATTTCCTTTTCCTGTAACCCGCATGGTATGATCGCTCCGAATATCTCCTAAATTCAACCCTACCAGTTCGGACAGCCGCAGTCCACAATTGAGAAATAATGTGAGAATACAGTAGTCACGCTGCTGAAATTCGCCCTCTACACTATTAAGCAATTCGATACTTTGTTCTAGTGTCAGATATTTAGGCAAAGACCGTTTGATTTTAGGAGCATCCAACTCGGCCAAGGGATCGGATTCCAAGCGTTCGCTGGATTTGGATTTCGTAGTCAGAAACTTGAAAAACGCCTTTAAACTACAGACTTTTCGAGCACGTGCGGCCGATTGGTTGCCGCGGTCTACTCGGACATAATGAAAAAATTCATAAGCGTCTGACAAAGTAACCGTCTTTAAAAGATCAATGGTAACATCGTCGATTTCAATGGACTCAATCGGTTGATCTGACGGCGCTAAATGTCGGCTGTATTTTAAATAACGCAAGAAAGTTCGAATATCTAAAAAATATTCTTCGACTGTCTTTGGTGATTTGCCAAGGGTATTTTCTAAATATCCAAGAAAGCTCCGCAGTACCAGCGGACACTGATCTAAATAATCGCGTTTCATAATAGCGGCGTAACCTCCTAGGCCAAGGCCTCAATCCGGTTTCTTTGCGGTTCAAATAAATGAACCCCCTCCTCCCAATTATACAAAATATTCATTTTGTATAATTGGGAGTTTCTGTTTCCACCATAGCAGTCGTATGGCTGGTTGTATCAGATACAATAGACGTCGTTCCCGAAGACCCTACTGCCGACGGTTTCTCTCCAAAAAAATATCCTGCTAAAACCAGAACAGCCAATGCGATGATCGTAACTATAATAATTTTTCCAATTCCCCATTTTTTCATTTTTCTCAACTCCTCCAATAATTGCTAAGTAGAAACTCTGTGATTGGAATACTTGAAATTGTCCATACTAGTTTTAAAATAATTTTTAATTGGTGATTGATTTGCAGAAATTAAAAGAGTATTCCCTTATCTATCTCATCGGATCTGTGGGTTACACTGTCATCGAGATCCTTTGGCGTGGCTTCACCCACTGGACAATGGCCATCACCGGCGGAATCTGTTTTTCTCTTGTATATAAAATGAACCTGCGTTGCGCTGGCAAAAAACTTTGGAACAAATGTTTTAGAAGTGCTACCATCATTACCAGCGTAGAATATGTTGTAGGATGCATCGTCAATCTCAAGCTCAAGTGGGACGTCTGGGACTACTCCAATCTTTTCCTCAACATTAAAGGACAAGTCTGTCTTTTATACACTGCCCTTTGGTTTTTCCTCTCCATCCCCATGATTTTTCTCTCTACCCTCTTGCACAAAAAAATCTGTGACCGTTCTTCCCACAAACTATCTTCATCTTTTAAGAGACTGCTTAAGAAACCTACTTTTTAATTTATGATGCCACTTAACTGAAATGTCCGTCAGCACGGGATTATCCGTGCCGGCGGATTTTTTGTTTTAAGCCCCATGGATGATAAATCCCGGTCTATCCGCTACGGCCTTTTATAATCATATCACATTTTGGATCAAAGAACCATATACTGGTCGTGAAGACAACTATGGAGGCTTTCTTATATGAACATCCAAAATGGTATCATCCAAGACAGCAACATCGGCGGCGTACCTTTTACCCCTATGATCGTCACACCAAAGGGAAAACGTAATGTCCGTACCCTTAAGCAATTGCTGACGTCTGACCACGATCCAGAGTATATCGTCGTCCACAACACCGGCAATGCGGCTTCTACTGCGAACGACGCTGCACATTCCCGATGGCTGCAAAACGTAGAAAATGCAGATGTACAGTATGTTTCTGTCCATATATTTGTGGATAAAGATTCATGTGTCCAAACCTGTCCCCTTAATGAAGTCACCTATAACGCTGGTGACGGCGGCAGCGGCAAAGGAAATGCACGTAGTCTATCCATTGAGATTTGTGAAAATGACGACTATCCAGCAGCCGAAAGCAACGGTATTAAACTGGTAGTTGCCTTCATGAAACAGTTTAATATCCCAATTGACCGCGTCCAACCCCACCGTTATTTCGCAAGCAATAAAAAGTTATGTCCTCACCGTATTTTGAAGTCCCAGGCCACTTGGGAAAGTGACTGGAAAAAATTCCAACAGCGCATCATGGCGGTTTATAATAACGACTCCTCCGGTCAAAATCCAGCTCCAGATCCTGGTTCCGACACTTACACCGTTCAAAAAGGCGATAGCCTTTGGCGTATCGCTCAAAATGTGTTGGGAGACGGCAGCCGGTATACCGAGATCGCTTCTCTCAACGGTATTAGTTCCCCCTATATCATTCATGTAGGCCAGGTGTTGCAACTTCCTCAGTCATCCTCATCATCCGGATCCGGTTCCATCAAGGTCGGCGACCGCGTCAAAATCACCGGCACTTATTATGCCACTGGTCAGAGGATTCCTACTTGGGTAAAAGAGACCACCCATACCGTTTATCAGCTTAAATCGGACCGGGCTTTGATGAAGGAAATTATGAGCTGGGTTTATCTTTCAGACATTTATAAGGTATAACTTTTTGGTGTTATATCATTGTAGCATTTTAAGATCTAGAAACGGAGTGTCTATATGGATCAACTGGTGTTGATTTTTTCTGTGGCCATTATTGTGGAGGCCCTCGTAGAATACACCAAGAGTGTCGTCTATATGTTTACCAGAGGTTGTATCAAATGTGGGATCATCCGAATCTGCGCCGCTGCTATTGGGATTTTATTGGCTCTTCTCACTGGCGTCGATTTATTTTCACAATTTAATATTCCCATCAGCCAGCCCTGGATTGGATCGGTTTTTACGGGTATTATCATCAGCCGAGGCAGCAATTATTTAAATGATATTATCAGTCGCTTGACCAACCCTACCTCTGCGGTTTCATCCGCTAAAGGAGAAGAGGCATCCAACAGTGACAATAGTATATCCAGCTCTGTACAGGAAAGCCCTTCCTCTTCCCTGGCTTCAGCAGCATCTGTACAGTCGGCTGCTACTTTTGTAAATCCATCTTTCAGCGCATCATCTACCCCTACTGTACAGCTATCGTCTCAAGATTCTCCTAGAGACTTGGATGTTACGGATAACGAATCAAATCAAAGTATTCCTCTGGGTCCCGACGATTTTCCAGAAGCTGTGGAAGCTGTAGACAATGACCATCAAACTGTTTTCCACACCGATTCCCAAGCAGATTCTAATGAAGACGATTCACTTGGGATTTCGGGTATTGATTGACTAAAGTACCTCCTTCTTAAACAAAATGGAGCCATTGGTTTTAACTTCCAATAGCTCCATTTTGTCTGTTTAAAGGGAGATTGATCCAGCTATTTTTTACGCCTTTAAAGCCCGCATCGCATTCAGGATAGCTATCACTGCCACACCAACATCGGCAAACACAGCCTCCCACATATTTGCGAATCCCAATGCTCCCAGCAAAAGAATGCATGCTTTTACTGCAAGGGCAAAGACAATGTTTTGATGTACAATACGTCTTGTCTTCTTCGAAATACGGATAGCATCTGCGATTTTAGAGGGTTGATCATCCATAAGAACAACGTCAGCTGCTTCGATAGCGGCATCCGATCCCATAGCCCCCATTGCGATACCAATATCAGCCCGTGATAAGACCGGTGCATCATTGATTCCGTCACCGACAAAGGCAAGGTTTCCCTTGGATGATTTCTGGGTCAGAAGCTTTTCCACTTCTTCCACCTTATCGCCAGGCAATAACTGGGTGTGTACTTCATCCAGACCCAATTCCTGTGCTACTTTTTCGCCAACTGCTTTGGCGTCTCCCGTCAACATAACGGTTCTTCGAACGCCCACTTTTTTCAGTTCTGCAATGGCCTTTGCCGCATCCGGCTTAATCTCATCCGAGATGACGATGTGACCTACATATCTGCCGTCCAAGGCCACGTGTACAGTTGTACCCAGCCGATGGCAGGGATGCCAGTGCACACCGATCTCCTCCATCAGCTTGTCGTTACCGACGCATACTTTATGTCCATCCACTTTGGCCTGTATCCCTCGTCCGGACAACTCCTCTACGTCCCCAATACGGTTGCGGTCGATATCCATTCCATACGCTTCCTTCAAGGACCGAGAGATGGGATGGTCGGAATAACTCTCCGCCAAAGCCGCCAATTCCAACAGTTTCGCTTCGGAACAATCGTCCGGATGGATGGCCGTTACGTTAAATACGCCCTTGGTCAATGTGCCTGTTTTATCAAAGACAACGATTTCTGCATGAGACAGTGTCTCCATGTAATTGCTTCCTTTGACTAGAATCCCGCATTTCGATGCGCCGCCGATTCCGCCAAAAAAACTAAGCGGTACTGAGATAACCAACGCACATGGACAAGAAATTACCAGGAAGATAAGGGCACGATGGATCCACTCCGACCATCCTCCGCCAAGCGCCAAAGGTGGAATAATAGCCAGAAGCACTGCCCCAATTACCACGATGGGGGTATAATACCGGGCAAACTTTGTAATGAAGTTCTCTGCTTTTGCCTTCTTAGCACTGGAGTTTTCCACCAGATCGAGGATTCTCGATACCGTAGATTCCCCAAATACTTTGGTAACGCGCACCCTCAGCAGGCCGCTCTGATTGATACATCCACTAATGACATCGTCCCCGGGTTCTACATCACGAGGGACTGATTCACCCGTCAATGCGGCGGTATCAATAGAAGAGTTACCTTCCAGAATAACGCCGTCTAAAGGGATACGTTCTCCCGCTTTGATGACAATGGTATCCCCGATTTTCACTTCATCTGGATCGACCTGCACCAATTTCCCATCTTGTTCTACATTAGCGTAGTCGGGTCGGATGTCCATCAGAGCTGAGATGGATTGGCGGGAACGTCCCACCGCATAATTTTGAAACCATTCTCCCACCTGATAAAACAACATTACCGCAATCCCTTCTGGGAATTCTCCCACACAGAAGGCTCCTACAGTGGCAATGGTCATCAGGAAGTTTTCATCAAATACCTGGCCGTGAGAAATATTTCGAATGGCTCTCCATACAACATCCCATCCCACCACAGCATAGGGAATCAGAAAGGCGATGAGACGGGCAACTCCCGTCAAAGGCAATAAGACCGCAGTAATAAACAGCACACCACTGATCAGAATGCGCGCCAGCATTTTCTTTTGCTTTTTGGTCATGCGAATTCATCTCCTCCATCAATCTTCCAGATGATCTCTTCCGTTATAAAATGATCTGACAGTCCGGTTCCACTTTCTTACAGGTCTTTACTACTTTTTTCATAATGCTCTCAAACTGGTCTTCATCAGCAGTTAAAGTCAACTTCTGCATCATAAAACTAACACTGGCATCTTGAACGCCATCCAATTTCTTAATGGCATCCTCCATCTTTTGCGCACAGTTCGCACAATCCAGATCCACCAATTTGTAACTTTTTTTCATGACAAAGCACTCTCCTTTTCAGAAATAAATTGTATCATAATCCTTACTCGCCGATGTGTTCCATTCCTTGTCCGATGATGCTTCTAACATGATCGTCTGCCAGGGAATAAAAAACTACCTTTCCTTCTCTGCGGAATTTAACCAATTTATTGTTTTTCAGAACTCGCAGCTGATGGGATACCGCTGTTTGGGTCAACTTTAAAAGCTGAGCGATATCTCCTACACACATCTCGGACTCAAATAAAACATAAAGGATCTTGATGCGGGTGGAATCGCCAAATACTTTAAAAAGCTCCGCCAAATCATACAGGATCTCATCTGCTGGAAGATAGGACGTCACACGTTCAACTACATCGTCGTGAGCGCACAAAAACTCCCCAGAGGATGCATTCTGTTCTTGCATTACGTTTACACATCCTTTCATTTGAACATCTGCTCATATGTTATACTATTCCAACCGCTTTGTCAAGAGTATTTTCTATCTTTTTTTAATTTAATCTTTTGTTCGTAAATCGTGCTATAATATACCAAAAAGGATAGCTGTTTTAAACAGCTATCCTTCGTGTAAATTCATCATCTATCCCAATGATATAGGAGTTTTCATATGAACAAAAAAAAAGGTACCGTTCTCATTACCGGGGCTTCCCGCGGCATCGGCAAAGCGACTGCCCGGCTGTTTGCTCTGAAAGGCTATCAAGTAGCGATTAACTATCATCAAAACAAAGAGGCAGCCCAACATCTTGCAGAGGAATTAAGTTCCATCAGTCCTGCATTGGCTATTGGGGCCGATGTATCCAACCGCACAGATGTGGACGCTATGGTTGATAAAGTACAACACTATTTTGGCCCTATCGATATCCTAGTCAATAACGCAGGTATCGCAAAACAAGGTCTCTTTACGGATTTCACTCCTGAACAATGGCAACGTATGTTCGATGTCAATATCACAGGGATGTTTCACTGTTGCCAAGCTGTCTTACCGGCTATGATCCACCAAAAGGCCGGAAAAATCATTAATCTTTCCTCTATCTGGGGAATAACCGGCGCCTCCTGTGAAGTTCCCTATTCGGCCACAAAAGCGGCTGTTATCGGTATGACCAAAGCCTTAGCCAAAGAACTGGGACCTAGTGGTATCCAAGTCAATTGTGTTGCTCCCGGCGTCATTGACACCGATATGAATGGAATGCTGGATAACGATACAATCCAGTGTCTTAAAGACGAAACTCCTCTGGGAACCATCGGTACCCCAGAGGATATTGCCCAAACCATCTTGTTCTTGGCCAGTGATCACGCTAAGTTCATCACTGGCCAGGTCATCAGCCCTAACGGCGGATTTGTCATATAACGGACATCAAATCTATTCTGCAATATCGTCCGGGAACATGTAGCTTTCAACCGCTCCATCATCCAAGAAATCTCCTCCGTTTTGAACCAAATAGTCCTCGACAAAATCGTACTGGAAACGCATTCCTCTCGCCCTGGGATAGTGGTCCTCCTCCCAGATATGTGTATTTCTCATAAAGCTGTCCGGCTGCATAAGCCCTCCGATAAATACACCTGGATCTTGGATCCCCCAAGTAGGATCTACGTGATAATACTGCCCATCCAGCTTCACCAGATCCCACATGTGTCCCATATGAAGATCTTTTTTTAGATACCCGCTGACACAAATGCATTCAATATTGGCTTCATCCATCAGTCTTTTGAACGCCCACGCCAGACCTCCGCAAATCCCTCTCTTTTCCACCAATGGGCCATAGGCTAAATGCGGTGCAGCATCAGAAGGAATCTCATTGGGCCGATCCCCTACTTCGTCGTAGGCCCGTTGATCGTAAACGCACTCCTGACTCAGATAGCTCAAGGCCAAAAATGGTTTTACAAACTGCGGTACTTTTGCATGACCTAAAATATTGTTCCAAATCGTCTTTGCTGCAAACTTAGTTTTACTTTGCAATTGTCTCAAATGAGTCGGAGGCAGGACATATTCATACGTTAAGAAGCATACAGTATCGGTGCTCATTTTCTCAAAGCTAAAGCTGTGAATTCGCCATTCACAGAGCCCTTCATATTGACTAAGCATACGGTCAAAAATGCTAGAAATTTTTTTTTGCAGCGCCGGTGGATCATCGGTGACAATAGCGCACTCCTTAGGGCCGCTTTTTTCCAACAGGCATTTGGCATCCCAGGAAGCATCGTCTACCATAATATCCTCCAGATTATTGGGGGCATTTTCTTGATATTGTAATGTGATATCGTAATCATAACTCAACTGAACAAGGCCTTTTTTCATATAGTTGGCCTCATAGCTGGAAAAAACGGCCAACAGACGCCGGTCTCTTTTGAATGCATTTTTGAATATTGTCTCCAAAGATCCTATGCATCGTTCCAACCGAACAAATGGTTGTCTATTTCTTAAAGCCGTATATAATGTCTCTTCTGGGGATACAAAAAAAGCCATGGGAGTCTCCCTCTTTTAATCTAGACTTTTGCTTTGCCAATCTTGAATATATCGTGCATCATAATAATCAATGGTATTGTAGTCGTATTGCGTGGAGAAGCTTCCATCCGACTGCATGCGAAACGTTATGCTTTGCCAGTCGTCACCACACGATTTGCAGTATTCCTGCATTGCGGCACATATATCACCTAGATCCAATACAGCATCTTCCAGCGTCTCATTGTCCCATACTTTTTCCATAAGGTCAAGATAATCACCGCCGCCTTGTGCATCGTATAGGATCTGTTGATGGGGGACATGATCCTCCCCCTCTAAGAAATATCCCATTACCACATGATCCCAATTGTCTGGCAACAGGGAGAATAATAGATTGCCTATCCTCTCATAAAATTCCTGGAGGCGCTTTGGATCCTCGTGAATTTGATTGCTTTTCAAACCATCACCAGCCTTCAACTGTTTTTAAAACGCCGGACTTCACGATAAGAATATCCCGTTTCATCGGTCACTTGATACCGGACGATAATCTCAGAAGGACGTTGGCTGTCTTTTTCATACTTGCATCGAATCTTCACATCCACTGTACTTCCGTCCTCCACTTTATTGGCCCATTCATTTTCCATCTTTTTGTATTCTCCCCGATTGAGATGACGATCCATCGGCACAATGTTATCCACTTTTTCCGATCCACCAAAGCGTCTGGCAATGAGATGACCGCCGTCATCCTCCATTTCGCGGCTCTCTCCACCGGCCTTGCTTTGATGGGTCGGATTTATTTTTCCCTTTTCCAGCCGGATCGTCCCTTCACATTTTTCAATGCGTCCCAATTTGTCGGTCTCATATCGGTACTGGTTCGCTTCGTATTTCTCATCCGGTTTTAATGAATAGGTACTCTCAAAATGATCGGCCATCTCCTTTTTGAGACGATCTTTTTCTGCTCGCGTCTCAGAGGACTCGAACTCTTTATAGTCCTCACAATCGTTTTCTGTAATTTCCCGTTTCATATCTTTTACCGCTTCCCCTTATGTGCCGACGGCTGAAAGAATTTAATGGAATTCAAATAATCCAAAGCATTGGCGTACCGGGCATCCCCGTCTTTGCGAAGCATCATTTTGGTGGCATATCGCTTGAGCATCTTGCCGTATAACATCCAGAAGCATTCCGAATCGGTGGGGTTGAGCGGCCAACGATAAGCCTTCTGTGGTTCACACTCCTCGGGCATGTATAAGTATCGGCAGATACCGGAACGGATGTCCTTTTCCCACCTCAAGACAATACGAGTCTCTTTGGGCGTCAGTTTGGTATCCATAAGGTCAAACTTCTTATTGACCCCTTCCAATGGGAAAATCCGCATGACGCTATCCAGACGCAGAAAGTCAAAGATAAAATCCAGAAAAGTCCTTTGCAAATCCTTGAAGCTATTGGCCCGGATAAACTGCTGGTTATTCTCAAGATAAATCTGTACTTCATCCAACATCTCCTGCTGCTTTGACCTCGGTAACGTCGGTTTTAATGCGCTGCTTTCTTTACAAAGTATGTTCAGAAGCTCTTGGACATCCATATAGATGCTTTTGGCTTGACCTTCTAATAGATTATGATACATAAGCTGTACTACAGCGCCCTGAACCTTTGTGAATACCCCTTTATTTAAAACAGGTGCAGCTTTGGCACGATATCTCTGATCCCAAATATCTCCCATTTTCGCCAATAAGGTATCGGTCCAACCGGCGTGGAAAATAGCTGCAACGCCCACATCCAATCGGCTCAGTTCTCGGATTTGTTCCTCCTTGAGACTTAGGGATGCACCAACTTCCTGACAATCGTCTTTCGCCGGCAAGCGCATGACGATTTTAATGGCGGTATTTTTAATCGCAGTAGGATCCACCGCTCCTGGGGACTGGTCAATAATCAGAAATCCCTCTCCTGCACTGCGCATTTCAGCGATACACCGACAGAGGTTCCCGACAGCCGCTCCCTGAACATTGCCAGATTCCACATTGGTTTCCTGAGAACATCGCTTCAAAATATTATGGGCTTCCTCCAGTACAGTGACATGAATCAGCTTGCTGTTGGGCTGTGTACTTGCTGTCTTTCTGAAATTTCTGAGCTTGATGATGAGGATCCCCATAATGAGAGAACGGGTTTCATCCGAGCCGATGCTGCTCAAATCCACAATGGTGTTTTCGTTGAAAAGTGTTCGATCCGGGATCCCACTGCTGCAACCGAAAATTTGTCCTTCAAACCCGTTGCAAAGGGATGAAATTCGATTGAGCAAAGCCCCCTTATAATCCCCCTTGGTTTGAGCCGAATAAGGGGAATGATCGATAATGCGTTCTAACACTGGAACCAGATCCTGAAAGGTGGGGAATCGACTGCCCTTTTCTACAATTCGCTCTGAATGTTCCAAATCCCATCCGTGATCGATGTACACCTGTTCAAAAGCCTTTTTCAGCAGTCCCGGCATGGCCCCGTACAAAGGCCAGCAGGCGCTTACCACCTGCAACACTTGATCCAGATGTTCCCGAATATGGATACCCGAACTAAATTCAAAGGGATTCATTTGAAGCAACCGGTAGGGGGACTCATCGGCTGTAAAAATATTGACGTTCGGCAACCCGGCGAATTCAATTTTGTATTCGCCTTTTGCGGGTTCGATGACCAAAAAAGGGATTTTATTTTCAATCATTTTTTCCAGGAGATTGTAGGTCGTATTGCTTTTACCGGATCCGGAAGCCCCACAGATAAAAGTGTGAGAAGCAAAAGTGTCTAGATCCAAAAACGTCTGGGTCTTTTCCTCTTGGCCCATGTGGTATACGTTTCCAAACAGAATAGGACGCTTCACTTTCTTTTTCCATTTTTCCGGGATGTTTCGACCAAATTCCGCCATACTATCCACCACAATGCCCGGAACCGATTTGCGAGGCAATGCCATTAAAGTCGGGATTTCCTTGCCGCTGATCATCATGGCGGGCGTCACTTTTTCCTTTTGGAACACCGAACGAGTTCTGTTTCCAGACGCATCGGTGGTTTCCTCCAGTATGGCCAAATCGATGACCGGATGGTGTAAATACTCTAGATACTCCAATACTTTTTCACGTTCAGCTACATTGGTGGCATCCCACTGATTGCAGTAGGCTCTGGGTGCGGCTTGAGAATCGCCCGCCAACAATGCCGCTAAAGTACTGGTACCCATATTGGCTGTAGCCACGTCATCGGTAATCAGATAACAACAACTGTTCCACATGCCAAAGGTCTGGCTCATGTTGATACGCTTGATGTGTTCCTCCAGCTTGGAGAGTAAATTTTGTACTGCTTTGTTATCCCGGTTAATGGTCAGGGAACTGTTGCTTCCCACAGAGCTTCCTGTCCCTTGGCTATCTCCCGAACCCATTGCTTCTGAAGTACTCTCCCCCGTGCTATACCCTTGATTGGTCCCGGTGGAAGAACTTGTACTGCTGGAAGTCCCGCTCCCGCTGTTAAAGTGCATATTGAACATTCCATATCCACTGCCGCGGTTATAGCTGCGCCCGTTGGAAATGCTGGCTGTATGGGATGTGCCAAAGGACCTTGAAATACTCCTTCCAACGGAATAATTGATGTTACTGGATATGGAGTAATTGACGGTGTCCGACTGATTCTCACCATAGGAGACGGTTTCTTTTGCATAAGGTGACAGGCAGGTATATAGATTCTCAAGTCCTTCCCGGCAATCATCCATAGCATCCGGCGAAACGCATTGAGACAAAATGACCAAAGTATACTTGTGCCCATTCATAGCGTCAATGAATTTTTCGCATCCTTGGGCGCTCAATTCCCGATCCTTCTGAAGCTCCTCTTCCCGTCGGCTGGGAATCATACTCAGAGAACGAACCGTCCGTCCCGCAGGAAAGGAGCCTTTCGGGCCACAGGAATTGAGCAACGTATTCTTCTCCGGCTCAGATAATTGTGTGATCTCACAGCCGGGGAAATGTCCTTTTAAGTTGCCGGATAACAGTTCGCCTGCAATCCTGCTGTTTCCGCTGGTATTGGTGCACAAGTAAAGACGTACGCTATTGCCGTCGCTTTGCAGGATCAGAGCCGTCACGCCGCCAAAACTGTTGAGGGCCGAATATACGCTGACCAGCTTCTCATAGGAATTTTCCTCTTCATTGTACATCAGCTTGGTGATTTGATACACGGCAATTCCCGTACGATTGCACTGCAACGGATCCAGTTTATCGACCACACTGGTATAAAGGCAATCCTTACCGGCAGGGGACAGCATTTCCAAATGCCTGCTGTTGACATACACCCCCACAATACGCAAATCATTCTGAAGGACATTGAGCTGATGGGCGTCCATCAACAATTTTTTTGCTTTTTTCTGCTGTTTACTATCGGGTGTAGCCATGGGCTGAATGGTCCTTTTCCCTCCGGTAGGCAGCGGTGAACCTCCCCCGTTTCCAGCAGAAGGCTGTGGGCGTCTCGCCGCTCGGTGACTGGTTCCAGTGGATGTTGCATTGTTTGGCATAGGATTCACCCCTCTTTTTCTAAAAAATGCTCTTTCAAAGTCCAAGCCCCGACATCACCTGGTTTTCCGCAAAACCTTGGGTCCGATGCTGGGTTCCCCCTCTTCGTCATCGGTGGCATCTACCTGATCTGTGGTATCATCTACTTCCATCACTTGATCCAGTTTCGCATCAAAAGCTTCTTTTTCCTCGTCGCTCATTTCGTCATAGCCTCTTCGCTGACGCAGCTCTTGGCTTACGGCATCGTATTCTTCCTTGGAAACCACTTCTTTTTCCAAAATGCCTTCCTCCTATCCTCTCATCTTTACCGGATATTTTCATCGTCGTCATCCTCTAAGCTATGGGGATGACCGTCGCCGCGTTCTCTTTCTTCCCTCTCATCACCATCGTCTGCATCAGTCTGATCGGTTTTATTATCCACTACAGCCACTTGATCGATCTTCTCGTCAAAATCCTTTTTCTCCTCGTCGCTCATCTCATCATACCCGTATTTCTCTTCCATCTTGGAACGAAATTCATCATACTGTTCCTTGGAAACTTTTCTTGGACCTGCCATAAAAGAACCCCCATATCTATCAATTAATCATCCCGGCGTTTTCCAAAAAGTCCGCCCAATTTATTGGTTAAACGTCCGGCGAAGCCTTGTTTCCCACCCTTTTTCTCAGCTTCTTCAAGCATTCCAGCCATCTTTCTCTTTACTGCGTCGTCATACTGGTTGAGTCGAAGTACTTGATCGATCAGTCCTGGCTTATAGAAATGAATCAACATATCACGCAGGACGTCATCCGTCGTATCCTGAACCTCTTTTACTTGACTGCTCGTCCTGCCTGGAATTGTAAATTTACAAGTGGTGGCTTCGCACAGGGACATCAGGTTTTCCGCCAGACGTCTGCCTTTGGAATGATCCAGAACAGCGGAAAGGTAACAGTCGGCATAATTGTATCGGAAATTCTGTCCGCTCCCTTCAAAGAGGCACAGCACTGTCAGATGCAATTCACTGTCATCCCCAAAATCAGCTAATTTTTCTACAATGTCTTGAAAATAGTCCTGCTGACAAAAATTAGAGTCCACTACAACACAAGCTTCCAGAATCTCCGCGGCGGCGGCTATGATGTCAGAAGCACTTCGTTTGTGCTCCACCGCTCTCTGAAAACGGTATAACATCGAACTGCGGCTGCTCGTTCCTAAGCCTTTCGCCCAAGCATCCATCTCTCCATAGATTTTGGGATCCAGGCGGGATGATTTATCGTAAGGCAGCTTGCTGTCCAACGCGAGAAAGATCGTCTTTTCCGTGTCCTTGCTCATGCGCATATTGCGAACAGCTTTTTGGATCAATTCAGCATCCTCCGGCTGAGAAACCTCAATCCATTTGCGATAGAATTGAACACCGGTGTCACGTCCTGCACCCATTTCCTGAATGGCTTCCCGGAAAGCTTGATACAAGGCGCCGTCGCATCTGCCGATGGATGCCATCCGCGAAGTTAAAAGCTGTTCGATTAGCTGGATATCCACTTTGCCGCAACGGCAGAGATCCCGGCAAAAGGATACCACATCTGAACCGTTGGCGGCCATGACGATATCCCACCACTTGGCTGCATCACAGATATTTCTCTTTGTGAGGAAATCGGCCACCGAAATACACATGGAATTAAAAACTTGACTGTTGGAACTGACGTTTGCAAGCTGATTGTGCAATCTCTTTTTATCTTTCAATAAGACTACCATGCTGCGGCATACAAAGGAATATTGTGTGCTGTTTTGCATCATAGCGGACAGGTCCATCTTATTTTGGCGCAAGGTATAGAAAAACATCTCTAATAGAATGTCCGTCGCCTCCGGACCAGCAGCTTCTAATTGCTTGGTATAGATGGAAAGTTCCGTATCGTTAAAAAGGTCATCCAGCACAGCCGCTACCAGGCTATCCATAGAAGAACTCTTTAAGGCTGTCCAAGTCCGCCCCAGCTGCAAAGCCGAGGTGGAGAGATGGGTCAGACAGTACTGAAGCTTGTCGGCCACGATTCCGATGATATCCTTTTCCCGGTGCAGACGCAGTGACAGCTTCCACAGAATCTGCAACAGCAAAAGATTATTCTGCTCATCCTCATCGGCCATTTTTGCGTAGACAGAAAGGGCTTGATCCAGCAGATATCCATTCAAGACGTCGTTATTGATTTCTCCGAATTGGCTTAGCGTATTGATGTGAGCAATTGTGGAGGAATACTTCCAGGTATCCGCCTTATGGTTGGAATCCAGAAGATACTGAAAAGCGTCATAGAGCTGTGGAAGCGATGGCGTCACCTCTGTCAGCGATAAGCTGGGCAACACATAGCTGCAAAAATCCTGGATATCTTCTCCATATTCCACAGCCGCCTGATAATAGGGATGGCTTATGGAAGAATCCGGTGTGAAGGAAACCTGTTTACTGATGCCGTCCAGCACGACAAAATTGCTTGCAGGCATCGGTTTGAGAGAAACGCAATAATTATCTTTGGGATGATACCCTACTATCATACAGTAAGGATGCCTCTTTAGTGCTAGACTCCGGTTGGCAACGGGATAAAACTTGCCGGAGGCATCGGTATAATAAAAAAGGCTGTTGTCAGTTTGCATCCCTAATTTAGAGCAGTTGGTATTAAAACTGATGTTCCGAGCCATCTTGGATGAGAAAGCATATTCAATGGCCGCAATCCAAAGCTCCACGTTTTCTGGTGTATCCTTAACGAGCAGGACCTTTCGTTCCTCCTCCGGCTTACCGTATTCATGGACAAGAAACCAGATGGCTGCTTTTACAGCTTCTTTTCTTCCATCACGGACAAAAGCTGCCGCCTTCTCCATGGTAATCTTTCTCCCCACGGGTTTCTCAGAAACCTGGGGCAAATAATCTGGGACGGCATCCGGCGGCGCATCTAAATAATAGTCGTTTTCTGATTTTAAATGTGCATCCCATGTTGTCGATCCAAACCATTCGCAGGGATATCCCTCTATTTCTCCCACCAGGCACTGTTTCATATAGGTACCGGAACGATGGGTTTTCCCGTTGGGACGAGGTGTTTTACAGTGAGGCCTCTCATATTCAAAGCTGAAGGCATAGACGCCTGGTTTTAAAACCATATATTCGTATGAATGGAACAGTCCAATTGGAGACGTCTCATTGGAGCCGTTTTTAATAGCCAGTCTGGCTTGCAGATAATCAAAGCTCTCTGGATCCTGTTGGTCAAAGAGTTCCGGACTCATGGAAAAAACGCCAAAGCCCTCGTTGCGGACAACCTGCCCTTGATTCTTTAAATCCCGATGGGGAAAACATCGAGTGTACACAAGCTGATTTAGCATAAAGAGCCCTTCCTTTCAAAAATAGCGTGTACCGTTACGATAAGACGGGAATAATGCCCTCTTTGGATAGCATCCACATCAGCGGATCCAACACTCGATGCGGTATTATCTTGCTCAACTGGTTGTCACCGGTCGGCGGCTGGCCAAAACTGGACACGCCAAAAAATCGCACTCGTCCTTGGCGAAAATTGGTGTCGATGGCTGCTAAGAAAGTGGATTCTCCTTGGGCCTCCAGCCAGTCTTTGATTTCAGCATCCACAGCATCGCTGTCGGCTTTGACGAATCCCTTCCGGTTGAGATGGGGACTGGGCTGTGTGACGGTAGCGCTTCCAAAACTATCTTTTACTGCATCCATCTTTGTAAACACCACTGCCACGTCCCGGTCAATCAATGCACCCGGGCGGAGTCCACAACTTTGACGGATGTAATCGGCAATACCGTCCACCATGTTGGCCGAAGCGTCCATGTCATGCTGGGCGGTAGTGGACCACCGCAGGACATCCGGTGAGATCGAGTTGCAGACCCCCGGTAACGCCAGCGGATCAATCAGCACGACCAAAACCTTGGATTGGGAAATATAGCGGCTGATGACTGGATTGATATTTTCACAATCTTCTCCAGCGCCGTCAAAAATGGTCATGGAATAAGATGCGATCTTTTTATCGGACATTTTACTGCGGTCACGGATACGCCACTGCTGAGGCTGGGGCGGTGTTCCAGGAGGTGTGGCGGGAACCGGTTGACGTTGATCGTACATGGCTCTCACATTATCCTGAAAGATTGTACTGGTATTGTTGTCCATAGGGGCTATTACCAAAGGTGATCCCGACGTATGACGAAGCTCATGAAGCATAGCGGTGAGAAAATTGGTTTTGCCTGCCCCTGTGATTCCCAAGATACTGAAGCGCAGATACTTGGAATAGTCCAAGATATCCGGCGGTAAGCTGGCGTTGCAATGACTACAAGTTCTATCGCTGGCCAAAGTGTTGTGACAGCCGGCGTTTTTACACTTCGGGATCTTTTTTAGCATGACATCCATTTTAGATGGAACAACCTCTGTCCCGCACATAGGGCACACAAACTTTACATCCTTATCCCGCAGCTCCGATAAGCAGTACGGACACAATACATTCGAATGTAATATTGCCACGATTTTAGCACCTCCATTTTAATAACAACAATTTTCTTTAAGATTGCGGTACCTTCAGACTGGATAAGTCGCTGCAAACAACCTCATATTCCGCCCTATCGTTATCCGAAATCATCAGGCGGATTTCCGTCTTAGGATCAATGCTTTCCCAAGTAGAATCGGGAAATGAATAAACATATTTCCCATTTGAAAGTCCATTCTCTGATTCCGGTATCAAGTGCAGCACAACGGTCTTTGGATCTTGTAACTTCATAGGAATGTGGCCGTCCGAACGATACACCAATTTCATCTGTGGTATCTCCGGGGCATCGCTTTGGACAATCAACTTACAATTTTTAGGTTTCTTCCTGCTGGAAAAGAACCCGGCTGAAGCCCACTCCAGATGATAAGAAATCTTTTCTTTTGGTTTATTGCTCAGCTTAATACGGGATGGTTCAGAATAAACCACCGTTCCATTGGGCATTTTGTACTGGCCAATAACAGAAATATATAAGTTCTCTTCCGGAAGGCGATTTACCACAATCATACCGTCTTTTTCATAGTTGGATCTTGAAATCATTAGAAGATTTCTCTCTTTGGCATCCTCTTGCGCCGCCCACGGGATGGAAGGCCCTGTCTTGACGGCGGCTATGTAATGGATTGCTTCCAAATACATGGGGAGTTTTTGCAAAACAATTTTAAGCATATTGTTTTCAATCCTAGTTTCCGACCGGTTGATTTCGCATTTTTCCACGCTGGATACGCGGATAATATCCGAAATTACGCCTTTGGAACTGGAGGCCGATACGATAGCCAAATTGCAAGACGTATGAGGAGGCAACTCAAACTGACAGGAACCATCGGTATTGGTTGCGCTGGCAAATGCTTTGCCTCTCCCCAGTACGGATAACAGATCTGACATATGAAACAGTTTGCCGATCTGATCCCTTGAGACCGAATTTTTGACTTCTCGGATGAGAATCATACGCCGGACATTCTCCACATTTTTCCATGAGACAGTGGCAGTCTTTCCCCTCATCTGAATGGTTACATTTTGTACAGCTACAGGAGCGGCTTCCGGCATCAGCATCGTTGTAATGCCACGGCTGAACCGGAATCCATTCTGGTAGGGATAAATACACTGCAAACGGTAACCGTACCGGACATTGTTTTGTACATTGCAATCTTCAAAATTTGTCGAAGCGCCGCTCACCACCACCGTGGCATCCCGGCCTGGCGCTTCTCCCGGTATAGCATTTTGTGCCCGCAGGATCCGAACTCCTTGGCAATTTGTCGGCAAAGACCATCTAAAACAACATCTTCCGTTTTCCGATACCGCTTCCAATTTGCTTTCGTCCAGTTCACTGTAGTTTACTACTTCACAGGTAGCGGCAGGAGAATATACACCATATCGGCAGGCAAATACACCATATCCATAACTGACACCCGGTTGAATGGATTCATCTCTGTATTCCAGTGCATTGAGATCCTTCGCTAAGATCTCTCCATCTGAATACTGGCTAGGAATGCCATTCTTCTTGCGTACTACCTGATAGGTCACGCCGCTGTCACCGGCAGCAGTCCAGCTTAGAATGCATATCAGTTTTGAAGTATTTTGTGTAGCAGCCTGCAGATTCTGCGGCATCCTTGGCGGATAAGATCTCAATTGATCCAATGCAGGCTGATAATCCTTGACAATGCGGAGAACTTCCATACATCGATTTGCCGCATCGGCTGGAGAAATCGATGGCAAAGGCATTCGTCTTTTTGCCTCCTCCAACTTCTCCTGGATCAGTTTTCGTTGCGTATCTAACCTGAGCTGCGGCATAGTGGATGCAATCAAATGAAGCTTCTTTTGGGCTTGGGAAAATAGATTCCCTGCAATAAGAGCTTGTAATTCGTCCAAAGGCTTTTGGTAACGATCGCTTTCCTCTTTGACTTGTTTCTGAAGCGATGCTAGTTTGGGATGTCCAGGATAGGCATTCTCCGCAAGGGAAAGCTGTCTTCTCGCTTCAGACAGATCCATCTCTTTTAAAGCAAACTGAGCGGCTTTCAAATAATCCTCAAAAAACTGCATCTCAGAGAGTTGGAAATTGCATAAGCATCGATCAGCTGACGTTGGAACCTTTCGCCCACATTTTGGGCATTGGGTATAAAGTGAAGCGCCACAGGCCGCGCATCGAGCCTTTTCCGCTTCTTCGTGGGTGCGGAACTGGGCAGGTGTATGACACACGCCGCAGCTGACATGGATCAGAGCCTCGATCGGTTCATAAGGATCTTGTGCAATGCCGGCCTCTTGATTATAGAGAGCCAGAGCTAAGTTATAATCCGGAAAACTTTTTTGAATGGTTCCAATACAGGTATCGGCGAAATATCGGTCCCGTTTAAAGTCCTCCGGCGCACTTTTTAACAGAGCAAAAAATTCTTTTAATTTATTTCGCTCCAGAGATTGATCGTACTTTTTCCGGTTTGCCTCCGAATCAAATACCTGGCTTGTGCCTGCGGTAAAAAGATCCGCAAGCAGATGTCCTTGAGCACTCATATCACTGGCTAGACGAGCCGACCAGCTATCCATAATGCCGTGCAACTCCGCCGTCCGCTTCCGGTGAAAACTAGTGCGGTCTTCCTCCCCTCCTCCGCTGAGAAAACAAGCCAGATCATACAGATCCGTCACGTTGGACGTCCAAGGATACTGGGGGATAGTCATCTTCCGCAATTGATCTAATTTATCACAGATATTATTAAAAATAACAGTGGAGAGAAATGCTTCATTCAAGCTTATGGTAGCATTTCGTTTTTGGATTTCAAAGCCTTTCTTCTTGTAGATCTCCTCCACCGTTTTAATGGACAATTTGAGTTTTAAAGAAACGTTGCGTATTTGTGCACCGGTAACCTCCATCGTCCCGGACTGGCCCATCAATAAAATATCAATCAGCTTCTCCAACTGTTGGATACGCTGTTCCTTTAAGGCCCTTGCCTCTTGATTTCGTAATTTGGTATCTTTTAACAAGTCAGAAATGGCATTGTATTGACTTAGTTCATCCGAAATAGCGGTTCTTCTTGTGGCAATGGTCTCATTGGCAAGCATATCTTCCATCCGCTTTTTCCAGTTATCGAGGGCCAGCTGCATCTTGCGTTCATTTCGTTCAGGTGGATCAAAATCCAGACCTAACATTTCAAAATAATTTTTTCGTTCCATGCCCTACTTCCTTTCTAGAAAATCTGCCTGCCCTTTCTCTCCGATCGACACACAACTGCGCAATCTCAACACTCATCCACCGCTTCCCAAGTGTCAACCTGCGTCTCTGAACCGGCTTTTCCTCGTTTGCCTCCCGACCCGCCGCCGATCTCCTGCGCGATTTTACCAAAACTTTTTGTCAGTTCACTTTGGTTGACCAACATGGATTTGACATCTCCAGAGCTAATATCCCGAAGAAACTGTTTATCAGCCGACCCGAACCCGATACCTGTAATATCAATGCCCTGCTGATGGCAAGATTTCGCTGCTCGGATGGCCCGATTCTGGTATGACCATACGCCGTCGGCCAGGACAATGGCCATATTTTTACTATCGCATCGGGAAAGCATCCGGCTGATATCGTCAAAGGGATGGCCGTCGTTGCATACTCCCGTCATGCAGCTTCTGATGGACCGGATCGAACTTTTGCATCTTTTTAAATCGCTGGTCAGATTCTGAACAATCTTGGATCGATCCGATACTGCGATAATTCCAATTTGGACATCTCCGGGGTAATCGTCAAACTGATCCACAAAATGGCACATAGCGTCTAAAGCGTCTTGAATCGGCTTGCCCGACATGCTTCCGGATACATCCACCGCCATCACCAAGGAAAGCGGTTCCATTACGGGAGCCATCTCACTTGGATCAATGGGACGTCCGTATTTGCTCATATCGTCTGGTACAGGCTCCTCGCGAATGGGTAAATCAAAACGATCCTTCTCTTGGCGGGCCTGTACATGAACCATGCCGTTAACATCATAGCTATACTGGATGCGGATCAAGGTGGGGTTGTGTGCTCTGTCATGATGGATGCCAGACACCACATACTTACCGATGATCTGGCATTCCAGCGGCGCTTTTTCCCCCTGCAAAACGTAAATTTCCAATTCGTTTTCTTCTGTGGAAGATGTATAATAATGAAATGCCCGCGCACATTTTACAGGGATCTTCTGATTGGCCGGTACAATGGTCTTGTTAATATAATACGTTCCCTCCGCATTGACGGCAATAATTCCCATGGCATGGGCTACAACATCCACATGGTTCATGCACAAAGCGTTTTCCAGTGTGGTCTCTTTCCCTACCGTTCTAGGAAGAGGATGCTGCGGAGATGGCTTGGAGGAAGGTTCAGACGGCTTCTTGGAAGAAAACAGACGAAATCCTGTTTTCTTTTTATTTTCCATCTCCTGAGGAGCCATGGTCAATACGCTGTATTCCGGAAGCGGCAAATGCACTTGAATCGCCGCACCCAACGCTACGGCTTCATCGGGATTGACTTGGGACAATGGGGTGTGTCCGCTCACGCTTTTGAGATATGTGGATACCTGGCGCATCCGTGTCGATCCGCCTACCAGCAGGATATCAGTGATATCTTGCCATCCGATGCCCAGCCCCTTGAGTAAATTTTCGCACAATGCACCCGTCCTCTGGATTAAGTCGGTAGTGCTTTGGTCAAACTCTTCCAATGTTACAGAGGTTCCATACCATCCGTATCCCGGCAGATTGATGCGCGCAGAAGCGGTATTTCGTGAAGTCAATTGTTTTTTAACGCTTTCCGCCATTTGACTGATGACCTGTCTCACTTGAGGATATTCGCTGGTTAAAACACCTGTATCCGACGCTACCCTGGCCTCCAGCAATGCGCAAATACGTGCATCCCAGTCCTTGCCGCCCAGGGTATGGTCTCCTGTGGTTTGCAGCGACTCCATTTGTCCGTCTTTTTTCATCTGCACCAATGTGACGTCAAAAGTTCCTCCGCCTAAATCATACACAAGAACACGCGCATTTTCTCTCCAGTGATTAACGCCGTAGTTCATGGCAGCTGCCGTAGGTTCGTTGATAATCTGCCGGATTTTGAGACCGGCTTTTTTGGCCGCATTGATCGTGGCTTGGCGTTCTTTATGGTAAAAATAAGCGGGGACCGTTACCACCGCTTCTTCCACTTTCTGACCAGTGACCTTTTCTGCCTCCTCTTTCAGGTGCTTCAAGAGAATGGCCGACAAATCTTCCGCCGTATAGCTCTTTCCATAAAAGGTACAGTACGTATCGTTCTTTCCCATGCTGCGTTTGAATACCGAAGTGCAGCCCGATTCTCCTGCCTCAAACGCCTCTTTCGCCTCAGCTCCTACGATGATATCTCCATCCTCAGTAAACTGGATGACCGATGGAGTAATGCGTTCGCCCATGGAGTTCGGGATAATAACTGGTATCCCCTTTTGTTTGTCTATCATAGCCACAGCAGAAAAGGTGGTGCCCAAATCAATTCCTATCTTGATTCCCAATGTGGTTTCCCTCCCAACTGCAAAAAAAGCTGTACGGGCTCCCTTTGCACAAAATATCACAAAAAGGGTGCGCCTGATCTGGGACTTATCAGAGCGCACCCTTTCGTTTTACAGCCAAATCCATCCAGCAACTAGGTTCTACCGTATCCAAAAGATGTGCTCAAAAATCAGCAGCACTTTTCCCAGCTTATACTGGTTTATTCGCCGGATACGCTCAACTGATTGACGGCACTGTTCGCCATATCAATATCGGAATCCATCCGCAATGTGGTTTCCACTGTCTCTCCGGTGGATAAATTGACTGCTTTGACATATACACCAATGGCATCCACCTGGAAATTCACCTCAATGGGAGAGCCTTTTGCCGTGTTGGGAGGTAAAAGCATCTCTAGAGTACCCAATAGCTTCACATTGTGAGCCGGATCGGTAGGCTGTTCCTCCCCCAAATTGTTGACGCAGGGAGTGAGTGAATCCAGAATACACATGTTTTCAAACACTCGCAGCACAATTTTTTCCATGTTGTCGGCTGCTGTAAAATAGGTCTTGACAGCCGATGCCGGCATAACATCCCCCATCTTTATGATGTTGTCCACAATGTAGTCCATATTTTCATTTAAGACGCCGGGGCCAAAAGAACGAGGGGTTTGATCCTCAATAATGCCGGTTGGAGCTGAGGTCGTGATTCCGCTGCCTACGCCGGCGGAAGAACTTCCGGGTTCCTCTTGACCGCCTTGTCCTCCCGTAGTTCCTGCTTGCTGTTCCTTTTCCTGGATCTCTTCCACCAGCATGCTGGCATAGATAGCTGCGCCTTTCGCCACAGCACGGTCGGGATCTTCAATCTGGACTTTGCCCGGGAACCGTGCTTCCACCGCCGTCCGGATCATGGGCATGAAGGTGGAACCTCCTACCAAAAGTACGGTATCGATGTCAGGATTACCCGCTTTCTGGAGAGTCTCTTCCACATAGTTCATGGTCTGGGCCACTTTATCGGAGGTCAAATTTTCAAACTCCTGGCGTGTAATCTGGACATTAGTCATGGAACCATTGACATTGATTTTGACTTTAGCGGTATCGCTGTCGCTCAAACGCTTTTTCGTAGTCTCCACCCTGCTTCGGATGATTTGTTTTGTTTCCACATCAATTTCATCCGGGGTAAGTCCGTTCTCGTCGCAGCAAGCCTGCATAATATAATTGAACAAAGCGTCATCCCAATCTTTACCGCCCAACAAGTCGTTGCCGCCGGTGGTGATGACTTTGATCTTTTGCACTTCATTGCCTTCCTCATTGGTCACCAGCGACATCTTGACAATGGTGACGTCAAAAGTACCGCCGCCCAGATCGTAGACTAAGATCGTGCGTTCCTCCTGGAACTGTCTGGCACAATAACTCAGCGCCGCTGCAGTTGGTTCGTTGATGAGGTTTAATACGTTCATGCCGGCAGCTTCACCAGCTTTACGGGTGGCATTTCTCTCCTCCAGGCCGAAATAAGCCGGACAGGTAATGACTACATCATCTACGGTACCGCCCTGCTCTTCCACCATCTGTTTGAGACGCTTTAAAATCAGGGTGCTGATTTCTACAGGTGTATAGGTTTTCCCGTCAAATTCACGGACCGGAGCATCTGGTTTTCCGATCTCTCGTTTCACAAACTGAACCACGCGATCCCCATCAGTCTCCACCATGTCTTTTGCACTATTGCCGATGATGACATTGTCCGCACTTTCAAAAAATACTGCCGATGCCAATGTATCGCTTGCATCAATCTGATTGCGGATAACCTCCGGATTTCCATTTCGATCCAAGGTAGAAATGCAGCAGTAAGTCGTTCCAAGGTCAATACCATGTGTACTCATAATATAAATAATCTCCTTTCACAACACTATTGTAATAATAAACATGTAATTTAACAATCTTCCTCTTGCTGAGATTCCGATATCACCGGCTCCGGCACAACAGGAAACGTTTCCTCAGGTTCATTGTCTTGTGCTTCGATCGGCTCCAATGCGGAGTCATACACATAAACATCCACAAATTCAGGGTATAAAACCGTTCTTCCACGTACAACCCCTGGTTTACGGCTATTTGCTACGGTATTATGTAGCTTTTTATCTCCAGTTGGGATCTTCTTGACAACTTTACATATCCTAGTCTGGCGCACTTCCCCCACAGGAGTTCTACACACCTCAGCCTCGTAGTCGGCTAAAAGATCGGCCATCTGTTCAAACATAGCCATCAGATTTTTGGATACACGGGATTCCAGTTGCTCTTCCAGCAAACTGTGGTATTCTACATACAGAGTAGCAATCTCTTTTAAAATGGGATTAAACTGTTCTCCATTGCTTTGAGCTTTTAATTCATCCAGATCGTGCTGCATACCTTGACGAACTTGAATTTGAAAATTAGCGTTTTCCCGCAAAGTCTGTGCGATCTGGCGATCGTTGCGGTCCTGCTTCTCTGCAACTGCCTGGAGCATCGCTCCAAAAGATTGAAGTTGTTCGGGTGAAATCGTCTCTTTTTCCGTTTGCATCTTTGTCCTGCTCTGCAGGCTGCGTTGTATTTCATCTATGCTCTGGCTCAGGCTTTGATCCTGCTTTAAAAGCCGCTGGTTCAGGTCTTCTACACTCTGATTGACCCTGTAGATCTGGTTCTGAACGTCTTGCAGCATAGAAGACAGTTCGTCCATGAATGCATTGTCCTCTGCCGGAGCGTCCTTGACTTTTGTCTGATCCCATCCCGGCCCCTGCGCAAAGGAAGGCATCGGGGGCATCGGATCAAAAGATTGTCCGTCTGGATTTGGTATCACTTCCTCTTCTTTTTCGCAAAAGATAGGATCGGGACTAGCATCTTTATCCGGTACATCGTTTCCGCTGGACGCATGCATCATATCTTTTTTCAATTTTTTGTCCATTGCCATAGTATTACATTCCTCCTTTTATACCGCTGTATCAATCGGTTCGCCAACAAGGTCCGCAAAGTTTTTATCCGCCAAAGGGAGCATCCATTCTACTGCATCCATTACACCCCATGGCTCATATTCTGAACCATCCGGTGTATGTCCCATGGCACTGGCTGGAAAATAATGCAGATTGCTAAACTGTGTCTCCAAGCTTTCCACTGTAGCCGACAAGCCGATATCCAACAAGAAATTGCGGCATTCTTCATCTCTGACCTGCTGTACCGACTGATACTTCTCAGGATTTTTCCGCAGGATACTCTGGATCTTAGCCGGTCCAATCACACGTTTTACCTCTTTGATATCCGCTTTAGCGATCACCACGGCGATAGGAATGTTACAGCGGGTATTGGCTTTGGCATGACCCGTCCGGATTAAGTAATTGATAAAATTAGTGGCTACATCTTCCGCCGCCATATCGCTGAAGTCCGAAAGGTCTCCGCCGTCTTCTATCCGACCGTTTCTAAGGTCTCCGCTGCTGAAGGGATCGATTAAGAAAATAAGGCCATCGCAATAGTGGAACTGTTGCTGTTGAACCTGACTGTCGGCGGTAAAGCCGTCGAACATCTCCCCAGCGATGTCATAAATGGAAAACTGACGGCGTACTCCTAAGTCGCTGTCCACAAGCAATGGGTACATCTGTGAATTAAGCTGCGCGGTAGCTGGACAGTCGATGCCCTGATACCATTGTTCCAGCTCTTGAAAATAGGGACGGTATTGTTCCGCTATGGTGACTTGAATGGATTTTTTCGTTGAAAGTTTCTCCAGATAATTGTGAAAAAAGGCCGCCATAAACACCGTTTTCCCCGCTTTGCTGCCGCCTACCAGCTGAAATACTATGGGGCGGGCGTTAGAGGCCACTAGGGATGCGCTACAGTCTGGACAAAAGGCTTCTAATTTAGAACGTCCGTTAAAAAAAGTCGCAGGTAGTTTCTGCCCGCAGGTACATGTGTGTTTCCAGATGCCATAGGGGCCGGGTACCAACTTCTTATGAACCTCACCGCATTTGGGACACATAAAGTGGGGAATCAGAAAATGACTGTGGCAGTTGGGACAATCTGAACGAATCTTGTTTTTAACAAGGTAAAGCCGGTCCACCAGCCATGTCACCGAGAAAAGCACATAGGTCAAAAGCATAAACACTGTAGTAATCGAACCGTGGATCAGGCTGAATACCACACATAAGACGCTCCCCACCAAAAAGATAATGATGTAAGACACCAGCTGATAAATCCATGCTCCGACCGTTTTGCATGCCCCCAATATGCCTCCCGTTCTTTTAAACTTGGCAGCTGTGGCGTTTACTTTTCTCCCGGAGTCGGCATTGAATCGGAATGCAGTCTTTATCGTCCTGCCGAGCTGAACGTACCCTGGACCGAAAAAATAACTCCGTATAGCCGGTTCATCACCTTTTTCCCAAGTCCAATGCAGAAGATGGACCTCTTGTTTGATGGCCTTTATGTAATTCTTAAGGGCTGTAAACAGTCCCATCAGAAGCGCAATGCATGTGATAATTACAGCTACAATTCCCGCTCCGGCAGCCACAAAAGGCAATGCGTATTCTACAAATAAATAAATTCCTAAAATGATGAGCCCTAATCCGATAAGTTCTGCCATAAAACTCACACCCTCCTGAAATCAACCTGCGTAATATTACGTCAGCACCTCATTTACCAATTCCATAATATGCCCGCTGTTTTTCAGCATAACGGCTGTTTTGGGATTGTGGTAGAAAAATGTGACCATCGATAAACAGGTATTCCATCCCATAGCTCTTTTTTTGCACTCAATTGCATTATATGTCTGCCTAGACATCCCTAATTTATCGGCTATCTCCTCCTGGGATAGCCCCAATTTAGCCCTAAGAGCCGGAAGTTCATCGGTCATTTCTACAACACACAGCATTCTTTTCGCATCGTCAATTATTTCCGCCATATCATCGCCCTTTCTTCTTTCTATACCGCATTTTCATTGCTTATTATTTTACAAAATGTCGCAAAATTTGTCAATCATATTCTTCTCTATCGAAAGAGTTTCTGGGTTTTTACCATATTTACGTATCTTAAAATAGTAGAGTTTCAACAAAGAAATTTTATGATTGCTTCCCCTATCCCACAAAAAAAGACCAACCTGTGCTGAAAACACAGATTAGTCTTTTTGCGGCGTGAAGTAATAAGCCTCTTCTGCCTGATGGGTACAGACTTGAAAAACGCGATCCAACTGCTTCTGATAAAACAAAGCCTCTGGGGTATCGTCAGCTACAAGCCGTCCTTCTTCCAGCAATACAATCTTATGGCTATACCGCAGGGCATGGGATAAGTCATGCAACACCATGACAATGGTTTTTCCTTCCTGATTGAGCTTTTGTAAAAGCTCTAAAAGTTCAAATTGATGCTTTAAATCCAAATAGGTCGTCGGTTCATCCAAAAAGATAATATCCGGATCCTGGGCTAAGACCATGGCGATATACACCCTTTGCCGTTGACCTCCGGACAACTCTGTCAGTTCTCTCAAGGCCCACTGGGAGACTCCGGTGGATTCCATCGCCTTCTGCACCGCCTGGCGATCTTGAGACCTCATTTTCCGGGAAAGTCCCAGATATGGAAAACGGCCATGGGAAACCAACCGTTCCACAGTAATAGAGGGTACGTTTCTCATCTGCGGCAAAAAAGCTGCAGTACGTGCAAACTCCTTGCGTTCATAGCTTTCAAGGGGACGATGTCTGAGAAAAATCTCCCCTTTTACCGATGGAAGCTGTCTGGCTGCGGCACGCAATAACGTAGTCTTCCCACATCCATTTGGACCCACTAAAGAGGTAATCTTGCCCTCAGGAATGGAAAAACACAGATCTTTTAAAATGGGCTCTCCTCCGTACCCGGCTGTCACATGGCAAAATTCAACCATAAACACGACTCCTTTTATGCCGCAGGAGCAGGAATAAGAAAAAAGGTCCTCCCAAAAGGGACATCACAATACCCACAGGCAGTTCAAAGGGTGCAAACAGCATCCTTGCCAGCAGGTCACAGAAAATTACGAATACGCCACCCAACAGGGCTGAAGCCGGTAAAAGCCAAACATTGTCATTTCCAATCAGACGTCGGGCTGCGTGAGGAATCAGAAGTCCAACAAAACCCAGAAGTCCCGCAAAACTGACGGCCGCTCCTGCCAACAAGGCTGCTGCCACAATGGCTAAAAACCGGGTGCGTCCGATGTGGAGTCCCAGACTGGCTGCGCTCTCCTCCCCCAACTGCAAAACATTAAGATCAGTGGCCAAAAGTGCTGCCATCACAAGACCGATCAGAAGATATACAATCGCTCCCTGAATAGCGGAAAACGTCACCCCAGAAAATCCGCCTAACATGAACCCTGTCGCGCCGATTACTGCATCAGGATACAGAAGGGTGATGGTATTAATGCCCGCTGTCAGCATGCTGCTGACGGCAATGCCCGCTAAAACCAGCGTTGTTCTGGAAAGACCAGCTCTTGAGGCCAAGGCGTAGATCAAAAGAGTGGCCAGCAGAGCACCCAAAAAAGAAGCCGCTGATACAAGGCCGGCTACTTCTGGAAATACAATGGCCGCTAACAAGGCAAAAAATCCTGCCCCTGCATTGACTCCGATGACGCTGGGACTCGCCATGGCATTGTTAAGGACCGACTGGATCAATACACCTGCCACAGCCAATGCACATCCAGCCAAAAGACAGGCCAATGTCCGAGGAAGACGCACATGCATCACCACTCGCCAAACAGTATCTCCTTGATCGCCCGCCTTCAGGGAGGAGATAATTTGTCCCATCGTATAATTTTGACTTCCACAACGGATACTGGCTAAAATCGCTGCACAGAGTAAAACCACCAGGATTCCCAGCATCGCCCATTTTCCTTTACTGGATTTCGGCGGCAAGATCCGGATATAAGATCTTCGCAAGATAGGCATAACTTTCCCCCCAGAGGGCATTTGGTTTATAGTGGAAGAGATCCTTGGGCAAGACAATATAACGTCCGTTTTTCACTGCTGAGAGTCCCGCCCAAGCCGGATTGCTTTCCAAATGGTCCTCCATATAGGCCAGGGCCTTTTCCTCGCTGGAACCCATTGTAACTACAAAAATAAAATCCGGATCAGCAGCGATGATCTCTTCAACACTCACATCTTCCAATAGGCTCTCGTACTGAGAAACCAGATTGTCCGCCCCTAAGTCGCGCAACATAACGCCTGCTAGATTGTCCTCCCCTTTCGCTTTAGCACCGCTGGAGAAGGCTCGAATCAACAGTGCCGATGGATGAGGTTGTCCTTCCACTGCTTTGAGTGTGGCGTCGATTTGCTTTTGTATCTCCAGGCCATTCTTTTCGTAAAGGTCTTGACGCCCGGTCATGGAACAGAATTGTTCCAGCATATCTAAGTACTGCGAGAATTCATCCACTCGATAATAAGCATGGACAATGCCTGCATCGTTTAGTGCTTGATGTAGGTCGACATGTTCGGCAGTATCGGCAGATAAGATGAGGAAATCCGGATTTAAAGCCAAGATCTCTTCTAAATTAGGCTGCTGGACTGTGCCTACAATAGCAACATCGTCTCCTAAGTCCAGATTTCGTTCTTTAACAGCATCATTTGTCGTACCGGTAAGCTGTCCTCCTGCCAAAACCCATGTCTCCCCGAAACTTCCGTAAAGAGAAACCACTCGGCTCCAACTGTTTACCGTCACCTCGTATCCCAGAGCATCGGTGAAGGTCACCGGCTGGGAAGCGGAGTTTTCATCCTGTGAGACGCTGGAGTTTTGCGGCTGGACAGATGATTGTCCCCCATCCTCTACTGTACATCCTGTGAAGAAAGCCAACGCAATCAACATTACTGCAACAATTCGAAAACCGCGCAAAGGATACCCCTCCTTGTTATCTTCTTTCCATACATTTTAATTGTCCCATAACCTCTGTGAGATGCCGTACCATCAATTGCTGTATTATCGGTGTTCCGCCAAGCCCCTTTATGGTACAACGCACCTGGTACTCAGCTTGTTCCAACTTGGATTTCCAGCTGTCCTTTTCCCCTGCAATGTCGCGGCAGGCATGCTTTCCCGCCGTCATCATCAAGGGAACCAAGTGCAAATCTGTGCTTGGAATGCACGACAACCATTTTATCACATTCTTAAAATCAGGCCAACCCTCTATTGTGCCGATCACAATATCATCCCGGCCCATAGTGTGAAAGATCCCCTGCAAGGCAGGATATACCACATTGGAAAAACAGTCTGTCCCGTGGCCGACCATCACCAATGTCTCGCCTTCTTTGTTTGGATACATATTATTCAGCCCTTCGGCAAGATATCTTAAATCGCCCGTGCTTGAAAGCAGCGGATCAGCCAAAAGCAACTGCGTGAATCTCGGTTTCCATTTATCCACGCACGCCTTAATTTCGCGGTATTTGACACCATCCAATAGATAGGTAGATTGTACAGCAATGTGTGTGTATCCTTCTTTTTCCAAACGGCAAAATGTTTCATCCAGTCCCAAAAGAAAAGCCTTTCCTACCGATGAGGCATTGGCCAACACCCGAAAAAAATCTACCCCTGGTGCAGCCTCTTTGATGACTTTGTCTATCGAATCCATCGCCTTTTCCGCATCAGGACAATTGACCCCCAAATGCACTGCTAATACCGCTTGTCTCACATCGATGTCCTCCCTGATTGATTTTATCTAGTAAAAAAGAGCGGTACGCCACTTTTTATGACGCACCGCTTTTTATGAATTTATTATATGTAGTTTGCCAAATAAAGTCAACCACCTTTATTGACTCAAGCAACTGTCAATTGGTCGCTTTAACCCATGAGCTGGGCAATTACATCGGCGCATTTTTCCAGACCAATAATGCCGCTGTCTAAACACAGATGATAATTTAAAGCCTCTCCCCAGCTTTGATTGGTATAATACTTGTAATAGGCTTTTCTCCTCTTATCTTTTTCAAGAATCTTCTTATCCAAGTTGGTACCCTTTTCCCCATAAAGCTCTATAATACGCTTTCTTTTAAAATCCATGTTGGCGTGAATGAATACATTAAGACAGTCGGTGCGTTCCCGCAAGATATAGTCTGCACATCGGCCCACAATTACACAAGGCGCCTTGTTTGCCAATTCTTCAATCACCCTGCGCTGGGCAAAATAGAGCTGATCTGAAACGGTATAATTATAATACGTTCCCCAGTTGCTCAAACTGAACAGCAGACTGTTTGTAGCATTGGTCTCCTCTCCGTGTTCTTGAATAAAGGACTGGGCAAATCCACTTTTTTCTGCAATCTTGGTTACCAATTCGTTATCATAATATTGGATGCCCAATTTTTCGGCCACCATCTTTCCAATTCTGTGTCCTCCACTGCCGAACTCTCGGCTGATGGTAACTATGCGAAAACTCATGCTAGGTCCTCCTCTCAATCCATTGGCGATAAGAAATGCACTCGTTTCTATACAAATTAACTATATCTCTTATCTAATTTTTATTTTAACACAGTTAAATGTCTAAAACAAGTCGTTTTGAACACAATTTTTATTGATCCTATCGTTTAAGTATATTTCAATAGGGCGTTCAAATAATAACTTTGAGGTGACCTAAATGCCCTATAAAAATCTGCATTCTCTGATTCAAAAAAGCCGAAGTTCTCGAAGTTATTTTTTATCCTTGCCCGTCCCCCTGCAGATGCAGCTTCATCAGCAAAATGACTTCATCCACACGGCGGATGATCTTCATCGTCAAACCGAATACATTCAAAGATATAACCATCAGGTAGAAGTCAGCCGGATGCTGTTTTAATATCTATACAAACGAAAGGAGAACCAATAAAATTGGCTCTCCTTTCGTTTTTTTGACATCTTTATCCCAGCGCAACGTCCAAAATCATCATAATTAGAAAACCTGACATCACACCAAGAGTCCCCACATTGGAGTGTTCTCCCAAATGAGCCTCCGGGATAAGCTCCTCGACTACCACATACATCATGGCACCGGCGGCAAACGATAATAGCCACGGCATCAAAGGCTGAATGGATCCCGCTATCAGCACCACCAAGATTCCAAAGATCGGTTCTACAATGCCCGACATACTACCATAAAGAAAAGCTCTTTTTGGGGAGATCCCTTCCTGCCGAAGCGGAAGAGAAATGGCAGCTCCTTCGGGGAAATTTTGAATACCAATGCCTAAAGCGAGCGCCATCGCTGCCGATAAGGTCGCAGAATCCCCACCATGCTGCGCCGCTAATGCAAAGGATAACCCTACCGCCATCCCTTCTGGAATGTTGTGCAGCGTTACAGCCAGCACCAATAAGGTTGTTCTTTTCCAAGAGGATTTTAGGCCTTCCGGCTTATTGGCATCCAAATGCAAGTGCGGAAGCAGTACATCCATCAACATGAGAAAGGCGATGCCGAGGACAAATCCACCTGCTGCCGGGATCCATCCGATCCCTCCTGTGGATTCGGCTTCTTCAATGGCTGGGATTAGGAGGCTCCATACCGATGCTGCGATCATAACCCCTGCTGCAAATCCTAAAAAAATCCGTTGGATTTTGGCGTTGACCGCTTTCCAAAAGAAAAATACCATGGCTGCGCCCAATGTCGTCATCAAAAACGTAAAACCCGTTCCAATGGACGCCCACAAAATAGGTTGCATTTGCTCTCCCCCTTTGTCCCATTTCTATTGTTAGCTTAAGCTAACTTAAAAGTATTATAATACATCTCCTGCAAAAAAACAACCACTCTTTGTAAGCATATTAAAATTAATGTTAAAATACGTCTGTTTTATGCCACAGCACTTGATCTTTTCCCAGAAAAGATGTATGCTTCTTTTGTAGTTAGTTATGACTAACTAAGTTTTTGCCTCTTCCCTTTTTGCATACAGAAGTCCCTTCTAGAATGCTGAAAAGGGTCAATCTATCTTGTAAAAGGAGCATGCATATGAGCTATCAATTGGTAATGATTCGGCACGGTGAAAGTCTTTGGAATAAAGAAAACCTCTTTACCGGCTGGACCGATGTGGATCTTTCTGAAAATGGAATAAACGAAGCAAATCAGGGAAGTATTCTTTTAAAGGATGCAGGATTCCATTTTGATGTTTGCTATACCTCTTACTTAAAGCGGGCTATCCATACGGCCAACTATGTATTGCAAGGTCTCGATGAGGAATGGATCCCCATGATCAAAACATGGAAACTCAACGAGCGTCATTACGGGGCGTTGCAGGGACTGAATAAATCGGAAACAGCCGCTAAATACGGCGAAGAACAGGTGAAAATATGGCGCCGTTCTTTTGATGTCTGTCCCCCTCTGCTGGATCAAAATGATTCCCGCAATCCCGCTTTACAGCCTATGTATCAATCAGTACCTTCCTCTGAACTCCCTCTGGCTGAGAGTCTAAAGGATACAGTGGCAAGAGTCATCCCCTATTATGAGCAATGCATCCGGAAGGATATCCAATCGGGCAAAAAGGTGCTGATCGCCGCCCACGGAAATTCTCTCCGAGCCTTGGTTATGTATTTGGATGGACTTTCTGCAGAACAAATTCTTGATCTGAATATTCCCACCGGAGTACCGCTTGTTTATGAATTAAACGACCAGCTGCAAGCTGTGAACCATCGTTATCTCGGTGATGAACAGCTGGTGAAAGCCAAAATGCAAGCTGTTAAGAATCAAGGATCCAAATAATATCCCCTATTAGGAAAGGAGAATGGTACGATGCATTGTACCAGAAAAATAACCGATTCTATCAGCTGGGTAGGCGGATGTGACCGTCGTCTGGCACTGTTTGAGAATCTCTTCCCCCTCCCTCGTGGTGTCGCCTACAACTCCTATCTGATTATGGATGAGAAAACTGCACTGATTGATACGGTGGATTCCTCTATTTCCCGCCAATTTGTGGAGAACGTTCTCTCCGTCTTAAACGGCAGGACATTGGACTATCTGGTTGTCAATCACATGGAGCCGGATCATTGCGCCAATATCGCTGATCTCATGCTGCGTTTTCCGGATCTAAAGATTGTCGGAAATACCAAGACATTTACTTTTATCCGGCAGTTCTATAACATGGATCTAGAGGGACATACCATCACCGTTCAGGAAGGCGATACCCTCTCCCTCGGCCAACACACATTGCGTTTCTATTTTGCCCCAATGGTGCATTGGCCGGAGGTCATGGTTACCTATGAGGAAAGTGAAAAGCTTCTCTTTTCGGCCGATGCTTTTGGTAGTTTTGGCGCCTTAAATGGAGCGCTGTTTAACGATGAAGTGGACTTTGATCGGGACTGGTTATCGGATGCACGGCGTTATTACGGAAATATCGTGGGCAAATACGGGCCGCAGGTACAGTCGGCATTGAAAAAATTGTCTGGCCTGGATATCCGTATGATCTGTCCGTTACATGGTCTAGTCTGGCGCAATGATTTGGGATATCTCTTGGACAAATACGATCATTGGAGCCGATACCAACCGGAAGAGCATACCGTGGCTATTTTTTACGGTTCTATGTATGGGGACACGGAAAATGCTGTGGATCTTCTGGCCTCGGGCCTCGTGGAGGCCGGTGTGAAAAATATATCTGTTTACGATGTCTCCAGCACCCATGTCTCCACGTTGATCTCTGAAGTATTTCGATGCAGTCATTTGGTGCTGGCTTCTCCCACGTATAACAATGGAATTTATCCGGCCATGCTCAACTTCTTACACGATATGAAGGCATTGAATCTGCAAAATCGGACAGTCGCTTTGATCCAAAATGGCTCATGGGCGCCTGCCAGTGCCAACCAGATGAAGGCATTATTAAGTGAGATGAAAGGAATGCAGATACTCGATCCTGTCGTTACCATTAAGTCATCTCCAAATGATGATACAATGGCACCTCTCATTCAATTAAAAGAGAGTATTCTCTCTTCTCTATCCAATCTATGATTCTCGATACCCCATCGGAAAACAAGATTGATTTCTGATAGGGTCATCGTTAAAAGATTTGTATGCTAGAAAAAGACAACAGATTTCCTACGGAATCTGTTGTCTTTTCTTTTTATTCTCTC
The DNA here is from genome assembly GCF_015140235.1 of Solibaculum mannosilyticum. GTDB lineage: Bacteria > Bacillota > Clostridia > Oscillospirales > Acutalibacteraceae > Solibaculum > Solibaculum mannosilyticum. Next base: position 1,096,063 of record NZ_AP023321.1, on the reverse strand, counting down.
ATATGGAAGGTTATCCTTTGGACCGTTGAAAAAGGAGAGTATTGTTGATAAAATAATGTTAAAGTCTTCATCTGGTCTTAATGAGAGATGGGTTATACTGTAATACTACAGCGGAAACGGAGGATGACACCATGAGGATTCTTGTTGTGGAAGATGAAAAAGATCTTAACCGTTTAATCGTGCAGAAGCTTAAATTGGAACACTACAGCGTTGATTTCTGTCTAAACGGCGACGATGCAATTGATTATCTACGTTGTGCCGCCTATGACGCTGTTATTTTGGACATCATGCTCCCCGGAACCAGCGGGTTGGAAATCCTAAAGCAGCTACGTGCAAAAGGAGATCGTACACCCGTTTTGCTACTCACCGCCAGGGATAGCATTGAAGATAGAGTAACCGGTTTGGACATCGGTGCTGACGATTATCTGGTTAAACCTTTCGCTTTTGACGAATTATTGGCCCGCATACGTGTTATGATCCGGCGGAATTCAAAAGGCGTCACCAACGTCTTTACCGTCGGCGATTTGACTGTGGACTGCGATGCTAGAACAGTAAAACGTGCAGGTATCCCTATCACCTTAGCCAGCAAAGAGTTTGCCGTATTAGAATGCTTGATCCGTCAAAGTGGTACCGTTCTCTCCCGGGAACGCATTAGCCATCACATCTGGAACTACGACTACGAAGGAGGATCTAATGTTGTGGATGTGTACATTCGTTATCTGAGAAAGAAAATAGATGACGGCCATCCCATAAAACTGATTCATACTGTAAGAGGAGCTGGTTATGTATTGAGGGTGGAGGAATGAAGCGACTATCCATTAAACTGCGCATTACACTGTGGTTCACGTTGCTGATGACTCTTTTAACGGCTTTTGTATTAATTTACTTGTTCTCAGTAGGTGATTTAGTTGTGGCCAGCGGTTCTCAGAACGCCCTAATCAGCGTCGTAACGGACAGCGTAAAAGACATCGAATACGACGATGGCGAACTGGAAATCGACGACGATCTGGACTACTTCCAAGACGGCGTTTATCTCTCGATTTACGATCAATCGGGTACCCTTTTGTATGGCCATCTTCCCTCTCATTTTCCAAGGGAGACATCCCTATTGGACCATCAAATACAAACCCTTCAGAATAACAAATCAAACTGGTATGTATACGATATGCTCTACAATGTCCCGGAAAGTTACGAGACCGTTTGGGTACGCGGCATCATGTCCTCTGCAGGCTCTGGAAACGCCTTTGACGCTATGTTGAAGTTGGCCATTGTTGCATTGCCTATTCTTGTTCTCCTTGCCGCCGCCGGAGGATATTTTCTCATCAACAGGGCCTTTCGTCCGGTCAGGCAGATCACCAAAACTGCAGAGCAAATCAGCAATGACAGAGATTTAAGCCGTCGCATCTCCATCGGGGACGGCAAAGACGAAATTTATACCTTAGCAGCCGCTTTTGATCATATGTTTGATCGACTCCAAGAGTCCTTTGAGCGAGAAAAACAGTTTACTTCCGACGCCTCTCATGAACTACGTACCCCTACAGCGGTCGTCATTTCCCAGTGTGAATTCGCCTTGGAAAATGCTCAAACGTTAGAGGAAGCAAAAAGTGCGTTAGCCACGGTTCTGGAACAAGCAAGACGGATGTCCTCTTTGATTTCGCAGCTTCTCACTCTCGCCCGAGCGGATCAATCGCAAACCAAACTGCACATTGAATTGATCAACTTAAGTGAGTTATGTGAGATGGTGGCAGACCAGGTTGAGGAAAAGGCAAATGAAAAAAACATCTCGGTTGTCACGGATATTGAGCCGAATCTGTTATTGCGCGGCGATGAGACTATGCTGATGCGAATGCTGTTAAACCTGATGGAAAATGGCGTCAAATACGGCAAAACAGGCGGTCACTTATGGATAAAACTCCATCGCACGAAGGAAACTATCCTTGGGGAGATTTTAGACGACGGAATTGGAATCGCCTCCCAAGACCTTGAAAAGGTTTGGGAACGTTTTTATCAAGTTGATACTGCGCGCAGCACATCGGAGGAAGGAATGGGCTTGGGATTGCCCATGGTCAAATATATAGTAGAGGCTCACGGTGGTTCGATTTTTGTCCAGAGCACGCTGGGACAAGGCAGTAAATTTACCTTTTCACTTCCTGCATAAAACTCATCAAAAATTTTTCGTCGTTTAATGAAGGCTTAATCTTTCAAGCTGTATCATAAAGTCACAACAAAGCAAACCCTTCGAGAAACAGAATGGAGGATACCATCATGAAAAGTAAGAAAGTATTTGTTCTTGTGACTGCAACCGTCCTCAGTCTTTCCCTTTTGGCTGGATGCGATACGACTGCTGAAACCAATCCCACAGCATCCAATCAAGTTTCCACAGCAACTACCAACGTTTCCATGTCCGAAAATACATCCCGTACGTCCACATCTTATATCACCGAAGAGGAAGCAAAACAGATTGCACTTACTCATGCCGGCGTCGCTGAAGAGGATACCTCTTTCCTCTATGTGAAACAAGACTATGACGACGGCCGAGCGGAATACGATGTGGAATTTTTCGCTGGAGGCAAAGAATATGACTATGAGATCGACGCTTCCACTGGGGATATCCTTTCCTCTGACTTCGATGCAGAATACTACTCCTCTTCTTCTGGACTGCCATCGGACCCGAATACAGGCAGCTATATCGGCGAAGACAAAGCCAAGGAAATCGCTTTAAATCATGCGGGACTGTCGTCAGAATCGGATGTGACGTTTGTCCGTGTGAAGCTGGATTATGACAACGGCAGAGCAGAGTATGACGTGGAGTTCTATCAGGGAAATACAGAATACGATTATGAAATCGATGCTTCTAACGGAGACATTTTGTCATATGATTACGATGCGGAATACTATTCCCCCTCATCTACCGACAATTATATCGGTGATTCCCAAGCAAAGTCCATTGCACTCGCCCACGCGGGATTATCGGAGGATCAAGTCACCCGTTTATCTGTCAAGCTGGATCATGACGACGGGAGAGCGGAATATGAAGTCGAGTTCCATGTCGGCAGAACGGAATATAACTACGATATCGATGCTGCCAACGGCGATATTCTAAGCTATGAAAAAGACAGCGACTGATCTTGTCTAAAGTCTTCTGAACAGGGACAGAGAGACATTTTTACGTCTCTCTGTCCCTGTTTCAATTCACTTAGTAGTTTCTTATTAGTTAACTTTTTCAACCATAATTGAATGTAACTCCATTGTACTTTGTATCTGGATTTCTTATAATAAGGACTGGAGGTGAATGTAGTGAAAGAAAAAGAAATCAATCTCGGCCCCATCTTGGTTGAAAACCGCCATAAACGTGGGATTACACAGGATGAACTGGCGGAATATATGGGCGTTTCCAAAGCGGCTGTCTCAAAATGGGAAACACAATCCACTTATCCAGACATCACCCTTCTTCCTGGCCTAGCTACATTTTTTAACATCAGCATCGACGAGTTAATGGGATACCAACCCCAGATGACAAAATCCGATATCCGTAAACTTTATCGTCAGTTATGCATGGACTTCTCTACAAAGCCCTTTGACGAGGTTATGGAACACTGTCGGCAAATGGCCAAGAAATACTTCTCCTGTCCTCCCCTGCTTTTCCAGATAGGAGTATTGTTTGTCAACCACAGCACGCTGGCAAACAGTCGAGAAAAAACAACGGATGTCCTAGAAGAAGCTCTAGGATACTTTATCCGAGTAAAAGACGAGAGCGACGATATTGAATTGGCAAAACAGGCTCTCAATATGGAAGCCTTGTGTCTATTGACTCTCGGCCGTGCCAATGAAGTCTTGGACCTGCTGGAACCAGCAGAACTCTCTTTGACCTCTGTCGAACCGCTGTTGGCATCCGCCTATCATATGTCCGGACAGATCGAACAGTCCAAACGTGTATTACAAATTGGGGTTTATCAGTCGATTGTTAATCTACTCAACCTTTTACTCTCTTACATGGGATTGTGTTGTGATGATGCAAAAACCTTCGAGGAAACCTATCGGCGTACGTACACCATCGCTGAAGCATTCCAGATAGAAGATCTGCATCCAGGTCTTCTCATGCCCTTTTTCATCTCTGCCGCACAAGGCTTTATGATTTTAGGCGATGAAGAGAAGGCTTTGGATCTTCTAGAACAATACGTGAATCTAGTCACCAGGGACATCTATCCTCTTCATCTGCACGGGGATTCCTATTTTAATCTACTGGACGATTGGTTCGAAACCACTTTGACTTTGGGCAGTGATCTCCCTCGCGATGAAACCATCATCCGGAAAAGTATGACGGAAGCTGTTGTAAAAAATCCGACGTTTGCACCTCTTGCGGACAATACCCAGTTTCAAAGGATCAAGCAACGCCTAAAGGCAAATGAGGAGGTTTAGTATACATTATGAATGCTGTTGGAATCGATGATCTGTCAAAAACATATGCCGGTGGGAAAAAAGCGGTAGATCACGTGAGCATTAGCTTGGCACAGGGGGAAGTCTTTGGATTCTTAGGGCCCAACGGAGCCGGAAAAACAACCACCGTCAAGCTGCTGAATGGGATGCTTACCCCTTCTTCGGGAAGCTGTAGGGTATTTGACATGGATCCAGTGCAGAATCCGGAAAAGGTACACGCTGTATCCGGAGTTGTCACAGAACACGCGCAGATGTACGACAATCTCACGGGTCTTCAAAATCTTGTATTTTACGGTTGCCTATTCGGTATCAGCACCAGTGAAAGTGAAAAACGCGCCGAAGTCCTTCTGAAACAGCTGGATTTGACCGATGCCAAAAATCAGAAACTTTCAGTCTATTCCACCGGTATGCGTCAACGTCTCTCCTTGGCACGAGCCTTGATTCATGAACCCAAAGTCCTATTTTTAGATGAACCTACTTCTGGACTGGATCCGGAAAGCACTCAAAATGTCAATTCACTCATTCGTAATCTGGCACGGGAAAAGGGAATTACCATCTTTCTCTGCACCCATCAGCTGCGTTATGCCCAAGAGATTTGTACCCGTTATGGACTCATAGAAAAAGGGGAACTTCTCGCCTTAGGCACTTTAGAACAGCTTCGCTCTAAAATTCTCTCCGGCATGACAGTGAGAATCAAGGCAGGGCATCTTACCAGTCAACTTCCTTACCGAAAAGTGGGAGAACAGATTTTCGAAATAGATGTCAAGTCCGAAGAAGAAATCCCACGTATCATCCGCCAGATTGTACAGGGCGGCGGAGATATCTATCATGTGTCGGCCAAAAAGCCTTCTCTGGAGGACATTTACTTCGCCTTAACTGCCAAAGGAAAGGAGGAAATTCAATGAAACATGCAATGACCGCTATCATCCGAAAGGACCTACGAGGAATCGCTGCGAATAAACGCTTATTTTCCGCCTTACTGATTGTTCCAATCGTTCTAACAATCGTCTTACCTACTATTTTTATTTTAACCCTTCATTTTGCTCCTACCGAAGCCGACGATTTCCAGAGACTGCTTCAGATGCTTCCCATAACCGAACAACATGGAGATTTTTCTAAGACGGTGGCAGCACTCATTTTAAATTATATCTTACCGGTCTTCTTCCTCATAATTCCTATTATGACCGCCTCCATTATGGCAGCTAGTTCCTTCGTGGGGGAAAAAGAAAAACACACTTTGGAAACACTACTATATTGTCCACTGTCTCTCAAGCAGATCTTTCGTTCCAAAGTATTGGCTTCTTTTTTGCTCAGTATGACAGTATCGATCCTCTCCTTTTTGGCTATGATTGTGGTTTTGGAGACTGAGATTTTCTTTACTTTCGGTGGTTTCCTCTTGCCCGATATCAAATGGCTGTTTATTATGCTGCTGATTTCACCTGCCATCTCCCTCATCGCCATCACGTTGATTGTACGATTCTCCGCCAAAGCACAAAGTGTAGAGGAAGCTCAACAAGGTGCAATTTTTCTTATCCTTCCTGTTCTACTGCTGATCGTCGGCCAGTTCACCGGGGTCCTGCTGATCAGCACATGGATTTTATTGGCAATCGGTGTAGTTTGTGCACTGTTGGCTTGGCTTCTTTTAAAAAAGGCAATGGGAAAATTCCATTATGAGATGCTTTTAAAATAATCCCTGAATCATAGAAATCCCGATGTAAAATAATACATCGGGATTTCTATTTTACAGCAAACGGATCGGCTGACGGATCACTGTTTTTAAATTCTCTGGTTTGCATTTTCGCACATCACTGAGGTAAATTTCATGGTGATATCGTTCTCCTGCCAGATCAATTCTATAGCCCTGTTCTTCTGCAAACCGTTCCATTTCATATATGGTCTCCGGCTCATGATCGTAAGGACCTATGTGCATACACTGCACACAAACACCTTCCTCATAGGTTAAAAACTCCACTTTTGAAAAGTCCATCCTCTTTTTCTCCGTAGCCTCTTTTACCGCCCAATTTAGTTCCTCCTTCGATACAAAATCCGGTAGACGAATGAGGGAGATCCATTTAAAATTCTCTTTTTGGGCGTAATCGATATTAGTCCTTCCCTCCTGCCACCAGAATCCCTCTAGCGGCGGAACTACATAATCAAAGTATCCTTCTATCTTGTGCTTTCCCAACTTGCTCATTTTGATGGTATAGGCAATCGTATAGAGTAAGCCGATGGCTATTTTATAGTCTCCCTCTTCTTCATTCGGATTTCCCTCACCTCTGACAGCGATAAAATCCATGACAGGAACCTCCACAATCTGCGGTTTTTTAGGAGGAAGATAAAATTCCTTGTATTCCTTCTTAAAGTCAAAACTGGCCATATCAATCTCTCCGTTTCTTTGGTTTAGGGGTCTGCAATGCGGAACAAGTCACTTTTGCGAGTTTTTCCATCAACTCTCTGTCGTCTATATCCTCCACAAGAAAGTAGTCCCTTGCTCCCTTGTACGGCGGCGACTTAGGCAGATATGGAAAGGCATTCTCCCCTTCTGAGGTGATCTTCACAAAAAATTGATCATCGCAAACAACAGAGAAAAATATGCCATTGCAGTAAAGCCCATATTCTCCAAACATTCTCCGGTAAGTAATTTTACCTGCATCCTGCAGCTGTTCCGCCACGTACTTTACAAATCCCAACGTCGATGCCATAATCAGACTCCCTTTTAGTAAACATCAATATTATTCCCGCAATCCTATATAAAGATGGATTTTTTTCCGGCCCATATCGCTGCTCTGATACTCCTCGAAGTCACAAATAAAAGATCTCGGCAGATCATCCATATCCCATATCTTCTGCCACGCTTTGGCCACTTCTGCAGGTTCTTCTCCCTCGACGGCAAACTTTGCATACCGGCCAGCCGGTATTTTTCCAACGGTAAACTGTTCACTTTCCGTGACCTCCGACACCTCACAGGCGACAATCACAGTATAATCGTCTTGTTCATTCCCCTCATAATCTGTGTAAATACCCAAAACTTTATCATTTATCTTACCATCTATGGAATCGTAAATGCCATCGCCGTAAAAGCGGCACCAAAGCCCCCCGATGATCTTTCCCATATCCGGGGACTGGTTGTTGGTGCGTCCGGCTATTCCAACAATGGTCTTTTCCTTGAGTAGTACAATTTCATATTCCATACCAATACGCTCCCTTTGATTTGATTACATTCATTCTATCAAATCAAACAGGCCACCTATATGTCATGATTGTCCATACTTTTTCTGTAACTCTTCCCCAAAGGCAAATAATATTCTGCGAAAATCCTTTGGCTCTACGATCTCCGCTCCTCCCTGAAAAGATAAAACCCAACATAGTACGCTTTTTTCATCAGTAAACCCAAAGGAAAATAAAAGTTTTCCATCCTCTTGCGTTACAAAACTCTCCGGCCCATATTCCTCCACAAGACGCCATTTATACTCCGGATCAATGATCGCTTTTACCTGATATCTATGGGGAAAAACCTTCTCTTGGGATAAATCCGGCAAAGGTGCCGGACGTTTTTCAAAAACTCCTTCCATCTGCAAACCTGCCATTCTGCCTAACTTAAATAGACGGAAATCTCCTCTATCCTCACAGTATCCCCAGACATACCAACTCGACCATTGGAAAATCAGATAATAAGGCGCTATCAATCGTCTCGATTCCCCTTTGGGCGAAAAGTAGGTAAAACTTATTTTTCTTCTACAATCAATAGCCCCATGTATTAACTCTATCTTGGGAAAAATAGCGGCCTTACTCCAGGATGAAAGATCAATAAAAATATGTTGTCCGCCTGGCATTAGCGTGGATGCCCCAACGGATAACTTTTCCATCAGCTGGGCGTAACGATTGGTTCCACTGACGCTGTCCAAACTGCGAAGTCCTGCAAGAATCGCCTGCATATCCGAAGAGGACAACAATGTCCGGTCCATCCGGTACCCTGACATGATGGAGATCCCGCCGCCTGCCCCTTGTACAGTTACTATGGGAATCCCTGCTCTACAAAGATCCTCAATATCTCGATTGATCGTACGGCGGGACACTTCAAATTTTTCTGCCAGAAAAGGAGCCGTCACCTTTTCCTGTTGCAACAGAATAGAGAGAATGCCAATTAACCGGTCAATTTTCATTGATCTATATCTCCTTGTACCTTTTATCATACACTTTTATCTATTTATTTTTGAATTAAGGATCATCCTAGAAACCATGACAATAGTTTGTCATGGTTTCTTCTATAGTACCATATTGTACCCTTGTGTACATCATCTTCCTTTCTAAAATAAAAAGGGACAAAGCATAACACTTTGTCCCTTTTTAGAAGCAGACCTTACGGCTTCACAAAGTCGATAGCAATGTCGCCGTTGTTGTTCGTCACCTTTAATGTTTTTTGCCCTCCCTCTTTAGTGTCTGGTAAATTGCTCTCTCCTTTTTTGATGCTGCAGGAAATGGTGTAATCATCGTATCCTCCGAGAATACTTCCCTTAATATCTCCGTTTTTGTTTTCCAATGTCAATGTATTTTCGGCATTCAATCGGTCAAAATTAATATCTCCGCTGTTTGTAATCAAGGAAAGGCTGTCTGTTACATTCAAAGCAGGAAGCGTGATATCCCCTTTCGTTGTGGTTATTACTAATGTTTCCAAAAGCCTATCCGGGACCTGTAGAGATATTTTATCCGCACCTGCCGATGTTTTTCCACCGATATAATCCTGCCAGCTCTTATCGCTTTCAGCGTCCATAGTCAAAACGCCATCATCTGAAACTGAGATGTCGTAGTATTCCTTATCGCTTTCGAAATAGTCAATATGGACTTGTTCGTCGCTCGACAAAGATACCTCAACCTCTCGATCGTGCACATCTATATTGACTTGACGTATCGCTTCATTTGGGGTATAAGTTCTGGCCTGAAAAGTCTCCCCGTCGTTGGAACAGCCTGTAAAAAACATCATTACAAATAAAACGGATAAAAGTAACGCAGATAATTTTTTCATTTGTTTTCTCCCCCTAAAACGTTTTGAACAAGAATCATTGCTAAAAATTTGAAAGTCTAACATATGATATGGGTCGTTTGAGCCGACCTGAAAGTTATTGGTCTCATCAGAATATCTTTCCTCCTATTCAAATAGAAATAACTGTTGATTTATAGGTGTTCTCAACGGTATAATAAGTATAAGGCTTTGTGTAACACAAAGGTCAAGAGGGAGAAATCAAATGAAAAGAAAATATTTTTCAGTAGGTGAAGCTGCAAAAATTGTGCATATGACGAGTGAATCCCTCCGGCATTACGACCGAATTGGACTTGTACAACCAAGTCGAAGGGATCCGCGGACAAACTATCGTTATTATACGGAACAAGACATCGTCCGTTTGAATACCGTACACGCTTTGCAGCAGATGGATCTGCCTTTGCAAGAAATAAAACAAGTCTTGGAATACGACGATCTTGAGAAAATTGTCGGTTTCCTGGATAAGGCTGAGAAAAAAGCTGATGAAAAAATAGCTGCACTTCAATATGGAAAATCTAAAATCCAGTTGGCAAAGGCGGATTACCAAAAAAAGCTACAGCAAAGACAAGTGATGCAAGGAAAGTTTATCAAGCATTTTCCGCAGCGCGTAATTATGCTGTCAAATACTCTTGAAACTCCAACATTGGAAAACCTTTGGAATTATCTCCATCATTTTTATACTCAAATTGATCCTTCCTTAAAAGACCAGTTTACCTTTGAGGATTTGGCTGGAATTTATACAGAAAATGGACTCTCCAGGTTGTTTGCTGTCTGCATCCGTCATGCAGAGATAGACGGATTGAAAATCTTGCCGGAAGGGGAATACTTGTGCGCCGATTGTACTGCTGAAAATAAAGAGCATACAATAAATGATCTATTGAAAACTGTAAAGCAACAATATGGTATCGTCCCTGAATTTAGCATACAAATAGTCGTCATCTCAGGCATTTTACAATGGCAATACCAAATTCAAGTTCTCATTGGATAAATTCTTCTTTATCTTTAAGGAAAACCAAGCACCCGCAGAAGTACGGTAACTTTGTACTTCTGCGGGTGTTTTCTGATCCCCGCCGGAGAGCTTAAACATTTTTCTATGGGCAGTTTTCTCGAATATTATACGACATGCGTCGCTTTAAAAAGCCGAGCGCTTGGATCTTATTGCTTTTGTAATGTCCCGATTAAATTTGTCTCGCCAATCCCCTGTATAAGTTCTTGTATTTTTCAAAAGTTCCTCGACAAATGTAGCCACATCTTCACCTGTGACTTCTAAAACATCTTTTCCATCTGCCGCGCCTTCTTCGAATAAGTCTATCAATCCATACTGTATCTCCATCATATCGTAACCTGCTCCTGAAACAAACTGCCACATATGATTTTGAATCTTCTTATATACATATTGATAATCTTCAGGCAAAGCGTGGACTCTGGCCATTTGTTGTTTGTATCTGCGTTTTTCCCTAATCATTTTAGGAATATTCATATAATCGTTAAAAAAATCACGCATCTTTAAGTTCCTCCTTCAATTTGTTTATTCTTGAGGATATAAATTCCCATTTTTCCCAGAATATACGCAGTTCTTCACGGCCCGCATCATTCAAAGAATAAAATTTGCGTGGCGGCCCTAATTCAGACCGCTTCTTTTGAACATTAACAAGCTTATTTTTTTCAAGCCTTATCAATATTGTATAAACAGTACCCTCCACGACATCAGTAAAACCCAAGGTATTTAGCTGACGTGTAATCTCATAGCCGTAGGTATCGTTTCGGTCGATAATTTCAAGAACACAGCCTTCTAATATCCCTTTCAGCATTTCCGTTATATGTTCCAAGCTGATATCCCCTTTCACTATTAAGCACTACTGATAATCAGTAATACTTATTACAGCTATATAATAACACATAGTAGCTGGGAAGTCAATGGGACTTTATGGTCTCATCCTTTCTATAAGATCACTGTACACTAAAAAGGGCGACAGTAAAAATAAACTGTCGCCCTTTTTAGTAAATATTCGTCGACATCGCTTAAAAAGACCGCCCTTGGGAATTTTGTACTTACTTTACTGCTTTAAAGGCAGCATCCAAAGCGGCAATCAGATCATTTGCGTTTTCAATGCCAATGGATAGACGAATTGTATTGGGCTTAATACCTTGGTCTAATAATTCTTCGTCTGTTAGTTGGGAGTGAGTGGTACTTGCCGGATGAATCACAAGGGATTTTACATCTGCTACATTGGCAAGCAACGAGAAAATCGCCAAGTTATCGATGAACTTTTGTGCAGTCGCGGCATCGCCTTTGATCTCAAATGTAAAAATAGAACCAGCACCGTTTGGAAAATATTTATGATACAGGTTATGGCTGGGTTCGCCTGGAAGAGATGGATGATGTACCGCCTCTACTTGTGGATGATGATCCAAGTACTCCACAATCTTTAACGCATTCTCTACATGCTGTTTCACCCGGAGTGAAAGGGTTTCAAGTCCTTGCAAAAACAGAAAAGCATGAAATGGAGAAAGCGTGGCCCCGGTATCACGAAGAAGAATCGCGCGAATATAGGTGGCAAATGCTGCAGGACCTACAGCGTCGGAAAAAGAAATTCCATGGTAACTGGGATTTGCTTCGGAAATCCAGGGATACTTTGCAGACGCTTTCCAATCAAAAGTCCCCCCATCCACTATCACACCGCCAATAGCCGTCCCATGCCCACCGATGAACTTGGTGGCGGAATGCACAACAATGTCCGCACCATGTTCCAGTGGGCGAATTAGATAAGGAGTTGCAAATGTGGAATCAATCACCAGCGGAATGCCGTGTTTGTGCGCTACTGCCGCAACCGATTCAATATCAATCATGTTGGAGTTGGGGTTTCCAAGCGTCTCAATAAAAATTGCCTTAGTGTTATCTTGAATCGCTGCTTCAAAGGAGCCTTCTACATCCGGATCTACAAAACTGGCAGTAATACCGGAAGACAACGGAAGCGTATGTGCCAGAAGATTATAGGTCCCTCCATAGATGGTTTTGGAGGCTACAATGTGTTCCCCGCTCTTTGCCAAAGCTGCGATTGTATAATGGATGGCCGCGGCTCCGGATGCTGTAGCCAATGCTGTGACTCCCCCCTCTAAAGAGGCAATCCTCTTCTCAAAGATGTCCTGGGTAGGATTTGTTAGTCTTCCGTAGATATTGCCTGCATCCTTCAGTTCAAAACGGTCTGCAGCATGCTGTGAATCATGGAATACATAGGATGTTGTTGCATAGATCGGAACTGCTCTTGCATCGGTGGTAGGATCCGCTTTTTCTTGTCCAATATGTAACTGTCTGGTTTCAAAACTCCAGTTTTTGGAGTCATTAATGTTTGCCATGATTTTCTCCTCCTTTAATCTGATGCCAACTAATAGATACTTTTCAATCAATTCATTGCATTCGATTGAGGCTCAACAGCACGGAAAATAAAACAGGAACTTTATCTCTGTGAAACAATAACTTTTCCACTGTTCCGCCCCCTTTCAACTCTATGGCATTATTATAATAAGGCTGCTTGTTCTTGTCTAATACAGCAATTAAATATGCACTTATAGATTGAATCTATAAGTGCATATTTAGTCTCTCCTCATGAACCCTTTTGGATATTTACATCAGCATCCTTTTCTCCGATGTTCAGATACTCTATTATTTTTTCTATGTAATGTTTGCCGATGTTACTGAGTACACTATTCTGTTTTATAATATATCCAATCTCCATTACGCTGCCTTCTTCCACAGAATCCGAATCAAAAGGAACCGCAAGATAATCATCTCCATTGAGTTCTTCACAGATAATACCGGAACATAAAGTATACCCATTTAGCCCAACCATCAGGTTAAGCATCGTTGCCCGGTCATTGGCTTTGATGGTTCGGATGTATTCTTTTGTGCTTAGTATTTCCTCAGAGAAATAAAAGGAACTGGCATCACCTTGTTCAAAAGAGAGGCATGGATAGTCTTTCAGCTCTTCAAAACTGATTTTCTCCTTTTTGGCCAATGGATGTCCCGACCACAGATAAACATAGGCATCACAAAAAATCAGAGGATGAAATTCCAGATTGTTGCTTCGTAGAAGTTTTGTAATAGCCGCCCGATTGAAATCGCTAAGGTAAAGAATGCCGATTTCGCTTCTTAAACTGCCTACATCCATGATAACATCCCGCGTTTTCGTTTCCCGTATGGCAAATTCATACTGAGAAGTATCGAAACTCCTTACCATCTCTACAAATGCTTTGACTGCAAAAGAATAGTGCTGTGTGGAAACTCCAAATTTCTTTTTTAGATTTTGGCCTTTCCCATATTTGTCTATAAGCGCTTCATATTGGCTGTATATCTGACGCGCATACAGTAAGAATTCTGTACCATCCTGCGTCGGTACCACGCCGCGGCCGCTTCGATTAAAAATCGTAATGCCTATCTCTTTCTCAAGCTCCTGCATAGAACTGGTCAAAGAGGGCTGCGCAATGTACAGTATTTCAGCGGCTTTATTCAAAGAGCCTGCCTCAGCTATAGCAATTGCATAATGTAGTTGCTGAAGTGTCATAGTATTCCCTTCCTCTCTAAAATACGAAATATCAAAAGGCCGCTTTCTCCTAGTTTATTTAGTTGATTATACTTCACTTTGCTGGAAAAATTAAGGTTGCGACAAATCCGCGATGGGAACCATGATCAAATGTAACCGTTCCGCCATGCGCGGCGACAATCTGCTGCACTATCAGGAGGCCCAGACCATGCCGCGGCTCTGCTGTTCCATGGTCGTTCATCATATAGTGCGGCGTATTGCGGAGATTTTTCAGCTTCTCATCGGTAATACCTATACCATCGTCTTCCACGATGATATGATAAGCATCTGCTACAGCCTGTACGCCCACGGAGATATGACAGCCTTTTGGATTATGTGCCTGGGAATTGTCAATCAAATTGTTGACCGCACGGACAAGTAATTCCTTATCCCCATCTATCATACAAGGTTCCAGATCCTCGATGGTATTCCATTCCATTGGATATTTTTCGTCTAAATCTGCATTCATGTGTTCTACGACACTCTGCCTGGCTATTGCGATCAAATTGACTGGCTGCATATGGAGAATCTGCATATTGTATTCCAATTTGGATGCTAGATTCAGATCGTTCACCAGTTTTTTTATCCTAAGACTCTGCCGGCGAATAATCGATGCTTTTCTTTTGTCTTCTTCAGAAAGCTCCGTACTTTCCTCCAGCTGCCCGGCATAGCCCATCACCATGGAGAGCGGTGTACGGATATCATGGGAGACGCCGGAGATCCAATTTGCACGGGCGGTTTCTTTTTTCTTGAGTTCCCTCTCCTGCCGCCGGAGCTTCTCGGATACGCTGTTGAGCGCGACAGCTAAATCTGAAAGCATTCCCTTTTCTTTAATATAAACTTCTTTTCCTTCCGGCAGATCCTGGATTCCTCCGACAATAGGTTTTATTGATTTTAACACGCCCGATGTCGATATAAAATAGATCAAGATGATGACAAAAAAATTGACCGCTGCAAAAAGTAAAATTAGTTGCGGTATCTTGGCAACCAGCTGATAATCAAAAGTCGGCCACATATGTTTCCAGTACATATCCTTTGGATACCCCATAAGAATCAGGTCATCCCCACGGGCTGCGGTAGTGGTGGGATAGTCTTCAATATATCCCCTCGTATAATAGGAGATATCCGACGCGGAGTAATGGAGCGGTATGCCTTCTGGAAGATTCTCGCTGTGCCAGATCACATCGCCGGTTCGATCCCCGATTAAAATTGCCCACGCATTTCTTTGCTGTAAGATTGTTTCCCCTTCCTCTGAAAGCGTATAACTTCCGCTTTCCGTTTCAGCCAACTCTGTTCCAATCCGTTCTGCGGCATCCCATCCGCCTGCGTTCGATGTGCTTCTGTAAAAGACAAAAATAAGCAACAGAATATTGATCACAAATAAAATGATCACCGAGAAAAGCAAGATCTTTGCAAAGCGTCGGATAAGTTTAAAGGTGCTTTTCATCGTCAGCCCTCCAGCATCAGTTTATACCCTAGGCCCTTGACGGTAATCAAGGACACCGGCCGGGAAGGGTTGGCTTCAATCTTTTCACGGATTCGGCGGATATGTGCCATCAGACTGTTCTCATACCCGTACGGATTTTCCCCCCAAGCAGCCTCGCACAGCTGATCGATCGTCACAATGCGTCCAGCATTCCGGTAGAGGCCCTGCAGAATCTCATACTCTTTGGCGGTGAGCGAGAAATGTTCCCCGTTTTTAACCACCTCAGCTCGTGAAAAATCAATCTGGCTTCCCGCCAGCTGGACCAATGGGTTTTCCTCTTTATAATACCGCCGAAGGATAATCCCGACTCGCAATAGCAATTCCTGATCCAGAAACGGTTTTACCATATAATCGTCCGCACCCAGACCCAGGCCGTGAATTTTATCCTCGTCCTCTCCGCGGGCTGTCAAAAACAGGACTGGTATTTTTGTAAATATTCTCAGCTGTTCTAAAAGGGAAAAGCCGTCTCCGTCCGGCAGCATCACATCTAAGATGGCAAAATCCGGATCCCATTCTTTTGCAACTATAACCGCTTCCCTCATTGTGCCTGCTGTTCGGACTTGTGTATAACCATCTTTCCTCAGAAAATCAGAGACCATATCTAAGATTTCCTTCTCGTCGTCCACGAGGAGGACTTTTTTCTGTTTTAAATAGCTGTAATCCATATTCGTTTCCTCCTATCCTGCATTATATCATAGAAATCCGCTTCCTTCTTTAAGCAGTTCAAAATGTAAAGGAAATGTAAGGTGGAGAGAAGGTTCACACAAGGTTGGCTGTTTAGAATACAATCATCACAGAAAAGGAGATTATGATATATGAACATAATTGAAACCAGTGATCTGACAAAATCCTATGGGGATTTCACAGCGGTCTCCCACTTGGGTCTGCACATCCGAAAGGGCAGTGTCTATGGGTTTCTCGGCCCCAACGGCGCTGGAAAATCCACTACCATGAAAATGCTTTTGGGTTTGACGCGTCCTACAGAAGGCAGTTTCCAAATCGATGGAAAATCCTATCCATCTGATCGAGTGGCCATCTTGAAAGAGGTCGGATCCTTTCTCGAAGCCCCTGCCTTTTACGGTAATCTGACGGGAGAAGAAAATTTGGATATCATCCGAAAAATCCTGGGATTGCCGAAAAACAGCGTTTCCGACGCTTTAGAACTCGTGGGATTAACCCAGTTCCGCAAACGCCTTGCGAAAAAGTACTCCCTCGGTATGAAGCAGCGTCTGGGGCTGGCGGGAGCTCTCATAGGACGGCCGCCCATTCTCATTTTAGACGAACCGACCAATGGTCTCGATCCTGTGGGGATTCATGAGATCCGTACTCTCATTAAATCTCTTCCACAGCAGTTTGACTGTACGGTACTGGTTTCCTCTCACCTGCTTCCAGAAGTTGAGCTGATGGCAGACGACATTGGGATCCTCAACCATGGCCGTCTGCTCTTTGAAGGGACTATGGAAGAATTAAAGTCGAGCGCCCGTTCTGCCGGATTCCCTACCGATAATCTGGAGGAGACCTTCCTGGCTATGATCGACCAAGACAACCGAAAGAGAGGCGCCCAGGGATGACATTAGGTTTGGAAACAACAAAAATAAAGCGTACCGGCTATGTGCCTGCTTTTCTATGCTGCGGACTTTTGGCTTCGGCATTCCCGCTGGTCAATATGTTGGTTCGTCCAGAGACGTTTACCGCACTTTCTGGAAATCCGTTTTCTATTTTGATGGATGCCAATTGGCAGATGATGGCTATGTTGAACATCTTGGCTCTTATCTGTGGAGCCTGCGTGATGTATCACACCGAATACGCCGACAATGGCGCCCAAAAGATGGATGTACTGCCCGTCCGAACTGGAAGCATGTTTTTAGGAAAATTTACAATTTCAGCCCTGCTTTTGGCAACTATGATCGTCCTTGAAACCGCTGTCCTCACTGGATGTGCCGTATATTGGTTCCCTTCCTACGAATTTAATTTGCTGGAACTCTTAAAATGCACAGCATTTCAATGGTTCATCACCTTGCCTACCGTGATGTTGATGCTGGTAATCGCCTCTGCTTGCAAAAATATGTGGGTCTCCTTGGGGATCGGCGTGATTTTGGTGTTTATCCTTTCCATATTGCCTCAGGAAAATTTAGTACTGAGTCTGCTCCCATTTAGCTCGCCTTATCAAGCCTTTGCCACTGTGGCGGAACAGAATCAAGTCCTGTTATTTTTAGGTATCTGTGCGGTGGAGACGGCAGTTTTAGGCATTGCCGAACCTCTCTATCAGAAGATCAGGAGGTGTTACGAATGAGTTTTTGTTCTTTAGTCGGCATAGAGCTGAAAAAAATCCGTCGTTCTAAAATCTTGTTGATCCTGCTGGCTCCGGTCATTATGATGTGGATCCCCAGCATTGTCAATTCACAGATGAACTTTGATACACGTGACATCCCCATCACACCAGAGAACAATTTCTTTATCCAGGGGTTTATGGGAATGGTATGGTTTATGATCCCGGCATCCCTGGTTGTTTGCACGGTATTGCTCATCCAAACCGAACGTTCTCACAGAGGTATTGTTAAAATGTTGTCTTTGCCAGTCAGTACTGCCAAACTTTGCCTTGCGAAATTCTCTGTTCTGATTCTATTGGCATTGATACAAATGGCAATGACCGTTTGCGCGTATTATATCAGTGCGGTTATCGCTTCCCAGATACAGGATTACAATTTTATTTTGGAACCGCTTTACGTCTGTCAAAACGCCCTGATTATTTATGCCGGTGCAATTCCTATGGCTGCGGTATTTTGGATGATTGCCAGCCTTATCCAATCCCCTGTTTTTTCCGTAGGGATTGGTTTGGCTTCTATCGTTCCTTCCGTTTTGATTATCAATACAAAAATCTGGTTCGCCTATCCGATGAGCTACCCCTTCTATCTGCTGATGGTGCAATACGGGAGAGCCACCCAAGGTATTTACAATACGCACATCGACTGGCTGCCTTGGCTTCCAGCTGCCGCTGTGATTACTGTGATTGCACTTGCCTTAGCTTGTATGCGGTTCGGCGCTTCTGAAAGGAGATGATTATGATGAAAAACAAAGTTTGTACCGCCATTGCCACTCTTATGTTGTTTATCCCATGGACCATTTTTCCGCTGCGTACTTTTGACTGGGCATTGGAATCCCCGGTAGCGGAAATCATAGTCTATAGCTACGCAACCTTTATGATTTTATCCGGTATTTTTTCCATCCTGTCTTATACCAAAGGCAAAGTGAAAAACAAATGGATGCAGGTCTGCACAGTCATCAATGGAATCTATGCGGTCGGCGCTATTGCCATGATCGGCCTGGTACTTTCCAACCTATTTTAACCGTAAGCTCTATTTTAGATAGATTTATTTGTAAATTAATTGATATATCTGGCTGGATCTGCGGCCAGATATTTTTCTTTTCAGACCTCTCCTATGCAGACAAAAAATGGACATATTTCGTATTTGCACGGATATACAGCGTTATCGCTCTTGACAACGCCGTATATCCGGTGTATTATAACACTGTTATATATCACTGTTATATGGAGACTGTTATGCAAGAAAATTCACCAGCTACATTGGAAAAAATTCAACAGGCAGCCTTGGACGAATTTTCTGAGAAAGGCTTTCTCGGGGCTTCCCTGCGGCAGATTGTAAAACACGCCGGGGTGACCACGGGAGCCTTTTACGGCTATTTCTCCAGCAAGGAGGCCCTGTTTGCATCTATCGTAGAGCCTCACGCTGCCGCTTTAATGGGCAGGTTTATGGAAGCTCAAATCTCCTTTGCCGAGCTGCCCCAAAAAGAGCAGCCGGAGCACATGGGTGTGGAATCGGGGGCCTATACCCGTTGGATGGTGGAATATATCTGCCAGCATCGGGATCCGGTAAAGCTGTTGCTGTGCCGGGCAGAAGGTACCGGTTACCAAAACTTTGTCCACAACATGGTGGAGGTTGAGGTGGAATCTACACTGCAATATATTGAGGTACTTCGCCGCCTGGGACGGAAGGTACCGGAACTGGATCGACAGATGTGTCACATCCTTGCCAGCAGCATGTTTAACGGCATCTTTGAAGTGGTGATCCACGATATGCCCTACGAACAGGCGATGCACTATGTGAATCAGCTGCGGGATTTTTATACTGCCGGTTGGATGAAACTGATGACGCCATAACGGCCATACGATTGTGCGTAGTGATATGCACAGACCGAATAGCTGAAGGGGATTCCCTTCCTATTTTTTGCCCATGGGTTAGTGTTAACTAACTATCATATATAAGGAGGTTATCCAATGAAAAAAGAAAAAAAGAGCGATCTGGCGGTCCTGCTCGGCTATGCAGGCAGCCACAAAGGCCTGACCTTCCTGGGGCTGGCCTTGTCGGCGGTGTCCATGCTGCTAAGTATGGCACCCTATATCTGTATCTGGCTGGCGGCCCGAGATTTGATCGCCGTAGCGCCGGAGTGGACCCAGGCACAAAATGTCACCCAGTACGGTTGGCTGGCTTTCGCCTTTGCGGTAGGGGGTATTGTGATATATTTTGCGGGTCTGATGTGTACCCATCTGGCGGCATTTCGTACAGCGTCCAACATCCGCAAGCAAGGTGTTGCCCACGTGATGAAAGCCCCTTTGGGCTTCTTTGATTCCAATGCTTCCGGTCTGATCCGAGGCCGGTTGGATGCAGCAGCAGCCGATACCGAGACGCTGCTTGCACACAACTTGGCCGATATCGTCGGTACGATCGTCCTGTTTCTGGCCATGCTGGTGCTGATGTTCGTCTTTGACTGGAGGATGGGAGCCGCCTGCCTGCTGGCAGCGGTGATTTCTGTGATTGCCATGTTTTCCATGATGGGCGGTAAAAATGCCAAACTGATGGCGGAATATCAGGCGGCTCAGGACCGTATGACCAAGGCGGGTACCGAGTATGTCCGGGGCATCCCTGTGGTGAAGATCTTCCAGCAGACGGTCTATTCCTTCAAGGCGTTTCAACAGGCCATTGAGGAGTACAGCAGCAAAGCTGAACATTACCAGTCGGATGTGTGCCGGGTTCCGCAGTCCGTCAACCTGACCTTCACGGAAGGGGCCTTTGTCTTCCTGGTACCGGCAGCGTTGTTCCTAGCGCCAGGAGCCCTGTCCAACGGTAATTTTGCCGGCTTTGTCACTAATTTCGCCTTCTACGCAGTCTTTTCAGCCATCATCT
The DNA here is from genome assembly GCF_015140235.1 of Solibaculum mannosilyticum. Lineage (GTDB taxonomy): Bacteria > Bacillota > Clostridia > Oscillospirales > Acutalibacteraceae > Solibaculum > Solibaculum mannosilyticum. The sequence goes on along the minus strand of NZ_AP023321.1, from coordinate 1,075,318 downwards.
CCACGGCGCTGGCCAAGATCATGTTCGCCGCTTCCGGTATGATGCTGGCCGGCACTGCTCTGGGCCGTATCAATCAGGTCATGAATGCTCCCACTTTAAAAGCTCCTTCACATCCGTTGGAACCCCATGGGAATCAAGTGGAATTCAAGGATGTGAGCTTTACCTATGACGGTGCGGAAACATCTGCCCTCTCCCACGTCTCCTTCACAGCAGAGCCGGGACAAACCGTGGCATTGGTAGGACCGTCCGGCGGCGGCAAGACCACTGCGGCCAGCCTGATCCCGCGGTTTTGGGATGCGACTTCAGGTGTGGTGGAAGTTGGCGGCGTTGATGTGACCTGTATCGATCCCCATGTACTCATGAATCAGGTGGCCTTCGTATTCCAGAACAACCGCCTGTTTAAGGCCTCTATCCTGGAAAATGTACGAGCTGCCCGTCCGGAAGCCACACAGGAACAGGTACAGGCCGCGTTGATGGCTGCCCAGTGCCAGGATATTCTGGAAAAACTTCCGAACGGCCTCGATACCCAAATCGGTTCCGAGGGAACCTATCTCTCTGGCGGCGAGCAGCAACGCATCGCTTTGGCACGGGCTATTTTGAAAGATGCCCCCATCGTAGTGCTGGACGAAGCCACAGCCTTTGCCGATCCGGAAAATGAGGTGTTGATCCAGAAAGCCTTCGCCACGCTGACCAAAGACCGTACTGTCATCATGATCGCCCACCGTCTTTCCACTGTTGTAGGTGCGGATAAAATTATTGTCCTGGAGGAGGGGCGCATCGCCGAACAGGGTGCCCATGCGGAGCTTATCGCTGCAGGCGGGCTGTATGCCCGGATGTGGACCGACTACAATCGAGCGGTTCAGTGGAAGATCATCAGCGAGAAGGAGGCGGAGTAAATGTTCAGCAAAAAGTTTCAACGAAAATACGCCCTGACCGACCAGGGGATACGCAATACTAAGAAGGGCGCTTTCTGGACAGTCATCGTCAACCTAGTCGTTATGGGCGGTGTCAGCATCCTGTATTTAATGATGTCCGGCTTTATGGGAACCCTGACAGAGGAAGGTCCGCTGCCCAGTGTGGCATTGGCCGTCGGGCTGGTACTCCTGTTTGTCGTCCTATCTCTCGTGACCCATCTGCAGCAATACAAGGCGACCTATGGACTAGTGTATAACGAAGTCAAGACAACACGTCTCAGCCTGGCGGAACGGCTCCGCAAGTTGCCCCTGGGTTACTTTGGCAAGCGGGATCTGGCCGACCTGACCGAGACCCTCATGGGAGACGTCAACCGTATGGAACACGTCTGGTCCCATGTACTGGGATATCTGTACGGTTCTTACATCTCCACGGCGCTCATCGCCGTCTGCCTGCTTGTGTACGACTGGAGACTGGCTCTTGCCTGTCTTTGGGGTGTACCGGTGGCCTTTGGACTGTTGTTCGGCAGCCGTAAAATGACCAGCCGCAATGCTGAACGGACGAAAAAAGCGGCTGTTGTCGTCTCCGATGGTATCCAGGAAGCACTGGAGAATGTCCGGGAAATCCGTGCCACCAATCAGGAGGAACGGTATCTGGAAGGACTCAACCGGAAAATCGACGAGCACGAACGGATTATGATCCGGGGCGAACTCGGCACCGGCCTTTTCGTTAACGCCGCCAGCGTGATCATGCGTCTGGGCGTGGCGACTACAATCCTTGTGGGAGCCAATTTGATTCTATCTGGCAACATCGACTTTATGCTGTTGTTTTTGTTCTTGTTAGTTATCACCCGGGTCTATGCGCCTTTCGATCAAAGCTTGGCTCTCATCGCCGAAATGTTTGTATCGCAGGTGTCCGCCGACCGTATGATGGAGATCTACGATACTCCCACTGCAGAGGGCGCCGAGACTTTTAATCCCAAAGGACATGACATCGTATTTGAGCATGTGAGCTTCGCTTACGATAAGAAGGAAGTTCTGCGCGATGTGAACTTTACCGCCAAAGAAGGAGAGATCACTGCACTGGTAGGGCCCTCTGGCTCCGGAAAGAGTACCTGCGCCCGACTGGCCGCAAGACTGTGGGATGTCACCGAGGGTGCTGTCAAAGTGGGAGGCGTAGATATCTCTACTGTAGATCCGGAGGTTCTTCTGAAGGATTACTCTATGGTTTTTCAGGATGTGGTGCTCTTTGACGATACGGTGATGGAAAACATCCGCCTTGGCAAGCACGGCGCCACGAACGAGGAAGTGCTGGCTGCAGCCAAAGCTGCAAACTGTGATGAGTTTGTCCGCAAACTGCCAAAAGGTTATGATACTCCCATCGGTGAGAACGGAGCAAAGCTTTCCGGCGGGGAACGGCAGCGAATCTCTATTGCCCGGGCTCTTTTAAAGGATGCACCTATTGTATTGCTGGATGAGGCGACTGCCAGTCTGGACGTTGAAAACGAGACCAAGGTACAAGGGGCGCTCTCCCGTCTGCTGGCAGGCAAGACCGTATTGGTAATCGCCCATCGGATGCGTACGGTAGAAGCGGCCGACAAGATCGTCGTCCTGGCTGACGGCCGGGTAGCGGAAGAAGGTTCTCCAGCGGAATTGATGGCCAAAGGCGGACTCTATCGCCGCATGGTGGAGTTGCAACAGCAAAGTGCTCAGTGGAGTCTGGAATAAGCGATTTCCAAACCAATAGGTTTCATAATACCTTTCTGGTCTATTAAAATAGGTCAGGTTCTTTGAACTGCCTGACGAATTCATAAAAACAGGGCACAGCAGAAAATGCTGTGCCCTGTTGCTGATAATTAAGGATATATTACCCTAACTTCCAGCCGGCGGCCTCCCTACGGGCAGTGAGGAAATCCCGGTACAGGCCGGGCTGATCTGCCAATTCCTGATGGGCACCCTTCTGTACGATCCGGCCGGCGTCCAGCACCAGAATCTGATCTGCCTTCTGCACCGTTTTGAGCCGGTGGGCAATCATGATTATGGTCTTATCCTGCATCAGCGCCTCCATAGCCCTCTGTAGTTTGTCTTCGTTCTCCGGATCCACATTTGCGGTCGCCTCGTCGAAGATAATGATAGGCGCATCCTTGAGAATGGCGCGTGCAATGGAGATTCGCTGTTTCTCCCCGCCGGACAAAGTGGCTCCACCCTCGCCTATCACTGTATTGTATCCATCTGGAAGAGAACGGATAAATTCATCGCAACAGGCTTGTTTTGCCGCTGCTACTACTTCCTCATGGGTAGCTTCCGGACGGCCAAACTTGATGTTGTTCTCAATGGTGTCGGCAAAGAGGTACACCTTCTGAAAAACCATACTCACCTGATCCATCAGGGATTCCAAGGTGTAATCCTTTACATCGGTGCCGCCGATACGGACGGAGCCTCGGTCCACATCCCAGAATCGGGCAATCAAGCTGCATAGAGTCGTCTTGCCAGAACCACTGGGGCCTACGATCGCTGTGGTAGTCTTATCCGGAATCACGATAGAAACGTCTTTTAGAATGGGCCTACAGTCATAGGAAAAGTCCACGTGCTCAAAAGTGATGTCATGCTTTGCAGGACAAACTGTCTTCCCGTGTTCGTCTATTTCCTGGATGCTATCCACCTGATTGGCGTGGTCAATAGAGCTTCCTACCAGGCGTAGCGCAGATACACCGCTTCCTGCAGACTGGATCTGGGAAAAAATCAGGAAAGAGACCACCACAGCCATCAGGGCATTGGCTAGGGACATGGCACCGTTTAAGCAGAACAGCACTGCCATCACCAGAATCAGGACGCTGAATACATGAAAAACAATCTCCTGGGCCATGGTGTATGGGGTAAAGAGCTTTTCAATGGCCAGGTTATTGTCCCGACTGTCCTCCATCGCTTTTCGTACCCGTTTGTCGCCTTTGCCGGTGAGGTTGAAAGACTTAATGACACTCATCCCCTGAAGCTGCTCCAAAACCGCTTCTACCAGCTTTGCCTCCGCCTTTTGCCGCTTCGGGGCAATGCGGGCGGAACGCTTTTCCATGGCAGAGAGGATCAAGAGGTAGAGAACCATACCGAGGAGGGCCAAAAGACCAATGCGCCAATCCCACGCCAGCACAAACAGGAACATCACCAATGAATTGATGAGTCCACCCAAAATACCTACCAGTACCATGGGGCCGGTACTCTCCACTTCATCCAGTACGGTGGTGGTAATCCCCGTCAGCTCGCCAAGACTTTTGTCGTTGAAATATCCCATAGGAATTCGCTTCAGCTTGTCGCCGATGCCAATGCGTTTGTTTGCCACCATAAAATACCCGGCATGGGTCTGCTCAAGCTGTGTGAACCGGTTGATGACCGCCCTCCCCAGGATACTGGCTATCAGCAGACCCAGAGCTTGCCATGCGGGCGCGGTGGAAGTAGAACCGTCCACCAGTGCCAAAACAATCACATAGATGGCGGCGATCTGGAACATATGGAAAATCGCATAGAAAAAGCCGCCGATTATGGATTTACGGATATTCTTCTGTTCCTCTCCGGCAAACCGCCAGATTTTTTTCAATACCTCGATCATGCTGCATCACCGTCCTTTGCTCCGATGTGAGCCTTCCACATCTCCTGATACAGTTTGCTTTGTTTTAAAAGTTCCTTATGTGTGCCGCTGCCGGCGATCCGGCCGTCCGCAACGATATAAATCTGGTCGGCGTCGGTGATGGTGGAGAGCCGGTGGGCGATAACGATGACTGTCTTGCCCTCCACCAGCCTAGCCACCGCTTGCTGGATGACCGCCTCGTTTTCCGGGTCGATGTAGGCGGTGGCCTCGTCCAAAATCACAATGGGAGCGTCCTTCAGCATGGCTCTGGCGATGGCAATCCGCTGCCGTTCTCCGCCGGAGAGATGGGCTCCTCCACCGCCAACCACTGTGTCATACCCATTTTCCAAGTTTCGGATAAAGCTGTCACAACCGGCGGCTTTTGCTACCGCTTCTACTTCCCTATCCGTGGCACCGGGTTTCCCCATGCGGATGTTTTCCCGTACAGTCTCATCAAACAAATAATTGTCCTGAGAGACAAAGGCCACTTGATCGTAAAGCTGCGGAAGGGGAATTTCCTTTAAGTCACATCCTCCCAGCGTAATAGAACCCTGCTTTACATCCCAAAACCCGCCAATGAGCTTGGCGATGGTGGATTTCCCCGATCCACTGGGACCTACAAAAGCAGTCATCGTCCCTTCCGGTATGGAGAGGGACACATCATGGAGAATCTCCTTGTCCTCGTGATAACCGAAAGAGACGTGATCGACCTGGATATCTGCGGATCTGAGCTTCACCGGCTGATTTCCGTGATCCTGCTCCTCCCCGTTTAGAATAGAGTCCACGCCTTCTACAATGGTCCCCACTTTGGCCAGACTGTCCACAAAATCCATAGCGGCCAGCAGCGGCCCGGCGATTCCCAGCGAAAGGATGATGGCGGTGATAAAGGTTTCTACAGTGAGGCTGCCTCCCTGATATAAGAGCCAGCCCACCGGCAGAATGGTGATCATGGTCGTGGGCGCCAATGCACGGGAAATGGATATGGGCATCTGACAGCTCTTCATCCAGTGATAGAAATAAGAGGCGTTGGCCTTAATCCGTTCAGAAAACTTGGCATAGGAATTTTTCCCTTGATTGAAGGCCTTGATGACCTCAATGCCGCCGATGTACTCTACAATTGTGGAGTTCATCGCCTGGGTAACCTTGACGGAACCCTCGTACTGCTTGCCGTAGTTCTTCATGACTGCCATCATAAAGACCATGCCGACGGGGATGGAGACAAGGGAAAGCAGCGCCATCCGCCAGTCCAGTACAAATAAGTAAATCAGGATGCTGACGGGACCTAAGATATTGGCTGTCATTTCCGGCAAAAGATGTGCCAGCGGACGTTCCATACTCTCCACCTGGTCCACAATAATCTGTTTCATCTGGCCGCTGGAGGTGTCCATAACGGTGCCCAACGGCATTTTCGGCAGCTTCACAAGGATTCGCTCCCGGATGCTTTTGAGGATGGAAAAGGTGGCCTTATGGGACATGGACAGGGCCAGTGAATAAAGAATGGCTCGCAGAAGAAAACCGACTAAGGCAGTTCCACACCACAGGATATAAAATTGAGGATCTGTGTTCCCGCCAAGAAGGCCAATGATGATTTGAGCCGCTGCAAAATAGGGCAACATCCCGCACAGCACGCCGACAGCGGCGGACAGAATGGCTCGGATAAGGCTGCCGTGATAGTCATTCCCCAGTTCCCATAGACGCAACATCGGGTTTTGTTTTTGCATAGGTATTCCTCCTTTTAGTTAGTTTTTACTAATCTTCAGTTATATAAAAAGGCCGTCTGCGGATCCGAACAGAAAACGGCCTGATTATAAACTATTGATTAAGGTTCTGAGGCGTAGAAAATCGTGGAGAAGCCCTGCATATGGTAGCGGTTCAAGAGCCGGACGTATTTGACTGCTGAAGACTTATCCATGTTATGGCGCACTACTTCAAACATGCCGTTAAAATAGGCCGTGACTACGATATGGACAAATTCCTCTGTCACCAGGCCGGACTTCACACTCTCACATCCGATGACCTCCATGTATTTGTAGGTATAGTCTACCTCGATATCTACCAGTTCCTCCACAAAGCGGGAAAATTGAGTGCCTTCTGCGCTATCCAGGAGCAGTTGGAATTCATCAAAATGCTCATAGATATAGTCCAGCATTTTCATCTGATGCAAAGAAGTATATTGTCCCATTTCGGCGCGCTGAACCTCTTCGTCGAAGGCGTGGAACCTCTCCTGGACTTCTAAAAACATTTTCTTGAAGCCGTTGGCAACCGATCCCACGATGGCCTGGAAAAGCCCTTCCTTGTCTCCAAAGCGGGTATAAATAGATCCGGTACTGGTACCCGCCTGCTGAGCGATGGTGCGCAGGGAAGCGTCCTTGTATCCCTTTTCCAGAAATTCCTTTTTGGCATACTCCAGTACCGCTTCATAGACGCCCTCAATCTGCTTCGCCATTTTCTCACCATCCTTCCTTTTAGATTCAAAACAGTGTTTCATAACACTGTTTTGAATTATATGACTCCATTTTGATTTTGTCAAGACAGAACTTGAAAATCTTGATCTTTCTTCCCATTCGAGCAGTACGGAAGCTTTTGGACGAGAGCTTCCGCCTTAGAAAATAAACCGGCAGATCCTTTTCATCCTTGCCGCCAACCAGGAGGAACTTTATAAGCGGCAAAGGGATATAGACCAAGAGACGAGGTAAAACCCCGTCTCTTGGTCTATAGGTGATCAGACTTCTCTATTTTCTTTAACGCTGGCTCCAGCCCCGGCTCTGCTCCCGAACGGTTACAAAATTTTTGTAAAGTCCTTTGGCGGCCATAAGTTCCTCGTGGGTACCCCTCTGGGCAATCTTCCCATCCGCTATCACCAGAATCTGGTCGGCATTCCGTATGGTGTTCAGCCGGTGGGCGATTACCAGCAGAGTTTTACCCTTACATAGTTCACTGATAGCTTTCTGGATATAGCTCTCGTTATCGGCATCCACACTGGCGGTTGCCTCGTCCAAGATCACGATAGGGGCATTTTTGAGTATACACCGGGCAATGGAAATGCGCTGCTTTTCCCCGCCGGAAAGTGTTTCGCCTCCTTCGCCGATCATGGTGTCAAATCCATTCGGCAAGGCCATGATAAAATCATAACACCGGGCCTTTTTTGCGGCTTCTATCACCTCGTCCCGGGTGGCATCCGGACGGCCCATGGCAATGTTATTGTAGATGGTGTCCTGAAAAAGATATACCCTCTGAAACACCATGCTGATATGGTCCATGAGATCGGAGAGCCGGACGTTTCGGATATCCTTTCCCCGTACTAGTACTGTTCCGGATTTTACGTCCCAAAATCGGGTAAGAAGATTGGCAACAGTGGATTTCCCTCCGCCGGAGGGACCCACCAAAGCAGCCATCTGGTTTCGGGGTAATTGGAAAGAGACGCCGTGGAGCACCTCCTTTTCTCCGTAGGAAAAGCCAACGTTCTGAAACTCCACCTCCGGGGTATTCCCACCTTCCGGGATAGCTTCGCCACCGTTATCCGGCAGTTCCTTTTCATCAAAAATTTCTTCGATCCGATCCATACAACTGTTCATCACGGTCAGGCGGGTAGCCTGAGAGTACAGTGCCTTCATAGGGCCGAACAGGTCGAAGACAAACAACATAATCCCCACTACAAAAGTGACGCTCAGCAAAGCCTGGCTGTTGAGATACAGAGAAAGTGCCACAATGGCGGCCGCACCCACCCCGTATGCGATATTCAGCCATAGCTGCCAGGGAGAATGATTCTCCTCAAATCGGATATTGGTCTCGCAGCTTTTTTCAAAGTTTCCGGTAAGCTGCCGGGATTTTTCCCCTAACAGGTTATAGCTCTTGATGATACCGATTCCTTCCACAAAGTCAAGCACCGCTTCGGTTAGATTTTCATTTTGCTCCTGCCGGTCCTTTGAGTCATGCAAGGCTTCTTTTTTCATTCCTCTGGCAATGAGCATTACGATTCCGATGACGGCGGCCGCAGCAAGACCGATCCATAGATTGAAAAAGAGCAGGAACACAACCATGATCGTCTGAGCAAAAATATAGCTCATCATATCCGCCAGCACCGTCATGCAGTTTTCCTCGATGAACACCATATCGGAGGAGAGGACTGAGCTGATCTTTCCGATATTCCCTTGCGTGAAGTACCCCATAGGCATTCGCCGCAGGTGCGCACCCAGCTTCATACGCATATCGGAGAATACCATGAAACCCGCCGCCGACTGAAGCCGGTCGGCAATGTGGTGGAACACCACCTGCAATAAAACACAGATAACCATACCAAAGCCGTACCACAGGCAATTTTCTGGAGACATCGTCCCTTCATAGAAGCCTGCCAGCACTAGAAAGGCCAGCATAATGGGCGCTTTGGCCAGCAAAGATTTTAAGAAGGAGAAAATAAAAGCCACCTGGATACGCCTTTTATAGCTCCCTGATACCGCCAGAATTCGTTTCATCAGTCGAATCATTATGCATCTCCTCCTTTTCCGCTGACGCTCCATTGGGCACTGCTCTCAGCCGCCCGCCACAGTTTCTGATATTCCGGACAGCGTTTAAGTAATTCTCCATGGGTGCCGATATCCGCCAGATTCCCCTTATCCAAAACGCAAATCCGATCCGCATTTACAATCGAATGGAGCCGGTGGGCAATGACGATCACCGTTTTCCCCCGGATCACTTGGGCAATAGCCTGGTTCATTTTTTCCTCGTTTTCAGGGTCCATAAATGCAGTTGCCTCGTCAAGCACTACAATGGGTGCGTCCTTCAGAATGGCCCGGGCCAGCGAAATACGCTGACGTTCCCCGCCAGAAAGCTGTTTGCCCCCGTCTCCCGCCAGTGTATGGATGCCATCTTCCAGTCGGGCGAGAAACTCCCCGCACTGGGCCTTATCAGCAGCCTCCATCACTTCCTCATCCGTGGCTCCAGGCCTGCCCAGTCGGATATTTTCCAAAAGGCTCATATTGAACAGGAACTGCTCCTGGGCTACATAAGAGATCTGGTCGTTGAGTGCTTCTACGCTCATCTTTCGGATATCCTGTCCCCCGATTTCGACCGCTCCGCTGGTCACATCGTAATAATGCACCAGCAGCTTTGCTAATGTCGATTTTCCGCTGCCGGATTCCCCCACGAATGCGGTGAGGCTTCCCTCCGGTACTTTCAGGGAAATGCCGTGGAGCACTTCCTCCTCCCGATAGGCAAAATGCACGTTCTCAAAGAGGATACTATGGTCTTTACCAGAGAAGGGATCTTTTGTCTGCTGGAGAACCGGCGCACTCATCAACTGCTCCAATGCTGTGATTTTATAGTTGATCTGGGGCAGGGTGGACAGGAAGCTCAGCGCCCGCAAAAGCGGTGTTCCCACCCCAAAGGACATGCACAGTACTAACGCCAGATCTGGAAGGGTGGAATATCCACTCAACACCAGATAAGCTCCAATGGGCAGGGTGAACAGCGCTACACAGGGCAGAATGCTGTTATACAGCGCCATCCACGGCCAGCAAACCTTGTACCAAGCTAATGTAAAATCCCGGTAGCCACGCACATCCTGTTCAAAACGTTTGTAGCTTTCGCCGTCCCGATTAAAGACCTTGACCACTTCCATTCCGTTGATGTATTCTACAATGGTATTGTTCATCTTTTGGGCGGCGGCGTAATAGGCGCCCATTTTACTGGTGCCCGCCTTGTACATGGCCATCATGGCAATGAGTCCTAAGGGCAGGGCGCAGAGGGACAAAAGAGCCAGCTTCCAGTCCACAAAAAACATGGTGATGAATACAAAGACAGGCACCGCCAGATTTGCCATCCCTTCCGGTAGAGCATGAGCCAATAAAAGCTCAATGGAGTCAATATCATCAATAAACATTTTTTTCAGAGATCCCACGCCCTTTTCCTGGATAACCCCCAAAGGTTGTTTTTCCAGTTTGCCCTGCAGGGAGAAGCGAAGATTTTTCAGGGTGTTGTAGGCCGAGCGATGAGAAAGAGACAAGCCTTTCACATAAAAAATAGCATACAGAACGCCGCATACCGCAATAGCTGCAACCCTCCAGAGAATATATCCCACGCCAACTATCTCCCTCAGCAAAAGCGGCCGGATGAGCTGATAGATGAATAAAAATGGTAGTACGCTCATCACGATGCCAAACAACATGACGATCATGGAAGTGTAGGTAGTCTTTCGGTACTCACCTGCGTATTCCAATACCTTTTTGAACACAATGATACCTCCTCATTTTTGTTAGTTATAACTAACCTAAAATCTGAAAGAAAACCCTCCCTGTGGGAGGGCTCATTCCAGGATGCGAAACGCCAACGCGCTATGCCAGTCAAACAGATGGCAGACAATCCGGCAGTGTTCTTCCATCTGCTCCCAGGTAAATCGATGGATAAAGGGCTCATAGATGGTGGTCCAGAAAGCGGTGAGCAGGATATGCAGCTCATCCGGTCCCACATCCTTCCGGCAGAGGTTGCGCCTTTGGGCTTCTGCCAAAAAGGAGCTTGTTGCCTTTGTCAGCACCTCCACCCAGTCGTGCTGAAAGTTGGAATACCGGGTGCCTTCTGCGCAGGTGAGCAACAGGACAAAATCATCGTGCCGATCATAGAGGAATTGAAACCACCACATCATATCCGAGCCATCCATATCCCAACATTTAATAAGCTCAACATCGGATAGTTCCCTTGGATCCCGATCCCCGCGCTCGTTTGCCACAGCATACAATTCTTTGACCGTCTGTTCTACAACAGCACAGAACAGCTCTTCCTTGCCCTTATATCGTTTGTACAGGGCGCCGGTGGTGACATCGGCCCCCTGGCAGATCCCCTTGAGAGACGCTTTTTCAAATCCCTTTTCCAGAAATTCTTTTCGGGCGCTGGCCAATATGCGGGGATCAATAGAATGGTCTGGCACCGCCATAGGTACAACCTCCTCCTTGTTGATAATTAAATTATCGATAATTTAATTATCAGTATAATATTGAGATCTTCATTTGTCAAGGGAACTTTTAAAAGCATAACAGAAAACCGCATTGCCGGTGGATTCGTGCTGTTATCAACACCAAACTGCCGGCAATGCGGTTTCTAATTTTAGTTCCAAGATTTTCTATTGAATAGAAGTTCCATTTACCTAATATACATTGCATCGCCAAAGCTGAAAAAGCGATACTTCTCCTCTACAGCAATGCGATATGCCTCTAAGATTCTCTCCCGTCCCGCCAAGGCTGAGACCAACATGACTAATGTGCTTTCCGGCAGATGGAAGTTTGTCACCAAGCCATCCAGTACCTTAAAGGTATATCCGGGATAAATAAAAATACTGGTGTCCCCTTCCGCCGCCTCGATTTTACCATGATAGGTGGCCACACTTTCTAGCGTCCGGCAAGATGTAGTCCCTACTGCGATGACCCGTCCGCCGTTTTTCTTGGTATCCAAAATAAGCTGAGCCGTCTCTTCCGGCAGCGTATAATGCTCGGAATGCATGGTATGATGCTCAATTTCATCCTCTTTCACTGGTCGGAAGGTTCCAAGACCTACGTGAAGAGTCACAAAACCGATCTTTACCCCCTTGGCTTTTAACTTCTCTAAAAGCTCCGGTGTAAAATGCAGGCCAGCCGTGGGAGCAGCAGCTGATCCGGGTTCTTTGGAATAAACTGTCTGATAACGTTCCTGATTCTCCAGTTTCTGGGTGATATAATGGGGAAGCGGCATCTCTCCAATGCGCTCCAGCATAGGATAAATAGGGCCCTCACAGGAGAGCTTTACCAAACGGTTGCCCCCTTCAATGATATCCAGCACTTCTCCAGTCATCAGTCCCTCTCCAAAGGAGAATCGATGTCCAGGCCGCGCCTTTTTCCCGGGGCCGCACAGGGTTTCCCATACGCCGTTCCCCTTGTCGGCCAACAGCAAAAACTCCACCACAGCGCCTGTATCCTCCCGCGCACCGTAAAGTCTGGCGGGTAGCACCCGGGAATCGTTTAAAATAAGACAATCACCGGGATTCAGATAATCCACTAGATCATAAAAATGCTTATGTTCTACCCCTTCTTTGGACCGGTCCAGCACCATCAGCCTGGAATGATCCCTGGGTTCTATAGGGGTCTGTGCAATGAGTTCCTCAGGCAGGTCATAATAAAAATCGCTTTTTTTCATAGGTACTCCTTATTATCAGAATCTTAATGGGGAAGCATCTATCTTTTTGGTCAAATTTGTTGACACAATGGCCCCACAATGATAATATTATAAAAACATAGTTCATTACTATAAAATGAGCAGAATAGAGGTGCGCAATTGATGAGTAGTGCGTGAGAGGCCGCCGGGGCTTAGGACCACGTACAAAAGGCGAAAGCGCCGAAGGGTCTGGGTTCGGCAACCCTGCTCCTGGTTGCCTGGTTAAGAGCTTGGCAATTGTCATCATGCTTTTGATGGAGAGCTATTCGACGTAGGAAGAGACGTTTTACGTCAATAGATCTTATTATATTGCATTGATGACCGGTTTACAACCGGTTTTTTCTTTGTTTTTTCGGCTCATCAAATTCAGGAGGTATTTGAGGATGAATGGTAAGCAGTATAAAGTGGGAATCATTGGTGCCACTGGTATGGTCGGCCAGCGTTTTATGACGCTTCTGTGCAACCATCCGTGGTTTGATGTCAAAGTTTTGGCGGCCAGCGGCCGTTCGGCCGGCAAACCCTATCGGGAGGCCATCGGAGACCGTTGGGTCATGGATGCCTCTATCCCTGAAAAATTGGCCGATCTCACCGTGCTGGACGCTGAGAAGGATATGGATCAGATCGTAAGCCAGGTGGATTTTGTCTTTTGCGCCGTTAACATGCCCAAAGACGAAATCCGCGCTCTGGAGGAAAAATACGCCAAAGCTGAATGCCCCGTCATCTCCAACAACAGCGCAAACCGCTTTACCCCCGACGTCCCCATGATCGTGCCGGAGATCAATCCCGATCACACTGATATCATCCAGGCACAGCGCAAACGTCTGGGCACCAAACGCGGTTTTATCGCCGTCAAATCCAACTGTTCCCTACAGAGCTATGTGCCTGCCATCCATCCTCTGATGGATCTGGGCGTCACCAAAGTTCTGACCTGCACGTATCAGGCCATTTCCGGCGCCGGCAAGACGCTTAAAAATTATCCTGATATCATCGATAACGTCATCCCCTTCATCGGCGGCGAGGAAGAGAAGTCTGAGCAGGAACCCCTGAAAATCTGGGGAAGCATCCAGGGCGACGTCATCGTTCCCACCTCCTCCCCCAGCATTACGGCACAGTGCTTGCGCGTCCCGGTGCAGGACGGCCATATGGCGGCGGTATTCGCTTCTTTTGAAAAGCCTGTGGATCTGGACGACATTATCTCCCGTTGGAACTCTTACAAAGGCGTCCCTCAGGAGCTGGAGCTTCCGTCGGCTCCCAAACAGTTCCTGCATTATTTCACAGAGGAGAATCGTCCCCAGACCCGCTTGGACCGCAATCTGGAAAACGGTATGGCGGTCTCTATTGGACGTCTTCGCCGCGACACCCAATACGATATCAAGTTCGTATGCCTCTCTCATAACACCTTGCGCGGTGCAGCAGGCGGCGCTGTCCTGATGGCCGAACTGCTGTGTGCAAAAGGGTATTTTGACTAATCCGGTTTTTTCGCCTTTTAATCGATGGAAGGAGTTTTCTATCCTATGAAAAAAACTATTTTTACCGGTTCCGCTGTTGCTATCGTCACTCCTATGAATGCCGACGGCAGCGTAAACTTTGAGAAGTTCGGCCAGCTCATCGACTTCCAGATCGAAAATGATACCGATGCCATTGTGGTGTGCGGTACCACCGGTGAATCGGCCACTCTGACCCATGAAGAGCATTGTCAGTGCCTCCAGTTTGCCACCAAGCATGTGGCGGGCCGCGTTCCCGTCATTGTGGGCACCGGCAGCAATCACACCGATTATGCGTTGGCTCTCACCAAAGAGGCCAAAGAAGCCGGTGCAGACGCCGCTCTGATGGTAACTCCCTATTACAACAAAGCTTCCCAGTCCGGCCTTATCACCCATTACAGCTACATAGCCGATCGGGTGGATATCCCGATTATTTTGTATAACGTCCCTAGCCGTACGGGAGTCAACATCAAGCCGGAAACTTACTTTGAGCTTTCCAAACATCCCAACGTCGTCGCCACCAAGGAGGCAAACGGAAATCTGGTTTCAGTCATGGAGACCATCAACCTGTGCGGCGATAATCTGGACATTTACTCCGGCAGCGATGAATTTATTGCACCCATTATGATGCTGGGCGGCAAAGGTATTATCTCGGTTATGTCCAACGTCATGCCCAAGGAAACTCACGCCATCGCTGCGGCCTGTTTAGAGGGCGACTGCAAAAAGGGCGGTCAGCTCCAGATGAAATATCTTGATATGATCAACGCCCTGTTCAGCGACGTCAATCCCATCCCGGTCAAAGAAGCCATGAATCTTATGGGAATGGAAGTGGGTAACTGCCGGCTTCCTCTCTCCCCCATGGAGAAGGGCGCGCTTCAGAAACTCAAGGATGTACTGAAAAAATACGGTCTGATCTGACCATCCTTTTAACGAAATGATAGGATGTGAATCCATTGAAAAATATCCTTTTAAACGGCTGCAACGGTAAAATGGGGCAGGTCATTACATCTTGCGTGGAGCAGAGGTCGGATTGCCGCATTGCCGCTGGATTTGATATTAACACCACTATGTTGGCCGATTATCCTGTGTTTTCGGATCCGGAAGGCTACACGGATGATGCCGATGTGATCATCGATTTCTCCCATCCCTCTGCCCTATCCGGTCTTCTGGCATTTGCCAAGAAACGTGGACTCCCTATTGTGGTGGCCACCACCGGTCTCTCTCCTGAACAGGTGGAAGAAGTCAAAGAGGCTTCTAAGAAGATACCGGTTTTTTATTCGGGTAACATGTCTTTGGGCATCAATCTGCTCATGGAACTCGCTAAAAAGGCGACGGCTGTATTAGGCGGATCCTTTGATATTGAGATTGTAGAGCAACATCACAATCAGAAGATCGATGCCCCTAGCGGTACGGCTCTCATGCTGGCCGACTGCATCTCCAGCGCACTGCCTGAACAGCCCCGTTACGTATACGACCGCCACTCCCAACGCAAAAAGAGAGATAAAGATGAGATCGGTATTCACTCTATCCGCGGCGGTACCATCGTCGGGGAACATGAAGTGATCTTTGCCGGGCGTGATGAAGTGGTTACCCTCTCCCATTCGGCCCATTCCAAAGAGATTTTTGCCACTGGTTCTGTCAATGCCGCTCTCTTCCTCATCGGCAAACAGCCTGGACTTTATAACATGGGCGATTTGGTGGCTTCTAAAAATTAGCATCTCTCGGTTTTGACAGGATACAAAATAAGTTATAACAAAGAGTTAGGAGGTTATTAGCGCAATGAAAATCTCACAGACCGTTTCGATTACAGAGGATGTTACCCTCATCACATTGAGCGATAGTCCGGCCGATATTCATTTTATTTCGTCCATCTTTGACTGTATTGCAGAAGCAAAAATCAGCGTGGATATGATCGCGCAATCGGCCCCTATCGGCGATCGGACCAGTTTATCCTTTACTGTCTCGGATGACGACATGCGCAAAGCGTTGGATGTGGTTTCTTCTTTGCGCGTCAGCCATCCTTCCCTGCGTCCCAGCATCAGCAGCGGCAACGTGAAAGTATCGGTATACAGCGAGCAGATGCGTACACAACCTGGCGTTGCTTCCAAAGTGTTTTCAGCCGCGGCCTCAAGCAATGTAGACATCCGTTTGGTCACTACTTCAGAGGTGGATATCTCCCTTTTGATCACAAAGCCCGAAGCCGAAACCCTCAGCAAGGCCATTGAATCAGCTTTTGCTGAATGATCTCTTCCTGTGAAAATTTAAAAGAGCTATGGATTATTCTTGTGAATTCCATAGCTCTTTTTTATTTTAAAGCACTCGACTTAGAAGATAAAATCCTTAGCCACTGTTTTATATTTTTTCTCACTGGATCCGTCCAAATTGTTTTTCCAATTCTTTTTGCGTCAGACGAATTGCTATCGGACGTCCGTGGGGACAGTATCGGACATCTTCTTCAAACGCCCGGACAGCCAATTCATAAAGTTCTTTTGGTGAATTCTTATCCCCTGCTTTCACGGCTGCCCGGCATGCTACGGAATGATAAATCCATTCCAACTGTTCGGGAATTAAATCTCGTCGACAGGTGACAAGCCGTCCTGCCAATTCAGTTACCAGCAATTCTACGTCCGCCCCATCCAGTTCAAGCGGAGCAGACCGGACCAGAATACAACCGTCGCCAAAATCCTCAGTTTCAAATCCCGCTTGAGATAGCAAAGACAAATGATCCAGCACTGCATCGTAAAGGGATTTTTCCAGCGTCACCGGCACCGGAACCAACAACATCTGATGGTTGATAGTCGCATCCTTCTTGATCTGCTCATAGAGCAACCGTTCATGAGCAGCATGTTTGTCAATAAGGAAGAGTTCTTTCCCAACCTCTAGGATAATATAGGTGGAAAACGCCTCCCCAATCACTCGAATAGCCGGCTCCTCTATCTCTTCCGCTTCCTGGGTCACAACAGGTTCTATATCATTCTGAGAAGTCTCAATATTTTGATCCACATCAGAGGAACAAGATTCTTCTTTGGATGGGATATAGGATATACTCTGATACACCGGGGGCTTCTCCTGTAACTTCTTGCCGGAAACAAAAAGGGGATCTTCTGAACCGGTTAAAGAGGGCTTACCTTTCTCCATCGGCTGCATCTGAAAAGATGGTACAGCGTCATCTTCCCGGCGAGAATAGGATTTTCCCCCCATCTGATCCGTGAGCTTTGTCTGCTCCAGCTTGGCGGGAGGAGTCACAGGCAAAATCCGAATAGGCGGTTTTGCAGCGGATTGCAACTCCATCTCTTTGCGGTCATCTTCCTTTTGAAGGGCGTTTTTGCAAGCGTGATATACCGCATCAAATACGGGCCGCTCGTTGACAAACCGCACCTCTATTTTTGCCGGATGGACATTGACGTCCACCCCCTCCAGCGCCACTTCCAGATGCAGGACACTGGCTGGGAAACGTCCCACCATCACCGATCCTTTACAGGATTCCTCCAAAGCCGCCATGGCGGTTCTAGAACGAACCACACGGCTGTTGATAAAGAAATACTGCATGCTTCGGTTTGGACGGGCTGCCGTCGGTTTGCTGATGTAGCCATGAACACGGATCCCATGTAGCGTATAATCCACAGGCAGAAGATTTTTGGCAAAGTCCCGGCCGAACACAGCATAAACATCCGACAACAGATCTCCATCCCCCGGGGTCAAGAGTACCTCTTTGCCCGATCGGATAAACTTAATGGAGACTTCCGGATGAGACAGTGCGATGCGGTCCAGAACTCCTGCAACTGCATTGGCTTCGGTGACGTCCTTTTTTAAGAATTTAATACGGGCCGGCGTATTGTAAAACAGATCCCGAATGATGAACGTAGTTCCTTCCGGGCAGCCGGCATCCTCCATGTCCACTTCTTCCCCGCCTTCGATGCGGTAGTGGGATCCAATCATCTCCCCTTTGGCACAGGTCAGGAGTTCCACCTTGGACACCGCTGCAATGGAAGCCAATGCCTCCCCGCGAAATCCCAAAGTCCCGATATGATCCAAATCCTCTTGGGTATGAACCTTACTGGTGGCATGACGCAAAAATGCGGTGGGAATGTCGTCCCGCTGAATACCTGATCCATTGTCGGTTACGCGGATGTATGTGACGCCGCCGTTTTGAATCTCCACTGTGATGGCAGATGCCCCGGCGTCAATGGAGTTTTCCACCAGCTCCTTGACTACCGAAGAAGGCCGTTCCACCACTTCTCCTGCGGCGATGAGTTCGGCGATTTGCTTGTCCAAAACCTGTATCTTGGCCATTGCTGCCTCCTTTCCTATGTCGTGAACATCAGGATTAGCTGTTCGCCATCTTGTTTAACTCATATAAAACATTGAGGGCCTCGATGGGCGTTAAGGTGTTGACGTCAATGGACTTCAGTTTTGTCGCAATGGCGTCCCCTGCCGACGGTACCAATGAAATCTGCTGGGTATCTTCGTCTCTCCCCGCCTTTGCCTTGCGGGACGTCTTTTTCCCAGTGGTATGCCCTGTCTCCTCCAACTGTTTGAGAATCTGCTTTGCCCGGACAATGACATCGTCTGGAATGCCGGATAACTTCGCTACTTCAATCCCGTAACTGTCGTCCGCACCGCCTGGGACGATGCGCCGCAGGAAGGTAATATCGTCCCCCCGCTTTTTTACCGCAATATTGTAATTGCGAACGCCGGGATACTGCTGTTCCATTTCTGTGAGCTCGTGGTAATGGGTGGCAAACAGGGTCTTGGCGCCCAATTTCTTCGTATCCGCTACATATTCCAGCACGGCTCGAGCGATGGACATGCCGTCGTAAGTGGAAGTCCCGCGCCCGATCTCATCCAGAATTAAAAGGCTATCGCGGGTGGCGTATTTCAAAATATGCGCCACCTCGTTCATCTCCACCATAAAAGTGGATTGGCCGGAGGTTAAATCGTCCGACGCGCCCACTCGGGTAAAGATGCTGTCTACAATGCCCACAGATGCCGTAGTAGCCGGCACAAAACTGCCGATTTGAGCCATCAGGACAATTAGGGCGGTTTGACGCATATAGGTGGATTTCCCCGCCATGTTGGGCCCGGTGATGATGGCGACTCGATTTTCGTCTCCGTCCAAGAACGTATCGTTTGGAACAAAAGGAACATCTTTGAGCATGGCCTCCACCACGGGATGGCGTCCCTCTTTGATGTTGATTTTACCGTCCATGGTGATGTCGGGACGGCAGTAATGATTGCGGAAGGCCGCTTGAGCAAAAGAACAAAGTACGTCCAGTTTTGCGATGGCCGACGCTGTTTTTTCCACGCGGGCCAACTGTCCTGCCACCTCTTTGCGCACCGATTCATAAAGCTGGTACTCCAACGCAGTGGAACGCTCTTGAGCGCCTAAAATGCGCCCTTCCAGATCCTTTAATTCCTGTGTAATATAACGCTCGCTGTTGACAAGCGTCTGCTTGCGGACATAATAAGGCGGTACCTGGCTTAAGTTGGATTTCGTGACTTCCAAATAGTATCCAAATACCTTATTAAACCCAACTTTGAGGTTTTTGATCCCGGTTTTTTCCTTCTCTTCTGATTCGATTTTTGCAATGATGTCCCGGCCGGAAGTGTGGATACTGCGCAGTTCATCCAGCTCGTCGCTGTATCCCTTTCGGATAATCCCGCCGTCTCGAAGAGCCACTGGAGGATCATCCTCAATGGCCCGTTCAATTAGATCGTACATGTCCTCCATGCCATCGATGCTTTCCCGGATCTCGGTGAGCATAGCGGAATACCCCGCCGATAAACTCTTCTTCAGACCGGGCAGGCATTGGAATGTCTTAGACATAGCCCTTAAATCCCGGGCATTTGCCGTACCGTACACAATGCGGGTCATCAGACGTTCCATATCAAAGATGCCTTCCAGCATCTCGCTGAGCTCCTCCCGCAGAGGTGTATTGGCCACCAGTTCTTCCACCGCGTTGAGCCGGCGGCATACCGACGCCCCATTAACCAGCGGCTGCTCGATCCAGGATCGGATCAGTCGTTTCCCCATAGCGGTCTTGGTGTGATCCAGCACCCACAGAAGAGATCCTTTTTTCTCTTTTGCCCGCATGGTTTCCACCAATTCCAAATTGCGCCTTGTGTTGAGGTCCAGACGCATAAACTGAGCCTCGCTGTAATAATCTACATCGGTAATGCGCTCTAAACCGGATTTCTGTGTGTCGTACAAATATTGCAGCGTCACACCCAATGCTCCCACGGTTTGGTCGCTGTCTCCTTTGAGATCCATCTGATCCATACTCTTGTGGAAGTGTTTCTCAATCAGCTGCACACAGGCTTGGCGATCAAACATATCCGCCGGAACAGGGGCAAACACGCAGTTGAGTTTATTGGTGATAAAGTCGATGATCTCCCGCTCCTCCGACGCCTTGTGATCTAGCAGGATCTCTTTGGGCACAAACCGCCCCAGCTCATTCTGAATGCGCAGGATAAGATCTTCTCCCGCCAGCTCTGTGACGTGCATCTCTCCTGTGGAGATATCGGCAAAACACAGGCCCGCAACCTGGTCGGACATAGACAATGTGCAGAGAAAATTGTTGTTGGATTCATCCAGCATGGAATTCTCCGTCACAGTACCAGGGGTGATAACCCGCACAACGTCCCGCTTGACAAGGCCCTTTGCAGTGGCGGGATCCTCCATCTGTTCGCAGATGGCTACTCGGTATCCCTTGGCAACCAGACGGGCGATATACGCTTCACAGCTGTGGTACGGAACGCCGCACATGGGCGCCCGCTCTTCCTGACCACAGTCCCGTCCGGTCAATGTTAGTTCTAGTTCTTTGGACGCAAGCTTGGCATCCTCAAAGAACATCTCATAAAAATCCCCCAGCCGGAAAAAGAGGATGGTATTGGGATTTTGCTTCTTAATCTCCAAATACTGACGCATCATGGGCGACATATTGGTATTCAAAGAAAAGTCCCCTCCCTTACTGTCAAAAAAACGATTGGTGTCTTAATGTTTCGTCTTCTCAGCTGCAACTGGAGCAACCGTCGCAGCTCCCCGAACAAGCCGACGCATCGGCGGTGTCGGGATCGGCGCCGTTGGCGCACATCATAATGATGGTGTTGACGCGCTGCAAAAGGGAATCCAGGGCTACTTTGGCGGCGTTGTACTCCTGCATGTGAGGATTCGCCATGATTCTCTCATACACCTGCGTCAGCTCCTCATTGAGATGCCCCAGACGCGCTTGATCCTTATCCGCCTTGCTGTTTTCCGAATTGATGGCGATGCGCTTTAAATTGAATTCCCCAATTAAGTTCTGTAATTCTTCGTCCTTGTCGTTTGCATCCTTGGCGAGCAGATAACGACTATAGCACTCATCCTGCTGGATGGCACGTCCTAATTCTCTTGTGATTTCGATGATATCCATAATCCAAACCTCCAGTAATAATTGAAAAGACTATCATTGCTAAATAGTTAATCTTCCAGCTCCACAAGCTCTCCCTTTAGAATCCAGTTGAGAGAGGACGTGATATGGACCTGGGCAAATCGGCCGATCATCTCACTTTTCCCGGGAAATCCTACGATAATATTCCCACTGGTGCGGCCGCACATCTCGCCGTTTTTCCCCATCTCCTCGCAGAGAACCCTGACCGTACTGCCCACCATACCGGCCGAACGCTTTGCGGCAATGCCCTCCTGAACTTTAAGCAGTTCATTGAGCCATCCTGCTTTCTCCTCATGAGGGACAGGATCGGGTAATTTTGCCGCCGGCGTACCTCCCCTGGGGGAATAAATAAAGGTGTAAAGAGAACTGAATTCCACCTGGCGGACAAGATCCAGCGTATCCAGAAATTGCTCGTAGGTCTCGCCCGGGAATCCCACAATAATATCGCTGGTGAGGCAGATATCCGGTATTTTCTCCTTCACATAGGATACCAAGTCCAGATACTGCTGCCTGGTGTAGTGCCGATTCATGGCCTTGAGGATCTGATCGTTGCCCGATTGGAACGGCAGATGCAAATGACGGGCCACTTTATCACAGCGGCTCATGGTATCGATGAGCTCATGTGTAGCATCCTTGGGGTGGGAGGTCATAAACCGGATGCGGAAATCCCCTGGAATTTGGTTGATGCGCTCCAGGAGATCTGCAAAATTGACCTGCTCTGGAAGGCCCTTCCCATAGGAATTGACATTCTGACCCAAAAGGGTAATATCTTTGTACCCGGCTTTGACAAGTTCCTTTGCTTCGTTCACCACCGCATCGGAGGACCGGCTGCGTTCCCGGCCTCGAACGTATGGGACAATGCAGTAAGAACAAAAATTATCGCAGCCGTACATAATGGGAAGCCACGCTTTAAAATCGCTCTCCCGCATCACCGGCAGACCTTCCACAATTTCACCTTGACGGTCAGGCAGTTCAAACACACGTTTTCCTCCGGTCAATGCTTCAAACAAAAGCTCCGGGAACCGGTGGATTACATGGGTGCCGAATACCATGCTGACATAAGGAAAACTCTTGCGGATACGGTCGGCTACCTGAGGCTGCTGCATCATACAGCCGCACAGGGCGATGATGACCGAGGGACGGCGTGTCTTAACATGCTTGAGAGCTCCTACATTGCCAAATACTCTGTCTTCCGCGTGCTCCCGGACGGCGCAGGTATTAAATAGAATAAAATCCGCCTCGTCGGGCGAATCGGTAAAATCAAAACCCATCTCCTGCAACATGCCTTTGATCTTCTGGCTATCGGCCACATTTTGCTGGCATCCATAGGTCCAAACGTGGGCCAGCGGCGGCTGATGCGCTGCACGCACTGCCATGATCTCCCGCACTTGATCTACAAAATCCTGCTGGCTCTGCAGTTCCATTTCAGATTGACTGTTGGGCAAGGATCAAACCTCCTTCAAAACCTTGACATATATACTTATATCATACCATTTTTCAACAAACTTCACAAGCGAAAAGCCCGGCATGATACAAAAAAGATCCTGCACTAAAAAGTGCAGGATTCTTCACGCGTGAAATAATTTTCGCACCCTTTTGTGGAAGCGGTACATGTAGAGTGTAATGACTTTCGTCAAGGCGTAATCGTAAATCAGGAAGGTCACATTTCCCAGAACAAGGAGAATTACCGGACCCCATGCGCCAAAACTGGTCAGGAAATCATCCGGTACCCCGGTGATCCAGATCGTGACCCAATAGGAAGCCACAGCCGCCACATTAAACAGGGCGAATTTGACCACCCATTCTATCCATCGCTTGGGAATTCGCTCCAGCCAGCTCTTTAGAATCGGATAGTATCCTAAAAAAGCTACATACAAAATGGATGCCTGCGGGTCAACCGCCAGTACAAACGAGAGCACTGCTGTGACAGCAAAAGCTCCCAGCGCCCATTTTGTCCCGGCCTCAATGGTAAGCAAGATGAGCAGCGCCCCTGCGATGGCCGGAAGTGCATATGTCATAGTGGGAATCACACGGGTAAGAAACATGCATACCACCGAGAGTCCTGCAATCATACCGCCCAATGTGACCTTGGCACTATTTCTCATGGACGTTTGTCACCTCCGTCAGCAGCAGGGGATCAAGTCGCCGCCAAAACACTCACAGCAGCAATCGGCACATAAAAGACCGGAACACATATCGCAGGAAGAACATCCCGCCCCAGTCCCACCTGGAGCCGTACGGTATCCCCCGCCTTGACGCTGGTACTGGATTTGATTCATGGCCGCCCGGTATTCTGCATTTCCAGGATCCATCCGGCAAGCATTGGCAAAATGATTGTATGCTTCCTCCAGCCATCCGCGACGGTATAACACATTGCCCTTGAGAAAATACCATTCCGCATCTCTTCCCGCTGCAGGGACGCCGTCCAACAGCTGTTCTGCATCCTCAAGTCTTCCTGATGCAATAAAGTTGCGGATATCCTGAAATTGGGAAGAACCAGAGGATTTCCTGGCATTAAAGTCGCTGTACTGTGTTCCAGAACGGCGCTCTTTCATGATTTGATCGTAAGCCTGATTGATCTCCTGCATCTTCTCGGCTGCCAAATCGGAAAGAGGGTTATCATTGTACCGGTCAGGATGGTACTTCTTTGCCAATTCTCGATAGGCCGATTTGATTTGATCGTCGCTGGCGCTGCGGGAAACACCCAGCACCTTATACGGGTCGCTCATTTAACTTTCCACCTTTTTCTGAAGGGTATCATGCAAAACGGCGGGCAATCCTTCGTAAAGCACGTTTGATAAAATGGCTGAAAAGCGTCCTGCTTCCAGCAAGTCAAAGGCGTTTGCCGCCTCCGACAAAGTATGCTGCACAACCTCCTGCGCATAGGTTCTCGCCTTAGGCAGTTGATCGAACTGCGTCACTTTTAAAGAGAGTAAAAATGGATTGTAGTTGCCGGATTTTAGATCTTTTTCCAAATCGTCGGCAGCGTCGATGAGATACACCCACCGGCCAACAAAGTAACAAAGTCGTTCCAGCACTCGCTTCTGCCTCTCATCTCCACACAGACAGCTGCCCAGATAAGAGAGCAATTTAGCCGTCGGCTCAGCCGCCCAGTCGATAGACGGGGTTTCAGCCTCCTCCAGCGCCCGTTGGGACTCGATGTATTCTCTCATCTTTTCGTCCAGCTCAGGATAACGTTTGGCAGCTTTTTTCCGTTTACCGTTGGCCCAGGGAAGCGTTAAACGGGCCGGCAAGCCCGAAAAAAATGCCGAATCCTCTACGTGATCCTTGATCTTGTAATAAGTCATGATCACAGCAGACGCGGCAGCAAAAGATAACTCCTCCCGCCTATCCTTACAGCAGACGCACTTTTTCAACGGATTGAAAAGGCATCGCTGCCGCTCAAAGCTGGGGCAGGTGGAGGAGATGGAGAGATACAGCAAAGCCAAAAATGCAAAATCATAATTCAGGATAAACCGGGTAGTAATCCCATACTCCCGGCCAAGGGTTTTGCACAAAGCACAATACACGCCTTTGTAAGCATCAAACTCTTTCATTCTTAAGTTTGGCTTGAATGGCTTTACATATCCAAACAATCGGACGATCACTCCACTTCTATATGGAGTTTATTGTATCGAAAAAAACAGAAGATAGCAATGAACATACTGTAAATTTTTCTATGAAATCACTCTGTCTTTGTCATCTTTTCCTTATCTCTTGAAAAACAGAGGACAAAGAGGTAAAATAAACTAATTATAAACAAAAATTTCGGGATGTGATTTACATTGTTTGATTCCCTCAAAGCTCTCTTTTTCAAGTACAAAGAACTAATTCTATACGTTTTCTTTGGAGGATTGACCACATTAGTCAACTTTGTCTCCTATGCGCTTTTGGCAAATGCCCTCCATGTGGATCCCATGATCTCCAATGCGGTGGCTTGGTTTTTATCAGTTCTGTTTGCTTATATCACCAATAAAATCTATGTATTCGAAAGCAAGGAAATGCGTCTTCCCTTCCTTTTGCGGGAAATGGGGGCATTCTTCGCCTGTCGTCTGGCTTCGGGCGTCATGGATATGGGTATGATGTATGTTATGCTCTATTGGTTCCACTGGAATGACCTGGTCTCTAAGATCATCGCCAATGTCTTTGTCATTATCGTCAATTATGTCTTTAGCAAACTGTGGATCTTTAAAAAGCCTAAAACCGAAAAATGATGCTATAAAGACGTCTCCAACTCCAATAAAAAGGGTAGTGTAACTTTTTGCTACACTACCCTTTTCGTTTCTTTTAGTTCAAGATGGACCTCTTACGGGTTCATGATCTCGCTGGCGTCAATGTCCTTCAGATCTGCGGCATCCGCCGACACGGAGAACACAATGTTAATTTCATGTTTCTCAGCCAAAGCAGCTACCTTCTTGTTAAACTGAGCAAAAGCCTCCAAGTCATTGCCTCCGATCTTCAGTGTACCATCGATGAAGATATCGGTGATATCGTAGTCACCGGCACACATGCCGCTGATGAAGCCATAAAAAGAATCAAATCCATGGATATCATAACTATCAGCATCCAGCAGTCGCGCTTTATGGCTGATATCATAAAGCAATTTTGCACTTTTCTCGATAAAAACAACATGCCCTTTGGACTGATCCAATGCTTTGTTTACCAGTTCCAGCAATGCCTTTGTTTTTCCGGAGCCCTTTTTACCAACAATCAGTTTGATCATGGGAAATTCCTCCTGTTATTGTAAATTTGACCTTTTCGGCCATTTTAAACGAAATGAATAAAAAATCATCACGCCTTTGTTTACTGTAACCGCTGTTCCAATGCCTGCTTTTGAGCCTCGTAACCCGGTTTCCCCAGTAGGGCAAACATGTTGCGTTTGTAGTCCTCTACCCCTGGCTGATTGAAAGGATTGACTCCCATCATATAGCCGGAGATTCCACAAGCCTTTTCAAAGAAATAGGTCATGTAACCGTATTCATAAGCGTTTGCTTCTGGAATAGATAACACCAAATTGGGAACGCCGCCATCAGTGTGGGCCAGGACAGTGCCTTCAAAGGCCTTACGATTGACGTATGACATGGGTTTGCCGGCCAAGAAATTAAGGCCGTCCCCATCGTTGGGATCCTCTTCAATAATTAGCTCCGAACGGACTTTGTCAAACAGTACCACTGTTTCAAACAGGTTGCGGGTACCATCCTGAATAAACTGGCCCATGGAATGGAGGTCGGTGGAGAAGGTCACCGATGCGGGGAACAAGCTCTTACCGTCCTTGCCCTCGCTTTCGCCGTATAGTTGCTTCCACCACTCAGCTACCATCGTAAACTGGGGCTCATAACTGACCAGCAATTCGATGGCTTTGCCTTTGCGGTACAAAATATTGCGCAAAGCAGCATAACGATAACAGTCGTTTTGATCCAAAGAAGGATTGGCATAAGCCTTTGCCGCATCGGAAGCGCCCTGCATGATGGCGCCGATGTCCGCGCCGGAAACTGCGATGGGCAAAAGTCCAACCGCCGTCAACACAGAAAAACGTCCGCCTACGTTGTCCGGCACGACAAAGGTTTCATATCCTTGTTCATCAGCCAGCTTTTTGAGCGTGCCTTTTTCTTTGTCAGTGGTGGCGTAAATACGTCCCTTTGCGCCTTCGACGCCGTAGCGCTCTTCCAAGTACTTTTTGAACACACGGAAGGCAATAGCCGGTTCTGTCGTAGTGCCGGATTTGGAGATGACGTTTACCGAAACATCCCGCCCCTCACACAGCGAAAGGATATCGTTAAGAGCGCTGGAACTGATGGAATTGCCGGCAAAATAGATATCCGGCGTATCCTTTTTCAAGTTATTGTAAAGCGGAGAGTGCAGAAATTCAATGGCCGCTCTGGCCCCTAAATAGGAACCGCCGATGCCGATGACAATCAGAACATCCGAGTCGGAACGGATCTTTTCCGCCGCCTTTTGGATACGGGCAAACTCCTCTTTGTCATAATCATCCGGGAGGGTCAACCACCCTAGAAAATCGTTTCCCAAACCAGTGCCTTGGTGCAGAACCTGATGGGCTGCTTCCACCTGACACTGGATTGCCTCCAGTTCGTGAGGCTGGATAAAATCACGGACATGCTTATCATCCAGACGAACCGCCATTTGATGACCTCCTTACCTTTGGTTGGACGCTCCATATTTTGCATCCAACGGCTGCGATGGACTCCTTCAAGTCCTGCATCCCAGGATTTACCGGGATTCCAATAAAAATTGTTACTATAACCACAGAAATCTTCGATAACTCCTTAGGACTTGTATTTATTGTACATGATAACCCGTGAAATTGCAAGACGCCAAAGTGATTTTTGTGCTGATTTAACGACTAATTCACAATTTCAGGCGTTTAACTACATTTTCCACTTTCTTCTTAGACACTATCTACAACCCATATGGACAATCTTCCAATCTATAGACGAAGCATCTCTTGGATCAGCAGTTCAAATGCCTTGCCAAAGGATAGTTTCTCCACCCCTTCGGCCGCCTTCAACGGGATCTCTGCAATGGTTTCTCCATCGGCCGTTATGACTATCTTACCCAGAACCTGCCCCTTTTCTACCGGCGCCTCTACATCTTCAGCCAAATCCACCGCACACTGGATCTGACTTTCCTTCCCTTTTTCCAGCAGTACCTTCTCCACACTGCCATTCTCCAGCT
This sequence comes from Solibaculum mannosilyticum, assembly GCF_015140235.1. Taxonomy (GTDB): domain Bacteria; phylum Bacillota; class Clostridia; order Oscillospirales; family Acutalibacteraceae; genus Solibaculum; species Solibaculum mannosilyticum. The sequence goes on along the minus strand of NZ_AP023321.1, from coordinate 1,047,006 downwards.
CCACCTGGGCTTCTACGCCATGAAGAACCTTCACCGGCTTGAGGAGCTCCTGCTGGACAGGCGGTTCTACCAGGGCATAATTGGCAAATCCCCACTCCAACAGATTTCGCGCGCCGTTAAATTGATCGTTTTTCTGTTCGCCGCCCAGCACGACCGCCACCAAATGAAGCCCATCCTTCCTGGCCGACGCCGATACACATCGTCCTGCATTGTTGGTTGTGCCGGTTTTTAGACCGGTGGCGTACTCGTAAAATCGAATGAGACGATTGGTGTTTGCCAATCCTGTGGCGCCGTCTCGGAGGCTGTCGGTCCAGATGGTGGTGTAATCCATGATCTTCTCATGACGCAGCAATTCCACAGACATAATACCGATATCATGAGCTGTCGTCTCGTGACCTTCAGCGTCCAAGCCGTGACAATTGACAAAATGTGTATCTGTCATGCCCAGCTCCTGCGCCCTCTGGTTCATCATGGCCACAAAGGCCTCCTCCGAACCGGCGATGTATTCCCCCAATGCCACGGCCGCATCGTTGGCGCTGTTGACCATCATGCCCTTAAGCATATCGTTGACCGACATCTGCTCCCCTGCTTCCAGGAAGATAGTGGTTCCTCCTAAAGATTGTGCGTGTTCGCTGACCAGCACCATATCGTCCAATGAGATGCGTCCGCTCTCCACGGCTTCCATTGTGAGCAGAGCGGTCATCACCTTGGTGATGGACGCTGGTGCACGCTTTTCATGGGAGTTCATCTCATAGAGCACCTTGCCGGTGGACACTTCCATCAGCACCGCCGATTTTGCATGGATCTCCACCGGCTGCTCTGAAGCAACCGCCTCGGTCTGCTTTACCTCTGGTTCGGACGATCCATCGGCTCCTGCCACCATGGACATACTGCACAGCACGAACATCAAAGCCGTCAGCACGGCAATCCATCGGGCTGACATTCTCATTTCTCACACCTCCGCAATCGTAGAATCGTATGGTAATGAGTATGGCCGACCCATCCTGATTATACCCAAAAAGAAAAAGAGCGGCGGCGATCAAAGCCCTGCCTCCAGGTTCTGAACGCTGCCGCTCATCTTTTGTTTTCCATTCCCCGATTAAGCTAAAAACGGTTTGATATCCTCCCAAAAAGGATCGTCCTTGCCGCATTCTGCCTGCAACAACAGTTTCTGTGAAAGATCCAAGCTAAAGATCCCCATGATGGATTTGGCATCTACCACGTATTTCCCGCAAATCAGCTCTACATCAAAGGAGTAACGATTTACAATGTTCACAAAGTTTTTGACATCGTTGATGGATGAAAGGGTAATGGTCACATTCGTCATACCGCTAACGCCTCCTAGAATCCATTTATTTTTCTTGGAATAGCCTTATTATACGCCCATTCCACTGAGAATTGCAACATTTGATTTGATTCCCTTGAAAAAAGGGGGTAAGTATACTATATTTTAATAGATTGGCTCTCGCCAAGTGGAATGTCCTAAAACAACGGTTTTATCCGTTTTTCAATTAAAGTGGAGGGATCCTTTTTGACCGTACGATTCTATACGTTAGGCTGCAAAGTCAACCAATACGAGACGGAGGCTATGGCTGGCGCTCTAAAACAGGCGGGCTTTTTACCGGCAGCAGATAGCGAACAGCCTTCTGTAATTGTCATCAATTCCTGTACCGTCACCAGCGAAAGCGACAGCAAGGCACGTAAATTACTCCACCGGTGCCGTCGCCAGAATCCGGATGCTGTAATTGTGCTGACTGGATGCTATCCCCAAGCCCATCCTGACATTGCAGACACCCTCCCGGAAGCTGATATTATCCTGGGCTCTAAAAATCGTTCCGGCCTTACAAAGCACGTCCAGGATTTTTTACAGCACCGCACTCGCATTGTGGACATCGAACCCCACACCAAGGACGAGACATTTGAGGACATGCGCGCTACTGATTTTTCAGAACGCACTCGCGCTACCATCAAAATTCAAGATGGATGCAATCGGTTTTGTTCTTACTGCATCATCCCCACTGCCCGTGGGCCGGTGCGCTCCAAGGAGCTTGCTCTCATCCGTCAGGAGGTGGCGTCACAGGCTGCGGCCGGATATCGTGAAACGGTGCTCACCGGCATCAATCTCTCGGCCTATGGGGAGGATTGCGGTAAATCTCTGGCTGACGCATTGGAAGCTGCTTGTTCTGTGAAAGAAATGGGACGCATTCGTCTTGGATCCTTAGAACCGGACTGTTTTACGCCGGCCTTTATCGATCGGATCGCGAAGCTTAAAAATCTATGCCCTCACTTTCACCTTTCCCTACAAAGCGGTTGTGAGGCCACACTGCGGGCTATGAACCGGCATTACACGCCGGAGCAGTACCTGGAAATTGCGACACATTTACGCTGCGCCTTTCCCCACTGTGCCATTACCACCGACGTGATGGTGGGATTTCCCGGCGAGACTCCGGAACATTTTGAGGAATCTTTGGCCTTTGTAAAAAAAGTGGGATTTGCACGGGTCCATGTGTTTGCCTATTCCATCCGTCCCGGTACGAAGGCCGCCTTGATGGAACACCAAGTTCCCAAAGCCGAAAAGGAACGGCGCAGTCATAGAATGATACGAGCAACCGATGGTTCGCGTCATTCCTTCTGGGAAAGTCAGCTCGGATGCGTTTTCCCTGTCCTGTTTGAACAGCAAGTATCAAAAGGGGTTTGGGAGGGTTATTCTCCCAACTATACCCCTATCCACGTGACCAGTGAAGAGCCTTTAGGAGGTCAAATTCGAGAAGTTTTCCTACAAGACGTGGAGGAAAATTGGTGTATCGGCGCTCTAAAGCGCTCTTAATCCTGTAAAGGCATCCTGCTTTTCATACATGCAATAACTCACGGTTTTACGCGCTTTTCTGGCTTTTTACGCCTTTGTATCCCCCTTTTATTCTGTAAAGCTATTTTCTTTACAGAATAAAAGGGACTCCTGTGTCGACAGGTAGTCCCTTTTGCATGATCTTGCGAGGTTAGCAACAAGATGCAATCTCCGGATTGAGCATCTCTTTCATATTGCTCAGCTCAATCGGGAATTCTAAAACGCCAAAAGAATGCGGGAAGTACGTGATCTCAGGCATGATGATGACAAGTTGTGTGTCGGTTACATAAAAGGGTTGATCCACATCTATTTTCTCAAAGGTCTCGATTTGCTCATCTTGTATCCCCTGCTCCTGAATGGATTTTTTTATCTCGCTGCTGAGGTAGGATACATAATCAGCGTCCTCACGAAATAGATCCCTCAGTTCAAACAGTCTGCCATCTACAGCCGAAAAGGTTGCTCCCGTTTTGGTAGAACTGCCATTGGCGCCTCCCGTATAGAGGTACTCGTCAAAGAGAATGCTAACCATACCTCTACAATTCCGTTTTACTTGGAAGTCCATTTGAGCCTCGGTGCGGTTTCCTTGGTCGGCTGATGTCTGAGCCAAGACCTTAAGGCGACAAGCCGATTCTGCAAAACGGACGTTCAATTTAGCCTGTTGGTCGGTATCTTGCAGTCCGCTGACTTTGGGCCACGCTGCGGAATACTGGAGTCCATCCTCTTCGATCTTTTCTTCCACCCGGTTGATATTGACTCGGCTGGCGGCCGAAACGCTTGGAATCATCAGCACTACCAATGCCATGATACAAACGGCTGCCCCAATCCATTTTGATTTTTTGATCAAATAATTCCCTCCTTTTTCCATCCATCCCACCATGAAGGTAGGACAGATATTAGTATTCCCTTGAGGCCGTCCAACTGGACACCTCAAAGATTGGCGGCAGAAAGAGGCAGTTTTTTTGTTTTTTCATTTTTAATTTTAAATGAATGTAAGGTGGTGATGTTATGTCTAGCCAGAAAGCTTTGGTGATTGTGGGAGGCGGCGCATCTGGTCTGATGGCCGCTTTATCGGCATCGATCCAATGCCGTGAAATGCATGCTAATCTCCCTATTATTGTACTGGAAAAGGGTCCTCGTGTGGGGAAAAAGCTTCTTGCAACTGGGAATGGACGATGTAACCTCTCCAACTTAAAAGCATCCCCTGAACGGTACCACGGTAAACATCCTAATTTCTGTCGCACTGCCCTTTCCATTTTCTCCCCATCCACCACCGTCGGTTTTTTTGGCAAATTGGGACTTTTATGCCGGGTAGAAGGAGAAAACTTGGTGTATCCCTATTGCGAGCAGGCGTCGGCTGTACTGGATTGTCTTCGTTTTGCCTGTGAACGCATGGGAGTTCGGATCCGATGCGACGCCCAAGTCCAAGCCATTCAAAGACGAAAGAATGGTTTCTCTGTTGTTTTATCGAATGATACGGTAGACTGTCAATCGGTCATTCTTGCGGCCGGTGGGATGGCGTCTCCACAGCTCTCCTCAGGGGATGACGGATACCGTCTGGCAAAGTCTTTGGGTCATAATTGTACCCCTCTTTTTCCCGCCTTGGTTCCCGTCCGAACCGATCCAGCATGTACACGTCCCCTCAAAGGGATCCGCGTCAAGGGCACGGCTTCCCTGATGCAGGGACAAACCTCATTGCGGACAGAAAAGGGGGAAATCCAGTTTTCCGACGGCAGTCTCTCAGGTATCTCTGTGATGCAGCTCTCCCGATTGGTATCGTTTCACAAACATACACGGATTCTTCTCGATCTCATGCCGGACTATTCAGAGAAGCAAGTACAATCCCTCCTGAAACGGATGCAACACCTATTACAGGCTGAACCTGCCGAACGTCTTTTATCCGGTCTGCTTAACAAGCGGGTAGGACAAACACTTGTAAAACAAACAGTATCTCTCTCCTGTCCTATTGGGAATATCTCTCCCGCTGAGTTGGAAAACATCGGCTGCCGCATCAAAGCATGGGAATTTCCCGTCCTGGGTGTGGGGAATTGGAAAAATGCCCAAGTGACGGCCGGCGGTCTGGACACTAACGAGTTTGACAGCCAGACTATGGCATCCCGTCTCATCCCAGGCTTCTATGCCACTGGGGAAGTCCTGGACATCGACGGGGACTGCGGTGGCTTTAATCTTCAGTGGGCGTGGAGTTCTGGTCATTTGGCTGGACGATGTGCCGTTTTATATCTCTTGGGGAGGACACAAGCATGATTCGTATCTCTGGTTTATCCCTGCCTTTGGGAAAAAATGAAAAATTTCTATGGGACAAAGCAGCTGAACTTTTAGGGATCCCTGTCCAATCCATCCGGAGCCTTACCATTGCAAAAAAGTCGGTGGACGCGCGAAAAAAGAACAATGTCCACTTTACATACAGCGTGGATATCGAAATCGACAACACTAGCCAAGAAGCTCGTTTTGTAGGACATAAAGGCCCTTGTACCATCACCATCCCAACCCCGTATCGGTATGAGCTTCCTCGTGTGTCCGGTTCTCTTCCCCATCGTCCTGTGGTGGTGGGAACGGGACCTGCCGGACTGTTCGCCGCCCTGATTTTAGCGCAGTGCGGGCTCTCTCCTTTGGTAGTAGAACGGGGCATGGACGTGGAAACCCGTCAAAAGGATGTGGAGCGTTTTCGCACAACCAGTCTATTTCACCCGGGTTCCAACGTCCAGTTCGGCGAAGGCGGCGCCGGTACCTTCTCGGACGGCAAGTTGACCACCGGCATCAAGGATCCACGCTGCCGCAAAGTGCTGGAGGAATTCGTTTCCGCCGGAGCTCCAGAAGAAATTCTGTATCTGGCAAAGCCGCACATCGGCACCGATCTTTTGGTATCCATCGTCAAAAAGCTGCGGGAAAGCATTGTCCGGCTTGGAGGGGAAGTTTTATTTGACACAAAGTTGACCGGACTCTCTTTGGAAAATGGAAAACTTTGCGCTGTCCAGCTAACACAGGAGGGACAGCATAAAACCATAGTAACCGACTCGCTAATCTTAGCCATCGGGCACAGCGCACGAGATACCTTTGAGATGCTCCATCAAGCCGGTTTGCCTATGGAGCAAAAGGCCTTTTCCGCTGGCGTCCGTATCGAACATCTTCAGAAGTGTATCAACCAGAGCCAATATGGAAAATTTGCTTCTCATCCTGCTTTAGGGGCTGCCGATTATAAGTTGTCTGTCCGCCTTCCCAATGGACGAGGTGTGTACACCTTTTGTATGTGTCCTGGAGGAGAGGTCGTCGCAGCTGCCTCGGAAAAAGGCGGCGTTTGCGTCAATGGTATGAGCCGCTATCGTCGGGACGGTGTCAATGCAAACAGCGCTTTACTTGTAGATGTCCGTCCCACCGATTTTCCCTCTTCCCATCCCTTGGCAGGTGTACAATTCCAGCGGCAGATGGAACGCGCTGCCTACACCTTAGGGGGCGGCAATTATCACGCCCCTGCCCAATTGGTAGGAGATTTCTTAGGCCAAAAAGCTAGTACCGTCTTGGGCAGTGTAGAACCTACCTATCGGCCAGGTGTACGGCTGTGCCGCTTGGACGCCTGTCTTCCGGAATTTACATCCCAGTCCATCCGGCAAGCTCTTCCCCTACTGGATGGACGGCTCAAAGGGTTTGCCGCTCAGGATGCTGTTCTGACCGGTGTGGAAACCCGCAGTTCTTCCCCTGTCCGCATGATCCGCGACCAGACGGGACAGTCGCCAATCCGGGGAATCTATCCCTGTGGAGAGGGCGCCGGGTACGCTGGAGGAATTATGTCGGCCGCCGTGGATGGCATCCGATGTGCCGAATATTTAATTTCCAATCAGCTAACCTTTTAAGTCTTATAACAAGAAAAGGACGCCATAGAAAAAATGGCGTCCTTTTATTTTGTTCGATAGATTTGTGCTTTATCTCATGTGGCCGCTGTATACAATGCCACGGGAACCGTCTACTGTAACAGTAGTCCCTGTCTTCAGCAGGCGGGTCGCATTGGTTGCCCCCACAATAACGGCCTTATCTAAGGCTAGTCCTACAATAGCGGCATGAGAATTAAGACCTTCCTGCTCTGCTACAACACCGCTGGCTGCCCGGAGAAATGGAAGCATTTCATTGGTAGTCTGAGGCACCACTAAAATGTCCCCTTCTTGGAAGTTCTTCTTTATATCGTTAAGATCTTTGCATACGCATAAATTGCCGCATGCACAATGAGTAGACGTGGCAGTTCCGGTCACTAAAATATCCCCTACCAGATGTACCTTCAACAGATTGGTCGTACCGGATACTCCCAACGGTAATCCCGCTGTGATAACCACCAAATCGCCATTCTCCAGCAGCTTCTCCTTCGTAGCGCATTCCACTACATGCTGGAAAAGATCGTCTGTACTTTTCTGCTCCTCAGCCAGTAAAGGACGAACTCCCCATGAAAGGCTCATTTGACGCCATACTTTTTTATCGGTCGTGCTTCCGATAATCAGGCATTGCGGACGATACCGGGATACCATACGCGTTGTCCGGCCGGATTTGGAAACAGTGATAATGGCCTTTGCTCCCAAGTCATGCGCAGTAGTACAGGTGGCATGAGAGATGGCAGTCGTCACGTTGGGATCGTTGATCTTAATACTGTCAAATCGTCTCTTATAGTCGATCTCACGCTCTGTACGGCGGGCAATGGTAGCCATGGTATGCACTGCTTCCACTGGATACATACCGGCAGCCGTCTCTCCAGAAAGCATGATAGCACTGGTACCGTCGTAAATGGCATTTGCTACGTCGGTGGTCTCTGCACGCGTGGGACGTGGATTTTTGATCATGGATTCCAGCATCTGTGTTGCGGTAATGACCTGCTTGCCTGCCAAATACGCCTTCCGAATCAATTTCTTCTGGATGACAGGGATATCCTCCAACGGGATTTCTACGCCCAGATCGCCTCGGGCCACCATGATGCCGTCAGATACTCGGATGATCTCGTCGATGTTCTCTACGCCGCCGGCGCTTTCAATTTTGGAAATAATGCGCAGATCCCGTCCGCCCAGCTTCTCCAATTCATGGCGAACGTCCATGACATCTTCAGCGGAACGTACAAAGGATGCCGCTATAAAATCAAAATCATGTTCTACTGCAAAAGCCAGATCCTGGCAGTCCACTTCGCTCATATAGGGAATATTGAGCTTGACGCCCGGGACATTGATGCTCTTATGGGAGGCGATCATCCCGCCGTTGATAACTTTGCAACGTACTTCCTTTTTGCTGATTTCCACCACCCTCATGGCAATCAGGCCGTCGTCCACCAGAATACGTGTCCCGACCTCCACATCTTTGGGGAGTCCCTTATAGGTAATCGAACAGCGGTTGGTATCGCCTATGCATTCTTCTGTGGTGAAAATATAATCCTGCCCCGTTTTAAGCTCTACTTTAGGGGGATCAAAGTTACCTGTACGTACTTCCGGGCCTTTGGTATCGCACAACATTGCAATTGGTAGATTTAATTCTTCCCGGATCTTTTTTAGCCGTTGATAACGGACATCGTGTTCCGCATGAGTGCCGTGAGAAAAGTTGAAACGTGCAACATCCATGCCTTCTTTTATCATATCCCGGATAATATCGTCATTATCATTGGCTGGTCCAAGGGTACAGATAATCTTTGTTTTTCGCATAATAACACCTCGTTAAACAGCTGGATTTGGGGTTAAAATATTAATAAACTTAAAAATTTTCCCATTCTCTCTATTGTATCACGGATTTCTAAGAATTGGTAGCGGATATCCTCCTCTTTACGTATATTTTACATTTCTGTCCTTTCTACGGGGATACTATGAAGAAAATACTCCTTGATCTTATCGGCCTGTGGAAATATCCCCTTGTTTCTTCCTTTGGTTTGGGTTAAAATAGGGAGAGAAATCCGATCCCTCTTATTCAGTTTAACGTACTATTTGGGGATCTATTCAGAAAGGATGACTTTATTTGCCACAACAAGTGAATCGTTCCTATAGTAGACGGCGCAAGAAAAGTCGGCTCCCCTACTTCGCTATTGTGCTTACATTGGCTCTTCTTGTGATTACAGTGGCCATCGTCTTTATGACGCAATGTAGCCGCTCTGAGCCGGAGGAAACATCCTCATCCCAGACATTGTCAAGCGCCGCAGCCGATTCTTCTTCCAGTTCCTCTATGGCTTCCAGTTCCGCCGCTTCATCCTCATCAGCAACGGAATCTTCACAAGCCCCATCCAGCAGCGCATCGGAAGCTCCGTCTTCCACTGCCCCTTCTCCCTCTTCTTCTAAGCCTTCCAGCGGTACGATTACTTCCAGTCCTACTTCTGCTGTGGACGGCGTAGTCCCCACTGGCGCTGGTACCGGCCTGGGCTATAAGAGTTCCGACTGGCGTCTGCGTATTCCAAATATTGATTCCCCCATTGAAGATGACGAAATCCCCGAACTAAGTACCATTGAATCAGGTGGAAGCGGAAAATTTTATCTGGATTCCCGGGCTGCCGATGATTTCGACGCTATGATGGCTGCTGCTAAAAAGGACGGCATGAACCTCTATGTCTCCTCCAGCTACCGTACCCCTGCATATCAGAAAAACCTGTTTGAAAAGCGCGTCAAGGCCGCCATGGCCAACGGTGAAAGCCGCGCTGAAGCGGAAAATACAGTGGCAAAAGAAACAGCCCGTCCCGGCACCAGCGACCATATGCTTGGCTTGGCTGTGGACTTTAACGGTGTAAAAAATGCTTTTAAAGATACCAAGGAATACGACTGGTTGATTGAACACTGTGCTGAATACGGCTTTATCCTGCGCTATCCGGAGGACAAGGTCGATATCACTAAAGTATCCTACGAACCCTGGCATTACCGCTATGTGGGCAAGGAACACGCCGCCGTTATTATGGAGAAAAAGATCTGCCTAGAAGAATACGTCCAGGATCTTGGATAACTTCTCTATCCCAGCATTCCCAATAGTCGATAAGAACTGTTTTGATTGTGTCTACTTTGGGCCCGATGAGGACAGTTCTTCATTTTTAAACAAGCATCAAGGAGGTAGTTTATCATGTTAGATTCAAAAGTTGTCGCTCTGCTCAATGACCAAGTCAACAAGGAATTTTATTCAGCCTACCTTTACCTGGATTTCTCCAACTTCTACGAGGATAAAGGGTTGGAGGGCTTCGCCAATTGGTACAAAATCCAGGCCCAGGAGGAGCGCGATCACGCTATGCTCTTCTATCAGTATCTGCACAATAACAACGTCAAGGTAACTCTGGAAGCCATCGGCAAACCCGATCAGGAACTCAATTCGTTGATGGATCCTCTTCAAGCAGGCCTGAAACACGAAGAATACGTCACCAGCTTGATTAATGCCATCTATGCCGCCGCTCAGGAAGCCAACGACTATCGTACCGTCCAGTTCCTCGACTGGTTCGTGAAGGAACAGGGCGAGGAAGAGACCAATGCCAATAACCTCATCACCAAGATGGAACTGTTTGGTTCGGATGCCAAAGGTCTCTATATGCTGGATAGTGAACTGAAAGCTCGTGTTTATTCCGCCCCTTCTCTGGTTCTGTAATCTTATCTTCCCAAACACCAGGTAAAAAACAAAAGGGATCAAGCATGCATCGTCGTGCTTGATCCCTTTTTCTATTGCGGTACTTATATCTTTTCAGCTGGCCTGATTGGAAACCGATTCTGAAGTATTTTTATCTTCCTCTTCATCCCCATGAAACTCATAGTCGTTGCCGGGCAAAATAGCGTTCAGAAGGATTCCTAAAATGGCAGCAATGGCGAGGCCGGAAAGGTTAATGGATACGCCTCCTGCTGCAATAGTAATACCCCCTACCGAGTTAAATCCCAAGGCGCTGACCAGAATAACAGCTGCGATGATAAGGTTACGGCTGTTTGTGAAGTCCACCTTATTCTCCACCACGTTGCGCACACCAATGGCTGAAATCATACCGTATAGCACAAAACTGATGCCGCCGATAATAGCGGCGGGAATGGTATTGATAGCCGCTTCAAATTTGGGACAAAAACTGAGCAGAATGGCAAATACAGCTGCGATCCGGATAACAAGCGGATCATAAATTTTAGTCAGGGCCAGGACGCCGGTATTCTCACCATAGGTGGTATTGGCCGGTCCTCCCAGGAGTCCCGCCATTGTGGTGGCCAATCCGTCACCTAGAAGTGTCCGATGCAACCCCGGATTATGGATATAGTTTTTCCCAGTGGTAGCACTGATGGCGGCAATATCACCGATATGTTCCATCATGGTGGCGATGGCGATTGGCACGATGGTAAACAGTGCGCTAATAAACAGAGGGCTTCCATCAATGGCAAAAAGGCCCATCGAATCCTTATGTACAGGGAATCCGATCCAGGGGGCCTCGGCAATGGCGGTAAAATCCACATTGTTTGTGACCACCGCCACAATATAAGAAGCCGCCACACCCAGCAAAATAGGAAGGATCTTTACCATACCTCTTCCCCAGATGTTGCACGCCACCACAACTCCCAAGGCCACTATGGCAATCAGCCAGTTGGACTGACAATTGCTGATGGCACTGGGTGCCAAGATAAGTCCAATGGCGATGATAATAGGCCCTGTCACAACCGGCGGGAAAAATCTCATAATCTTTTTTACACCAAAGGTAGAGATCAGAAAACTAACCAGTAAATACAAAAGCCCGGAAAACACCACACCCGCACAAGCATACGGAAGCATCTCGGTGTTGGCAATGGTCTGTTCCCCATTTGCATCCATGAGCTTGGGCGCCACAATGGCAAACCCTCCTAAAAATGCAAACGACGATCCCAAAAAAGCGGGAACCTTCCCTTTGGTCAATAAATGAAACAACAGTGTACCCAGTCCGGCGCATAACAGTGTTGTGGATACGCTCAACCCCGTCAGCAACGGCACCAGCACCGTCGCTCCAAACATGGCAAACATATGCTGCAAACCCAGCACCAGTATTTTTGGTTTCCCTAGGACTTTCGCATCGTAAATTCCCTGTGAATAGTCCACCTTTTTGCTCATCCATCATTTCCCCCTCAAGCTTATTCAAAGGGGTATCCACCATTGGCATTCCAAGGCAAACCCCCTTTTGTCCCCCATTTAGCTTAAGCCTTGCTGTTCCTTCATCTCCAGGAACTCATCGTAGGTCATCATGCGGTCCAGAATACTGCCGTCTTCCCGAATCTCAATGATGCGGTTGGCCACCGTTTGAATAAACTGATGGTCAAAAGAGGTAAAGAGTACGATACCCTTGAAATCAATCAATCCGTTATTGACCGCTGTAATGGATTCCAAATCCAGATGGTTGGTGGGCTGGTCCAAAAGCAGCACGTTGGAACCAAACATCATCATGCGGGAGAGCATGCACCGTACCTTCTCCCCTCCGGACAGCACATTGACGGGCTTAAATACCGCATCCCCGGAAAAGAGCATCTTCCCCAAAAATCCCCGCAGATAGGTTTCCGTCAAGTCGTTCTTGGAATACTGCTCCAGCCATTTGATGATACTTAAATCGCAGTCGTCAAAATAGCGGGAATTGTCCTTGGGAAAATAGGACTGGGTTGTGCTGACACCCCATTTAAAAGTCCCCTTGTCGGCCTCCATCTCCTCCATCAGGATTTGGAACAAGGTGGTACAGGCCAATTCATTCTGGGACAGAATGGCGATTTTATCCCCCTTGTTCACACGGAACGATACATGGTCAAGCAGCCGAACCCCGTCCACTGTTTTGGTCAGCTCCTCTACCGTCAGAATTTCCTTGCCCGGTTCCCGATCCATCTGGAACCCTACATACGGATATCGGCGGGACGACGCCGGCATCTCCTCCAGCTCCAACTTCTCCAGAAGCTTTTTCCGGGATGTCGCTTGGCGTGATTTGGATTTATTGGCCGAGAACCGTTCGATAAAACTGCGCAGCTCCTTGGCTTTTTCCTCGTTTTTCTTATTCTGCTCCCGCAGCATGCGCTGCATCAGCTGACTGGATTCATACCAAAAGTCGTAGTTGCCAACGTAAATCTTAATTTTAGTATAGTCCACATCCACAATGTGGGTGCAGACGTTGTTGAGAAAATGACGGTCGTGGGATACCACAATGACCGTCCCCTCGTAGTCCATCAGGAAGTCCTCCAGCCAGCGGATGGAGTGAATATCCAAATGGTTGGTGGGCTCGTCCAAAAGAATGATGTCCGGATGGCCAAACAACGCCTGGGCCAATAGAATCTTCACCTTCTCTTTTGCGCCCAAGCTCTCCATCTGCGTCTCCAACAAGCTGACGGGCAATCCTAAACCTTGCAAAATCTGGCCGGCTTCGGTTTCGGCCTCCCATCCATTCAACTCGGCGAATTCGCTCTCCAGTTCCGAAGCAAGCACTCCGTCCTCTTCGGAAAAATCTTCTTTGGCGTAGAGGGCATCCTTCTGCTTCATAATATCATACAGCCGCTTGTTGCCCATGATGATGGTATCCAGCACAGAATAGGCGTCAAAGGCAAAGTGATCCTGCTTGAGCACCGACATCCTGGTCTTCTTATCCACCGCCACTTCTCCGGTGGAAGGCTCCAGCTCCCCGGACAAAATCCGTAGAAAAGTGGATTTTCCCGCTCCATTGGCGCCGATCACGCCGTAGCAATTGCCGGGGGTAAACTTCAGGTTGACCCCTTTGAACAGGCTTTGCCCATTGAAATTCAGACTAACATTAGAAACTGTGATCATATAACTTATTTCATTCCCCTTTAGGCTTAATATTGCATCTTTCTATAACCGCTCTGGAGAAATTCTGCGATTTTCCTCATAAAAATAGGAGACGGCTGAAAAACAGTCCTCCAGAGCTTGTTCCCTATTAAATACCAGCATACCGCAGGTACTTTTTTGCCTTCTATGCACATGGACAAAGACAGCGGCTATTTTTTCATTTTATCATAAACAAAGGAATTTAGACAAGCTTTTTTCTATTTCTCTCTCAGAATGAGCATGTTTTCCCCTCTCGTCCATATAAATGCATAAGAGAATCTTCATGCGGGAATGGGAAGTGTTGCCTTGAAACGTTTTACCTTTGTCAAAAACGCCTTCATCCTAACGGCCACCGGATTGTTGCTTCGCACCATCGGGATGTTTTTCCGGGTATACGTCTCCAATCAGCTGGGCAGCGAAGGGATGGGCCTTTATCAGCTGATCTTCTCGGTGTACATCCTGGCCACTACATTGGCCACCTCCGGCGTCACGGTGGCGGTTACCCGTCTCGTCGTGGAGGAAATGGGCCGCGGTACGCCAAAAACCATTGTCCGGCTGCTGAAAAAAATCATGCTGTTCTGCACGCTGCTGGGACTGCTGGCCGGATGTCTGCTGTTCTTTGGCGCTGACCCGGTATGCCGGTACTGGATCAAGGATATGCGCGGCGTGATGGCCCTTAAGGTCCTGGCTCCCAGCCTTCCCTTTATGTCCATATCCAACTGCCTCAGAGGCTATTTTATGGCCAGGAGACGTGTGGCGGTATCCTCCAGTTCCCAGATTTTTGAACAGCTTGTGCGTATCGCCATCGTGATGGTCCTTCTGAGTATGTTCGCCTCCAAGGGTCTTGTGTATGCCTGTACCGCTGTCATGATAGGAAACACGGTATCTGAGATGCTCTCCTGTCTCTACATGTACATCGGCTACCGCCGGGATCAGCGTAACCTGCCGGATCCCACCCATCCACCGCTTCCACGTTACTCCATCTTAGGGAAGATGCTCTCCATCTCAGCTCCCATTGCGGCGGGAGGATGCCTCAACTCCCTGCTCCGCACCATTGAGAACCTCCTGGTGCCCGATCGTTTGACCCAGTATACCAGCTCGAGAGAAACCTCCTTGTCCCAGTTTGGTATGCTCAAGGGCATGGCCATGCCGGTTCTCTTTTTCCCCGCCTCCTTCTTATCGGCCCTCTCCACCCTATTGGTCCCGGAGATCTCGGAGGCCCATAGTCTAAAACAGAACGATCGATTGGAACGCATGGTCAACCGATCCCTGCACATCAGCTTTACCATCGCTGTCTTTCTCGGCGGCGTGTTTACCGTCTTCTCCGGACAGCTGGGGCAGCTTCTCTACCAAAGCGACGAAGTGGGATTCTACATTTTCATCCTGGCCCCTTTGGTCCCATTTATGTACGTGGAGAGCATTGTGGACGGCATCCTCAAAGGACTCAATCAACAGGTCAGCTCCCTCAAATACAACATCATCGATTCCCTCAGCCGCATCGCCCTCATCTTTTTCCTCGTGCCTGTACAAGGTATGAAGGGCTTCCTGTTCATTATGGTCCTCAGCAACCTTTTGACTTCTTTCCTCAATATGCGCCGTCTTCTCACCGTCACCGGCATCCGGCTCAAGTGGGGGACGCTGCTCATCAAGCCTATTTTATCGGTAATTGTGGCGTCGGCAGTCTCCCTGCTGATCGTACAGGTCCTGCCCCTGGAGGGCACGGTCGGGATGCTCCTCGCCATCGCGGTGGGGACGGTCATCGCCTTCAGCATTTATTTCGTCATGTTGTCTTTGACTGGAAGTATGCCTCAATTTCGCAGCAAGCCTGCCAAATCCAAAGCGTAACTTCAGAAATTGTCCTTTTGGGGATGGCCTTCGGGACATGGTTCCCGAACCATCCCCTTTGCTTTTTCATATACTGGATCGACCGGGTTACTCGGTCCATTCTTATCAACCGAAGGAGGACAGCCATGCCGTCCATCTACCTTAGTCCATCGACACAGGAATACAACCTCTACGTCAATGGAGGCTCTGAAGAACAGTACATGAACCTGATTGCCGATGCCATGGAGCCTTATCTTTTCTCCAGCGGCATCTCTTTCACACGCAATACCCCTGATATGACCGCCTCATCCTCCATTCGTGAATCAAACCGCGGCAGTTATGATCTGCACTTGGCCCTCCACTCCAATGCTGCGCCGCCTAACTTATCCGGACAGCTCCAAGGGTCGGACGTTTACTATTATCCCAGCAGCATCAACGGAAAACGGGCTGCTGATATTATCGTCCAAAACCTCAAGGACATCTATCTCGATCCCTCTAAGGTCCGCGCCCTCCCTACCACGACCATCGGGGAAGTCCGCCTGACCAGGGCCCCGGCCGTCCTGATTGAATTCGCCTACCACGACAATTATCAGGACGCCAGCTGGATCAAAAACAACATCGACGCCATTGCTGCCAATGTCGTCCTTTCCCTGACCGAGTACTTTGACATCCCCTTCCTTCGTCCTCAGCCCGTCTATTCCGGCACCGTTACCACCACCAGGGGCGCAACTGTCTATCGGCTTCCCAGCTTGGATGCCCTCTCTATTCTCATCGTCCCACGCGGCGCCAAGGTCAATATCCGCGGCCAATGGGAGGGCTGGTATCTCATCGATTACAACGGCGTAATCGGCTACGTCCAAACCGGCGATATCACCGTCTGATCCGCATAATCCTTTTTTCCTCTGCATATGCATGGTTATCACATGATGTGGAGGGACCCCCTTATGCTAAGTCGTCAACCAGGCCGTCCGGACAATGCTCCCCGTTATGCCGCTCCGGAACCCTATCCGTCCATCCAGGTATGCGGGCCAAACAAAAAGTACGCTCAGATGCTCAAGATCGATCTGGCTTGTCCGCAGAGCGAATTGACTGCTGTAACCCAGTACGTCTATCAGAGCTGGCAGCTGGATCCGAAGCTATCCCAGGTCAGCAACACCATGCGCCATGTCGCCATGGTGGAGATGCATCATCTGGATATGCTGGGACAATTGATCGTTCTGCTGGGAGGCAATCCCACCTTCTCTTGCCGGCAGCAGGGACGACAGATCATCTGGGACGGCGGGATGGTAACCTATTGCCACGATTCCCTCGCCCAGATGATGAAAGAAAACATTGCCGCAGAGGAATTCGCCATTGAGACCTACCAACGTCAGATCAAATGCATCGATGATCCCAATATCGTCGCCATTCTCCAGCGCATCATACTGGATGAAAAAGTCCATTTGGAAATCTTTCATCAGTATCTTGCCGAAGCACAATGTTGATTTCTTCCCAGATTACCGTACCATAGGGCAAACAAAAAAGTCAGAACATTCTAAAATAGAATGTTCTGACTTTTTCTGTTAAGTTCTCGTCTTATTAGGAGTGGCAGGAGCCTCCGCAATTGTGATCGTGCCCCCCGCACTGGTGGTCTCCCTCATGATGTGATCCGTGGTGGCTACAGGCCACATCTGGATTAAATTGCAGCCGTCCGGCAAGGAAATTTTGTACCGCTTGATCCGCGTCACCCTGGACGCCTCCAAACAATTGGATCCCGGCTTGAGCCAACGCATTCTTTGCTCCGCCCCCAATTCCTCCGCAGATCAGAACATCTACGCCATGGGCCTTCAGGAATCCAGCCAACGCTCCATGTCCGCTCCCGTTGGTATCCACTACCTCCGCATGCGTCACGGCTCCGTTGTCGGCTTCGTAAAGCTTGAACTGTTCCGAATGCCCAAAATGCTGGAACACTTCTCCGTTTTCATAGGTTACTGCAATCTTCATGACTCTCTATCCTTTCTTCGATAAAATAATAAACTTTGTTGCCCCACAATCAAAGCCGTTTGCCGCAGCATTTATGGCAAGAACAGCTCCGATTTTCTCCATCGCAGAGAATATAATCCCCTCCTTCGATGAGAAGTTCCTGCCCCTCCACAAGGCATTTTGCCAGCTTTTTACGTGCCTCGGCATAAATGGCCTGCACAGTAGCACGGGCTACCTCCATTCGCTGGGCGCACTGCTGTTGGCTCAATCCTTCCCCATCGATTAGGCGGATGGCTTCAAATTCATCCAACGTCATAACAGTTGGCGGATGCGCATCCAAGCGCCGGTCCAATGATCCAAACCGGCGGCATGCCGGCAATGCGCAGATCCTTCTTCTCTTACATGGTCTCGGCATGGCATCCCTCTTTTCTGACATATGCCAAAAATACACCTTTATTATATCCTCATTACTGGCATATGTCAACTACTCTATTTGAAGTTTTCATCTTCATACCAAAACCGGAAGACGCACTGTCTTCCGGTTTCTTACTACTCTAAGTCTACAGGTTCAAAGTCCCTCTTGCACCGTTGGATGATCTTTTGATAAATTGGAATCATATCCGGTTCGGTTACCTTTTGTTCCAGCTGACAAAGGGGAATCCATCCTACGGCGCTGTTTTCTTCTGGCCTCACCGCTAAATTTTCCTCCTCCGACGCCCAAAAAGCGTATGTCACGTTGAGATGAAGATGCGCCCCCACGTATTGTCCCCTTTTGTAATGCTGCGGAACGGGTAAAATATCCAACGCCACAGCGTGAGGGCTCATTGGGATTAAGTTCTGGATGCCCGACTCCTCTCTCGCCTCCCGCTCGGCCACTTGAAGGAAATCTTTCTCTCCGTCAACATGGCCTCCCAGCCAGGCCCAGCTTTGATAGATATTGTGATAAGCCATCAGCACCTTATCCATCTTGGGGGAAAATACCATGGCCGAACTTGTCATATGCGCAACGTCATTTTCTCTAGTTAAAACATCTCCGTGAAAAAGATCCAGCATCCTGATCAGGCGGACACGGTCAACCTCTTCCTGCCGTCCAAAAGGCTCGAATCCCACAATCTCTTCTTTTATCCAATCGTTCATTTTCATCTCGCCCCTTTGTTATCCTCATTCTGTAAGAAAAATGGATCGTGACGTATTTGCCATCACGATCCATTTTTTTATCATTCCGTTATTTTGCCAACATGAAATATCCCAATACGATAAGCCCCAGCACAATGCGGTAGTATCCAAAGGCCTTGAAATCGTGCTTCTTGATGTAGCCCATAAGGAATTTAATCGCCGCCACCGATACGGCAAAGGCAACCACCATTCCGATCAGCAAAATGCCTAGTTCTGTACCGGTAAAATCAAATCCGAACTTTAAGATCTTAATGAAGCTGGCACCGAACATGACGGGGATCGCCAAGAAAAAAGTGAATTCTGCCGCTACTGTCCGGGATGTACCAATCAAGATGGCACCTACAATGGTAGCGCCCGACCGCGATGTCCCGGGGATCAAAGCCAGTACCTGAAAGATACCAATGAACAATGCGGTTTGATAGGTCAAATTCTGTAACGATGCAATGCGCGGTTTCCGGTGACGATTGTACTGCTCAATGACGATAAACAAAATACCGTATAAAATCAAGGTGACGGCTACGGTTTGGTAATTGTAAAAAATACTATTGATCTGATCGTCAAATAAAATGCCGATGATTCCAGCCGGCACACAGGCTACCAGTACTTTTCCCCAAAGATTAAAGGTTTCACGTTTTTGAATGGACGTCTTCTTTGGAGAAAATGGATTGAGTTTATGAAAATAGAGCACTACCACCGCCAGGATAGCCCCCAGCTGGATCACCACTAAAAACATCTCTTTGAATTCCGGAGTGACGTTCAATTGAATAAATTCATCGGCTAAAATCATGTGTCCGGTACTGCTGATGGGCAACCATTCTGTAATGCCTTCAATGATTCCCAAAATCACCGCCTTGATAAAGTCCCATATTACCATCGTTGTATTTCCTCCCTAAGTAATTTCTCTATCATTTGACTTGATTGGTTTTCAGTAAATGTTACAGCATCGATTTGTCTTCTACCATTTCTCATCTCCTCTATAGCAATTGCCATTGATTGGAATAGTATACCATACTCTTTTATCATACCGCAACCGCGTTGATCTTTTCCTTCACAAAAAAAGATTCCATAGGCCAACTTTTCTAATCGTTGCCTACAGAATCCTTTTTATAACAAGTTTTTGACGTATGGCCCGGATAGTCGGCTGCCAAGCATGGGGGACGCTCAACTCAAACCGCTATCCGAGTCAACGCCAAAATAATAGGGGATAACAATAGCAAAACAGAAATATTTAAACAGGACATCAATTTTTGTCTCGATGGCATACTTCTCAATAGAAAAAGGGCAAAAAAGTGCGAATAGATGCAACATTTTTACCATCTTTAAATCCTGGATGATCAGAAAAACTAGAGGTTATTTTTAAGAAAATAGAACGTATTGTGTTTTTCACAGAAAAATACTCTTTTCTAAGAATATAAAAATATTCTATTTCCTATCTTGTACAATTCTGGGTTTTTTTGTTCCTGCTGAACAAACCAGTATCCCTCGTTTTTTCAAAGTTTTTACCCTCAACAGCAAGTCTGACTCGTTTCATATCATGTATTAAATTCATTCAGTAAGAAACAATCGGCTTAAAAGAATCCAGGTTTTTTTCCGATTCACTCAGAATTATTCCTCTGAAAACAGGATATAAAATAGACTTCGTAAAAAATCATATTATTTTTGAGTAAAAATGTTCACATCTTTCTTCCATATATGGAAATTCAAACAAATTATATTGAATTTAACGCCTACCTTAGATAGTATATCACACTGGAATAAATATGTCAATACATGAATAAAAATTAATTTCATTTTTGTCGTATCCGTGCTCTTTTTGATGCATAAACTTGCTTTTTGTTTCTTCTTTGTAAGCATTTGTAACTTGACAAATAACATGGTCTCCATTATCCTGACCAATATCATTACAGCAGTTTCATCCCATCTAAAGGAGGATTTTTGCGTGATAGAGGAATTTTCTCGCACTCAAATGTTGTTGGGTGCTCAAGCTGTCCAACGCCTTATGGATGCCAAAGTGGTGGTGTTCGGTGTGGGCGGTGTGGGATCCTTCGCTGTGGAGGCTCTCGCCCGGGCCGGCATCGGTTCCATCACGCTTGTGGACAGCGATGTTGTATCGATCAGTAATATCAACCGTCAGCTTCTGGCTCTGCACAGTACCGTTGGCTGTCCAAAAGTGGAGGTCATGAAAGAACGTATTTTGGACATCAATCCTCTCTGTCATGTGCAGACTTATCAGGAAATGTGTACACCGGATAATGTATCAAAATGGATGAATAAAGATACGGATTATCTAGTGGATGCTATTGATACTGTCAGCGCGAAATTGGCCTTGGCAGTGGAGGCAAATTGTATGAACATTCCAATTATCAGCTGCATGGGTGCGGGAAACAAGTTGGATCCCACTCGTTTTGTATTGGCTGATATTTATGAAACATCTGTTTGTCCTCTCTGTCGCGTCATGCGCCGTGAATTAAGACGCCGTCATGTGGACAAACTAAAGGTCGTATATTCCACAGAACCTCCAGTTGCCCGTCAACATTGCGACCCTTCTTTGGACCGCATTCCCGGCAGCATTTCTTATGTCCCTTCCGTGGCCGGACTCATTTTAGCCGGTCAAGTAATCCAGGATCTTATCGGAATCGGAAAACACCAATAATCCATATAATTTACCTTAATTTTCTGCTAATTTGAAACTGGACTCCTATTTTAAGATCTTATTTCACATTCTCAATTTTCTAGGTTTTACCGGCTAGATTCAGTATGAAAAACATGAAGAACTGTTGCGGTTGAGCTGGAAAGATGATATAATAGCAATGGTATATAAATCCATGCTTTGTAGGCTTTTCAATTGTGGTTAGACATCATTGTAAAAACGCGTGGCAATAAAATGATTGATCCCTATCAGGCACAGCGCGTTTCACACCAGCACCTAGGTAAAGACCATGCATAACGCCTATATGGGAGGTGAGGCATTTGCGCAAGACTTTAAAAGAGCTGAGAAAAGAGAGTGGTTTCACACAAGGCTATGTTGCCAATGCATTGGAAGTGGACCAAACCACTGTTTCTAAGTGGGAGAATGGCGAATCTCTTCCTAGGGTAGAAACTCTTTTGGAAATCGCAAAATTCTACAACGTAACCTTGGATATGATAGAGCTTTCGAAAAAAAGCCGTTCAAAGAAATAATTCCTTGATTCAGCAAAGAGATTAAAACCGCTGCTCATGATGAGCAGCGGTTTTTTCTGCTCCTGTATAACCATACTAAATTGGAAATTTAGGGAATTGTCTCACTGGAGCAGATTTATTCCAAATGTGCTCGGACAAGATCGGCAAAATAACGGTGAAAAGCAGTGCATTGCGTTAGTTCGGGATGGAAGGATGTCACCAGCATATTGTCCTCCAAAGCGGCTACAATATGACCCTTGAGCTGAAGTAAAACTTGTGTATTTCCCTCTGCCCTCTCGATCCATGGAGCGCGGATAAATACAAGCGGAAGGGGGTCGGGTGATATCTGTGGAACAACAGCTGTATCTTCAAAGCTGTCGATTTGCCTTCCATAGGCATTTCGCTTCACCACGATATCCATTACGCCTAGATGGGGATGTTCCCCTTGGATGTCCTTGGCCAGCAGAATCAGCCCTGCACAGGTCCCCCATACAGGCATCCCCTGCTGGATGCGTCGTTTTAACGGCTCCAGCATCCCAAATACCCGTAAAAGATGAGCTATGGTAGTGCTCTCCCCTCCTGGGAGAATCAGTCCGTCTATCTCATTGAGCTGCCTCTCGGTCTTTACCGGCACAGGCCGGACCCCTTCCAGACGATGAAGCATCCAAAGATGTTCCTCTACAGATCCTTGATAGGAGAGAACACCAATCGTAACTTCTTTTTTTACCATCCTCGGTCCGCCATCCTGTGCTCTGGAGTGATGTCCCCAATCTCGATGCCGCGCATAGCTTCACCCAATCCTTCGCTGACCTGGGCTAAAATGTCGGGATCCTGATAATGTGCAGTGGCTTTTACAATGGCTTTAGCCATCTTCTCTGGATCAGAGGATTTAAAGATTCCAGAGCCTACAAAAATGCCGTCGCTGCCCAGCTGCATCATCAAGGCGGCATCGGCAGGTGTAGCAATGCCTCCGGCTGCAAAATTGACCACGGGAAGTCTTCCGTTTTGCGCCACCTCTGCCACCAGTTCATAGGGTGCCCCATTCTCTTTGGCAAAGGTCATCCACTCTTCTTTTGGAAGATTGGTCAGACGTCGGATGTCGGCCATCATGGTGCGCATATGACGTACGGCTTCCACCACATTGCCGGTTCCAGCTTCCCCTTTGGTGCGGATCATGGATGCCCCTTCGCCGATCCGACGTAAAGCTTCTCCCAAATTGCGGGCGCCGCATACAAAGGGAACTCGAAACGCGTTTTTGTCCAGATGATAGCAGTCGTCGGCCGGGGTGAGTACTTCGCTTTCATCGATGTAGTCGATGCCCAGCGCCTCCAGGATCTGCGCCTCAGCGATATGGCCGATACGCGCTTTGGCCATCACGGGAATGGACACCGCTTCCTGGATCCCCTTGATCATCTTAGGATCGCTCATACGGGCTACGCCGCCCTGCTTACGGATATCCGACGGCACGCGTTCCAGCGCCATGACGGCCACTGCACCGGCCTCTTCTGCGATTTTGGCCTGTTCTGGAGTGGTGACGTCCATAATGACGCCGCCTTTGAGCATCTGCGCTAAATTCCGGTTGAGCTCATTTTGTTTCTGATTCATGATGATGTCCCCCTTACTTGACAAGTTTATTGACGTTGGCTATGATTATACTCGGTATCTGACTTCTTTTAAAATGTCAATTTTAATCTTTTTTATAGGGTCAGATAAGAGAGGGCTCTCATGAATGCTTTTTGTTGTAAACTGGATTTTAAAAGAAAACATCCCCTTTATCTCCAACTGTACTCCCTTCTGGTGGAGGAAATCCGAACCGATAATTTAAAAGTGGGGGAACGTCTGCCATCTAAGAAAGCCCTGTGCGCCCAGCTGGGCATCAGCCAGAGCACAGTGGAAACGGCATACGACATGTTGCTTGCAGAGGGATACATCCGCTCGGTCCCCCGAAGTGGATACTATGTCTGCCAGTTGGAGAGACTAGAACCGTCGGAATGTTCTCCGCCTCCCTCTATCACGAAAGCAAAGCAATCAGAACAACCCTATCGTTTTTACTTCTCCACCAGTGCGGTGGATACCAGTGCATTTCCCTACGCCTCCTGGGCCAAGCTGCACAAGGAGGTAATGTATCAGAATCCGGATCTGTTGCAGCGCGGTGACCCACAAGGGGACAACTGTCTCCGGCAATCGCTTTGTAAATTTTTGCGCGAATATCGAGGCGTCCATTGCAGTCCCGATCAGATCGTGGTGGGCGCCGGCATAGAATATCTGCTTGATTTGGTCATTCAGCTTTTGGATCAGGATGCTGTTTTCGCTTTGGAAAATCCCGGCTACGACACCACCTATCATATCATCCGAAACAACAGCCGTCTGGTGGTGGATATCCCCCTGGACAAGGATGGCATGGACGTCGGCGCTTTATCTCAATCCAATGCGACGGTAGCCTATGTCACCCCTTCCCATCAGTTTCCGATGGGGGTTACGATGCCCATTGGCCGGCGTACTCAACTGCTCAAATGGGCCAGCGAGTCCCCAGGCCGTTACATCATCGAAGATGATTATGACAGTGAATTCCGTTTTAACATCCGCCCTATCCCAGCCATGCAGGGCCTTAATCTTCACAGTAAGGTGATTTATGTCGGTACCTTCTCCCGCAGCATTGCGCCCTCCATCCGCGTGGCCTATCTTGTATTGCCGCCGGTTCTTTTAAACCGGTATTTGAAAAAATTTACGTTTTCTTCCTCCACCGTCTCCCGCTTTGAACAGCATACCCTTTGCCGCTTCTTGGACAGCGGCCTGTTTTCCCGTCACCTAAATCGAGTGGGTAATCTCTACAAACAGCGCAAGGATTACGTCATCGAACAGCTTCACCGTGCTTTTGAAAGTAAGATATCCATCCAAGGCGACAATGCCGGACTTCATTTCCTCATCCAGATCAAAAACGGCATGGAGGAACGTGAACTGATCCAGCGTGCTTCTCATCAGGGCGTTAAGATAAACGGGCTGTCTCGATATTTCCGCGGGGATTTGGATGGGTGTCCGCCTTCTACTTTGGTGTTGGGATATGCCGGGCTATCCCAGGAAGAACTCAATCAATCGGTTGCCCTCCTGAAAGATGCATGGAGCTGATTGTTATCATTTCCCTTCCAGCATTTTCCACCGGTATTTTTCACCTCAAAGCGAAAAATAACATGGGAGGTGATTCGTATGTCCAACAGCACGTTTGGAAACGTCCAATGCGAGAATTCCGCTATGCAGCAATATTTTATGTCGCTGCCCACTTATATCCAGGAGACCATCAAACAAAGCGGCGCTCAGATCACTACCCAGGAAGAACTCCGTCAATGCGCTGAGAATTTGATGAAATTTAAAAACTGAACCGTCCAAACAAAAAGCGTACCGTTCACAACTCTATGAACGGTACGCTTTTCCCATCAAAAATATTTGCTCTAAACCGTCATTCTGTTTTATCGGTCTTTTTGACCATCAATGCCGAGTACGGCGCCAGCTTAAGACGCAACAACGTCTTGCCGTCCTTACAAGCTGTCCGTAAGACGCCGCTGTTGCATCTCCCCTTCCCGCCAAAGCCTTCGGCGTCGGTGTGGATGAGCTCTACATAATTGCCCTCTTCCCGCACAGGCAGATCATAGTGGGCATAGTTCTTGGATGAGAAATTGATGACCACAAACACCTCCTGCCCGTTTAAATCATCCCGGCGATAAGAATATACCGATTGTTCCGTATTGTCTACATCCAGCCACTCAAACCCTTCGGAATGATAATCAGCGGCAAAAAGGGCCGTCTCTTTGCGGTAAAGATGGTGCAGAAATTTAAGATATTCGTGGAAATTACGGTGCTGGTCGTATTCCAGTACATTCCATCCCAACTCTTTGTCCTCATCCCATTCCTTGAATTCAGCCAGCTCATTTCCCATAAAATTGAGCTTCTTTCCCGGATGGGTAAACATATAAAGATACAGGCTTCTCAGCTGGGCGAATTTCTCTTCATAGGTTCCGTAGAGCTTATCGATGACGGTCTTCTTCCCGTGAACTACCTCGTCATGAGAAAACGGCAGGATGAAGATCTCCTGATAAAAATAACTCATGGAAAATGTGATTAGATTATGCTTTTCGCCCCGGCTGGACGGCGGCAATTCCAAATAATCAAATGTGTCATGCATCCAGCCTAGATCCCACTTGTAGTCAAACCCCAGGCCTCCGTATTCCACAGGAGCCGTCACCTTGAGATATTGGGAGGAATCCTCTGCGATCAGCATGACGTCAGGATGCTTCTTTTGCAGCGCATAATTTACATTTTTGAGAAACCAGATCCCCGGTTCATTGGTGCCCAAGTGCTGCTCGCCATGGCGGTAAATCAAATTGCTGACGGCGTCATACCGGATTCCGTCGATATGGAAATAAGAGATCCAAAAGTGCAGAGCCGATTTCATAAAGCTGAGTACGTGGGGTTTTGAGAAATCAAACAGCGCCGTCCCCCACTGGCTGTACCGCTGATCTTCATTCTCACTTTCGTAGAGGAAAGAACCGTCGTACTGATGGAGTGCATAAAAATCCCGTACAAAATGTACCGGCACAAAATCCAAAATAACGCCGATTTCATTTTGGTGGCAGCAGTTAATGAGATCCATCAGCTGGCGGGGATCTCCATACCGGCTGGTGGCACTGAAATATCCCGTTACCTGGTAGCCCCAGGATCCGTCAAAGGGATATTCGGTCAGTGGCAAAAATTCCACATGGGTATATCCCATCTCCTTGAGATACGGAATGAGCTGGCTTTTGATCCTGGCATAATTGGGGAGACGTTCATCCCCCTCTCCCGGCTGCATGCGCCAGGAGCCCAGATGCATCTCATAGACGTTCATGGGCTTTGTGTAATTTTTTTCCCTGGAATTCATCCACGCCTGATCTTCCCAGGGGAACCCATCGATGTCAAACACCACCGATGCCGTATTGGGCCGGCGTTCGCTGTAGAATGCAAAAGGATCGGCGCGGTCGTAGGTCTCCCCATCGGCTGTGGTGATGCGGTACTTATAAAGCTCCATCTCCCTCACACCCTGCACAAATAGGCTCCATACGCCTTCAGGCGTCCTTTGCATAGCAGCACCCTGCCAATCGTTAAAGCTCCCTACCAGAGACACCTGGGATGCATGAGGGGCATACACAGAGAAACATGCCCCATCCTGATCCCACTCCCGTGTGAGATGCGCTCCAAAAAAGTCATAGGCGTTGAGGGAAGCCCCCTGTAGGTAGTCTTCTACAATACGATTGTCCATGCTTTTCTCCCCCTCGTCCGGCACAAGTTACATACCGTTTCTTATGCACCACAAATACATCTGCTTTCCGTCATTATACCACAGAATGTCCACAAGATACCCCATCGTTTCCTTTTTTATCCCACAAAAAAGACCCAGGATTTTTGTCTCCCAGGTCTTAAAACAAACTTCCGCTATGACCGATGTGCTTTGAGGCTTGTTAATTCAATATCCTTGGTGAGATAATGAGCTTCTATTTGGACAGGTTCGGAATAGTCGGTGGACAGGTACTTTTTATTGTCGTCGGCAAACACCGTTACCACTACGCTGTCCTTTCCCATCTTCTCCTGGGCCATGAGGCATCCCAAGAAATTAGCGCCCGACGATACCCCTACGCCAATCCCCAGTTTTGCCGACAGCATGCGGGCCATGGCAATGGAATCTCCGTCGTCCACCGACACCACATCGTCCAGCTCATCCAGGTTAATGATGCTGGGTACAAATTCGTCCGAGATGCCCTGGATGCGGTGATGCCCTACCTTATATCCGGTGGAAAGTGTAGGCGAATTAGCGGGCTCCAACGGGTACGCTTTGCAGGAAGGATTCTCCTCTTGCAGGCGTTTGGCGATACCCATGATGGTCCCACCTGTCCCCACGCCTGCCACCACTCCGTCGGCCTTGAGGCCAATGGCACCCAGCTGGCGGACAATCTCTTCTCCGGTGGTGAGATAATGGGTCTCCACATTGTCCTCATTGGAGAACTGTCGGGGCAAAAATACGCCGCCTTTTTCCGCCAGCTCCTCCGTCATGCGGATGGAGCCCAGGAATCCCCCTTCTTCCCGGGAGACCGAACGCACCTGAGCGCCGTAGCTCTTCATCAAATTGACCCGTTCGGCGCTCATCCAATCGGGCATATAGATGATAACCTGATGTCCCAGATAGCTTCCCAAAGCCGAAAAAGCGATGCCCGTGTTTCCGCTGGTGGCTTCGACAATAATATCCTCCGGCTTAATAGCATCTTCCAAATAGGCTTTGCGCAGTACATGATAGGCTACACGGTCCTTAATGCTGCCGGTTAAATTATAGTGTTCAGCTTTTGCAAAAATGCGCCGAGCTTCACCCCGATAGGTAAACCCGATCTCCAAAAGCGGCGTATTGGAAATAAGCGGCGCGATTTGATCAAATTTTGCGAGCTGCTGTTTGTTCAATGCCATCCCTCGTTCCTGACAAGTTAATGCTTACGGCTTCCCTGTCCGATCAGGTAGCCATCCATAAAGCAATCGGCTGCTCTTAGGTTCCCCTCACAGCCGGATGCATTCTATTATAGCACAATTTCTCTCAAATGGGAGAATGTTTTTCAAAGCGCCTTCCCGATCCGGAAACAAAAATCCCCTGCCCATCAAAGAGGACAGAGGATTTTTGTTTCACAATCATCCGATTGTCGTATTTACAGGGACATACCCAGCTGAATAGCCTTCATATTGGGTTCCTTCAGATGGGCTTTGCGGGGAGGGATACACTTATCCAAAGCCTTGTCTAGGGCCTCTTCTCCACAAAATCCGGTTTCTTTAAACAGCTTACCGATGAGAATGATATTGGCAAGGCCCTTAAGATTATTCTCCTCCGCCAAGGCAGTGGCAGGAATGTAGAAAGTCTTGACATCTTCGCGCTCTACCTTCTTATCAATAAGGGAGCTGTCCACCAAGATGACGGCACCGGGAACGGCGTCATTTACAAACTTCTCCAAAGACGGCTGGTTCATAGCTACCAGTACGTCCGGGGTCAGAACTTGAGGGGAACCGATGGGTTCATCCGACAGACAAACGCTACAGTTAGCCGTACCGCCGCGCATCTCCGGTCCGTAAGACGGCAGCCAGGAAACCTCTTGGCCGTCCATCAATCCGGCGTAGGCGATGACCTTACCGGCAAACAGAATACCTTGGCCGCCAAATCCGGCCAGCAGCATGTTGAAACTCTTACTCATGGTCGCTGCCCCCTTCCGCTGTAACGTCTTTATACACGCCCAAGGGGTAGTAGGGAATCATATTGTCCCGCAGCCACTGAAGGGCTTCATTGGGTGTCAAGCCCCAGTTGGTGGGACAGGTGGAAAGCACTTCTACAATGGAATAACCGCGGCCTTCCATCTGATTCTCAAAAGCCTTGCGGATGGCCTTTTTGGCGATGTTGACGTTTTTAACACAGTCCACTGTCACGCGCTGGGCCAATGCCACGCCGTCCAAAGTGGAGAGCATCTCACACACGCGGATGGGATTGCCCGCTGTTTTTACATCACGGCCATAGGGAGTGGTCTGGGTGACCTGTCCCGGCAAAGACGTAGGAGCCATCTGGCCGCCGGTCATGCCGTAGATGCAGTTGTTGATGAAGATAACAGTGATGTTCTCACCACGAGTGGCGGCATGGACGGTTTCCGCTGTACCAATGGCAGCTAAGTCGCCGTCGCCCTGGTAGGTGAATACCACGTTTTCCGGCAAAGCACGCTTTACACCAGTGGCTACAGCCGGAGCACGGCCGTGAGGAGCCTCAATCATATCACAGTTAAAATAGTTATAAGCAAACACCGAACACCCTACCGGCGCGATGCCCACTGTTTTTCCCTCGATACCCAGTTCATCTATGACCTCTGCCACCAGACGGTGCACAATACCATGGGTGCAGCCGGGACAATAGTGCAGCGGAACATCGGTAAGAGCATGGGGTTTTTCAAATACAATAGCCATTATTCTACCCCTCCCGCAATGGTTTCAATTTCATGCAGCACTTCGGCTGGTGTCGGAATGACGCCGCCAGTACGGCCCAGGAAATGAACCGGCCTTGCGCCGCCTACAGCCAGGCGGACGTCGTCCACCATCTGGCCCATGCTCATTTCCACTGCCAGGAAGTGTTTTGCAGTTTTGGCAGACTCTTGGATGGCCTTATCCGGGAAGGGCCACAGGGTAATGGGACGGATGATACCCGCTTTGATTCCCTTGGCTCTGGCCTCTTTGACAGCGCTCTTTGCCACACGGGAAGTGGCACCGTAAGCCACGATGACGATATCGGCATCTTCCATGTTGTAGAGTTCAGCCCGCTGTTCCTTTTCCTTGATGATGTCATACCGGGCAAAACGCTCCTTAATCAGACGCTCCAAGTCATACGGTGACATGTAAAGGGAATTGATTACATTATGTTCCCGCTTACCCTGATGGCCGTTTGCAGCCCAGGTCTTTTCCGGGATATCGCGTTTCGGACGTTCTTTAAATTCCACCGGCTCCATCATCTGACCCAATGCGCCGTCGGCCAGGATCATAGCCGGCATACGGTACAGATCGGCCAGATCAAAAGCGTCCATCATCAGATCGAACATCTCCTGGACGGTAGAGGGAGCCAGCACGATGCACTGGAAGTCGCCGTGACCGGTTGCTTTCGTGGCCTGCCAGTAGTCGGCCTGGGAGGGCTGGATACCGCCGAGGCCAGGGCCTCCGCGCTGGACGTTGACGATAACCGCCGGCAAGTCCGAACCGGCAATGTAAGAGATACCCTCAGTTTTGAGGCTGATTCCAGGCGAAGAAGAAGAAGTCAGTACCCGCTTACCGGCCGACGATGCACCCAGCACCATATTGATGGCGGCTACTTCCGATTCTGCTTGCAGATAAGTTCCCCCAATCTTGGGCATACGTTTGGCCATATACGCCGCAAGTTCGGTCTGAGGGGTAATGGGATATCCAAAAAAATGGCGACAACCAGCCTGCAAAGCCGCTTCGCCTAAGGCTTCGTTGCCTTTCATCAAAACACGTTCAGCCATTTTGTCACTACCTTTCCACTATGATGGCGCAATCCGGGCACATGGTGGCGCACATAGCGCAACCAATGCACTTTTCCTCATCCAGCAGAACGGCAGGATGATAGCCCTTGCTATTGATTTTGTCCTTTTCGTAGCCGATGATCTTGCGAGGGCACGCGGCTGCACACAGCTCACAGCCTTTACAGACCTCGGTGTTCACGATAATACGCGGCATAAATACACCTCCCGATGATTGATCATTCCTTTTCCTGCTCCCATAGCGGTTTGACCACAAGATCAACTGGGAAGACAGCACCCACTTGATCCCCAATCCCCCCGGCGATGGATGTAAGCACCGAGGTAAACCGGATCGGCAGACCGGTCTCTTCCGCCACCTCATTGGCAAACGGAACCGAGTCCAGCACCTGCTGAACCGTAGTATCCTGAAGCAGATGGGAATTGTTGACGATACCAGTGGCTTTCAGGCGGGAGGACGCCTCGATCTCCGGCAGAATGGCCGCCGCTTCGGCCGCACTGGAGGTAAGCACACGGTAACGGTTAATAACATAAAGCATCTCATAAGGGCCTGACTCCCGGATCTTGGCGGCAAAACGTCCCAGAGCCGCAGCGCCGGCATCGTCGCCTCCCACATCAAAGATCACATGCCCTTCCGGTTTCACGAACACGGAATTAATCTCCGGCGATAAGGCTGGGATATCCAAATTGGTGCTCGCATACAGCGGGGAAATCACATGAATTCCCCGTTCCTCCATTTCCTCCCGATAATCGGAAGAGCGAAAATACGGGTTGACAAGATCCAAATCCACCAGAGTGACCGCTTCCCCCTGCTGCGCAAGGTGATGGGCCAGGTTAATGGACAGGTTGGTCTTACCGCAGCCATAATGGCCTACAACAACAATGATATGAGAAAAATCCATGGACAAACGCCTTTCTTTTGAGCTTTCCTTCAAATTATATCATTTTTATCGGCTTACTTCAACTTATTCTCCTAGTTTCTTCCACGCCAATCTTACACAATTTCTCGAAACAAGCGCGGGTTCTTCTAAATCTGTCGCTTTTGTGGTATAATCAAGTACAAATTATAAGGCCGTCGACAGAGGCCCAAGCAAAGAGGGATGCACTTGAAAACCTTACCCATTGGATCAAACGATGCCGGACAACGTCTGGATAAATTCGTGACCAAAGCAGTACCCCGTCTCCCCCAGTCATTGCTTTATAAATACATCCGTCTGGGCCGCATCAAGATCGACGGTAAAAAAGGAAAAATCTCCACCCGTCTTGAACAGGGCAATGTGGTATCCTTCTACATCAACGATGAATTTTTTGAACAGCCTCCCGAATGCCATGCTTTTTTAGATGCTCCGTCCCATGTGGATGTCCTTTACGAAGACGACAACATTCTCTTGGCCGATAAAAAAGCCGGCCTTTTGGTGCATCCCGGCGACGAACAGGAGACCGATACTTTAATTGCCCGTATCCAACACTACCTCTATGAGAAGCATCAATACGATCCCGACCAGGAAAACAGTTTTGCCCCGGCTTTAGCCAACCGCATCGACCGGAACACCGGCGGCATTGTCATGGCGGCTAAAAATGCCGAGGCTTTGCGGATGCTCAATGAAAAAATTAAAAGCCGAGAAATTCATAAGCAGTATTTATGTATCGTCCACGGCCGGATGGAAAAGCCGGAGGCTACTTTGACCGGCTTCCTCTCTAAGGACAGTACTAAAAATAAGGTCGCCATCTATTCCCATCCCATTCCGGGCGGACGTA
This sequence comes from Solibaculum mannosilyticum, assembly GCF_015140235.1. Classification (GTDB taxonomy): domain Bacteria; phylum Bacillota; class Clostridia; order Oscillospirales; family Acutalibacteraceae; genus Solibaculum; species Solibaculum mannosilyticum. Next base: position 1,014,444 of record NZ_AP023321.1, on the reverse strand, counting down.
CTATTGTTACCCACTATCGGGTTCTGTCCTATCGGAACGGCCTAAGTTTGCTGGAGGTGGATCTCTTGACCGGACGCACCCATCAGATCCGCGCCCATCTGGCCTCCATTGGGCATCCCTTACTGGGAGATGGGAAATATGGCGTCAATGCCAAAGACCGCGCAGCTGGATTTAAGCATCAGGCCCTCTATTCCTATAAGCTGCGTTTCTCCTTCACCTCCGACGCCGGCTGTCTCTCCCCTTTAAACGGACGCTGTTTTGAAGTCAAAAATGTGTGGTTTGCCGATCTGTTCCGGCAGGGAAAAATCCGATTGTGATTTAACTTCAATAAAAAATAGATAGCCGTCTGATTTTCATCTGGAAAACTGGCAGCTATCTATTTTCTTTTTCCTTCGGCTTTTTCAAACCCAAGATACCGTGTTCCCTGAAAAGAGAGCTTGCCGGTATCGCCTTTCTTCAGCTTATGGTACTCCGGCTTTTTCACAAATAATGTAATGTGTTCTCCACCCTCTACTTCAAAAGTCGAAACATACAACCTACTGTATGTTGTGTGATATCCTACCTTGCCACGACGAGAATGCCGAACCTTCTGGATCCGTTTTTCCAAAATTTCTGCATTGACAACCAGTTTTGGCAATCGCTTGTTTCTCCGCCACTGTAGTATAATGACAATCAGGATGAGTCCAATTACTACTGCAAACATCCCAAAGAAAGAAACAAGGACAACATCATAATCCATGAACGATTGCCTCCCTCCTCTTTGCCTTCTTTTCTCTCAGCGGGCTAGTCCACCGATTTTCCATCTTTGCCCAACACCAGTTTTTCCGAAATGGTCCGATTGAAAAAGGATACCAAGGGACCCATAAAAAATGCTGTTACCACCGTCCCTATTCCAATAGGACCGCCTGTCAAAAAACTTACAAGAACACACACTAAATCAGTAACAATGCGGCACCACCGAAAAGGAATATGTGTAGCATCTGAAAGCATTGGCGCTGCCGCGTCATACGGCGATACCCCCAAATCAGCCACATAGTAAAGAGAAGCTCCTAGGGATAAAATTGCTACTCCCATCACCATTAAAACAATCCGTATAGGCCATCCTTCCGGTGAAAAATGAAGCCATCCATACACCATTTCCATAAAGTCGGCGATAAACGCCACAAATACCATGTTAGCGATGGTGCCGATCCCGATTTTGTGACGGGCAAAAATCAACACTGGGATAAAAAGTAAAATATTAACGCTCAGCTGCATGATGCCGAATGATGTCCCAATCACACCGCTGAGGCCCATATTCATGCTGCTGAAAGGATCTACTCCAAAGTCGGACTGCACAAACAATGATACTCCAAATCCAATGAGTAACACCGAAGCTACTACCGCAGCTAACTTTTTGCCCGTGTATTTTTTCAAAGTAGGTCCCTCCCCCTCTAAACTCTGTTCCATATTATATCAGATGCTCAGGAGGCTGGCCACTGGTTTTTCTCTTTTGTATTCTTTTTCTCCATTTTAGCACAAAAAACCGTCTGCTTTCTCTCCAGAAAAAACAGACGGTTTTGTTGCGTCTTATAGCGAGGCAGGATCACTTAGTCCTCCTGATCCTCCGACTCTTCTTCGTCGCAGCAATGGCCGCAGCCGCACTCGTCATCGTCGGCATAATGAATGTCAAACTCCAGCATCTCACCGCAGTTAGGGCATTCCAAGGAACCGGCCATGATGGTCTCTTCATCCAGGCAAATGGTGTCGCCGCAGGCGGGACATGTGACTTCGACGAAATCTTCTTCGTCGTCCTCTTCATCGTCATCATCGTCGCCGTAGAAGTCCTGCTCAATGGAATCCAAGTCTTCATCCACAGCGTCAATCTGCTCGGAAAGCTCCGAATAGGCATCCTCCAGATCGGTTACCGTCAAAGCGATATCGTCCAGGACATCCGAGATGGCCTTGAACAAACGAGCCTCTTTGGTATCCTCTTTCAGTTCAGATGCATCGATCAAGCCTTTCAAATAGGCTACCTTCTCTGTGACAGTCATACTGCCCCTCCTTTTTTATCCTGAATTCACAGGCTCTTTGCCTGCGATATGGGATACAAATTCTAGTATCGTCCTTATGCTCTCTCCATATACTCGCCGGTACGGGTATCGATGCGGATCATCTCGCCCTCGTCGATGAACAGCGGCACACGGATCTCAGCGCCGGTTTCCAAAGTAGCGGGTTTGGTAACGTTAGTGGCGGTGTCGCCCTTAAAGCCCGGCTCAGTCTCAGTGACCTGAAGCTCAACAAAATTGGGGGGCTGGACGCCGAACACATTGCCTTTATAGGAAAGGACGGTGCATTCCATATTTTCCTTCACAAACTTGAAGTTATCATCCAGTTCCGACTCATTGATCGGGATCTGCTCATAGGTTTCATTGTCCATAAAATAGTAAAGGGAGCCGTCGCTGTACAGATACTGCATGGGTTTGCGCTCCACAAATGCGGTCGGGAATTTATCAGTAGGGCTGAAGGTGCGCTCCACCACCGAACCGGCGATGACATTGCGGATCTTGCAGCGAACAAAAGCGGCACCTTTACCCGGCTTTACGTGCTGAAATTCAATGATCTGATAGACGTTGCCGTCCATCTCAAAGGTGACGCCGTTTCTAAAATCTCCTGCTGTTACCATAGGTTGTTTACCCCCAAATCATTATTAACCATATTGCTTTCTAGTTTATCGCATTTGACGCCTTTTTTCAAGCGGGTTTAAACAAAATTTTCATTAAGACCGTCAAAGCTTACAGTTCTATCAATTCCTTAGGTAAATTTGTCAGATTTTTGCATCCGTTTTCAGTGACAACCACCATATCTTCAATACGGACACCGAATTTCCCAGCTAAGTAAATGCCCGGTTCCACCGTTACAATCATACCGGGATGGAGCTGCTGTCCGGCTCCGGGGGAAAGACGGGGTTCCTCGTGAATTTCCAATCCTACGCCGTGGCCTGTCCCATGATCGAAGCAGCCTTTGTATCCCGCCCCCTCGATAATGCCTCGGGCTACAGCGTCGCATTCCGCCCCGGTTTTACCGGCCCGGATGGATTTTAATGTCTCAAGCTGGGCTTTGAGCACCAGTTGGTACACGTCTTTCTGCTCGCTGGACACTTGTCCCACTCCTACGGTACGGGTCATGTCTGAATGATAGCCGTCCAAAGTGGCGCCGAAGTCCATGAGGAAAAAGTCCCCCTTCTGCACCGCCCTTTCCCCTGGGACGCCATGGGGTAAGGAAGTGTTGGAGCCTGTGATGGCGATGGTGTCAAACGATACGGCTTCGGCCCCTTGTTTTCTCATGAGGAACTCCAGCTCCAATGCGATTTCACGCTCGGTCACGCCGGGGCGGATGCGGTCCAGAACCTTTTCCAAGGCGTATTCGGCGAGCCGTTGGGCGGCCTCAATACGTTCCACCTCTTCCGGCGATTTGATGCATCGAAGCTCTGACACCTCTTGATCCAAACGATATCCAAGCCGGACATCCCCCATCACCTTCTGATACCGATCCAGTTGGGAAACGCTCATGAAATCCCCTTCATAAGCAACATTCTTCACCCTGTACTTTGCCATGGCATCCACAAGCACGTCGCTTGCCTTGTGATACTGGGCGCAGTCCATGCTGGTGACGGCTTGTCTGGCCGCTTCGATGTATCGGAAATCGGTATAAAAACACGAACCTTGACGAGTGATAAGAACCATACCGGCACTGGAAGAAAATCCGGTGAAATAAAAACGGTTGACAGGCGAGAGAATCAACGCGCCGTCCACTTCCTGGGGCAGACGGTCAAGTAACGTCTCCACACGATGTTTCACAAAAGCCATCTCCTTTTTTGCGGTACAAGAGCTTACAGCAGCATTTCAAAAGCGTTAAGGGCCAATAGATAGCTGTTCTTCCCAAACCCTACGATGGATCCGGCACATACCGGCGAGATGACCGACGTATGGCGGAATTCCTCCCGGGCGTGGACGTTGGAACAGTGTACCTCCACCACCGGGATGTGAATGGCTGCAATAGCGTCCCGCACAGCATAGCTGTAATGGGTCAGGGCTCCGGCGTTTAGAATAATCCCAGCGTATTCCTTGCGGGCCTCATGGATCTGATCGATGACGGCTCCCTCCCAGTTGGACTGGAAAAAATGACATTCAAAGCCCAGTTCTTTGCCCTTTTGCTCGATCTGTCGGTTGATATCGTCCAGACTTTCGTTGCCGTAAACACCCGGTTCCCGCTCCCCCATGAGGTTGAGATTAGGACCGTTGAGAATCAATAGTTTTTTCATCGATTTGTCATCTCCTGTGATGCGGCGAATTCCGGATCCCCGCCCTGTTTTGCATAATATTGGCGCATGGCCAAAGCATCCTGAGTCTGGGTTCCGGCCGATTCGCAGATAAAGGTGGGAGAGGCTCCCTTTTTCAGGGTGGCGTCCAGAAGCAACTGATAATCCGGACCGTACTGCATGTCCTCAAAGGTCAGGTGACGCACCTCTCCCCCCTTAGAATATTCGATCTTGGAAAAATGCACGTGAATTCGACGCATCCGGTCGGCTCCCAAAGCGTTTTCGATCTGGTCAAAAACGGCTAAGAAATCCTCTTTTGTCTGAAGACTTCCCAGGGTTCTTGCGTTGAGATGGCCGAAATCTACACAGGGCAGCATCCGTTCATCCAAGCGGCAGAAGGTCAGGACTTCCTCCAGATTACCCAACTGATTGATCTTTCCCATGGTCTCTGGGCACACGATGATATCTCCCAGGCCCTCTTCATCTAAGGCGTGGACTGCCTTTCTAAGCGTCTCACAGGCCAGCTCCGTAGCCTGTTCCCGGGTGAACTTGCCCAGTCCGCCAGGATGTACCACAATACGCGTGGCGCCCATCCACTTGGCCGCTCTGGCCGATTGCAAAATATAGTTTACCGAGTTATCCCGTTTTGCTTCGTCCGGCGACGCCAATGAAATATAATAAGGCGCATGAATGGAGAGACCAACGCCAAATTCCTGAGCCTTTTTTCCCAAATTAGTCGCTGTCTCCTCTTTTACATTGACGCCTCGTCCACACTGATATTCATAAGCATTGAGGCCCTTTTGCTGCAAAAAGGCCGGTGCATCCAATGTCCGTTTATATCCGGCTTCGTAAAACTCCTCTGAGTTTCCGGCCGGCCCAAATCGTGCTGCCATAATGCGTCACCTCCTAAAATAAGCCTTTGCCTTAACACTGCTTTTATGCATCTTCCCCGTGCATTCGACGGTAACGGCGGATCACACCCCGTTCCAGTCTCCTGCGCAGGCGGAAACTCCACGTCTCGTATTCGTCCACCGGCTCCACTAAGACAGCCTTTGTACCCGCTAAGTGAGCTCCCATGACGTCAGTATACACCTGATCCCCTACCACTGCAATGGTATCTGGCGGAAGCCCCAGCAGATGAATCCCTCTCTTTACACCGGAGGGAAGCGGTTTCATGGCTTTGGACACAAATGGAAGTCCCAGCCGTTTGGCAAAAGGGGATACTCTGGCGCTGTCGTTGTTGGAGATAATGGCCATCTTGATGCCGGCTTCCCGCATAAAAGTGATCCAATCCTCCACACCTTCCAACGGCTCCGGCTTCCCATGGGAAGCAAGCGTATTGTCCACATCCAGCAGGAGCCCCCGGATCCCAAAAGAACGGAGGTCCTCCAGCGTAATCTGAATAATGCGTTTTCTCATCAAATCCGGCATCCGAATGGGCATTCCTTGTCTTCCCCCCTGGGTTTGTTTTGTCTCTTTTCTAAAATAGATACACAAAAAAGAGGGCATGAAACCCATGCCCTCTTTTAGCGACTTTTCAAAGCACCCTTTAGCGGAACTTACGCTTACGGGCAGCTTCCGATTTTTTCTTCCGCCTTACGGAGGGTTTTTCATAAGCCTCCCGTCTGCGAACTTCGGCAATTACGCTGTCTCTGGCACACTGCCTCTTAAATCTTTTCAAAGCATTTTCCAAAGACTCATTTTCTTTAACGCGTACTTCTGGCATCTCGTCTTCCCTCCCCTCCAGCTTATCAGCAGGGGTTTACCTCTGTAGTAGTTAAGATTATATAACAGAATAGACCAATTTGTCAAGTAAAAAGTTCATGATGGCTGTTCAAATTTATCAGAAAATGGGAAGGAACAGCCTACAAGCGGCATCTCACCGTTATTTTCGTCTATCCTTTCACCACCAAATTTACCAATTTTTTGGGGACATAGATCTCTTTTACAATGGTTTTCCCCTCAATTTGGCTTGCGATTTTATCGTCCTGTTTGGCGGCGGCAATGGCGTCCTCTTTGCTGATGTCAGCGGGGATCACCAGGCGGTTACGCACTTTGCCGTTGATCTGAAGCACAATCTCCACCGTGTCATCCACACATTTGCTTTCGTCGTAGGTGGGCCAAGTTTGACTTGTCACCATACTGCCAAAGCCCACCAACTGCCACAGCTCTTCCGTGATGTGGGGGGCAAAGGGATTCAACAGCAGCAGCAGGGTGCGGAACTCCTCTTTGGTGATGGAACCGGTATCACTGATGTCGTTGAGCAAAGCCATCATGGCGGCGATAGCGGTATTCATCTTTAAGTTCTCAATGTCAATGGTGACCTTTTTGATGGTCTTGTGGAAATTCCGCTCCAGCTCGGGACGGATACCGCCCTCTACAATGCACTCCTGCAAGTCCCAGATGCGGTCCAAGAATCTCTTACAGCCCTTGATGGACTTGGAACTCCAGGGAGCTGACTTCTCAAAGTCACCGATAAACATCTCATAAAGACGCATGGTATCGGCGCCGTACTGATTGACGATCTCGTCGGGATTGACCACATTGCCGCGGGATTTGGACATCTTCTCCCCGTTTTCACCCAAGATCATGCCGTGGCTGGTGCGTTTGGCATAGGGCTCAGGCATAGACACCACGCCGATATCGTAAAGGAACTTGTGCCAGAAACGGGAGTAGAGCAGGTGCAATGTGGTGTGCTCCATACCGCCGTTGTACCAATCCACCGGCAGCCAGTAATCCAGAGCCTCTTTGGACGCCAGGGCGTCGTTGTTGTGGGGATCGCAGTAGCGCATAAAGTACCAGCTGGAACCGGCCCATTGAGGCATGGTATCGGTCTCGCGATGGGCGGAACCTCCGCATTTCGGGCAGGTGGTATTGACCCAATCGGTCAACGCCGCCAAGGGAGACTCGCCGTTTTGCGTGGGCTCATAGGACTCCACTTCCGGCAACTTAAGGGGTAGCTGATCCTCCGGCAGAGCCACGTAGCCGCACTTGTCGCAGTGCACAATCGGGATGGGTTCGCCCCAGTAACGCTGGCGGGCGAACACCCAGTCCCGCAACTTGAAGTTTACTTTGGGTTGGCCCTTTTTCTCCTGCTCCAGCCAATCGACGATCTTGACCTTGGCGTCTTCCACCGAGAGTCCGTCCAGCATACCGGAATTGACCATGACGCCGGTGGCACAGTCAGTAAAGGCTTCCTTCTCCACATCGCCGCCCTTGACCACTTCGATGATGGGCAAATTAAATTTCTTGGCGAATTCCCAGTCGCGGGTATCGTGAGCCGGGACGGCCATAATGGCGCCGGTACCGTAGGAAATCAGGACATAATCAGAGATAAAAATGGGGATCTGGCGGCCGTTGACGGGATTGATAGCCTCTACGCCGTCGAGACGCACGCCTGTCTTATCCTTGACCAGCTCTGTGCGTTCAAAATCCGACTTGGAGGCGGCTTCCGCTTGGTATGTACGGACTTCGTCCATATTGTGAAGCTTGTCCGCCCACTTCTCCAGGATGGGATGTTCGGGCGAAATAACCATATAGGTGGCGCCGAACAGGGTATCCGGACGGGTGGTATAAACGGTCAAAGTATCGCCGGAAGTGGTCTCGAAATTGACTTCGGCGCCGGTGGAACGGCCGATCCAGTTCCTCTGCTGGGTCTTGACCCGCTCGATATAATCCACCCCGTCCAAGTCGTCGATGAGGCGCTGGGCGTATTTTGTGATGCCCAACATCCACTGGGACTTTGTCTTGCGGACCACTTCGCCGCCGCAGCGTTCACACACGCCGTTGACGACTTCCTCGTTGGCCAGCACGCATTTACAGGAATTGCACCAGTTAACGGCCATCTCCTTTTTGTAGGCAAGGCCCTTCTCAAACAGCTTGAGGAAAATCCACTGGGTCCATTTATAATAATTGGGATCGGTGGTGTTGATTTCACGGCTCCAGTCAAAGGAGAGACCCAAAGACACCAACTGCTGCTTAAAGCGGGCGATGTTCTGTTTGGTCACTTCGGCCGGATGGACGTGGTTTTTAATGGCGAAGTTCTCGGTGGGAAGACCGAAGGCGTCCCATCCCATGGGATACAGGACGTTATACCCTTGCAGCCTCTTTTTTCTTGCGATGATGTCCAGAGCCGTATAGGACCGGGGATGACCTACGTGCAGGCCCTGTCCCGACGGATACGGAAACTCCACCAATGCGTAAAATTTCGGGCGTGATGTGTCGTTTGTGGCATGGAAAACGCCCTCTTTTTCCCAGATTTCCTGCCACTTCTTCTCCACTGTGGAAAAGTCATACTTCATTGGAATGGTCCCCCTCGTTTGATAAAAGCTCCTCAAGCTCCACTTTCGTCCCATCGGCCCAAAGGCGCTCAAGGTCATAAAACTCCCTGGTGTCCTTGGTGAACACATGAACCACAACATTGCCGTAGTCCACCAAAATCCAGGAAGATGAATTGTATCCTTCTGTGCGAAGCGGCATCATCCCAAACTTTTCCTTCATCTGGAATTCCACCTCGTCGGCCAAGGCCTTGACCTGGGTGGTGGATCCGCCGCTGGCGATTACAAAATAATCGGCGATAATGGTAAGATCCCGGATCCCGATGACCTGAAGGTCTTGGGCCTTCTTGTTATCCAGAATTTTCACCATTTCCTTGGTCATTTCAAGCGAAGTCATTTTATTTCTTCACCGCTTTCTTTTAGCTCATATCTTTATTTTTCACCGTGCAAACCGTCTCTTTGATCACAGCTTGCCCGTTGCGATCCTCTTTTAAACGGCGCTGTCCCGCTGCTGACGCAGCTTGTCGCACACAAGCTCATTATAAGCAAAAATGGTGTTGGGATGGATGGTCCTTTCCAAACCGCTCAGTTCCTGGATGGTGAACCGCAGTCCCTCCCGCATGGCGTCCTCTAAGCTGATCTTTGCGAGCTCACGCATATGTTCCACGCCCTCATACTGCCGGTCACAGGAAGTATAATCGGCCACATACAGCACCTTTTCCAGTCTAGACATACCGTCCCGGCCGGTGGTGTGATAGAGGATTGCATCGAAGATCTCCGGATCCCGGATGCCCAGCTTCATGCGGACGTAACCAGCCCCTGCAATGGCGTGCCACAGCTTCTGAGACGCCTGCTCCACAGGTGTTAAAATTATACCAGAATCCTCAATGGTTTGCAACTGCACCTTAGGCGGCTGGTCCTTCATAATGTCGTGCAGGAGTCCGGCCACAGTTGCCTTTTCCACATCAGCCCCATAGCGTTCCGCCAGCTTCCTTGCCTCGTCGGCCACGCCCAATGAATGACGGTAACGGTATTCGCTCATCATGGTTTTCAGCAGTTTCTTGTACTCCTCATACCGGTCCATGCTGTGATCCCCCTTTTTTATTGATAAAGCCCGTGGCTTTTAATATACTGAATCACTTCGTCCGGTGTAAGCCCGCGGATACTTTTCCCCTCTTTTACCAGCTTCCGCACCTGGGTGGACGACACCGGCGGCAAGCAAAAAGAGGCGATGTAACAGCGGGCTTCATAGCGTTCCCTCAGCACATCGGCGTATCGACGCATTTCCGCCTCCTGCTGCTCTCCTCGTGGAACAGCGCACAGGACGGCTTTTTTCGCAATGTCTTTAAACCGGACCCAATGTTCTAACGTGAGAAACATGTCGGCTCCGGTTAAAAAATAAAGGGTATCGCCGGGATATTGGCATTGAAGCTGGGTCAACGTATCCACCGTATAGCTGGCGCCTCCCCTTTGGATCTCTAAGTCGGATACGGTAAGGACATCATGTCCTTTGGCTGCCAGACGGCACATCTCCAGACGATGAGCTCCCGACGCCAGATCCGGCGACTGCTTATGGGGTGGAACCGCTGTGGGGATCAGCAGTACCCGATCCAAACAGAGCTCCTCTGCAAACCGCAGCGCCAGCTCAATATGCCCGTTGTGGATGGGATTAAAAGTGCCACCCAAAGCCGCTATTTTACCCATGAGAGTTCCTCTTATTTGACCAGCTGGATAACTGGTTTTTCCGGATTGGGGCGGTAGAGCACAAAACGTTGTCCGATGACCTGCACCACGTCGGCATGGGTGGCCTCGGCGATCTGGTCGGCCGCTTCCCGGGACGATTCCGGCGATGTCTCCAGCACCCGCATCTTGATAAGTTCCCGCGCTAAAAGGGCGTCGTCCACCTGCTTGATGAGGGCGGGACCGATTCCCCCTTTTCCCACTTGAAAAATAGTCTCCATCCGATTGGCCATACCGCGCAGCTGGGCGCGCTGTTTGCTTGTCAGCATGATCGATCTCCTTTGATTACTATAAATCTATAAAAATTTATTTGGGATTTTTATCCTTTCAGATGCTTGGAAAGCTGTTCCTTCAGCATCTTCATGGCTTCCCCTCGATGACTGACGGCATCCTTTTGGGCGTCGGTCAGTTGGGCAAAGCTGCGTCCATCGGGCAGCAAAAAGACAGGATCGTATCCAAAACCGCCCTCTCCCTTGGGTTCATAAGCGATGCTCCCCTCACAGGTACCGGTCACCACGATCTCGGTATCTTTGTCCAGCACACAGCAAATGGAACATACAAAACGGGCCGTCCGTTTCTCCTCCGGCACATCTTCCATGTTTTTGAGCAGCTTATGGATGCGGTCCAGATCGGTGGCGTCCGGGCCGGCATAACGGGCCGAATAAATGCCCGGTGCTCCATCCAATGCATCCACAGCCAGGCCGGAATCGTCCCCAATAGAAGGTCTTCCGCTGCGTTCAAAGGCGGCGCGCGCCTTGATGCAGGCGTTTTCCTCAAAGGTTTGTCCCGTCTCCTCCACGCCGGAGAAATCCACTCCCGCCATGGCAAGTGTCACCGGTTCAACGCCGATGGGACGCAGCAGACGATCCATCTCCTCCAGTTTGTCCATATTCTGAGTGGCCACTACAAACCGCATCATCTTTCTTCCTCCTCGTTAAACAAGGCGTCGGCAAAGGCCTTGGCGTCAAAGGGCTGGAGATCGTCGATCTGTTCCCCCACGCCGATCATCTTGACCGGTACCTTCAAGTCCTCCCGAATGGCGATGACCACGCCACCCTTGGCCGTCCCATCCAATTTAGTCAGCACGATACCGGTGATACCGGCGGTATTCTTAAATTCCCTGGCCTGGTTGACGGCGTTCTGGCCGGTGGTGGCGTCCAGCACCAGCAGGACTTCTTGATCGGAATCGGGCAATTCCCGCTGGATGACGCGGCTGATCTTGCCCAGTTCATCCATGAGATTTTTCTTGTTGTGCAGACGTCCGGCGGTATCGCAGATCACCACATCGGCGTGACGGGCTTTGGCTGCTGTCAAAGCATCAAACACCACTGCGGCCGGATCGGAACCTTCGGCATGGCGCACCATATCTACACCGGCACGGTCGGCCCAAATCTGTAGCTGGTCGATGGCGGCGGCACGGAAGGTATCGGCTGCGGCTAAAATGACCTTTTTCCCGTCATCTTTGAGATGCGCTGCCAGTTTGCCGATAGTGGTGGTCTTTCCCACACCATTGACGCCGATGACCAAGATCACCGACGGACTGGTGGAAATACGAAGATCTTCTCCCCCCTCCATCATCTCGGTGATGATCTCCTTGATTAAACCGCGGACCTCCTGCGGATCGGTGACCCCTTGTTCCTTGACTTTGGCACGAAGTTGTTCACAGATGCGTTCGGCGGTGGGAAGTCCCACATCGGCCATGACCAATGCCTCTTCCAAATCCTCAAATAATTCCTCGTCGATTTTGGTAAAGGAATTGAGCACCATATTGACCTTACTTGCCACCGAATCCCTTGTCTTTTTCAGTCCTTCTTTAATCTTTGAAAACAGTCCCATACGCAGGACACTTCCTTTCCTCTTTTATTCTTCTATCTTGGACCAACACATTCAACGAAGGCCCAGTTTTTCTTCCACCTCCGAGGCTTTGAGCTCAAGGAGCTTGGAAACGCCTTCCTCCTGCATGGTGACGCCGTACAATACGTCAGCCTCCTCCATGGTGCCGCGGCGGTGGGTGATGACAATAAACTGTGTGTTTTCACACATGCGGCGCAGATAGGCGGCAAACCGGTCCACATTGACGTCGTCCAACGCCGCTTCAATTTCATCCAGGATGCAGAAGCACGCCGGACTGACCCGCAAAATGGCAAAATAAAGGGCGATTGCCACCAGTGCCTTTTCCCCTCCTGAGAGGGAATCCAGGTGGGTGATGATCTTACCTGGAGGCTGTACCGATATCTCAATGCCGGAACGAAGCACATCTTCCGGATCGGTGAGGCGCAACGATACCCTTCCTCCGCCAAACAGTTCTGCAAAAATCTCTCCAAAATTCTGATTGATCTGTCGGAACCGATCCAAAAATAAATCCTGCATCTTGGTCGTCAGGTCGTGAATCATCTGATAAAGCTGATTGCGTGCCCTCTCTGCATCGTCGATCTGCTCCCGCATGAATTCATATCGGCCGCTGACCTCTTTGTATTCCTCCACTGCTCCCACATTGACGTTACCTAACGCCCTGATCTTGGCTTTGATTTCATTCAATTCCCGCTGGGCTTTACTGAGCTCCTCCACAGGGGATGCCAATCCCTGCGCTTCACGGCGGGTCAGCTCATATTCATCCCACAGCTTTTTGATAATGCTGTCATAATCCTTCTGGACGCTTTGTTTGCGTTCTTCCAGCCGCGCAAGTTCCCGGCTGACCAACTCCCTCTGGGCAGAACAAGATCGCTCCTCCTGGCGCAGTTCATGGAACCTGCGTTCCAGTTGGCTGCGCCTTTCGTTGATTTGATCAATACGCCGTCCGGCTCCTTTGGCCTCGCTGCGTTTTTCTGCCGCTTGAGTAGTCAATTCTTGTATCTGACAGGCAATAGCTCCATTCTGCGCCTCATAGGATGCCATCTCTTGGCGCAGATGCTGTTCTCGATCAGCCTGCCCTTCCAGACGGGACTTCAAATCCTGGATGATGCTTTGTAAAGCATCCATGTCCTTTTGCGAGGCCAGAAGCTCCAGACGAATCTGCTCGCTTTGCGCCGCCAGGTTTTCCCTCTTTTGCTGAAGCTCGTCCTGACCTCCAGCCAATTCTGCCATACGTGCTTCCAGCTGCGCCTTTTCCCGATAAATCTGATCGGCACGGGCCATGGCATTCTCCTGCTTTTTCAGCAGATTTTCCCGTTCACTGCTCGACCGATCAGCTTCCCTTTTGAGTTCCTGCTCGTTTTTTTGTGCAGCCAAAAGTTGTTCCTTCAGGCGCTTCAATTCGCTCTCCAGACGAATTTTATCCTCATTTACTGTGGCCAGCTCCCCTTTTGCACCGCTGAGCTGGGCTTCCGCTGCTGCCAGATCCTGTTCTGCGGTATGCAAAAACGATTTTGCCTCTTCAGCTTGTGAAGAAAGATGATCCGCCTTTTGCCTCAAAGCGTCGATCTCATTGCGGCGGCTTAAAAGCCCTGCCCCTTTTACATGAGAACCGCCGGTCAAAGAACCGCCGGCATTGACTACCTGTCCATCCAAGGTCACCACTCGGAATCGATAATGGTATCGCTTGGCTATGGTCGTAGCACTGTCCAGATCCTCAGCTACCACTGTCCTGCCCAAAAGGGACAAAAAGATCCCCTCATACTGGCGGTCAAATTGAATGAGGTCGGCGGCGAGTCCCACAAAACCCCAACAATCATCCAGATCGGACTCTTGTAACCTTCGGCCCTGAATGGAGCCTATCGGCAAAAAAGTCGCTCTGCCTCCCCGGTTGCTTTTCAGATGCTGGATGGCTGCCTTGGCATCGACTTCCGTAGAGGTGACAATGTTCTGCATAGCTCCTCCAAGCGCCGTCTCCACAGCCAAAGCGTATTCTCCCGGCACTTGGATCAGATGGGAAACCGGCCCGTGAATCCCTCTCAGCACTCCTCGCTTTGCCTGCTTCATGATGAGTTTTACACTCTGGGTAAAGCCCTCCAGACTGCGTTCCATCTCTTCGAGTAAGGAGATCCGGCGGAGCATCTCAGAGGCATCCAAACGCAGTTGATCGGCCGATCGCTTGCATTGAGCCACTTTCTCCCGACGGGATGCCACCCGTATTTCATATCCCTTTACGGCATTTTGCAGGGACTGAGCTTCATCCTCCAGTTGATCAAAGCCCTGCTCCAAATCCTCCAAGTCGTCTTTTGCCTGTGCGATGGTTGCGCCTTGCTGCTCCAGGGTACGGGCTACAGCCTCCCTCCGCTGATCCAAGGCCTGAATGGACGACTGAGCGGTCACCGCCTCCACTCTAGCATCTGCGGCCTTGGACACCAATCGGTTAAGGGAGGCCGAGAGGCTTTCCATCTGACTCGAGTGACCGGCACTTTGACTTACAAGCTGTTCCATCTCCTGCCGGACATCTTCCAGCTTCTTAGAAAGCTGTATTTTCCTTTGGCTGATATCCCTTATCTTTTCCTGACGTTGCTCAATCTCCTGTCGAATCCCCTCGTCGGTAGAAGCCGACTTTTTGAGCTCCTCCTGAAGCCGCGCGATGGACTGCCGATTGTGAGAGACGGTGTTCTCCAGCACCTGGACTTGTCCCTCCATGCGCACAGCTTCCTCTTCCAACCGGGAGGAAGAACGCCGTATTTCATCAATGAGCGCTGTCTGGCGGGCGCTCTGGGACTGCACCTCTTCCATTTCGGATTCCATGCTGTTGAGCTTTTTCTCCAATTCGTCATGCTGTCCCTGCGCCACCAGGAGCTTCTGCTCGTGATCCCTTAACACCTCGCTTGCACGATCAATCTGACGCATCCAGATGCCGATTTCCAACCCGCGCTTCTGTTCGGCATACACCAAAAACTTCTGCGCTTTTTCCGCCTGTTCTCTCAGGGGGCCGACGCGACTTTCCAGTTCCGATAAAATATCCCGCAGCCGAACCAAATTCTCCTCGGCTTTTTCCAGCCTCCGTTCTGCCTCGTGCTTGCGGTAGCGGTATTTGGAGATGCCGGCCGCTTCCTCAAAGATCTCCCGGCGGTCCTCCGACCGGGAGGCCACAATATCGGCGATCTTCCCTTGCCCGATGATGGAATACCCATCCCGGCCCAGACCGGTATCCATAAACAGCTCGTTGATATCCTTCAGCCGGACATTGGTCTTGTTGAGCATGTACTCAGAATCTCCCGACCGGTAATACCGGCGGGTAACGGTGACGGTGTCTTTGTCAAAATCGATGCGGCGGTCGGAATTATCGATGGTCAAAGATACTTCGGCAAATCCTTGAGCCTTACGAGTGGCGGCGCCGGCAAATACCACGTCCTCCATCTTGGCCCCGCGCAGGGTACGGGTGGACTGTTCGCCCAGTACCCATCGGACGGCGTCGCTGATGTTGCTTTTACCGCTGCCGTTGGGACCGACTACCGCCGTAATCCCGGCGCCAAAGGTCAGCTTGGTTTTATCCGGGAAGGATTTAAACCCTTGGATTTCCAGCGACTTGAGCAACATCTCCTGCGGCGCCCCCTTTCTTTAAAGCAATTGAACCGTCCCTTTGGGAATATCAGTTTTCCCTATTACCTTACTATCATATCCTATTTGCCGTAACTTGTCCACATTTTGCCTCTTTTGCCCGATCATCTTGGACAAATCCGATGGATGCACCCCCAACGTCACGCATCCTTTTGGAACGCAATTGTCTTTTAGAACATCCAGCGCCCGATGCAGAAAACGCCGGTTTTCACACAGCTCTCCGAAGGCCGGATGCCACGGCCCACACAGCATCCCATTTTCCACATCGCCTCCCGCGTGAAGCCCTACACGGATGACGCGGATCCCTTTCGTCTCAAACTCTTCCATCAGTTGGGCGCACAGTTCCACTGCCTCCCAAAGAGACTGTGGCTGGTATCGGCCTTCCCTCCAGAGATTACTGAGGTATGTCCCCTCTACTACAATGGTGGGATAAATGCGCACGGTATCCGGCTTTAGCTCCATCAGTTGGTGAGCCGTATCCCGATCGGTTTCCAGACTGCTGCCGTAAAGCCCTGTCATCATTTGAAGCCCCAAAGAGAAACCTCTTTCCTGAATGAGGTAAGATGCCTGCTTTACCTGAAAAGCGGTGTGTCCTCTTCCGTTGAGGGAAAGCACACGGTCATCCATACTCTGGGCGCCCAATTCCACCGATGTGACGCCGTATTGGAATAGGATATCCAACACCTCTGAATCAATGGCGTCCGGCCGGGTGGAGAGGCGGATCCCCCCGAACCCCTCTTTTAAAAAAGGGGCAGCCGCTTTTAGATAGTCGATCATCGTCCGTCTGGGGAGGGCCGTAAAGCTACCGCCGAAAAAGGCGATCTCCGCTTCCCTTACCCGATCTCCCATTCGGCAAACGGCTTCCCTTAATGCATCGCTCACCTGCCTGGGTGTTATGATATCCTGCACGCCTGAGATACTCCGTTGGTTGCAGAAGCTGCATCGATGCCGGCATCCCAAATGGGGAATGAAAAAGGCCACATTGGCATGGTTCATTTGCTGTATCCCATCAATTCCAGGGCTTCCCGTGCGGCTTGCTGTTCGGCATTCTTTTTGCTGCGTCCGCTCCCTTTGCCAATGGGATTGGAGTTGAGACGCACCTCCACAGTGAACCTTTTATCGTGGTCCGGTCCGCTCTCCCCCAACAACACATAACTCAATTTTTCTTCCGGATTTTGCTGCACAATTTCTTGCAGAGCCGTTTTATAGTCCTTAAAGGCTTTTTGACGATGACTTTCCAGCTCTTTCTCCACAAAACGAAGCACGAATTCCCGGGCGGGATCCATCCCCCCGTCCAGATAGATGGCGGCGATGACCGCTTCAAAAGCATCGGCTAAAATAGATGGACGCTTGCGTCCGCCCATCTGCTGCTCCCCTTTGCCCAGGAGAAGAGATTCTCCCAAATCGATCTGCTCGGCAAAACGGCGCAACGACTGTTCGCATACCAGGGAGGCCCGAAGACGGGTCAATTCCCCCTCCGGCATCTTGGTGTGATTATAGAGGTAATCGGACACCACAATGCTCAGCACGGAATCCCCCAGGAATTCCAGGCGCTCGTTGCATACCGATCCCTTTTTCACCTCATTTGCGTAAGAGGAATGGGTCAGAGCGGTATGCAATAGGTTTTGGTTTTTAAAATGATATCCGATTCGATCCTGTATCTTGTTCATACAATTCACTCCGATAAACACAAATATCCCCAAGCGGGGACATTTGTTGACTCTTATTCCAGATTATCTTCCACAAAGCTGGCCACATCCTCCACCGTTTCAAAACGGTCGGTCTGTTCCGGACTCACTTCCAGGCCATATTCGCTTTCCAATGCCATTACGAGATTATCCATGGCCATCTCGTCCACACCCAGATCCTCCAATGACATAGAAGATCCAATGTTTGCTTCGTCCACTCCTAACTCGTCGCTTAACAGACGGATCACTTTCTGAAGTATCACCTGATGTTTCCTCCTCAATGATGTCGTGCAATGCAAATGGTATTTTAGAAAAACTTAAAACAAACTACTCTTGTGTGTCGTCCTCTTTTGACCGTTCGGCCAAGGACTCTGTGATACGGTCGATAACGCCTTTCCCTGCAAAGTCGGCCGCCACGCGGATGGCGTTCTGGAACGCCTTTGCATTGGAATTCCCGTGGGCCTTGAATACGGGACGCAGTGTTCCAAGCAGCGGGGCGCCTCCCACTTCCTCGGTGCTCATACGCTTCTTGAGCTGCTTCATCCCAGGCATCACCATGGCTGCCGCCAGTTTGCCGCGCATGTTGCTCTTAAAGATCTCTTTGATCTGCCCCAGCAGAGAGGAGGCCAATCCTTCGGTCAGCTTCAGAATAACATTGCCGGTAAAGCCGTCGCACACCAAAACGTCGCATTCCCCGTAAGGGATTTCCCTTGCTTCCACATTGCCCACGAAATTGATGGGAGCTTGCTGTAAAAGCTCAAAGGAATTAAGCTGTAGTTCCCCGCCTTTGGTGGTTTCCGTCCCGATATTGACCAGTCCAACCTTGGGCTCGGTCCTTCCCATTACCGACTCCATATACACGGAACCCATGATGCCGAACTGACGCAGCATTTCAGGACGGCAGTCCACATTAGCCCCCACGTCCAACAGCATAAAGTAATCTTTTGTGGAAGGGATCAGGGTAGCCAACGCACAGCGCTTGATGCCTTTGATGCGTTTGACATAAAAAGTACCGCCCACTACCAAAGCCCCGGTAGAACCGCCTGAGACGAAAGCGTCCCCGCCGCCTTCTCCCAGCAGACGGAGGCCCACTGCCATCGAGCAGTTTTTCTTTTTCTTCAGGATACTGCCGGGATCGTCCTCCATACTGATGATATCCGGCGCCTCCACAAAGGTAAAGTTCTTCAGCGGAATGTCGTATTCCAAAGCCAGCTTGCGCAGGGACTTTTCCAGGCCGCACAGCACAATCTCATATCCGTAGGCCTCAACCGCTGCCGCACAGCCGCGCAATACTTCCAACGGCGCGTTATCGCCACCGTAGGCGTCTACAATAATTTTCACAGCAATGCCTCCTTTTTTCAAGAATTAGAGCTCCCGCTCCATGAATTGTTCAAAATGCTCCATCGCCCGCCGGGCCAACGCTTCATAACGGGCTTTTTTGTCCCGGATCGTATGATCCAACGGAGGCAGTATGCCGAAGTTTGCCCCCATGGGCTGGAAATCCTTGACCTCTGGATCGGATATGTACCGAAGCAAGGCGCCTGCCATGGTATCCGGAGGAGGTGTAACCGGCGATTTTCCCTGTACCCGTCTTGCGGCATTGACGCCCGCCCAGATGCCTGACATGGCCGATTCCATATACCCTTCCACTCCGGTGATTTGTCCGGCAAAGAAAATATTCCGATTGTTCCGAAGGCTCTGATCAGGTTCCAGCAAATGGGGGGAACACAGAAAACTGTTTCGATGCATGACCCCGTAACGCATAAATTGAGCGTCGTGCAAAGCAGGGATCATGGAAAAAACCCGTTTTTGTTCGGGAAATTTCAAATTGGTCTGAAATCCCACCAAATTGTAGAGAGTACCGTCCCGGTTCTCCCGGCGCAATTGAACTACCGCCCATGGACGATGTCCTGTGGACGGGTCCCGAAGCCCCACCGGCTTTAATGGTCCGAACCGGAGGGTATCCGCACCTCGCTTGGCCATGACCTCCACCGGCATGCATCCTTCGTATACCTTAGGACGGTCGAACTCGTGCAGCATGGCCGATTCCGCATGAATGAGTTGCTCATAAAAGGCTTCGTACTGTTCCTTATTCATGGGACAATTGAGGTAATCATCCTCCCCGCCCCGGCCATAGCGGGAGGCCGCAAAGGCATAATTCTGATCCACCGACTCGGCGGTGACGATCGGCGCGGCTGCATCGTAAAAGCTGAGGGTTCCTTCCCCCACCACACGTTGGATATCCTGCGCCAGCCTCCCTTCCGTCAGGGGACCGGTGGCCACTATAACGACGCCGTCTTGCGGGATCTCCAGCACCTCCCCTTCCACCACTTGGATGAGAGGATGGGAACACACCTGCTCTGTCACCAGCCCTGCAAAGACGTCCCGATCCACCGCCAGGGCCCCTCCTGCCGGGACACGGCAGGCATATGCCGCTTCCACACATACCGAACCAAGGCGCTGCATCTCGGCCTTTAACAGCCCGGCGGCACTGCCCAGACGTTCCGCCTTGAGGGAATTGGAACACACCAGTTCCGCAAACTGAGGGAGATGATGGGCCGGGGAGTACTTGCTGGGCTTTTGCTCCATGAGCCTTACGGGGATACCGGCCTTTGCCACCTGCATGGCGGCCTCACATCCGGCAAGGCCCGCTCCGATTACTGTCACCGGCCTCATTTCTTCTCAACCGCTCTTTCGTAACCGCATTCCTCATTGGCGCAGTAAATTTTGGCATTTTTCCCTTTTTTGCGGAAAAGGGATTTCCCACATTTAGGACAGGTCTCTTTGAGCGGTTCATCCCACGTCATAAAGTCGCAGCGGGGATTGTTTTCACATCCATAGTAGGGACGCCCCTTCTTGGACTTTTTCAAAAGCACCCGAGCGCCGCATTTGGGACAGAAGCCACCCGTTTCCTTGACCAGCTTCTTGGTGTTTTTACACTCCGGATATCCCGGGCACGCCAGGAATTTCCCGAACCGCCCCACCTTGATCACCATCTTACGGCCGCACAGCTCACACACCTCGTCGGTCTCCTCGTCCGGGATTTTGACGCGGGTACCGTCCATTTCCTTTTCAGCCTTTTCCAGGGTTTGCTCAAATCCATCGTAAAACTGGTGAAGGGTATCCACCCAGTTGATCTTACCGGCTTCCACATTGTCCAGATCGTCTTCCATGTGGGCCGTGAACCCTACATCCACGATATCCTTAAAATGATCCTTCATCAATTGGGTAATGACGTCGCCCAGCACCGTAGGCTTGAGTGCTTTTCCGTCACGCTCCACATACTCCCGCGCCAAAATAGTCGTAATGGTCGGGGCATAGGTAGACGGCCGGCCGATCCCCTTTTCTTCCAGCGCCTTGATGAGGGATGCTTCGGTGTACCTTGGAGGAGGCTGAGTGAAATGCTGATTGCCTTTGAGCTCCTTGAGAATCAGCGGATCGTCCTTCTCCAAAGGAGGCAGGGCTCCGCCTTCCTTCTCCTCATCGTCCTTGCTCTCCTCGTACAGGACGGTGTATCCATCGAAACGGACGGTACGGCCCGACGCTTTAAAAATATATTCCCCCGCCGCGATATCGGCCTGTACGGTGTCGTACACAGCATTTGCCATCAGACTGGCGATAAAGCGTTCCCAGATCAGCTTATACAGCTTATACTGATCGCCGGTCAGGCTATCCTTAACCTTGTCGGGGGAAAGATCGGGCATTGTGGGACGGATGGCTTCATGGGCGTCCTGGGCGCTGGCCCTGGATTTAAAATACCGGGGTTTCTCCGGCAGATACTTGTCTCCCCAAGTGTCCCGGATATAGCCGGTGGCGGCGGCACGGGCCTCCTCCGAAATGCGCAGCGAATCGGTACGCATATAGGTGATAAGACCGACGGCCCCCATACCGGCCACTTCTACGCCTTCGTAAAGCTCCTGAGCGGCCTTCATGGTACGGCGGGCCTGAAATCCCAATTTACGGGACGCCTCCTGCTGGAGAGTGGAGGTGATAAAAGGCGGCGCCGGCGATTTGCGGCGGATGCTCTTTTTGACATTGGAAACGATGTATTCTGCATCCTGGAGCTTCGCCAGAATAGCGTCGGCTTCCTCCTTGTTGTGCAGCTTGATCTTGCCCTTTTGGTCACCGTAGAAGGTGGCGCCGAACTGCTTCTGATACCCTTTCTTGCGCATCTTGGCATCCAGGGTCCAGTATTCCTCCGGCTTAAATTTTTCGATCTCCTTCTCCCGGTCCACAATGATGCGCACCGCCACCGACTGTACACGTCCGGCCGACAGTCCCCGACGCACCTTGCGCCACAAAAACGGACTGATCTTATAGCCTACAATACGGTCCAAAATGCGGCGGGCCTGCTGGGCGTTGACCAGATCCAAGTCGATCTTCCTGGGATGCTCCATCCCGGACTGCACGCCGCTTTTGGTGATCTCATTAAAGGTCACGCGGTTGGGATCCTCCTCATTCAATCCCAGCATCTGGGACAAGTGCCACGAAATAGCCTCCCCTTCACGGTCAGGGTCGGTTGCCAGATAGATATGCGAACTTTTGGCAGCGGTCTGTTTTAACTTTTTAATTAGATCGCCTTTTCCCTTAATATCCAAATATTGAGGCTGAAAGTCGTGCTCAACGTCCACACCCAATTTGCTTTTGGGCAGATCTCGGACATGGCCCATGGATGCCAACACCTCATAATCAGAACCCAAGTATTTCTGAATGGTCTTGGCCTTGGCGGGGGACTCAACTATGACTAAATTGGACATCGACTTACCTTCCTTATTTCATGTTCTGCCAATGCAGTAAAAGTAAAATAGCAATAGTTTAGGACCGGCGGCGTACCACAATCCGGGAAAACCGTCGTCCCACATGCGGACGAATTAAATGAGCGATTTCCAGCTCTGTCATGGCTGCCGCCACAACATAAGAGGTCAGGCCGCTTTTATGAGCCAGTTCATCCACATGCTGCGGTGTTTCATCCAGAAGTCGGTAGAGCTGTTTTGCCTCTGGCGTCAACGACAAGCTGGATGGAAGCGCCGCTTCCTGTACCTCTTGACGGTATGGCTCTTTTTGAGATGATCCGTCTCCAAGCGCATCCTTAGTCTTTGTAACCGGCCTTTTTAGAACCGACCGTGGTTTTGACTCCGATGCAGCCGACGGCCTCGATTGGACCGGCGATGGCTTACTCTCCCACGGTTTCATATCGCTGTGGGCCTTTTCATGCACCTCTGGTAAATCCAGGCGGATGCAATGAGGATACTGATCCACGTACTCCGATAAAATATCATAAGCGCAACCCACCGGTTTAGCGCATTCGCCTAGCAGTTTGTTGCATCCGGCAGAGTATTCGCTCATAATACTGCCCGGAACAGCAAATACATCCCGACCTTGTTCGATAGCTCTGTGAGCTGTGATCAGGGAACCACTGCGGACACCGGCTTCGATTACCACCGTTCCCAAGGATAAACCGGAAATCAGACGGTTGCGGATGGGAAAATTACGGGGTGCAGCTGCTGCTCCCGGCGGATACTCTGAAATAACAGCGCCGTTTTGGGAAATGGTCCGGCGAAGCTGTTCATTTTCCACCAGATACCGCGTATCAATGCCGCATCCCAACACGGCGATAGTCCGTCCGCCTCCCCGCAGCGCACCTTTATGACATACTGTGTCAATCCCATAAGCGGCGCCGCTGACAATCACAGCTCCCGCTTTTGCCAAGGTTGTTGAAAGACGTCCAGCCACATTTCGTCCGTAGGGTGAAGCCATTCGCGTCCCGACCATGGAGATGAGAATCTCATTGTCTACGTCGCCCAGGTCGCCCCAAATGTATAACACCGCAGGATAGTCGTCAATATTTAAAAGGCGGTTGGGATACCCTTCCTGATCGGGCGTTAGGATTTGATAGTGGAGCCTCTGACAATCGTCGATGATTTTTTCACATTGAGCGAAGTCCGTATCGCACAACTTGTGAACATCGGCGGCCGTCACAAGCCCCGATAACCGCCATTCCGTTGGTCCCGCATCGTAAAATTGACGGGCCGAGCCATAGGCCTGATGAATGGCGCGTACCTTTGGACTGGCTACTCCCAACGCCTTTTGCAGCCAGATCCAACCGATCACGTCGTTTTGGTCGTTCATGATCCATTCCTTTCAGGAAATTTTACCGCAGCATCTCCCACATGAGAATACCAGCTGCCATGGACGCATTTAAGGATTCTGCACGGCCCTTCATGGGGATAGTCACACGGACCTCGCACGCCTCAATGGCCTCTTTGGTTAAACCGTTGCCCTCATTTCCGATCACCGCCACTGCACTTCTGTCAAACCGAAGCGAGGTCACCGGACATGCCGACGCATCCGGTACCGCCGCCATAGTCAGCACGCCCATCCCCGTCAAACCTCGAAGCATTTTGGGCAGGTTTTCTTCCAGCCGGACGGACAATCGAAAGACCGCTCCCATAGAAGCTCTCAGCACTTTGGGATGGTACATATCACAGCATCCAGCCGAACAAATTACTCCCTTTATCCCCACCGCTTCAGCGGTACGAAGCATGGCGCCTAGATTGGCAGGGTCTTGGATGTTTTCCATGGCCAAGATGCGGCTGTCTGTTCCTATTGTAACCAAGTCATCTGGTTTGTCAAGCGTCTTACAGGTGCAAAATACCCCCTGGGGATGGGTGGTATCGCCCATTTTTTTAGCAATCCCTTCGGAAATTTGATAGGTTTTCAATGCCTTTTGTCCCAAATCCGCGACAATTGTATTATACTTTTTTGCCGCTTCTTCGGTGTAAAAAAGTTCCGCTATTGGTATTCCACTTTGCAAAGCATCCATACAAAGCCTCGCGCCTTCGATGGCGAAAAGCCCTTGTTCCTCCCGATATTTTCCGTTGTTCAGAAGCCTTATAAAATGCTTTACTTTCGGATTTTCCCGGCTGTCCAACTGAAATACCAATTTTGAACCCTCCTCTTCTTTTCTCCACCTAATAAATACGCCCGGGAAAAGTCCCGGGCGTCTGAAAGATGCATCTATTAGGCAGCCAAAGCAGCCTTGGCTTTTTCCACCAGAGCCTTAAAACCGGCCTCATCAGAGACAGCGATCTCAGCCAGCATCTTGCGGTTAAGGGAGATGCCAGCCTTCTTCAGGCCATTCATAAAGGTGGAATAATTCATATCATTCATGCGGCAAGCAGCCGAAATACGGGTGATCCACAGGCGACGGAAATCGCGTTTCTTGTGGCGGCGGCCGATGTATGCATACTGACCGGATTTCATCACGGCCTGTTTGGCAGTTCTAAACAGCTTGGACTTTGCGCCAAAATAACCTTTGGCCAGTTTCAGAGTCTTTTTTCTTCTTTTGCGCGTCATCATTGCGCCTTTAATACGAGCCATTTCTCATTATACCTCCGTTATCTGGGATTGGGCAAAACGCCCCAATTGGTCAAAGTGCTCCTTATTTATAAGGGATGAGTCTCTTGACGGCCTTGACATTGGTAACGTCGGCCACAGAAGTCTTACGCAGGTTGCGTTTACGCTTGGTATTCTTCTTGGTGAGGATGTGGGATTTGTTGGCATGGGCACGGATGACCTTGCCGTTTTTGGAAAGTTTGAAGCGCTTTTTGGCGCCGCTGTGAGTCTTCATCTTAGGCATGATGGTATTTCCTCCTTAGATTTGATAAACCCGCACAAAACCCTTCTGGAATCTAGCGCGGTCCGGCTTCCTTTTCTTTTTTGGCCGGTTTCTGGGTCTTGGCCGACACGAACATAATCATATGACGGCCCTCCAGTTTGGGCTGTTTCTCAACCCCGCCGCACTCGCTGACTGCTTCGGCAAACCGCTGCATGATCTCGGTGCCAATCTCGGGATGGCCCATTTCACGTCCACGAAAACGGATGGAAACCTTTACCTTATTGCCCTCTTGCAAAAAGCGCATGGCATGGTTCACCTTGGTATTGAAGTCATGCGTATCGATGTTCAGGGAAAGACGAACCTCTTTGATTTCGACGATGTGTTGATTTTTTCTGGCTTCCTTCTCGCGCTTGGCCTGCTCAAAGCGGTACTTGCCGTAATCCATGATGCGGCATACAGGCGGATTGGCCGTGGGCGAAATTTTTACCAGATCGAGATTTTTCTCATAAGCAATTCTCTGTGCATCACGTGCAGACATGATGCCAATCTGACCGCCGTCCGCTCCGATGACACGGACTTCCCTATCGCGGATCTGTTCGTTGATTTGCATTTCCTTGCTAATACCAAAGCACCTCCAAGGCCCTGAATGGGCAAAATGGTGACGGCGTCTTGCCGCCACAAAAAAACACGGATGGAAAAGCGACCTTTTCCGTCCGTGTTTGAACACAACATGGCATGATAATCCTCCACAGGACTACCATTGTTATGAACGCCTCCGCGAACGGAATCGGAAGGGTGAGAGCACCCATAAGGCACTCTGCTTTCTTTTCTCAAAATATTATAGCAGTTATCCGACCTGATGTCAAGCTGTTTTTTCTTTTCTCACCGATTATCCTACCGTGCCAAAAATGCGGTCACCGGCGTCGCCCAGACCGGGCACAATATATCCATGGTCGTTGAGACACTGATCTACAGCCGCGGTATAAATTTTTACATCCGGATAGGCTTTGGATAATTTCTCAATCCCCTGAGGGGCCGAAAGGATACACAAAAACTTGATCCAAGCCGGACCATACGACGCTGCTTTTTCCACAGCATCTACCGCTGAACCTCCGGTAGCCAACATGGGATCTAAGATAACGGCTCCTCGCCCTTCAAATTGAGGAGGGAGTTTCGTATAATAATGAACTGGTGTCAGCGTTTCCTCATCCCGATACATCCCCAAATGCCCTACTGAAGCGTCTGGAACCAGCTCCAACGCTCCATCCAGCATCCCCAAACCAGCTCTCAGGATTGGCAAAAATACCAGCTTGGATTGGTCTACCATCACTCCCTGAGCCGGCGCTACGGGAGTAATGACTTGCTTTTCCACTGTGGGAAGATCCCTGGTCGCCTCGTAACAGAGTAGCATCGACAACTTGCGCACCAAAGCGCGAAACTGATGCGGGGAAGTATTTTGATCCCGCAGTTCGGTCATGATATGCCCCACCAGGGGATGGGATAAAACAGTTAACTGATCGTTCATACCTATCCTCTCCCTTTTTATTATAATGTATCAAGCTGCATGCATGTCAGCTTAGTCACTGATCCGGCTTTTAAAGCTCGTCCCTTTCAATCTGAGACAACATATCGATGCGGCGCTGATGACGGCCTCCCTCGAACTCGGTGTTTAAAAACACATCCACCAGCTCCAGTGCCAGACCCTCTCCCAGTACTCGTCCACCCAGACATAAAACATTGGCGTCGTTGTGGAGTCTGGTGTATTTGGCGGAAAAATAATCGGAACAGCAAGCCGCCCTTATCCCTTTGACTTTATTTGCCGCTATGGACATGCCGATACCCGTACCACAACAGAGGATACCCAGTTTACATTGGCCGTCGGCCACCGCATGGGATACCGCACTCCCTATAGTCGGATAATCTACCGACTGGGTCTCATAAATGCCAAAGTCGCGATACTCCACATGATTCTCTTCCAAATGCCGACGGATGGCTTCTTTGAGCTCAAATCCACCGTGGTCACATCCCAATGCGATCATACCGGATCCCCTCCTGATTGAATTTTCTTTTTTAATTCCCGCTCTGCCTGAGGTAATCTTAAATAAACAGGCCGCAGTTGGTCACCATTTAAAATGTTTCCTAAATGGATTTCCTTCTCGGCTGCTTGGGCTACGCCGCTGGCCCTTTGATATCGGATGGCCAAAGGCGCTAATTGTACAAGCCCTGTGCTCTTCAACTCTTGCATACAGAGCTGTGCGCCATCTCCCACCAGCATAACCGGTTCATTCGCCTTTACAATTTCCTGTCCCAACTGTTCAATGGAAGTGGCTCGATCCTCACATCGCCTCGTCACCGATGTCTCATCCACCTCAAAAAAAGCCTGATACACCTGTTTGCAACGAGCGTCCATCACTGCGCATACGGTAGTTTTTTCACGGCCCACCAAGTTCCAGGCCATGGCCTCCAGCGTAGAAACCCCTACGCAAGGCAGGTCAAGCGCCAACGCCATTCCCTTGATGGCCGCTACGCCGATGCGCACTCCGGTAAAAGATCCCGGACCGGCGGCCACTGCCAGATAATCGATCTCTTGCGGTGTTGTATCTGTATACCTCAGCACGTCGTTTATCATGGGCATCAAGGTTTCACTGTGGGTCAGCCCACAGTTCATATAAAACTCCGCCGTCAGCTTTTGCTCCTCCATCAGCGCACAGGATGCTGATACAGCGGTGGAATCAATTGCTAAAATTCGCACAGTACTCCCCCTTTTAGGACTGATCCGGCAGGATGGTGATGATCCGGTCATCTGTCCCCTCGCCGGGAGCGATGGTTACGTGGATCGCATCCTCCGGAAGGGCTCCTTCCACATTCTCGCTCCATTCCAACGCCACTACGCCGCTACGCTGCAAATAATCAAAAAATCCGGTGGATTCTAAATCATCCCATCCGGACACACGATACATATCAAAGTGAAAAAGAGGAAGACGTCCATTATGTTCATGAACCAATGCAAAGGTCGGACTGGATACCTCCTTGGCATCCACATCCAAACCGGACGCCAACCCTCGTACAAAAGCGGTTTTCCCCATACCCAATCCGCCGTACAAAGCCACCACCGAGCCTGGATACAATCGAGCTGCCAATTGTCGGCCAATCTGCTCTGTCTGCGCCGATGAATGGGACACAAAAACCATAGAGAACCTGCCGCCTTTCTTGTTAATTCGATGTTTTTCACACAACATTATTTAGTATAGCACAAAAAACATCGAATTAAAAGTATTTGGCTTGAACTTGACGGGAGGGAACGGTATAATAAAAAATGGCTGTAACTATGCAGTAGGGGCCGCCTTAATAAGACGGCGTTTCTTTTTTGAGATAAGCTTTGAATGTAAAAATGTAATAACGTGATTTCTTTTCCGATTTAAAAACACCAGGATATGAGGTGAAGTTCATTGAAAAAAGTCTTCGGTGCTATCGGCAATTACTTCCGCGAGACGGATAAGCTGTTGTTGATTCTATGCTTATTCGCCTGCGGTTACGGCCTTTTGCTGTTGCTGATCACATCCCAATCGCCCTTTATGCAATCCGGCAGTACGGCTGCCCTGTTCAAGATCGCTGGTTTTAGCATTAATCGAAAAATGGTCGTTCAAGTAGGCGCCGTCTTACTGGGGATCATCGCTGCCATTATTATCTCCAACATTGACTATGAGGCCATCACCGCTTGTTGGTGGATTATCGCTCCTATTGCGGTAGGGCTTATGGTGATGACCTATTTCTTCGGCCAGGATACTGGTGCGGCCGACGACAAGGCCTGGCTTATTATTCCAGGCATCGGCATCGGGTTCCAGCCGTCGGAACTGCTGAAAATCGCCTTTATTATCACTTTTTCCCTCCATTTATCCCATTCTGGAGAACATCTGAACGACCCTCTCAATCTGGTTCTCCTGGTGGTCCACGGCATGATCCCGGTGGGACTGGTGGCGCTCCAAGGGGACGACGGTACTGCCCTCGTATTCGTATTTATTTTCCTGGCGATGATGTTCACCGCCGGTGTAAAACTCCGTTATTTTGTGGTGGGATTGTCCCTTATCGTTGTGGCCATCCCTTTATTCTGGACTTACGTTTTAAAGGATTTCCAGAAAGATCGTTTTATGATCTTTCTACATCCGGAAAGCGATCCCTTGAATTTGGGGCTTCAGCAGAACAACGCCCGTATGATGATCGGCTCCGGACAGCTTACGGGAAAAGGCATTGTGGAAAGCGGAAGCATCAAACTCCCTGAACGAGAAAATGATTTTATCTTCTCTGTAGCGGGTGAAACCTTCGGTTTTTTAGGTACATTGGTACTTATTCTGATATTGGTGGCCATTTTGCTGCGCATTATGCGTATCTCTTCCATGGCCAAGGACTCCGTCGGCTCTTACCTATGCATCGGTATGTTCGCCACCTTGATGGCCCAAACCTTTATCAACATCGGTATGAACATCTGCTTGATGCCGGTAATCGGCGTAACGCTTCCGTTCTTCAGCGCCGGCGGTTCCTCTACCAGCACTTTGTTCCTCGGCATCGGATTGGTACTCAGCGTATACATCCACAGCCGTCCTAAGACCTATCAGGAAAAACTCCATAAGCGGTATCCCGGCCGCACTCAAATCAAAAATCCCATCTGAGAAGGATGAAATCAAATCCAATTGGGGGTTGCCCGATGCAATATGGTATTAATCTCGGCGCCTGGAACGCGGTTTTCGCTGTTCCAAGCGCCGTTGTAGACAAACATTTAAAATTGGCCGGTTCGGCCCAGCTCAAAGCTCTGCTCTGGCTTTTGCGTCATGCCGGCGAAAAAGCCGGTATCGACGATGTGGCAAGTGCCATCGGTCTCTCCCGGTTGGACACCATGGACGCCTTACAATATTGGGTGGAGGCCGGGCTCCTCAGCCCTATGGACGACGGATTTGCGCCGTCCTCTTCCCCATCGGCAGATGAGACATCCGTTTCATCTGCAAAGGGATCCGAGCCGTCGGCCCCCGCCTTGGACGCCGATCCTGTGTCGGAAAAACAGGAGGCCCCTGTTTCCACGCCTTCTTCTCCGGGAAAACCAAGCCATATTCCTGCCCCGTCCCCTAAGCCGGACAGCCGAGAGGTGTTGAGGCGCGCTCAGGAGTGCGAGGATATCGCTTTTCTTTTGCAGGAGACCCAAATCCGATTTGGACGTCCTCTTTCCCCTGCCGAGATCAGCACCCTTGTATGGCTCCACGATTACAACGGGCTTCCCACCGGCGTGATTTTAATGATTATCGAATTTGCCCAGTCCAGAGAAAAATGCAGCATGCGATACATCGAGAAAGTGGCCGTCAACTGGGCGGACGAGGAAATCGACACCCTAGAAAAGGCCGAACGTAAACTCGCCCAAATCCATACTGCCCAGTGCAATTGGAATCAGCTGTGTTCGGCTTTGGGCATTTCCTCCCGTTCCCCCAGCGCACGGGAAGCCACCTATACGGAACGCTGGATGCAGGAATGGTCCTTTTCCACCGATATCATCCGGATGGCTTATGAGGAATGTGTCAACAACACGGGCAACTTGAATTTTTCTTATATGAACAAAGTGCTGGAGCGGTGGCACAAGGCAAACGTCAAAACGCCCAAGGATGTAGTGGCCGTTTTGAACAAAGGGAAGCCCAATCTGAATAAAAGTTCCCTGAGCGGTCCGGCTTCGTTTGACTTGGACGCTTACGAGCGTATGACCCAGGTGATGCCTGGAGTAAAAAAGGAGGAATGATCTATGGGATACGGCCGGGAAATCTATGGGGCGGCTTTGGATGAGCTCTCCCGCCGGCGAGGTCTTGTCCGCCAGCAGCAGGCCCAACGTCGCCAGGAAATCGCTCAAAAAATCCCTGAGGTTCTGGAGATCGAGCGTCGTCTGGCCCAGACCAGTTTAGAAGCGGCCCGTTCGGTTTTGGGTGCTACTGGGGATATCCAACAGCAGATGGATCGTCTCACCGCCCACAACAAACAGCTTCAGCAACGGTACAACACCCTTCTCCTCCAGCATGGCTATCCCATCGATTATTTGGACCTGCATCCGGTTTGCCCTATCTGCGAGGACGAAGGTTTCACCGACGACGGTCAGTGCCAATGTCTCAAGGAGCTGATGCGCAAAGAGGCTTATCGCCGCATCAATTCCCTGACGCCCATTGCATCCTGTGATTTCGATCATTTTTCCCTGGAATACTACGATCTTGCCCCGCTGGAACACGGCGGTGTTTCGCCCCGCCAGCAGATGGAAACCATCCTGGACTACTGTCAGCATTACGCCGATACGTTTTCCCTTCATTCCTCCAGTATCTTGATGCAGGGTCCCACTGGTCTGGGTAAAACTCATCTATCGCTTTCCATCGCCAGAGCGGCCATAGACCGCGGCTTCGGTGTGGTGTATGGATCGGTGCAGAATCTTATGTCCAAGCTGGAGCAGGAAAAGTTCGGGCGCGGTTCAAACGACGACAGCGCCCGCAGTCTAATGGAATGCGATCTTCTGATTTTGGATGATTTGGGGACGGAATTCACCACCCAATTTGTCACCGCGTCGATTTATAATCTCATCAATTCCCGTCTGCTGTCGGCAAAGCCCACCATCATTAATACCAATCTCACAATGCAGGAGTTAAACGACAAATACACCCAGCGTATCACCTCCCGCATCATCGGCGGATATGATCGATTGGTGTTCATGGGACGGGATATCCGTCAGCAAAAGCGGATGGGATATTAACTCCCGAATTTTTACAAAATACCCTGTATAGTAACCCGTCAACAAAAGCCATTTTTGTTGGCGGGTTTGTTGATGGAAACGAAGGATTCTTACCATTTCCGACGAAATCACAGGGACACAAGAGAAAAAGTTTGGCGGATTCCATTTTGTCACGAAATATCGGATTATGGTACAATAAAGATTAGTTGTGAATGTACTATCCCAGAAGGGTGCAAAAGGAGATCAGGGCATGGGTGAGCTTTGGACTGCGGAAAAATTCCGTTCATTTTTCCACGGACGTTTTAACGCTTGTAAACCTTACGTTTTCATGCTGCTAAAGTCGGCAGTTATTGCGGGCGGAGCAGGTATCGTATGCGGTCTCGTGGGGACCTTATTTCACTATGCAGTGGATAAAGCCACCGATATCCGTCTTCAGCTTCCGTGGCTCCTATACCTGCTTCCTGTCGCCGGCATCGTCATCGCATGGCTCTATCACATTGCCGGACTGGACAACGATCGAGGTACCAATTTAATCCTGGAAAGTATCCGTGAAAACAAACGTCCTCCCCTGCGTCTGGCTGGACTGATTTTTATAGGTACTGTGCTGACCCATTTATGCGGAGGGTCTTCTGGCCGAGAAGGCGCCGCCCTTCAGATCGGCGGCAGTTTGGGCAGCGGTTTAGGACGTTGTCTAAGGCTCAGTGAAAAACAGGAACATATCCTCATCATGTGCGGTATGAGCGGTCTCTTCAGCGCCTTATTCGGTACCCCTGTTACAGCTACCCTCTTCAGTATGGAAGTCATCAGCGTTGGAATTTTTCACTATTCCGCCTTTCTTCCCTGCATCTGCAGCTCCTTGGTCTCTTACAAAATCTCCTTATTCTTTGGCGTTCAACCGGTGGCTTATCACATCAATCTTCTAAATTCCCAAGGATTTGATTTGACCTGGCGCATCGCTTTATTGGCACTTGCTTGCGCTTTGGTCAGCATCCTCTTTTGCAAAGCCATGCACTTATCCTCTTATCTCTACCGCCGTTTTCTCACCAATGCCTATCTTCGAGCCGCTGTCGGCGGTGGATTGGTCGTCATAATCACCTTGCTGATCGGCACTCGAGACTACAACGGTGCAGGGATGGACATTGTCGGTCTTGCTTTGGGCGGACATGCCAGGCCGGAAGCCTTTCTCCTCAAGATCCTTCTGACGGCTCTCACATTAGGAGCAGGGTTTAAAGGCGGCGAGATTGTCCCCGCCTTCTTTATCGGCAGTACTTTTGGATGTGTAGCCGGTCAATTCTTAGGATTGGATCCCAGCTTTGCCGCTGCTTTGGGATTGGTATCGGTATTTTGTGGAGTAGTGAATTGCCCTATCGCCAGCATAATCTTGAGTATCGAACTATTCGGCAGCGGCAATGTATTGGCTTTTGCTTTTGCCTGCGCCATCAGTTATCTCATGAGCGGGTCCTACAGTCTTTATTCCAGCCAGCGAATCACCTATTCCAAACTGGAACCTACTTTTATCAATGCAAAGACAAAATAACCTGCTTTCTTTCCAAATTATCGGAGTCATAGCTGTCAAAGCTAAATTCCGGGGAACACATCTCCTCATAACTGGGGTCTGCCTTGGACAGCACAGGCCGCTCCGGGCGCTTGACAATGGCGCGGTTCAACTCGCTCATGCCGGATTCCAGTAGGTTTTTCCATCCGCTGACGTAGTCCAGCCCCATCTGTCTGGCGATGTGCCCGATTTTCTCAACCGAGGTGTAGAAACCCTGATCCATGAAGGCAGTCACAAAAGCGAGGGCGGCATAGTAGCTGCCGGCTGAGAGAATGATCAGCCGGTTAAGCAACGCGGCAATGCGGTCGGTTTGCTGTCTTACAGAATGGATAATTCCTTCACGGATAATGTTTCTCATTGGATCGGTCTGTCGGGCATAATTCCTCCCGTTCAGCCCCAGCTCCGTATAGCGGCGCAGGAGCATGGAAATGCTCTGGTGATCCTGCTTATCCCTCTCTTCTATTCGTCTGGCAAGGGCCTTTGAAAAGCGGACAGTGATGGAAACGGTAGGTTTTCTATGGCTCAATCGTTCCTCCTTTCCCCCGAAGCCGTCTTACAACGGTTTCGGGGGAAAGTTTCAAACATCATATCTGTAAAATCTGTTGAAAGCAGGACTTTCAAGCGGCTATTCCTGTCTTATCCCGAAAAGCTCCACTTTTCGAGGTTAAGGACCTGCGGGGCCGGTGTTGGCAACCTGCCCTGCGCCATGATGGGGCCTCCTTTCCGTCCAGAAAATGAAAAAGCCATACACAATCCGAAACTGTCTGTTCGGGCCGTGTATGGCTTCCTGTTTTTGCTCTTCCACCGAACTGCTTTGAGACGTGGACAGGGCATTGCAGTTCAGGGCGTTGTACTTCTTCCTGTCTTACAAAAAGAGTAACTCGAATGATGGGTTTTGTCAAGCGGTTGGCGTAGGCTGTCTTATTTCTCATAGGCACTGTAATGTGGAGGTATCCACAGTTTAAAATAATATTTTCGACCAAATGGAGTATAACCATCCAGTTGGAGCGGATGAAATGGACAGCACTCTGTAAAATCAAAGGATGTGAGGAGGGTGCCATGTGCCCAATCTTTTCCCTCGCAGATTAGTTATACCTAACTAAAGGAGAGTGCAATATGTCTGAACCACTCAAAAGCCGTGCCATGGGCGGCAAGGATGTCATCACGGTGGGAATTTTCTCTGCCATCTATTTTGTGATCAACTTTGCTTTCATGCTCATGGGCGGGCTTCACCCGCTGCTGTGGATCTTGATGCCTGGCTTTATCGCCCTGTTTACCGGCATTCCATATCTGATGATGTGTGCCAAAGTGCAGAAAATAGGCTCTGTGCTGCTGATGGGTCTGATTACCGGCTTGATCTACTATGTCACCGGACAGTTCACCTTGGTGATCCTGATTTCCTTCGTTCTTGCCTGTGGACTGGCAGAGATCATCCGTATCGCCACTCATTATCGGAGCATGACAGGAAATCTGATTTCCTTTGTCCTGTTTTCCATAGGCATGGTGGGCTCTCCGCTGCCCATTTGGCTGATGCGGGAGGACTTCCTGCGGCAGATCACCGAGCAGGGGATGCCGACAGACTATATAAACACGCTGAGGGCCCTGTCTTCCAACGGAATGTTGGTGGTACTGTTCCTGGCACCCATTGTCGGAGCAATCATCGGCGGCTTGATCGCCCGATTGATGTTCCGCAAGCACTTTGAAAAAGCGGGGCTGGTTTGAGATGGAGCGCGACACCCATCAAACTATTTTTGATCCGCGCGCTGGTCTCTGGATGCTGTTAGCCGCTAACATCATCGCATTTCGTCCTCACACCCTCTGGATGGAGCTGGCCTTGATCAGCCTCATCCTGCTTTTGATACTCCTTCATGGCCGCGTCAGCATGGCGGTCAAATGGTTAATCGGCTACGGGGCACTAGTCTTTTTCCAGCAAGTGATTTTACCGGCTTCTCCCGGTATCATCGCCACCAGCTTTACCATTTTTGCTACCTATATCCGCCGGATGTTTCCTTGTCTGATGATCGGTTCCCTGATGCTGAAATGCACACCGCTCCGGTATCTGATCCTGGGGCTGCATCAGCTTCATGTGCCGCAGAAATTGATCGTAGCGATCTCTGTGACCCTTCGATACTTTCCGGCAATCCGGGAGGAGATCGGCTATATTCGAGATGCCATGAAGCTGCGCAGCATCCGGGGACTTGCCAAGCTGGAGTGTACTGTTGTGCCGCTCATGGTATCGGCGACAGAGACTGCAGAGGAGCTTTCTGCCGCAGCGGTCACCCGCGGCATTGAAAATCCCACGCGTAAGACAAGCGCCATATCGCTGCATCTGTGGCTTCCGGATCTGGTGGGAATGCTGGCAGGACTTGCCTTGCTGATATGCTCATTTGTGATACAATAGGGAGGTGAAACGATGATCTCATTGGAACAGGTATCCTTTGGCTATGAAGAAAGCCAGGAGATACTTTCCGGGATCAGCACATCCATCGCCCCCGGAGAGTGTGTCCTGCTTTGTGGAGCCTCCGGCTGTGGAAAGACAACGGTAACCAAGCTGATCAACGGCCTAATCCCCGCCTTTACGCCTGGATGCCGCCTGGACGGTCGGGTGAATGTGGACGGTCTTGATCCGCAGAAAACCCCCATGTATGAACTGGCCCGTCAGGTGGGCTCCGTCTTTCAAAATCCAAAGTCCCAGTTTTTCAATCTAGATACGGACAGCGAGGTGGCCTTCGGCTTGGAAAATGAAGGCCGTCCTCCGGAGGAGATCCGCCGCAGAGTATCGGAAACCATGAAGGCGCTGCACATTAACGAATTGCAGGGGCGGAATATTTTCTCACTGTCCGGTGGACAAAAACAGCTTTTGGCATTCGCTTCTGTCTATGCCATGGGGCCGGTGATTTATGTACTGGACGAGCCCACAGCCAATCTGGATCAGGAGGCGATCTCCCATCTTCATGACCAGATCGCTTATCTGAAACAGCAGGGGCATACAGTCATCATTGCGGAACACCGGCTGTATTTCCTTACCGATCTTATTGACCGCGCGCTGTATCTGCGTAGCGGCGTTCTGGAGCGTATCTTCACCCGTGAGGAATTTTGTGCGTTATCCAACCAGGAGCGGGAGCGGCTGGAGCTGCGCACCCTGATTCCGGCAATCTGTAAGCTTCCTTATGCGGAACCGGCGGGAACGGAAACGGGACTGTCTGTGGAGAGCTTGTCCTGTGCCTTTCAAAAGGGGACGCCGGTATTTCGGAACCTGTCCTTTTCTGCCCGACCGGGAGAAGCCGTCGCCATCACCGGCCCAAACGGTGTGGGCAAGACGACGCTTTCCCGTTGTCTGTGCGGGTTGCTTCGGGAGCAATCCGGGCGCGTCCTGCTCCA
Source organism: Solibaculum mannosilyticum (assembly GCF_015140235.1). Taxonomy (GTDB): domain Bacteria; phylum Bacillota; class Clostridia; order Oscillospirales; family Acutalibacteraceae; genus Solibaculum; species Solibaculum mannosilyticum. The sequence goes on along the minus strand of NZ_AP023321.1, from coordinate 977,662 downwards.
CGGCAAGGCGCTGGATCGCAAAGAGAGGCAGAAAGTCTCTTTCTGCGTGATGCAGGATGTCAACCACCAGCTTTTTTCTGACAGTGTATGGGGCGAGTGCCAAATGTCTGCCCCAGACGCGCCAAAGGAAAAATTTGCGGAGGTCCTGGAGAGCCTCCAACTTCTGCCCTTTCGGGAGCGGCACCCTATGTCCCTTTCCGGTGGGCAGAAACAACGGTTGGCAGTAGCTACGGCACTGCTTTCCGAAAAGCCCGTGCTGATTTTTGATGAACCGACCAGCGGCCTGGACTATGCCCGCATGGTGGAGGTTTCCAAAGTGATCCGGGCTTTGGTCCGGCAGGGGCGAATCGTTCTGGTGGTCACCCACGACCAGGAATTTATGCAGCGGGCCTGCGACCGGGTGCTGCGGCTTTGAGAGGAGATATCAGCGTGTCGGAGATGTTTTTGACAGGAGAGGGATTTCCCCCTCCCTTGGCGGAAAGCGGCGGGTGCCGTGTATTCCAGTTTCACAGCGATAGCGGTGAGGGTATGATGACCCAATATGACCTCTTTCCCGGTGTCTTTCTGATGTATAACGATTTCCATATGGAGGGCTATGACTCGGTATTCTGTACCGCCGAAGACCTGCTGTGTATCGACTACTGCCGGCAGGGACGGATGGAATATCAGTCCGGCCCGGATACCTTTTCCTATGTGGAGGCCGGGGATATGAAGCTGGACCGCCGGCTGGAACATCGGGGGCATTTCACCTTCCCGCTGGCCCACTATCACGGTCTTACCATCGGCTTTGTTCTACCCCAGGCCGAACAGGCCCTACGGGAGTGGGTTCGGGAATTCCCAGTGGATCTTTCCCGGCTGCAAAAGAAGTTCTGCTCCGGACGGCACCCAAAGGTGATCCATAGAGCGTCCTCCACAGATCACATCTTTCAGGAACTTTATGCCGTGCCGGAGCAGATCAAACTTCCCTATTTTCGAATCAAGGTGTTGGAGCTGCTGCTGTATCTGAACGCTTTGGAGCTGGGCAGGGAGACAGAGAAACCCTATTTTTATAAATCCCAGGTGGAGAAGGTAAAGGCAGCGCACCGTCTGCTGACAGAAGATCTGGAGCGACATTATACCATCGCAGAATTGTCTGAGCGGTTCTCAATCCCGGCCACTGCGCTGAAGGAGTGCTCTAAGTCGATCTATGGACAGCCGCTCAACACCTATATGCGCTGTTTCCGTATGGACCATGCAGGTCTCTTGCTCCGGCAGGAAATGCAGACCAGTGTGGCGGAAATCGCTGGCCTGGTAGGATACGACAGCGCCAGCAAGTTCGCAGCCGCCTTCCGGGAGGTCAAGGGAAAAACGCCTTTGGAATACTGCAGGGAAGGTCAATAAATTCTGTCCAAATGGGACAGGACCGGCGAAGTGGAGCGGAAACGCAGGATCATCTTCTGTATAATCGTTGTAGTTAGTGAAAGCAGACTACAACGATTTTTTCTTTTGAGAGGAGTATTGCGTATGAAGGAGCGAAGCTGGCTTGGGATATTGCTGTCCTTCGTCACACCCTGCCGGGGAAAACTGACCGCTTCTGTAGTGCTGGCAATCGTCAGTGTAGCCGGTGGTTTTGTCCCTTATCTCGGGGTTTATCAGATCATCCGCCTGTTCTTTCTGCGGCAGGCGGCATGGGAGGGTGTCTTGTTTTGGTGCGGCGTCTGTCTTGCGGGCTATGTTGTCAAGGTGGCGGGCTACGCACTGTCAACGATGCTGGCCCATGTGTCTGCCTATACTATTTTGGAGGGGCTGCGGCGCCAGGTGGCGGATCGGCTGATGGGGGCGCCGCTAGGCGAGGTGGATGTACGCTCTATCGGCTCGCTGAAAAGCACCATCGTAGACCGCATAGAGGACATTGAGCCGCCGCTGGCCCACATGATCCCGGAGCTCAGTTCCAATCTGCTTCTTCCGCTGGTAGTGGCCATCACCATGTTCTCCATTGATTGGCGAATGGGCCTTGCACTGCTGGTCACGGTACCCTTGGCACTGCTTCCTATGGCCTTCGCCATGGGGAGCTATAACAAGAATTACGCTGCTTACATGGCCGCAAATGCCCATGTCAACAGCGTCATTGTGGAGTATGTGGAGGGTATCCAGGTGGTGAAGGCGTTCAGCCAGGGGGAACGCTCCTATCAGAAGTTTGCCCAGGCGGTGTGTTCTTTTCGTGACTTCACGATGGCCTGGTTCCGTGGTACCTGGGCCTCAATGAATTTGTGCCTGTCCATTCTGCCCACCACCCTGCTGGGGACGCTGCCTGTGGGCGTCTGGCTTTACTCCACTGGTGTGCTGGACCCGGCCCAGGTGACTCTGTGCCTGATGCTGGCTCTGGGGATCGTGGCTCCGCTGATGAGTGCCACAGCCTTTCTCAATTCCATGAAAAGTATGCAGTTCGCCGTAAATGATACGCGGGAACTGCTGAACCTGCCGCAGCTTTCCCAAGCGGAGCGGGAGATCCCCCTGACAGACAACACGATCCAACTACGGGATGTTTCTTTCTCCTATGGAGGAGAAGCAGAGACCAATGTCCTTGACCATCTGAATCTAACCATTCCTCAGGAGAAGTTTACCGCTCTGGTGGTACCCTCTGGCGGCGGTAAGTCCACCATTGCCCGTCTGGTCGCCCGGTTTTGGGATGTGACGGAGGGTACGATCACCCTGGGCGGTCAGGACATCCGGGAGCTACCCTTGAAACAGCTCTCTCAGACGATCAGTTTTGTGACCCAGGACAACTTCCTGTTCGACTGTTCCATCAAAGAGAACATTCGTCTGGGGCGGCCCGCCGCATCGGATGAGGAGGTGTTTGCCGCCGCAAGAGCGGCCCAATGCGAGGAGTTTATCAGCCGGTTGGAGCATGGCTGGGATACCACCGCCGGTGAGGCAGGCAAACAGCTCTCCGGCGGAGAACGCCAGCGCATCGCCATCGCCCGGGCCATCTTGAAAGATGCGCCCATCGTCGTTCTAGATGAAGCCACCGCTTTCACTGACCCGGAGAACGAGGACAAGATTCAGCAGTCCATTATGGCCCTTTCCAAAGGCAAAACTCTGCTGGTAATCGCCCACCGCCTCTCGACCATCCAAAAGGCCGACCAAATCGTTGTTCTGGAGAAGGGGCAGGTCGTAGACTGTGGCACACAGGAAGAACTGCTTTGCCGCTGCCCGTTGTATCAGACGTTATGGGCAGCCCATGTTGGGGTGCAAAATTGGGCGGTCACCTCGACGGAACAGGAGGGAAAGTGAGATGTTTCATAGCGTAGGACGAATCATGCGATGGGCGAAGGGCTATCGCAAGCGGATGATCTTGGGGTTCGTATGCTCCTTTTTTGCTACTTGGTGTACCGCTGGTCCGGTAATGCTGGCCGCCTGGGCGCTGGGACAGATGATCCGCAGCGCCTGGGGAGAAAAGAATCTGTCCGCCTCACTTCCCTGGCTCTGCCTGGGCAGTATTGCGGGATTGGTCCTGCTACGGTTCTTCTTCACCTACTGGAAAAACCGATTGCAGGAAAGCATCGGTACGGAGCGGGCTGCGGAACAGCGCATGGAATTGGGCGGGGTTTTGAAACGGGTGTCGTTGGGTTACTTTGCTCAGAATGACTTGGGTGACATTCTGGCGGCGCTTACCACCGAACTCAGCACCCTGGAGCTTCAGAGCATGAAAATGGTGGATGCGGTAGTGAACGGCTACATTCAGGTGGCGGTGATCCTGCTGTGTGTTGCCATCTTTTGTCCACCGGCGGCATTGGCAGCTCTCATTGGCGTGGCAGTCTCTGCCTTTGCTTTACGGGGGATCGGGCGGCAGAGTGCCAGAACCGCCCCGGTAAGCCATCGGGCGCAGGAGGCTTTGTCCGGAGCGGCAATCGAGTATATCCATGGTCTGCCGGTGGTGAAATCCTTTGGACAGGATGGCGTATCTGTCCAGCGGTTCCATGATGCCTGTCGGGACAATAAGGCCATCCGCATCAAGAATGAGTTTGGATTTGTTCCCTGGAACTGTCTGCATCTGATCTCTCTGCGGGCGGCATCGGTGGGGCTGATTCTGCTCGCCGGGCATCAGGCTTTGGTTGGCGCTCTGTCTTTGCCCTACTTTCTGATGATTGCACTGTTCTCCTTCACCATCTTTGGAAGCGTGGAGGCGATCAATGACGCAGCCCATATCCTGTCGGTAACAGATTCCGTGCTGGATCGTTTGGAGGAATTGGATCAAACCGACTTCATTGATAAAGACGGCAGAGAAATCGTGCTGGATCGATTCGATGTAGCCTTTTCGCATGTGTCCTTCGGGTATGGCAGCCGTGAGGTACTCCACGATGTGACCTTTACGGCCCCACAGGGGACTACCACCGCCATTGTGGGCCCCTCCGGCTCCGGCAAAAGTACGATCTGCAATTTGGTCGCACGGTTTTACGATGTGAATAGCGGCACTGTATCAGTCGGCGGCCACGATGTGCGGAGGTTTACCTGTGAAAGCCTTCTGCGGAACATCTCCATGGTTTTTCAGAATGTCTATCTTTTCCAAGATAGCGTGGAGAACAACATCAAGTTTGGCTGTCCCGGAGCCACCCATGAGCAGGTGGTGGCAGCAGCAAAGGCTGCCTGCTGTCACAGCTTCATCTCTGCACTACCCAATGGATATGATACGGTCATCGGTGAGGGCGGTTCCACCCTATCCGGCGGTGAGAAACAGCGTATTTCCATCGCCAGGGCCATTTTGAAGAATGCCCCTATCGTGATTTTGGACGAGGCGACAGCCAGTGTAGACCCGGAGAACGAACACTTAATCCAGCAGGCTCTCTCCGCCCTGACACGAGGAAAGACAATCCTCACCATCGCCCACAGGCTTGCTACAATCCAGCACGCAGATCAGATCCTTGTGGTAGACGACGGCCACATTGTAGAACATGGTACCCATGAGGAGTTACTGGCCCAAAGCGGAGTGTATCGTCGGTTTGTAGAAATCCGTAAACAGGCTGAAGGCTGGCGGTTGGCATGACAAAATAACATCGAAGTCTCCATCTCTATGCGTCAGGAGAAAATTGCCTGCAATCCATTCTTGTTCTCCAAAAGAAAAAGGGCATGGTGCACTCCGTAGATGTAGCCCGACACATGGGGATGCAAGCCCAGCGTATGCCATGCGGTCACCACCCTTGCGGGACGGGGACTTTCTCACGATGGATGGCGACTTCTTTCTCCACCTGGCTGATGTGGGCCTGAAGACGGCGGAGCGTACCTATGAAAAGCACTATTTCTTCCGAGTGGGTTATAAAATCACGCAACCGGAGGAGGCATAACGCAAGAGAGAGCCAGGAGGGGACTTGCCACCTCCTGGCTCTTTCTCATCTCACAGTTAGTACGATTTCTTCCGCCATCTATTCCAATGGCGTGTGCGCTCTAAAATACCGTCTGTCACCGACATGAGGTCGTCCAGCAGCACACACGCTGGACCAACCGCTCTACTTGCTCTACGGCATCTCTTTGGACCCGATGCATCGTTTGCATGAGTGTCCCATCCATTTTCACGCCGCATATTATATGCCTCCATTGATTTGGATTTCGTCACAAGTCCATGAAACCAATTTAAGCCACACGCCATCCAAAGTTTTTCTTAACATCCTTATCCATGCGGTACCATACCACGCCGGGTTCTTTTTGCGAACCTGAACAAAGATTTATACGGGATCTGGATCTTCATCCACAGGGAGATGTTTTTTCCTTTTTCCCCTGTAGTCTATGCAGTAAATCAATACCACTGCCAGTATGAAAGCGGTAATCGACAAGATGACCCCTATGCGTAAACCCTGGGGGGTAAAAGAGAAGGAAACTTCATGTTGCCCTTCCGGCAACTCCACTGCCCAGAAAGCGTCGGCGATATTGACCAATTGTACCGGTTTCCCATCCACCTCTGCCGACCATCCGGGATCAGACGGAATGGATGTAAACAACAATCCTCCCTCTCCTGCGTCTACTGTACCTTTGACTGAGGAAGTTCCCATTTCAATATCTGTCATCTGATGTTCTTTGAGCCGGTCAAAAAGCAAGTCCGCCGCATGGCCGTCAAATCCATAGAATTGTGGTTCTCCTAAATAACAACTGTCATCCCGCAGCTCAAAACTGACGGTAATCTCCTGGTCGGCCTCCCACCATCCCAAGTCGATCGCGCCGATGAGATCGTATCCCCATGGGCCATACAATTCACCGTTGACGTACACATAATTTTGTTCCGACAGCCCGACAGACGGCAAATAAAAACATACATTCTGTGCCTTAGGATTGGTGATGGTATATGAAATATACGAGTTTCCGCTGTTTTCATTTTTGCTGACGCTATACCACCAATCGTTGTAAGATTCCATGGTGATATTGTCAGATGTCATCGTACTGGCCATATGAATTGGGGTATAATAGTCGTATTCTCTTCCGTCCATGGCATTTAACAGCTTGTTTTGCAGGTAAAACGGATCCTTTTGTGAACTGGAGTCGTAGGTGAAATTCCGAAGCCCGTCGTCCACCATGTAGCCGATGGACAAGGCGTTCTGATTGAGAAACACCTTCTGGTCATTGCCAAAACTCTGGATTTCCGTATATCCATCGCGGCGTTCATTTGTACCCAATACATACTTGATGCCCAGCAGAGAATCCAATACGCTGGTGGAACCATAGTACCGCAAAAACCGGTTCTGGACGGTGGTAGTCACCCCCAGATGACTTAAAAACTGGGACATATGCTGATTCGTGAAAGAGTCATAGTGGGCCATCCCATAGTAATCCAGGGAAAGGGAATCATTGGCATTGCGCATATCGTGATTTTCCATGCGGTACCAGCCAGGATCCTGCTGCCGGATGGATTGGATCACACTTGACCGGTTCTCCACATAACTGACATAGGAAGCCCGGTCGTTATATCGAAATTCCGTATCCATAGCATGAACCATTTTATTTGTATTGTCGTACAATTCTACCATCACAGTGGCCGCCAGGACGAGCGTCATAGCCAGGGCTGCTTGAGGACGGTACCGCATAGCGGCTAGCAGCAGGGCATAAACGCACAAGAGTGCAACGGTTGTCCCAATCTGCACGGCGGTAACATGTTCCAGCCCAAACAGAAGCACGCTTCCAAAGCAAAGGGATGCCCCTCCCGCCGCCGCTGCGATGTGCCATCCTTTGAGGCCGTCCAACTGCTGGAAGCATCGAATGGACAACACCAGTAATACAAAACAGTATAAAAAAGAAAATCGATAGGGGAACCAGGTTGGTTCATCAAAAGCATGCCAGAATATATTAATGGGCCAAAACGTCATGCTGAGAAGCAGGATTACCAACATACCGCCCGCTATCATTTTCTCCCGGCGCTGGATACTACGGTTGAGAAAATAAAGTACGCCCAAGAGGATACATAGCGTCCCACAGAAAAGATTGGGCAGGCCGTAAGTAAGCGTATCATAGCTGCCCAAGGCCATTTTGCTGATGAGTTCTATAGGAGTCAGGGTATGGGCTCCCGGATTGGAAGATGCAATATAGAGGTAGACATACTGAAGGGAAAAATAGGTGGGCAGCAGCAAAAAAGCCGACATGAACCCGGCCAATGCTCCTGATAAGATAAATTTCCCCGACCGGTTCCGAAATGTTTTCCACGACGGCTTCCCTACACGAAACATTACGCCTAAGAAATAGAGAATGGAAAAAATGCCGATCATATAAGCAATATAAAACTGGGTGATAAAGGCGATGAGAAAACTGACCGTCAAAGGCAGAATCTTGCCTTTTTCCACCAGACTATGGACGCCTAAAAGTACCAACGGCAGCATGATGATGCCGTCGAGCCACATAATATTAAGGGCATACACCACCACATAGGTCATCAAAGCGTACATGCTGGAAAATATAACATTGCGGATACCATTGAATTTGAGCACTTTGGAGGAATAAAAGGAAAAAGTGAATCCACAGGAGCCTACCTTTAATAAGGTAATGAGCAGGAGGGCGTCGGGAATCTGGGACCGTTCAAACAGCAGGACCAGAAAAGAAAAGGGACTGGAAAGATAAAATGTCAACGCCCCTACCATATTCATACCAAGGCCGGTGTTCCAGGAAAACAGAAGGCTATCTCCACCTTTTAAGGCGTCGTAGAACCAGGAATGAAAGTCCACATAAATCTGGCTCATGTCGGTGATCAAAAGGGACTTCTGGCCAAATGGAAACATCCCGAATAAAACATAAACCAGCAGTAAAATTACCAATGGCGTTAAAAATGACAACAATCTACTCAAGCGGCCTTCCATACGGCCATTGTCGGACAACGAATTCCGAAATGGAATCTTTGGTTGAATCATGTATCGACACCTCTTTTATTGTAAGAATCGCTTGTTTTATATCTCATGGGTGGGACAAAATCAAACTGTCCAGAAACAAATATACTTTACCACATCTTTCCAAACCATACCACACTTTTTTGTATTTTCCTGACGATGGCTCTGGATCTGGTTTTTTTTTTGCTTATTTCTTGACAAATTCCTGCGAAGTCTTTATAATATAGTATCGTTATATGTGAGGAGAGCGCTATGATTCTTGACTTAAAAGCGTTGTTTGCAGGGGATTCCCCCATCCAGGTGGATTATTCCTTTCGCCCGGAGGAAGATCAACTGCCCAATGTGTCTTTGGTTCATGTAACAGGCCGTTTGGTCAATGAAGCTGATATTGTAATGTCTCAGCTTTCCGCTTCCTTTGAGATGCCCCTTTCGTGCGACCGGTGTATGAGTGAATATGTCGCCCAGTACAATTTTCCGGTGGAGCATGTGTTGGTGACTTCTCTCAATCATGAGGATGAGGATCGTTTCATTTTGGTGGAACAGGGCCAATTGGATGTGGATGAACTGGTTGTGTCGGATATTTTGCTCTCTTTGCCCATGAAACATCTGTGCCGACCGGATTGTAAAGGTCTTTGCCCCACTTGCGGCCGTAATCTCAACGAAGGCCCCTGCGGATGCAAAAAGCCTATTGATCCCCGGCTGGAGGCATTGGGCAAGCTATTGGAATAAAAGTAATGATTAATAGAGGGAGGTGCTGACAATGGCGGTACCCAAGAGAAAAGTTTCCAAAGCACGGCGTGATAAGAGACGGAATAACGTCTGGAAGATCGAGGTTCCTTCCCTCGTGAAATGTTCTCAGTGCGGCGAGCTGAAGAGAGCTCACAGACTTTGCCCCAACTGCGGTTACTATCACGGCAGACAGGTCATCGAGAAGGAGTCCTAAAGAAAACCATGGGCTTTGGAGAAAGAGAAGGAGTAATCCTTCTCTTTTTTACTTTATGGCAAAGGAGGGATCTTGTTGCCGGTTGTCATTTATGATATCGAGGCGGGCAGCCTGGCTGCGAAAGCCGGCATTGTTCCGGGGGAAACACTGCTCTCTATCAATGGCCGGGAGGTCAACGACGTACTGGACTATCGTTTTCTGATCGTAGACCGTCACTTAGACCTTTCCCTTGTCCGGCCGGACGGTGAAGAACATCACGTTATCCTTCGGAAAAGTGAATACGACGATCCCGGTCTTTTGTTTGAAACCTATCTGATGGATAAACAACGCACCTGCCGCAATAAGTGCGTTTTTTGTTTTATCGACCAGTTGCCTAAGGGCATGCGCGAAAGCCTTTATTTTAAAGACGACGACGCACGCCTTTCTTTTTTGTTCGGCAACTACATCACCCTGACAAATCTTTCGGATAAAGAATTACAGCGCATCATTGAAATGCACATCAGCCCTGTCAACATCTCGGTGCATACCACCGATCCCGAACTGCGGTGCCGCATGATGGGCAACCGTTTTGCCGGGGAAGCCCTCCGGCATCTTTGGCATCTGGCTGAGGCCGGTACGCATATCAATTGCCAGATGGTGTTGTGCCCCGGCCTCAACGACGGTCCTCAGCTGGATCGAACACTGGCTGATTTGACACCCCTCTATCCCGCTGTCCAGAGCATTGCCGCCGTCCCTGTGGGGCTGACCGATCATCGGGAAGGCCTCTATCCCCTCACCGGCTATACGCCGGAAGGCGCTGCCGCCGTCATCGACCAGATCGACGCCTTTGGCGACCGATGTGTGGAGCAGTTCGGCAGCCGGATCTGTTACGCCGCCGATGAATTCTATCTCAAGGCGGGACGTCCTCTCCCCCCTCCCAGTTTCTACGAGGATTTCTGTCAGCTGGAAAACGGTGTGGGCACCATCACCCTCTTAAAAGATCAATTTATGGACGCCCTCCACTACGAGGACTTTCAATTGGATCACCCTCGGGAAGTCACCATCGCCACTGGAGTCTCGGTGGCTCCAACCATCCAGTCTCTCATTGACGAAGCGGTAAAAAAGTGGCATAATTTAACTGTCCATGTGGTACCCATCGTCAATACCTTTTTCGGTACTTCCATCAATGTGTCTGGGCTTGTGACCGGCACGGATCTCAAACGTCAGCTCAAAGGAAGACGTCTCGGCAGCGAAGTGCTCATTCCTTCCTCCATGCTGCGGTTTGAAGGGGACTTGTTTTTGGACGATGTATCGGTCACAGAGCTGGCGGAGACCCTAGAGGTCCCGATTACCCCTGTCTCGGTGGACGACGGCCAGAATTTACTGGATGCTATTTTGGGCATCGGAACAAACTAAGAATACTGTTTGGCGTTTCCTGCTTGAAATGAAAAGGGACGCTGATTAATTTGAAAAATCGGGAGGTGATGGGTTTGAGCAAACCCGTCGTAGCCATTGTGGGACGTCCCAACGTGGGCAAATCCACCTTATTTAATAAGCTGACCGGATCCCGGCTCTCCATTGTGGAGGATACTCCCGGCGTCACCAGAGACCGCATTTATGCCGATTGCGAATGGTGTGGCCGTGGGTTTATGCTGGTGGATACCGGCGGCATTGAGCCCCGCACCGACGACGTCCTCCTCTCCCAGATGCGGCAGCAGGCCCAGCTTGCCATTGAACAGGCCGACGTCATTATCCTGGTGACCGATCTGCGTTCCGGCGTGGTGGCCAACGACTTGGACGTGGCCGTCATGCTGCAAAAGAGCGGGAAGCCTTTGGTATTGTGCGTCAACAAAAGCGATTCCCTGGGCGATCCTCCTGCGGAATTTTATGAATTTTACAATTTGGGTTTGGGAGATCCCATCCAGGTTTCCGCCGTCCATGGCCACGGCACAGGCGATCTTCTGGACGCTGTCTTGGAACATCTCCCGCCGGAAGAGAACGAAGTGGAAGAGGACGACGTCATCCGGGTGGCCATCATCGGCAAACCCAATGTGGGCAAATCCTCCCTGGTCAACCGCATCTCTGGAGAACAGCGGGTCATTGTATCCAACATCGCCGGCACTACCCGGGATGCTGTGGACACGGAAGTGCAAAACGAGCACGGTAAATTTGTTCTCATCGACACCGCCGGCATCCGCCGAAAAAGCCGGGTGGACGATCCCATTGAGAAATACAGCGTCCTGCGGGCCAAGTTAGCCATCGAACGAGCACAGGTGTGCGTCATCATGATCGACGCCTGCGAGGGCTTTACCGAGCAGGATTCCAAAGTGGCGGGCCTTGCCCATGAGGCAGGGAAAGCCTCCATCATCGTGGTCAACAAGTGGGATGCCGTGGAAAAGGACGGCAAGACCATGGATTCCTACCGCAAAAAGCTGATGGAGGATTTTTCCTTTATGTCCTATGCCCCCATCCTGTTCATCTCAGCCAAGACCGGCCAGCGTGTGGACCGTCTGTTTGAACTCATCAAATTTGTGGACAGTCAAAATGCCCTGCGGATCTCCACCGGTATGCTCAATGACGTCCTGGCCGATGCCACTGCCCGCGTCCAGCCCCCTACCGACAAGGGAAAACGCCTCAAAATTTATTATATGACCCAGCCATCCACCCGTCCGCCTACATTCGTATGCTTTGTCAACCGGGCAGACCTCTTCCACTTTTCTTACCAGAGGTATCTGGAAAACCGCATTCGGGATGTGTTCGGCTTGGAGGGTACTCCTATGCGGTTTATTATCCGGGAGCGAGGGGATAAAAAGTAATCCCCTCTTTGGAGAAGGGGCGCGGCTTCGCCGAAGCATTCTTTTTGACATTCTCTATTTCAAATCATCAGGAGGGCTTTGTTATGGAGGGAATCCTCTCGTTTCTCACGGAAAACGGATTGGCTATTTTATTGACGGCTGCTGTCGCTTATCTTTTGGGCAGCCTCAACTTTGCTTTTATTATCGTGCGGCTTAAAACCGGGAAGGATATCCGCACCATGGGATCCGGCAATGCGGGTACAACCAATGTGCTGCGCAATGCAGGTAAGATTCCTGCCCTGCTGACGCTCATTGGCGACGCTGGAAAAGCAGTGCTTGCCGTCTTTGCCGGCCGATGGATCTTTATGTCTTTGGGCAGCGCTTCGGCTTCAGATGTATCCCTCATCGTCTTCGGCGGGTACATTGCCGGTGTCTTTTGCCTTTTCGGACACCTCTTCCCCCTTTATTTTGGATTCAAGGGCGGCAAGGGCGTAGCCACTACCGCCGGTATGCTGCTTGTAATCGACTGGCGCGTTATGGTCTTTGGCGTCAGTATCTTTATCATCGTGGTGCTGATCACCCGTATCGTTTCCCTTTCCTCCATCATTGCGGGATGTTCCTTCCCGGTAGCCTCCTTTGTATTCTCCTATTTCTTCGACTACCAGGCAGGGATTTATCCATTGGATACCGTCATTGTCTCGACAGTTATGTCGGTGCTCATCGCCGCCATCATGGTGTATATGCATAAGGAAAATATGAAACGCCTCCGCAATCACACCGAAAAACGCATCTCGTTTGGCGGAAGAAAGGAGAATGCCTAATGGCTCGCATTGCTGTATTGGGTTCCGGAAGCTGGGGCACTGCTATCGCTGTCATGGCCGACCGTCACGGGCATCAGGTCAGTCTGTGGTCGGTATTTCCTGAGGAGGTGGATTGCCTCCGCCGTGATCGGGAACATAAAAAATTGTTGCCCGGCGTCATGATCCCCGATTCCGTCCGCATCACCAACGATATTCACACGGCAGCTGATGCCGACTTGGTGATTCTAGCGGTGCCTTCCTTTGCAGTGCGCAGTACGGCATCCATGCTTCGAAAGGTCCTGCCGGACGGCGCTGTCGTGGCCAACCTTGCCAAAGGCTTTGAACAGGATGGAACCAAACGTCTGAGCCAAGTCATCGCCGAAGAGCTTCCCCAGGTCCGGGTGGTGGTCATCTCCGGCCCTTCCCATGCTGAGGAGGTATCCCGCGGGATCCCCACGACAGTGGTGTCAGCTTCCCACGATCAGGAAGCCGCTACATTGGTCCAGGATATCCTAATGAACCCGGATTTTCGCGTATACGTCAACCCGGACATTGTGGGCGTTGAACTGGGCGGCGCCCTTAAAAATATTGTAGCCCTGGCTGCCGGCATCTGCGACGGAATGGGACTTGGAGACAACACCAAAGCCGCTCTCATGACCCGCGGCCTCACGGAAATCGCCCGGCTGGGAGTCAAAATGGGCGCTCAAACGGAGACTTTTGCCGGTCTCAGCGGCATCGGGGACTTGATTGTCACCTGTACCAGTATGCACAGCCGCAACCGTCGGGCCGGTATCCTGATGGGGCAAGGCGTCCCTACCAAAGAGGCCGTGGGACGTCTGAGCACGGTGGAAGGGTATCACGCCACCTATTCGGCCAAGCTCTTGTCGGAACAGTATCAAGTCGTTATGCCCATCACAGAGGAATGCTATCAAGTCCTTTTTAATAATAAGGATCCTCAGAAAGCCCTTGCCGATCTCATGGTCCGGCCCAAGTGCTCTGAAACAGAGCATACATGGCTGGACAAATAAATCACAAAAAAATACGGCTGGAAGCGCCCTTGATGGGGCGAACCTCCCAGCCGTATTCTTATTTTTAAATTCAGTTTTGGCCAATAAAAGAAAAAGAAGCCGCTTTCAAAGCAGCCTCTTTCAAACCGATCATTGGACATTACACCGCACGGGTAACTTTACCCGAACGCAAGCAACGGGTGCAGGCGTAAATTCTCTTGGGGGACCCATTTACGATTGCTTTCACGCGCTTTACATTGGGTTTCCAAGTTCTGTTTGAACGCCTATGGGAGTGGGAAACCTTGATGCCGAAGGTTACCTCTTTGCCACAGATGTCACACTTTGCCATGATCTGCACCTCCTTTGGAAACTACCTTAAAGTTCAACATTGCTATGATATCAGATTTACGCCATAAAAGCAAGTGTTTTTCAGTAATCTGCGCCACATTTTGCCGATTTTTCTTTTAATCCTCAGGATTTGTCCAAGAAAATCCCGAACTTTTCACGGACATCGTCTCCCTTTTTCGCATAGGATGGAGGGAAATCTTGTAACTTGTGGTGATCCGATATGTTTGGTGTGATCCTGCTGGCCGTGTGTCTCAGCCTGGACGCCTTCGCTGTCTCCATGGCTTACGGGCTGCGGGCTACAAAAATCCCCCTCTCCTCCCGCCTTGTGATATGCGCTTGTTCCATGGCCTACTTCGGCGCAGCTTTCGCCTTTGGAAACTGGATCCAAAACATCCTTCCGCCGGAGACCTCCTCCATCATCGGCACCGTTTTGATGGGCGGCGTATGCCTTTGGATGCTGTTCCAATCCTTTTTCGGCCGCTCCTCAAAGCAAAAGCCTCAAAGCCTTGATCCCAAAACCCTCGTTCATTTTCGCATCAAGTCCTTGGGGATTTCGGTGGAGATCATCAAAAACCCCATGCTATGCGACGTAGACGGTTCCAAAACCATCAGTCCTCTGGAGGCCCTTCTGCTTGGCACGGCGCTTTCGGTGGATTCGGTCAGCGTCGGCGTCGGGTACGCCCTCCTGGGGGTGGAAGGACTGTGGGGGACCATCTGGGTGGGGCTCTTCCAATTTGCCTTCACCTGGATCGGCAATGCTCTGGGCCTTAAGATGGGGCTGCGTTTCCCTCATTCCGACAAACTTCAGGTCATATCCGCCTTGGTCATTTTGGCCTTGCTCCTTTATCGCATCGCAGCCGGATAAGCTGGGTATAAATCACTGCCCGTCCGAATAGTATGATTCGGGAGGGCGGTCTTATGAAAATGATAAAAAACGTGGAAGAGCATCATGGACTTTCCTCGGCTCAGGTGGAACAGTCCCGAACTAAGTACGGTTCCAATCAACTGACCCGTACAAAGAAAAACAGTTTTTTTAAGCAGTACCTGGCAAACTTCGGCGATCCCATCATCAAGATTCTGTTGGTTGCCTTGGCCGTCAACCTACTGTTTATGTTTGATCATTTCGATTGGTTTGAAACGGCTGGTGTAGCGGTCGCCATCTTTTTGGCTACCTTCGTATCCACTTTGTCCGAACACGGCAGCGAATCGGCCTTTGAAAAGCTTCAGCAAGAGGCGTCAAGCATCCAATGCCGCGTCAAACGGGCAAACGGCGTGCGCAAACTTCCCCTTGGCGAAGTGGTGGTGGGTGATCTTGTCCTGCTCGGCGCCGGCGAACGGGTCCCGGCCGATGGGATCCTGGTATCGGGCGAAGTGAGCGTGGATCAATCCTCCCTCAATGGGGAATCCAAAGAAGCCCACAAAGCGCCCTCTGGAAATGATCATTCGGCTGCCAAAGGCCATGACTTCATGCAGAAAAACCGTCTCTTCCGAGGCAGTGTGGTGTGTTCTGGAGAAGGCATGCTTCTGGTTCAGCAGGTGGGCGTCAAGACCTTCTACGGCAGTATGGCCATGGAGGTCCAAGAGGACACCCGGGAGAGTCCTCTCAAATTCAAACTGCGGTCGCTGGCCAAAACAATCAGCCGGTTTGGATATGTGGCCGCCGCTTTTGTGGCTTTGGCCTTCCTCTTTAACTGCATCGTGCTGGACAACGGATTTGACCCCGCCCGTATTTCAGCCTATTGTCAAAATCTCCCGGTCCTGATCTCCCAGATCATCCAGGCCGTTACCTTGGCCATCACCGTGGTGGTCGTAGCGGTCCCGGAAGGCCTCCCTATGATGATTACAGTTGTGCTGTCCTCCAACATGAAGCGCATGCTTAAGGATCACGTCCTGGTGAGAAAACTGGTGGGCATCGAGACTTCCGGCAGCCTTAACATCCTTTTCACCGATAAAACCGGCACGTTAACCAAAGGAAAACTGCAAGTCAAGACCTTTGTCTCCGGACAAAATCAAGTATACACCAGTGCCCGCAGCCTCCGCAAACAAAAGGAATTGTGGGAGTTGGTGGAGATGAGCTGTTTCTTTAACACCAGTTCCACAGTGGGGCAAGAGGGACGGCGACGGGCAGCTATCGGGGGCAACGCCACCGACCGGGCTCTTTTGGAATACGTCATCCCCCATCTAAGCACCACACGTACAGTGACACGGGAGGAATTTATCCCCTTTAACAGCCGGGATAAGTTCTCGGCCTGCCGTGTATCGGGCAAACAAAACCTATGGCTCGTGAAGGGGGCTTTTGAAAAGATTCTCCCTCAATGTACCTCCTGTTACGACGCAAAGGGACAGCGTCAGCCCTTCCGGATGTCGCCCGACCTGCAACGCACCGTTCGGGAGATGAGCGGCAACGCCGTCCGTATCCTGGCTTTGGCGATCAGCGATACGCCCATCCGCGCCGGGCAACCCTTCCCCAACCTGGCCCTTCTGGGCCTCATCGGCATCCGGGATGAACTCAAAAGCGAAGCCAGCACCTCTATTCGGCAGATCACCGGCGCCGGCATCCAGGTGGTTATGATGACCGGCGACAGCCGTGAAACCGCCACTGCCATCGCCCTGGAAGCCGGTTTATTGCGTCCGGGACAGACCGACGCCGTCCTGGACAGCCACGAGTTAAACAAAATGACCGACGAACAAATCCGCCGTCTCCTTCCCCGTTTGCGTGTGGTGGCACGGGCCGTCCCAGCCGATAAGAGCCGTCTGGTACGGGCCGCCCAGGAACTGGGGCTGGTGGCCGGCATGACCGGGGACGGCGTCAACGACGCCCCCGCCCTCAAAAAAGCCGATGTGGGCTTTGCCATGGGCAGCGGCACCGAGGTAGCCAAGGAGGCAAGTGATATCGTCATCTTAGACGACAATCTTTCCTCCATCGCCAAAGCCATCCTCTATGGACGCACCATCTTTAAGAGTATCCGCAAGTTTATCATCTTCCAGCTGACGGTCAACTTATGTGCTGTGTGTGTATCGGTGATCGGGCCCTTTATCGGCATCGACACCCCTGTGACCGTCATCCAGATGCTGTGGATCAATATCATCATGGATACCTTGGCCGGCCTGGCCTTTGCCGGGGAAGCGCCTCTCCCGGAATATCTCCACGAGCCTCCCAAGCGGAGAGATGAACACATCATCAACCGGTATATGGTCAGCCAAATCCTCTTCACCGGGCTGTACACCGTGCTCCTGTGCCTGGCCTTCTTAAAGGCGCCTTTCTTCCGGGAAACCTTCCACTATGACTCTCAGCCTATCTTTTTCCTTACGGCATTCTTCGGCCTCTTCATCTTTGCCGGCATCTTCAACAGCTTCAATGCCCGCACCCCTCGTCTTCATCTTCTCTCCCACATCACGCAAAATAAGGCGTTCCTGTTCATCATGGCCATGGCGGCCGGCGTCCAACTGCTCCTGATCTACTACGGCGGCACGTTATTCCGCACCGTCCCCTTGACGCTTCAAGGACTAAAATGGGTCCTCCTTTTGTCCTCTACCGTGATCCCCATCGACTTGATCCGAAAACTGATTTTACGTCTCAACCATCGCAAGGGCAACATTTAGCCAATTTCAGGAAAGTCGAATATTTGTTCAAAAATATGTTCCATTTTCCATCCAACTGTGTTATACTCTCTTTGTGAGGTGGAAAACATGGAACTATCTGATAAGCTTACGATTTTAGGGGATTCCGCCAAATACGATGTGGCTTGTACATCCAGTGGGTCCAGCCGCCGGGGAACTCCCGGCGGCCTGGGCAACACCGTCAATGCAGGACTCTGTCACAGCTTTGCCGCCGACGGACGGTGCATTTCCCTGCTCAAGGTGCTGATGACCAACGTATGCGTCAACGACTGCGCCTACTGCGTCAACCGGCGTTCCAACGACGTCCCTCGCGCCACCTTCTCGCCGGAGGAATTGGCAAAGCTAACCATAGAATTCTACAAACGCAATTATATCGAGGGCTTATTTTTAAGCTCCGGTATCCTGGTGTCGCCCGATTATACCATGGAACGCATGTGCCGCTGCGTGGAACTCTTGCGGAACAAATATCATTTTAACGGGTACATCCATGCAAAAGCCATCCCAGGGGCATCCCAGGAGCTCATCACCAAGATGGGGCTTTTATGCGACCGCATGAGCGTCAACATCGAGCTGCCTTCCGAACAGAGCCTTACCCTATTGGCGCCGGAGAAAAACCGGAACAATATCTTAAAACCCATGGGACTGATTTCCAGCTCCATTCATCAAAGCAGGCAGGAAATGACGGTTTATCGTCACGCGCCGTCCTTTGCCCCTGCCGGACAAAGCACCCAGATGATCGTAGGAGCTACACCCGATTCCGACTTTCAAATCATGCGTTTGAGCCAAAGCCTCTACCAAAAATACCGGCTCAAACGGGTGTTTTATTCGGCCTATATCCCAGTAGGCACCCATCCGAATCTGCCGGCTGCTACGACGCCTCCTCCTCTGCTACGGGAACACCGGCTCTATCAGGCCGACTGGCTGCTGCGCTTTTACGGCTTTTCAGCATCCGAGCTTTTGGACGAGCAGCATCCCAACTTTCACCCCATGCTGGATCCAAAATGCCATTGGGCTCTCCGCCATATGGATCAGTTTCCAGTGGAAGTCAACACCGCCGATTACTCTATGCTGCTCCGGGTTCCTGGAATCGGCGTCAAATCGGCCCAGCGCATCCGCACGGCACGTCGGGAGAGTTCCCTGGACTTTGACCATCTGCGCAAACTGGGTGTCGTCCTCAAACGGGCCGTCTATTTTATCACCTGCCGCGGCAGGACTTACGGCGGTATCCACATGGATCCACGTTTTGTTTTTCACAATCTAGTGGCCGAAGGGACAAGCCATCCCCACGCCCTGGAGGCTCCGGAACAACTTTCCCTTTTCGATGGAGCGTCGGCTCTTCCCACAGGAGGTGATCGGGTCAAATGTCTCACCGGGCAACTGTAACCTATCTCTACGACGGCAGCTTTGAGGGACTCCTCACCGCCTGTTTTGACGCTTGGAAGCAGCCGTCGGCCCGTATTGTGGAACACACCGGTTTTCAACAGCAGCTAGGGGAACAGTATGTGACGGTAGAAACAGAGCCGTGTAAGTTCAGCCGGGTCTATAAGGCCATTCTCACCAAGTTGGGAGAACAGTGCCTGCGGACGGTATATCTCGCCTATCTCTCCCACGATGAAGAACGTGGGAGTAAAATTCTCGCTTTTCTGCGCCTGGGATTCCGGGTGGGGCGGAGCATCAACCGGCGTTTGGCTGATCAGGAGGTGCTGGATATCCAAAGTCTCGCCACCTTTGTCTCCAACGAACGCATCCGTATGATGGAGTTCATCCGCTTTGCCCTTTACGAAGGAGGCATCTATTACGCCCGCATTCAGCCCCGCAATCACGTGTTGCCTGTTATCATGTCCCATTTTGCCGACCGCTTGGGTTCCATCCCCTTTATCATCCACGACGCTGGACGAAATCTAGCCGGTGTTTGGGACACCCGGGAATGGATCATCGTATCGGCCGAAGGCATGAACCTCCCCCATCTCCATGAGGATGAGATGAAATGGCAGCGGTTGTGGAAGCGGTTTTACGACAAAGTAGCAGTGGAGGGACGCATCAATCCCAAGTTGAGGCGACAAATGATGCCGAAACGGTATTGGGATAACCTATGCGAGATGAACCTTCTTTCAGAAGAATCTCGTTCTTTTTAAATTTTATCCAATTATGCTTTTTTCACCGGTTTTCTCCTTATTATTAACAATATTATTGACATAAACAGTCGATACTTTTATACTATATTTAGTAATAAAGGAAAAATGGGGAAACAGGTGAGATGATGGCTAGAATTGGTAAAATAGAGTCCATACAGGGCGTCCGAGGGATATGTGCGATCATTGTTTTATTAAGCCATATTAATTGTATGCCGGTGTCAGGTGCAATGGGCGTAGCTTTCTTTTTTATGATCAGTGGATTTGTCATGATGCTATCCACTGAAAATAGCTCCACCATAAAGGCAAAGGACTATTTCTTAAAAAGGATTATCCGATTGGTGCCTCTCTATTGGCTGTTGACTCTATTTGTATATGTTTTAGCTACAATTAATCCCGGATGGTTTAAAAATACAATTGCTGAAATTCCTTATCTTTTAAAGTCATTTTTCTTCGTTCCTTATGAGTATTCTACCATTGTCCATGATGGTCCTTTACTCCGAAACGGTTGGACTATAAATGTTGAAGTTCTGTTTTATATTCTCTTTTTCCTATCTATGAAGATTAAGCATCAGTATCGAGGTGCCATTTGTTCCGGTATTATTATTGTGTTTGTCGGAATTCAAAGTATTTTCCAGATTCCCAGTCCCTTTATGCGGGGTTGGTTCAGCTTTTCCACCCTGTATTTTGCAGTCGGAATGATGGTCTTTATGCTCTGGAAAACCCTTTCTCAACACAGACAATTTTCCTTTCATCGTATCATTGAAGTCTTAAAATTCCCTGTGTTATCGGTGCTCTTCCTGTTGCTTTCACTCGTTTATCGTGAAGGCGCTCTTGGCCTAATTGTATGCGCCCTTGTGTTTACTGCAATTGTCTTGACAAATCATAACGGCCACTACCAACGTGGATTCCTTTTCCTTGGAGACATCAGTTTCTCTGTTTACTTGATTCATCCCTTTGTCGTCCTTGGTGTAAGTCGATTGATTTATCCCTTGGAAGAATTAAATCTTACTACCATTCTTATCAGCATTGTCTGCATCATTCTCAGTGTATTAGCGGGCAGCGTCAGTTGGTTCATTGTAGAGAAGCATTTTACAAACTTCCTTAAACATAAATTGTTTAAGCCTTCTTATCAAGAAACTGATGGCCTGAAAAAGGCTTCTTAAAAAACTTAGAGATATTAATTGTAAATTTTATTTTTAACCCCCGTGCTAAACACGGGGGTTTTCTATAGACAAATAGATGCAGAACGGCCGCCACTTTTGTGACAGCCGTTCTGCATCTATGAAATCGGAGGAAATAATAGGATTAATACATGCCGCCCATATCAGGTGCAGCAGGAGCTGCAGGAGGATTCGGTTCCTTCTTATCGGCAACCAGAGACTCGGTAGTTAACACCATAGCGGCCACAGAAGCTGCATTCTGCAGGGCCGAACGTGTAACCTTAACCGGATCAACGATACCGGCATTGATCATATCCACATACTCTTCATGCAGAGCATCGTAACCAAAGCGAGGTTTGCCGGAATTTACGATCTTATCCACAATGATAGAACCTTCCAGACCAGCGTTGGCAGCGATCTGACGAACCGGCTCTTCGAGAGCTTTCAGGACAATCTTAACGCCAGTCTTTTCATCGCCATCCGTGGTATCCAGCAGCTTGCGGACCTCAGGAATGGCGTTGAGCAGAGCCACGCCGCCGCCGGCAACAATGCCTTCTTCCACAGCAGCCTTGGTAGCGGACAGAGCATCTTCGATGCGGAGTTTCTTCTCCTTCATCTCTACCTCAGTTGCAGCGCCGACCTTCAAGACGGCTACGCCGCCTGCCAGTTTAGCCAGACGCTCATGCAGTTTCTCTTTGTCGAACTCCGAAGTGGAGGTTTCGATCTGAGCGCGGATCTGAGCTACACGGGCCTTGATAGCCTCGGAGTCACCGGCGCCATTGACGATGATGGTATTCTCTTTCTGCACCTTGACCTGACCGGCACGGCCCAACTGCTCCATAGTAGTGGTCTTGAGTTCGAGACCAACTTCTTCGGAAATGACCTGACCGCCGGTGAGGATGGCGATATCCTGCAGCATCTCCTTGCGGCGATCACCGAAGCCCGGAGCTTTGACGCCTACGCAGACAAAGGTACCGCGCAGCTTGTTGAGCAGCAGGGTGGTCAGAGCCTCGCCTTCGATATCTTCGGCGATGATGACCAGTTTACGGCCAGCGTTGACGATCTGTTCCAGCAAGGGCAAAATATCCTGAATGTTGGAAATCTTCTTGTCGGTAATCAGCAGGTAAGCGTCGTCGATAACAGCTTCCATCTTGTCGGTATCGGTAACCATGTAGGGGGAGATATAGCCGCGGTCAAACTGCATGCCTTCCACCACTTCGGTGTAGGTCTCGGCGGTTTTGGAATCCTCAACAGTGATAACGCCGTCGGCAGATACCTTTTCCATGGCCTCAGCGATCAACTTACCGATAACTTCATCAGCGGCCGATACCGTGGCTACACGGGCGATATCCTCAGAGCCGCTGACTTTCTGGCAGTGGGATTTCACCGTCTCGATGGCGGCGTCTACAGCCTTCTGGATGCCCTTTTTCAGGATCATAGGATTGGCTCCGGCAGTGACGTTCTTCATGCCCTCGCGGACAATGGCCTGAGCCAGCAGAGTAGCGGTCGTAGTACCGTCGCCGGCCACATCATTTGTCTTGGTGGCCACTTCTTTGACCAGCTGAGCACCCATATTTTCAAAAGCGTCGTCCAGCTCGATCTCCTTGGCGATGGTAACGCCGTCGTTGGTGATGAGGGGAGCGCCGAATTTCTTATCCAGCACCACATTGCGGCCTCTCGGACCCAAGGTGATTTTTACGGTATCAGCCAGCTTATCGATGCCGGCCTGCAAAGCCTGACGGGCTTCTGCGCCAAAACGGATTTCCTTTGACATAACGCATATACCTCCTAATAATCAATCGTATGAGCTTCTGCTCTTAGTCTTCTACAATGGCCAGGATATCGGACTGACGGACAATCAGGACTTCTTCGCCGTCCACTTTGACTTCTGTGCCGGAGTATTTGCTGGCAATAACCTTATCGCCTACCTTGATGTTCATAACGACTTCTTTGCCGTCCACCATACCACCGGGGCCGACTGCCAGAACCTCTGCTACCTGAGGCTTCTCCTGGGCCGAACTGGCCAGGACAATACCGGATTTTGTGGTCTCTTCGGCTTCTACCATTTTGATGACGACTCTGTCAGCAAGCGGGCTGATCTTCATATTTATTCCTCCTTAAGTTATTATAAGCTAAGTATTAGCACTCACAACCTTTAAGTGCTAATACTATAATAATCAAGTGGTCAGGAAAAATCAAGTGCCAATTGGGAATTTTTTCTCATTTCATAAATTGTTTACATTTCCCAGAACCTACCCGGGATCCCTTTGTGAATATCACCAACGTCTATTTGCCCTCTTGTCCAATGCTATGGTTGACCAACTTTTTCCATGATAATCATCTATCTGCTATTTTTCATACAACAACAGCGTCGAAACACCAATCATCTCTTTCGAAAAAGAGAGATAGGTTTCGACGCTGTTGTTTTGGCCTCAATTATCTACGGACTGTGCCGCTCTTCTTTGCCGGACGGCCATCCTTAAAATACATGTAATATTGGCACTTAATCATGCCGTTATAAAGTTTACGACGTTTATCCGCCTTGGATCCAAACAGCTGTTCAAATTGATCATGGGGCGAAATAATATAATAACTCCACCCTTCCTTTTTTACAAAGCGTCTGCCGAGAATCCGGTAAAGATCCTCCGCCTCCTTCATATCCAGCAGACGTTCGCCGTAGGGGGGATTGCACAGGACTGTCCCCTTCTCTCCTTCCGGTACGAAATCCCGTACATCTCGCTGCTGAACCCGGATACGGTCCTTGACCCCGGCACGATGGGCATTCTCCAGCGTCAGTTCCAGAGAATGGGCATCGATGTCCGATCCAAAGGCTTCAAATTCGTTGTCCCGGATGATCATCCCAATGGCCCTTTGCCGTTCACTCCTCCATATTTCCTGGGAAATACCCTCCCATTTTTCAGCCGCGAAATGACGGCCCAGTCCCGGCGCAATGCGCAGTGCAATAAGGGCCGATTCGATGAGCAGCGTCCCAGAGCCGCACATGGGATCGTATACGCGGCTGTAACCCCGGACATGGGCCAAATCAGCCATGGCAGCCGCCAGCGTCTCCCGAATGGGGGCCTGGTTTGCAGCTGGACGATAACCTCGTTTATGGAGTCCTGCACCAGAGGTATCCAGAAACAATGCCGCTTCGTCCTTGTGGATGGAGAATTGGATTTGATGTACCGCTCCTGTTTCCTCAAACCAGCCGATCCCGTACTTCTGCTTGAGCCGTTCCACCACCGCTTTCTTGACAATGGACTGGCAGTCCGGTACGCTAAATAATTTGGACTCCAGCGCCCATCCTTTGACAGGAAATGCATCCTTTTTACCGATCCACTGTTCCCAAGGGAGACGTTTGACCCCTTCAAACAGTTGATCAAAAGTCTTGGCTGGAAAACGTCCCAGCTCAATCTGGATGCGTTCTGCAAACCGGGAACCTAAGTTGGCCCGGCACAGCATATTGAGATCTCCGGCGAAGTCTACCCTGCCATTGTCCGGCCGGACATCCTCCGCCCCCATCCGACGCAGTTCACTGGCCAGTATTCCTTCCAGGCCAAACAGACATGGGGCTGATAATTGAATTCTTTCCATAAAACCTCCCGATTCACACCACAAAAAAGGGCCGCAGGCCCTTGGGAAATCCGGTGGTATAGGAAATACCTCCCTCACCTGGATTCTGCCCCATGGCTGCGGCCCTATCTTTTTTAATTTATTCGTCTTCCTCCGGCGCAAGCAGACCATAGTCTCCATTTTTACGGCGGTATACGACGTTGATCTCGCTCGTCTCAGCGTTACGGAACATGAAGAATTCATGACCCAGCATGTTCATCTGCAGGATGGCTTCCTCCACACTGATTGGCTTGATGGGAAGATACTTGGTGCGCACTACCTTGAAGTCGGTCTCTTCTTCCACAGGTTCTTGGGCACCGGCAACAATGTCGTCGATGGAACCAATGCGGAGCCGTTTTTCCAACCGGGTCTTATTGCGGCGGATCTGACGGGTGAGGATGTCGACTACTTTGTCAAAGGCCTCTTCCATTTCAAAGGCGGTTTCCTCCGCGCGGTAGGTCATACCCTTTTGCTTGATGGTAACTTCCACTGTCTGACGGTTTTTTTCCAGTGTGACGGTGACAGCTGCCTGCGCATCCGGGCCAAAAAGCCTGTCCAACTTAGAGAGCTTTTTTTCCACGCGCTGTTTAAAGGAATCCCTTAGAGTGACCTTTCTGCCGGTAATGGTAATCGTCATTCTGATCATCTCCCTCTATAAATAAACCCTAAAAGGGTTTTTGGCAATGGAACCCTTTGCTATGAGTTCAGTATAGCATGAATATCTGGAAAAGTAAAGGGAGTTCATAGAATATAAATAAAATTTTCATTTTATTGAAATAGAAAACTAGTATTTATCAATATCCACATTTTAAGATCTTCTCTTTGTGTCTACTGTCGTACAGTTTGCCTTTCAACTTATTCCCTCACGATTTGTCCATTACAGATCACAAGGGATGGCTTGGCTTTTAACGTCAAAGGGTCGCCGTCAAATAATACCAGATCAGCGTCCTTTCCTGGTTCGATAGACCCTACCTGACGGTCAATACCACAAATTTGAGCCGGGACGATGGTAAGCCCCCGGATAGCCGATTCCCAATCCATTCCCTCCCTCACGGCCAGTCCGGCACACAGGGGCAAATACTGGATAGGGATTACAGGATGATCGGTAACAACCGCCGTACGGATACCGGCGCGGTCCAAAATCCCCGGATTGGCCGGGGTGAGATCCTTAAGTTCCGGCTTGGAACGGTCGCACAGTACCGGGCCTGCTAAAACATCTACCTCTTCTTTCACGAGCACGTCGGTGGCCTTGTGTCCCTGCGTGCCATGGACGATTACATATTCCAGATCAAACTCTTTTGCAATACGGATGGCTGTAAAAATATCGTCACATCGGTGGGCGTGAAAATGGGCTTTGATCTCCTTGCGGAAAAGTGGGATGAGCGCTTCGCATTTTGCATCGTACTCCGGTTCTTCCAATTCGGGATCTTTGGCCGCTGCCTGCAATTCCTCCTCATACCGCTTGGCTTTGTTCAGCTGTTCCCGGATGATGGAAGCTGTCGCCATCCTGGTAACCGGCGATTGGCTCTTGCCGTGATAGGAGGTCTTGGGATTCTCTCCCAGCGCAAATTTCATAGCCACCGGCGCCTTCACAATCATATCGTCAATGCGTTTGCCCATCGTCTTGATGGCGGCCATCTGGCCGCCGATGGCATTTGCGCTGCCCGGACCGGTAATTACAGTGGTAATCCCAGCCTCCAGCGCCTCAGTAAAGCAGTAATCCATAGGATTAATGGCGTCGACAGCACGAAGCTGCGGCGTGGATGGGTCGGTGTCCTCATTGCCGTCGTCCCCTTCAAATCCCAGACCGTCTTCCCACATCCCCAGATGGGTGTGGGCATCAATGAATCCTGGGAACAGCCATTTCCCCTTTGCATCAATGATGGTCTGGGATGAACTCTCTGGAGGCTGGTCCATATTTCTTACGCCTGCAATCTTTCCCCCGTTTACCTGAACCCATCCGTTATCCACCACTGAACCTGCCATGGTATATATTTTTGCATTGATAATGAGCATCTACATCCTCCTCTATTAAAAACGAAAAGACGGAGTGTGTCCACACCCCGTCTTACATCCAATCTTATGGTTTACCTGGCCCCGGGTAGATCGGATTCCCTTCCTCCTTTATGATCTGGAGGAAGGGCCACCTGCGCGCCGGGAACCGCGCCTTGATTCATTGTTGCGCTTTAAGGTGGACATTTTCTCCTCGCTGACCTGCTTGAATTTGGACATCATATCCTCAAATGAAGCCGGTTCACCGCGGGGACTATGCCACTCAAATGAACCGGGACGGCCGCGGCTTGCCGAACGGTTAGGACGTTCCTCCGCCTTTTTCATCGAAAGGCTGACCTTACCATCGTCGCTGACGCTCAACACCTTGACTTTGACCGTCTGATTTTCCGTCACATAATCCCGGATCTCTTTGACATAGGTGGACGCCACCTCAGAGATGTGCACAAGCCCGGTCTTCCCGCCGGGCAGCTCAACAAATGCGCCGAATTTCGTAATGCCTGTTACCTTACCTTCAAGGATGGCTCCTACCTCAACCTGCATAAACTGAAAATATCCTCCTTTAGTCGCCCTTGCCTCTCAGCCGATTAATTGCCGTTAACGGCTACAATGACCTGCTCATCGGGATACACATAACCCATCTCCCGGGCCATGCGCTCGATGTACTCCGGGTCTTCTCCAGAATCCAGCAAGGCTGACAGATCCTCATTTTTAAGCGTCTGTTCACGGATCTGCTCGTTGACACTATCGAGCTTTTTTTGCGAAGCGCTGATGTCCAATTGCAAATTGACAAGCGACCCTACCAAATAAACCGCCAATGCAAACACGGCGATTCTCAACAGGATGCTTTTGCGTTTCTTTTTCACAGCCTTCACAAACTCTACTCCCCTTTGCCGGCCTTTTTTGATCCTGAAAGGCGAATGCCATTAAAAAGATTATACAACAATGCCCGGTGCTTTTTCAAGCGGTTTTTGGCAGATATCCCAACTTTTTTTGTGGTCTGGCTGATCTTGCCCGTCCTTTTGCGGATGGCACGCCAAAGAAGACGGAAAGGTTTTGTCAGGGGAGTCCATACATACTTCTTCAGGAACATGGAAATGCGATGCAGAATCCTGGCGATCAGGCGGGCATTTTGAAGCATCAGCCACCCTAGGGTACAATAATAGATTACCGCTCCCAACAGTTCCCCCACAATGAGAAACCCCCGGATTTCCCCAGCGTTGGCCCAGAAGATAAAGAGAAAGGTTGCCACACCGCATACCGTCCAATAGAAAAGGTCCTGGAAAAAGACCAGAACCTTTCCCGGGCGCATGATGATCCGATAAAACCGGAACAGCTCATAAAACGCCCCTAGTACAAACCCCACACCACAGGAAAATAAAAAATCCATGGTCTGGTCGGCTAGGGAGATTCCCAATGCCCTCCCCCCTTATTTGAACAGGCGGCCAAAGAATCCCGATCCCCGCTGCTGTTCATCGGTATAGGTAAGCGATGAGATCTCGCCTTCCAGCGTCAGTTCCCCCGTCTCAATGTTGAGCTTGTTGATGTGCAGATTATAGCCGCGCACGGCAAGCTCTCCCATATCGGTAAACACCGTGATATTTTGCTCGTCGAAACTGTCCACATCCGATACGCCGGATACCGTCAGATTCCTCCGGTCCTCCAGTATGACGTTATGGGGCATCTTCATCATCTTTTTTTCTTCTGTCATGCTTTATCCCTCCCGTTTATGGTTCACTTTATCCATATGACGAAAGGGACGTCTTTAGAAGTAAATCCTCACCTTTTTGCAAGCAATCTCCGTCAGCTTAGGATGCGGTACATCAGCCCTGCATTTTCCTTTGTGGCGTGCTCTGTCACCGCCAGAACCTCCGCCTTCACCACATTGGATCCCAAGGAAATCTCCAGGACATCCCCTACCTTCACGTCGTAGGACGCCCGGGCCGGCTTGCCGTTTGCCATGACCCGTCCGGCATCGCAGGCCTCATTGGCCACCGTCCGGCGCTTAATCAGCCGGGATACCTTTAAATATTTATCCAGTCTCAATGAAATTCTCCTCTCTGTTACGAAAAAAGCGGAACCAGTGGCATCTCGCCTCTGATCCCGCCTTCCTGATGGTCCCAAAATTATTTGTCCACCGCTTCTTTGAACGCTCTGCCCGCTTTGAATACAGGGTATTTGCACGGGGCAACGGTCATCTGTTCGCCGGTTCTGGGATTGCG
Source organism: Solibaculum mannosilyticum (assembly GCF_015140235.1). GTDB lineage: Bacteria > Bacillota > Clostridia > Oscillospirales > Acutalibacteraceae > Solibaculum > Solibaculum mannosilyticum. The sequence goes on along the minus strand of NZ_AP023321.1, from coordinate 948,694 downwards.
GTAGACCTTCTCGCCGCGCTCACGGCGCTCAAAGGTACCAAAGCCAATCAGCTGCACTTTATCGTCCTGGGCCACTGCCTCCATGATGGCGTCCATCATAGCTGCAACAGCTTTCTCAGCATCTTTTTTGGTCAGTTCAGACTTTTCTGCTACAGCAGCAATGAATTCTGATTTGTTCATGAACATAACTCCTTCACAAGATTTATAACATCCACAGGCTGATGAAGCGTCTGCCGAATACATTTAATAAGCGACGCTTCCTTGCTTGCGTCAGCTTCCCCAAGGGCGCGCTATCAACCAAACGAGGCGGCAAGTCCTTACGGTTCTTCCCGCTTGACCTCATCCCAAAAAGCATCCAACTGCTCCAGGGAAAGTTCCTTCATATCTTTTCCCTGGGCCATGGCCTTATGCTCCACGCCTTCAAAACGGCCGACAAATTTATCGCATGCTTTTGTCAGCGTCTCCTCTGCGTCGCATTGGAGGAATCGGGATACATTGACCGCTGAGAATAAAACATCTCCCAGCTCCTCCTCATACTGGCTGGAACAGCCGGACTCAACAGCTTCCCGCAGCTCTGCGATTTCCTCCTCCAGCTTCTGAAGCGCACCGGATACGTCCGGCCAATCAAAGCCGGCACGAGCGGCCTTTTGCTGCACTTTCGTACTGCGCATCAAAGCCGGCAAGACTCTCGGGACACTGTTCAGTACCTCTGTATTAGTCTTTTGGCCTTTGGTTTTTTTCTTGATCTCATCCCAGTTTTTCAGTACTTGACCGGAAGTATCGGCAACGACCTCTCCAAATACATGGGGATGACGTACGATCAGCTTTTTACAAATGCCGTCGCATACATCGTCAAAGTCAAACCGGCCGGCTTCCTGCTCCATCCGGGAATGAAATACCACCTGTAGAAGTACGTCCCCAAGCTCCTCCTTGAGCAGCTCAGGGTCCTGATTGTCGATAGCCTCCACCACTTCATAGGTTTCCTCAATCATGTTTTTGCGGATGCTCTCATGGGTCTGTTCCCGATCCCACGGACATCCCCCCGGAGACCGAAGCATCTCCATGATCTTCAGCAAATCCTGGATCCCATATTGATCCTTAGTTTCAAACTCCATAGAACTCCTTTTTTACGGTTTTACATCTCACCGCAGACGACCAATATCGCCCTCTATCCTTTCCGCTGACCGACGTGTTTTTATAGACCGCCATAAGAAAATCTATAAAATATACATCCGCTGTATTATATTAACGTATCCAACCTCTTTTTTCAAGTAGACGAGCGATTTTTTCCCCTTTGGGAAGCAACAAAATATCTTCTCTCGACATCACGCGCAGCAGGAACAGCGAAACCACATATACAACCGCCGCCACTGCGATAGCTCCCAGTACTGCAATCTTATCCGGCAGTACCAAACCCAGCAGTCCATTCATCGAGAACCCTGCCGCTGCACAAAAGAGTCCGGAGATCATGGGCTTTACAAAGATCCTGGTAAAATTCAGCTTCACCTTTGTGGTTTTGCAAAGAATATATAGGTCTGCCACAATCAAAAACAGATAGCTGGCAAAGGTTCCGATCGGCGCGCCTACAATGTTGACGGCCGGGATATGGATCAACACCATATTAAATACCAATTTAATAGCCGCCGAAACAAGCATCAGTTTCACAATAGTAGATGCCTTCCCTACTGCCTGCAGCATACTGTTAATCGGTGTAATAAGAGAGAGTAGGATTACACAAATACCTAAAATGGTCAATAAAGGAGTGGCTACCGCGATCTCCTTGGGATTGCCGTAAAGCAAGCCCATGATCGGTCCCGCCAAAACCGAGATGCCGAGGCCTGCCGGAATACCGATCAAGCCTGTGATCTTAATAACGGCTTCAATGCTTTTCTTAGTGGCTTTACGGTCCCGAAGGGTCCATGCCGCCGTCACTGCCGGCAATGCGCTGACACCCACCGACGTCGTTAAGGTCGGGATCAGATTAAACATCGTGATAGCTTTGCCCGAATAACTGCCGTAAAGATAATTGGGGATTTGGCTGTTGATAATCCCATCCGGCAGTCTTCCTTCGTAAAGCTGACGGATGGTGTCAGAACTGCTTTGCATCACATCGCTTAGCCCGGATTGGACGGTAATGGTGTCAATCAGGCTGGATAGATTATTGGCCAAGGCTCCCAAAGCCACGGGGATTGCAATAGCCATCATCGTCCGGAGCAATGCTTTGTTGGACATTGGTTCCGGAGACGCCGCCAATTCCGCCTTGGTGATACCGTCCCCTCGGATACGGCGGCGCAAAGTCAAATAGACTGCACCGAATACCGTACCCAGCATGACGCCTCCAATAGCGCCGGCTGATGCGTAAGGCAAACAAGCGTTATGGGCTGCCTGTTCTACCAATTGATTGATTTCCTCTTCTGTGGCCCCATCCTCGATGGGAACCAAGATGACTTTGCCGGCCTGTTCTTCCAGCGTCTTCAGTTCTTCATCCGACATGGAACTGGTGGCCACCGTCTCAAACGTATGGCCAAATACCTGGCCGCTTTGCTGGAACTGGCCCATCCCCATATTGATGATCAAGTTGGCACAGATCAGTCCCAGTACCAGTTTGCCCATGGCCTCAATAATCTGGGAAATGGCCGTAGGCTTCATGTTGGAGAGGCCCTGGTAGTAGCCGCGCTGGATGGACATGACGCACAAGAAAAAGATGGAAGGCGACATCACCAAAAGGCTGTAAAGGGAATTCGGATTGTCAATGACCCGCACAAACAGAAAAGAACCTGCAAACATCAGAAGGCTTCCCAGCAAACCTGTGATAATCAGGACTCGGGCCGCTACTTTCTGGATACGCCGGACATCCCGGAACCGTCCTCTTGCTACATTTTCAGCCACCATCCGTGAGATAGCCACCGGGAATCCCGCCACAGCGATGGTCTGGATGGGTACAAACAAATTATAGGCACTCCCAAAATACCCCATGCCGGTGGAACCGATTAAATGATCCAAGGGGATTTTGAACAATGCGCCAATCACCTTGACCAAAATGGCGCCTGCGATCAAAATAATCGAGCCATGTACAAAATTCTGTTTGGTACGAGCGGACACAGGCAACAACTCCCATTCATGATGTCCATCAACCGCTTCTCACAGCGGCCAATCGGTTAGTTCCAGAAAGAATCCCCCACCATCAACTGATTCAAAAGGCTCTGTAAGACATCGACCAACGAGGATTCTGCTAAATTGTTCATCTCTGTGTATTCATCTACCGACTGTTCCGCCGCATCGTCCGAGATCTTGCGGATGGATAAATAAGGGATACCCGCCCGATAGCACACCGATCCGATAGCTCCAGTTTCCATGTCAAAGGCCGTCAGATCAAAAGTCTTGTAATAAAGGTCTTTTTTATCGGCATTGTTCAGGAACAAATCGCCGCAGCCCAAGATACCGCTTTTCAAACCTGGGCATGCCTTTTGGACCGCCTCCAAAAGACGGGGATCAGCTTGATAACAGAATTCCTGTCCCGGCTTTTCTCCCAACTGATAGCCTAAGGGTGTCAAATCGAAGTCGGCTTCTACATACTGTGTACCGGCCACGAAATCGCCCCGGCGCACATTGGAAATCGCTCCTGATAAGCCGATGTTGAGCATGATGTCAACCCCTTCGGAGGCAAGAAAAGCCGCTGCAGTCGCGGCATTCACCTTTCCAATCCCGCACAACACCGCATCCAATTGTATTTTACGTCCCTGATTTTCCAAAGCGAAGGAAATTCTTTCGTATCCCAATAATTGATTTTCCCTTCGTTCGCTCTGATCCTGGCTCCATTCGGCAAACGGTTTAAATTCCATTTCATCTGCGATGACCAACCCGACTCGTAGGACCGGCTGGGAGGACATAACCATCACTTCCTTTGTGTTATCGTTTCACATGTCACTATTATTAATGTATAACGCGAAAAATTTCTAAAACGCGAATCTTTCTAGAATCGGTTTTAAAATGCCGTCCAATTACTTTACTGTGAAAACCGCTCTTATAATCAGTTTTTTATTATAGACTTGTTCCAATCTTCTGTCAATCAATGCCTGTTATAAGAGATGTTCTCTTATTTCTTTTTTCATTGTATTTTATAGTTCTTTATCTTGTTTTAATAATAAGCAAAAATATTGATTGTTTTCATATGACTTCTTGCACAAAAGTTATTCATCTCGTTTTTACAATATATCAGAAAATTTGATTAGATTTAAAAATGGGTTTCACAAAGCACAAAATCGTGCTATAATAGCGATGGAATTGGGCCAAATAATGTGGATAACATTCAAAATTATCTCCTATTCACAATTCCACTTCTTCATCTTAATATATTAACTGTTGTACAGTCCTGCAATTGTTTAGCAGTTTTGTGGTCACGTGTTCCCCAAATTCTTCCGTGGCCTGTTTTCTGCTTCAAAATAATTGAAATGCATAAAGGAAGGGGGTGCATATAACGTGGGGCTGTCTTAGGGTAGACGGCTTCATGTTTTTATATTTTCTAAGGAAGCCCGAAGAGCAAGAAGTTTATGGAGGTAAGAAAATGAACGCAAAAGCTAAGAGATTACTTTCTCTTGCGCTGAGCACACTGATGGTTTCATCCACAGTTAGCTTTGCTATCCCTGCTTCTGCCGAGCCTGCTATGGGCGAAGGCAGCACCGATTCCTTCTACTCATCCTTTGAGTCCGACGAAGGGCTCGCTGTAAACGGCGCAGTCGAAGTCACTGACGAGGGAGAAACCTTAGCCAGTGGCAGCAAAATGTCTATCTCGACTAGCGGCACCGCATGGTCCGGCAGCAAAGGTCTGAGCATCTCCGGTTCCCAAGACGCCGCCGGCCACGGCTACAGCTACAATGTCATTTATGACAATCTGGACATTGCCGTCGGCCCTGACACCAAGCTGTCTTACCTGGCAAAGCCCAGCAGCGGTGGCTATAGCTACGACTTTGACTATAGCTACGACTTTGACTACACTAGTCTCTATATGGCCATCGATCTGAAATTTACCGATGGTACATATCTGAGCGACCTGGGTGCTACCGACCAGAACCGTTATCCCTTCACTCCCACCGGAATGGGCGAAGGCAAGGTTCTGTTCAACGATCAGTGGAACTATGTCGGTTCCCGCATCGGTGAAGTAGCCGCCGGCAAAACCATCGAGAAGATCCTGATTGGCTATGACAACCCCAATGGTACAGGCAAGTCTTTCATCGCTTCTATCGATGATATCACCATCGAGAATTCCCCTGAAGTCGTTTACGAGCGTCCGTCCGACTATGTGTACACCCTGCGTGGCACCAACAACCAAAACCGCTTTCATTCCCGCGGCTTGACCGGTCCGGCCACCGCAGTGCCCCACGGATTCAACTTCTGGTCCCCCAACAATGTGAGCACCGGCGAAGGTAACGTATATCAGTACGATACTGCTGAGGGCACCATGAACTGGATGCGTCTAGGCCACGTGGCCAGCGTGTGGATCGGCGACCGCCGCTGCTTCTTCTTTATGCCTGTCACCGGCAGCGGCAGCACTGCTCGTTATTCCCACGACAACGAAACTGCAAAAGCCCATTACTACAGCGTCGAGTTCAACAAAGACGACGGCAATATGTCGGCCGGCGCAAAGTTGGAACTGGCTCCCACGATGCACGGTTCCATCACGCGCTTCACCTTTGACGACGGCGTTGCCAACCGTAAAGTGAAATTCACCAACGGCAACGGCGGCGGAATCACCTTCAACGCCGAGGACAACAGCTTCACCGCCATGGGTTCCTCGAACCTGAACGCCGGCAACAACGGCATGGGCAACCTGTATGTCTACGGTATCTTTGATACCGCTCCCACTTCCACCAGCTCTACGGAAGTCTCCTTCGGCGAGGACGTTGACGTGGTCAACATGAGAATCGCCACCTCCTTCATTAGCTACGAGCAGGCTAAGAAGAACCTGGAGCAGGAGATCTCTAAGGAAGATACTTTGGAAGACGTTAAAGAGCGTGCTCAGACCCTTTGGGATGAGAAGCTGGGCACCATCGACGTAGAAGGCGCCAGCTTTGAGCAGCTGACTACTCTCTACTCTAACATGTATCGTCTGTTCCTGTATCCCAACTCCATGGGTGAGAACACCGGCACAGTAGATGAACCCCACATGCAGTACCAGAGCCCCTATGGCAACGGCGTCCAAGACGGCGACCTTTACTACAACAACGGCTTCTGGGACACCTACCGCACCACTTGGGCGGCTTATGCCCTGCTCACTCCCGAGAGCAACACCACTTTGCTCAACGGCCTGGTTGAGCACTATCAAGACTGCGGCTGGATTCCGCGTTGGGTTGCCCCCGGCGGCACCAACTCCATGGTAGGCACCAGCTCCGACGTCATCCTTGGCGATGCCATCATGCGCGGCCAGGTATTCAACTACGATGATGCTTATGACTCGGCCATCAAAAACGCCGCTGTGGTAAGCTCCGACAGCACCAAGGGCCGCCAGAACACTCTGGACAGCGCCATCTTCAAAGGTTACAACAACCGTTCCGAAGGTTTGTCCTGGACCCTGGAAGGCTGGATCAACGACTACGGCATCTCCAACATGGCCAAGACTCTGCGCGACATGGAAGAACCCGGCTCTCAAGAGTGGGAAGAGTACAATGACGAGTATGAGTACTACCGCAACAACGCCATCCGTTACACCCATCTCTTCAAAGACGGTTGGTTCACCTCCAGCAGCAGCCTGAGCGATCCCACCCGTTGGGGCGGCGACTACACCGAGACCAACGGCTGGAACATGGCTTTCCATACTCCTCAGGACGGCAACGGCCTTGCCAACCTCTACGGCGGCAAGGATAAGCTTGGCGAAAAGCTGGACGCTCTTTTCTCCACGCCCGGCACCTTCAATCCTGGTTCCTACGGCAGCACCATCCATGAGATGCGTGAAGCCCGCGAAGTCAAGATGGGCCAGTTCGGTATGAGCAACCAGCCCTCCCACCACATTCCTTACATGTATCTTTACACCGATCGTCCTTGGAAGACTCAGTCCACTGTCCGTGAGGTCATGGAACGCCTCTATATCGGCAGCGAGATCGGCCAAGGCTACTGCGGTGACGAAGACAACGGTGAGATGTCCGCTTGGTATGTTCTCTCCTGCCTGGGCCTCTATCCTCTGAACATGGGCAGCGGCGAATTCGCCATCGGCTCCCCCCTGTTCGAGAAGGCCACCATCCATGTGGAAGGCGCTAACGATATCGTCATCAATGCCCCCGGCAACGATCACGACAGTGTTTATGTCCAGAGCCTGAAGGTCAACGGCGAGGACTACAACAAGACCTACATCAAACAGACCGATCTGGTCAACGATGAAGGCAAGACCGTCACTTTGGACTTTGTCATGGGCGATGAACCCAACACTTCTTTCGGCACTGCCGAGGATTCCGCTCCCCCTTCCATCACCCAGGGCAATGAGAAACCCAATCCCAAAGAGGATCTGGCTGAAAGCGTATCCATTGTGGATTCGGCTGATCAGCTGGCCGGCGAAGGCAAAAAGGTTTATGCTGAGAATATCGGCAGCACCTCCAGCCTCTTCAACAACAGCACCAGCGGTTCTTCCAGCATCACTGCTGACACCGCTTCCCTGACCTTCTACCTGGGTGCTGGCAACAAGCAGGCTGTCAATATGTACACTATCTCCAGCTCCACCGGTTCCAATGCCCCTGTATCCTGGACTCTGGAAGCTTCCAACAATGGTACCGACTGGGTTACCATTGATGAGAGAGACAACCAGGTCTTTGAGTGGAACCGCTATACCCGTCCTTTCGCCACTGAAAATGAAACCCGTTACTCCTTCTACCGTTTCAATTTCGATGGCAACAACGGCAAACAGATTTCTGAGATTCAGTTCCTGGGTATCGACCAAGGTCCTATCTATGATAAGGCTGAACTGGAAAATGCTCTGGAAAATGCCAACACCTACGAAGGTACCTATTACACAGAGGATTCCTTCAAGGCTTTGACCGATGCTATCGCAGCTGGTGAGACCGTTTTGGCCAATCCGGACGCTACGGAAGACGATTACACTGTAGCCGTCAACGATATCAACAAAGCCATCACCAATTTGGTAGACAATGGTCTGAAGGGTCTGGAAGAAGCTGTCTCCAAAGCCGAAGGCTACAAAGGCGACAACTATACTCAGGAATCCTTTAAGGCTTTGACTGACGCTCTGGCCAATGGTAAAGCGATCCTTGAAAAAGAAGATGCTACCAAGGCTGAGCGCAACAGCGCTACTCAGGCCATCAACAACGCTATCAAAGGTCTCGAGAGCAACGGCCGTGCCGAACTGGACGCCGCTTTGACCAAAGCAAAGGCCATTGATGGCGCAGGTTACACCGAGGAATCTTTTGCAACTCTGACTGCCGCTATCGAAGCCGGCCAGAAGGTTTACGACGATCCTTCCTCCTCCAAGCAGGATTGCCTCGACGCCACCTCTGCGATCGAAGACGCTATCTATTACTTGGAGAGCAGCGCTACCCGCGCTCCCTTTGATAAGATCGAAGCAGAATCCTACAACGCCAACTTCTCCGAGGGTACCATTAACGTTCGGAGTGATTCCGGCGCCAGCGGCGGACAGTATATTTCGGGCAACTACTATGGCGATGCTACTGCAGCCTTCCGCCGCGTAGACTTTACCGATACCAACGGTGCCTCCGGCATCACCGTCGGTTATCAGCAGTCTTATGGCACTGGTTCGCTTGAGATCCGCACTGGTTCCCCCACCGGCCCGCTGGTAGCAACCCTGAGCCTGCCCAGCACCGGTTGGTATGAATATGGCGAAGAAACCTTTGATCTGGATTCCGTAATTCCGCCTCAGCTCACTAATGTCTATGTGGTTCTGAAATCCAGCTCCTTGTATCTGGACTACATCCAGTTCGTCGAGGCTGAGGATCCCAACGGTCCTCCCACCGACAAGAATATCCAGGATCTGAAGGATGCTTTGGCCGAAGCCGCCGAGGCTGAAAAGAACTCCAACTACTACACCGAGGAATCCTATGCTGCTTTGGCTAAGGCTAAGGAAGCTGCTGAAGCTGTCCAGGCTGATCCTGATGCAACCTGCGGCGAATACAACATTGTAATTGCCGACCTGCGTGAAGCCCTCAGCGGCTTGGTTGACAACGGTGTCAAGGGCTTGACCGAGGCTGTGGAAGCTGCCAAAGAGTATAACAACGACGACGGCAAATACGACGAAGAATCCTGGGCTATCCTGCAAGAAGCTCTCGCCAAGGGTGAAGCTATCCTGGCTAAGGAAGATGCCACCAAGGAAGAACGCGATGCTGCCGCTGCCGAGATCAATACCGCGATGAACAGCTTGGGAGTACTCCGCAAAGCTTACGAGAAGATCGAAGCCGAAACTTTTGACCAAGACATCAGTAAGGGCATCGTCAACGACGGACCCAACATCGGCGGCTGCCAGCCTGGCGAATGGGCCGGTTACCATTATGTCAACTTTGGCAAAGTGGGCGCTGAGTCCTTCACCATGTACTACTCCGCTGAAAACGGCGGCAGTGGCAACCGTATCGTCGATCTCTGGATTGACGGTCATGACGAAGCTTCCGGCGGTACTAAGATCGGTACCATGACTGTAAGACAGACCGGCGGCTGGAGTAGATACCAGGAAGCCTCTGTTGATCTGGATGTCACACCTACTGGTGTACATGATTTGTACTTTGTCTTTGATGCTGACTACAACCATGTTGTCAATATCGACTGGTTCCAGTTCACCGAAGCTGAACCCAGCATCCCCAGCGAAGAAGACCTGCAGGCATTGAAAGACGCTATCGCAGAAGCAGAAGCTTACGATGCCAACAACTATACGGAAGATTCCTATGCAGCCCTGACCTCCGCCGTGGAAGCCGGCAAGGCCCTGCTCGACAACGCCGATGCTACCAAGACCCAGGTCCTGGATGCCACCCAGGCCATCAAGGACGCCATCGACGCCCTTACTGCTAAGGAATTCGTCCTCTCCGCTTCGGCTGATAAGGATACTTATGAGCCCAACGAGACCATTACCCTCACCATCAAGACCTCCGCTGACCGCAGCCGCTTTGCCCTCCTCAACGAGAACGGCAAATATGTCACCATCCTTGGCATGAAGTCGGTGTACAACCCCGAGGACAACACCAAGACATGGACCATCAAGACTGCCGTAGCATCCCAGGGAGAGAACCGCGTGCTGACGATCGCCACAGCAGCTGTGGGAGGAAGCTTTGTGAACTCTTCAGTGACAGTGAGCTTCTCGGTGGCAGCCAAGCCGTCGGGAGAGAAGATCCTGTCGGTATCGAGTGCAGGAATGGCGAAGGTAAACGAATCGTTCGTTGTAGAAGTAGAGACTACAGCAAATGTGGAGACAGTAGGCATCTTCAACGAAAGAGGAAATGCGATCACGAAGGAAGCAGTAGAGAGCACGGTAAACGGAGATGTAAAGACCTTCAAGATCACGATATCGGTTGGATCTGTAGGCAACCGCATCTTCACGGCCAAGATCAAGGATCCCGCAACTGGCCGTTACATCGATGATCCCTGCCTCACCTTCCCCATTACTATCACCAAATAACGAGAGAGGATAAAGGATTTTCTTAAACCCCTTAATCCTTCGTTTCCCGGCCCTGTACATAACACAGGGCCGGGTTCCTTTTTTACGGAATTATATTTTCACATTATCTTTTTGTATTTTATTTTAATATAAATTATTCACAGAAGTTATCATCAGTTTTCTTGCAATATATCAGAAAATTTGATTGAATTTGAAAATAGGTTTCATAAAGTATAAAATCATGCTATAATAGAAATGTAATCGGCATAAATAATGTGGATAATATTCAAAATTATCTCCTGTTCACAATCCCACTTCTTCATCTTAATATATTAACTGTTGTACAGTCCTGCAATTGTTTAGCAGTTTTGTGGTCACGTGTTCCCCAAATCCTTCCGTGGCCTGTTTTCTGCTTCAAAATAATTGAAATGCATAAAGAAAGGGGGTGCATATAACGTGGGGCTGTCTTAGGGTAGACGGCTTCATGTTTTTGTGTTTTTTGAGGAAGCCCGAAGAGCAAGAAGTTTATGGAGGTAAAAAAATGAACGCAAAAGCTAAGAGATTACTTTCTCTTGCGCTGAGCACACTGATGGTTTCATCCACAGTCAGCTTTGCTATCCCAGCTTCTGCCGAGCCTGCTATGGGCGAAGGCAGCACCGATTCCTTCTACTCATCCTTTGAGTCCGACGAAGGGCTCGCTGTAAACGGCGCAGTCGAAGTCACTGACGAGGGAGAAACCTTAGCCAGTGGCAGCAAAATGTCTATCTCGACTAGCGGCACCGCATGGTCCGGCAGCAAAGGTCTGAGCATCTCCGGTTCCCAAGACGCCGCCGGCCACGGCTACAGCTACAATGTCATTTATGACAATCTGGACATTGCCGTCGGCCCTGACACCAAGCTGTCTTACCTGGCAAAGCCCAGCAGCGGTGGCTATAGCTACGACTTTGACTATAGCTACGACTTTGACTACACTAGTCTCTATATGGCCATCGATCTGAAATTTACCGATGGTACATATCTGAGCGACCTGGGTGCTACCGACCAGAACCGTTATCCCTTCACTCCCACCGGAATGGGCGAAGGCAAGGTTCTGTTCAACGATCAGTGGAACTATGTCGGTTCCCGCATCGGTGAAGTAGCCGCCGGCAAAACCATTGAGAAGATCCTGATTGGCTATGACAACCCCAATGGTACAGGCAAGTCTTTCATCGCTTCTATCGATGATATCACCATCGAGAATTCCCCTGAAGTCGTTTACGAGCGTCCGTCCGACTATGTGTACACCCTGCGTGGCACCAACAACCAAAACCGCTTTCATTCCCGCGGCTTGACCGGTCCGGCCACCGCAGTGCCCCACGGATTCAACTTCTGGTCCCCCAACAATGTGAGCACCGGCGAAGGTAACGTATATCAGTACGATACTGCTGAGGGCACCATGAACTGGATGCGTCTAGGCCACGTGGCCAGCGTGTGGATCGGCGACCGCCGCTGCTTCTTCTTTATGCCTGTCACCGGCAGCGGCAGCACTGCTCGTTATTCCCACGACAACGAAACTGCAAAAGCCCATTACTACAGCGTCGAGTTCAACAAAGACGACGGCAACATGTCCGCCGGCGCTAAACTCGAGCTTGCCCCCTCTATGCATGGTTCCATTACCCGTGTCACCTTTGATGAGGGCGTTGCCCAACGTAAAATCAAGTTCACCAATGGTAACGGCGGTGGAATCTCCTTTAACGCCGAGGACAACAGCTTCACCGCCATGGGTTCCTCGAACCTGAACGCCGGCAACAACGGCATGGGCAACCTGTATGTCTACGGTATCTTTGATACCGCTCCCACTTCCACCAGCTCTACGGAAGTCTCCTTCGGCGAGGACGTTGACGTGGTCAACATGAGAATCGCCACCTCCTTCATTAGCTACGAGCAGGCTAAGAAGAACCTGGAGCAGGAGATCTCTAAGGAAGATACTTTGGAAGACGTTAAAGAGCGTGCTCAGACCCTTTGGGATGAGAAGCTGGGCACCATCGACGTAGAAGGCGCCAGCTTTGAGCAGCTGACTACTCTCTACTCTAACATGTATCGTCTGTTCCTGTATCCCAACTCCATGGGTGAGAACACCGGCACAGTAGATGAACCCCACATGCAGTACCAGAGCCCCTATGGCAACGGCGTCCAAGACGGCGACCTTTACTACAACAACGGCTTCTGGGACACCTACCGCACCACTTGGGCCGCTTATGCTCTGCTGACTCCCGAGAGCAACACCACTTTGCTCAACGGCCTGGTTGAGCACTATCAAGACTGCGGCTGGATTCCGCGTTGGGTTGCCCCCGGCGGCACCAACTCCATGGTAGGCACCAGCTCCGACGTCATCCTTGGCGATGCCATCATGCGCGGCCAGGTATTCAACTACGATGATGCTTATGACTCGGCCATCAAAAACGCCGCTGTGGTAAGCTCCGACAGCACCAAGGGCCGCCAGAACACTCTGGACAGCGCCATCTTCAAAGGTTACAACAACCGTTCCGAAGGTTTGTCCTGGACCCTGGAAGGCTGGATCAACGACTACGGCATCTCCAACATGGCCAAGACTCTGCGCGACATGGAAGAACCCGGCTCTCAAGAGTGGGAAGAATACAACGACGAGTATGAGTACTACAGAAACAATGCCACTCGTTATGTCCACCTCTTCAAAGACGGCTGGTTCACCTCCAGCAGCAGCCTGAGCGATCCCACCCGTTGGGGCGGCGACTACACCGAGACCAACGGCTGGAACATGGCTTTCCATACTCCTCAGGACGGCAACGGCCTTGCCAACCTCTACGGCGGCAAGGATAAGCTTGGCGAAAAGCTGGACGCTCTTTTCTCCACGCCCGGCACCTTCAATCCTGGTTCCTACGGCAGCACCATCCATGAGATGCGTGAAGCCCGCGAAGTCAAGATGGGCCAGTTCGGTATGAGCAACCAGCCCTCCCACCACATTCCTTACATGTATCTCTTCACCGATCGTCCTTGGAAGACTCAGTCCACTGTCCGTGAGGTTATGGAACGCCTCTACATCGGCAGCGAGATCGGCCAAGGCTATCCCGGTGACGAAGACAACGGCGAGATGTCCGGTTGGTACGTCCTGTCCTGCCTGGGCCTCTATCCCCTGAACATGGGCAGCGGCGAATTCGCCATCGGTTCTCCCCTGTTTGAAAAGGCCACCATCCATGTGGAAGGCCACAACGACATCGTCATCAACGCTGAAAACAACAGCCATGACAACGTCTACGTCCAGAGCCTGAAGATCGACGGCGAGGACTACAACAAGACCTACGTCAAACAAACCGACCTGGTCAACGACGAAGGCAAGACCGTCACTTTGGATTTCGTCATGGGCGACCAGCCCTCCACTTGGGGCACGGATGAAGATTCCGCTCCCCCCTCCATCACCCAGGGCGATGAGAAACCCAATCCCAAAGAGGATCTGGCAAACGACGTGAGCTTTGTTTACTCTGCCGCCCAGCTGGCCGGCGAAGGCGTCAAGGCTTACCCGGTGAACATCGACGCCGATTACTTCCTGTTTGACAACAGCACAGGCAGCTCCTGGAGCGACGGTTCTTCCTCCACCATCAGCGGGGATACCGCATCCCTGACCGTCTACCTGGGCACGGGCAACAAGCAGGCCGTCAATATGTACACCATCTCCAGCAGTTCCGACGGTTCTACCGCTCCCACATCCTGGACTCTGGAAGCCTCTGTCAACGGTACCGACTGGGTCACCCTTGACGAGCGCGACAACCAGGTCTTTGAATGGGGCCGTTACACCCGTCCCTTCGCCATCGAGAACGAGACCCGTTATTCCTACTATCGTTTCAACTTCGACGGCAACAACGGCAAAGTGATCTCCGAGATCCAGCTCCTGGGCATCGACCTGGGCCCCGTCTACGACAAGGCCGAACTGGAAGCTGCTTTGAAAAACGCTGAATCTTACGGAGATACCTATTACACTCCGGAATCCTTTAAGGCCCTGACCGACGCCATCGCAGCCGGTGAGGTTGTCCTGGCCAACCCGGACGCCGGTGAGGACGACTACACAACAGCCGTCAACGCCATCAACAATGCCATCGCCGGTTTGACCGACAACGGCCTCAAGAGCTTGCAGGAAGCAGTCGCCAAAGCCGAAGGCTACAAGGGCGACAACTACACCGCTGATTCCTTCAAGGCTTTGACCGACGCTTTGGCCAATGGTAAGGCCATCCTTGAAAAGGGCGCCGAAGCCACCAGAGAAGAGCGCAACAGCGCTACCGATGCGATTAACACCGCCATCCAACGCCTCGAGAGCAACGGCCGTGCCGAACTGGACGCCGCTTTGACCAAAGCAAAGGCCATTGATGGCGCAGGTTACACCGAGGAATCTTTTGCAACTCTGACTGCCGCTATCGAAGCCGGCCAGAAGGTTTACGACGATCCTTCCTCCTCCAAGCAGGATTGCCTCGACGCCACCTCTGCGATCGAAGACGCTATCTATTACTTGGAGAGCAGCGCTACCCGCGCTCCCTTTGATAAGATCGAAGCAGAATCCTACAACGCCAACTTCTCCGAGGGTACCATTAACGTTCGGAGTGATTCCGGCGCCAGCGGCGGACAGTATATTTCGGGCAACTACTATGGCGATGCTACTGCAGCCTTCCGCCGCGTAGACTTTACCGATACCAACGGTGCCTCCGGCATCACCGTCGGTTATCAGCAGTCTTATGGCACTGGTTCGCTTGAGATCCGCACTGGTTCCCCCACCGGCCCGCTGGTAGCAACCCTGAGCCTGCCCAGCACCGGTTGGTATGAATATGGCGAAGAAACCTTTGATCTGGATTCCGTAATTCCGCCTCAGCTCACTAATGTCTATGTGGTTCTGAAATCCAGCTCCTTGTATCTGGACTACATCCAGTTCGTCGAGGCTGAGGATCCCAACGGTCCTCCCACCGACAAGAATATCCAGGATCTGAAGGATGCTTTGGCCGAAGCCGCCGAGGCTGAAAAGAACTCCAACTACTACACCGAGGAATCCTATGCTGCTTTGGCTAAGGCTAAGGAAGCTGCTGAAGCTGTCCAGGCTGATCCTGATGCAACCTGCGGCGAATACAACATTGTAATTGCCGACCTGCGTGAAGCCCTCAGCGGCTTGGTTGACAACGGTGTCAAGGGCTTGACCGAGGCTGTAGAAAAAGCGGAAGGCTACAAGTACAACAACTACACCGAAGATTCCTGGCAGGCACTGGTCGATGCTTTGGCCAACGGTAAAGCTATCTTGGGTAAGGACAACGCTACCAAAGATGAGCGTGATGATGCTACGAAAGCTATCAACGACGCTATCGCCGGACTCACCAGCAATGGCCGTGTAGAACTGGATGCTGCTTTGAAGAAAGCAAGATCCATTGGTCCTAAATTCTATACGGAAGATTCCTTTGCTATCTTGACTGCCGCTATCGAAGCCGGACAAGCTGTCTATGATAATCCTGAGTCCTCTAAACAGCAGTGTGACGACGCTACTGCAGCTATCGAGGCCGCTATCAATGGTTTGGTCAGCAATGGCAAACAGGATCCCTTCAATCGGATTGAAGCCGAAAAGTTTGACGACAGCTATGGCAGTGTAAAATCTGAAAGCAACTATGGCGCCAGCAATGGCCAAAGCGTCGGGTTTGTAACAGTAGGCGATTATCTTGTCTACAACAAGGTCGACTTCGAGGGTAGTAATGGTGCTTCCAAGATCACCATCAACTATGCTAACATGTATGACAGTGAAGTCGAAATCCGCCTTGGTTCTACAGACGGCGCTCTTGTTGCTACCCTAAAATTACCTGCTACCGGTTCTTGGACTAAATTTGAGGAAACCACTATTGATCTCGACACTGCTATCGATCCGGAAGTCGTAGATCTTTATATGGTCTTCACCAAGCAATCCACAAATGTGGACTACTTCTCCTTCACTGAGTCTGAGGAAGCTCCCTTGCCCAGCGAAGAAGACCTGCAGGCATTGAAAGACGCTATCACAGAAGCAGAAGCTTACGATGCCGATAACTACACGGAAGATTCCTATGCAGCCCTGACCTCCGCCGTGGAAGCCGGCAAGGCCCTGCTCGACAACGCCGATGCTACCAAGACCCAGGTCCTGGATGCCACCCAGGCCATCAAGGACGCCATCGACGCCCTTACTGCTAAGGAATTCGTCCTCTCCGCTTCGGCTGATAAGGATACTTATGAGCCCAACGAGACCATCACCCTCACCATCAAGACCTCCGCTGACCGCAGCCGCTTTGCCCTCCTCAACGAGAACGGCAAATATGTCACCATCCTTGGCATGAAGTCGGTGTACAACCCCGAGGACAACACCAAGACATGGACCATCAAGACTGCCGTAGCATCCCAGGGAGAGGACCGTGTGCTGACGATCGCCACAGCAGCTGTGGGAGGAAGCTTTGTGAACTCTTCAGTGACAGTGAGCTTCTCGGTGGCAGCCAAGCCGTCGGGAGAGAAGATCCTGTCGGTATCGAGTGCAGGAATGGCGAAGGTAAATGAATCGTTCGTTGTAGAAGTAGAGACCACAGCAAATGTGGAGACAGTAGGCATCTTCAACGAAAGAGGAAATGCGATCACGAAGGAAGCAGTAGAGAGCACGGTAAACGGAGATGTAAAGACCTTCAAGATCACGATATCGGTTGGATCTGTAGGCAACCGCATCTTCACGGCCAAGATCAAGGATCCCGCAACTGGCCGTTACATCGATGATCCCTGCCTCACCTTCCCCATTACTATCACCAAATAACGAGAGAGGATAAAGGATTTTCTTAAACCCCTTAATCCTTCGTTTCCCGGCCCTGTACATAACACAGGGCCGGGTTCCTTTTTTACGGAAGAATCAAAAAAAGAAGCCGGACAGTAAAAATTACTGTCCGGCTTCTTTTAGACCTAAAAGCCTCTACCGTATTACTGAGGCATATCATCTTCATCATTAGGATTGCTGACCGTCGGGTCAATGGGATCAACCGGAGGTTGCCAATCACTGGGTTCTTCCGATTTCTCTTCCTGGATGGGATCCTCTTTCTTCTCCTCTTTACCCACTAACTTTGTACCACACTTACTGCAAAAAATAGCTTCTTTTGGGCTGACAGCTTTACAAGTAGGGCACTGAACAACATTTCTCAATTCATAAATGCGCTCGTTGATCTCACCCAGCTTCTCATACATCTCATCGATTTCTTCAACCTTTTTCTGGATCAGCTCATGATCCACTCCACCTGCTTTAGAAGCATTGTAAACCATCTTACCCAGAGCTTCAAATCGATCTGCAATTTCACTGCTCTGCCTAGCTGCCGCGATCTTCAGCTTAGAGATCTCGACCCATTCACCGGTCTTCTCTCCAGCCACATCAACAGCACTTTTTACTTTTATAAAAGCATCTTCAAAGATAGCCATTGCAAAAACTCCTTTCTTATGTGCAACGATAAAACAATCATCCTTTGGTTAGATTATATCTTGCGTGCCATGAGATTGCAAGGTGTTTTATAAAAATAGCCGCAAATGTACAAGCTACATCCACGGCTATTTTCTCATCTAGTCCAAACGGCAGGAAATCATAGATATTTTCCACCGCCCGTGAATTCTCGGATCATGGAACTCTGTGGCACAAGTTCCACAGAGATTTTTTCAAATCGACTTAACGCATCCATGAGAGATACCGCCTTCCCATAATGGGGATCTGTCACATTCATCTGTTGGACTAAGGGCATCATCAGCTCCCGGTACACGCATGGTTCAAAACAATGGAAGGAATCAACGATGATATCCGAGTGATCCTTATATGGGAAAAGATAGAGATCCTCTCCCCTGCACACCTGTTTCCACATAGAGAATGTCCTAGAGAGATCGGCATTCCGGAACCGGTAATCCCGGAGCATCCGGCGCAAAAGGCGGGTATCACGGGCAGTCAAAACAACATCCCCTTTTGCATCCACATACGGCGTCTCCACACTGATATACAGTCTGATTAAACATCCTTTGTCCTTCAGCGCGCCAATGACAATGGGATTGAGGGCATGGATCCCCTCCAGAATGATGATATCTTCTTTGCCCAGTTCAATCAAGTTGCTGTGATCCGCCGGACTCCCCTTCTCAAAATCATAAATCGGGAAATAAGCCCGCCCCTCATCCAGAAGCTGAATAAGGTTTTCCTGAAGACGTTCATAGTCCAATGCCTCTACCGATTCATAGTCATAGGATCCATCTTCCAACCTAGGCGCTTTTCCTACCCCACGGTAAAAGTTATCCAAAGACACTACAAATGCGTTCCTGCCGCAATTCTGGATGGCCTCAGCCAGCATATGAGCGGTGGTAGTCTTACCGGAACCCGATGGTCCTGCCAGCATTACTACCCGACAGCAGCTTTGCCCATTTGTAAAATCGGCAGCCAATTGATCCAGTACATTGCGATAGCTGGCATCGTCGTTGGCGATGAGTTTGGCGCTGTCTAAAATGGCTAGGGCATTGATGTCATCCAGGCAGTTGACTGCATTTGCCATATTTCTCATAAAACGGACACACCTTCTTCTTCCTAGCTAGGATTTCGTCAAAGCGGTCGATATATTCATAAGCAAACTTAAAATTAAAGATCCGTTCGATATAAGGACCATCCGGCTGCTTGAGCTTGGTGACGCCTGCCGCTCCCGCCGCCAGAATGGTATGAGTCTCATCCATAATATACACGTTATAGTATCCCTCATATCCTGGTTTGCTCCAGCCGATGTTTTCCAAATTGCCGATGGTCCGGCTTTGGCGATAGAGATAATAAGGGGTATATCCATTGCGAACCAGGTTTTGCTGCACGCAAGCGAGCATTGCCTCCACCTCGTCGGCCCGGGCATAATCGTCCTGGCCAAACTGGTTCAGATAGGAAGAGCGTTTGAGAGCCAATGTATGCACGGTAATACTGGGCGGATCCAATTCCAAAACTTGACGGATGGTATCGGCAAATTTCCGGGCATCGTCGCCAGGCAATCCGGCAATGAGGTCCATATTGATATTGGTAAATCCAACCTCTTTTGCCATAGCATAAGCGTCCCGGACTTGTGCTACCGTATGGCGGCGTCCGATGCGCTCCAGAACGTCGTCCTGCATGGTCTGAGGATTGATGCTGATGCGAGTGACGCCCAGATCCTTCATAACCTGTAGCTTTTCCCTGGTGATGGTGTCGGGACGTCCCGCTTCCACGGTAAATTCCCGTACAAAGGATAAATCAAAGGATCGATTGACCGCCTGGATCAAAAAAGACAATTGTTCCGCCGATAGAATGGTAGGCGTCCCACCGCCAAAATAGATGGTTTCAAGGCGCAGTCCCAACTGCTTTGCCACCCGGCCGGTTTCCTCGATCTCCTTGGCCAACAGTTCCACGTACTTTGGCAGCAGATGTCCCGACTTTTCCACCCACATGGATACAAAAGAGCAGTAAGCGCATCGGCTGGGACAAAAGGGAATGGATACATAAAGGCTAAAGGAGTCCTGACGCGAAAGCTGTAAAATGGAGTCCTCTTTCCGGACGGTATCTATCGCCAAATTTGTCTTTTCTTCCGATACCAAAAGGTCCTCTGTAAAGGTGCGTCTAGCTTCCGCTTCGCCTTCCTCGTTCATCAGGCGGCGCATCAGCTTGATGGGCCGGACTCCAGTCAGCACCCCCCACTTGGGAGTAAAGCGGCACACTTTGGCTAAAATCCCAAAAAGCAACTGCGCCATGACCAATTCACACCGGTTGTCATAATCGGCATGGTGGTTGGGCACCTCTGCTTTTGAGCGCTCATTGGTAATATATGCGCGGTACTCCACAAAAAGTTCCGTTTTATCCTCCCCACGGCGTAAGGAGGTGGTCACCACCACTTCATCCTCAGCCGGTTCATGCACCACTTTAATAGCGTCATGCGGGAAAAAGAGGCGGCACAGGTTTTCCATTTCATAATGGAACCCATGCCCATCAATCAAAAGAGTCATAATCCACCTGGTTCATATAAGAATTGTGTCTGCGTTCCGCTTCTAACGTCGTCTCCGGGCCATGTCCCGGGAAAACCCGATAATCCCCGGGCAGCTTCTTAAGCTTCTGCAAAGACTGAAGCAATGTGGGATAACTTCCTCCCGGCAGATCGGTACGGCCTACATCCCCTTGGAACAAAATATCTCCGCTAAAGATGACGTCGCCACATATATAGCAACAATCGCCTCGGCTATGTCCTGGAGTATAAAGCGCCTTGACCGTCAAACTTCCCACCGACAGGGTATCCCCATCCTCCAGCAGCACGTCCGGCGTCAGAGGGTCCGGGGCCCGGGATCCAAACAGACCCGATACGCTGGCAGACGGATGGATAAGTTCCTCCAAAGCGGCTTTATGCGCCGCCAGCTTAGCTCCGGTGGCAGCTAAGACTTCCCCCGCCGCTGAGATGTGATCAAAATGGGCATGGGTCAACAAGACATAATCCACCTCAAACCCCTTTGCCATACGGATAACCTTCTGAGCCTCAAATCCGGGATCGACGATGGCCATATGATTTGTCTGCTCGTCGATCAAAAAATAACAGTTGGTGAAGCTCCCCAACAAAACCGATTGTATTTTCACTGGGTATCCCTCCATTTCCGCAAGCTAGCAGGAAAACATCAGGCGGAAATATTCATGGCCATAGTTGTAAAATTCCCCTTCACGGACCATTTTCATGATCTTGTCGCTGGAGGCCCACATGACCTCTTCCACCTCTTCTTTTTGCAGTTCAAGACGGCTCACATCAATTTTATCGTGCAAAAGGTAGATGTCGGTAAAGTTCTGGCGGCGTTTCAGCCGTTGCACCAATTCAAACTGGGACGGCATTGTATGAAGCCCCAATTCCTCATTGGTCTCCCGCACCGCAGCGTCCAGGCTCTCCTCCCCAGCCATGACCGATCCGCCGGTGATGGCCCAAAGTCCCACCATGGTCTGGACGGTTTTTGCACGCTTCTGAATCAGATATTGACCTCGTTTGTTCTTGACCCAAATATGGACAACCAGATGAAACGTCCCCGATGGAATGGGTCTCCCCCGCACCATCGTGCGTCCTGTTTTACGGGCCTGGCTATCCAGGAGATCCCATAGCTCCATGGTTATCCACTCCTTCGTCTTTTCCTGATTTTCTTTATTACTTTAATTGATCGGTGTCCAAAACAATGGTGACAGGACCGTCGTTGAGCAAACTCACTTTCATATCAGCTCCGAAACGCCCTGTCTCCACCTTTCGTATCCCGTGCTGCAACAGAAGGTTTACAAACGTTTGATATAGCTGATCGGCCTCCTCCGGCTTTGCAGCATCGGTAAAGGAAGGACGCCGTCCTTTTTTACAGTCGGCATACAGGGTAAACTGGGATACCACCAGCGCTTCTCCCTCAATGTCCAGAAGGGATAAATTCATCTTGTCCTGCTCATCGGAAAAGACCCTCAGGCCACTGATCTTGCGGGCCAGAAGTTCCGCTTCCGCCTGGGTGTCCCCATGGGTGACGCCCAGCAAAATAAGAAAGCCCTTCCCGATCTCTCCTACTGTCTCGCAGTCCACTGTGACCGAAGCATTGGTCACTCGTTGCAGTACCGCTCTCATGCCGCCTCCTTACGCCCGTTGGGCCGATACGACGCCCTTGATCTTGGAAAGGCGATTTAAGATGCTACTTACATGCTCCTGTCCGTTGACGCCAATGGTGACGCTCACCACAACCTGTCCCTGCTTATTCTCCTGGGCGTTGATGGCGTGGATCATGATGTGCATCACGGCCAATTGAGAGGTAAGATCGGCCAGCATCCCACGGCGGTTGTTCCCCACTACATTGATATCGCATTTGTATTCGCCCTTGGAATGGCTGTCCCAATGGGCATTGACCCAACGCTCCGGCTCCTCCGCATCACTGAAATTCTCTGGTACATTGGTACAATCCCGCTTGTGGATGGAAACGCCGTATCCCCTGGTGATAAAGCCGACAATATCGTCTCCAGGCAGAGGATTGCAGCACCGGGAGAATTTGACCAGACAATTCTCCAGTCCCTCCACAATGACGCCGCCGTTGTTACGAGGCGATTTGGCTTGTGAAATGGATAAAAGCTCATGAACATCCGGAATATCTTCCGATTTAATGATCTTTTGGTACTCTTCCCGGATGCGCGGCATAATGCGGGAGAGCATAACGCCTCCGTATCCAATGGCCGCGTACAATTCCTCAATGTTGTTGCAGTGCTGACGTTTTGCCAGATCCTCCAGGAACTCTTTCATCTTATCATCCGGCAGATGGATGCCGTTGCGGTTGAATTCCCGCTCCAGCTCGGTCCTGCCCTCGATGATGTTCTCCTCCCGCCGTTCTTTCTTGAACCACTGGCGGATCTTGTTGCGGGCCTGGCCGGTTTGGACAATTTTTAGCCAGTCTCGGCTTGGGCCGTGTCCTGGAGATGAGGTAGTAAGAACTTCCACAATCTCTCCGGTTTTCACCTTATGGTCAATTGGCACAATACGGCCGTCTACCTTGGCTCCTACCATCCGGTTGCCCACGGCGGTGTGGATGGTATAGGCAAAGTCGATCACCGTAGCGCCGATAGGCATACTGATGACGTCCCCCTTGGGAGTGAAGGCAAAGACCTCTTCCGGCGCCAGGTCAGACTTGATGGAACGGACAATGTCCTCCACATCTTCCACGTCTTTTTGATTCTCCAACATCTGGCGGATCCAGGAAAGACGGTTGTCCCGCTTGTCCTGACCCTTAAGGCCCAATTTGTATTTCCAGTGGGCGGCGATGCCGTATTCAGCCGTGTGATGCATTTCCCAGGTACGGATCTGAACCTCAAACGGAACGCCCCGTTTCCCTATGACGGTGGTGTGCAGCGACTGATACATATTAGGCTTAGGCGTGGAGATATAATCCTTAAACCGGCCGGGTATCGGATGAAAAATATCGTGAATCACACCTAAAATGTTATAGCATTCTGTGAGGGTATCCACAATGATGCGCACAGCATAAATATCATAAATTTCCTCAAAGGCTTTGCCCTGAATGATCATCTTACGATAGATGCCGTTGACGCTCTTAACCCTGCCTTCAATGTAAACATTGGTATAATTGAGCTCTTTCAGACGCGCCATGATCTTTTCTTTGATGGCGTTGAGCAGATCTTCCCGGTCCGCTTTGCGCATGTTGAGATTTTCCTCAATCTCCTGAACGGCAACCGGATCAAGGTAGCGGATGGATAAGTCCTCCAGTTCCTCTTTGACGGCCCGAATTCCGAGGCGATGGGCGATAGGAGCATAGATATCCATAGTCTCCCTCGCCTTATCCCGCCGTTTTTGTTCGGGAAGGTACTGGAGGGTACGCATATTATGCAGACGGTCCGCCAGCTTGATGATGATAACACGGATATCCTCCGACATGGCGAGCAACATTTTCCGGACATTTTCAGCTTGCTGCTCCTCCCTCGAACAATAGGGAACCCGCCCCAATTTTGTGACGCCATCCACCAAAGTAGCCACTTCCGGACCAAACATCTCTTCGATGTCGCTGAGCTTGCACTCGGTATCCTCTACCACGTCATGAAGCAACGCGGCCACGATGGATTCTGTGTCCATCCCCAGCTCCACTAAGATGGTGGCTACTGCTACCGGATGGATAAAATACGGCTCTCCCGATTGACGTTGCTGTCCCTCATGAGCACTTCTTGCGTAACGATACGCCTTTTCAATCATCTCAAAGTTATAGGGACGTTCGGTCTTTTTCATTTTCTCAATCAGCATGTTTAACGCTTCCATGACCGCTCACCTCACTTCTGCATGGTTTTTCATCTGGTTCAAAATAATCGATTGATTTAAATCCACCTTTTGATCAGCCGGATTCATCTGTACTTCCAGGATATCACCTGAAAGCGAATGGTTCAACAATCCCATCTCGTCCAGGACGTCCAACGCCACCAACAACGTCGCACAGTGGATGCCTTCCAGACGGTTCCACAGAATATCGCAGGGGCCGTAGAATTGTCCTATAGCCCGCAGACAACGGTAAATCTTGGCCATCTGCTCCCTTTTGGGATACAGGACCATCCACTGTTCTTTTGCCATCTCTTCACCGCGTCGATAGCGCTCGTACACTCGTTTTTGTTCCAAATAGGCTACTACATCCAAGCCGTGATGACGGATGTCTTTGACAAACACCGATAAACTCACATCACCGCGGTATTGGTTCTCCTCCAGTTGGACGGCCGCATCCAGTACCTCTCCCACCTGATAAGGGAACCGGTCGAATTCTTCGCGGAACTGCACGGCCGATACGGTGTGCCCATCCCGGGATAAGAGCATACGTACATGTTTGCCTCCGCCCAAAGGTTGGACTTCCTCCAGACGCATAGAGCATAATCCGAACACCGGTTTGGGATTGCCTGAACCGAAGGGTTCCAGCATGGACAAATCCCGGATGGCCTCGATGGACAGCGCCGACGGCCTCAATCGGCAATCCAGTTTTAATTCTGGAATGGGAAATGGCTCTATACTAGCCGCATAGTCGTTGACAGCTTGCCGGAAGGACTCCACTTGATCGACCTTTAATGTCATTCCTGCCGCCATGGTGTGTCCACCAAAGCGGAGAAGATACTGGCTGCTTTGATCCAAAGCCCTGTAAAGTGAAAATCCAGCAATGCTGCGGCCTGAACCTTGGGCGGTATCCCCTTCTATGGACAAGAGGATACACGGCCGGCCATATTGCTCCACTAGTCGGGATGCCACAATGCCGATAACTCCTTTGTGCCATCCTTGCCCGGCCAAAACAATGACCCGATCCAAGGCACGTTCCGGCTCTTTGGTAAGCATCTCCTGCACCTCAAGGGAAATTTCCCCTTCAATCTGCTGGCGCTTACGATTGGCATCCTCGAGCTGAAAGGCTAACCCTTCGGCTTCCTCTTCGTCCTCCGCCAGCAGCAGACGCGCCGCCAGCTTAGGAGAATCCACTCGTCCGGCGGCGTTGATGCGGGGAGCTAAAATAAACGCTACATTCGCTCCGGTCAACTCCCGTCCACCGAGGCCTGCAGCGTCCAGCATTGCCTGGATCCCGAATCGGCTACCCTGTGTCAGATCCTTCAGGCCCCGGCCCACCAACGCCCGGTTTTCTCCTGTGAGAGGCACCACATCCCCAATGGTACCGATACAAATGAGATCGGCATACTGATCGAGAGCCATAGAAGGATCTTCGCCCTCCAAAGCCTGTACCAGTTTAAACGCCACCCCTACGCCGGCAAAATCCTTGAATGGACTGGGACAGTCTATCCGATGGGGATCCACCACTGCAACTGCTTGTGGCAATACATCCCCCGGCTGATGATGATCGGTAATGACCACATCGATGCCTAGGGATGACGCATAGGCTACCTCATCCAGGGCTGAAATGCCGTTGTCCACTGTGACGATGAGCGATACCCCCTGTTCATGAAGGGCATCGATGGAAGAAGCGTGAAGGCCATATCCTTCTCCTTCCCGTTCGGGAATGTAGTAAAGCACGTCGGCTTCACGGGACGACAAATATTGATACAACAGAGCAGTGGCTGTCACGCCGTCCGCATCGTAATCGCCATAAACAGCAATGCGTTCAAATTGATCCAGAGCGCGCTCAATACGCTGGACTGCTTTGTCCATATCCAGAAGAGTAAACGGATCACACAAATCTGCCTGACAGGTTAAATACTGCCCAGCCTTTTGTGCATCGGTAAAGCCGCGTTCGGCTAGAAGGATGCTGAGGATCTCCGAAAACTGGCTGGATCCATACAACTCCTTGGCTATTTGTTTATTATAACCGGCTAAAACCCATTTTTTGCGGCTCAAGTAAACCCGTCCTCTCAAATTCCTATTTTTTCATTTTATCATTTTTGCCGCTATAATACAATAGTCAGTTCCAGACTCTGGAAATTGTCCTTCTCCTCAAATGTGGAGAAAAAGCTGATCCCCTTGTTCCACCAATCCGGATCAAGGGGGTCAGCTCACATATCGAATCTTCTTTTTAAATCTCCATAAAAGAAAGCATTTCTCGATTGATAATACGCACATCAAAACGGCGTTTGCAAAGCTCATACCCCGCTTCGCCCATCTTGATGCATTCCTCTGGATGCCTCATCATCCACAGCATCTTTTCCGCCAGATCTTTGGCATCCTTCGGTTTGACAAACAGGCCGTTAACCTGATCCTCTACCGCCTCTCGACAGCCCACCGTATCCGTAGTCAGGATCGGACGACCCATCGCCAAAGCTTCCAACAATGTCCTCGGGATGCCTTCCCGGTAATAAGACGGTAACACAAAAAAACGGGCCTGCGATTGGTACTTGGCCACATCATTGGTCTCCGGAATGTACTCCACAATACCAGCCTCAATGTAGGGAACAAGCTGCTCCATCTTCACGGAATAACTGGTTTGATCGATGGCGCCGATGTAAGTGAATTTTGCTTCGGGTTCCACCTCTTTGACCATTTTGGCCGCCTCGAAATACTCCAACACTCCCTTTTGTTTTAGGACGCGGGATACCATTAAAAAGTGATTGTCCTCCGGTAAAGCATTGCGCTTAAAGATCTCCAAATTGACGCCGCTTCCGTCTACAAGGCAACACTTTTCCCTTTTTAAATAATGACGTTTCACAAAATCTGTAATATCATCTTTGTTTTGAAAAATAACTCTTTTGTTAAAATGAAAAGCCAGCCGGTATCCCATTCCACAAATGGCGCGCAACAACTTTGTCTTTGCACTGTCTACCGCATAAAGGTATCCTAGCCCTGTCACCATGGAATAGATCTCCGGAACTTTTGCCAGTTTCGCCGCCAATGATCCAAAGATCACCGGCTTTATCGTATAAGAAAAGACCTTATCCGGCCTTTCCTCCTTCATAATCCGTTTGAGATTGGTCATATAAGAAAGGCTGCCAAACACCGACAACGAATTCTTTTCCAAATGAATTAATCTTTGTTTCGCTCCCAGTTTTTCAAAAACCGTTTCGTATCCTGATTCCGGTACAGCTACCACCACTTCACAACCGTGCTTTACCATATCCCGAATCAAATCGCCCCGGAAGTTGATAAACGTACTGGTTTTTGGGGCAATCATTAATACCTTCATAGTACCACTGCCTTATACTGCAATCAGATCTTCTCCTGTTTCCTTTCTATTTTGGCGCTCCAGGGCTACCAGTTCCTCATGGATGCCGCTTTTGGGAAGATCCGCTCCCTCTTTGGTAAACAAGGCTTTCATGGTTAGGAAAAACACCTTGAGATCCATTCCAAAAGATAGATGATCCACATATTCTAAATCATAACTGATTTTTTCCTGAACAGGAATGTTATTGCGTCCTTTACACTGGGCTAAACCTGTGATACCAGGCAAAACATCTACCCTATGCTTCTGTTCTTCATTGAATCGTTCATAATAGTCGGGGATCCACGGCCTTGGGCCGATAAAGGACATGTCCCCCTTTAGGACATTGAAAAGCTGGGGCAATTCATCCAGGGAAGTTTTACGCAAGATTTTACCCAGTTTTGTGTATTTATTCTCTTGTTTAAAATCATAAATGTCGTTGGACGCCACCATACTTCGGAATTTATACATGTGAAACACCTTGCCGTGCAAACCCGTCCGGTTCTGGACAAAAATTGGAGAACCGCTGCTTTCCAGATGTATCAACACATATAAAATCCCCATTGGCACAAGGGTTAAAAGCACCAAGAAGAAAGCAAGAGCAAAATCCAAACATCTTTTTACAATCCTATACATCAGTACCTGCCCCTTTAGACGCTAAAACCAGGAATTAGTTTCTTTTTTAAAAAGCACCGTCCGACCGCAAGAATGCTTTCTTTTCTTCTTTGCGTTCCGTAAAAAGATAAAATAGATCTTTTTACCAGGAAATCTATTTTACTTATTTACCTGATGGAATCAATTTCTTTAACATCCTCCATATTATCACATTTTCTTCTGCTTGTCAAAGCCAAATTTGTCTTATTTTCTCAAATACCTTACCAAAATCAGGTGTTTTCTTTTACAATAATGCCTACATTTTTCTTTCGTCTTAATAAAGTCTTAATGGTATTCTCTTCCCCAAAACTCTAGGAGGGATTGACTATTACTATAAATTATAGTAATATATTTTATAGTAATAGGGGGAGGAAATGTTTATGTCATCCATTGATTTGGTCATACTTGGTATGCTACTAGAGAAACCGCAAAGCGCTTATGAAATTCAAAAGGATATCGAATACCATCACTTTTCCAGATGGACAAAAATCAGCATTCCTTCTATCTATAAAAAGGTTCATCAGCTGAAGGAAAAAGGATATTTGAAAAGCCAAGTGAAAAAGGGAAGTAAATTTACAAAAAAAGCAGTATATTCCATCACCGACGAAGGAAAATCCTGTTTCTTCCAGCTGATGAAGGACTGTGTCGATCAACCTGTATCTTTTGTCTTTGATTTTAATGTGGTCATCACCAATTTGAATAAAATAGAAAAAGACAAAGCTTTGGAACTTATAGATGAACTTCGGAATCGAATCACTTCCTCATCGCAGGAGAATCGTCAGTACGCCGATCTCTATAGGGACATCCCCCTAGTTGGTAAAACGGTATTTAAACAACAGCAGCTGCTTTACAATTCCCTTTTACAATGGCTCGACGATTTCGAGACACAATTTAAATTGGGCGGATAGTATGAATGTTTCCAGCAAATTGACAATCCTCTTTGAACAGCCTTTTTGGATTGGGATCTACGAACGCACCTTTTGCGGTAACTATGAAGTATGTAAAATCACATTTGGGTCTGAACCCAAGGATTATCAAGTGTATGATTTTTTACTGCGTCATTGGGGTGATCTGAATTTTAGTCCGCCCATCCAGGCGGACGTTGCGCAACAGCGGCACTCCAATCCCAAACGGATACAGCGGGAAATCCACAGCCAACTCCAGGAGAGAGGCATAGGGACCAAAGCTCAACAAGCGTTAAAACTCCAGCACGAACAAGGGAAATTTCAGAGAAAGTCCAAAAGCCGAGAAGACAAAGAGGCTGAAAAACAACGTCAATATAAGATAAGGCAGGAGAAGAAAAAGAAAAAACACAAAGGCCATTAGATTTCTTATTTGATACACGTAAAGTGTAAACGTTGAATAAACCCCCGTCCAAAATAATGGACGGGGGTTTTGTTAAAATCTATTGCTGTGCAAACAGTGCTTTTACCGATTCCATCTCTTGCTTTCGGATCTCCCCTGGCGCCGGATCAAATACCGCGTCGTAATGGAAGAGTATCATCCCGCCATAGCCAGCCAGCTGTCGGGACGCCTCAATTTCTCGGCATAGAATATCGCTGTTTTGCTGCCATTCCTCTTTCCCCTCTTTGGCATAGATGTCCTCTTCCCCAGTCTTATAGGCTGCAAGGCCAATGTAGAGCTTCACGTTGGGAGAGGTCACCAGCTTGCTCCATTGATCAGCCATTTGTTCAAACGGCATACTGCTGTTTTGAAACCCATAATAAAGCTGGGGGCAAAGATAGTCCACATATCCCTCTTCACTCCCCCACTTGGCTGCATCTACAAATTTTGCCGCATAATTGTTATCGATGTTCCCGGCCGGACTGATGCCAAACAGACAATCGCTTTTGGCTGCTTTAACGGTGTCATGCACCAGTTTAACCATATCGTTTACTTGCTGACGTCGCCAATCATCCCGGGACAAATCCCCTCCGCCCTGCTGATAGGCTTCATACTGTGCTGCATCGCTTTCGCCAAAATCATCGGGATAAAAATAGTCGTCAAAATGGATGCCGTCCACTCCATATTTCTGGACGATTTCTGCCGCACCATTGGCAATGAGCTGTTTGACTCCATCCATAGCCGGATTAAAATAACGCCCGCTGGGTAACTCTACCACTAGGCCGTCCTGTACCCATTGGTTATATGGCCCTTCGGACGCCAAAGCAGGAGGCTGCGTCCCGCCCTCGATATTGACTTGGATGCGGTAAGGATTGATCCAGGCATGAATGGCAAGTCCGTTTGCCCTAGCGCTTTCTACCGCTATCGCCAAAGGGTCAAACCCTGGATCTTTCCCTTGTTCCCCCGTCACCAGATCCGACCAGGGGAAATAGTCGGATGGATAAATGGCATCGGCATAGGGCCGCACCTGCAAGAACACCGCATTAAATCCAAAATTTTTAGCGTTTGCCATGATCTCGTCCATCCTGGCTTTGGTACCGTTTTGATCCAGCCCTTTGATTTGAAGATTGGTATAAGAGATCCAAATCCCTCTTAGCTCCTGGGATGGCGTCGCTTGGATGGCCTGGTCCTCCTGCGATGCAGCCGACGACGTCAGCAACGCCGACTGGGGGAACTGGGTATCGATACTCTGTTCATCCCCGCCTGCACCGATAGGCCATGTAGTTCCGCTGGATATTCCTTCGTCCGGCGACGATGGGATTTGTCCCAGCGTCCCGCAGCCGGACAGCACAAGCAGAACACTCAGTAAAACAGCACAGATTCGTATTTCACTTAATTTCATAGCCATTCACTCTCTTTGCAAAAGCATTGACAAACCTTGTCTTTGATTATACTATAAACATAGGTGAAGATTATGTTCTTTTTTGGGAACTTTGGGATC
This sequence comes from Solibaculum mannosilyticum, assembly GCF_015140235.1. Taxonomy (GTDB): domain Bacteria; phylum Bacillota; class Clostridia; order Oscillospirales; family Acutalibacteraceae; genus Solibaculum; species Solibaculum mannosilyticum. The sequence goes on along the minus strand of NZ_AP023321.1, from coordinate 917,429 downwards.
AATCAGAAAATGGAACCTATCGCAAAGGTTACTCTGTCCTGCCCCCACTGCAAAAAGGAGTCGGTGTTTCAGCTTTATCGGGATTACGATAGCTTTGAATTGTTTTTTATCCCGGTGGCTAAATTTCATAAGCACTATCAAGCTTTGTGCTGTAACTGCTCCTCTTTGTTCGCTCTGGACCCTGCGGTGGGCAATGCTTGGCGTCAGGGACACTTTGTCGCTATTGAGGTGCGCCATCTCCGTTCTCTTACTGAGCCGGACAAGGATTTTTGTCCCAGATGCGGCCATCCTCTGCAGAATGATTTCTTGTATTGTCCTCAGTGCGGCTGTTCGGTCGGCGCCCCCCCTTCGCCTGCAAAGGAGTGAGTGCTATGCCTTTCTGGGGTCAGTGTCTTTGCGCTTATCTGGCTGTCATCAGTGTGATAGCTATTGTTGTGACGTGTTATGATAAGATCGTCTCCAAACACCCGGGAGTACGCCGCATTCGGGAGCGGACGTTGCTGCTCGTTTCTGCATTAGGTGGATCGGCTGCTATGCTGGTTACGATGCTTCTCATCCGTCATAAAACGCGAAAACCGAAATTTATGGTGGGAATCCCTTTGATTCTATTTCTCCAGGCGGCATTGGTTGGATTTATCGCTTGGAAAACTGCCTTTTAATTAGAGAAAAAAGCCTGTTGGAAATCAATTTCCAACAGGCTTTTTTCTCTACCGGACTCACACTTTAGTCCGGATATATTAAATGATCCTCTGTGATATTTTCCAGTGTTCCCTCCAGAAAACGCCGGGCTAGATATTTGGCCATAGAAAGGTTCATATCCAGGAAATTCCCGCAGTCTCTGGCAGCGGCTCCCGGGACTTCTCCCTCAAAGTCACGGATAAAGGCAAACATCTCTTTCACCAAAGGGACGATGTCGGCTGATTCAAAGTCTCCTGCCAAAAGCAAATAAAATCCTGTCCGGCAGCCCATGGGACCAAAATACAAAACCTTGGATGCAAACTGAGGATGATTGCGCAGAAATGTGGCTCCCAGATGTTCCATCGTATGAACTTCAGCTGTGTTCATAACCGGCTCAAAGTTCGGACGGGTCATGCGGATATCAAAGGTAGTAACCGTAGTATCTCCGACCTGATCCTTCCTGGAAACATAAATGCCTGGGAGAAGAGTCAGATGGTTGATGGTAAAGCTCGTGATTTTTTCCACAAAAAATGCTCCTTCCTATGGGCGATCAGGATACGGTCAATGGAATACTCTTTTTATTATACCCGAGCCGCAACAATTTATCAAAGCGCCTCTTTCAAAAATACTCCATTGGAGAAGTCCTAAACTATTTCTTATCTGAATCTCGGAGCTGGACACGACGGATCTTGCCGCTGATGGTTTTAGGCAACTCATCTACGAATTCCACTACACGAGGGTATTTGTACGGAGCAGTGGAGTTCTTCACATGATTTTGCAGCTCTTTTTTCAGCTCTTCCGAAGCCGTATACCCTTTAGCCAACACGATGGTGGCTTTGACCACCTGTCCGCGAATGGGATCAGGCACACCGGTGATGGCGCATTCCAGTACCGACGGATGTTCCATCAAGGCGCTTTCGATTTCAAACGGGCCGATGCGATAACCGGACGATTTGATAATATCATCGGTGCGGCCGTCGTACCACAGATAACCGTCCTCATCCCGCCAAGCGGTGTCGCCGGTATGATAAAGCCCGTCATGCCAAACGCGATCGGTCATCTCCTGATTATTATAATACCCCTCAAACAAGCCGTACGGATGGCCATCCCCTACCTTGACGCAGATCTCACCTACCACGCCGTTGTCGGCTCTGGTACCGTCCTCGTTGTAGATGTCCACATCGTATTGAGGGGATGATTTACCCATGGAGCCGGGCTTGGGGATCATGCCCACGGTATTGACCGCCAGAAGGGTACTTTCGGTCTGTCCGAATCCCTCCATCAGGCGCAGGCCGGTGATATTATAAAACTGGGTGTAAACTTCCGGATTCAATGCCTCACCGGCAATACAGGCGTATTCCAAGGAGCTGAGATCAAATTTGGACAAATCCTCCTTGATGAAGAAACGGTAGATGGTAGGAGGCGCACAGAACGTAGTGATATGATATTTGCCAAACAGAGGCAACAATTCTACAGGGGTGAACTTGGTGAAGTCGCACACAAAGATGCTGGCTTCCATAAACCATTGACCGTAGAGCTTACCCCAGGCTGCTTTTCCCCAGCCAGTATCGGACAAGGTAAAATGCAGTCCGTCGGGTTTGACATTCTGCCAATGCTTCGCAGTGAGGATATGGGCCACCGAATACGAATAATTGTGAGTGACCAATTTGGGATAACCGGTGGTCCCGGAGGTAAAATAGCCCAGCATGGTGTCGGTGGACTTTGTTGCCACCCGGTCAAAATGATCGGATGCAGCCTCCACTTCGTCGTCAAAGCTGACCCAGCCGTCCTTCTTTCCCCGGGCCAGGAAGCACACTTCTACGCTGGGGGATTCCGGAAGGGATGCTTCCACATGTTCAGACACTTCACCATCAGCCGTACATACAATGGCCTTAACGCCGGCGGCATTGAATCGATAGACAAAGTCCTTTTTCGTCAGCAGATGGGTCGCCGGGATGGTGATAGCTCCCAATTTGTGCAGGGCCAAAATGGCAAACCAATACTGATAATGGCGCTTGAGCACCAACATCACCTTATCGCCCTTGCCGATGCCGTGAGCTTTTAACACATTAGCCGCCTTGTCGCTGTACCGTTTGAAATCACCGAAGGTAAAGGTGCGTTCCTCCCCCTCGTCGTTGCACCACACCATGGCGCGACGATCCGGTTCCTGCCGTGCGATCTCGTCGATGACGTCGTAAGCAAAATTATAGTCCTCCGGCACAACCGCCTCGAATTTGGACAGGATGCCGTTTTCATCGTAAGTCTCCTTGCAGTAACGCTGATGGATGTTTAGCATGTCTCTGATTCCTTCCCTTCCGGATTTTTGATGACAACTGCGAGAAATACACACTTCTGACCGCCCACTGCAATCATGCCGTGAGGTGTTCCAGAATCGTAGTAAATGGCGTCACCAGGGCCCATAATTTCCGTGTGTCCGTCCACCGACACCTTCAGCTGACCCTCCAGGATGTAATCAAACTCTTGCCCTTCATGGGTGGAAAGCTGAATCGGTTTCTTCTGTTCCTCCTCCAGATAGGGGGCTTCCACATAAAACGGTTCGGCGGTTTTGTTGGCAAAGCTGTAAGCCATGTGTTCATACACAAAGCTCTCACGACGTTTCACATCCAAACCTTTCCCCTTGCGCACCAATGAATATTTCTTGAGACGAGGTGTTTCTCCGGTCATCAATTCCATCAGATCCACACCAAAGCGGCCTGCGCAGTTGTAAAGAAAGGTGACGCTGAAATCCACCTTTCCTTCCTCCCGCTTCTGGTATTCCTCTAAAGAAAGACCGCACACCTGAGCCATTTCCTCCTGGGAAATGTCCATAATATCCCGCAGAGCACGTACCCGCTCCGCAATCTCGGTAATCTTTGTCTCCACCCTGATATGCCTCCTATCGATTTATTTTTACCCGTCCAGGGAATTTTTTGTCTTGTCTAGGTATAAAAAAGACCCGTCCCAACATTGGGACGAGTCATTACCCGCGGTACCACCCAAATTGACACGTCTCAAAGACGCATCCACTCACCAGGCTCCAACAAGCCCTCCGCCTTAACGCAGCTGCTACGGGGGCACCTACCGCCTTACCGGTTGAACAGTAAAGTTTCAGATCCCTGCTCAGGAGGGATAGACTCTCGTTCCGCTTCACCGGCTCACACCGCCCGCCGGCTCTCTTGAGAAGCTAAAAGCGCGCCCTTCTCCATCAATGCATTTACTGAGTTTTAGTATATGTTTTCTGCCGTCATTTGTCAAGGATCAATTTAATCGAATATTTTTCCCCTCATCCCCTCAAAATTTGGCATGGCACTGGCTACACCAGCCGTCGTGGAGAGAAATCACGCCGCCGCAGGAGGGACAGCAATACGCTTTCCTCTGCCGTTCCAGAAAGGCCGATATCCCGTACTGTTTGACAAATCGGCTATTTTCCACAAGGCTTATCCCATATCGTGTACGGTAACTTTTTTCCAGATCCCGTATCCTCTTGCAGGGATATTGGGAACATTCATAACAGTATGAAATCCCTTTATGTTCCACACAGTCTTTGATTTTACATTTACGGCAGTGTCCCGGTTTCCCATCATCGCTTCCAAAGCATCCAGCACAAGGCCGTTTGTGGGCGCAGTGCTTATAACAAATCATGCAATTCATCCCGCAGGGCGCAAAGAATGCAGTCTCGATTTCTTGCGGCATCTTCATTTTGCGCCCCTCCTTTTTGTAGAACAGCAGGGTCTTGTCGGCTTTCTATTCCCTGAGAAAGGCATTCCATTCCCCTACCGTTTTACAACGTCCAACAGTTGGCTGGGACGGCACACAATATGCGATGCGCCTGATTGACGCAGTTCATCTTCGGTTCGAAATCCCCACGTTACGCCGATGCTTTTCAATCCACAATTGAGGGCGGTTTTCATATCTACACCCGAATCCCCTACAAAATAACTTTTATCAGGATCCGCGCCCAGACGGTTCAACACCTCTCTTGGAAGAGCCGGGTCAGGCTTGACAGGAAGTCCTGGACGATTGCCGGCTACCAGATCAAAGAGTCCCGGTTCAAACAGGGCCTTCACCACCTTTTGAGATTGCTCATCTGGCTTATTGGACACCACCGCCAGGAGGAATCCCTGCTCTTTTAGCTGCTTTAACGTCTCCTGAATGCCCTCATATGGACGAGTGCGGTCCAGACTATGGGCCAAATAATAGCTTTTATACTGCTCCCGTATTTTCTGAAACGCCTCCTCTGTGGATCCTTCCGGCAGGATAGCCCAAATGAGTTTATCCATCCCATTGCCCACAAAATAATTGTATTGTTCTTCCGGATGGGGTTCATATCCGTTTTGCTTCAGCACATGGTTGCAGGCATCGGCCAAGTCCCCCAGGGAATTGATGAGCGTTCCATCCAAATCAAACAAGATAGCCTTCATTTGGCGATCCTCCTAGTTCCAAAGTGAGTTCTGCAAATCCAGGATTTCCTGACGGCGGCGCTGAGTCAACTGCCTGTCGATAAGGTAACCGTCCTCTTTTCGGACAAGGCAATCCCCTTCTTTGACACCGGCCGGTAGTTGACTCAGCGGTATCGACTGCATATTCCCTTGCTCATCCTCGCACACCGCCGTGTTTTCCTCGATCCTATCGACGATCAACAAATCCATATCATTACCCTGCCTTCTGGGTCTTAACCGTGACGTTTTTGCCGTCGCTGACAAATACAACTGTACCATTTACGTCGGTGCGGTAAAGCTTGACCCCATGTTCTTCTAAACGGTTGACCGCCTCCTTATGGGGATGTCCATAATCGTTGCCGGCACCGCACATGATGACGCCGTAGCTGGGTGAAACCTCGTCGAGGAAGGCGTCGGACGAAGAGGTCCGGCTGCCGTGATGTCCCACCTTTAGCACGGTGGACTTTAGCTTAGCTCCCGTATCCAAGACGGCTTGTTCCGCTTCCGTTTCCGCATCGCCGGTCAGGAGAAAGGATGTTTTTCCAAACTCCACACGGCTGATCACCGACTCGTTGTTGAGATCGTTAAACGTCCCGGCGGGACCTAAAATCTCCAATGTCGCCTCGCCGATGGAATAAGTATCCCCAATTTCCGCTTTGGTGATCTTGAGCCCTTTGTTGGACACAGCCTCCAACACGTCCTTATAGGTTTTGGTGGTGGGGACGATGGAATCCGGCACCTGCGGCAGGATGACCTTTTCCACGTCAAAGTGATTGATGACGTCGTCCAGCCCGCCGATATGATCCTCATGGGGATGCGTCCCAATGACAAAGTCCAATTTAGTCACCCCGGCATCCTCCAGATACTGTACCACCGCCGGTCCATCGGCATTGTTGCCTGCATCCACCAAAGCGGCGTGTTCTCCATACTGAAGCAGGGTACAGTCAGCCTGCCCTACGTCCACAAAGTGCACGCCCAATTGACCGTCCGGCACATTGGTGGCGTGATCGCTTTCCAAATCCACAGCCGAGAAAATCTCCTGCCACGTGGGGACGTAAAAGGGCAAATCCAATTTTGGCGACGCTGTAATCAGCAAACTGGCCAGCAGTACCACCGCCAACGCGATAGTCGCCGGCAATTTAACGGCCCTTCTTCTTTTTCGTCTGGCCAAAGGCGTTTCTCCCCTTTCCTACTGCATGTTTCCTACCGCTTGGCAGATGCTTTCCTTTTTGTCCCCCGCCGTTTTGGAATGGTTTTCCCGGCGCCACCAGACAATTCGGCCCGGTTCCAATCAGATCCGACCTCCCGGCTCTGCGCAACGCCTCCAATACCTTTTCCTTGTGCTGGGGCATGAACCATTGGAGTAGCGCCCGCTGCATGGCCTTCTCCTCCGGCTTTTTCGGGACATACACTTCTTTTAGCGTGTAAGGATCCAGTCCGGTGTAAAACATGGCGGTGGAGATGGTCCCGGGAGTGGGATAAAAGTCCTGCACCTGTTCGGGATGAATGCCCTCCTTCTTGAGGAACAAAGCAAGCTCCACCGCATCCTTCAACGTGCTCCCCGGATGGGAGGACATGAGGTAGGGCACCAGATACTGTTTTTTTCCGATGCTTTTGGTGATCTCGTAAAACCGCTTGGCAAAACGCCGGTAGGTCTCGATGTGGGGTTTGCCCATTTTATCCAGCACGGCAGCCGAACAGTGTTCCGGCGCAACCTTGAGCTGTCCACTGACGTGGTATGTAATCAGCTGTTTTAAAAAGGTCTCGTCCGGATCCTCCATCAGATAGTCAAACCGGATGCCCGATCGGATAAACACCCTTTTGACCTTGGGTAACGCCCGGATCTTCTGAAGCATGGCGAGATATTCCTTGTGATCCACTTCCATCTGTGGGCACGTCTTAGGAGCCAGACATTTTTTCCCTTTGCACAGTCCCCGCTCCAACTGCCCTTTGCAAGAGGGATGACGGAAATTGGCTGTAGGACCTCCTACATCGTGGATGTATCCTTTAAACCGAGGGGACTTGGTCAGCTTTTCCGCTTCCCGCAGTACCGACGCTTCGCTGCGGCAGGTCACCTGTCTCCCCTGGTGGAAGGCGATGGAGCAAAAGTTACAGGCTCCAAAGCATCCGCGGTTGTGGGTGATGGAGAATTCCACCTCCTGGATGGCTGGTACGCCCCCCTCCTTCTCATAGGACGGGTGGAACATGCGCTCGTAAGGCAGTTCATAGATCCGGTCCAGCTCCTCCTGATTCAAAGGGGGCATAGGTGGATTCTGCACCAGAATCATACCGCCATGCCGCTGAATGACCGTTTTTCCCCTGACAGCATCCTGTTCGTCCTGCTGGATGCGGGCGGCCACGGCGTATTCCCGCTTGCTCTGCTGCACCCGCTCCAAGGAGGGACATTCCTTCACCGGGCCGGGGCTGTACTGCCTGGTGGGGATAAGATAGCAGGTGCCTAAAATATCGGTCATGCTGTGGATGTCCTCTCCCGCGGCCAATCGATGGGCGATGAGGCTTATTTGCTTTTCCCCCATGCCGTAGGTGAGGAGATCGGCTCCGGAATCCATCAGGATAGACGGCATCACCGTATCGGCCCAATAATCATAGTGAGCAAAGCGGCGCAAGGATGCCTCCAACCCACCGATCACAATGGGGATATCCGGGTAGCATGCCCGGATGCATTTACAATAGGTGATGACCGCACGGTCGGGACGCTTCCCCGCTTTGTTGCCCGGGGAATAGGCGTCGTCGCTTCGCTTGCGTCTGGCAGCGGTGTAGTGGGCCACCATGGAATCGATGTTGCCCGCCGTCACCAAAAATCCAAGCCGCGGCCGACCAAATCGGGTAAAATCCTCCCCATCCCGCCAGTTTGGCTGGGCCAGAATGGCCACGCGGAATCCCTCATCCTCCAGCATGCGGGACAGGATAGCCACTCCAAAACTGGGATGGTCTACATAGGCATCTCCCGTGACAAACACAAAGTCGGGCCGATCCCAGCCGCGCTGTTTCATTTCGTCTGATGTAATGGGTAAAAAGGACATAGAACTCCCTTTCTATCGATAAAAATACAATTCTTTCTGTTGTTTGATTATACCTTGGCAGGACACACTTGTCCAGTCCGGCCACTTGTCCCCCTGCAAAAAAAGCCGCCGGGAGACACTCCCAGCGGCTTCCTGCATTGTTTAATCTGTGGTATCCGATCCGTCGTCGGGACGGTTCATGCTCATCTCCATCCACTGCTGGCGGGTCATAAGCACCTTACGGGGTTTACTTCCCTCGTGCGGGCCGATGATGCCCCGCTGTTCCAGCTCGTCCATGATGCGGCCTGCCCGGGCGTATCCCAGGCGCAAACGGCGCTGTAGCATGGATGTGGAAGCTTCTCCCGCCTCCACCACCAGTTCAATGGCTTGGGGAAGCATCTCATCCCCCTGGCCATCGTCGGCGCCTCCGCCTTTGGGAGCTTTCTCCTTGGCGGCCTGTTTTTCGATTTCCTCCATGATGGATTCATCGTATTCGCCGGTTTTTTCTCCGCTGTCCTTGATGTACTGTACCACCGATTCCACTTCGGTATCGGTGACAAAGCAGCCCTGGATACGGATCGGTTTGGAAGCCCCTACCGGATAAAAGAGCATGTCGCCCCGGCCCAGCAGTTTCTCCGCTCCACCCATGTCCAGGATGGTCCGGGAGTCCACCTGGGAGGACACCGAAAAGGCCACACGGCTGGGGATGTTCGCCTTGATGATACCGGTGATGACATCCACCGACGGGCGCTGGGTGGCGATGACAAGGTGCATGCCGGCGGCACGGGCCATCTGAGCCAAGCGGCAGATGGAATCCTCCACTTCGTTGGGAGCGGCCATCATCAGGTCGGCCAGCTCGTCGATGATGATGACGATTTGGGGCAGAGGACGCAGATCCTCCCGCGTCGCCGCCAGACGGTTATAGGCTTGCAGGTCGCGGACGTTGCAATCGGCAAAAATCTTGTACCGTCCCAGCATCTCGGTCACCGCCCATCCCAGAGCGCCGGCTGCCTTACGGGGATCGGTAACCACCGGGACCAGCAAATGGGGGATGCCGTTGTAGACGCCCAATTCCACCACCTTGGGATCTATCATCAAAAGGCGGACTTTATCCGGCGACGATTTGTAAAGAAGGCTCAGGATAATGGAGTTGATGCACACCGATTTACCCGAACCGGTTGCGCCGGCGATGAGCAGATGGGGCATCTTGCCCAGATCCGCTAAGGCGACGCTGCCGGCGATGTCCTTGCCCAAGGCGACGGCCAGATTGCTGCGGGAAGACTGAAACGCCGGGGAATCCAAAATTTCCCGGATATGCACCACATGCACCGTTTTATTGGGCACCTCAATGCCCACTGCCGGCTTGTTTGGGATAGGGGCTTCGATGCGCACCCCAGCTGCCGCCAAGTTCAGCGCGATATCGTCGGCCAAACCGGTGATCTTGCTGATCTTGACACCGGCCGACGGCTGGAGCTCATACCGCGTCACCGCCGGGCCCCGGCTGATGTCTACAATTCGTGTCTCCACGCCAAAGCTCCGCAGAGTATCCACCAGACGGTCGGCATTGGCGCGCAGTTCCGACTGCACATTGCGTTCGTCCACCGCCGGGGAAGGCTCCAAAAGCGACGTAGGCGGATAACGGTATGGCTCCTCCTCAGGTTCAGGCGTCACAGGAGTCTTGGCCCCGGAAGATGCTGCCGGCATCGGGAGAGGCGTCATCGGTGCAGGCGCCGGGTCGGAGGTACGCTTTGCTTCGGACGCTGCTTTGTTCACAATATCGTCCAGAGCGGCACTGTCCCCCTGAGGCTCCTCCTGCTCCGGTTGTGGAGCTGGCGCCGGTGTTGCTTTGATTTTAGCCTTCGGCTGATCGGATTCTCCTCGCATGAGACGTTCCAATTTCTCCAGCTTGGAGGACTTTTTTGGCTTAGGTTTGGGCGGCGCTTCGGCCTGCACAGGATGCTCCGGCATAGGATCGTCCACCGGAATATCAATGTTAAATGGGACGGCTGTAGGGCCGTTGTAATCATCTTGTTCCTGACGGTATTGCCTCGACTGGGCCGCCGACTGACGGACTTTCTTCGCCGGTTTTTTGATCCAACGGAACAGCGTAATAAGTGTGGTTCCTGTCACCAGCATCAAAAACACAAAAATCAACAGGCAGATGACGATTTTCGCCCCCACCGATCCGCAGAGGGATAACAGCGGCATCCCCAAAATCCCACCGATAAGACCTCCGCCCGAGACATTGGCCCCCTGCTGGAACAGTTCCCACAATCCGGCGAAATAGCTGCCGATGTCGGCCGCGCCAGCCGCATGGGTAAAAATGTGAATGGCGCTGCATACCATCCCGACCAAGGTAAACGCCTGCCAGACCTTGGTGCCGATCTTGCCGATGGGCTGATCCAAGGCAGCAATGACGGCGATATAAATCAGCACCGGCGGCCAAACGTAGGCGCTGACTCCAAACAGTCCAAACAGTCCGCCCCGGATGCCCGCCCACAGCGACTGTCCTGGAATAAACAGCATGGCAATGAGCAGCAGGGCCACGGCAAACAACACCACCGACCACGCCTGTCGATGCTGACGCCGTTGTTCTTCATACTGTTTGGCAGCTGCTGAACGGGGCGGTGATGACTTTTTAGCTCCTGTGGTCTTCTTCGCAGGGGCTTTTTTTTGAGGAGGCTTCTTTTTCTTTGTCGTCGCGGTCGCCATATGTAAACACCTTTCTACTTCTTCTCTACTTTTTCATCTGAATCTTATCCTAACAATGCCTGAAAAATAGTCTGACCGGCAGCGTGTTCATACAGTCCTTCCAAAAGAACCAGCGTTCCCAGACTCAGGCAATAGATGCCAAACACATTCATTTTATCTTTTTTCACCAAAAGCTCCAATGCCTTAATAGCGAAGAATCCCACCACAGCCGCCACCAATACGCCCACTAGAACCGGCGCCCATTCGACGGATGTGGATTGTTCCACCGCATCCCCGATCTCCAAAACATTGGCGGCTAAAATGGCCGGCAACCCTATCACAAAGGAAAACGGTACGGCATATTGCTTAGGAAGCCCAAGGAAGAGGCCTGTTGCAATGGTGGAGCCGCTGCGGGAAACTCCCGGCAGCGCCGCAAGCCCCTGGAATGCGCCGATCGCCAAAGAATCAGGTACCGAGATGATTTTATCTCCATCCCGTTTGCCCGCCCAATGCCCCATCATCAAAAGGCATCCTGTAGCCAGGAAACAGATTCCCTCCACCACAATATCCCCATCCTGGGACCAGTGGGAGAAGAGATCCTTGAGGGGCAGAAACGCAAACAGCGGAAGTTCCGCCACAATGACCATCACCACCATACGGCGGGTGACCGACATGCCTTTCCATCGGAAGCGTCCCTTGACAATGTCCCCCAGCATGTGGAAAAACTCCAGGATGAGTTCCCCGATCAGACGGCGGAACACAAAAAATACGGCAAATACCGTTCCCAAATGCAGCAACACGGTAAATAAAAGCGAACTATCGCTGGTCGTACCGGTAAAATGCTGCACCAGTGAAAGATGGCCGTCGCTGGATATCGGGAGGAATTCCGTCACTCCCTGTACGATCCCCTGCACAAGTGCATCCCAAATCGACATTTCATCCCCGCCTCATCCATCAGAATAAAACCACGGGGCATTGCGGCACGTAAAAAACCGCCTCTGCCCCGTTTTTGGTCTTAAGAAATGGTATGCCTTACAGGGATCAAACATGAATGCCTTGCCCTTATACCCTCTCCTTCCTCCCTACGCCGATGGGAACCCCATCCAAAGGGGAACCCGGGGCATAGCGGGGATCGAGATAACTTTTGGGATCGGTGGAGATCAGACGGGAAACAGCAGGACCATCCGGCGTTTGGACGGCTTCCACAAATCCCGCTTGCGTTTCTATTATCTCACGTTTTTCCATGTCCTGCAACCCCAGAATGGCTTCGGTTGGCACGATGCTGTAGAACATCTTATTGCCCTCCTCCCTGCTCGATCATCTGATAAAGACAGTTCATGGCGTCGGACAAAGAACCTAATTGATCGATAAGCCCCTCTGCCACAGCTTGTTCGCCGTCCAGCACCGTCCCCACATCGGTGACCAGTTCGCCGGTGGTCATCATGAGATCATAAAAACGTTTGGGATCGATGTGGGAATTGTCGGTGATAAACCGGGTGATGCGATCCTGCATTTTATCAAAGTAGGAGAATGCCTGCGGGACGCCCAATACAAGGCCGTTCATACGCACAGGATGCACCGTCATGGTGGCCGACGGCGCAATAAAGCTGCACTTGGCCGATACGGCCAGCGGGACGCCGATGGAATGTCCGCCGCCCAGAACCAGGGATACCGTCGGCTTCTTCATGCCGGCGATGAGTTCTGCAATGGCTAATCCCGCTTCAATATCGCCGCCCACGGTGTTGAGCAAAATCAATAGGCCTTCAATTTCCGGATCCTCTTCGATGGCAACCAGCTGAGGAATGACGTGTTCATACTTGGTGGTTTTGTTCTGAGGCGGCAAAATGTAGTGTCCCTCGATCTGGCCGATGACCGTCAGGCAGTGAATCATGTGTTTGCCCTTGGCGGTGGTGATGGATCCCATCTGCATGATCTGCTTCTGCTGCTCGGTGGACGGATACACCTCCTGCTGTTCCTCGTCCTCCTGCTGGATGTCCGGGACTTCCGGCGGGGTGATGGTCTCCTCCTGCTTGACGCCTTTGTCCTCTTTCCCCAGCGTCACGGTTTTGCTGCGGATCCCATTGCGGTGCGGAGGATACCCCTGTACCTGAGAATACCACATGGGTCCCGATGAGGATGCCGAATTTTGGTTCTCGGATCCGCGATAAACGCTATAGGCGCCCATGGAGATGCCGGATGAACGCTCTATCTTTTGTTTTTTCTTGTGATTCTTCTTGGATTTTCCCAAAAAAATCGCCTCCCTTTCCCCTATTGTTACCGGGGAAAGGGAGGGTCATTCATCCAATCGACGATTGGGCCGTTTGCTGGGAATCGGTCTTTATTTCACTCGACTGCGAGCTTCCGCCTTGTTCTTTGCTCAATTCCTTTTCCAAGGCGATGCGGGCGTTGGCCAGCATCAGCTTAATACGGTTTTCCTGATTGATGCGGGTGGCGCCGGGATCGTAATCAATGGCCACGATATTGGCCCCGGGGTTGTTCTCCTTGATCTTGCGGATCATACCCTTGCCGGCTACGTGATTGGGCAGGCATCCAAAGGGCTGGGTACAGACGATGTTGGGTGTCCCGGATTTAACAAGCTCGATCATCTCGCCTGTCAGAAGCCATCCCTCTCCCATCTTATTGCCGTAGCCCAGGTATCCCTGCACCAATTCATGAAGATGGCTGAAAGGTTCGGGAGCACGGAACTCCGGATGTCTCTTGACTACGTCGATGAGAGCATTTTGGCATTTTTCCACGTATTTTTGCAATGCACCGGCGATTACCTTTTTCAGCTTATAGCCGCCGTAAATCCCGACGTCCTCCACGCGGTTGTTGATTTTAAAAAGTACGAAGTCGAGAAGCCCCGGAACAACCGGTTCACAGTCCTCCGACATCAGGAATTCTTCCAGGTTATTGTTGCCCAGCGGGGAATATTTAATGTAAATCTCTCCTACCACGCCGACGCGCACCTTAGGCACCCGGTTGACCGGGATGGATGCAAAATCGGCGGCGATGAGTTCCATGTTTTCCACCACTTTTTTGTACCGCAACGTGGAAGTGTCCTTAAACTCATTGGTCAGCCGATCCTCCCACTCCCGGATCTTGCGATCGGTGTCCCCTTTGACAATCTCGTAAGGCCGGCACTGGTTGGCCAGCAGTACGATCAGATCGCCGTACACAATGGAATACACAAACTGACGAATCAGAGTCAAGCCGAAGCTAAAGCCGGGATTTTTCTCCAAGCCCGACAGGTTGATGGACACCACCGGCACATAGTCATACCCGGCCTTTACCAACGCCTTGCGCAACAGATGTATGTAGTTGGAAGCGCGGCATCCTCCGCCTGTCTGGGTGATGAGAAGCCCCACCTTATGAGGATCGTATTTCCCCGACTGGATAGCGTCGATGAGCTGGCCGATGACCAGCAGAGCGGGATAGCACGTATCGTTGTGGACGTACTTCAAGCCTTCGTCCACGATGCCCCGGTGATTGCTTGTCAGCATATCCACCTTATAACCGTTCATCTCCATGCATTTGCGCATCATGTTAAAATGCACGGGGAGCATTTGCGGCATGAGGAGGGTGTATTCCTCCTTCATCTCTTTGGTAAACAAAAGACGCCCGTCTTTGTCATACACCAATTCTGCCACTATTTGGCCTCCTTCCTTGCCTGCATGGCTGCCAGCAGGCTGCGGATTCGAATCTTAACAGCGCCCAGATTGTTGATCTCATCGATCTTGAGCTGGGTATATAGTTTACCGCCTTTTTCCAAAATATCCCGCACCTCGTCGGTGGTGATGGCATCGATGCCGCAGCCGAAGGACACCAGCTGAATGAGCTGAATGTCGGGCTGAGTCAGCACATACCGGGCGGCGGAATACAGGCGGGAATGGTAAGTCCACTGGTTGAGGACGTGCTGGGCCTGGTAGGGCATATGATGGGCCACACAGTCCTCACTGATGACCACCAGACCAAAGGAGGAAATCATCTGATCGATGCCGTGATTGATCTCCGGGTCGATGTGATAGGGACGGCCGGCCAGCACGATGATGGGCATGTTATGCGCCCGGGCGTAGTCGATATATTCCTGCCCCTTTTGGCGGATGTCCTCCAGCCACTGATGATAGGCATCGTATGCGGCTTTGGCGGCCTCCTTGACCTCTTTGGCAGGAATATCAAACTGTTCTTTAAAATACTCCACAGCCCGTTTTGTAAAATCCTTGGGACGGTGCAGTCCAAAATAGGGCATCAGGAACCGCACATGCTTGAGCTTTTCAATGTTGGCGTCCAGCAGCTCCGGATAATAGGCCACCACCGGACAGTTATAGTTGTTATCGCCTTTGTGTTCATTGAAGTTGTAAGGCATGCAGGGATAAAAGATGGTAGTAACCCCTTTATCCAGCAGCCCCTCAATGTGGCCGTGCATCAATTTCGCAGGATAGCACACCGTATCCGACGGAATGGTATACTGCCCTTTGACGTACAGTTCCCGGCTGGATTCCGGGGACAAAACCACCTCAAACCCCAGCCTGGTGAAGAACTCATGCCAGAAGGGGAGATTTTCGTACATATTGAGGCCCATAGGCAAACCGATCTTTCCCCGTTTGCCCGGCACGCCTTTCAGACCTTGCAGGCGTTTGTACTTATATTGATAAATGTTTGGGATATCCTTGGCTTTTCCCTTTCCCAAGGGACGTTCACATCGGTTGCCCGAAATAAATTTCCGGCCGCCGCCAAACTGATTGATGGTTAAATGACAATTGTTGCCGCATAAGCCGCAGTTGACCGACTTGGAGGTGTAGGAAAACTGCTGTAGGTCCGAAGGGGAAAGCAGGTCCGACTTTTCTTTACCCAAATCCCTTGCAAACAAAGCAGCGCCAAAGGCGCCCATAAGTCCGGCGATGGTGGGGCGGATGACCTCCACCCCCAATTCCTTTTCAAAGGAACGAAGTACGGCGTCGTTGAGGAAGGTTCCTCCCTGGACTACCACATGCCGTCCCAAGTCGGAGGCGCTGGCCACACGGATAACCTTATAGATGGCGTTCTTGACCACGCTGATGGAAAGTCCCGCCGAGATATCGTCCACCCCGGCGCCTTCCTTTTGAGCCTGCTTGACCGATGAATTCATAAACACCGTACAGCGGGATCCCAAGTCCACCGGATGTTTGGCGAAAAGGCCCAGCTTGGCAAAGTCGGCGATGGAGTATCCAAGCGCTTTGGCGAAGGTCTCGATGAAGGATCCGCAGCCGGAGGAACAGGCTTCGTTTAACATGATGCTGTCCACCGCGCCGTTTCGGATTTTAAAGCATTTCATGTCCTGGCCGCCGATGTCCAAAATAAAATCCACATCCGGATTAAAGTGCTGGGCGGCCTTTAGATGGGCCACCGTCTCCACCAGTCCGGCGTCGCAGTTAAAGGCGTTTTTGATGAGGTCCTCGCCATAGCCTGTAACGGCGCTGCCCTTGACGGTGACACGATCGCCGCAAGTATCATAGATCTTTTTGAGTTCCTGTTCCACAATAGCCACAGGGTTGCCCTGGTTGGAAGCATAATAGCTGTAAAGCAAACCGCCGTCAGGGGTAATGAGCACTAATTTTGTGGTAGTACTGCCGGCATCCACGCCCAGATAAGCGTCTCCCCTATAAGCGGCAAGATCCAATTGGGGAACGGTACTGGAATTATGCCGTCTCTTAAATTCTTCGTATTCCTCCTCGGAGGCAAACAGAGGATCCAGCGTATTTTTAAAACTAACCTGTTCGGTAGCGTTCTCCAGCAGGGACAACACCTCTTCGTACGATAAAGTTTTAAGCTTGCCGCTGTAAAGCGCCGCTCCAATGGATACAAAACAATCAGCATTCTCCGGGAAAACAGCGTTTTCCGGGGAGAGCTTCAGCGTCTCCACAAAACGCTTGCGCAAGCCCTTGAGGAAAAAGAGGGGCCCCCCTAAGAACACCACTTTTCCCTCGATGCGTCGGCCTTGCGCCAATCCGGCAACCGTCTGGTTGACAACCGCCTGAAAAATGGAGGCGGCGATATCCTCTTTGCGGGCGCCTTGATTGAGCAAGGGCTGAATGTCGGTCTTGGCGAACACGCCGCAGCGGGAGGCGATGGAATAAATTTTTTCATACCCTTCGCTGAGCTCATCCAGCTCATCAGGGGTGACGGCCAAAAGAGTGGCCATTTGATCGATAAATGCGCCGGTCCCGCCTGCGCAGGAACCATTCATACGCTCCTCTAATCCACCTTGGAAAAAGATAATCTTGGCGTCTTCTCCGCCCAGCTCCACTACGACGTCGGTATCCGGCAAAAAGTGGTCGATGGCGCCGGCCGTAGCAAATACCTCCTGGACGAATTCCAGGTTACATGTCTTGGCCACGCCCAGACCGGCTGATCCCGTTACCGCCACGTGAATCTGATGGCCTTGGAGCAGGTCTTCTACGCGATGCAGCATCTGAGCTGCCTTTTCGCGCACCTTGGAATAATGGCGTTCATACGCCTTAAATAAAATGTTGTCTTGAGCGTCCAGCACCGCGATTTTTACAGTGGTGGAACCGATGTCAATGCCTACTCTCATATCCATAATTATAACTTCTCCCTGAATCAATCGGTGGTTAAAATAGCATTAAAATATCAATACCTTATTATAGCACGCAAAGATTTGATGTCAAACCACAATAAACACCAGCTGGGGAAAAAGTTAACCCCCATTTCTCCTGTATTTTGTAACAATTTCTTTTGTTTTCCTTTGTACAATTTCTATAATGAAAGAAAATGGTAAATGTTTTAGCATTGGTGTCAAACAATTGACAAACGGCTCACTTTCCCTCATAATAAGATTACTTACCTTTAATTATTTATGAGTAGCAGTAGAAAGGAGCTCGCAACTTATGGGACTCACCTTAGCGCAAAAGATCATTTCCGCCCATCTGCTCAGCGGCAAACCTGAGGCCGGTCAGGAAATCGGCCTGAAAATCGACCAGACCTTGACCCAAGATGCCACAGGTACTATGGCCTATTTGGAATTCGAAGCCATGGGGGTAGATCGTGTCAAAACCGAACGTTCGGTAGCTTACATCGATCACAATACCCTCCAGTCCGGCTTTGAGAATGCGGACGATCATCGTTACATTCAGTCCATCGCCAAAAAACACGGCATCTATTTTTCCCGTCCCGGCAACGGCATCTGCCACCAGGTGCATCTGGAACGCTTCGGCAAACCGGGTAAAACCCTGATCGGTTCGGATAGCCATACCCCTACCGGCGGCGGGATCGGCATGCTGGCCTTCGGCGCCGGCGGTCTGGACGTAGCAGTCGCCATGGGTGGCGGCCCTTACTACATTACAATGCCTAAGATGGTCCGGGTCAATCTGACCGGCAAATTAGCTCCCTGGGTTTCGGCAAAAGACGTCATTTTGGAAGTGCTGCGCATTATGAGCGTCAAGGGTGGCGTAGGCAAAATCGTGGAGTACGGCGGCGAAGGCGTCCGTTCTCTCAACGTGCCGGAACGCGCCACCATCACCAACATGGGCGCTGAATTGGGCGCTACTACCTCCATCTTCCCGTCGGACGACATCACCCGCGCCTTTTTGGCCGCACAGGGCCGCGAGGAGGATTGGGTGGAGCTTATCCCCGATGCCGACGCTCAGTACGATGAAGTCATCGACATCGATCTCTCCACTCTGCGTCCCGCTGCCGCCATGCCCCATAGTCCCGACAACGTCAAGGCTGTGGAGGATATCGGCGCTATCAAGGTGGATCAGGTTGTCATCGGCTCCTGCACCAACTCCTCTTATCTGGATTTGATGCGTGTGGCCGCGATCCTCAAGGGTAAGACGGTGTGCCCCAGCGTCAGCCTGTCCATTGCGCCCGGTTCCAAACAGGTTTATCAGATGCTGGCCCAGAACGGCGCTTTGGCCGATATCATCGGCGCCGGCGCCCGCGTGCTGGAATGCGCCTGCGGTCCCTGCATCGGTATGGGACAGTCCCCCAATTCCGCAGGTATCAGCCTGCGTACCTTTAACCGTAACTTCCTGGGCCGTTCCGGCACTGCCGATGCTCAGGTTTATCTTGTCAGCCCCGAAACCGCCGCTGCTTCGGCTCTCACCGGCGTGTTGACCGATCCCCGTACTTTGGGCGAAGCGGTGGACATTGAAATGCCCGGCACCTTCCTCATCAACGACAATATGGTGGTGGAACCCGCCGCTCCTGAGGATGCCGATCAGGTAGAAATCCTCCGCGGCCCCAACATCAAGCCCTTCCCCCAGTCGGAGCCTCTGGCCCAGACCATCGATGCCAAGGCCCTTCTGAAGGTTGGCGACAACATCACCACCGACCACATCATGCCGGCCGGCGCCAAGATCCTTCCCTTCCGCAGCAATATCCCGCATCTGTCCAATTTCTGCTTTACGGTATGTGATCCGGAATTCCCGGCCAGAGCCAAGGCGGAAGGAAAAGGCATCATCGTCGGCGGTTCCAACTACGGCCAAGGTTCTTCCCGCGAGCATGCGGCACTGGTTCCTTTGTATCTGGGCATCAAGGCCGTGATTGCCAAATCCTTTGCCCGCATCCATCAGGCCAACCTGGTCAACGCCGGTATCCTACCCCTGACCTTCGAAAACGAAGCCGACTACGACACCATCGATCAAATGGATGAGCTGGTTCTGCCGGATATCCGTTCCATTGTGGAAAAAGGCGGACAGGCCATCCTTGAGAATAAGACCAAGGGCACTAAGATGAAGGTTAACTGCCAGTTGTCAGACCGTCAGCGCGCCATGATGCTGGCCGGCGGACTGCTCAACTACACCAGAGAACAAGCCTAGTCATTGCCTACCAATAAGGAGGATTTTATCATGGATATGGAACAAAAAATCGCTGCTGCCCATGAGCAGTTTGACAAAGTCATCCGTTCCCAGCTGGCTCGTGTGGAACGCATGGCGGAACAGAAGGATTTCATCGATTACGATAAGCTGGATAAGCTGACCATCGGCGTGTGCGGCGGCGACGGCATCGGCCCGGTCATCACCAAAGAATCGGCACGTGTGCTGGAGTACCTGCTGGATGACGAAGTCAAAAGCGGCAAGGTGGAGTTTAAGGTCATCGACGGCCTGACCATTGAACACCGCGCGGAAGTGGGCAAGGCCATTCCGGATGACGTTCTGGAGGAGCTCAAACAGTGCCCCGTCATCCTCAAGGGTCCCACCACTACCCCCCGCGCCGGCGATCCCTGGCCCAACATCGAGTCTGCCAACGTGGCCATGCGCAAGGAATTGGATCTGTTTGCCAACGTCCGTCCCGTTAAGGTCCCGGAAAAGGGTATCGACTGGACCTTCTACCGTGAAAACACCGAAGGTGCCTATGCCCTGGGTTCCCAGGGTGTACATGTGACCGACGATCTATCTGTGGACTTCACCGTCACCACCACCGAAGGCACGGAACGCATCGCCCGTCTGGCTTATGAGTATGCCCATAAGGCGAAAAAGGGCAAGGTATCCATCATCACCAAGGCAAACGTAGTCAAGACCACCGACGGCAAATTCCTCAAGCTCTGCCAGGAGATCGGCAAAGAGTATCCGGATATCGTCACCGATGACTGGTACATCGACATCACCACTGCAAAGCTCATCGACGAAAAACGCCGTCGTGACTTTAAGGTATTTATCCTGCCCAACCTGTACGGCGATATCATCACCGACGAAGCCGCTGAGTTCCAGGGCGGCGTCGGCACCGCCGGCAGCGCCAACATCGGCAAACGCTACGCCATGTTTGAAGCCATCCACGGTTCGGCTCCCCGCATGGTGGCCGAAGGCCGCGACAAATATGCCGATCCCTGCTCTATGCTTCGGGCAACGGTCATGCTTTTGTCCCACATCGGCCGCCAAGAAAAGGCCGATCTGCTGGAGCAGGCTTTGGATATCTGCATGTTCAAAGAGAAAAAGCTTGTCATCACCGGCCGCGATAACGGCGCTACTTGCCGTGAATTTGGCGATTACGTCATGGAGACCATCAAAGCTCTGCAAGAGCAGAAATAAGGGCTGGTTATTTTCATGAGTACGAAGCGCGACAATATCTCTCTTTCGGTGATACGACGCCTTCCGCGGTACCATCGTTTTCTCCACGACCTCATGTTAAGCGGCGTCACCCGCATATCATCCCGGGAATTGTCGGAGCGTATGGGGCTCACTGCCTCCCAGATCCGTCAGGATCTCAACTGTTTCGGTGGGTTCGGCCAACAGGGGTACGGCTATATTGTAGAACAGCTCTACGATGAGATCAGCCGTATTTTAGGCGTTGGCAACAACCTTCCCACCATTCTGTTGGGCGCCGGCAATCTAGGTCACGCTATTGCTTCCCATATGGTGTTTGAAGACCGTGGATTTCATTTAATCGGTATTTTTGACCGGGATCCCAAGCTGCAAGGCCAGGAAATCAACGGCATCCCCATCTCCAGCGGCGATTGTTTGGAGGAGTTCTGCAAACAAAACAAGCCGGTTGTGGCCATTCTCTGTTTGCCCCGGGATGCTGTGTTTGATATCGCCAAGCGTCTTGTGGAATGGGGTGTGGAAGGATTTTGGAACTTCAGCCATTTTGACTTGTCCCTCCATTTTCCCAACATTGTAGTGGAAAATGTCCACTTGGGAGATAGTCTCCTTACCCTGAGCTACCGCGTCAGTGAACATCGAAGACAGGAGTAGAAAAAGTATCTGTCATACTCCTGCTCTTCTATTGGCATTGGTTGCAATGATAAAACCGTCTGACTGTCTGTATTTTACACCAGCCAGGCGGTTTCTTTTTCTTCTAACTTGGTAAAATAACCGTTATATTTCGCTGTTTCTTCTAGAATTATATTGTATTTGAGGGAAGAATCTGGTAATATAAAGAAATCATTTCAAGATTGTTAAAAGAAAAGGTGGAAGGTTTATGCAGCGTGAAAAATTTTCCTCTCGGCTGGGATTCCTGTTGATCTCGGCCGGATGCGCCATTGGACTCGGCAATGTCTGGCGCTTCCCCTTCGTCACCGGTAAATACGGTGGCGCTGCCTTTGTGCTCATCTACTTGGTATTTTTGATCGCTCTCGGGCTGCCCATCATGGTGATGGAATTCTCTGTAGGCCGTGCCAGTCAAAAGAGCGTTGCTAAATCATTTGACGCTCTGGAACCTCCCGGTTCCAAGTGGCATCTGCATAAGTATCCTGCACTCATCGGCAATTACCTGCTGATGATGTTTTACACTACCATCGGCGGCTGGATGCTCATCTACTGCTTTAAGATGATCTCTGGAGAATTTACCGATATGAATTCGGAACAGGTCTCTGGAGTTTTTCAGTCCATGCAAATGAACCCTACCATAATGATTGTAGCGATGGTCGTGGTTGTGGTGGCGTGTTTTGGAGTGTGCTCCGGCGGTCTTCAGAAAGGCGTGGAAAAAATTACGAAAGTCATGATGCTGTGTCTGCTTGGCATTATGGCTGTTTTGGCTGTCCACTCCCTCACTTTGCCCGGTGCAGGGGAAGGTCTCTCCTTTTACCTCTTCCCTGACTTCTCTAAATTGACTGAAAACGGTCTGTTTAACGCCATCTTCGATGCTATGGGACAAGCTTTCTTCACTCTCAGCATCGGCATGGGATCCCTGGCCATCTTCGGCAGCTACATCGATAAAAAGCACTCTTTAACAGGAGAAGCGGTTCGGATCTCCCTGCTGGACACCGGCGTTGCCCTCATTGCAGGCCTTATTATTTTTCCCGCCTGCTTTACCTTTGGCGTTAATCCGGACAGTGGTCCCAATTTGATTTTCGTTACCCTGCCCAATGTCTTCGCCTCCATCCCAGGCGGACAAATTTGGGGATTCCTATTCTTCGTCTTTTTGCTCTTTGCCGCTTTGTCCACGATTATCGCAGTGTTTGAAAATATTATCTCCTGCTGGATGGATTTAAAAGGCTGGAGCCGCCGCAAGACGGTGCTCATCAATTTAGTAGCTATTTTAATCTTATCCCTGCCCTGCATTTTGGGCTTTAATCTGTGGAAAGAATTCCAGCCCTTTGGAGATGGGAGCACCATCTTAGACTTGGAAGATTTCCTGGTGAGCAACAATCTGCTTCCCTTAGGCTCCTTGGTGTACCTATTATTCTGCACCTCCCGCTACGGATGGGGATGGAAAAACTTCCAAAAAGAAGCCAACGCTGGAAATGGCCTCAAATTCCCCAAATGGTCCCGGGTGTATGTATCTTATATCCTGCCGATCATTGTGATCGTTATCTTTGTGCAAGGGTATATCGCTAAGTTCTTCCCTCAGCTTTTCGGCGGATAAATTTTACTGCAAAAAGCCGACGTCCTTCTGGAAAAGGACGTCGGCTTTTTATGTTTTATCATCAAAGTAAAGTTTAATTGCCGGTTGGCATGAAGGGACGCACCACTCCCGCCAATTGACTGATGGGCATGGTTTGCAGGATCACCTTTCCCGGACCAGTGACCAGAGTATTAAAGACACCTTCACCGCCAAACAGCATGTTTTTGACGCCCTTGACCTTCTGGATGTCCATCTTACAGGTCTCGCTCATGGCCGCCAGATATCCAGTATCGATCACGATGGATTCATTTGGCCCCAGATCGTATTCAATAGCGTAACCATCGATCTCCAAGAAGGCAACGCCTTGTCCGGTCAAATGCTGCATAATAAAGCCTTCGCCGCCAAAAAAGCCGCTTCCCAATTTCTTCTGGAAGAAAATCGAAAGTCCTACGCCTACTTCCGAAGCCAAAAAGGCGCTTTTCTGCACAATCAAACCTTCTGACGGAGTGATATGTACAGTGCGGATGGAACCTGGGAAACTGGATGCAAAGGCGATCATGCCGGGGCCGCCTTCCGCTGTATAGACATTTTGGAACATAGCTTCTCCAGAAAACATACGTCCGAACATCTTCCCGACACCGCCATTGCTGGTGGTTTCCATCTTCATATTGGGACTCATCCAAGCCATGGCACCTTTTTCGGTGATCATTCTCTCTCCGGCGTCTAAATAACAGATGGCTGCTGGCAAAGGCGTCCCTTGAATTTCATATTTCATAATTGCAATACCCTCCTTGTCTATTATGGTAAGTATACCGTATTTTACATCGATCGACAACCTCTTTTTATTCCATATTCATATAGGAATGTTATTCTATTTGGACAATCTAAATTATGAACAAATTGTAAAAAACAGCTTTTCATAATTGACCAATAGTCATTTTTGTGATACCATAATCCCGCAATCAAAAATGACTATTGGTCAATTGCCTGTCCACAGCCTAACTTTAAGGAGGGGGTCACCGTGGAAACAGCATCGGAAAAGAAAAAATTAAAACGTCTCAAATTGATGGATGCAGGCTACGATCTCTTTATCACGAAAGGAATCAACAACACCGTCATTGACGACATCGTCAAAAAAGCAGGCGTGGCCAAAGGGACATTTTATCTCTACTTTAAGGATAAATACGATCTCGTCAATCAGATCACCCTGCACAAGAGCCTTTTTGTCATCCGTGAAGCTCTCGGGGAGTTAGAAGAACGCAGAAAACAAGAGGCTATGGATTTTGAAAAGGAGATCCTGTTTTTCATCGATTATCTGGTGGAATTCTTCCAAGGGCACAAAGATATGCTCAAACTCATCCGCAAAAACTTTTCCGCCAAACTGTTGTGCGGCGATTCCATCTCTGATCCCGACTTGCAGAAGGCAGTAGACGCCTTTACTCAAAACTTTATGAACAAAGGCGAGACCCTGCAACAGGCGCAACAAACCCTCTACATTATCGTCGCTATGGTAGGTTCTGTGTGCTGCGACGCCATTCTGGAGGAAGAACCCTATTCCCTCTCCCAGATCAAGCCAACCCTCTATTTTCTCATCCGGAAACTGCTTTGTTAAGATTCAGCCGATAGCCCTCAGCCACCGTTGCTGAGGGCTACTGTCTTACACATCTTGCACGAAAAGAGGCGTTTTTTCTTGATTCAACGTTTTGCCCACTGGATCACGCAGCACACCAAATTGATCATTATCGTCTCCGTGCTGCTTCTCATCCCCAGCATAATCGGCGCCGTTTCTACTTACGTCAATTACGATATTCTCTCCTACCTCCCCCAGGACTTGGATTCCACCAAAGGGCAGGAGGTTCTGGATGAGACCTTTCACAACGCCGCCAGTTCCATGCTGATTGTGGAAAACATGCCGGCCAAGGATGTGGATTCGCTGAAGGAAAAAATTAAGGAAGTCCCGGGCGTCAACGATGCCATCTGGGTCAGCGATATTACAGATATCACCGTACCCGGCGAGATCCTCCCCGACGAAATCCGGGATGTTTTCTACAGCCAGGATGGAAATTCCACCATGATCCTGGTGAAGTACGACAATCCCGGCGCTTCCAAAGAGACCCTGGATGCCATCGGTCAGATCCGTTCCATGCTCAATCAGCAGTGCTTTTTGAGCGGTCTTTCGGTCATCGTCAAGGATACCAAGGACTTGGCCGATCAGGAAATGCCCATTTACGTGGGATTGGCGGTTTTGCTCTCCATGGTGGCCATGATGTTCACCATGGAATCCTGGGTGTTGCCGGTCGTATTCCTTGTGGACATCGGTTTTGCCATCCTATATAACTTTGGCACCAACATCTTTCTCGGCCAGGTGTCCTATGTGACAAAATCCATCGCCGCGATTTTGCAGCTGGGCGTCACCATGGACTACTCCATCTTCCTCATCGACCGGTACGAAGAGGAGAAAAATAAATTTCCCGATCGAAAAGAAGCCATGTCCCACGCCATCCAGCGCACCTTTACCTCCCTGTCCGGAAGCTCCCTCACCACCATCTTTGGCTTTCTGGCCCTGTGCTTTATGAGCCTCACCCTGGGTATGGACATCGGCCTTGTGATGGCTAAAGGCGTCGTATTGGGCGTATTGACGGTCATCATCCTGTTGCCTGCCCTTATCCTCACCTTTGACAAACCCATCCACCGATGGCGTCACCGCAGTCTCGTCCCTCAATTTGACGGCATCAATCGATTTGTAATAAAACATCATCGCGTATTTGCCGTGTTGTTCCTTGTGTTGTTCATCCCCGCTTTTTACGCCCAAAGCCACGTCAATATGTACTACAATCTGGACGCTTCTCTCCCCGATACCCTCCCCTCCATCGTGGCCACCAACAAGCTCAAGGACGATTTTAATATGTCATCCACTCATTTTATCGTAGTGGACGACAGCCTTCCGGCCAGCAAGCTGACCCAAATGACGTCGGATATCGAAAAGGTGGACGGTATTGAAAGCGTCCTATCCTACAACAAATTTGTGGGACCGGCTTTCCCGGATGATTTCATCCCGGAAAACCTCAAAGAGATCTGCAAAAAGGACGGCTATCAGCTTCTCATGGTCAATTCCCGTTACCGCGCCGCCATGGACGAAGAAAACGCCCAAATCGAACAACTCAATAACATCGTCAAGTCCTACGATCAAAGCGCCGTCATCACCGGTGAAGGCGCCCTCACCAAGGATCTGATCGACATCGCCGACCACGATTTTAAAATGACCAACTTTATCTCTATCCTGGCTATTTTTATCATCGTCGCCGTCTGCTTTAAATCCATCACCATCCCCATTGTGGTGGTGGCGGCCATCGAACTGGCCATCTTTATCAACGAAGGCATCCCCTTCCTCACCGGGACGGTCATCCCCTTTATCTCCCCAACCGTCATCGGATGCGTCCAGCTGGGCGCCACGGTGGACTACGCCATCCTCTTAACCACCCGGTTCAAAGAGGAACTTCACAACGGCCATGATCGTATGGATGCCATCCGCATCGCCGCCAATGCTTCCGACCGCTCCATTGTTTCCAGCGCCCTGGTGCTGTTCTGCGCCACCTTTGGCGTATCCCTCATCTCCAAAATCGAGATTATCCAGAGCATCTGCGCCATGCTGGCCCGCGGCGCTATCATCAGCGCAGTGGTCATTGTATTCTTGCTCACGCCGGTGCTTCTATGCTGTGAAAAAATATTTGCGAAAACGTCCATCGGCTGGAGAAAATCCAGCGCCAAACCGTCGGAGCATCCCGCTTCCCCATCTCAAATGCAATAGGAGGCTTTTTTATGAAATCCAAAGATATCATCCGAAAAGTTCTTTGCCTTTTGCTGGTTGTGCAGATGATGGCCCTCACCTCCTGCTCTGCCCAGCCCGACATTTCGGTTCAGACGTCTGCCACTCAGTCGTCCAGCGAAACCCAGCCGATCTCATACCGCGATTACAACGGCGCTCTTAAAAAATCGGAAACGGTATATGTCACCTTGGATGCAAACGGTTCTCCCACCAAGACGTTGGTGTCCGATTGGCTGCATGCCGATGAAGCCAACGTCCGTGTGGAGGATCAAAGCGATTTAACCGATATCCAAAACGTCAAAGGGGACAGCAGTCCCAAACAGGACGGCCAGCGTCTCACCTGGGATATGCCCGGTACCGACCTTTATTACCAGGGCCTTTCCGACAAGCAACTACCCGTAAGCATCCAGATCTCCTATTACCTGGACGGTCAGAGCATCCAGCCCCAGGATCTGGCCGGCAAATCGGGCAAAGTGAAGATGGAGATCTCCCTGAAAAACAACCAGTCCCACGCCGTCGATATCGACGGGCAGTCGGTCACCATGTATACTCCTGTCATGGCGGTGGGAGGAATGGTTCTGCCGGAAGAAACATTCCAGAACATCCAAGTTGAAAACGGCGCCCTATTAAGCGACGGCACAAAACAAGCCGCTGTATTTGTATCCCTCCCCGGCTTGGACGAGAGTTTGGGCCTTAGCGATCTGGATATCCCCGATATGGAACCGTTTTCCTTCCCGGAAACCATCACCGTCACCGCCGACTGCACCGATTTCGAGTTGGGCAACATGATGATGGCCATGACCACACAAATCCCTCAGCTGGATACCCTAAAAGTATCCCAAAGCCTTGAGGACGTCAAACAGAATTTAAGCGATTTACAGGACATTCAAAATTCCGTCACCGAGATGGATCCTGATGAAGTGCTGCGGTCTCTTTTAACCGATCCTGAGAAAACAGCGGGGCTTCAGACCCTCACCGATGACCTCGACACCTTCCATCAACTGGATACCTCTCTTCTGGACCTGCTTCCTCAATATATCAGCACCCAGAACATCAATCTTGTGGAGCGGCTGAAAAAAGACGTAAGTGCTTCTCAGCTCGACCAGCTTCTGGATAGCCCCTTCTTAAACAGCCTGGGCGGACAGCTGAACAACCAAAGCATCCAAAATGCCAAACGTCTTTTGGATGACGTAGCCGCACTACAGAACATCGACATCGATCAATTGGACAGCATTCTGGGCAGTCTTGGCAGTGCCGATCAGTTGACGGCTCTCCTCCAGAGCAGCGGCCATTTGGCCGACGAGATTGCCGCACATCCCAGCGCACTTCCTACTCTACAACGTCTTTTAGGCTACAGCGACGACGTCCAGGCTCTGGCAAATCAGCTCCATGATCTTACTTCCTCTCTGGCTGATCAGGGCATCACCTTGGGAGAAGATGAAATCCACACCATGGTATCGGCTTTGGTCAACCAAAAGGCTATGGAAAAATTGTCGGCCGCTACCGGTATAGAAAGCTCTAAATTAGAGGCCATCCTGGCCGTTTCCCCTGCCGATATGATGGGGGATGACGGCATCGTTCCCCCTTCCTATCGGGAAAATGTGACCCTTTGCATCGGATTAGCAGCCTCCAGCGACAGTCAAGTGGCCGCCCTGCAACAAGTCCTCACACAGCAGGTCCAGTCCGGCACGGTATCAGCCGCTTTTGTACCTGTTGTAAAACAGATCCTCTCTACCGTTCAGGATAATCTCAACACTCAACTGTCCCAGGCCGGTCAGATGACCGATCAGGTCACCGCCCAGATCCTGTCCTTGATGCAGGGAGCAAAATCTCTGGAAGCAAACATCGAGGATATCGGTATTCAAAACATCGAAGATTCCATCCAGTTTGTGGAGACCATCATGCCCAGTCTCAGCGACCTCACCTCCTTGCTGGAACAGAATAAAGATCAGCTTTCCTCTTTGCAGAAAGTTCTGGGGGATCCCCAAACCATGCGGTATCTGCAAGATACCAGTTCCAAACTCCTGACAATGAAACAGGATCTGGATGCAAACGCCGGTAATTTACAATTCGTCTCCTCTTTGCTTGAACATTCCAATGATCCCAGTTTACAGGCTTTCGTCAAAATGCTGCCCACCCTGCAAAAGGATCTTAAGGATGCTTCCCCTATTCTCCGGTCACTCTCTCAGGGGATGGACAACGCTCAAACCCGTGCCTCTTTGGAGAACTCTCCTGAGACCATCGCCACTTTGCTCAAGATGAAGGTGGATCTGGAATCCAACCGCCAGATCACCGACGCCCTTACTTCCATTGCATCTCCTGACACCATAGACGCTGCATCAGACGCTTTCTCCAAGCTCAATGATATGATGGAAGAAAATACTGTAGGACAGTATTTAGATACCGCCGATACCGCCGATCTCCTGCTCAAGAAGGTAAATGCCTATGCTGATCTGGGGCAAGACAACAGCATCTTCACCATCGCTCCAGAAGGAGCTCAGACCGATGTAAAATTCATCCTCAAGACAGCCGAAATCAAGAAGCCGGAGGCAGTGGAATCCGCACAGTCGGAGCAAAAGGACAGTTCTGGAATCGGAGCTTGGTTCCAAAACTTATTTCAGAAAAACAAGTGAGTTCTGCCTCCTCACGCAGAAAGGGCCATGCAGGCAATTGCCGCATGGCCCTTTTAGTACATGATTTTATTGATTAACGTACTCCACAAAGCTCAAATCCACAAATTCCCATACATCATTTGGAGCCTCTGCAATGACGCCTAACTCCGTCATTTTTTCGCACAAAGCCTCCACCTGCTCGACAAAGTCCTCGTCGATTTCCCAGTCCAGCTCCAAATTATCCAGCGAGGCTTTGATGATATCCTCATCTATCCCGGTCTGCTGAGCTGATTCGGAAACCCATAAATCCGGATCGTTTTGGAAGGTCTCTGTCGCCATTTTTTGTCCCTTGACCAAATCCTTGATCATTAAATTTTTTCTTTCAGTATTTTCTCTGGTGGTCACCAAAACGGTATCGGTCAGACCAATATCATCATCAAAATAGGGAGTATCCAGAATTCTTACCGTTCCGTCGGACACCGCCTGGGAGACATAAGGTTCTATTCCACAGTAGGCATCAATTTCCCCGTTTTGAAGCAGGGTTTCCATATTTTCCGGACTGGCTTCCTGGATTGTAACGTCGTTTTCAGCGTCCAGTTCATTTTCCTTGAGCAGATTAAGCAGCTGGACATATTGAGTGCTGTCCTTCTGGCAAGCGATGCGTTTCCCCTTTAAATCGGCTACTTCTTGGATATCGGAATCAGCTCCTACCACCAGCGCTGCTCCCTTTTCGTACATGCCGCATACAATAACCACCGGTTTTTCATCGGCCACTGCCTCAATGGCGGCTGTCAGCGACATCCCACAGGCATCCACATCATCGTTCAAAAGCGCCTGTAACTGATCGCTGGAACTCATAAAATTGGAAACCTTGATCTCCCGGCTGCCGTCCAGATATTGACTGTAGTAATTGGGCTGGATGGTCTGAGGCATTTTCCAAGTAGCAACCCGGGCAGTCTGACTGGGATTTTCCGAAGACACCACCGTCTTGGAAGAACTCCCTTCTTCCGACTTTCCACAGCCGGCAAAAATCATGGTCAGGACTAACGTCACGGCCAAAAGAGGCGCTATCTTCTTCCTTGTCTGATTCAAACAATCCACTTCCTTATTCTTGTGATACGGGCTTTTGTTATTAGAATACTCCTCTCTTGTGAAAGAAATATGAAGCATTCTTCAAATTCTGTTAAATGATTTTAAATTTTTTCAATAAGGCATCCCGGACATCGCTCAAAAAAGCACATCGGAAGCCCTTATGGGACTTCGATGTGCTTGCATGGTATCCTTAGCCTCTGGACGGCCCTTGGTAGACAATGGCAATCGCGTCCGGTCCTGTATTGGTAGTGATGGCGCATCCCAGATAAAAAACACGTTCGGGCGGATAGCCCATCTCCTGTTCGCAAAGGGCAGCCAATCGTTCACCGTTTTCCCAATTGGTAGTGCCGATGCTATAAGGCGTCTGACCATCTTTGTGATCCTTGGCATAACGGACCAGGGCGGGAAGCACCTGCTTATCCCCTCTTACCTTGGAACGAACCACCGATTCCCCATCGATCAAACTGATGATTGGACGAAGGCCCAGCAGATCGCCGGCAAAAGCAGCAGCAGCCGATACACGCCCTGATTGCTTGATATACTTAAGCGTATAAGCTGTCAGAAGGATCTCCACCCGGCTGAAGGTATCTTTTAAATAAGTGATAACTTGTTCTACCGGCCGGCCTTCTGCAATCATCTCAGCCGCCCGGCACACTGGTCCGCCGTAGCCAAACGAATAAGTACGGCTATCGATAATGTGGACATTTAGCGTGCTCTCCGGATTCTCGGCTTTGAATTGACGCAATGCCAGCTGTGCCGCATCATTGGTGGCAGAACCGGTGGCATTGATGGTGACCAAAATAACATCTGTGTATCCCTGTTCATCATAGCTTCCATAGAGCTCCAGGAACTGGAACATTGTGATATGAGCCGTGCTGGGGATTCCACTGGCAGTCCGCAAAATATCATAGTACTGCTGAGGTGTAAAATCCACCCGTTCGGTGTAACAATTCCCATCCACAGTGATGGCAAAATTCAATATATTGATGTCCCATTGTCGTTGCAGTTCTTCGGTGATATCACATGCCGAATCGGTAACGATGGCGACCTTCTGCATGATTGTTCAAGCTCCTTTTCACAAAATAAAGTTACAAGGCTTTTCATTATCAACCTCAATTTATTTTTTTGATTATACCATTTCCCCCTTATATACGTCAATATCTTACTCCTATCCTAGGCAATGTCGGGAAAATCATGGAAGCTTTTATTGT
The DNA here is from genome assembly GCF_015140235.1 of Solibaculum mannosilyticum. Lineage (GTDB taxonomy): Bacteria > Bacillota > Clostridia > Oscillospirales > Acutalibacteraceae > Solibaculum > Solibaculum mannosilyticum. Next base: position 885,575 of record NZ_AP023321.1, on the reverse strand, counting down.
CCAGATTGCTGTATTAATTTAGTCAATATGTCATGAAATCAAATATAAAAGTATAAATTTTATGATGTTTTTTATTTATTTGCGCTTAACAGCCCAGTTGGTCATAAATTGTTCAGATTTATATGGTAAAATGAGAATTATTTAAATGAAAGTAATGAAGGAGAGTGATGTCACATGTTGAATCCGTCCAATGTAAATTTTTCTGAAATCACACCCCAAATCCGTGAGTTGACTCAGTTGTGTTTGGATAATAGCGCCATCGATCCCTCCTTGTACACAAAATACAAAGTCAATCGAGGACTCCGCGATCTCAACGGCAAAGGCGTCTTGACCGGCCTGACTGAGATTTCGGAAATTAAGTCCAGTGAAGTTGTAGATGGTGAAACCGTCCCCTGCGAGGGAAAACTCTATTACCGCGGTATCGACATCGAAGAGATTGTGGGCGGCTTTATTCGGGAAAAACGTTTCGGCTTTGAGGAAGCCACTTATTTGCTTCTGTTCGGCGATCTTCCCAACAAAGATCAATTGGATCATTTTACTCAGATCTTGGCCAACTATCGTTCCCTTCCCACCAGTTTTGTGCGGGATATCATCATGAAAGCCCCGTCGCCGGATATGATGAATACCTTGGCTCGCAGTGTACTTACCTTGTATTCTTACGACACAAATGCCAATGATATCAGCATCCCCAATGTGCTGCGCCAGTGCTTGCAGCTTATCGCTTTGTTCCCGCTGCTGTCGGTGTATGGATACCAGGCCTACAGCCATTATCACGATGGCAAGAGCCTGTTTATTCACAATCCCCTGCCGGAGCTTTCCACTGCGGAAAATATCTTGCGTATCCTCCGTCCGGATGAGAAATACACCGAGCTGGAAGCCCGTATTTTGGATCTGGCGCTGGTGCTACATGCCGAACACGGCGGCGGTAACAATTCCACCTTTACCACGCATGTGGTTTCTTCCTCCGGCACCGATACTTACTCGGTCATCGCTGCATCGCTTGGTTCTTTAAAGGGGCCCAAACACGGCGGCGCCAACATTAAGGTTGTCCAGATGTTTGAAGATATGAAGAAAAATCTGTCTGATTGGACAGATGAAGATGCTGTAGCCGATTATCTTAAAAAGCTTCTTCACAAGCAAGCCTTCGATAAAGCCGGCCTGATCTACGGTATGGGGCATGCAGTGTATTCGTTGTCCGATCCCAGAGCCAACATCTTTAAGAAGTTCGTCAAGAGCCTCTCGGAAGAAAAGGGATTGACAGATGAATTCCAGCTGTATTCCACAGTGGAACGTCTGGCTCCTCAGATCATCTCCGAAGAACGTAAGATTTACAAAGGCGTCAGCGCCAACATCGATTTCTACAGCGGTTTTGTCTACAGCATGCTCAATCTGCCGCTGGAACTGTATACCCCCATCTTTGCTATTTCCCGTATCTCCGGTTGGAGCGCTCACCGCATTGAGGAATTGATCAATGCAGGTAAAATCATCCGCCCGTCTTACAAAAATGTGGCGCCTCGTCGGGATTACATTCCCATTGCTGAACGCTAATTCAGTTCAGGTTTCCTATACAAAAAAATCAAATCCCCGTTTTCTATCTTTTAAGATAAGAAACGGGGATTTTCCTTTATCAATGCATCGTTTACGGTTTACATCTTTGGCAAGGGGAACAGTTCATACCCATGGCTTCTTTGCGTGAGTAAGCGGCGGCATAATGCTGGGGCCGGATTTTTTTGACTTCCCGGCAGGTAGGACGGTGAAATTTCCGCGTGTTGGTGCTGAGAATATACGGTGCCGGCGGTGTTAAAACCATTTCTTCCGGCTCCTCTTCCCTTTCCGGCTGTGACTTGATCTCATCTATAGCCTCACTCTGTTCCTCAAGTCCTAACGGTTTGTCTCGCTCCGCTTCATCCGCTGCTTGCACTGATTGTGAAACCAATGCCGGTTGTTTTGAGGGAATTTTTTCAGACATGTCATTGTGGATCTCAGAAGGGGCATCCTGAAAAAGAGAGGAGCCTTTTGAGAAGTCCTGTACAGAGGTTCTCTTCATTGTTTTGGGACTGGTATATTTGCAAGAAACATCCTTTAAAATCAGCGATGCCAAGGGCCCCTTTCCTTTTGAAGCTCGTCCCGCTAAAAAGGCAAGTACCGATACCATCACAAACGCTCCGCCCAACAAAAATACCCTTTTCTTCATTTGGTCCCCTCCTTTCTCCCTGATCCGCTTTCTTATGTTTCCGGAAAGATTATCGTTTTTCCTTTTTGTTTTTCTGATACAAAATCCACAGTCCATCCAACAGCAGGTTGCGGTTATAAATGACCTTCTCCTTGCAATAAGGGACGAACATCTCCGCCAATCCACCTGTAGCCACTGCTGTCACAGGCTTGGACAGCTCTTCATTGACGCGCTGGATCAATCCGTCGATCATGGCGGCGGTGGAGTATACAATCCCCGCCCGCATACAATCCACCGTATTGGTGCCGATCAAGGTACGTGGAGCCTCCACTCCCACGTGGGGCAACTGACTTGTCCGGCTGGCCAATGCTTCCAGCGAAAGGGAAGCGCCCGGGATAATCATTCCACCGATGTAACGTTTTTGTTCGTCGATGATGCTCATGGTAGTGGCTGTTCCCATATCAAAGATGGCTATGGGCGGCTCATACTGGTGGCATGCAGCTACAGCATCCACCACCAGATCCCCGCCCAGCTGACCTGGGTGATCCATCACAATATTCAGGCCGGTTTTAAGTCCGGCCCCCACCATCAGAGGACTTTTACCTGTCACATTCTCCACCGCGTGTTTCATGGCCTGGGACAGCCCCGGCACCACAGACGACACAATGCCCCCCTCCAATGCGGACCCGTCAATGCCCCGCATCTTGAGAAGCTCGTGAAGAATTAGAGTATATTCATCGCCTGTTTTTAACCGATTGGTGGCGATGCGAGCCGTCATTCGGATTTCTCCATCCTCAATGCAGCCCATCACAATGTTGGTATTTCCCACATCAATGGCAAGAATCATCACCGTTTTCCCCTTTCTCTATCATCCCCGTTTTGTTGCAGCCAGGATCCCTTTTCCAATGGCTGTCACCAGTACGGCGGCCACCACCGTCTCTGCCACGCCGTTGGTGCCGACAACCCCTAAAATACCGGCCAGTACCATGGTTGTCTCAATCCCTTTGGCCGCTGCATAGGCGTCCTGGAATAAGATATACATCAGGCCCATGACCAGCACTGTATTGAGAATCGCACCTACTACACCTGCCGCAGCAAGTGCCAAAGTATTTTTTCCTTTTCTCATCTTTTGGATGCCCTGGAATACAAGGCCCGGCACGATCCCCACCAGAATGCGGGGTACAAAACAGATGACGAGCGCCCACAGGGAACCTGTCGCCTGCCCCGGCACAGGGATAAACGGGGAAAACGCAAAGGATAAAACCGCCGGCGTCGTGGTGTTGGAAATCAGGCTGACGAGACCAAATGTGGTACCCAGTACCGCTCCCTTTTTGGGACCCAGCAGCACGCTTCCCAAAATGACTGGTACATGTACACAAGTGGCTTTGATCAAGCCAAGAGGGATCATGCCCAAAGGCGTCATTCCCAGGACAAAGGTGATGGCCACAAAAAGGGCCAACAACACGAAATCCCGGTACTTGGATGTGGTGGTCGATGGATTCATTTTGATTACCTCCTGCTGCTGTTCCCGTCAGATACGGGATACAGCGCAAATTTGTGCTTATTATTATACCTTATTTTCCCCCTTTAAATCAATAAGAAATACAAATTTTGGTAAATTGCTTTTTACTCTACCGGACTTATTATCCACTTCTTGCAATCCTTTGCCAATGTCTTTATAATAAAATGAGTTCAGATTTTTGGAGGTGATCCCTTTGTTGTTGTCGGGAAAACACATCTTATTGGGTGTCTGCGGTGGTATCGCCGCCTACAAAGCCGCCGCTTTGGCCAGTCTGTTGACAAAACAGGGCGCTGTTGTCCACCCCATCCTAACGAAGAATGCCATGCAGTTTGTATCCCCCATCACCTTTGAAGGAGTATCCGGCCAGAGATGCTTTACCAATACATTCGATCGTGATACCGAATTCCGCGTCCCCCACATTAAATTGGCTCAGATGGCCGATGCCGTCTTAGTAGCTCCCGCTTCGGCCAACACCATCGCCAAACTGAGCCATGGATTGGCCGACGATATGTTGACCAGTACATTGCTCGCCTGCCGCTGTAAAAAACTGATTGCCCCAGCCATGAATACCGCTATGTTTGAAAATCCAGCCACTCAGGATAATCTCAAGACCCTGGAGCACTATGGATGGACTGTTATTCAGCCGGCTTACGGACATCTGGCTTGCGGCGATACCGGAGCTGGAAAAATGCCGGAACCGGAATACCTCCTCCAATACATGCTTTTCTACCTGGCGGAGCAAAAGGATATGACCGGTTTCAATGTCCTGGTCACAGCCGGCCCTACTCGGGAATCTCTGGACCCTGTGCGGTATCTGACCAACCATTCCTCCGGGAAGATGGGATATGAATTGGCCGTTAATGCCGCCCGTCGCGGCGCCCATGTCACTTTGGTAACGGGATCCGATCAATTGCCCGACCCGCCTTTTGTGGACGTAATCCATGTGGAGAGCGCTCAGGATATGTTTGATGCCGTCACCGCTGTAAGCCATCAGCAGGACATGCTCGCCTTTGCTGCCGCTGTAGCTGATTATCGTCCGGCTACCGTATCCCAACAGAAAATCAAAAAGACTTCTGACCATTCTGTTTTGGAGCTTACCCGGACCCCTGATATTTTACAGACAGTGGGTCTTTCCAAAAAGCCGGGACAATTGATCTGTGGTTTCTCCATGGAGACACAGGATCTTCTGGATCACTCGCAAGAAAAGCGCAAAAAGAAAAATGCTGACTTGATGTGTGCCAATAGCCTCCGGGAAGAAGGCGCCGGTTTTGGCGTGGATACCAACATCATTACCCTTATCTCGGATCAGGGTGTGGAGAAATTACCTCTTCTCTCTAAATACGATGTATCCCGCAAGATTTGGGATGCCATGCTCAGTATGAAATCCCATTCTAATTCATGATGATATGATAAAAAAGAGATGCCCTTTCGCTGGGAAAAGGCATCTCTTTTAATTGATTATTTTTATTTATTTTTCGATATTATAAAATCTTTCTTTTTCTGTTTTCATTTTTGGGGCGGATGTTAGGCCGCCCCTTTCTATTGAAGGAAAGGCCTTATGGACAAAACCGACATCAGCCGATGAGCTGTTCGATTTCCTCCATGTACCGGTTGACTACAATACGGCGGTCAAATTGCCGTTCTACTTTACGCCGTGCATTGAGTCCCATGCGTTCCCGATCTCTGTTGGACATCTGAATGAAGTACTCCACCCGATCAATCAATTGGTCGGTCTTTTTAGCTTCAAAGAGGAAACCCGTCTGACCATCGTCCACCGTCTCACGGCAGCCGCTGCGGGTGGTAGTGATAACCGGACGTCCGCATGCCTTGCTCTCCAAACAGGCGTTGGACATACCCTCCGGATAATAGGACGGGTGAATGGTACAATGGCTTTTTCCCACAAAGGGTCGGATGTCCCTTTGCATCCCGTGGTACTCAACGACTCCCTGTTCCTGCAAGCCCTTCAGCTTACGCTCGTACTCCTCCTCGCAGAAACCGAGGACATGGAACCGGGTATGGGGATATTTCTTCCGGATGGTTTTCGCCGTCTCCAAATACTCGTCAATCCCCTTTTCACGCATGACACGGGCGATAAACAGAAATTCGATGGTGTTGTCCGAGGGGTAATTGATCACTTTGAACTGTTCCAAATTGACTCCCGATCCAGGAAGCATCTTGTGTTTTCCCAAAGCAACGCCACGGCGTTCAAAGAATTGACGGTTTTCTTCATTCTGGAAGAACACACAATCCACTTTTCGGAATGCCAAGTGATAAAGTCCGACCGTCACCTTTTGCACCAAACCGGGATTTTCCACTGCACTCCCCAACCCCGTGATATTGGCGACATACGGAATCCCCAGCATCTGAGCGGCCAATCCGCCGTATATATTGGGTTTGATGGTATAGGTTAACACGATATCCGGACGGATCTTGCGCATGCACTGTATATACTTTTTCAAAAGAGCCAGATCTTTCACCGGATTGGTGCCTCGACGGTCTACAGGGATATCCACAAAGTAACATCCCATTGCTTTGAGCTGATCGATCTTTTTCCCATAGGGCACAGCAATATGTACCTCATATCCTTCTTGCAAAAGACGTTCCACCAATTCGCGGCGGAAATTGTAGATGGACAGATCGCTGTTGCCGATTAACAATACTTTTTTCATCATACCAGAAACAACCTCCGTATCCAATCGACATTTCCTTTGGGTTACACAGGCTTAACTGTTCCCGCTGGTTTTCATTCTTACTGCGAAACCATCACTCAAAATGTCAAAATTTTCTAACTAAAATTGTCCTGGATTTCTGTTGCATTTCTTATTGTCTAGCCCCCCTTATTTCGGGAGACATACATTTTTTTGTGCTTTCTTATCGGCGTGAGGCTATTATATTCTCTCTCCATCAAAAAGTCAAAGCGTCTGTTAGATCGTAAAAAACAGCCTAGTTTTTCAAAAAATTTATGGATTATGCGCTGATTTTTTCCTTTGTCTAGAATATATACCAACCTTTATAGTAGGATTATGGGACAATATTTTATTTTTCCCAGGAAATTCCTGCTTTTTATTTGGAAGTTAATAGTTTAATTTGCATTTATTTTTTTATTTACCATAAATTTATAATTATAATTGCCATTTATTTCTTTTTATTTTTCCATAGAAATAAAAAACCTCTCAGGTTTGGAACCTGAGAGGTTTACATCCAAATCAATTAGTTGGAGTATTTGCTGGGGTTGAGACGAATGCCAGGACCCATGGTCGAAGCAATGACCAAGGATTTCATGTACTGGCCTTTTGCAGCAGCCGGCTTTGCCTTTGCGACAGCACCAACCAGAGCCTCAAAGTTCTCGCCCAGTTTCTCCACGCCAAAGGAAATCTTTCCAATGGGGCAATGGATAATATTGGTCTTATCCAAGCGATACTCAATCTTACCGGCCTTAGCTTCTTTTACAGCCTTGGCAACATCAGGGGTAACGGTACCAGCCTTGGGGTTGGGCATCAAGCCACGCGGACCGAGGATCTTACCCAAACGGCCGACAACGCCCATCATATCGGGAGTTGCAATTACCACGTCAAAATCCATCCAGCCTTCGCCCTGGATCTTGGCAACGGTATCCATATCACCGATGTAGTCAGCACCTGCATCCTGGGCCAGCTGGACGTTATCGCCCTTGCAGAAAGCCAGAACGCGCACCGATTTACCAGTACCATTGGGGAGGACAATGGCGCCGCGGACCTGCTGGTCAGCGTGACGGCTGTCGACACCCAATTTAATATGAACTTCCAGAGTTTCATCAAATTTGGCTTTGGCGGTCTTAATGGCCAGTTCCAGAGCCTCATCCCGATCGTAGAGTTTTTGTCTATCGATCAGTTTCTCAGAATCAGTATATTTCTTACCGTGTTTCATTAGCGTATCCTCCTGTTGAGTGGTATAGCGGATGAAGTTCCTTCCACCCGGGCGTCTTATTCTTCTACCGTGACGCCCATGCTGCGAGCGGTACCAGCGATCATGGACATAGCACTCTCGATGTTCGCAGCGTTGAGGTCGGGCATTTTATGCTCTGCGATTTTACGGATCTGTTCTTTCGAAATGGTAGCAACCTTCGTCTTGTTGGGGACGCCGGAACCACTTTCGATATTGCAGGCCTTTTTGATGAGGACGGCTGCGGGCGGAGTCTTGGTAACAAAGGTAAAGGAACGGTCTGCATAAACCGTAATGATAACCGGAATGATCATTCCGACTTCACCCTTGGTGCGTTCATTGAATTCTTTGGTGAACGCCATAATGTTGACACCGTGCTGGCCGAGCGCAGGACCTACAGGGGGGGCAGGAGTGGCTTTCCCTGCCGGAATCTGCAACTTAATGTAACCTGTGACCTTTTGAGCCATTTGTTTGCACCTCCATAGTAACGTGGTAAATGGCGGAAAATCTCCTATTGATTTTCCTCCCACCGGGGAGGGGTCGCTCCCCAGCGCGCCTCAAAAGAAAAGCGCGCATAATAAGCGCCCTTTTCCGGGCGCATATTACCGTTTTGTTTCAAACCAGCGGCTATTAATCGTTAACTGGTTCTACTTGATCCAACTCCAGTTCTACCGGTGTCTCACGGCCAAACATGGAGATGGTAACGCGGACATTGTTTTGCTCCACGTTAATCTCTTCGACAATACCAATAAAGCCTTCCAAAGGCCCGTCCATAATGCGGACGTTGTCGCCCACTGCGTAGTCAACCACGATTTCCTTCTTCTCAACGCCCAATGCCAAGACTTCTTCTTCCGTCAAGGGGATGGGCTTGGAATCCGGTCCGACAAAACCAGTACAGCCGCGAGTATTTCGCACCACATACCAGCTATCGTCGGTCATGACCATCTTGACCAATACGTATCCGGGGAAAAGCTTATGCTCCACTTCCCTCTTTTTATTGTCCTTGATTTCTGTGACAATCTCAGTCGGGACACGGATCTCTTGAATGAGATCATGGAGCTTACGATTTTCCACCAGTGTACGAAGGTTGGTAGCTACCTTGTTTTCGTACCCGGAAAACGTATGGACTACATACCATCTAGCAGAATCGGACATGTACTCTCAACGCCTTTCCGGCCTTAGCCTTTAAGTGAAAGCAGCCAGGACAGCAGTGCGCCCAATCCCCAGTCAAGCAGCCAGATAAAAATACCAACAGCGATTACCATTACAATGGTAATCAAGGTATGATTAATGACCTGCTTGCGAGTCGGCCATACGATTTTCTTAAACTCACTGGCATAACCGCGGAAGAACTTAGCGATCCCAGAACCCATCTTTTTAAAGCTGAACCGGGACTTGGACTTTTCTTGAGTAGTTGCTTCAGGCATGATAATTCCTCCAGTCCAAACCCTTACTTCGTCTCTTTATGAAGGGTGTGTTTGCGGCAGAAACGACAATACTTTTTCATTTCCAACCTGTCGGGATCGTTCTTCTTGTTTTTCATCTTGTTGTAGTTGCGTTGCTTGCATTCCGTGCAAGCCAGGGTGATCTTGACTCTCATGACGGCACCTCCCGTAATCTCCGGAATAAATTTAGCCTCCCTCACCAGGGCAAAAAAATAAACCCCTTTAGAGGTACTAATACTATACCATATCCTGTATGTTTCGTCAAGGGCATTTCGTTTTTCTCTTTCAAAACTTTATATTCTTCACTTTTATTTCCAATACAAATCAGTTATAGTAATTCATACACATATTAAAGTATTCATTGCGCATAATCATAACTGTAAAAAGGAAATCATTTCAAAATGTAAAAAAAGTGATTGACATTCTTCTTCCTTTATGGTAATATATGTGACACTGTGATTGAGATAGGGAGAGGTGTCCGAGCGGTTTAAGGAGCTGGTCTTGAAAACCAGTGACACGTAAGTGCCAAGGGTTCGAATCCCTTCCTCTCCGCCACACCATTCTTTTTAATTTAATAAGTTTTTGTTTTTATTTACTATTCGGAGAAATACCCAAGTGGTGAAGGGGCTCCCCTGCTAAGGGAGTAGGCTGGGTGACTGGCGCGAGGGTTCAAATCCCTCTTTCTCCGCCACACCTGCGGTGAGCAAGTCGCGCACCGCAGGTTTTTCTTTTGACAATTTTGTCTCCCGCGTTTGTAGCGAGTGTCTTTTTGGGTAGCATAAACCTACCAAGCTGAGCCTGGACGCATTTCGCGTTCCGGGCTCAGTTTTTTATTTTGCCTGTCCCCTCGCGTTTATGGCGGAGTATCTTTTTTGTAGCGTAAACCCGTACCTGCGCTGAGCAAGTCGCACACCTTAGGTTTTCCTTTTGTCTTATCGAGGACTTGTCTTCCTATAGTTCTAGAATAAACCGGCATGGATTCCATACGTTCTTTATGGTTTTGTCTAAGAGCATTGAAAGCCCTGCTGATCTATGCTATAACTTATAGAATGAGTTTGTGTATGATTATCGCAACATAGAAAACAAGGTGAAGCAATTGGATCAAATGATAATCGCCAATATATCGCTGGATATTTTTAGTATTGTTCTATCGCTGGTTCCCATTGTATATTTGTTGAGTAGCCATCGGTATAAACAGAGACTGAATCAATATTTTTTAGGCGTTAGCATCTCCAATATTTTTATGATTATCGGCGACTTACCTGATTGGATCATTCGGGACTCTTCTAAGCCGTCGATGAAAATTACTTTGTCTGTTTCCAGCGCCTTATTTTATATTGCATCGGCCTTTGTGCTGTATTTTTTCGCCCGGTATATCAGCGAATACCTAAAGCTTTCCGGTAAGGAAAAGAAAGGCTTCTTGACGGCCATTACGATTGTGTGTAGCGTGCAGATATTTTTTGCAATTGTCAGTCCGTTCACCGGCGCTATATTCTATGTAACCGACATCGGATATCAGCGAGGCAGCCTGTTTCTGATTTCCCAATTGGTCCCCTTGTTCTGCTATATATCATTCACTGTTCTAGTGATTGTACATCGAAAAAAATTAACCCGGCGGGAAGTCATGTTTTTCTTGCTTTATATTTTTGTTCCGCTGGGAGGCGGCGCAATACAAATGTTGCTGCGGGGTGTGGCCGTCGTGAACATTGGTGTGGCTCTCGCCCTGTTATTTATTTTAGTTAATATCCAGTTTGAGCATGAGCTGGCTTTCCGCCGGCAGGAACAGGAGCTTGCTGAACTGCGTATCGACATCATGCTCAGCCAAATCCAACCTCATTTTTTATATAACGCTTTGGGGACTATTTCCCACTTATGCAAACGCGATCCTGAAAAAGCGCAAAAAACGATTAAAGAATTCTCTCTGTTTCTGCGGGCAAATATGGATAGTCTAAAAACCCGCTCCCCCATACCGTTTGAAAAAGAACTGGACCATGTCATGAACTACCTGTATCTGGAACAACAGCGTTTTCAAGACCGACTTCGTATTGTCTACGATATCCAGATAACCGATTTTTTTATTCCATCTTTGACCCTACAGCCGCTTGTGGAAAACGCTGTGCGCCATGGTATCCTGAAAAAGGAAGAAGGCGGGGTCATTACCATACGTACGAAGAAGGAAAAAGGGCAAGCTATTGTGACAATTGAGGACAATGGAATTGGGATAAAAAGGGCAGGGAAATATTCTAATCTGGGAGACCACGCTCATATCGGGATCGAAAATGTACGCACCCGTCTACTGGAAATGGTAAACGGCAGTATGGAAATAGAAAGCAGCGATCAGGGCACAACTGTAACCCTACGGATCCCGATGGAGGAATTGTAACACGTTTTTTCGTTGTGCTGAAGAGCAGTGCGACGGCTTTTGTATTTTGTTCTCGCGCTGCTTAGCAAGTATCTTTTCCGTTATTTGGGGAATACTTCCTTTAAAACGGAAAGGACGGTGTTAAACTGTGATTGAACAGGATACAATTCGGCTTTTGAGGGAATGCGATGCCGGCGTCAAAATGGGAGTAGCATCGATCGATGATGTGTTGGAATACGTCCATTCTGATGCACTCAAGCAATATTTGTCGGACTGTAAAGCGGAACATGAGAAACTTAATACGGAAATCCAGGAATTGCTGGATCAATACCAGGATGAAGGTAAGGATCCCAATCCCATTGCCAAGGGCATGTCCTGGATGAAAACCAATATGAAGTTGGTCATGAACGAGTCCGATAAGACGATTGCCGATTTGATGACAGACGGCTGTAATATGGGAGTCAAATCCCTGAACAAATACCTGAATGAATACGAAGCTGCAGACGAAGTTTCTAAAGATATTGCCAAACGATTGATTCATCTGGAAGAAAAGCTGACAAGTGATATCCGTCAGTTTCTGTAATCTGTTAGAGGAAGGCGCTGTGCCTTTTTCTTTCCGACATCAGGCAAAACTTACATCTGCGATGAGCCAACGGTTCATCGCAGTTTTTCTTTTATCTATAGGAAATCCTGAATTTTCATCTTGCAAAATCAAGAGAAATATGGTTTCGTATAAAGAGAATCATTGTGCGAGGAGATGATGGCATTGAATCTATTGATGAGTGATGTTCCAATAAATGTAACGTTGCCGGATGAGGCTGAGAATCGCTATATTGACTTATCGCAGAAAAAAATTTCAAATTGTGTCGGCTGTTTTGGCTGCTGGGTGAAGACTCCTGGAAAATGTGTTATTCGGGACGACGCTGTCTCCATTTATCCCCTGATTGCTCAAAGCAGTAAGGTGATCTATGTCAGTAAAATCTGTTACGGCAGTTATGATATCGTCATGAAAACGATGTTGGAACGTGCCCTGCCTGTCCAACAGGCGTTTATCCGCTTGTACCAAGGGGAAACTCATCATTTTCAAAGAAATGTTGCCGAAAAAGAGGCAGTTATCATTGCCTACGGCGATCTCTCGGAGGAGAGCCGGGAATTATTTCAACGATTAATCGCCAGAAATTCCAAAAATATGGTGTTTAAAAAGTGGGAAATCTTTTTCGTCTCTGAGAATGAAGTGGAAAATACGGTCCAAAGAGAGGTAGACAAATGGAAAAAATGATGATCGTCAATGGAAGTCCAAGAGCACCTAAGTCCAACTCCAAGGCTTATATCGAATTGTTCAAGCTTTTTTGGCCTTCGGAGACTGGCGAATACAATGTAACCAGTAAAAAGCATCATGAGGCTTGTCAGAAAATCGAAGGATGCCAGCATCTGCTTCTGGTCTTCCCCCTCTATGCCGACGGCATTCCCGTCACTTTAATGCGCTTTCTTCAGGAGCTGCATTCCCATTCCTTTCAGCAAAAACCGGCCATTCATGTGGTGATCAATTGTGGGTTTATCGAACCGGAACAGACCTCTGTTGCGGTGGATATGATTCGCCTTTTTTGTAAACAAAACCACTTCCCTTACGGTATGACCTTATGTATCGGGAGTGGAGAAGCCATTTTAAATACACCGTTTGTTTTCCTCGTTAAACGCAAGATGAAACGAATGGCCCATGCCATTCAGGAAAAGAGATCGGAAGTTCTGAAAGTTACGATGCCGCTTCCCAAGAAGGTCTTTGTAAAAGCCTCTACATCCTACTGGATCGGCTATGCAAAAAAATATAATGTAACTCCGGATCAAATGGCAGTTATGGAGATTGAATCACATTCAGGCTCCTCTTCTAATAGAGGACGTTAATTTTACGCAAAACACCGCCCGAAATAATTTTCGGACGGTGTTTTTTTCTTATTCTTACAGGATTATTTGCATTCAGTGCACACGTATTCTGGAACGGTTCTTTCATGCATGACGGATTCGTAAAGTCTCCATCCTCCGGCCAGGTTGTAGCAGTCGTAACCATTTCCCATCAGGATCCGACAGGCGATGTAACTGCGCAATCCACTGTGGCAATGGACGTAAACTGGTTTTCCCTTTGGAATCTGATCCAAGTGCTGACGTAAGCTGTCCACAGGGATGTGCATAAATCCATCGATTTTCCCACGGCTCACCTCGGTTGCTGTACGCACATCCAGAAGGGTTACGCTTCCATCCCGGGGCAGGGACTCCACATCGTGCCAGAAAAATTGTTTGAGTTTCCCCGTTACGACATTCTCCCCTACAAATCCCAGCATATTGACCGGGTCTTTGGCGCTGCCGAAGGGCGGTGCATAACATAGTTCCAGCTTTGCCAGATCGGTGATTTTTGCCCCAAATCGAATGGCTGTGGCTAATACATCCATCCGTTTGTCCACGCCGTCAAAGCCCACAATCTGCGCCCCCAGCAGTTTATGCGTTTTTTTGTCCCAAAGTGCTTTCACCGACATATTGGTCGCCCCCGGATAATAGGCGGCGTGGGATCCGTAGTAAATATAAGTTTTATCGTAGTCCATTCCGGCGGCCTGGGCCGTCTTTTCATTGATCCCTGTAGTGGCCACCGTCATGTCAAAAATCTTGAGGACGGAGGAACCTTGCGTTCCTTCATACCGGCTGTCAAAGCCACAGATGTTGTCGGCTGCAATGCGCCCCTGTTTATTGGCCGGTCCGGCAAGGGGAATAAAGGCCGGTCTCTGCGTGATGTAATCCGTAACCTCCACTGCATCGCCGACAGCATAGATTCCCTCTACATTGGTCCGCATGTGGGTATCCACCACAATGGATCCTCTTTCATTGGTCTTGATCCCGCATTGTCTGGCAAGGGTTGTCTCAGGACGAACTCCTACTGATAAAATCAGAAGATCGGCGTTCAGGTCCCCTTTGTCCAGCGCGATGTTCAATCCATCGGCAGCCTCCCGGATGGCCTTGACTCCATTGTCCAGCACGAGGCCAATCCCCCTCCCCTTGACATAACGATGCACGTCGGCTGCCATGTCAAAGTCCAAAGGTGCAATCAAGTGATCGGCCAGTTCCACAATGGTCACGGATAATCCGGCATTTTTGAGATTTTCCGCCATCTCCACGCCGATGTATCCGCCTCCCACCACAACAGCTGATCTCGGGTTATTTTGGTCGAGATAAGACTTAATTTTCATGGTATCCGGGATGTTGCGCAAAGTGAAGACCCTGCTGGAATCCACCCCTTCGATGGACGGCTTGATGGGTTCTGCGCCCGGGGATAAAATGAGATTGTCGTAGGATTCGGTATAGGTTTCCCCTGTTTTATGATCCTGTACGGTGACGGATCTTGTCTCAGGATCGACTTTTAGAACCTCATTGCCTACCCGTACATCGATGTTAAAACGAGCTTTGAAGCTTTTGGGGGTCTGCAACGTCAGATGGCTCTCCTGCGTGATTTCTCCCCCGATGTAGTACGGCAGGCCACAGTTTGCAAAGGAAACATAGTCCCCTCGCTCCATAACAATGATCTGGGACTTCTCATCCAGCCTACGGAGCCGCGCTGCTGCCGACGCCCCTCCTGCTACGCCTCCGACAATAATGGTTTTCATCATTCCATATCACCTTACCTTCCTGTGATTCTTATTTTATCATGCTCTTAAGAGTTTTATTTCTTACAAACAGATTAAATGCTTGTTACTATATGTTATTATATCAGTATATCATCTTTTTGCCGTGACCAGGTCACGCATCGGTTGAAACACTACATCTCTAATGGAGGATGCTATGAAGAAACAGCTTAAATTTTTCATTCTGACGGTGATCGGCATTGCTGTTACAGCTATTGTGGTCTTGGGTGTTTTGGTCTGGCAAGGAGTTATTTTGCTCAACAATCCTTCCTCTGAACAGTATCCTATGCGAGGCGTGGACGTCTCCTCTTATCAAGGCGAAATCGATTGGGACGTCTTAGCTTCCCAGGACATCCAATTTGCCTTTATCAAAGCTACGGAAGGCAGCTCTTATGTGGATCCTTATTTCTCTGTCAATTATCAAAATGCACAAGCAACCTCTCTCCGCATCGGCGCCTATCATTTTTTCAGTTACGATAGCTCCGGACTCTCCCAAGCACAGAATTTTATTTCTAACGTCCCTGCCATCGGTAATATGCTTCCTCCGGTGGTGGACATAGAGTTTTACGGCGACAAAGAAAAAAATCTCCCCGAGGTAGACACTACTCAATCCGAGCTTGACGAGCTCTTATCTGCATTGGAAACACACTATAACATAAAGCCCATCCTATACGCCACGGAAAAATCGTACCGTCTTTACCTCGCCGGCCGATATGATTCCTATGATATCTGGATTCGAAACGTCATCACCTCCCCCACCCTATCGGATGGAAGAGCCTGGACTTTCTGGCAATACACCAATCGGGAAACACTAGATGGCTACAAGGGCAAAGAAAAATTTATTGATATGAATGTATTTTATGGATCAAAAGAGGATTTTTCTCATTATGCTACTTCTAGCTCTTATTAAATGCAGTATTCTATATTTTTCCTCTTTGATGCAAGAAAACAGTCATAAAAGCCCAAATAGCCTTTACAAAAATAAAAAAATAGTTTATAATAGGAATACTTTGTAACTTCATAGGATCTGAAATGCTAGGATGGGAAAAACAAATGCATGACTTGGTTCAGAGAGCCGCCGGATGGTGCGAGGCGGGGCAAAAAAGCATTTGTGCTGGTCCCGGAGCAGCCAGTTGAACAGCTTCGGTTTGTGAGGCTCAGTAGGCCCGGACGGGGTTCCCGCCGTTATCAAGGGAGGGCATTGATTGGATGCCGTCAAGGGGATATCGATGAAGATATCAAAAAGAGTGGTACCGCGGAAGTGTTGCGCTTTCGTCTCTTGCATAGGCGAGGGGCGGAGGCGTTTTTCTTTTGACCCGGATTTTAAAACAGGAGGAACGGAAAATGAAATTATCGTTTTCAACATTAGGCTGTCCGGATTTCGACTGGCCGGACATTTATTCCATGGCCAAGGACTTTGGTTTCCAAGGGATCGAAGTTCGGGGGCTGGACAATGATATCTTTTCCATATCGGGCCGCCCCTTTCAGGAGAACAATTTGCCCAAAACCATCGAGCAGCTGAAAAAGCTCCGTTTGGAGATCCCCTGCCTCTCTTCGGGATGCGCCCTTAAATTTGCCGACCGCAAAGAGGAAACCATCCGGGAATTGAAACAGTATATGGATCTGGCCCATAAATTGGGGACACCTTACATCCGGATCCTGGGGGATCTGACTGCCGCTCCCCAGGGTGAAGTGGACGATCAATTGGTTTTGTCCTCCTTGTGCGAACTGGCTCCCTATGCCGAGGAAAGAGACATCACCCTTTTGGTGGAAACCAACGGCGTCTATACCGACACAGCCCGTCTGCGCAATCTGCTGGATCAGATCGAAAGCGACAACGTAGCTGCTTTGTGGGATATCCATCACCCTTACCGCTTCGGCGGAGAGACGCCGGAACAGACGGTACAAAATTTAGGCGCTTATATTAAGTATACCCACATCAAAGATTCCGTTATGGAAAACGGCCAGGTATCTTACCGCATGATGGGAGAAGGCGATCTGCCTATGAAATCCATCATCCGGGCGTTGAAATCCATCAACTATGAAGGCTATGTGTCCTTGGAATGGCTCAAACAGTACGCCCCCGATTTGAATGACGCCGGTATCGTCTTCCCCCACTACGCCAATTTTATGAGCCAGTATATGGATGCTCCCGTGAAGGATCATCGCCTTTACGACAACAATGCAAAAACCGGTCAATACGTCTGGCCCAAAGAGCATCTGATCGATCTGACCTTCCCCCAGGTCCTGGACCGCATGGTGGAAGAGTTCCCCGACCAATATGCCTTCCGCTACACTACTTTGGATTATACCCGTACTTATCAGGAGTTCCGAGACGATGTGGATACCTTTGCCCGTTCCCTCATCGCCATGGGGGTAAAGCCGGGAGATCACGTGGCCATCTGGGCTACCAACGTCCCCCAATGGTACATCACCTTCTGGGCTACCACTAAAATCGGCGCTGTGCTGGTGACGGTCAACACCGCTTATAAAATCCACGAGGCTGAGTACCTGCTCCGCCAATCGGATACCCATACTTTGGTCATGATCGATGGATACAAGGATTCCGACTACGTCCAGATCATGAAGGAGCTGTGCCCCGAACTGCAGACGGCTGAAAAAGGCAAACCCCTGCACATCAAACGTCTGCCCTTCCTGCGCAATATCATCACGGTGGACTCGGCTCAAAAGGGATGCTACACTTGGGAGGAAAGTTTAGCTCTTGCCCAAAAAGTCCCGGTGGAGGACGTCTATCGCCGTGCGGCTGCCATCAATAAACACGACGTCTGCAATATGCAGTACACCTCCGGAACCACCGGATTCCCCAAAGGCGTTATGCTGACCCACTACAATGTCGTCAACAACGGCAAGGCCATCGGCGACTGCATGGATCTCTCCACCGCCGACCGCTTGATGATTCAAGTCCCCATGTTCCATTGCTTCGGCATGGTGCTGGCCATGACTGCCGCTATGACACACGGCACTACCATGTCCCCCATCCCGGCCTTCTCTCCCCGTCTGGGCCTCGACTGCATCAACAAAGAGCATATCACCGCCTTCCATGGCGTCCCTACCATGTTCATCGCCATGCTGGGGCATGAGAATTTCCCCAAAACCGATTTCAGTTACATGCGCACCGGTATTATGGCCGGTAGTCCCTGTCCCATCAAGGTCATGCAGGATGTCATTGACAAAATGAACATGAAGGAAATCTGCATCACCTACGGCCAAACCGAGGCTTCCCCGGGATGCACCATGAGCAAGACCACCGATTCCCTGGAAGTCCGGGTCAATACCGTAGGCGGAAGTATGTTCGGCGTCCAGTGTAAGATCGTGGATCCGGAAACCGGTGAGGATCTCCCCGACAACGTGGACGGCGAATTTGTGGCTAAGGGATATAACATCATGAAGGGATATTATAAGATGCCCGAAGCCACGGCCGCTGCCATCGATGAGGACGGTTGGCTGCACACCGGCGATTTGGCCCGTCGGGATGAAAACGGCAATTACAAGATCACCGGACGTATTAAAGATATGATTATCCGCGGCGGCGAGAATATCTATCCCAAGGAGATCGAGGACTTTATTTACACCCATCCCAAGGTGTCGGATGTCCAGGTCATCGGCGTACCGGATAAACAGTACGGTGAGGAGATCATGGCTTGTGTGGTGCTCAAGCCCGGCGAGACCATGACGGAAGAGGAATTAAAGGAATTTGTGGCCACCCATATGGCCAAGCACAAAACACCGCGGTATGTAGACTTTGTAGACGGGTTCCCCATGAATGCTGCCGGTAAAATCCTCAAGTACAAGATGCGGGAGGACGCGGTGAAAAAATTAAACCTTCAGGCAGACAGCAGTATCGAAACAGCATAAACATCCATTTACGCAACCAGGATGAGTTCAAATGTAACTCATCCTGGTTGTTTTCTTAGGGAATATCTCCTGTATATTTGTGCTGGAAAAAGCACCTGTTTTTTATTTAAAAGTATACAACCTTCGTTTTTCATGCGAAAACATTCGACTTTCCCTTCGCAGTATGGTAAAATAGTCCCATTGAGGAGATTATTCGCGATGATAAATTGTAGCATATCCCAAAAGGGTCTTTCTTTTCAATATAATATTCAAAACAATTGGATCGGCTTTTTGCCGCGCCTTGCCGCGTCCTGCACCATTTGGTAAATGCAGAACGTCGCAGGGCTTTTGTTTTAGATTAGTAAGCTGCATCCTACAGAAAAACGGAGGAATATAACCATGGATCAAACCGAGCGCAGAGCCTTTCTGGACCAATTGGAAACCTGGCATCAGGAAGACGAATTTCAAAAAATCATCGACGCTGTGGAAGCCTTACCAAAAGATGAGCAGGATTATTCTGTCATCGGCCTTATGGCCCGTGCCTATGAGAATAAAGCGGATTACGGTGAGACAGAGCCTTTGGAACACGCTATCGAGCTCCTCCAGAGTACTGCTAAAGAGGGTGTCCAGGATCCCAACTGGCATTTCCGCATGGGCTACGCCCTCTATTACCTGGATCGGGAAGCTGAGGCTATCCCCTATTTCCAAACAGTGCTCAACCTCATTTCGGATGACCCTGATACTCAGGAATTCTGGAGCGACGCCCGGGAATTTTTAGAGAAATGCGTCAACGACGCTCAATCTAAAGTCTCTCCCGAATGGTATACCGAAGAGGAGTTAAATGCGGTTGAAGCCCATATCAACAAGTTTTTCGGGAATTACGACAATGTCTTTCATGAACTCTATTCTCCGGACATCCATGTAGATATCTGCGTCATCAAGCCGACCCCTGAACGCAATTATTATACCTTAGTCACCATGGGAGCAGGCGCCCATCGGATGAATGTGCCCAAGGAGATCCAGAATGAAAAACTGGACAGAGCTGAAATGATGATCTGTCTGCCTCCCGACTGGAAAATAGGCGATAGCCAAGAAGATTGGTACTGGCCTTTGCGGTGGCTTAAGATTATGGCACGTCTGCCAGGAAAAGAAGAATCCTGGCTCGGATGGGGACATACCGTTTCCAATCCCGGTGAAGTCCCGTTCGCCGACAATACTCAATTATGCGGTATCATGCTGTTGTCCCCCGGTGAATTCGCAAAAGGAGCGGATTCCTGTACCCTTCCGGATGGGGATATCGTCCGTTTTTACCAGCTTATCCCCCTTTATCGGGAGGAGATGGATTATAAACTGCACACCAGTGCAAACGCTCTGCTGCATCGTTTTCAGTCCTCCGGTGAAGGCATCGAACTGACTCCCATGCGTCCGGACCGCCCCAACGCATGCATGGACAATACCAAGGAATTTTATCTCAAACGAGAGGATATCCGTCCTATTCTCACCAATTGGAGAGGCGTAGAAGGATGTCTTGCCACCGACCGTATTTTAGTGGACGGGCAAAAGGTAGGATTCTGTTACCGTGAGAAGCCCACTCCGGACAATATCAATTGGGACAGCGGCTGGCGTTTCACCGCCGGCGATGAAGACAAAGACTACATGGACGATGCCAAAAATTCGGGAGTTTATCATCTCAACACCATCTGCAACTATGACCAGGATATCCTCCCCCTCCTGCATGCTCCATACGGCGCTGCTTTCCGCCGTGATCAAAATGGCGTATTTCATCTCGTCCCTCCAAAACGAGGTTCCAAAGATATCCACAATCAGCCCGATAAACAGTAATCTTGTCCCATTATAAAATAAAGGATGCTTAGGCCATTCGCCTAGCATCCTTTTTCTTTGTCCGGCGGAAATAGACTGATGCACATCCCCGTCAAATGGCTCACATCCGCCCACGGTTCGCACCACATGGCCTCCATCAATCCCGTCACATTATCAAGATCATATTCCACTTGTTTGGAATAGTCCTTTGCCAACTGGATGTGATCCTCCATGGTAAAATCCCCTGTTTCCTGCCAACGCTCCACTGCCATTAGCCCTACTGTAAGGCAGCTTGTCACAGTAAATCCTGTTTTGGACAGCACATCCCCATCGTAAGCCGCCTTTAAGAGATAACGATACAAAAAATATACCGCCAGATGTTCCACTTCCTGTATCCTGCTCTTTAGGATGTTGGAAAAATCTCTGGCTTGGGATAAAAGGCTAGAAACGTTTTCCTCTAATCTCCTTATCCTCTCCGGCCAGGAGGATTCCAGCGGTGTCTGGTGCCTGAGAAAACGCAACATGCCTCTCCATGTCTCTTCCAATGCGGATCCTTCTTCCAGCCGAACTATCCCCCCCATCTCCCGGCGGCATTGAATCAAGGAAAACTGGCTGCACACCTGATCCAGGCATTCCATATCCTCCCGATCCAAACAGAACTGGGATGCCTGCGCTAATTCCATCAGCAGGCAAAGACGTATTCCCATCGGCAGCCCTCGGTCCTGTGCAATGCCAAATGCGGTCTCCCGTATGCGCAGCACTGCCTGCAAGAGACGTTTATCCGGCTCGTCTTCATCGGGAGGCTCTGGGATATCGGATTGCACGAAAGAAACCGGTTCTTCCCGGGAAAACAACAGTGCTCCCACCGCTTCACAACAGAGTCCTAACCCGCTTTCCTTGTAGTCTCCAAACCATTCGTGAAACCTTGGATGTTGACGGCATATCTCACACAATCCCTCTTCCCCAAGGGCACATTGGATATCACACAGGTTCTGTTCATTTAAAAAACAGCAGCGTTCCTTTTCCTTCCGCTTAAAATAAGGTGGATCATCCCACTGAATACCCTCTCTAAGTCTTTGACCCAATTCCGCGTCGGCCGCCTGGTATCGGGCAGCCGATACGGGGTCGACATCAATCTCCCAGCCGATACAACAGTTGTCCTTACATGCCGAACCGATACAGTGAAATGTTTCATAGTAGTCCGGATAAGTCACTCGCATGAACCTTTCTCCTCCCTTATCCTTTGTACGCCTTAAAAAGAGGCAAAAAGTACTTGCTATATTGCTGGCATTTCCGCGCCCCTACGCCCGGCACCTGTAAAAACTGCTGTTCCGTTGTGGGACAAAGAGCACACATCTGGCGCAATGTGGCATCAGTGAACACCACAAAGGCCGGTACTCCCGCCCGTCGCGCCAAGTCTAGACGCAACTTTTTGAGCGTTTGCCACAGTTCCGGATCCAGATTCTTCTCCTCCACCTGAATCCTTTTCTTTTCTTGTGCCGCCCGTACCGCCACGACATTGGCTTTTTCCTGGCCGGGCAGGCAAATCGAACAATTCCCACAGGGCTGTTTTTGCCTCTGTCCAAAGTATCGGAGCATTTCCCCTCTCAAACAGTATTTGCTGTGACAGTAAAAGGTCATCTGCTTGAGCCTCTCCCGCTGACGGTTGCGCAGAGCTTCCAACTCCTCTTGGTCCACTCCGGCTTTTGGAGAACTATTGTCAATGAGAAAGTTTCCTGTGCGCACATCGGACGCACTATAGAGTAAAATACAGTCGGCAGGTTGTCCATCCCGTCCGGCCCTTCCGGCCTCCTGGTAGTAACTCTCCAAATCCAACGGCATGTTGTAATGGACCACAAATCCAACGTTGGATTTATCAATTCCCATGCCAAAGGCATTGGTGGCCACCATAACGCGAACTTTATCAAACAGGAAATCGTCTTGATTCTGCTGCCTTAAGGAGTCCTCCAAACCAGCGTGGTACCGGGCGGCGGACACTCCCATATCAGTGAGATGCGTGTACACTTGATCCACCTTTTTTCGGGTGGAACAATACACTATACCGCATCGGTCGGGATGGGCGTCCAGATACACCTTTAAAGCCGCCATTTTGTCCCGGTCCTGCAAACGCTGCACTTCAAAGTAAAGATTGGGACGGTCAAATCCTGTAATGACCTCCAGGGGATCTTGCAAGTCCAGCATCTGTAAAATATCCTTGCGGACGTGGGCCGTGGCAGTGGCGGTAAAAGCCCCTACCGGCGGACGGTTGGGGAGTGCTGCGATGAATTCCCGGATTTGTAAATAACTAGGACGGAAATCCTGTCCCCATTGGGATACGCAGTGAGCCTCATCTACGCACAAAAGAGAAATGGATATACTGTGCGCAAACCGCAGGAAACTGGGCGTCAACAGCCTCTCCGGCGCCACATAGATGATTTTATACATGCCCTGGCTGGCATTGGACAGGGCTTTTCTACATTGTCCCTCCGTAAGGGAGGAATTGATGTAGGCCGCCCTTACCCCCATCTGGATAAGCGCCTGTACCTGATCTTTCATCAGGCTGATGAGCGGAGACACAACCACCGTCACGCCAGGCATCAACAGGGCCGGCAATTGATAACAGATGGATTTCCCTGCACCAGTGGGCATCACGGCTAAGGCATCCCCTTGTCCCAACAAGTGGTTGACGATGTCCTCTTGCCCGGGACGAAAGCTATCGTATCCGAATATTTGTTTTAAAGTACTGTATTTCTGTTCTGTCAGATCTGGAGAAAGGGTCATATATTTTTTGCGCTCCTCGCTTTACCGATCAATTTTAGAATTCCTCTTTTCATTGTACCGCAAAGAGATCCCTCTGTACAGAATGTATTTTCAGTCAAATCCCATGGTCTATATCTTGGACGTTTATATCTGAATATAAAATTAAATAAAAAAGATATAACCCTTGAATAAATTGGTGAAAAATAGTATAATTTAACTAGTTGCTTTGTGGGGAGTCGTGTACTGCATGGGAGGTGATCATCATATCCTGCGTACCGCTGCTGCGGGAAAACGTCGCCAGCTCATAATGGCAGCTAATTGTAAAATTAGGAGGAAAATACATTGAACACCACCAAGACTACAAAACGCTCATTATTGGTAAGCGGATTGGCTGTATTCATGTGTATCGCCATGCTTGCCGGCACCACCTTTGCCTGGTTTACAGACAGTGTTGTAAACAAAGGCAATCGTATCCAATCCGGCACCCTGCTTATGGACGTCATCGGTTACGACCGCTCTGGTACTGAAATCGGCAGCTTTAAAGACGATTCTACCCCCGCCCTCATCAGTGAAGTCAATTGGGAGCCTGGCGTCTCCAACTCTAAGTATATCAAAGTAATAAACAATGGAACTCTTAGTTTCGATTTTCAAATGAAGTTTGTGATCCAGCCGGGCGATGAAAGCCTAATTGATTCCCTGTGGTACAATTTGGAAGAAGTGGATGAGATCACACAGTTATCCGCCCAACCTACTTCAAAAGACGATCGTAACGATATGAATGGTTTGGGAGATACTACTATAGACAGCACACTTCTTAAAGGGGAAACTAAGATCTATCGTTTCGACTACGGCATGAAAGAAGAAGCTGGCAATGAGTTCCAAAACAAGGAATTCAGCGCTGATCTGAGTCTGGTCGCCAAACAACATACTTATGAAGAAGACGGTTTTGGAAATAACCAGTACGACAAGGATGCTCCTTATCCAGTCACCGTCAACAGCAACGACGAACTGGCTGATGCTATGTCCCAAGGGAATGGTTATGTGGTGTTGTCCGACGATTTTGACGCCGAAACCATCAACCTTTCCTCCAACACCAAAGCAATTTCCAATATGGTTCTGGACGGCAATGGGAAGCTCCTAAAAGGTATGGATGTGGATGCTGGTACGGCTATTGATGGGCTGACTATCCAGAATTTTGATTTTGTGGAGAAAGGCATCAGCCTGGTCGCTTGGGGTGAACAAGCTGGATTTAAAAACGTCACAATCCGCAACTGTAATTTTAAAGATATGGCTGAGACTTCAAATTCCGCCATTCATCTGAATGTAGCTGCGGATGTGGTAGAAAATTTCACTGTTGAAAACTGTGCTATTGACGGTGTCAGCAGTACTACCGGCAGCGGTATTTATGTCGGCAGCAGTTCCGGCTCTATTGTAGTGACGGGATGCACCATTAAGGATGTTGCTCACAGTGGGATCCAAATTTCCGGGAACTCCAATGGTAGTATCACTATTAAAAACAATACCATTGAAAACTGGAATTGTGACAACGATTCTGAATCATCCGGTGGCGGTTATGGAATCAATGCTGTCTATCGTGAAGGCGATGGACGTTTTGCCTCTATCACCAATAACATCTTTAAAAAGACCTTCGTAGAAGGTTCTACTGATGCTGGAAAAATCATTCGGATGAGATATTCTACCATTGGCTTAAAAGATGTCAATCTCAACTATGAAAGCTCTTTAGGCGATCTATCCGGCACTTATTATGAGGTAATTGGAAACGATTATAGTCAAGTCAGCTACTAATCATTCCAAAGCGCATTGTCTAAAAACAGGGTATTCCTTAAAAAGAGGATACCCTGTTTTTATGTAAGATCAGAAATTTTTCTGACATTTTCATCCTTTTACTTGACTTTTTTGATCGGGTATGGTAAAGTAAAAAAGCTGTTTAAGTTCTAAAGACAGCAGGTGCGCAATGCTTAATGGTTTGATAACCAGCCTGCCGAGGAATGGAGCATCAGAAAAGACGGTTTTTGCCGTTTCATTTTGCTGTTATGCCCTTTTCGCCGGCCAGGTGGGAAGGGCTTTTGTTTTGCACACTTACCCTTTTTCATCGGAGGTGAAATCGATTGCCTAGTCAGAAGATTTTGGAGCAGAAGCAGGAATTTGTCGCTCAATTGGCTGAGAAGCTGAACAATGCTGTCGCTGGTGTTGTGGTAAGTTATCAGGGCATCAACGTGGCCGATGATACTCAGCTGCGTAAGAATCTGCGTGAAGCCGGCGTGGAATACATGGTTGTGAAAAACACTCTGTTGCGTCTGGCTGCTCAGAAAGCCAACTTGGAGGGATTGAACGGTGTTCTTTCGGGAAGCACTGCTATCGCTCTGAGCAATGAGGACTATGTTGCCGCTGCTAAAATTTTGGCCGAATGCGCTGAGAAAAATAAAGCCATTCAGCTGAAAGCCGGTTTTGTGGACGGAGATGTGCTGGATAAGTCCGGTGTGGAAGAACTCGCAAAACTGCCGTCCAAGGAAGTCCTTATCGCCAAGACTCTTGGCGGCTTGAACGCCCCTATCACTGGTTTGGTGTATGTGCTTAATGCCAACCTCAGCGGCCTGGCTCGCGTTCTTAACGCCATTGCTGAAAAGCAAGGTGCTTAATCCCACATTTTTAGTCCCAAGTTTAAATTTATAATGATGATTTATGGAGGTATTTTACCATGTCTGAGAAAGTTTTGAAGCTTATTGAAGATGTTAAGTCCCTGACCGTTCTGGAACTGTCTGAGCTCGTTAAGGCTCTGGAAGAGGAATTCGGTGTTTCTGCCGCTGCTCCTGTTGCTGTTGCCGCTGCTCCTGCTGCCGGTGCTGCTCCTGCCGCTGAAGAGAAGACTGAATTTGACGTTGTCCTGAAGGACGCTGGCGCTAACAAGATCGCTGTTATCAAGGTTGTCCGCGAGCTGACTGGCCTGGGCCTGAAGGAAGCTAAGGCTCTGGTCGACGGCGCTCCCAAGGCTCTGAAGGAAGGCGTCTCCAAGGACGATGCCTCCGCTATGGAAGCTAAGCTGAAGGAAGCTGGCGCTACCGTCGAAGTGAAATAAGTTTTTATTTCTACATGTTCAGCCGACAATCAGGTCTTAAGATCTGGTTGCCGGCTTTTTATTTCTCCCCTACCGTCATTTTCTGGTAGGGGATTTTCTTTTTTCCTCCAGATCACGAATTTTTAGGATAGATTGGTTCCATACTAATATCGATGCCAGTGTGTAAACCATAAAAGGAGGAATTTTGTATGCCCGAACTCAAAGGAAGCAGAACCGAAGCAAATCTAATGGCTGCTTTTGCTGGGGAATCCCAAGCCCGAACAAAATACGGAATCTACGCCGAACAAGCTCGAAAAGACGGTTATGAACAAATTGGAGCTATCTTTCAGGAGACGTCCGATAATGAGGCTATCCACGCATCTATTTGGCTTCAGTATCTGAAAGGTGGATCCATCCCCTCTACTCTTCAGAACCTAGGAGACTGTGCTGACGGCGAACATTTTGAATGGACCGATATGTATAAAGAATATGCCCAGGTTGCAAGAGAGGAAGGGTTCACCGAAATTGCTGCCAAAATGGATCTAATTGCAAAAATTGAAAAGGAACATGAAGAACGTTATCGCAAGTTGATTGATAATCTCGGCAATGGAGAGGTATTCCAGAAGGGTAATACTGTAATATGGAAGTGCCGCTCTTGCGGCCATATTCATGTAGGCAATTCTGCTCCTCAAATATGTCCCGTCTGCAAACGCACCCAATCTTTCTTTGAAATCAAAGCGGAAAATTATTGATTTTTTCCGCAGAAATATATCATAAAAAGTCCCCGGCTGTTGTTACACAGTCGGGGACTTTCCATAGACTCTATTTTTACTTAGAGCTATCGTTGATCATCAACTTTTCTCCAAATGTTATTTGGTGATAGTAATGGGGAAGGTGAGGCAGGGATCATCAATGTAACGGCCAGTTGCGGGATCCTTGATCTTGGCCGTGAAGATGCGGTTGCCTACAGATCCAACCGATATCGTGATCTTGAAGGTCTTTACATCTCCGTTTACCGTGCTCTCTACTGCTTCCTTCGTGATCGCATTTCCTCTTTCGTTGAAGATGCCTACTGTCTCCACATTTGCTGTGGTCTCTACTTCTACAACGAACGATTCATTTACCTTCGCCATTCCTGCACTCGATACCGACAGGATCTTCTCTCCCGACGGCTTGGCTGCCACCGAGAAGCTCACTGTCACTGAAGAGTTCACAAAGCTTCCTCCCACAGCTGCTGTGGCGATCGTCAGCACGCGGTTCTCTCCCTGGGATGCTACGGCAGTCTTGATGGTCCATGTCTTGGTGTTGTCCTCGGGGTTGTACACCGACTTCATGCCAAGGATGGTGACATATTTGCCGTTCTCGTTGAGGAGGGCGAAGCGGCTGCGGTCAGCGGAGGTCTTGATGGTGAGGGTAATGGTCTCGTTGGGCTCATAAGTATCCTTATCAGCCGAAGCGGAGAGGACGAATTCCTTAGCAGTAAGGGCGTCGATGGCGTCCTTGATGGCCTGGGTGGCATCCAAGACCTGGGTCTTGGTAGCCTCGGCGTTGTCGAGCAGGGCCTTGCCGGCTTCCACGGCGGAGGTCAGGGCTGCATAGGAATCTTCCGTATAGTTGTTGGCATCGTAAGCTTCTGCTTCTGCGATAGCGTCTTTCAATGCCTGCAGGTCTTCTTCGCTGGGGATGCTGGGTTCAGCTTCGGTGAACTGGAACCAGTCAACATTGACAACATAACTATAGTTGCCAGAGAAGGTCAAATAAACGGTATGCACTCCTGTGGGAATCACATCCAAGTTACCGCTGGCTTCCTGGTATCTACTCCAGCCGCCGGTCTGTCTTACAGTCAGGCTGCCGATCTTAGTACCGCCGGAAGCTTCGTCATGACCGTCAATCCAGATGTCAACGGTACGGTTTCCATCGCCGCCGTTTTCAGCGGAGTAGTACATAGTGAAGGACTCAGCGCCTAATTTACCAAAATCAACAGCATGATAACCGACCCAATCGCCTGGCTGTACGCCGCCGATGTTGGGACCATCGTTGACAATGTCATGATCTTCATCATAAGTTTCGGCTTCGATCCTAGTATAAGCATCGCGTCGTTCTTGCAGTCCGTTGATCGCATCATTGACAGCAGAAGCTGCGTTATCGCGCTCTTCCTTGGTGGCGTCTTCCTTTTCAAGGATAGCTTCAGCATCTTCTACAGCCTTGGTCAAAGCAGCATAGGATTCTTCTGTATACTTGTTATCGTCGTTGCTGTAGCCTTTGGCTTTTTCAATAGCTTCGGTCAGGCCCTTGACACCGTTGTCAACCAAGCCGGCGAGGGCTTCACGCAGGTCGGCAATCGCAATATTGTATTCGCCGGAGGTTGCATCGGGATCTGCCTTGACAGCTTCAGCAGCTTTCACAGCTTCGTCCAAAGCGGCATAGGAATCCTCAGTGAAATATTTGGCGTCCTTGGTTGCGGCTTCGTCCAAAGCGGCCTGCAGATCCTGCTTATTCTTATCGGTGGGAGGGCCGTCGGGATTCTCAGCCTCGACGAACTGGATGTAGTCGAGGTACAACAGGGAGCTGGATTTCAGGGTTACGTAAACGTGAGTCAGTCCAGCCGGGAGGACAGTGTCCAAATCAAAGGTTTCTTCGCCATATTCATACCAGCCGGTGCTGGGCAGGCTCAGGGTTGCTACCAGTGGGCCGGTGGGGGAACCGGTGCGGATCTCGAGCGAACTGTTACCCCAATACTGCTGATAACCGACGGTGATACCGGAGGCGCCGTTGGTATCGGTAAAGTCTATACGGCGGAAGGCTGCTGTACTATTGCCATAGTAGCTGCCCGAGAGGGCTTGTCCACCGCTGGCATTGGAATCGTTCCGCACGCTCAAATTATCGTCGGAGAAGTTGGCATTGTAGGATTCCGCTTCGATCTTATCAAAGGGAGCTCGGGTAGCATTGCTTTCCAGACCAGCAATAGCGTCTTTGATGGCCTTTGTCGCATTGTCTCGCTGTTCTTTGGTAGACTCAGGATTGTCATATACCGTCTGACCATCTTTGATCGCTGCGGTCAAAACGTCAAAAGATTCCTCGGTGTAACCTGCGCCATCGATGGCCTTTGCTTCTACCAATGCAGCGGCCAATTCAGCTTTGCCGTTGCTGACCAATGCTTTAACGGCATTCTCAAGTGCAGTGGAAGCGGTATTAATGTCATCAATGCTGGCATCGGGATCTTCCACAACAGCCTGGGCATTTTCAATCGCTTTTTGCAGAGCTTCAAAGGTCTCCGGAGTATAAAGACCTCCTTCAATAGCAGACGCTTCTTCAATCTTTTCCTTGAGCAGATCCTTCATGTAGCTTGCGCTGCCAATGAACAGATCGTCAATATAAGCGGTAAAGTACAAAGGATCAGAGGTGGTGCGATCGTGATCCTGATAGCTAAACAAAACGTCTGTAATGGTATTGCCGGCAGCGAATTTTCCGATATCACAGGTGACAAATACCCATTCGCCGTCCTTGCCCGGACGTGTTGCAGCTGGACTCATGGAAATGCCATTTTGATCCACTGCATCTGGACGTTCGCTTAAGGGTAATCCGTCTGCAAAATTCAGATCAAGGTTTACATGGTTGTTGCAACCAGAGTCTGTCTTCATCCAGTAGCTGACGTAGGTATCCTCTTCAACAGGGATCTCAGTATTATAGTAGATGTAGCCTTCCAAAACAGGAGCTGTGGTATCGTTTGCAGCGCCCGATCCCTGACGGATTTTACCACTCATCTTATAGACGCCGCTGCTGTCATGGCCGCCGTAAGAAGCAGCTCCTAGGCTGACGTTTTCTACGTTGCTGGACCACTGATTCTTATTGCTTACCGGGGTAGGATCTGTAGATTCAAATCCGGTAGCCCCGCCTTTGTAAGCACTGATCTCACCGCGGTCGTCATTGCGCTCTCTGGAATCATAGAGCTCGGTAACAACTTTACCCGGCGCACTCTCGTCCGCAACCGTTGCAGCCATAATGACAACATCCTCGTCATCCGGCAGGGTGACAGTGGTAGCTCCTTCCGGAATATCCAGAGCGTATTTGAACATATAGGTGTCGGCTGCGATCTTATCGGTATCACGGTAATGACGATGGGTAGACACAAAAGCAACGTCATCTTCTTTGATGTAACCATTGCGTTCAGGAATCATATTGGTAACATAATTCCATTCGCCGACATTCTCAGCATAATCGGCGATGCTGATGGTTTGTGTGCTGTCGCCAACCTGGAAGGTGGCTTCACGGTCATTGTTGATGGAGAATGCCAAGAGATACAGGGTATTGTAGTTGCCCTCCGGCAGATTGATGGTCTGCCCCTTGGCTTTGAGCGCATTATTTTGACCGTCTTCTTCGCTGCCCAGGACAAAGTCTACACCGGCAGCTGTGATCGTTCCAGGAAGCAGTTCACTGGGGAATGCATCCTGATTGACGGTTAAATCAGCATCATCCTTATTGGCATTGGAGGAAATAGCATCGGTGTCATAAGGCAGGGTAACCGATGCAGAATCGGCTTTCTCTCCTTTGACGGTAGGATCCTTCAATTTCAGGGCAAAGGTACGAACTTCATAGGGAGTCATGTCAAAGATCAGTTTACCGTCTTCCAGACGATAGGCACTGGTCTCAGCCAAAGCTTCCTCTGTCAAGCTCTCTTCTGATGCGAATACCGGACGAACCGACTCAATGCCGTCGCCAATGGTGAATTCAACATCGGATGCGGCTTTGTTTGCGCCTTCATTGAAACGGACAATGATTTCATCACCCTTGTTCTCCAAACCTTCGCCCACTTCACCGGCTTTGATGGCCCGGATGATAATGTCGTCATTGCTGACGCTGGCAAAGGAATAATTGGAACCCAAGTTACCCTCATGCTGAACGGTCTGATATGCCGTCATAGGTTGGGTGAAGAATTGGGCTTCCTTCTGAGTGCTGCCGTCCACAACGCCTTCATGGCCATAGATGGAGTAACCAAACACGTTCTCGCCTACATCCAGCAGGTTCATCCCGTGATCGCCGTCCCATGGATGGTCCTTATGGGGTGTATGGATCAATGTCAGACGCAGGGTATCGTCATAGGGTTTGTCCCAGCCATTTCGGCTATCGCTGAGGATGGATACGCCATAACTGCCGTCTTCAGCGGTGATGTCGGCCCATTTCTGAGCAGGTACTTCAGCCAGACGGCTGGTATTGTTAGGACGTTCAACTGCTCCCAAGCCTAAGTCGTAAGTGGCATTGGAGTTGCCACAGCTCAGGTTGAATTCGCTCTTGAGGAAGGTGGAACGTTCATCCCAGTCGATCCAGTTTTGAACATCCACAGTCTGACCGCCGTTCTCCAGGCTGATCACTTGCTCATAAGTGGAGTTCTGGAACTGACGGGTCACTTTAATTGCTACCCGTGCCGGACCGTTTTCCACAATCTCCATCTTTGATGCTGTGTCGGCAACATAAGTATGGGGGTCTTTATTCCAGTAGTTGCTGAGCGTGAGTTCCCATGCCTGCCAAGTAGCAGGAGTATCGTTAAACATACCCATGCGGATGGGATCGGCAAGCAGTTCTTTTTCAAGCTCTTTGTCATAGATGCTGCTGATGTCGCCATTGTCGTCGATAGTGACAGTGTATTTGCCGTTTTCCAGGGTGTTTTCTGTGACCTTCAAGGCGCTGGCCACTTCACTGGCGGCGTCGGCTTTGCGGACGTCATAGACACGGTAACCCATGGATTCGACATCGGCTTCAAAGGCAATTTCTAAAGTGTTGCCCTCCCTGGAGAGGATCTGGGAAGCCACTTCTTTGCCCTGATCATCGTACACCCGGATAAATTCGCATTCTTCCGGCATGGTGACGCTGGCAGTGACGATATCTTGGCGGTCGGCGGCCACAGGATTATTGACCACCAATGCCACGCCTTCGGCTTTGCTGGTATCCATCACAGACGCCACGCCGCCAATGGCATTTTCATACTCATTGCCAAATTGGTTGAGGGATAACATATAATCGTTCCAGCTGCGCAGATAAACGGCTGCTACGCTGGTTCCTGTAATATCGTCGTGGAACTGATGAGTAATCACCCGTTTCCATGCAGTAGTCAGAGCATCCATGGGATACTCCTGCGTGCCCAGCCAGCTGGCCGCCACTGCAGCAGCTTCGGCATTGGTGCCCAAAAGCTCATTGCGGCTGTTCCAACGGTGACCGGTTGTACGGGCGGTATAAGAACCGGTGCCGTGTTCACTCATCAGGAATTCGCCGTCATAGTTGGGCAGAGCGGCTTTTTCTTCAGCAGTAATGTCTCTGGCCCATTGGTCGGTGGAGGACGAAATGACCTTAACGGCATTCTCATCGTTCTGGCTGATGGCGCTCATCAGGTTACGTACAGAACTGGCAGTAGGACCGCCGCCGCAGTCGCCGATGCCGTGGTAGTAGGTAACGCCGTTCCAGCCGTTATTCTTATTGGTGGCGAGGCGGCTCGCCATGGCGGATCGTATATTAGAAGGCGTCTGATAGTTGTAGTCGGTGTTTACAACCGAAGCCAGAGCTGTCTTGCCGTCCGGACCCGTCCAGCGTCCTACGTCGTAGGGCTTATCCACGCTGCAGCCCCATGAGGCTGTATACAGCTTCTGGGTCGAGAAACCCAGCAAATTGGAGTGCACCATAATGGAGGGAAGCGCTTTGCCAAATCCGAAACAGTCGGGCAGATAAATATCCTTGCTGCGTTTATCATTGCCGAATTCATCGGCAAAGAATTGATTTCCGTACAAAATATTGCGGAAAAGCCCTTCCGGAGACGGACCATTGACATCACCGTTTTCCCAGGAACTTCCTGCGGTATTCCACCGGCCTTCCGCTATGTATTCACCGATCTGTTCGTAGACTTCCGGATAGTACTCCTTAATGACGTCATACCGATAGGCGCCTTCAAAATTGAAGTTGTAATCCGGATTCTCCTCAATATAGGCGAAGTTCTGATTAAATACAGCGGGCAGATAATCGCGCACCGTTACTCCAAATTCCCAGTTCCATACCGTATCCAGATGGGCGGTTGCGATAGAATAAATTCTTCCATCCTCTGGGACTGGCTCTGTCGGTTCATTGGCGCTGACTGCTGCAGTGGGAACCGCGACAGATGCCGCCATAGCGGTAGCCAAAAAGGCCGACATAAGCTTCTTCCATTTCTTCATGCTTTCTTTGCCTCCTTTGCCTTTTGAGTTCTTTTCGATATTTTTCTTCTTCAATCGGATAACAAATAGTAAATGTTATCCAACTTATTTTTTAGTATACTTGTTTTCAAAAAAGAAGTCAACCAAAAAGAAGTGATTTTATAGTTTATTTTTTTAATTTTTCATTCTATAAATTCTATATTCAATGTAAAAACTACAATTTTTTGTCATTTAATATCGCTTACAACACATATCTTGACTTATTGTCAGGAATATCCGCACTGTATTTATGCATTTTACCGTAAAAATAGAGTTCTTTAAAAATAAGAATCCATTTTATTGATTCTTAACATAAAACATCCATAAAAAATACGGGCCATACAATAAAATGTATCGCCCGTATTTTTGGAATTTCATTTGACTTTATTCTATCTCAGCCAACAAGACTCTTTTTCTTGACTTCTTCTCCAGATGGATAAACATCCCCAAACACAAGACAATCTGTACAAGACTTGATGCGGGCGTCCCCAAACCGATCTGGAACAATGTGGCCCCCGCCATACGGCTCACCATATAGACAATGGGAATCCTCACAAAAAATGCCCCGATGATACCCTGTATCATCACAAACAACGTCTTTTCACAGCCGTTGTAGTAACCTGTAAAGCAGAATAGGAATGGAGTCAGCATACAATCAATGGCATAGGCTTTCAGATAACTGTGGGAAGCTGCAATGACATCCAAATCCTTTGCAAAGATCGACGATAAAAGATCCCCATGGAAAAATGTGATATAAAACATGACGAGTCCGACTGCAAAAGCTGTTATGACGCCGTACCACAGCGCTTTCTTGGCTCTTGCCGGATTACCGGCCCCCATGTTTTGCGCCACAAAGGCGGACATGGACTGCATATAGGCAGACGGCACCAGCATAATAAAGACGCATACCTTTTCCCCTACGCCTATTCCGGCAGAAGCCACTACGCCAAAGGAATTGACCACCGTCTGAATCACCAGAAATGAGATGCCTACGAGGAGTTCCTGAAGCGCCACAGGAGCTCCTAACCTCAGTTCCGTACCGACGATGGACTTGGTAAACCGGACGTAACGTTTCGAAAAATGAAACGGCAGCGTTTTCCTGCGGATGATGACAAAGGAAACGACTACGCTTATCGCCTGGGCCGCTACGGTGGCAAGCGCCGCCCCGGCAGTCCCCATATGAAAGACCGCTACAAGCAATAAGTCCCCTCCGATGTTGATCACACAGGCAATCATTACGGTGATCAACGGGGTTTTGGAGTCACCGATCCCGCGGAAGATCGCGCCTAACACGTTATAGGCGACGATAAACAGCGATCCGCCTCCGCATATTCTGATGTACGTCACCGTCTCTGAAAACGCTTCATCCGGTGCATGCAGGAGCTTTGCCAGAATTTCCGCCCCACATGTCATAAAAAGCGTCAGCAATACGGCAAATACTGCAAACAGACAAATTCCACTTCCTATCGCTCGTCCGGCCTCTTCCGGATCCCTTTTGCCGATTCTTTCCCCCACTAGGATGGTAATCCCCATCGACAAGCCAGTGATAATCATGGTCACCGTCGACAAAAGCATACTCCCGGTGGCCACGCCGGATACATCCGTTGTATTAGCAAATTGGCCTACCACCAGCAGGTCGACGCCTCCATAGAGAGCTTGCAGAAATAACGTAAAAAATACAGGAACGGCAAAACGAATAAGAGATCCTAAAATTTTGCCTTCCGTCAGATTGTGTGTTTTACCCATCGTGTTTTCCCTCCGTTTTTTTCATAATAAAAAGCCGGATAAGGTGCGGATCTTTCAATCCGTGCCTTATCCGGCTCATCATTTCCTCTGAATGATTTGCCCTCCGAGCAAGCACTATACATTATAAATAGGTGGCCTTTTCTTGTCAAGCCGTTATTTACGAAATTTTAATCCTTTTGTTTTGACTATGTCGTATACCGGGCAGCTCCCCTAGCTGGTACTCTACGTACTATGTACAGGCCGGGGCAAAGAATGCCCAGTCGTAAACTTCCATCTGTCGGGAAATGACGGCTTGATATCCGGCTTTCTTCCAATCCTCAGCACACCTTGCCTCATTAGGAGATACCAGGATTTCCAGCACATTGCTTCGTTTTGCATCCATCGGCTGATTGGAAGCATCCGGATCCAACGCTCGAACTGTCAAAACCCGTTCGACGCCCATCTGCATCAGCGGCCACGTGAGACGTGCGGATAACTCCCGCAGGTCCGACTGTCTTTTTCCTCTTCCCCGCAGGCCCTTGTATAAGAGCTCCGCTAAATCCGCATCGGGAGAAACCGACAGTTCCGGGCAATCCATTGCAGGAAGAGGGGCGGCGATGTATGACTTTTTCCCTCCCCCCGCCGTCTGCACCACCGCACAAGGTATCTTTAATCCCTGGATGTCCAAAGCCTCACACCGGTCCAGCTGCTGCCTCAGTGTGCGGTATCCCCGGCGGAGCGTCCGAAACCTCGGATTTTTCTGCATAAGACGATGGGCCGTGTCCAGACAAGCCTTACAATCGTCCTCTTGTTTTTTCGTACAATATAACACGGCCGGTAACGCCGCCGACCCACATCCCGACAGCGCATCCAACGGTATCCCCAGTTCTTGCAGCGCCGTCAGCACCCCGACGGCTGCCGCTCCTGCGATGCCGTCCCCCGACAGAGCGACACCTCTTTTCAACCGATCCCCTTCTTTCCATTTGGGGTTTTGGGGATGTCTCCATCCTTATTACAATCATACGGCAGAACCTCGGATTGTGTGATTGTTTGTCGAAAAGTTTTCTTATGAGAATCTGTGGGAAAGCCAAGGGTACAGTCCTTGGGAATCGTATTGAAATTCAAGGCAAACATGGTATAATAGAAGTATATATGGTGTTTTTCAGACGAAAGCTGAGAAAACCTTGCCTGATTTTCAGGCAATTTTATAGAGGAGGACACATCATGAAAAAAGACACCTTTTACATCACTACCCCCATTTATTACCCGTCCGACAAGCTGCACATTGGGCATGCTTACTGCACCGTGGCCGCCGATGCCATGGCCCGGTACAAACGAATGCAGGGGTATGACGTGATGTTCCTCACCGGCACCGATGAGCACGGCCAGAAAATCGAACAAAAAGCCCAGGCAAAGGGCGTCACCCCCAAGCAATATGTGGACGATATTGTGGCCGGTATCAAGGAGCTGTGGCGGCTTTTCAACATCTCAAACGACAGGTTTATCCGCACCACCGACGATTATCATGAACAAGCTGTTCAAAAAATCTTCCGTACCCTTTATGAAAAGGGCGATATCTATAAATCCCATTACGAGGGCTGGTACTGTACCCCGTGTGAATCCTTCTGGACCGAGACCCAGCTTAAAGACGGCAAATGTCCGGATTGCGGCCGGGAAGTGGTGCGTTCGGAAGAAGAGGCGTATTTCTTCCGTCTCTCCAAGTACGCCGACCGGTTGGTGCAGTATTACAAGGATCACCCCGGCTTTATCGAGCCTAAATCCCGTGAAAATGAGATGATCAACAACTTTATCAAGCCGGGATTGGAGGATCTGTGTGTCTCCCGCACCTCCTTCAGCTGGGGCGTGCCGGTGGACTTTGATCCTAAGCATGTGGTATATGTGTGGATCGATGCCCTTTCCAACTACATCACCGCCATGGGATACGGTTCGGACGACGATTCCCTGTATCAGAAATATTGGCCGGCCAACATCCATCTGGTGGGCAAAGAGATCGTCCGGTTCCATACCATCATCTGGCCGGCAATCCTGATGGCCTTGGGGCTTCCCCTCCCGAAAAAGGTCTTCGGTCACGGTTGGCTGGTCATCGGCGGCGGCAAAATGTCCAAATCCAAAGGAAACGTAGTAGATCCTGTGGTATTGTGCAACCGCTACGGCGTGGATGCCATCCGTTACTTCCTGCTGCGCGAGATCCCCTTCGGCATGGATGGTAATTTTACAAACGAAGCCCTGGTCTCCCGCATCAATGCCGACTTGGCAAACGATCTGGGCAACCTTGTCTCCCGGACCTGCGGCATGGCCGACCGTTACTTTGGCGGTACCCTCCCTGCCGACCGGGAAGAAGATGCATTGGACGACGAACTCAAGTCCTTAGCATTGGAAACCCGCAA
Source organism: Solibaculum mannosilyticum (assembly GCF_015140235.1). GTDB lineage: Bacteria > Bacillota > Clostridia > Oscillospirales > Acutalibacteraceae > Solibaculum > Solibaculum mannosilyticum. Next base: position 847,628 of record NZ_AP023321.1, on the reverse strand, counting down.
AAATGTAGAGAATTTCATGGATCAGATGCAGTTCTCCAACGCTCTGAATGAAATTTGGAAGCTCATCTCCCGCACCAATAAATACATCGACGAGACCATGCCTTGGGCCTTGGCCAAAGACGAAGCTAAAAAAGCTCGGTTGGCTACCGTCCTTTACAACCTGGCTGAATGCATCCGCATTGCGGCTATCCTCATCACTCCCTTTATGCCCAGCACTTCTCCCAAAATCTTGGCCACATTGGGCCTGGGCGAAAAGGATCTTTGCTGGGATAAAGCTGGTCAGTGGGGGTTGCTGCCTGCTCAAACCACCTTCCATAAGGGTGAAAACCTCTTCCCGCGTATCGATATGGCCAAAGAGATCGCCGAGCTGGAGGCTTTAACCGGTGTCCATACCGGCAGTGATGCAAAAGCAGAGGTGGCTCCTAAAGCGGAGAAAAAACAAAAAGAGACATCCAAGACCGCTCCTGATGGTATCATTTCTATTGACGATTTTGCAAAAGTCCAGCTGCGTGCCGCTAAGATCATCAGCTGTGAACCTGTTCCTAAGTCGGATAAACTTTTAAAGCTGCAATTGGACGACGGTATGGGTGGACGTCAGGTGGTATCCGGCATCGCCCAATGGTATACTCCCGACCAGATGGTCGGCAAAACAGTGGCGGTGGTAGCCAATCTGAAACCGGCCAAATTGCGCGGCGTGGTCAGCGAAGGAATGATCTTGGCCGCTACAGTGGGTGACAGCGCCCACGTCTTATTCCTGGATGACGACGTCCCTGCCGGCTCTGAAATCCGATAAAGGTGCTTTTATGATACAGGGTATTTTTGATTCTCATTCTCATTACGACGACGATGCCTTTGACATCGATCGAGATGAACTGTTGTGTTCTCTTCCCGCCAAAGGCGTAAAGGGCGTTATCACCGCCGGGTCTGATTTGGATACCTCTAAAAAATGCTTGGATTTGGCTTTCCGGTATCCCTTTGTGTTTGCCGCTGTGGGCGTTCATCCTCACGAAGTGGCTGAGGCTCCGGAGGATTATCTCAAGCAGGTGAAAAAACTGGCAGGGCTGCCGAAGGTGGTATCCATCGGAGAAATCGGCCTCGATTATCACTATGACTTCTCCCCCCGTCCGCTGCAACAGGAGCGGTTTGCCCAGCAGTTGGAGCTCGCTCGTGAGCTGGATTTACCTGTCATTATCCACGACCGGGAGGCCCATGCAGACACATTAGAGCTTTTAAAAAAATATCGTCCCAAAGGGGTGGTACATTGCTTCTCGGGCAGTGTGGAGCTGATGCAGGAAACGGTAAAGCTGGGTATGTACATCGGGTTAGGTGGTGCTGTAACCTTCAAAAATGCGCGGCATCCAGTGAATGTCGCGCGGGAGGTCCCCATAGACCGTCTCTTGTTGGAGACCGATTGCCCTTATATGGCCCCGGTCCCCTACCGCGGCAAACGATGTGATTCTTCCATGATCGCAACTACAGCCAATCGTATTGCGGAAATTCGTCAGTGCGACGTTCAGGAGTTGGTCAACATCGCCTGTCAAAACACATTGCAGCTTTTTAACATCCCAAAGGAGGCTCTTATGGCATGACCATTTCTTATATCTTTGAAGGTTCTCTTTACATCAATATGACAAACCGCTGCACCAATCGATGTGACTTCTGCGTGCGTACCAACACCGATGCCTTGGGCGACGCCGATTCCCTCTGGCTGGAACGGGAACCCACTGTGGAAGAGGTCATCGCCGATCTCTCAACGAGGGATTTGTCCCAATTCCCGGAGATCGTCTTTTGCGGATATGGGGAGCCGACTTGCCGGTTGGATGACGTCATCGCTGTATGCGATTGGCTTCATGCGCATTGTGATGTCCCGATCCGTATCAATACAAACGGCTTGTCTGACTTGGAGTATGGTTGTGATACAGTCGAAAAACTCAAAGGTCATGTGGATGCTTTGTCCATCAGCCTCAATTGTTCCACCCCGGAGGAATACGACCGCATCTGCCATTCTCAGTTTGGGCTGGACGCCCATTCAGCTATGCTGGATTTTGCCGCCCGGGCTGCTAAAGTCATCCCATCGGTAACCTTGACTGTTGTGGATACCATCCCCGCTGAGGAGATCGAAGCCTGCCGTAAATTGGCTCAGAAGGCTGGTACAAAATTCCGCGTGCGCAGTTATATTGGCAAAGGCCAGTAATCCTTCTTGTGTTCTTTCATCGCATCTGTTATACTGGAGATAGTGTGTATCCTACCATAAGGAGCTGTTAACCGTGAATGAAAACGTAACGATAAAAACAGTGGCCTTCGGCGGCTTTGATCGGGATGAAGTGCTGCAATATATCGATCATCTCAATCAGAGTGCTTTGGCTACTCAGCAGGATCTCAATCAGCAGATCCAGGATTTGACTCAGTCCCGCCAGGAACTGAGCGATAAAGTCGCCACCTTCGAACAGCGTATCTCTGATCTGGAGGAGCAATTGGAGTCGGAACGAGATGCGAGAGAACAGCTTCTCCAAGAGCATCGTTCTTTGGAGCGGGAACTAAAATCGGTTCGCGCGGATAAAGAACAAAGCGCCCGTTCTCTGGCCTTAGAACAGGAGAAAAATCGACAGTTGGTCAATCGGATGTCTACCTTGGAAAGCAATGCCTCCAAATACGACGAGGCTTGTGCCCAAGTGGGCGCTGCTTTGTTGGATGCACATCAGGATGCCCAACGTATCCGAGAAAAAGCCCGTCAGGAAGCTGCCGCTTTTACGGATGGAGCTGTTCAGACCGCTCAGTCGGTGATGGATGGGGTTCATTCTTTGCGGAGTAATTTAGACGCTGTTCGGGATCGCATCCGCAGCATTACCGCTGAGTTTGAAACCCAGCTGGGAAATATCTATCAGTGTCTGGAGGATGCGGCCACCCAGGCCGAAACCTTTCGCCAGAACTTACAATCATCCTCTTCCAGCGACCAAGATATTCCCTCTTTCCCCGTCTAAAGAACACGTCCTTTCATCGGAGTCTTGGGCTGAAGAAAAAAGAAAAATAGAGTCAATAGCTTCGACGGAATCATCTGTTCCCCCTTATCGGCTTGTTCCAGATGATTTCATGTTAAATGTTCCTTTCTGGCGGCCTTTGCGTAAACTCCATCGATGGTTCCAAAAACATAAATAAAAAAAGACCAGCCTCATTTTGAATGAGACTGGTCTTTTTTTATTTCACTATAACGCCCTGTTTAAGAAAAAGTCAACATAGCGGGAGAATCACTGATAACCCAACATCCGCCTATTCCATCCACTTCGATCCAACTGATATTCTGTTGCATCTGCCCTGGCGACGGATCCTGACCTTTTAGATCTACTACGCCTACAATGGAATCGCTGCCCTGGATGCGATTGACCACTTCTCTCGGTCCGATAATTCGCACTCCTGTGACCTCTTGTTCTGCAAAAGATGCTGTGACACCTTCCGGTGTATTGGCCGCCATGAAGTTATGGATGGTAACCGTCTTTTCCACCATATTTGATACATCAATATCCACTGTGACGCTGGTAAAAATAGTATCGTCATAATTGGTAAAATCGGAGGAAAGGAAATCTTCTAGGTCAAAGTCGAACTCATGGTTTTTCTTTGTAATCTTTCTAAAATCAATGATCCCTACTGCAATTTCCTGCAGGGCATCGATATCAGCTGGAGCCCCGCCCACTAATATAGTATTGGCGGGTTGAATGGTATAACTGAGCTGAGACGATTCATAATAGGACGGCACATTGCTGAATTTAACCGTCAATGGCACCGACTTCTGTTTGATTACGCTGACCGTCACCTGTGTTTGTGTAATATCCGGTTCCAAACCCTCGATTTCATTTCCCTGGGAATCCAACACACGGATTCTCGCATCAATGGGTGCGGTTTCTTGCAGATCGGTGACTTCATCACAATATGCTTCCACCTTTTCCACCTGGTTGATAAGCGTCTCTGTCCCACTGACAGTGACTTCTCTATCGGCCGCCGGCAGAATCATATTGTTTTTTGCATATCCTTCAGCCGCCTTGACACGGGAGGTATTGGGCTCAACAGTAAATGTCTTAGTAACCACGCGGTCAAACTGAACGTACATCTCTAAAGGCTCATAGGAAAACACTGTGACCCCGTCTGGCGCTCTTACCGTACAAGTTAAGGGATACGTCCCTGGATTTTCCACATACTCAGCGCTGGCTGTTACTTTAATATCGCTCTTATTTACCTTTGCTACATCCAGACGGCCTCCTGTCAGCACCACCTTGTCCAATTTCAGCTCTTGGTGATCCACCACCTGAATGCCCCGTTCAATTTGTTCCTCGGTTAGGGATACCGATACTTCCACATCGTAAAAGGTTGTGGTCGTATTGGGAGAAACCACAAATACTACACCGATCCATAGACAGATGGAGGCGATAATGGAAAAGAAAAACACAAAACGATTGTTATAAAACAATTTGCCTAGATTGAGCTTATGGAAAAAGCGGCGGACCTTTCGGATCGCCGACTGAATCTGTGTCATCTTCATTTGGATCTCCCCTTCCAGAAGGGCGATTTTTCAGATGTCCCATCCCCGACCACATCGTGAATCAGACGCTTTTGCAACGTCTCTTTCAGCACATCGATGGATACGTCCCGCATCAAAAAGCCCTTGTATGCGATGGAGATGGCGGTGGTCTCCTCTGAAACCACCACCACTACTGCATCGGAATTTTCACTCATACCTAGGGCAGCTCGGTGCCGGGTGCCCAATTCACTGCTGATCTCACTGTTTTGCGACAGGGGTAAAATACATCCCGCAGCGCACACATATCCGTCCCGGATAATCATAGCGCCGTCGTGGAGAGGGGCTTTGACAAAAAAGATATTGCCGATCAGTTCTGGACTTGCCTCGGCGTTGATAACCGTGCCGGTTTTGACGATGTCCACCAGTTTGATATCCCGTTCAAAAACGATGAGCGCTCCCATGCGCTGGCCCTGGAGAACCTTCACAGACTTGCATACCGCATCAATGGTCCTCTGGACGCGCTGCATAACGTCCTCCTCGCTGAGAACGCCTCCCACACCCAAAATCTTGATCTTATTGAGCCGGGTTCGACCTAACTGCTCCAGTGCACGGCGGATCTCCGGCTGGAAAATGACAATCAAGCCGAACACCAGTACCTTTGACAGGTTATCCAAAATAAAGGTAAGGGTCTGTAATTTCAGATAAAAGGCCAACACATAGCAAACGCCCAGGATCAGCATTCCTTTGACCAAGGTACCTGCCCGGGTTTCGCGCACGATCTTTATTACATTATAAATAATAACGGCCACGATGGCGATGTCCAGGATACTGGATAAAATACCGATATCGCCGCCGATGGCATGAAAAAGCGCTTCAAAAAAGCTGCCGATTGATTGAAAAAATTCCGCCATTTAAACGCTTCCTTCACCGGTCAAAAATCTCCGGATGGATTAATATTTTCTATTCTTATTGTATCATACTTCCTATGGCTTGCAAAGTAATTTCATAATTTGTTTATGATTTTTAGGGTACTATTTATTACCTCATCTACCTCATCCTGGGTTGTGAAAATAGACGGACAAAGGCGCATGGTCCCTTGCTCCAAGGTTCCGAAGGCCCGGTGCGCACAGGGGGCACAATGCAGTCCCGGACGCAGGGCTACTTCGGCTTCATCGTAGTAACGAGCGGCTTCGGTGCTGGGCAGATCCCCTAAATTGAAGCTGACTACCGGCAGGATGTGAATACCGTCGGGACGGGGTGTATAAAATTGTACCTCTTTCTGATCGCATATTGCGTCGTAAAAGCGCTGCATGAGTTCGGTTTCGTGCTGTAAGATGCCGTCCATCCCCTGTTCTTCGACAAACTGGATACCGGCATGCAATGCCACAATGCCTGGGGTGTTTACGGTACCGCTTTCCAACCGGTCGGGCATATAGAGGGGCTGTGTCAGCTCCACCGAACGGCTGCCGGTCCCTCCTTCCAACAAGGTGTCCAGCTTCTCCCCACAGTCGGTGACCAGCATACCCGTACCCATGGGGCCGTAAAGCCCTTTGTGGCCGGGGATACATAGAAAGTCAATGCCCATCTCCTGCATATGGATGGGCAGAATACCTGCCGTCTGAGCGGCGTCCACCAAAAAAAACAGCCCGCGTTTTTTAGCCAGTTCCCCCAACCGTTCTATGGGAAGGCGCACGCCAAATACATTAGAGGCGTGCATGGAGGCGATCATTTTGGTGTTGGGCCGGATGGCCTCTTCAAAATTCCGGATGGTCTGGTCATCGTCCCCGGGCTCCACTTTCGCGGCTGTATAAGAAATCCCTTTACGGCGTAATGCTTCCAATGGACGCATCATGGCATTATGTTCCAGATTGGAGGTCACCACATGATCCCCCGGCTTTAAGATCCCTTTGAGGGCCAGGTTCACGGCATGGGTGCAGTTGATGGTAAAAGCCACATCGTCCGGCGAAGGAGCACCAAAAAAGGACGCCGCTTCCCGGCGGCATTCATAGATGGCCTCCGCGGTGTCCATGGACATTTGATGTCCGCTTCGTCCTGGATTGGCCCCAAATTCCTCCAAAGCCTTTGTCATGGCTTTTAAAACACAGGGCGGTTTTGGCCAGGTCGTGGCCGCGTTGTCTAGATAAATCACGTGTCGCTCTCCCCCATATGCCGTCCGGTTACCCGGATTTTTGCACTGCGCAAAATCTGTTCGGCCCGGTCGATGTCCTCTGGATAAACCTCTATACTGTAGCTGCATCCGGAGGGATCGATGGTCCTAGGGGTGCGCTTGACATAGGCCCGAATTCCCATTTGTCTCAATAAATCCCGGCCTTGGAAGGCGTGCGTGATCGAATATATGATAAGCATTGGCAGTTCCATTTGCAATCACCTCGTTTTTTATATCAGTATATGCACAGGTGATTCCAAATGACCAATTTCCTCTCTCCTTAGTTCATCCCCTCTACCAGACAGACGGCGTGAGCGGCTATGGCTTCTCCACGTCCGGTAAAGCCCAGGCCCTCCTCCGTGGTGGCTTTGATGTTGACCTGATCGGCTTCCACACCGCAGATCTTTGCCACATTGTCCCGCATCTGCTGGATATAGGGCCGCATTTTGGGACGCTGGGCCACAATGGTGGCGTCTATATTGCCTACCCGATACTTTCTCTCGCGAAGCAATTGTACCACATGCTCCAGCAGCAGAGAACTGTCGGCATCCTTAAACCGGGCGTCGGTATCCGGAAAATGAAGTCCAATATCCCCCAGTCCCACGGAGCCCAGCAAGGCGTCGGCTATGGCATGCAACAGCACATCGGCATCCGAATGCCCCAACAGTCCCTTCTCATAAGGGATCTCAACCCCTCCCACGATCAGTGGCCGTCCTTCTACCAGACGATGTACGTCATATCCATGTCCAATACGCATTACAAATCCCCTTCCTGCTGACGTCTTAACAGCAATGCCTCTGCAATCGGCAGATCTTCCGGCGTGGTGATCTTGATGTTTTCATAGCTGCCCTCGTACATGTGCACCGGAATGCCGCCCATGCGTTCCACCAACTGGCAATCGTCGGTAAAATCCTCACGGGCTTCCTGGGCCGCATCCATAGCCCTTTGATACAATCTCTTTTCAAATACCTGGGGGGTATGAACCATCCATAAATGGCTGCGGTCCGGGGTATATTCGATAACACCGGCGTCCGACACTTGCTTGAGCGTGTCCTTGACCCGCACACCCGTGGCAGCCGCCCGATGTTCCAGCGCACAAGCCACCACATCCCCGATCACCTGGACGCTTACCAGCGGACGGGCGCCGTCGTGAATGGCCAGATGGGTAGTCTCCGGACGGGCATTCTGTACTCCCATAGCCACCGATTGCTGACGGGTAGCGCCTCCCCGCACCACTTGACTTACCTTCTCAAATCCAAAAGAACGGATGATATCGTAAATGTCCAGCAGATCCTCTTCCCGGGCCACTACCACCACGTCGTCAATGCATCCGGCCGCTTCAAAGGCTGAGAGCGTCCGGCCAATGACTGGCATCCCGGCGATGGGGAGCAGTTGCTTGGAAACCTCTCCTCCCATACGGGTGGAACCTCCTGCCGCCACCACGATGGCTGTTACAAAAGGAAATGTTTCTTTCATGTGATAGATCCTCCCTCTTTTTTGGGAATCGTCCTTTTCTATATTGCGCCAGCTTACCGGCAAACGAACTTTCTTTTTTTCATTGTACCCTGTGAATGCTCTGCATGCAAATCTTTTTTCCAAAAAGAAAGGATCGATCCTGTTTTTAGGACCAATCCTTTCGCAACAGCTCAATTTTATTTTTGATCCGGGTAAAACGAACGGTACCACTCCACAAAACGACTGAGGCCGTCTTGGATGGACGTGCTGGGACAGAATCCGATGTCCCGCACCAGATCGTCTACATCCGCATAGGTGCGGTAGACGTCCCCTGGCTGCATGGGCTCAAACTGCTTGACCGCTTCCTTGCCCAGACATTTTTCCAGTGTCCCAATAAAATCCATCAATTTCTCCGGCTTATTGTTGCCGATGTTGTACACCTTATGGGGCGCATCGTTTTCATCCGGCTTGGGCGGACGGCACAACAGTCTCATGACTCCGTCTACAATGTCGTCAATGTAGGTGAAGTCCCGGTACATGTCCCCGTGGTTAAACACGCGGATGGGCTTTCCAGCTAAAATGGCTTTGGTAAAGGAAAAATAAGCCATATCCGGACGGCCATAAGGGCCGTATACCGTAAAGAACCGCAGTCCAGTCGACGGAATGTGGTAAAGATGGCTATAGGTATAAGCCATCAGCTCATTGGATTTTTTAGTAGCGGCATACAGACTGACCGGGTGATCTACCTGGTCCTCTGTGGAAAAGGGGACCTTTTTATTGGCGCCGTATACAGAACTGGAGGAGGCATACACCAAGTGATCCACCGGATAGTGACGGCAGCACTCTAAAACATTGAAAAATCCCACCAAATTGGATTGGATATAACAATCCGGATGATCGATGCTGTATCGCACACCGGCCTGTGCCGCTAAATTGACCACAACTTTGGGTGCATGCTGCTGAAACACAGTCTCCAAAGCCTGCTTATCGGCCAAGTCCCCTTTGACAAATTGATAATTGGGGTACCCCTTTAAAACAGCAAGACGGGCCTCCTTGAGGGCAGGGTCGTAATAATCATTGCAATTGTCAAACCCAACCACTCGATTGCCGCATTCCAAAAGCTTTTTGCTCAGGTGGAATCCGATGAATCCGGCCCCTCCTGTGACTAAAATGGCATCCGATGCCTTTGGCAGTTGAACTTTCATCCTATCCTCCTCACCGGCCCACGGCATAGTAACGGAAACCATGCTTTTCCAGCATGCATTTCTCATAAACATTGCGCAGGTCAAAGAAATAATTGTCCTTCATCCCCGCCTTCAGACGGTCAAAGTCCAGGCTGCGGAATTGGTTCCATTCGGTGAGCAACACAACTGCATCCGCCTCCTGGGATACACAGTATTCGTCGTCGCAGAAGGTCATATGCTGCTCGATGTCTTCAAACCGCCATCCGCCTTCTTTGGTGCCTTCCGGGTCAAAGGCCCGGATGATGGCCCCTCTCTTTACAAGCTCCGGCAAGATCACCAGCGACGGCGCTTCCCGCATATCGTCGGTATTCGGCTTAAAGGTCAGGCCCAGCACGCCGATCACTTTGCCGGACAAATCCCCCATAGCTGCGCAGATCTTATCCACCATGCGCAGCTTCTGGCGTTCATTGGCCTGGATGGTGGTCTCGATGAGGGTAAGATGCTCGTCATGCTCCCTGGCGATGGTGGCCAGCGCCTTGGTATCCTTTGGGAAACAGCTTCCGCCGTATCCCGGTCCTGCATTTAAAAACTTGTTGCCGATCCGGTCGTCCATGCCCATTCCCTTGGCTACGTTCTGGACGTTGGCCCCCACCTTTTCGCACAGGTTGGCGATTTCGTTGATGTAAGTGATCTTCATGGCCAAAAACGCGTTGGAGGCGTATTTGATCATTTCAGCCGTCTCGATGTTGGTGGTGACGAAAGGCGTCTCATTGAGATACAACACACGATACACTTCAATCATGGCATCCAATGCCCGTTGACTTTCGGTCCCCAACACCACGCGTTCGGGGTTGGAGAAGTCGTATACCGCCGATCCTTCCCGCAAAAATTCCGGATTGGACACCACGTCAAATTCATAATCCACACCGCGCTTATCCAGAATTTCCCGCACCGTCCTCTTGACCTTTTGGCCGGTGCCCACCGGCACGGTGGATTTATCCACAATTACCTTATACCCCTGCATATGGGTGGCGATATCCTCGGCCACCGACAACACATACTGCAAATCGGCACTGCCGTCATCCTTGGGCGGCGTCCCGACTGCGATAAAGATAATGTCATTGTCCTCGATCGCCGACTGGATATCGGTGGAGAAATGCAGGTTTTCCATCTGCATGTTCTTTTCCACAATGGCATCCAAGCCCGGCTCATAAATCGGAATAACGCCCTTTTTCAGCGACTCAATCTTCTTTTGATCCACGTCCACACACATGACGCTGTGACCAAAGTCGGACAACACTGCCCCTGAAACAAGCCCCACATATCCCGAACCAATTACTGCGATTTTCGCCATCTACTTCTATCCCCTTATCCTGATTTCAAACGAATTCTGCATGGGACAATCAAGCGTCTTACAGCCTGATGCAGTCTATGATCTGAAATCTTTTATGACAGTTTGTCCGTATTGTTTCCATTTTGTTCTATTATATTACCGCCCCGGTTTTTTGTCAATAATTAGCAATTTGCTTGGTTTTATCTGCCATAAATTCGTCAGTTTTTTGGTGTAATTTACATTATGTCTCTTGTAATTTAGAATGCTATCTTTTATAATGAAATACACATGAAAAATGAACAGGTGTTTAATAATGCAAAAACAGAAAGATGAAGTGCGGGCCCGTATCGTGGACGCCGCTACCTCTGAGTTTACACAGTACGGCTATCAGAAATCCTCCATGCGGCGGATCGCCCAGCGTGCTCACATCACGCCCGGCAACATTTACGCCTACTTCGGAGGCAAACAGGATTTGTTTGACCACATCATCGGACCTACAGTCCAACAGTTGGACGACCTGATCTTCAGCATCTCCAAGGGGAAGACCATCTCTCTTCCCACCATCGAGCAGATGACCGATGCCATCGCCCATATTTTTTTGTGCAACCGCACCCAATTTCGCATTTTAATGCAGGGAAGTGAAGGGTCCCCCTATGAGCACATCCGTTCCCATGTGGTGGACATCGCTGCCCGCCGTATCTCAGATGAACTGATGCCCTACCTCTCCCCCGGTTCCGACCAGTCCCTTTTGGCGGAGACATTGGCGGTGTCCATGGTTCACGGGGTGTTCCACATCCTCAACCGCTTTGAGGGGGATGCCGATACACTGCACGCCGTACTGCGCCGGTTTTTGATCCTGATGCTCCAGGATATTGACGCCAGAATGTGATTTTATTATTTTTTAGTTTGCTGTAAAGGAGCTTGCCTATGAGTAGTTTTGTCCATCTCAAGGACGTGGTAAAACAGTACAAAATGGGAGAGGTCACCATCACCGCTTCCGACCACATTTCTTTTGACATTGAAAAAGGTGAATTTGCCGTAATCGTCGGCCCCAGCGGCGCCGGTAAAACCACTGTTTTAAACATCCTGGGGGGCATGGATCACTGTGACGGCGGCATCATTTCGGTGGACGGCCGGGATATCAGCGGTTTTAACGCCCGTCAGTTGACCGAATACCGCCGGTATGACATCGGTTTTGTCTTTCAGTTTTATAATTTAGTCCCCAACCTCACCGCCCGGGAAAATGTGGAATTGGCCACTCAAATCTGCAAAGAGCCCATGGATGCCGCCCAGGCCCTGAGGGATGTTGGATTAGAGGATCGTATGGATAATTTCCCGGCCCAGCTTTCGGGAGGCGAACAGCAGCGGGTATCCATCGCCCGCGCCCTGGCCAAACGCCCCAAACTGCTTTTGTGCGACGAACCCACCGGCGCTTTGGATTACAACACCGGCAAAAGCGTTTTGAAATTGTTGCAGGATACCTGCCGCAAAAGCCATATGACGGTCATTGTCATCACCCATAACCTCGCCCTCACCGCTATGGCGGATCGGGTGATCAAACTTAAAAACAGCAAAGTGCAGGATATCATCCTCAACTCCAATCCCACTCCAGTCGACCAGATCGAATGGTGACTTTTACCACACGGTAGAATCGAGGTTTTTCGCTTTTATGAAAAGACGTTCCGCCATTGTAAAAGAGGCGCTCCGTGAGATCTGGAAAACACGCAATCGTTTTTTATCCATCTTAGCCATTGTGGCCATCGGCACCGGTTTTTTCGCCGGCGTCAAATCCAGTTGTCCGGATATGATCCTAAGCGCCACCCAGTATTATGACAGTACGCAGCTTTCTGATCTTCACCTACTGTCCACCTTCGGGTTTAACGACGATGATTTAAATGCCATCCGGCAAACAGACGGCATCCGTGGATTTATGCCGTCCTATTCGGTGGACGTTATGGAGGGGGATGATCAGGATTCCGGTACGGTTTTAAAGGTGCTATCCCTCCCCCAGGATGTCAGTAACACCGATGATCCCAATAATTTGAACCAGCCGCTCTTGGTAGAGGGGCGACTGCCTGAAAAATCAGGGGAATGCGTGGTAGACTATGGTATGCATGCGCCCAGTTCGTTTACTTTGGGAAATACCATCACCCTTCGTTCGGGCAACGATACCCCCCTGAGCGATACTCTTTCCACCGATACATACACCATTGTCGGTATCGTCAATTCCCCTTCCTACATCAATTTTGAACGGGGCAACACCCTCCTCGGCGACGGCAGCATCGACGCCTTTATTATGGTGCCGGAAGAGGATTTTGTCCTGGACGTGTACACCGACGTCTATCTCACCCTGGATTCCACAGAAGGATTATCCCCCTTTGAATCACCTTACGACGACGCTGTGGATGCTGCATCTCAGGAGATGGAAACCCTGGCCGATACTCGGTCGAAGGAGCGGTATGATGAGCTTTACAGTGAGGCAAAACAGGAGGTAGACAATGCCAAACAAGAATTGGCCGACGGAGAAGAACAGCAGGCCACTGAATTAGGAGACGCCTGGCAGAAGATTGAAGACGCTCAAAAAGAACTGGATGACGGATGGGCAGCATATTACGCCGGTGTGGAGGAATTCAACACAAAGATCTCCGAGGGGCAGACTCAGATTGACCAAGCCGAACAGCAAATAGAGGACGGTGAAGCCCAATATCAGGAAGGGCTTAAACAGTATCAGGAGGGACAGGCTCAGTATGATCAGCAGCTGCCGGCAGCATGGGAACAAATCGGCCGGTACGAATATCAAGCCGAACAGCTCGAGCAGCAGCTAGCCGAAGGCCAGCAGAAGCTGGACGACGCCACATTGTTGCTCCAACTGGTTTCTCAGGTACTCACCGATTATGAAACGACTTATGTCCCTGATCCCAATGCTCTGCCGGAGGACTTAGTCCAAACTTTAGCTCAAATTGAGTCGCTCAGCAGCGTTATCCCGGAAGGGACTCTCCCAGACGGAACTTCGCTAGAGGGCGTTTTAACCCAATATGTGACATTGGATCCTTCCGATGGGGTACAGAATGTTGCCAAACAGCTGATTAAAAAACAAGCTGATTCAGTCTTGTCTTCTATGGATGCAGAGCTTACCTCCCAAAGCCAGCAGCTGGAGGAAGGATATCATGGCCTTGACTCCCTGCAAAGCGGCATTCAGGACGCCCGCAACCAGCTTGAGGATACCAAAAAGCAGTTGGATGAGGCCAAACAAAAACTAGAGGATTCCCGCAAACAATTGGATGAAGGCGCTGCCGAGCTGGCTTCTCAGAAAGAAGTCTTTGAATCGGAGAAAAAAAATGGTCAAAAAGAATTGGATGATTCGAAGCAAAAGCTGGAAGAGGGTGATGCGTCTCTTGCCCAAGCCAAGTCTGAGTACGATTCAGGCAAGGCGGAATCCGATCAACAATTAGCCGACGCACGCAAGCAAATTGAAGATGGTGAACGTCAGTTGGACGATCTAACCGAGCCTACTTGGTATGTATGGGATCGAACCAACAATCCCGGTTACTCCAGCTATGAGGAAGATGCTCAGAAGGTCGATGCCGTAGCGGCGGTATTCCCTGTATTTTTTATCCTGGTCGCCGCTCTGGTATGTCTGACCACTATGACCCGTATGGTCGAAGAACATCGCACCCAGATTGGCACGATGAAGGCTTTGGGATATTCCCGTCGGGTTATTATGTCCAAATACCTCTTTTATGCCGTATCAGCCAGCTTCCTGGGCAGTGTCATTGGTCTGGCAGTTGGGTTCCAGCTCTTTCCCCGCATCATCATCGGGGCCTACCGCATCCTCTACAACATGCCCGATCCCTTGACTCCCATTCATTGGGACTACGCCCTTTGGTGCACCTTGGCCGCCGTGGCCTGCACCGGCCTTTCCACCCTAGCCTCCTGCTACAAGGAGCTTCTGGCTTATCCCGCCCAACTGATGCGGCCTCGTGCCCCTAAATCCGGCAAACGCGTTTTGTTGGAACGAGTTACTTTCCTATGGTCCAGGCTCAGTTTTATCTATAAGGTCACGTTGCGCAATCTCTTCCGGTATAAGAAACGCATCCTTATGACGGTCATCAGTATTGCCGGTTGTACTGCCTTGATGCTCACGGGTTTTGGATTGCAGAATTCCATTGCTTCCATTGCCCCAAAACAATTCGGGTCCATCTTCCTCTACGACGGCATTGCCGCGATGGACGACGGTATTACATCCCAGGATGTCGGTACGCTTCAGGAAGAAATGTCGTCCACCGACGGTGTTGAGAATTGTTCTCCGGTCCTCCAGCGGGAGATGGACATCACCAACGGTAAAACAGTCAAAAGCGCCACCCTGTTTGTCCCGCAGTCTACAGAGGATTTTTCAGGCTATGTCTCCCTTCAGGAACGGGTGGGACATCAAGCCCTCTCCCTTTCCGACGACGGCGTCATCCTGACGGAAAAGCTGGCTAAGATGCTGAGCGTCGGGGTAGGCGATTCCGTCACCCTGACAAAAGCCGATGGGCGGCCCCTCCCTACGACAGTATCAGGCATCACGGAAAACTACGCGATGCACTATATCTACATGACCCCCACTCTTTACAATGAGCTGTTCGGAGAGGAGCCTTCTTACAATATGATGCTCTTCCACCTGGCGGAAGGAGCCGATCAGACGAATGTCTCCAACATCCTGATGACCTATGACAACGTCCTCGGCGTCTCCTACTCCTCCGACATTAACGACAGCTTTAACGACACCATCAGCAGTCTCAACAGCATCGTCTGGGTATTGATCCTGTCCGCCGGCGCCTTGGCTATCATCGTGCTCTACAACCTCACCAACATCAACGTCAATGAACGTATCCGTGAGCTGGCCACCATCAAGGTTCTCGGATTCTATGACCGGGAGGTGTCGGCCTACATCTACCGCGAAAACATCATCTCCTCCCTGATCGGTGTGGCGGCAGGGCTTGTCTTGGGGATCTTCTTTGAACGGTTCGTCATACAGACCGCTGAGGTTGATGCCGTCATGTTCTCACCGGATATCGCCCCCTACTGCTTTATTTTGTCGGCTGTGTTGACCCTCCTATTTATCGCGGTGGTCAATTTCGCCTTCTACTTTAAACTCAAAAAAATCGATATGGTGGAATCCCTAAAGTCGGTGGAATAATCATCTATTTTCCCCCGCTCTGGGATCCCTCCCAAAAGGAGATGTTTCCCTATGAATCAACCGGAAGCCAGTGTGGCTATCCAAGTGCTCCCCGATGTGCAGGGGGAGGAATTGCTCCGCATTGTGGACGAAGTCATCGCCTACATCAAATCCTGCGGCCTGCCGACCTGCGTAGGCCCTTTTGAGACCACCATCGAAGGGGACTACGACAAGCTGATGGACATTGTAAAACAGTGCCAGAAAATCTGTATCCAAGCCGGCGCCCCCAGCGTGATGTCCTATGTCAAAATCGCCTTTAATCCAAAAGACGGCGTTTGGTCCATCGACAAAAAGGTGACGAAGCATCATTCATGATACAAATCGTGTACCTTTTTCATCCTTCGTTTCTTTCTTCAAAAAGCCCCTGTTGCTCTTTTCAGAGACAACAGGGGCTTTTTGAAGATCCATTAATTTCTTTGAAAATCAGTCCCGGCCAGGCAACAGCTTTTGCTTGAGCTCGCCTTCCAGACGTGCCAGCTCTACTTCGGCTTCCTGACGTTTTTGACGTCCCTCTGCCTGGATACGCATAACTTCATCCAAAGTGGAAATCAGGCTCTCATTGGTATGGCGCAGAGTTTCCATGTCCACAATACCGCGCTCCGATTCCTTGGCTGTCTCCACGGTGGACATCTTAAGCATTTCGGCATTTTTATGGAGCAATTCGTTGGTCATATCGGTGACCTGACGTTGTGCGGTCAGCGCCTGACGGGAATGTTCCAGTCCCAGCGCAAGAACCATCTGGCTTTTCCACAAAGGAATGGTATTGACTAAAATAGACTGGATCTTGTCCGAAAGCTGGATGTTGTTGTTCTGCACGAGACGGATCTGGGGCGCCATCTGGATGGAGATCATACGGGTCAGTTCCAAATCGTGCACCTTTTTCTCAAATCGATTGCACAATGCAGCTAGATCGTTGGCTGCTTGAGCGTCCTCCGGCAGGCCGGACAACCGAGCTTTTTCCGTGAGCTGTGCCAGCTCTGTGGATCGGACCTGCTCCAATTTCCTTTTGCCGGCAATGATATAAAGGCACAGCTCCTTAAAGTAAACTGTGTTGAGCTCATACATTTTATCAAGCAGGGCGATGTCCTTAATCAGCTGAACTTGATGCCCTTCCAACGCCTCACAGATCTTATTAAGATTTGCTTCGGCTTTGTTGTACTTGGTCTTCATGGCGTCGATCTTCTTGGATGTGCGGCGGAAGAATCCCAGGAAGCCCTTGTCTTCCTCGGCGTCAAAGCTCTCCAGACCGGTGACCACCTGGGAGATCATCTCTCCAATTTCCCCTAAGTCTTTGGTACGGACGCTGTTGAGAATATTCTCTGAAAAATCCGCGATTTTCTTCTGTGCGCCAGAACCGTATTGAAGCACCAGGTTGGAATCCTTCAGCTGAATCTTAGGAAGAAAATCCTCCACCATTTTTTGTTCCTGCTCAGTCAGCTTGATTTCCTCTACAGGAGGCTTTTTCTCCTCTGCCAAAGAGGCGGGCACCGCCGGCGCTGACGGTTGTTTCTCCGGTTCTACGGTGAGGGTCGGCATCTCAAACTCTTGATCCATAAATTAAAATCCTCCGTTTTCTGATCATGGGGTGGGACGGAAATCTTGATCACCGCTCAGTCCCTCCTGGGCGAACATGGTCTCCAGAGCTGATATATTGCTGGAGACATCCAATAAATCGTCTTGCACAAGGTTGCCAAACAGATTCTGAAACGCCTGATTGATGTTGTCCAGCGCCTCCTGAATTTCCTGTTTTGTCTCCCGGACTTCCGGGGTATCCACGCCGTTCTGCTCCAGATCCCGGTACGCTTCCATGAGTTTCATGGTGGTGGGCAGATAATAACACATAAATTTGCGGATCTGCGGCATCTTCTCCGGATGCTGCTCGACATAATCAAAAATCTTGCAAGTGATGTCTTCCAGGGTATCCAGCTTTTTGGAAATGTCTTCTTCCGGAAGGTCCAGGTTGATCTCTTGGATGGTCTGGATATACTGCCGTCCCTCCCGCAACAGATCCTCTACCGCCGCCTGTTCGGGATTGTGATAAAGGCGTTCCTTTTTCTTTTGTTCCTCCAGCTTCTGCCGGCGGACGTTTTCTTCGGTCCTGAGATACTGCTGATAGGTCTCAAAATCCAGCATAAAGCAGGTTTCCTTTTGATCGAAATACCCCTCCCGGAACATTCTGAGACGTACCATCTTCTTTAAATCCTTGACCACAAAATTCGGGGTGCAGTGGACTGCTGCGGCTAAATCTCCGATGGAACAATAGGTTTTGCCGTGGATGACATTCTGGTACTGGGCAAATCGCGCCGCACGGCGGCGGCGGGAAAAGCCATAGCCGATTAGAACCGAACAGGCCGCGCATAATACAAAAAATAACCCTGCCAGAAAAAACATCAGCGAAGTTGGAATCAAAAAACAGGCAAGCAACAATCCCAAAAAAGCCAGCCCCATAGGGATTGCGCCTACGAATCCTAAGACCACCCAAACCGTTCCCAACCCATCGCCGGCCGGTTTGCGCCGGATGGGGGGAGAAACCGGGCCTGGACGTTGAACAGGCGGCGGGGTAACCGGATTGCCTTCATAATAAGGACGATTGGCCTTTCCTGAATAGGAAGACCGGGGGGGCGGGCCTCCCCAAGACGGCCGGTTAGCACGATTCCTCTGCGCATTTCTAGCCGAACGTCGGGCAGTATCTGCGGCGGTTTTTGCGGTATTCTGAATCGTGGAATTGATCATGCGTCCCAGATCGGCCATTTGGCTAGAGCCCAACACCTTTTCCACTGTTTTACCGATCTGTCGGCCCAAATCCCTGCCTATATCGGAAAATTGTTCATTCATGAAAGGATTCCTCCTGATCCATGTAACTCTAAAAAACTCAAACTCATTATATCTTGTTTTACCAGGAAGTACAATATCCGCTCCAAATTTCTTATCGCTGCCTCTTTTGAGAATCCCCCTCCATCGATAGGTCTACAAAACAGCGTGATAAACAGCAAAGCCTGCTGATCCAAGTCTCCTAAGCTCCTTGGGTCAGCAGGCTTTATGATCGTTATCCGGACCGCCACGGCCCGAAGACTTAAAATCACTTTTACTGATACGCCGCCACACGGAAGCGGCATACAACCTCTTCCCCGGGGGCGAGATATTTCAAAGATCCGTTTTCTCTTGCATCGGCGCGGCCGTCGATGGTGGCGTTGCACGGCTCCAGACCAATGGCGTATTCCCCTTTTCCCAGCATCTTCCACTGAACAAAGTGATCCAAAACCTTCTTGTCATAGGTAATCTCCACACCCAGATGCTGCTGTGCATTGCGCAGTCCTACGGTGGCCATTCCCTGATCGTCGGCCTGGATGTCGTGATAATAACACATCTCCTCAAAAGGCGTAGACGGCGGAGTAATACATGCATACTGCTCTACATAATCGGCCGCATGTTTTGTCCTAGGAGTCACACGGTTGGTGGGCAGGATCAATTGGGCAGTTTCATCCAGCAGCGGATACCCCATATTGAAATGATACAAAAGCATCAGCGGCCGTGTGGAAAAACCTACGTTCACAAATCGATCGGTAAATTCAAAAGCATTGATGCCGTGACGCAATACCACCGTACGCGTCATGTGGACATCCCCCAGGAAAAGGGTGGCGTCCCGCATAACGCCGCTGATGCGGACAGTAGGAACCCCCTCCTCCACCGTAGTACAGACGCTGACTTGTTCGGCCGGAGTATTGGACAGAGAGCCGTGCATCCGGAGAATTTCACCCTGATCTTCACCGCCTACGCCGATATTATCCATGCCGCAGGTGGTCAAAAATCCGCCGCCAAAGGAAGAGAGCCATCCGTCCACCGCCTTGCCGCAATAAGACGGCCCTACGATACCGGTCGGCGACAAGAAATTAAGTCCCTTTCCATTCAGCTTCAACTGGTAGAAATCCATACACCGGTCAGGTAAAATGGTCAGTTCCATCCCCGCTCCAGTGGACACGTCGATGGCGTGAACGCCCTCCTGACGTCCCCCCTGCAACACATATTGCTTAACGGCAAACACCTGATCCAGCTTTCCAATGTATTCCCGGACCTGACGAAAATCCACGTCCATCTCCTCCTTTTAGTCGAAAAGCAGCTCTCCATCAAAGACGTGATTAGCTGCCAAACAAGCGGCACCGATAAACTGGACATGATTGCCATACAACGGCCGCAGAAATGGAATATAGCTGTATTCCCGACCGATACGGCATTGGTTGACGGTATTTTCCAAACGGTCAATATACTTCTGGGACAAGGATAACAGTGCATGTCCCACAACGATGGCCTGCGGATTGAGCAGGTTAACCCCGCTGACCAATGCACAGCCTAATTTGTCCATCATATCGCAGAAAATAGCATCTACAATCGGGTTGTCCGACATGGTATAAAACTGGCTCATGGGCAGATCCATACCGGTGGCACGGCACAAACGCTGATGGATGACAGGAATGCGTACATAGGATTCCACGCATCCTTTGTTGCCGCAGTCGCAAGGTTTCCCGTTATAATCGATGCTGACATGGCCCAGTTCCCCGGCAAAACCATATTTATTGTGCTGGAGTTTTCCTCCGGAAATGATTCCCAGTCCCACACCGTTCAGCACGCTGACAAACAAAAAATCTGAATAATCTCTTCCGTTGCCGTAAAGGCTCTCGGTTAAAGCCACGCAGTTGTTTTCATTGTCCATAAACACCGGCAACTGATACCGTTCCTTTAAAAGCGGTGCGATGGGAAGATGAGAAATATGATAAAAATTGGGCGGCGTCAGCATGGTACCGGTGCGGGGATTCAGGGGGCCTAATGCCGACACGCCGATCCCTAAGATGGAATCTTCTCCCTGCAGCATCTGGTCGATTTGATGATAAAACATGTTCATCAAATCATCCCCTGTTCCGCCATGGATCGGAAGGGTATTGCTTTTTAATATATTCATTTTGAGATCGCATAATACAGCTGTACAAGAATTCCGGTCAAATTGGAGGCCAATACATTTAGGCGCTTTGGGTGAAATCGTCAAACCAATCGGATTGCGTCCCACTCCGGAGGTACGGTCTAACGTACTCTCCACCACCAACCCTTTCTCAATAAATTCAGAAATGATGTTGGTAACCGTCATTTTGGTCAATTTAGTGGCACGGGACAATTCAATCCGGGAGGTATGTTGCTGTGTTGCAATCAATTTGAGCAGCAAACCGCGGTTGCGCTGCTTTAAAAAGGAGTTGTTTTCTCCCCTATTCTTCGGCAAGCTGTCGATCCCCTTCCATAAAATGTAATTTCCTTTAAAAAAGAATTATGCACTATGCTACCATTTTATAAATTCTATTATACAAGAAAGACAATAGAAAGCAATACAAAATCAATTGTATCAATTATATTTTACTATATTGCATCCATTTTAAATTTATGGAGGAATCGATTATGGCGATATTTCTACATTAATTGCAAATAATTCATAATTACAAAAGAGTATCGCGCTAATTGTAAAATGAAATTACTGCATTCCGTGTAAAATAACGCTGAATTGCCTTCTTATTGTAAAATTCAGTACCTAATTTTTGCAGCGGTACCGGAGAAGCTCAACCCTTCAAATTAAGAATAATTATCATAAACAAACCAGATCTTTATTCTTACAACAAAAACAGAATCTCCCTCCTTGATCAAAAGGGGAGAGATTCTGTTCAAGTAGCTCTTACATAACGATGCGGAAATCATTCCAAATTTTATTTCCCATCAAACAAGCGTTTGTTGGAAAACTCTGTCCCCTTTATGCTTTGCCGATACTTCCAAAGATCCTCATCTTTTCTATAGTGGCTTCCTTGACGGCCTTTGTGATATCTTCAATGAGATCGGTCATGCCAAAACCATCCTGATATCCGTCGTGAGCCGCCTTTGCTGCGGCACAGTTGATATCGGTAAAAATGTTGATCTTTGTGATGCCGTCGGCAATACTTTTTTGGAAGTCTTCGTCCGACAGGCCCGATCCTCCGTGCAGAACTAAGGGGATATTTACCTGTTCCCGCAGCTTCTTAAGCAGGTCAAATTGCAGCTGGGGCTTGCTCTTGTATGCGCCATGTGCGGATCCGATGGCTACAGCCAATGCATCCACTCCGGTACGGGATACATATTCCATGGCCTCCTCCGGCTGTGTATAAACACTTTGGTCAGAGTCGCCGGCATTGGCTCCCACATGTCCCAACTCGGCCTCGACGGTAATCCCCTGACTGTGGGCTTCCTTGGTCATGGCGGCCACTTCGCGGCAGTTGTCATCAAAGCTCAGGTTGGAGCAGTCGTACATAATGGAGGTAAATCCGAGCTTAATGGCCTCCCGGATTTTGGGGACGGTCAGGCCGTGATCATAGTGCAGCACGACCGGCACGGAAGCGCGCTTTGCCATGGGGACCAACATATCGGTGAGTTCCTGGAGGCTCGCGTAAGGCAGCAGGACCTCCGCACTGCCGATAATAACCGGCGAACGGGTTTCCTCAGCGGCTTGCAATACGCCTTTTGCCATCTCCAGATTGACGGTATTGAAAAGGCCAACACCGTAGTGATTTTTACGAGCGTCCAACAAAACATCATTTAAATTAACAAGCATGCAATAAGACCTCATTTCACAAAACTCAGGGTACAATAGCCCACTATTTTATACGGTTACCCGACTGAAACTGTCGGCAAACGTCTCAATTGACTTCTTTGATCAGTCTTCGACGACCGGCATACGATCGATGCGGGGATCGGTGAAGATGTCCAGTTCATCGTGGCTGGGGGTGCTGAACTCCGATACTATAGCGCCTTCCGGACCGGACTGGAACCAATGCCTGGTGTTGGGCACCATGGTGTACTGCTCACCGGGATGCAGGATGATCTCGTGTTTGGCGGTATAATATGCCTCGTCGCCTTTCGGTGGCTGAACCTTGGGATCCGGCGTAGGTTCTCCGCGGTCTACGTACACATAAACTATACCGTACCGGCAGCGGAAGGTCTCCTCTTTGCCGATGTAATCCTTTTCTGGAATCGGCGCATGGATGTGTTCCGGACAGGTCTGATGAGGCAAAAGGCACATTTCTTTCCCGCAGCATAAGTCGGTGTTGACATACGTCACAATTTGGATACCCGTGCGATAGATGTCGTTCAGCCCCAGATCAGCCACTTCTAGATTGTCCTTTTCCTCTTGAGTCAAAACAATGTGTGCTTTTTCGTAGAGCGCTAATGCCTTTTCCTTGACCTCTTCGTACAGTTCGCGTTTCATTTGAAACCATCCTTTCTAAATGATAATCAGCCTTTTCGGCATATCTGTATTTTGGATATTTTACTCCACTTGATCCTTGTTTTCCTCCATAAACTGGAGGGTTTCCTCCCAAGTGCGGATACCGGTGGAAGCTCCTACTTCCAGGACACACAGGGTTCCCACCGCATTGGCGATCTTTCCGCTGGTGCGGTAATCCAAACCGTGGGCCAGTCCCGCGATAAAACCTGCACAGAAGGAATCTCCCGCACCGGTAGTATCGATGGGCTTGTATTTGGAGTAGGTAGGCAGGGTATATCGTTTGCCATTTTCCTCGCAGATATAGGCGCCGTCTTTGCCGATCTTGATGATGACGTTTTTAGCGCCTTTGGCAAAGAAACAATCGGCAATGCGGTCCAAATCGGTCTCACCGGCGATTTTAACCGCTTCGTCATAGCTGGGCATAAACAGATCCAGGTAAGGCAGCGATGGTTCGATCAGTTCCATCCAACGATCTCTGCTGTCCCAAGCGGTATCCAGGACGGTGTATTTGCCTTTTTCCTTGGCGTAACGTAAAATCTCACTGCAGGGTACTCCGTCAAAGTCGTAGAGCAGCAATGCGCCGGCCACAAAGATGATATCGTTCTGATCGATCAGGGAAAGGTCCAAGTCTTCCTTTTTGTAAGCGGCAGCCGAACCAGGATTGAAAAAGTAGCTTCTCTGACCGTCCGACGACACACACAGGATAGAACAGGTTGTGTCTACCGAACCGTCGGTTACAATGCCGTCAGTATTGACGTTATACTTTTTCATGGTGCGTTTGACAAAGGAACCAAAGCTGTCCTCCCCCACCTTAAATGCACAACTCACTGGGACTCCTATTTTCCCCAAATCGTTGGCGGCATTGGCGGCACATCCTCCCACGTACATGGCGGCATTCTCTACCACTCGGCTGGTACCGGGATCGGGAAGTGCATCCACCGGCCTGACGATGATATCGGTGGTCACGGACCCGATGCATAATACTTTTTTCATTTTATATCATCCTCTCACTCTTCCGAGTGTTTTTTGTTTCGTTCTGGCTATATTGTAGCATATACTCTTGTAAAGTCAATAGATTTTTGTTAATATGAACGAAATATAGACAAACAAATCAAGAGTACGAAAAAACCAATTCCTATTCCTTATTAGTCTCTACTGTTTACCTATCCCTTATCCAATTGGGAGAATGTGACAAGCTGTACCTCCTTCTCTTGTAACTTTGTAATGAGATCTGAGGAGGTCAATTGATGCAGTTCGTGGGGCCTTGGCATGCTGTATCCGCTCTCCTTTAAGATCGTTTCATCCAAGTAACCAGGGTGGCACATGATTTCAAGACAACCGGTTTTATTCTCATCCACCAGCTTTAGAATGGTATCCACAGCAGCGCCTTTGCCGTGAAAATCACCGCTGAATCGGTCAGGTGATACGATATCTTTGTATTCCCCCGGCAAGTACTCCCGTCCAAAAAGCCGTACCGGTAGGTTATACTTTCCCGCCAGCTTTAAAAAGGTCGGCAGTACCGGGCGCAGCATATGGACATGATGATGGCTATCCAGGTGATCGGGATTGACGCCTGACCCTTTTACCTTTTCAATCTGGGCCTCCCATTCGGCTTCAATAACCTCACAGGGTACCTCTCCAATGGAGGGAAACAGATCGTCCTTCCTGCGGAAAAGACCATCCGGCCCGGTCAACTCCCCCGCATCGGTCAAGGGTTTCCCACAGGTCAGGTTTAAATGGACCCCGATCCCCAGTCCTGGATTGTCCCCCGCCAGCTGGACGGCATGGTCGAAGGCCGGCATATTGGCCATGATGCTACAGGACCGCACCACGCCAAACTGATACGCATCCAGGATCCCGAAATTGATGCCGCGGCTATATCCAAAATCGTCGGCGTTGATGATAAGCTTCATAAGAAAATCCCCCTTTGTTTTTACTGTACCCTACTTTGCATGTTTGCGCAATCAAAAGATAACAAGATTCCCTCCACGGCAAACGCCCGGCAACGAATCGGTTCGTCGCCGGGCGTTTTTTAACCCAGATACAATCGAAGTTTTCCCACGCTTTCAAGACTATAAGATGATGCAGATCAATCCGCTGCATCCTTCGTTGATGATGCGTTCAATGGTCTCCTTGAGCTTGAGACGGGCGTCGGACGGCATCCGATAGAGCTTATTGTGCAGGCCCTCATTGACCAGTTCATGCAGGGATTTGCCGAAGATGTTGGACTCCCAAATCTTGGTGGGACTCTCCTCGAATTCCCGCAGCAGGTACATAACCAGTTCTTCCGACTGTTTCTCGCTGCCCACGATGGGCGTGACTTCGGTGTTGATGTCGGCCCGCATCATGTGGATGGATGGGGCGCTGGCCTTGAGCCGGACGCCGTACCGTCCACCCTGCTTCATAATCTCCGGTTCCTCCAGGGAAAGCTGTTCCATGGTGGGCATGACGATGCCGTAACCGGTTGCCTCCACTTCATCCAGGGCGTCCTTGACCTTGTCGTACTCCCGCTTCATGGCGGCCATCTCGCTCATGCAG
The DNA here is from genome assembly GCF_015140235.1 of Solibaculum mannosilyticum. GTDB lineage: Bacteria > Bacillota > Clostridia > Oscillospirales > Acutalibacteraceae > Solibaculum > Solibaculum mannosilyticum. Next base: position 821,935 of record NZ_AP023321.1, on the reverse strand, counting down.
CTGAGCAAATCGCTCTCCGATTCTATAGTCAGTCCACAGGATTCACTGAGGATGCGGTAGAAGAGATCCGCCCGGATGTGGACGCTGACCACTGCCCCGCCCGATCCCAAATTGACCGAAGCAGTTTTTGCCCATTCCACGTATTCGCATTGGCCTACGCCGTCCACAATACGATCCACTTCGCAGATGCGGGAGATGCTCCGTGCCGAATCCTGGATGCTGCTGTATACCGCCTGACGCAGCCAATGGTCTTGGGGAAGTCCCGACAGCCACTTGGGCAGATCGATGGACACCTCTTTGACCGGGAATTCAAACAAAACCTGGGCTAAAATATCGCGGATCTGTTCCTCATTGAGCTCCAGGCAGTTGAGGGGCATGACCGGCACTTTATACTTTTGGGTCAGTTCGTCGGCCATCTGGACGGCGCCGGGGGAATCGGGGTTCATACAGTTGAGCACCACGATAAAGGGTTTGTTGATCTCCTGGAGCTCGCTGATGACCCGTTCCTCGGCCTCCTCATACTCCTCCCTGGGGATGTCGCTGATGCTGCCGTCGGTGGTGATGACGAGGCCGATGGTGGAGTGCTCGGTGATGACCTTGCGGGTGCCGATCTCGGCCGCCATGTTGAAGGGAATTTCCTCCTCATACCACGGGGTCTTGACCATGCGGGGCTGTTCGTTTTCAATGTATCCCAGGGAGCTGGGCACGATGTATCCCACGCAGTCGATCATGCGCATCTTAAAGGTGGCGTTGCCCTCCAGGGTGACCTGGACGGCCTCCTCCGGAATAAACTTGGGTTCGGTGGTCATGATGGTGCGTCCAGCCGCCGACTGGGGCAGCTCGTCGATGGCCCGTTCCCGGCGGTATCCGCTGGAGATGTTGGGCAGCACCAGAGTATCCATAAACCGCTTGATAAAGGTGGATTTGCCGGTCCGAACCGGTCCCACCACCCCGATGTAAATATCGCCCTGGGTCCGCTTGGCGATATCCTGATAAATGTTGCGCTCTTCCACTTATTACTCCCCCTTAACGGTCACTTTGGGTGCATTCGCCTAGCAGATCGGGATCATCAGCATGCCGCGTTCACTAAGACGGTCGTTTTCCAGCCCGTTCTCCCGCATGACGGCATCCACCGACGTGCTGTACCGTCGGGCGATATCCCATACCCGTTCCCCCTGGTCGGCAAAATACAGGGTGAGGGCGGCCGTCTGCTGGCGCTGCTTGGGATTCTCCTCATCGGGCTCCAGGCTGCACATGGCCTGCTGCTGACAGGTAGCGTAGACGCAGCCCTCCACCCGGAATTCCACCCGCACCTCGATGCGGTCGGCGCCCATAAGGCTAAAGCTGGACGACAATACCGTGATGCAGGGGTCGGCTCTGACCGATTGGACATCGGAAGGGATCTCCCAATCGTACTGGAGCTCGGCAGTGCGTTCAAAGTAAACCGGCGTACAAGAGGAATCCAGGGCCAGCATACAGATAGTCAGAGGAGCCTTGATGAGCAATTTACCATCGCTCACCTCCGAACTGGCCGGGCCGGCTTCGGACCACAGGTCGCAGACGTTGGTGATGTCGTCGCTGGGCAGGTCAAAGGTAAATTTAGCGGTGCTGTCCCGGCACAGGACCTCCAGCACCTTTTCCAAGGAGACCTCCCGGCTGTCGCACTTGACCTCGTAATCGGTGGAGTAGGCGTCGCAGATCATGGGCACTTCGGCCGATCGGTAGGCCGACACCACCGCCGCCAACCGTACTTCTGCGCAAATCAGACGGTTCTCCCCGCTGGAATCGGCTTTGAGCTGCAAATCAGAGGACAGTACGTCAAACCGGACGTCGCAGATGCAGTCGTCTTCAATGCCCTCCAAGTCCACAATCTGGCTGATGGGGATGGTGTGTTCCGTAAGCTCCATGGAGTCGTCCTCGCTGCAATAGAGGGTGCGGATGGTCAAGTCGCCCTTGACGATGACCTTGTTGGCGATGGCCTTGTAATCGGTAACCCGCGCCACGCATCCGCTGCGCAGGATGGACACGGCCGACGGTTTCCCCTGCGGGAGATCCAGCACTTCACTGACGGTAAAGGGACGTTCGGCCATGCCCACGATGTTGCTGACCGGCACCACCTTTTTGTTTAACTGGATGCCGCATCCACTGGCATCGGCCATGACCTGGCGCATGCACTTATCCTGTACCCTGGCGTGGAGGGTGAAGGCGCCGTGGATATCGGCCCTCCTGGACGACACCGCCCGGCAATTGACGTAATCCACGCTGGCCGACACCTGTACAATGGGCGACATGGGTTCGGTCTTTAAACTGAAGGTTGCTGAAAAAGCAGTGCTTTGTTCCATACAGTGGACGCTTTTCATACCGTCGTCCACATAGAGCAGACGGATCATGGTTTTGCCCTCCACCGTCAGCTCCGCCCCGTTCATCTGGCGGGACGAGATCATAGGCGTAACCTGACATTTGAGGACCCGGGCCATATCGGGGCAATAATCGGGCAGAGTGAGATCTAAATCCACCGGTTGTTCGGCGTTGCCCTCGAACACCACCTCATTGATGGCAACCGTTTCCTGCGTGACGTTAAAATCCATAAGAGTACCTCTCCTTCTTATGTTTCTACCAATCTATATTCGCACTTTGTCCTATCTATGCAAGGCCCGGGACAAATTTGGGCTTTCGAAAATCCCCCTCAGCTGCTGAGGGATTTCTCTGTCTTCATACCTATTCAGGAGAAACGAAAAAAAGTCCCCGTATCGCTAAGATACAGGGACTTATCGTGTTTTTTTCTGCATGTGCCTCCCAAACTACAGCCGATTACCTATTCCTCCGGCTTCCATCTCTCAAAAGGGGCGGGATCGCAAAACCGCTGGCCTTTTGCATCCTCCGGGGCGATCTGCTGAAAATAGTGCATGAGTTTCCATGCCCGTTCGCCGCGTTCAGCCGCCTTCTCCTCCTCTCCCTGGTTTTGATACCAGCGAGCTTCCTCCAGCATCAGATGGGCGGCGGCCAACAGTTTGGCCGGGTCGTCGTGGAGAAGATTGGCCACTTCCTCGTCGGTGAGTATGTGTACAAGCTCTCCGCTAAGCCCGGACGCATCCCGGTAAACCGAATCCAGAACCGCCGTATCCTCTTCCCCGCCCCGTTTGGTCAGCAGTTCCTTGGCCCGCATAAGCACCGCACTGATGCTCCAAATCATGCGCATAATATAGTCGTTTTCAAACACAGCCATCTTTTTATCATCCCCCTTAAAGTCGCCGGATAGCTCAAGCTTCCATATCCCATTTCCCTCACAAAAGAAAAAGGCCGGTTTGGAAAGACTGGGACAGCATTCGCCGTCCCTAAGCCCTCCAACCGGCACCGGCCTCTTTACACCGGTTCATGCTCCTTGCGAATTCCAAACAGCTTCATTAAGATGCCTCTCAGGAATTTCGGACTGCGCACAACTACGATCTTCACTGGTCACCCCTCCGTACAATTCAGCCCTTGAGCAGCAAAATGCCCAAGGTGACGATGGCGGCAGCTGTAACAAAAACAATCGCTTGATACGGGAGCAGGATTGCCAACAGCAATCCAATTCCCAGCGCTATTGCCAGGAATCCTCCCGATCTGCCATTGTTGCATCGTCTCATCCGATCGCCGCCCTTCTGCCTGGATCAAAGGCAGGGAAGGGAGCTTCAGCTGCTCTCCCCCGCTTTCTTTATCATCATACGCAGGAGGGAAAAATTGGTGTCAGTCTTTTGAAAGCACCAGCAAAAGCATGCCTTTTTTCAGTTCAATTTGGGCAATCTCATCGTTCCACTCATTGCTGACCCCCAGTGGAGTAGTCATGGTCAGAGCCGCATCGGTCAAGGGATACTGGAGGCCCTTTAAGGTGATGCCAAAGGCCCCTTCCCCGATTCCAAAAAGGGATAACTTATATCCGTCCCTCTTTACAACACGGTGAATCCCCGGTGTAAGCACGGCGGCCTCATTTTGGCAGTCGGCCATCCACAAAGACACGTCTTGTTCCGCCGCCCATGCCATGGTCTGGATGTTGGCAAAGGTATGGTCGAGACGTCCTCCCGTACCGCCCAGAAGCAGGATATGACGAAATCCCCGTTTGATGGCCAATCGCACAGCCAACATGGTATCGGTATCGTCCTTTTCCGGCGGCACCCTAAGTACTTCCATGCCTTCCAATGGAAGTGGGTCATGGTAAGAATCAAAGTCCCCTACCGCCAAATGAGGCTTTACCCCTAGCCGCCTCGCCAGGCGCAATCCCCCATCGGCACAGAGAATGAAATCGTCTTGCCTCAAAAGGGGACGCAAACATTCATAACGTTCCACAGGCCCAGAGGCCAGTATGACACAGCGTCTCATCTGATTTCCCACTCTTTTATGTTTTTTACTTGGTGATAGAGTTCCACATAATTCTCGTATCGGGATGGATGAATTTTACCTTCGTCCACCGCCTGCTTTACCCTGCATCCCTTTTCCCCAATGTGGGCGCAGGAGGTGAATTGGCATGCCCCCAAATACGGCCCGAATTCTCGGAAGCAATCGGGCAGTTGGTCCTTGAGGATGACCTCGCATTTTTCCAGATCCACCGAGGAGAAGCCTGGCGTATCGGCCAGATAGCCTCCCCCCTCCAAAGGAAACAGTTCCACTTGGCGGGTGGTATGACGTCCCCGTCCCAGCTTGCGGCTGATGTCCCCGGTAGGAAGCTCCAGCCGGGGAAACAACTGGTTCAGGATGCTGGATTTTCCCACGCCGGAATTTCCCGTGAACACATTGAGCTTTCCAGACAACATCTCCCGCACCCTATCGATACCCTCTCCCGTCTTGGCCGACACGGCGATGGCGGGAATACCAGCCGTCTGATAGATCTGGCAAAGCGGCCCTGCATCCTCCAAATCGCATTTATTGACAAGCACCACCGGGTCAATATGATGCCGTTCCGCGATCCCGATCAGCTTATCCATCAGCAGTGTATTGGGGAGCGGATCCACCAGGGACGCTACCACAAACAACTGGTCCACATTGGCTACCGGAGGACGTTTTAACACATTCTTGCGGGGCAGGATCTCATCCACACTGCCGTCGGTAAGGCTTCCCTCCTGCACAGTGATGCGAACATAATCCCCCGCTACCGGGGTGATTTTCTCCTTGCGGAAGATGCCTCTTGCCCTGCATTCATAGACAGCATCGGCTGCCTCTACATAGTAGAAGCCGCCGATGCCTTTTTGAATGATTCCACTTAATTGTTTTGTCCCCATACTCACTGCCCTTACCAAATTCGATCCATTAAATTCTCTTCTTCGTCTTCTGTGGGATCCGGAGTTTCTGGCGGTTCAGAGGACGGTTCCGATGATGGCTCCTTGGACGATTCTCCCTTATTGGGATCGTCAAAAGGATACTGATTGACAACCGTCACCTTGCCTTGGTCAAAGTCTACCTTATACACAACATAGTCGTCAAATCCGCCGCCGGAACTGGTATTAATCCTTACAGTGACGGTTGTAGTACCTGTCCCGCTTAAGGTGAAATTATATTCCCTGGCTACGTTGGGGATCAGCTCACTGCTTCTCAAATCAGCCTGCTCGATGCCTCCTACATACACCTTCAGATATACCGGCGTACTGGTATTGGGCAATCCTACGCTGATGTCCACCTTATTTTCTGCTTTTTTACCGGAGCTGATATACAGTTTTACCGTACTGCCTTCGGCCACTTCTTCGCCTTCCTTGGGAGAACTATCCAGTACCTCCCCTTTCGGACGGTCACTGCTTTGTGTCTCAGATTGGCTGATCTTAAGGCCCTTCTTCTCCAGCACTCGTTTTGCATCTTCCTCCGAGAGGCCCTTGACTGGAGGCACCGTCACAGTGGTGGTATCCGGCCCCAAGCTGACATACAAGGTCACCAAGGTATCTTTGGTGATGCTACTGCCGGCAGTCGGCTGCGTGGAAATGATACTGCCCTTGGCAGTCTCGTCGTCTTTGCGCTCCTGGATATCGTATTGCACGTTCATCTTATTGAGAATGGATTTTGCCTCCGCCAACTCCTTGCCTGCCAGATCCGGCATCTCATCCCCCTTGGGGCCCAGGCTGATGATGACTTTGACCTGCTGATGCTTGGGAACGTTAGTGCCTTCAGACGGCGTCTGTTCCACAATCTCATCCTTGGGGGCATCGTCATAACGGGTTGTCTCCTGGACAATCTCAAAGTCCGGATACTGACTCTTGGCCTCTTCCATCGTCATACCGATAAGGGACGGCATATCCAGGGTAGATTTTTCACTGCTGTTGAACCAGCCGGTCCACCATCCCACCAGCAGGATAAAGGCCACAATAAACAGTACTACGCCAAAAGCGATGCCTGCCAGCATGGGGATGGCATTGGATTTCTTTTTCTTTGGTTCCGGTTCTGGCTTTGATGTCTCGGCAGCTTTAATCTTATTCATAGAATCAACTACCCTTGTGGGAGTCTCATCCACAAAATATTTATAGGCAAAATGGATGCTGGGATCCCGTTTGAACTCGTCAATATCCTTGAGCATCTCAGCTGCTGACTGATACCGCTGGGCCGGATTCTTCTGCATAGCCCGCATGGTGATTTGTTCCAGACCTTCAGGGATGTCAGGATTGATTTCCCGGGGCATCTTGGGGGTGGACTGCATCTGCATGATGGCCACCGATACGGCGCTGTCCGCTTCAAAGGGGAGGCGTCCGGTCAGCATCTCGTAGAGCATGACGCCTACAGAATACAAATCGGTCTTTTCATCGGTGATTTCGCCGCTGGCCTGTTCAGGACTGATGTAATGCACCGATCCAATGGCCTGTTCGCTGTTGAACGTATGGGAGGTGTTGCGGGAAAACCGGGCGATGCCAAAATCGGTCACCTTGATGGTGCCGTCGGCCAGCAGCATGATGTTCTGGGGCTTAATGTCCCGGTGGATAATCCCTTTATCGTGGGCGTGCTGAAGAGCTCTCAGGATCTGAACGGTGAAATGCACCGCATCTTTCCACTGGATCACCTTCTGCTGCTCGATGTATTCCTTGAGGGTGATGCCGTCGATGTACTCCATGACAATGTACTCGATGCGGTCGCCGAAGCTCACATCGTACACCTTGATGATGTTGGGATGGTCCAGCACCGCAATGGCTTTACACTCGTTCTTAAAACGGCGGCGGAACTCCTCATTGCCCACATATTCGCTTTTGAGCACCTTAATGGCTACAATACGGTCATCCATCAGGTCATGGGCCTTGTATACCACCGCCATACCGCCGACACCGACGGTCTCTAGGATCTCGTAACGGCCATCCAGCCGTTTTCCAATGTATTTATCCAAACCAATCACTCCTGCAATGATGCCAGAGCCAGCACTGCGACGGTAATATTGTCGCTGCCGCCTCGGTTATTTGCTTCCCTCACAAGTCGGTCGCAAAGGTCGGCCAGACCCTTTCGTTCCGCTTGTAATATCTCATCGGCCTCCAGATAATTGGAAAGACCGTCGGTACAGAGGATCAGCACATCGCCGTCCTGGACGGATACTTCACAGTAATCCATCTCCACCTCATGAACGACCCCCAGCGCGCGGGTGATCATATGCTTGTTGGGATGGGTACGGGCTTGACTTTGGGTCAGTTCACCGGCCTCCACCATTTCCTGGACAATGGAATGATCCCTCGTGACTTGGGAAATGGCATCCTTTGAGATTAAGTAGGCCCGGCTGTCGCCTGCATGGGCGATATAGGCGGTATCGCCTTCTACCACCACTACGGTAGCAGTGGTCCCCATACCGCGCAGTCCGTCGATGTCGCAGGATGTTTCAAAGATGCTCATATTGGCGGCGTCAAAAGCCACCTCCAGCATGTTGCGGATGGATTTTCCCCCCATCCCAGGGCGATAAGAGGACGCAATCTGACTACTAATGAGATCCACTGCCAGGGCACTGGCTACATTACCGCCCTGAACGCCGCCCATTCCGTCGCATACCACAGCCCAAGCACCGTTTGGCAGATATCCTACTGCACAATCGTCTTGGTTTGTGTGACGCATCAGACCGACATCACTCTTCATAAAAATCTGCAAGGCTTCTCCTCCTTTCACACACAGCGGCCGCGAAGCTGGCCGCAGGATGCGTCGATGTCGCCGCCCAGGCTCCGCCGGACGGTGACATTCAGCCCCGCTTGTGTCAAAATCTCAGCAAAACGTTCCAAACGCTGCCGGCTGCTGCGCCGGTAATCGTTTTCCCGCACTTCGTTGGCTGGAATGAGGTTGATATGGCAAAGCATCCCTTTGAGCTTTTTGGCAAGCTCCAAAGCGCATGCATCGCTGTCGTTGACGCCGTTTATCATGGCGTATTCAAAGGAGATACGCCGGCCGGTTGCATCGATGTACTGCCGGCAGGACCGCAGCAATTCATCCACCTTCCACTTGTGGTTGATGGGCATCAGCTCATCCCGGATGGTATCGTTGGGTGCGTGGAGGGATACCGATAAGGTAAGCTGTAACTTTTTCTCCCGCAGGCGGTCGATTTGATCCACCAGGCCGCAGGTGGAGAGGGAAATATGCCGCATCCCGATGTTTAAGCCGTCGGGTGACGACACCTTTTTGAGAAAGTCCAGCACCTCATCGTAATTATCCAGCGGCTCCCCCATGCCCATGAGCACCACATGGGAGATGCGTTTGCCGGTATCTCTCTGAGCGGCGTGGATTTCTCCCAGCATCTCATAGCTTTTCAGATTGCGCCGATAACCGCCCAAACCAGTGGCGCAAAAGGCGCATCCCATTTTACATCCCGCCTGCGTGGAGATGCACAAGGAACATCCGTAGTGGTACACCATAAACACCGCTTCAATTAACTGGCCGTCCCCCAGCTCAAACAGATATTTAACCGTTTCATCCTGCTGGGACGTCCATTTTTGCCGGATGTTCACCGACGGAATATCATAATCATTGACCAATCGTTCCCGCATGGCTTTGGGCAGGTTTGTCATCTCGTCAAAGGAGTTGACCCCCTTCTGCAGCCACGCCTTCACTTGTTTTGCCCGGAAGGCCGGCTGACCCAAATCGGCCATGACGCCTTTCAATTGTTCATCGGTCAACGCCGTGATGTCAATCTTTTGCATGGACTCCTCCATGAGTTTTTTTCACAAAGCACGCTACAAAAAAACCGTCACCGCCCGAACGATGGGGCAATAAAGTGACCATCCCTTTTCCGACATCCTGCTCTCGTAACACGGACGAAGGCAACTTCACCGGCTCTAATTGGAATGTATCGTGCTCCTGTAAGAACCGTTCCACTACCTGCTCATTCTCAGCAGGATACAAGGTACATGTAGAGTATACCAATTTTCCTCCAGGTTTAACCATCTGAGAGGAAAAACTTAGAATATTATATTGCAAATCGGGTAGATTTTCAAGGAATTTCAAGGATTTGTACCGGATCTCCGGCTTCCGGCCGATGACGCCCAGTCCGGAACAAGGCACATCGCACAACACCCGGTCGGCCAAAATCCCCGTTTGATCCGGGGCGTTTGCATCCCGCACCGCCGCTTTTACGCCGGTGAGTCCCAGTCTCGTAGCCCCTTGTTTCATCAGTTTTACCCGGTGATCGTGGAGGTCAAAGGCATACACGACGCCCTCTCCCATCCTCTCCGCCAAGGTGAAAGATTTTCCCCCAGGGGCGGCGCACACATCCGCCACTAGCTCCTCTTTCTGAGGATCCACTGCCATACAGCACAGCTGGGACGCCAGATCCTGCACGTGGAAAAGCCCCTCCTGGAACGTTGACATCTGTTCCACACTGCCGCCTCCCTGAAGCTCCACCGCCCCAGGAACCAACGGCAATTCCCTTGCCTCGACGCCGTCCTTTTTAAGCCGTTCCGCCAATTGTCCAGCCGTCACCCTGGTGGTGTTGGCCCGCACATAGATGGGACGGGGCTGCTGAAAGGCTTCCAGCATCGAAATGGTTTCCTCTTGCCCATAGCTTTTTCGCCACAGCTTTACGATTTCCTCCGGCACGGAATACCGCACCGAGAGATTCCGGACAGGTTCTTTTTTCTCGTCAGGCCACACTACATTCCCCTGACGCAGGACAGCGCGCAGGACAGCATTGACAAAACCGCTGGCCGACGTCTGCCTGAATTTACGTGTCAGCCGGACGGCCTGATCCACGGCCGCTGAATCCGGGATGCGTTCCAAATATCGGATTTGATAAATAGCGGTGCGCAAAATATTGAGAACCTGAGGGGATAATTTCCGGATGGGTTTACTGGAATGTTTTGTAATTATGTAATCCAAGGTGATTTTCCGCTCCAGGACGCCGTAAAACAAGGTGGAAAACAGGGCGGCATCCCGGGGATCCATCTTGGATTTTTGCAGCATGGAGTCCAGGATGAGGTTGCTGTACCCCTCCTGTTCCTCCAATTTGATCAGAGCTTCCACCGCCAGTTTGCGGGGATTTGCCTTTTGTTCAGTCACCGCGACGCCCCCTCGTAAGCAGCAAAAGCCTGAGCAGATGGGCAATACTGACGATAACTGCCGCCACATAGGTCATGGCCGCCGCTGTCAAAACGCTGCGGGCGCCTTTGAGCTCCTGGTCGGAAAGCATTCCCGAGCTTCCCAAAATAGCCATGGCCCGGCTGCTTGCATTGAATTCCACAGGCAACGTGATGATCTGAAACACCAATGTGGCGCAAAAAAGGATAATACCGATATTGATCAGGAAAGAATAGGAAAAAAGGATTCCAAACAGCACCAATGGCCAAGACAGCGCCGAACCAAAGTTGACCACCGGTACAATGGCGTTCCGGATGCGGATGGGCGCATAACCCACGGCATGCTGCACTGCATGCCCAGCCTCGTGGGCGGCCACGCCTACGGCGGCGATGGACGAACTGTTATAGACGCTGTCCGACAACCGGATCACCATAGCCTTGGGATCAAAGTGGTCGGTGAGATTGCCTCCCACACGTTCCACCGCTACATTGGTGATGCCGTTGTCCTGCAGGATGCGGGAGGCGGCCTGTGCACCGGTCAAGCCTCGATAGTTTCCCACCTGACTGTATTTGTGAAACGTGGTTTTGACCCTCACCTGTGCCAATAAAGACAGGAGGATGGCCGGAATGACCAAAATAATATAATAGGGATCAATGTAGAAATATGGCATGAAGGTTCCCCTTTCAACGTCGCTGCATCAGGTTTTTCCCAGGCTTTATTTGCCCAGTACCATCCCTATTTTGACCGGATGGCCCCGTAAAAATGCATCGATGAGCATGCGTTTTCCACCCTCGTACTGCACTTCCAAGATCCTGAGCCCCTTACCGTCGCCGCATGCCACCGTCAGAGGCTTCACTGCCGCGATCTCTCCAGGCTGCCCTTTGCAGGTTCCGTCCACCACAGAGGAGTGAACCTTCAGGGTTTTTCCCTCCAGCAAGGTGGTGGCGGTGGGCCAGGGCGATAGTCCCCGGATCTGATTGTGCACCTGCTCGGCGCTCTTTGTCCAGTCGATGGGGCACATGGATTTGCTGAGCATAGAGGCATAGGTCGAAAGACTGTCATCCTGTTTTTGAGGGGTAATATCCCCCTTCTGAATGTGTTCCATGGTGTCTACCAACAGCTTGGCTCCCATCGTCATCAAACGGTCGTGAAGTTGTCCTGACGTCTCCTGTGGATCGATGGGTGTGCTGCATTTGAGGAGCATATCGCCGGTATCTAAACCCTCGGCCATTTGCATGGTGGTGACGCCGGTCTCTTTGTCCCCCATGAGGATGCTCCACTGGATGGGCGCCGCCCCGCGATGCCGAGGCAATAAGGAGGCATGGACATTGACACATCCATAGCGGGGCAAATCCAGAATGGTTTTGGGTAAAATTTTACCGTAGGCCACCACGGCGATGAGATCCGGGTTCCAGGCTTTGATGGGTTCCCATGAATCTTCTTGCTTCAGGGAAACGGGCTGGTAAACCGGTATCCCATTCTTCTGAGCCAACACCTTTACCGGCGGCGGTGTCAGGACATACTTACGTCCTTTCGGTTTGTCGGGCTGAGTCACGACGCCGCTGACCGTATGCCCTGCGTCAAGCAGCGCTTGCAGGCACGGTACGGCAAAATCCGGCGTCCCCATAAAAACGATGTTCATATTGCATCATCCATTCTTATTTTTCGTCGTCCAGCATATAGAGCACATGGCTGTAAAAGAGTTTGCCGTCCAAATGATCGATCTCATGGCAAAAAGCCCTGGCCAGCAATTCCCTGCCGGTGATGGTAAAATACTCCCCGTTGCGGTCTTGGGCCTTGACCGTCACCTGCATGGGCCGGGAGGTAACGCCGTACTTTCCAGGACAGGACAAGCATCCTTCCACATCCTGCTGTTCGCCTTCCTGGGCGATGATCTCCGGATTGATGAGTTCAATCCTTCCCTCTCCGATATCGATTACCACGACACGGCGCAGTACACCCACCTGTACGGCGGCCAGTCCCACACCGTCTTTCTTCATGGTTTCGTACATGTCGTCCAACAAAACGTGCAGACGATCGTCAAATTTTTCCACCGGACGGGATACCTTTTTTAAAACAGGATCGCCCTCTTTTACGATATTCCGAATGGCCATCTCAATCAACCCTTTCTAAGTTTGGTTATAGTATTCCCTCTGGATTCATATCTGCAAACGCTGTAACATCAGAATACTCCCGTTTTTTCCCGAAATCGGTGAGAAGCAGCGCCATCAGTTGCCGGAATCGCCGGCCGTCCCTGCATTTGACAATCAACCGGTACCGGTATTTCCCATTGACCCGGGCGATACTGGCTGGAGCCGGACCCAATACCTGAAGAGGTAAATCACTGTAATCCCGGGATGCGGCATCGGCAAAACGCTGTAAAAAATAATGGGCGCTGTCGGCCACCTTCTGCTCTTTGATCCCCAGGAAACCCACCATACAGATATCACAAAAGGGCGGGTACAGCATCATTTTTCTTGTGGCGATCTCCGTTTCGTAGAAAGCTTCGTAGTCCTGAGCCGCGGCCAAATGGAGGATGGGATGATCCGGGATATAGGTCTGGATGATAGCCCTACCCTTTGTCCCCCTGCGTCCCGCCCGGCCCACTACCTGGGTCAGCAACGCAAAAGTGCGTTCATAACTCCTATAATCATCATTATATAACGGCTGGTCGGCTAAAATCACTCCGACCAGCGTCACTTTTTCAAAATCCAAACCCTTGGCCACCATCTGTGTCCCGATCATGATGTCATACTGCCCTTGGGCAAATGCCTTGAGCTTGCTCTCGTGGGACAAGTGGGACATGGTCGTATCGGTATCCATGCGGACGATGCGGGCGCTGGGAAGCAATTCCTGTAGTTCCTGTTCCACTCTTTGGGTGCCAAAGCCTGTATACTGGATGTGTCCTTCCCCACAGTGGGGACACACCGACGGCACCTCCTGGGAATGGCCGCAGTAATGGCACATCAACCGGCCGTTGGCGGCGTGATAGGTCATGGAGATGCTGCAATAAGGACAAGAGATGACCTCACCGCAGCTCAGACAAGAGGCAAAGGTATTGTATCCACGCCGATTGAGCAGTAAAATCGACTGATTGCCCGCCTCTAAATTTTGTTCCAGCGCTTCCCTGAGCGCTTCGCTGATGGAACCGCTTCCAGGAGACTCTCCCCGCATATCTACGATCTCCACCTTGGGAAGTACGGCGTCGCCATACCGCTCCTTGAGCTGATGGAGGGAATACCGTCCCTGTTTCGCGGCATAGTAGCTCGTGAGGGACGGTGTAGCCGAACACAAAAGCAGCTGCGCCTTGTGCCATTTTGCCCGGAACTTTGCTACGTCTTTTGCGTGGAACCGGGGAGCCGCCTCCGACTTATAGCTGGATTCCTGTTCTTCATCCATGATGATAAGGCCGATGTTCTCACAAGGGGCGAATACCGCCGAACGAGTGCCCACTATAACAGGTGCTTCCCCATTTTTGATGCGCTTCCATTCATCCAACCGTTCCCCCAGGGAAAGGCCGCTGTGGATCACGGCTACACGGCTGCCAAATCGGGTATAAAAAAGCTGCATGGTCTGAGGCGTGAGGGAAATCTCCGGCACCATAACGATGACCGAACGTCCGCTCTCCACCACCTCTTGGGCCAAACGCAGGAACACCTGCGTCTTGCCACTGCCGGTAATTCCATGCAATAAGGAAACACCGCCCCCTGCGCGAATCTGCGCCAGTAGGCGGTCAAAGACGTCTTGTTGCGATTGTGTGAGCTGGATGGGCGATGCCGGTCCCTGTACCTGATCCCGGAAGGGATTGCGGTATACCTGATGCTGGTAGCACAAAACCACTCCTTTGCGTTCCAACGCCGTCACCACGCCCGGGCCACAGAAGGCAAAATACCCAATCTCTTTGATGGATGCCGTACCAGCCTCCTGCAAAAAACGCACCACATTTTTTTGCTTGGGCGTCAAATCCGATCCACTGAGCAGTTCCTCCGCCGATTGAGGATCACATAGCCGGGCCATACGTACCGTCAGATCCCCTACCCGGCGCACGGCGCTGTCGCTGCGCATAATGACGCCTTGTTCGGCCAGTTCATCCGGCAGACGGCTCTTTTCATCCAGGCCCATCACTTTGAGCAGACGGCTGCGGGTTACCATGGCGCGGCTGCGCCTGAGCATTTCCACCAGCCTTTTTCCATCGTCACTGAGGGTTTCCAGTTTTTCCGGATCGACGTCCGGGGCAGCACAATAGCTCACCGAGAGATTGACATTAATACCGGCCGGCAGCATAGCCTTGGCCGATTCAAACGTGGTACAATAGGTCTTTTGCTTGAGCCAAGCGGCCAACTGGAGCAGTTCCTGCGATAGAACCGGTTTTTCATCCAGCAGTGAATGCAGCGGCTTGATTTTTTCCACGTCGGCCGTCTCGCCTAGGGACATCACCAAACCCTGCCGTTTGCGATTGCCCATTCCAAAAGGCACTACCACCCGGCATCCCGGCTGCACCTGCCCCATCAATTCCACGGGGATTCGATAGCCGTACAGCTTGTCAAAATGAAAGGCCGTCCCCTCCACCGCCACATTGGCAATGGATGCTGCGGGAGTAGACAGGGTCATTGCATAGAATCCTCGTCGTCCTCATGCTGGGGATGGGTGATGAGAAGGTGCCCTTCTCTCAATTCCTCCAGCGCCAGGCTGACGGGCTTCTCGGTCAACGGGATTTCTTCCCGTTCCGCCTTTTCCGCAATATTGCGGGCTCTTTTGGCGATGGCCATCACCAAGGCGTAATAGCTTTCATCGGTTTTTAAATCAGCAATTCCCGTTTTCAGCATCGTTAAGTACCTCCTGCACAAATTGAGTCATATGGACAGCGCGGGCTTTTTCCGCCGACAAAATAGCCAGTACATCCCGGGCCGCATCGTCCAGATCGTCGTTTACCACAATATAGTCGTACTGATCGGCCTGCTTCATCTCATCCACAGCCGTCTGAAGCCGCTTTTGCACCACTTCTTCCGGCTCCGTATTGCGGCCTACCAGACGTTTTTTCAGCACCTCCATGCTGGGGGGCATGATGAAAATCGTGATGGCCTCCGGAATCTTCGTCTTGACTTGGTGGGCACCTTGCACCTCGATTTCCAGAAGCACGTCCCGGCCTTCCTCCCTCCATTGGCGGACAGGCGCAGCCGGTGTCCCATAGTAATTGTCGCAGTAACGGGCGTATTCCAGTACGCCGTCCTGCTCAATGAGCTCTTCAAACTGGGGCTTGGTCATATAGTGATAATGCACCCCGGCAATTTCCCCCTCCCGGGGCCCTCTTGTGGTAGCCGAAACCGAGAGACGGATGCTCTCCTCCATCTCCATCATGCGGCCTACCACCGATCCTTTTCCCGACCCGGACGGGCCGGACAGGATCACGACTAGTCCCTTATTCATCCTCTTCCAACTCCTCGTCATCCTCGTGGTCGTTTAAGCGGTTGGCCACTGTCTCAGGCTGCACGGCCGACAGAATCACATGGTCGCTGTCGGTTATGATGACGGCGCGAGTGCGGCGGCCGTAGGTGGCGTCGATGAGGGCGCCGCGATCACGGGCGTCCTGCATGATGCGCTTGATGGGCGCCGATTCCGGGCTGACGATGGCCACCAGACGGCTTGCCGACACCATATTGCCAAATCCAATGTTAATGAGTTTCATGCAAAAATCCCTCCCGTAACAACTGTGTACGGTCTATTCAATGTTTTGAATCTGTTCGCGGATCTTCTCAATCTCTGCCTTGACGTCCACCACCACTCGGGCAATCTCCACATCCTGGGCCTTGGAGCCGATGGTATTGGTCTCCCGGTTGATCTCCTGCACCAAGAAATCCAGCTTGCGGCCAATGGGGCTGCCGCCTTCCAGCATGGAGTAAAGCTGGCTGATGTGGCTGCGCAGGCGGATGGTCTCCTCCGCCACGGCGGTCTTATCGGCAAAAATAGCCGCTTCGTTTAGGATCATGCGTTCGTCCAAGGTTTTATCGGCCAACACCTCTTTGAGACGGGCCTCCAATTTGGCGCGGTAAGCCGCCACCGTTTCAGGCGAACGCTGCTCCACAAAGGCCACCTTCTCCAGGATATCGGCCCCGCGGGCGCGGACGTCCTCCGCCATACGGGCCCCTTCGACCTCCCTCATGGCGATAAAATCATCGGCGGCCTTGCTGAGAACCTGGCTGACGGCCGCCCAAATGCGTTCTTCATTCTCCGGCGTTTTGCGCACGGTAAAGATATCGTGATACCCGGCGATGGTGGACACCGTCACGTCGTCGGGCAGCTGGTACCGTTGGGACAGCTCCCGCAGAGCTTTGACATATCCCGCCGCAAGGGTGTCGTTGATGTCCACCTGGGCTTCCACCGTATCCAGCGATTCCACCGCCACATACACGTCCACCTTGCCCCGGTTGACCCGGGACTGCAAATAGGATTTGATCTTTTCATCCAAAAAACCGTAAGCGCGAGGGGTCCGGGCGGAAAACTCAAAATAACGGTGGTTGACCGACTTGATCTCCACCGTAATATCCAAACCGTCCAAAACCTCCTGGGCACGGCCATAACCGGTCATGCTGCGAATCATAAGCTTCGACCTACCGTTCCTTCTAGTTTCTACCGTTTATTTTACAGGGTTCCAGACCGTCTGTCAACCAAATCCCCCATCCGGCCGTCACCACTGGTTATGCACATCTCATAAAGCCAAAGAAAAGGCCGCCCTATCCTGATCAACCAGGCGGCGGCCCACTTCTTTTGCATCATCCCCGGACAAGTGAAACAACATCCACTGTCCAGGCGCTCTTCCCGCAACCCTTTTTACACGGGATGAACTTTTTTCTCCATATCAACATGGCCGTCAATGCCATACTTTTTGTTGCGGCGCTGCTCAAAGAATTTGATTGCAACCTGGCCGAACTGGGCATAAGACAGCACGTCCTCTTCCTGCTCGATCCACTGGCTGCATTCCTCGCGCAGCTTGTCCAGCTCAGGCTGGAGCTTGTCGGCGGGACGGCAGGTGATGACCTCTTCGTCGCCGATAATCTTCTTGCGGAATTCCTCGGAAATCGGCACAGGAGTGGCGCCGTATTCGCCGCGGACAATGCCCTTGAATTCCTTGGTGCACATCTTATAGCGTTCGCCGTTGATGACGTTGAACACCGCCTGCGTACCCACGATCTGGGAGGACGGGGTAACCAGAGGCGGATAGCCCGCGTCGGCACGGACGCGCGGCACCTCGGCCAACACTTCCTCCAGCTGATCCTCACGGCCAGCCTGCTTGAGCTGAGACACCAGGTTGGACAGCATTCCGCCGGGAACCTGGTAGAGCAGGGTATTGGCGTCCACGCCCAACATCTTGGTGTTGAGCAGGCCGCTCTGAATGTACTTCTCACGCAGGGGCTGGAAGTATTCGCGCACCTTGTTGAGCTTGTTGAGATCCAAGCCGGTGTCGTACTCGGTGCCCTTGAGCGCCGCCACCATGGACTCGGTAGCCGGATGGGACGTACCCAAAGCCAACGGAGAAATGGCGGTATCGATGACATCGGCGCCGGCTTCGATGGCCTTGAGCATCACCATGGAAGCCAGACCCGAAGTATAGTGAGAGTGGATCTGGATCGGGATCTTGACAGCCTTCTTCAGCGCCTTAACCAGATTATAAGTGGCATAGGGGGTCAGGAGACCGGCCATATCCTTCAGGCAAATGGAATCGGCGCCTTCCGACTCCAGAACCTTAGCGTATTTTACATAGTAGTCGTCGGTGAACACGTCGCCGGTGGTATAGGAAATGGCCACCTGGGCGTGAGCACCCTCCTTCTTGGCGGCCTTGATGGAGGTCCGCAGGTTGCGGACGTCGTTCAAAGCGTCAAAGATGCGGAGGATATCGATGCCGTTGGCCACCGATTTCTGGACAAAGTACTCCACCACGTCGTCGGCATAGTGGCGATAGCCCAGCATATTCTGGCCGCGGAACAGCATCTGTAGTTTGGTCTTGGGAGCCTTCTTGCGGATAATGCGCAGTCTCTCCCAGGGATCTTCATTCAAAAAGCGAAGACAAGCATCAAAGGTAGCGCCACCCCAGCATTCCAGGGAATGGAAACCGATGTCGTCCAGCACTTCGAGAATGGGGATCATTTCTTCTGTGGTCATACGTGTCGCGATCAAGGACTGATGGGCATCACGCAAGACGGTTTCGGTAATTTTAACCTTAGCCAAATTGAGCACCTCTTTTTCCCAAAGTTACTGGAGCGATACCAACTCTTTGCCGGAATCGACGTTTTCGCCTTTGCTGACCATGACGCTGGCCACGACGGCGTCGTGGGGAGCCATGATTTCATTCTCCATCTTCATGGCTTCCAGGATGACCAGGATGTCGCCCTTCTTCACATTGTCGCCGGGCTTCACTCTGATATCCAGGATGGTGCCGGGCATGGGGGACGAAATGATCTCAGCGCCGGCGGGAGCTGCGGCAGGAGCAGGGGCGGCAGCCGGAGCGGGGGCCGGGGCAGCTGCGGCAGGGGCGGGCACCGCTGCGGGAGCGGGAGCCGGAGCAGCTACAGGAGCGGGGGCGGCGCCAGCGGCCAACTCTTCCACCTGAACGTCATAGGCCTGTCCATTAACGGTAATTCTAAGATTTTTCATGAGAAAGCCTCCTCTATCGTATCAACAAGATCTTTTTACAGCGGCATGTTGGAATGCTTGCGGGGCAGGGTAGCGACCCGTTTGCCAGCCAGCATATCCAGAGCGGCGACCACGTTTGCGCGGGTCTCGGCGGGCTCGATGACATTTTCAATATAGCCTGCCTCCGCAGCGTCAAAGGGGGTAGCCTCGGTGTCTTTGTATTCCTGCACCAGCTGAGCGCGCTCTTTCAGCGGATCCTTCATCTGGGCCAGTTTATCGTTCCACAGAACCTCCACAGCGGCTTCCGGCTTCATGGCTGAAACCACGGCCTGAGGCCATGCGAATACGACATCGGCACCGGCGGCCTTGCCTGCCAACGCCATATAGGCGGCGCCTACGGCAGCGCCGGTGATAACCGTCACCTTGGGAGTCGTAGCCTCAGCATAAGTATGAGCCACCTTGGCGGCCTCGCGCACGGTGTCAAAGCCTTCGCAGTCCACCAGCGTTACCACCGGCAAAGAGAACGCATCGGCCATGCGGACCATACGAGCTAATTTTACGCTGGAATCGGCGTCCAGTTGGCCGTGGATATCGGCTACAACGGCGGCGTTGCCTGCCACACGTGCAAGACCTGCGGTGACGTTGTCGCCAAAGCCGTCCAGCAGTTCCACCATAGAACCGGCGTCCACCACCGATTCCAAGCCTTCGCTGCCGGTTGCTTCAGCGGCGTCGGCCACAGGGGCAATGCTCAGGTTGTTGATGGGCAGCAGATTGATGAGGCTGCGCACCGAAGCGATGGCATCCTCTTCATTTTCGGCCTCCACGTGCACCACACCGGCTGCCTTTTCAGCCTCCTCGTGGGCGGTGAGGAACAGCTCACCCTTATCACTTTTGACCACCAGGTCGGCCATGGACGCCATCAGGGCAGCTGATCCGCCGCATACGCCGGCGATCAAAGAGATCTGCGGCACCACGCCCGACAGACGGCTGGCTTTCATCACCAGATCGCCCAGGGCGGCCATCATGTCGGCGCCTTCCTTCAGATAAGCGCCGTGAGAATCGTACACACCGACGACAGGTGCGCCGGTTTTGATTGCCAGGTCATACACCTTGGCGATTTTTTCGGCCTGTGCACGGCCGATTGCGCCGCCGTTGACGGTGCTGTCCTGGGCAAACGCATAAGCGGGGGCTCCATCCACCGAGCCGAATCCGGTCACCACTTCTTTTGCGGCAAGTCCATCCAACTCCAGGAAGGTCCCCTGGTCAAACAATTTTTCCAGTCGTTTTCTGGCCGGGGATTCACCCATTCCCGCCCGTTTTTCCGACAATATTTTTCGTCCGCTTTCCAAGCTCATCTTGGTTCCTCCATTTCTTGCCAAAGAACCATCCTATTTGGCGAAATCAAATTTAATTATACTATATTGTCAAGCATCTAACAAGGGAATCCTTGCGACTTTTTTCTAACTTTTGCATTTTTGAAAATATTCTGGCAGCTCTGCCAGCATGACGCCGTCCTTTTTGGCAAATCCCACCATTTTCATCCGGGATTCCCACGCCGCATCCCTGCACTGGATGCACCGTGCGCCCTGTTCATAGCACAAAGCGGCCGTGGCCCGGACCATGCCGTCCAACAGCCCTATATCGTCCTCCCAGCGGATGGTCAAAAGTTCGGCCGTTTCCCCCTCCACCTGGAAGGTGATACATCCCAGCATCCGGCCTCTCTCCCATGCGACCAACGCCTGGGCGTCTGAAGAAACCTGTTCTTCCTGGAGCAGTTTTTGAAGCTCGTCCTCTTTGGTGACCGGCAACAGTTCCAGCATCTCCGATCACCTCCTGCGCCGCTGAGGACGTCCGCCGGACGCCGTCTGCATTCCCGGCATCAGACGCTGCAAGTCCTCGGGACGCAAATAACGCCATTTTCCCGGTTTGAGCATGCCGAGACGCAGTTGTCCAATGGCGGTGCGTTTGAGACGGGCCACTTCCAGTCCCACAGCCTCGCACATCTTGCGGATCTGGCGATTGCGTCCCTCCTGGATAACGATGCTCAGCACCGCCCGTCCTTCCTCCTCAGTGAGCAAGGTCACCTGGGCGGGCATGGTCTTGCGGCCGTCGATTTCAACGCCGGTGGTCAGCCTGTCAATCTGCTCCTCGGTGATGCCGGGGCGCACCGTCACACGGTAGGTCTTGGGCACGTGGTTGGACGGATGGGTGATGGACTGGGCAAAGGCGCCGTCGTTGGTCAAAAGCAGCATGCCCTCTGATTCCCGGTCTAGCCGTCCCACGGGATACACCCGTTTTCCTACATCCTTGACCAGATCGGCCACACAACGGCGATCCATCTCATCGCTGAGGGTGGTGACATATCCCCTGGGCTTATACAGCATAATGTAGCACGGCTTTTCCTTGACAGCCGTCACCCTTTTGCCGCCCACCGTCACCAAATCCCGGGCGGGATTGACCTTATCCCCCAGCTTGACCGGACGTCCATTGACCTTGACCATCCCCTGTTGGATCAGTTCCTCCGCCTTCCGCCGGGATGCCACGCCCCGGTCGGCCAAATACTTCTGCAATCGAATCTGTTCCTGTTTCAACTGTCATCCCCCTTGTATCAGTCGTTGGGCTGTATCCTCACTTTTTTACCTTCCATCCAAGCATCTTTCAAAGAAGCTCGAACAATGTTTTTAAGAGACGACTCTACTTGAGCCGTCTTCTATGATCTATAGTTATGTAACGACGGACACACATGGTTACTCCTGCATCCGCCGTGGATTATCATGAAAAAAGACCTGCAATGCCGTCCCAGATCCATTGCCAAAAGCCGCAGAACTTCTCCCAAGCCGACTTGGGCGGTTCGTACTCGACACCTTCGGCGGCAATGAGGTCGGTCTGCGCCACCGGCTGGCCGTTTAAGGTATACACCGCCTTACCCAGCAGATCCCCCACCTTCACCGGCGCGTACACAAATCGGGGTAACTGAATGGTACGTTCCAGCTGATCGAATTCGTCCGGAAGCAGGGTAGCGGACGGCACATCCTGGGCCACCACCCGCAACAACTGACTTTGTTCATTCCCGCCCACAACCGGCAACGTGATGTCGGGCACCGGAGGCAGGGACTGCGTCGACAGGAGCGAAAACCCATAGTCAAACATAGCCCCGTGATCCTTCCAGTCGTTGCCGTCGTTGAGGGTGACTGCAATCAGACGGACGCCATCCCGTTCTGCACAGGACACTAAGCATCGTCCCGCCTTTTTGGTAAACCCAGTCTTCACCCCGATAGCGCCATCGTACATCCGGAGCAACCGGTTGTGATTGGACAACGTCCTTTCCTGAGGCGGATTGCCAAAGGTTGCCTTGGCTGTTTTAGAACTTGCGATGCTGGCAAAGGTCGGGTTTTTCATGGCTTCCCGGGCGATTAGGGCCATGTCGTAGGCGCAGGAGTAATGTTCTTCCGCATCCAGCCCGGAGGGTGTGACAAAATTGGTGTCTTCGCACCCGATTTCCTGGGCCCGTTCATTCATCAGTTGGGCAAACCCTTCCAGGGATCCTCCCAATGTGATGGCCGCCGCCATAGCCGCATCGTTGCCCGACGGGAGCAACATACCCACTGCAAGGCTTTCCATATTGACGGTGTCACCGGCTCGAAGTCCCATGGCGGTGCCCTCCACCCGGACCATCTCATCGGTGACGGTGATCTCCTCCTTGGGATCGCCCAGTTCCAGAGTGAGCAGCGCCGTCATGATCTTGGTCGTGCTGGCCATAGCCAGATGCTCTTTTTCATTGACTGCCATGAGCACCCGTCCGGTACTGCATTCCATGAGCACCGCCCCGCGGGCCGACACGGTAGGCGGAACCGCCTCCTGTCCTCCAACCGGTACAGGGCATGCCATTGCCAACAGAACCACCGTCATCATGACCGCTAAAATTTTACGCAAAACAACCACCTGCCTCGCCTATCTATATGCAGGTGGCTGCTTTTATTTTCACAGGTCAGGAGAAATGTCCTTCTCCTTTTTATCCTTTTGGAACAAATTAGATACCTTGTCGAACAGCTCCGGCACCAATTTTACCACGTTGGATGCGGTATCATCGCCGCTGGCCAACTGGAGCATTCTCGTCTCGCCGTTTTGCAGCACGATAAAGGCCACCGGCGTGATGGTCACACCCATGCCGGTGCCGCCGCCAAACAGATCTTTTTGTGTTTTGGAGGGGAAATCACTGCCTCCCGCGCCAAAGCCATAGGATACCTTGGATACCGGGATCAGTACGCTTCCGTCCGGAGATGTGATAGGATTGCCGATGATGGTGTTGGCATCCACCATTTCCCGGATTTTCTTCATGGTGGTCTCCATCATACCTTGAATAGGATGTTCGCTCATTTTGATTGCACCGCCTTTTCCTGTGTGGTTTGGCCCAAGGCCATGGTCATTTTTTGTTTGGTCGTAGCTATGAGGAACCGGGCGAGGAATCCCACCCCGGCTGCCAGTAAAATGAAGAGTTTGACGCGTATGTGTGCGGCAAGATAAAACCGCGTCTTAGCCCCCTCTGCAAAATCCGGGATAATGGCAAATTCCCGGATGCCCGTCACCTTCACCGCATTGCACACCACGGCAAAGGCCGAATACACCGCCGCACAGGTTTTTCCATATTGAACGGCTGTATCGGCGGCGTCCTCCCCTGCCACCGCCATGTCAAAGCAAAGGTGAGTTACTTTCACATTTTTCAGGATCAGCCGGACCGCTTTCCCAACCTGCTGGAGAAGATTTTTCAGCAAAGTCGCCGTCTCGCTGAGGGGACGGTCCTTTAGAAGTTTCCCAAAAGCATTTCCCTCCGGTTCCTCCTGGGTGGAAGGTTGTTTCTGAGAACCCGTTTTTTTCTTCTTTTTTTGCTCTTTTGGGAACTGAAAAGAAAAAAACAGATAACCGATTTTAGCTCGAATATTTCCCGGCTGCCTCGCTTCCACTGTGACGGTCACCGGCAGGAGAAAGAGCAGGACGATGGCCGCCAGTACAGCCAATGTGATCCACCATCCCACTTCGACCTCCTCCTTTCGATGCTATCCAATGTCACTGACGTCGGTTTGTCCGTCCTGGAATCCGTCGTCTTCCTGCGGCTGTGGATCTCCCTCCTGACGCGGCAGGGGCGGAAGATCACTGAGGCTTTGCAGGCCAAAGCATCGGAGGAAATGGGAGGTCGTCCCATACACCAGCGGGCGTCCCGGAAGCTCCAGCCGTCCTTTCTCCTCCAGAAGTCCCTTGGCGGTCAGGCTGTTGACAACTCCTGCACAGTCCACACCGCGCACCTGCTCCACAAAGGCTTTGGTCACCGGCTGATTGTAGGCCACCACCGCCAGCACCTCCATAGCCGCCTGGGAAAGCGGGGCGTTTCGCTTGATCTCCAAAGCCCGGCGGATGACGGGCATATACTGGCTGCGGGCGCACATCTGAACCTCATCGTCTGTTTTGATGATACAAAGGGCGCTTTCTTCAGCATCCAACCGATCGGAAAGCTGCTGGATCAGACGCATTATCGTCTGTTTGTCGGCCTCCAACGCCTCGCTCAAACGGGCCACTGTCACCCCTTCGCCGCTGGCAAACAGGATGGCTTCAATACCGGCCTGCAACTTTTTTATTTCCATCTTCCGTCACCGTCCGCTTTCAGCACCATGTTCTCCCCGCTCTCTTCGACGGCGATGCGTTTGCTCCGGATGAGCTCTAAAATAGCCAAAAAAGTGGCCACCATCTCCGACCGGCTGCGGGATGCCCCAATCAAATCGTCCATCGGCATGCGCTTACCGCCCCAGAGGCGTCTGAGCACAAACACCACCCGTGAGGAAACCGATACGATTTTTCTGGATACGATGCCGGAAAATGCCTCTGCCGGCGGCGGTACCTTTCGTTTCCCCCGTCCGGCCGCCAGAAGATAATGCTCCCGCAGGACGCCCGGCGAATGCTGACGGCGATAGGTCTGATCAATCGGCAATTCCAAAGCCGGACGCTCCGCCAAATCAAATCCGCCTGACTGCCGTGCCTTCTCCCCCAACTGTGCCGCCGCTTCCTGCACCGCTTGGTACTCCAACAGCTGACCGGTCAGCTCTCGTTTGAGCTGTTCCGACTCCTCCGGACGCGGCAGCAGCGACGCTGTCTTGATGTACACAAGCCGGGCCGCCATCTCCATGAACTCGCTGGCCACATCCAAGTCGGCCTGCTGCATGGCCTCAATGTGCTCCATATACTGATCCAGCAGTTGGGCGATGGGGATATCGTTGATATTGAGCTTGTGTTTTGCGATCAGGTGGAGCAAAAGATCCAAAGGTCCTTCAAACACCGGCAGCTTGTAGGATAGTTTTACCATCTTCTTCCCCGCTTATACAAGTCCCAGTGCCTTAAAGGGCAAATTCACCAGCCACCATAATCCGTTGGTCACCTTGTTTCCCAGAAAAGCAAGCGGCCAATCCAGCACGCCTACCACCAATAATAACATGAGGCCGATCCAGATGTAACGCTCATACTGCTGGATTTTATAATTCCATCTATCGGGAAGAAAGTAGCTCACAATACGGGACCCATCCAAAGGCGGACAGGGAAGCAGGTTAAAGACAGCCAACGAGATATTAATGGAAGCTAAAGTGGTAAAGAAGAAGGAAACGGCCTGCCAAACCACCAACGTCATGGGGATAAAGCTGACCAGACGCAGCACCAGCATGGCGAGAAAGCCCATAATCAGGTTGCTGACCGGTCCGGCCAACGCGGTGATGGCCATACCCGATTTGGGATTCTTAAAATTGCGGGGATCCACCGGCACAGGCTTTGCCCATCCGATGCCCACCAATAAAATCATCAGGGATCCAAAGGGATCCAGATGAGCGCCCGGATTGAGGGTCATACGGCCGTTCCATTTGCCGGTATCGTCCCCCAGCTTATGGGCCATATAGGCGTGGGCGAATTCATGCACCGGCAAAATAGCCACCAGCACAAAAGCCCGCACCAAGATGGATAAAATAATCTGACTCATATCTCCGCTAAACAAAGAAAGCACTGTCATCACCTCATCGTACTATTATAACGTCCGATCCCCCAAATTACAAGGCCGGCGACAAGCAATCCCTTTTTCTTCCCTTTTCCCCATGAGATAGCTGACAGAACGTCTGGGATGTGGTATGATAAAGGTCATATTCTGTTTTCCGGGGAGGTTTTTGATTATGATCGAAAGTTGGGAGGAATTGGAGGCCCAGTGTCTTTCGTGCCGCAAATGTTCCCTTTGTGAAACCCGTACCAACGTGGTGTTTGGAGTGGGGAACCGTCAGGCCGAAGTACTGTTTGTGGGCGAAGGTCCCGGCCAGCAGGAGGATCTAAAAGGGGAACCTTTTGTGGGCCGCGGCGGTCAATTGCTGGACAAATATCTGGCTGCCGTCGGATTAAAACGCGAAAGCATCTATATCGCCAACATCGTCAAATGCCGTCCGCCGGAAAACCGGGATCCCAAGCCGGAGGAACAAGAGGCCTGCATCGGTTGGCTGCGCAATCAGTTTTATCTCATGCGCCCTAAGATCCTGGTGTGTTTGGGCCGTATTGCCGCCATGAAGCTCATCAAGCCGGATTTTCGCGTCACCAAAGAGCACGGCCAATTCTTTGAGAAAAACGGTATCCTGATGATGGGCACCTATCATCCTGCCTCCATCCTGCGCAATGCGCGCCAAAAACCGGAGGCTTTCGCCGACTTCACCGCCCTGCGGGACAAGATCAAAGAGATGTGTCCGGATACCCCTGTTTTGGATTTAGAGCCGGTTTCCTTCTAAAAGAAGCCGCAAAGACGATTCTCAAAATTGTATCACCCTTTCCGTTTTTTGAATAAGATGGGCTAGATGGATGCCGTTTCACCCAATAAAAGGCATCCGAACGGAGGGAATTTGTGATGCAAGATGATGCGTTGAGAACGCGCTTTTTTTTAGGTTCCAATTCTCCTGTGGGATTCGTAGGTCGGTTTGACCGGCTGTATGATCCGCTGGACGGCTGGAGGGCTTTTTTGATCAAGGGAGGGCCTGGAACCGGCAAATCCTCCCTGATGAAGGGCATCGCCAAAAGCGTAGGGGATGCCGGTATTCCGTTTGAACTGGTTCATTGTTCTTCCGATCCCAATTCGCTGGACGGGGTCATCTTCCCCAGCTTAAAATGCTGCCTGCTGGATGCAACGGCCCCTCATGTGGTGGAACCCAAGTTCCCCGGCGCCTGCGAAACCATTGTCAACCTGGGGGATCACTGGGATCATGCTTTTCTCCACAAGCATTATAAAGAGATCATCGCTACCTCGCAGGCCTGTTCGGCGCTGCACGAACGGGCTACTCGGTTTTTAGCAGCTGCCGGAAGTCTTCAGACCGATACTTACCGCTTCGCCTTGGAATGTACTGACACTGCTAAAATCAGCCGTTATGCCAGTCGTCTGGCCCGTCGGGAATTGGGGCCGGCTTCCGATCAGATGGGCAAAGAATCCATCCGTCTGCTGAGTGCCATAACCCCATTGGGCCCCATCTTCTTTGAAGAGACCATTGAAAAACTTTGTCCACGTCTTTTTGTCATCCAGGATGAACACGGCGCTTGTTCCCGCTTTTTGCTGGCACAGCTCCGTTCCTATGCCTTAGCCGCCGGACACGACATTATCTCCTGTTTCTGCTCCATGTCCCCGCACGATAAGCTGGATCATGTGCTGATCCCCTCCTTAGGGCTGGGATTTGTCACCTCCAACTCCTGGCATGAACCGCATCTCACTCCCTATCGCCGCATCCATCTGCAGCGGTTCACCGATACGGAAAGACTGCGCCTCAAACGGCAGCGCATCTCCTTTAACCGCCGCGCTGTACGGGAACTCATCGGGGAAGCCTCTTCCCGCATGCTGGAGGCTAAGGCCATTCACGACGAATTGGAAGCTTTTTACATCCAGGCTATGGACTTTAAAGCCGTCCAACAGCGCCAAGCCGACCTGGCCAAACGGATTTTATCCGGTTCCTAAAAGTTTTATAGCACAAAAGCAAAAGGCCTTCTGGTATGATCCAGAAGGCCTTTTGCTTTTTATCAGTTAAAAGGAAAGGAGACGGAAATTTTTATCCTTTTGTTAGCGAAGCTCTACCTTTTCACAAAGAGGGGACCACTCCCCGTCTTTCCAAACGAATAAGCTGTAGGACATGCCGCCAACATCACTGGGAATGTCCAACAAGGTACTGGTAATGCCATCCTCTACAGCCGACATGGTACAATCCATCATTTTCCCAGATGCATCATACAGCGCCGACACCACATGAGCTGATACCATTTCCTCACTCACGATGGTTACATCAGCCTTCAGCTGTGTCCCTGCCGCGTCAGCCAATGCCATTACGACATCTCCATTCGCGCTCAGTACTGTAGTAACGATACTATCCCGTTGTACCAATCCATCCAAAGCTTCTTGCACCAGCTGCGTCTTCTCCTCAATGGTCTCTAATACAGCTTCCTGATCCCGTAAAAGGACATTGGCTTGGTCTATCTGTTTCTTTAAAGCCTGGATGGATTCCAATGTATACTGTTTCTCATCCACAGACGCCGCTTGTTCTACAAGACCAAGAAGCGCGCGTTTTGCTTTTTCCAGCTTTTCAAAGGCTTCGGTTTCCTCTTGGGTCCGAGAATATACTTCCGCATACGCAAAGCTGATGGATTTTCGATTGCTGCCGCCGGCATCGCCGGTGGCTTTACCTGCTACACGTACCTTTATGGTGTGCTGGCCCATCTCCAGAATGGGAGTTTCATACACTAGGCCGATGGGTGCACCGTTGCCGGTAGAGCCATCCCGATAGAAGTCCACTTCCACTTCCGGACCGCCGTCAATCGAGATGGCACCCATACCTTGGTTACGGCTCAGGGCGGAGTACAATTTTAGCTGTGTTCCCTCAAAGACAATGGTGTAGTAATCCTTGGGAGAGGGATCTTTCACGGGAGCAGCCTGGACATAATTGGCATACGAGTTCCATTTTCCTTTGATGTACACTTTGTTGAGCGCCGGGGACGACGCTGTATCACCATGGGAGATCTTGACGCAGGGTGCCGAAGGTTCCAATGTCTCTACTGCTGCATGAAGTTCGTTATAGGCGGTCTGGATCTCCTCCTTGGTACTGGTTTCCTCGTCATAGACCTTCTTTGCCTCTACAATTTCATCCTGCATCTTCAGGAAAGAAGTAACGGTATAGGCATCCTGCTCCAGAATTTCAGCTTCGGCGATTTGATGCTCCAGTTTGCTGCTCTCCAAACGGATGGGCAGTTCCGGGGTTTTGACGTCCTCGTAGGTAGGAAGCGGCTCCACACGATAGTCCGAACCCCAAGTGGACGGTTCTGCACCCATTTCAAACTCAATGGTTCCGCCGTTTATGATCTGCTCGTGGGTTAGAACCGGGATATTCAATGCTTCTCCGTTAAGGGTGCCCGACTGGATGTACATATTCTCCTTAGAATTGTTGTTGGCGATGATCTCAAAGTCCTTATCCTCATAATGAATCGTGGCTTTGTCGAAGAAGGGGCTGCCGATCATGTACTGGGCCGAGGCGGGATTGACGGGATAAAAGCCCAGTGAACTGAGAATATACCAGCTGGACATCTGGCCACAATCATCGTTGCCGGTCAGACCGGCCGCCGGGTGATTGGCGTAGTTTTCCTCGGCGATCTCACGCACTAGGCGCTGTGTCTCCCAGGGTTTTCCACTAAAATCGTAAAGATAAGCGTAGTGATGGGATGGTTCGTTTTCATGGACGTTCTGTCCTGTGGCAAAATAATTATCCAGTTTGTCGTTGAATCCATCACCCATCAGTTCCATAAGGCCGCCGAAATCCTGGAACACGCAGTAAGCGTAGTTCATTTGACTGCCTTCAGTCCAGCCTTTGTCGACAAAGTTCCCGTAGGAATCACGGCTTTGCAGCAGACCGGTTTTTTCATTAAAGAGATTTTTGTAGTTTTGAGAACGGTTGACAAAATACTCATAATCATCTTGTTTTCCCAGCTTTTGGGCCACCTGGGCGATACACCAGTCCTCATAAGCTCCTTCCAGGGTGTTGGAACCGGATGCGCCGGTTTTATCCTCCGGCACATAGCCGTACTGCATCATCCAGCTTAAGCCGGCTCTCGCTTCGTAAGGAACGCCATTGGCACGGTCGCCCCAGCGTTGGGTATTGTCGTACTTGGGCGCAACCATACCGTCCTTGAGTACGGCCTCGTAGGCAAGGTCCAGATCAAAGCCGTCAAAGCCTTTGTTGATGGCCTCGGCCACTAGGGAATCCGCCGGGGTTCCGATCATGATGTTGGTATAGGAAGGGTTGGGCCATTTTGGCATATAGCCGCCTTCCAGGTAGTTGTTGAGCAAAGAGCTGATCATGCCGTCGATGCGTTCCGGCGCAACCAGGGTTAGGAAGCTGTTTTCCGCCCGGTAGGTATCCCACAGGGAAAAGGAGGTATAGGATTCTCCTTCGTGAATCTGATCGTCGTAGGCGCTGTAATACCGGCCGTATTCTGAGAACTCCACCGGGAAAAGCAGCGCATGGTACATGGCAGTGTAGAATATGGTCATATCCTCTTCCGAAGCGCCTTCGATCTCAATGTTGTTGAGCTTATCTTCCCACGTCGTTTTTGTCTCCTCTTTCATCTCGTCAAAGGAGATGGGAGAAGTCCCTATGCTTTGTTCGTGTTCCAGATTCTCCCGAGCCTGCTCCAGGCTGATGAAGGAGGATGAAACACGTACTTCAATCATTTCATTTTCTTCTGTGTCAAAGGTCACATAAGCGCCGACATTTTTGTCGGTTGCTGTCGTCCCGCCTTCTTGCAGCTCGCCGTCAAGCACGGTGCCGTATTCCGCAAAGGGTTTGGAATACTGGATCACATAGTAACATCTGAAATTAGGCAGTTCGATTTCCGAAAGATGAGCGTCCTGCCGGTCGGTATTGTAGCCGGTAATTTCGCCCTTTTCGGGATCAATGGTAACACTTCCCACCTTGTTGTCGCGAGACATCTCGGTATACAGATTGGCCATTTCATTTTCCGGATAAGTAAACCGCAGAATGGAAGTCCGGGAAGTGGCAGTCATCTCCGTCCGGATGGAGCGGTCTTCTCCTGCGTCCATGCTGACTGAATAATAATAGGGTGTTGTAAGTTCGTCTTCGTGGGTAAAGGGTAATTTTCGCTCATCCACTCCGGTCTTTACCGAATCAATGCCGGGCATCATGGTCATATAACCAAAATCACCCATCCAGATCGCCGGCTGATGAGTGGCTTGGAATCCGCTCATTTCGGTATCGCAGTACCGATAAGCGGTTCCGCTGATTTTATTTTGACGGGTTTGTGGAGTCCACTTGGTCATGCCAAATGGAGTAGATACCCATGGTACCATACCGCCGAAATTGGATGCCTTGTTGTGAATCTCCGGGTCGTGATCCGTACCAATATAAGGATTGACATAATCCACATAATTGGTTTTAGACGGCTCTGGTTCTACAGCCATTATGCTGCTTGGAAGTAAGCTCATCGTCATGGTGCATGCCATGGCGACAGCCACTAACTTCTTCATAATCCCCATATTACTGCCTCCTTTTGTATAAAGAGATACATTTGAGTTGGTTCTCTTTTAAATAAGGCAGTTCTGGTGATGAAAAAGCATTCTGCTATTTTCTTATTTTATTTTTCACCGGTCAATGGAAAATTAAAAATAGTATTGCTCCTTCTTCTTTTCACCAGAATATCAATAATTAAAAAACAATTATTTTTCAAATTTATTATAACATATATATTTTATATTTTCAATGTAATTTATAAAATAGTATATACATTTCACCTTTTATATGCTTTTATTTCGTGTAATTTGCTAAAACTAACTCTCTCAAATCAAAAAAGCAGTTTCTGGAAATTTTGTTTTCCCAGAAACTGCTTTCAAAATATTCATTAGATAAGCCGAATAAATCTTCTATAAAATAGTCGAAATAGCCATCGCAGTCAGATAAATTACCGTTGTGATCAAGGATACCGCGGTACAAATGGCAACCGGCATCCCTACAAAGCAGCATGCATAGGCCATATAAATGTGGCGGTCGAAATACGCCGACATCTTAGACCATACAGTTTGCTTGTTCCCGGACGACCCTTTTGTGACAAAACCACGATGACAAGGACGTCGATTGACCACTGGATCTGCAACAGCACTTAAACTTTTCAGCATAACGACTTTCCTCCCTGTGGCATTTATTTTTTCACTGTTAGCATAACAGATTCCATCCTAAAATGGTGTTAGAAAATTCCTAAGGATATTAGAATTTTATTAAAACAATCGGCAAAAGCTAGAAAAAAGAGGAAATCACGTATTACCTTTATGTTATCTTAATGTCACAGCGCTGTTTTTTATATCATGAAAATGTCATTTGTGTTATTATAATGCATGTATAATAATTGATCCGAAATAGGAATAGGGTGATACAATATGGAGGAGCAACGGCCTAATCCACAACAATTGTTGAAGTCAATCCGCGTCCAAGAGGGACAGAACGGTCAAGGCAAACTCAAGATCTTTTTCGGATATGCAGCAGGCGTCGGCAAAACCTATACCATGCTGGAAGCCGCCCATCAGGCCAAGCAAAACGGTATCGATGTAGTGGTAGGCTATGTGGAACGCCATATCCGTCCGGATACCTTGGCCCTTCTGGATGGTCTCGAGCAGCTCCCCTGTAAGGAAGTGGATTATAAAGGCGTCACCTTAAAGGAATTTGATTTAGACGCTGCTCTCGCCAGAAAGCCGGAACTGATCCTGGTGGACGAATTGGCCCATAGCAATGCCGCCGGATGCCGCCATGAAAAACGGTATCAGGACGTGGAAGAACTCCTGAGAGCAGGCATTAATGTCTATACCACCGTCAATGTGCAGCATCTGGAATCGCTTAATAATCTGGTAGAATCTATCACAGGGATCGCTGTCAGCGAACGGATTCCCGACCGGGTTTTTGATTCCGCCGGCCAGGTTGAACTGGTGGATATTGAACCTGCGGATCTGATTGCAAGGCTTCAAAAGGGAAAGGTATACCGGAGCGGCCAAGCTGAACGGGCTCTCGATAACTTTTTCTCTCTGGAAAATCTAGCGGCCTTGCGCGAAATCGCCCTGCGCCGTACGGCCGACCGCCTCAACCGTTCGGCCCAGAAGCTGGGCAACGAAGCGGCTGCACGGGCAGGCGAGCATATTCTGATCTGCTTATCCAGCTCCCCTTCCAACGCCAAAGTGATCCGCACTGCTGCACGGATGGCCGAAGCCTTCCACAGCGGCTTTACCGCTCTCTTTGTAGAGACGCCGGAAACCAAGGAACTGAAGGGTGAAAATCTCAAGCGATTAAGGGATAATCTGCGTCTGGCCGAGCAGATGGGGGCACAGATCGCGACGGTGTATGGGGACGATCCTGCCGTACAAATCTCAGAATACGCCAAAGTAAGCGGTGTTACCAAGATCGTCATGGGACGCACCAATCATCGTCAGAATCCTCTTTTTAAAGGGAAGAGTCTAGCCGACAAGCTGACCAGTTTGGCCGGCGGCATCGACATTTACATCATTCCCGATACACAGCCCAGCTATTTTAAAAAGAAACTATTCTTTTCCCGCCGTGATGAACCCTGGTTCAGCTGGAAGGATCTTCTCAAGACCCTTTTGGTAACAGCTCTGGCCACCTTGATCGGGTTTGGGTTCTTTGCGTTGGGATTGCGAGACGCCAACATTATTATCATTTATATCCTCGGTGTTTTGGTCACCGCCATCTGGACTCGTGGACATCTGTACGGCGCTTTTGCTTCTCTGCTCAGCGTCGTGGCCTTTAACTACTTTTTTACCATTCCCCGCTTTACTCTGCATGCAACCGATCCGGATTATCCCGTCACCTTCCTCATCATGTTGATTGCCAGCATCATGTCCAGCACCCTTGCTACCCGCGTCAAGAAACAGGCTCGGCAGTCGGCGCAAAAGGCCTATTATACGGAACTGCTGATGACCAGCAGCCAAAAGCTCCAGCAGGGGAAGGACGAACAGGAAATCATCAAGTTGGCGGCGCAACAGCTTCATCTTTTGCTGGAACGTCCCATTCTATATGCCCTGGCAAAACCCGGAACGGAACTCCAGTTCCAAGCGACGCCTCCGGAACAAGGCGAAGCCCTTATGGCATCCCTGAATTCAGAGGAACGCGGCGTGGCCGATTGGGTGGTCAAGAACAACAAACGGGCCGGCGCCACTACCGGTACCCTCTCCCACGCGCACAATCTTTATTTGGCTGTACGCGGTTTACAAGGTGTCATGGGAATTGTCGGCATCCCTTCTCAATATTATCCTGAGCTGGAAGTGTTTGAAAAAAACCTGATGATTTCCATTTTAAATGAATGCGGTCTGATTCTGGAACGGAGGCGGTTCCGGGAGGAAAAACAGGCCATCGAGATGGAGACGCAACAGGAACGTCTGCGCTCCAATCTGCTCCGGGCCATCTCTCACGACTTGCGCACCCCTTTGACCAGCATCAGCGGCAACGCCGGCGTACTGATGGAGGAAAGTATTGTTCTAAGCGAAGACAAAAAACAGGAACTTTATCGGTCTATTTATGACGACTCCATGTGGCTGGTCAACCTCACAGAGAACCTTCTCTCCATCACCCGCATCGAGAATGGAACCATGCGGCTTCAAACAAATGCCGAACTTTTGGACGACGTCTTCCGGGAAGCCCTCTCCCATCTGGACCGCCAGGCAAAGGAACATTCTATCTCGGTCGAACTGCCCGACGACCTTCTGATGGCCAAAATGGACGTCCGTTTGATTATCCAAGTCATTATCAACATCGTCAACAACGCCATCAAGTATACCCCTGCCGGTTCTCATATTGTACTGCGGGCTGAAAAACAGGGATCTATGGCGGCCATCAGCATTTCCGACGATGGGCCCGGCATCCCAGACGATGCAAAAGCCCATTTATTTGATATGTTCTACACCGCCAGCCAGGGAAAATCCGATAACCGTCGCGGACTGGGATTGGGTCTAAATTTGTGCCGTTCCATCGTAACGGCCCACGGCGGCACCATTTCGATAACCGACAACGTCCCTCACGGCTCGGTCTTTACGTTTACTTTACCATTGGAAGAGGTGGATATCGATCATGTATAAATCAAGAATTCTCGTAGTGGAGGACGATCCCGCCATCAGCAACCTGATCCGCACAACCTTGGAGACACAGGAATACCAATACCATACTGCCCAAAACGGCGCCGGGGCTTTGATGGAAGTCATCTCCTATAAGCCCGACGTCATGATCCTGGATTTGGGTCTGCCGGACATGGACGGCGTGGATATTATCAAACGCGTCCGTGGATTTAGTTCCATTCCGATTATCGTAGTCAGCGCCCGCACAGAGGATCAGGATAAAGTGGATGCGCTGGATGCCGGGGCCGACGACTATTTGACAAAACCCTTTAGCATCGAAGAATTCTTGGCCCGGATCCGTGCAGCCCTCCGCAGAAGCCAGGCTGAGAAGGGGACTGTGGGAGAAGAGAGCAGCGTTTACACCAACGGCGATCTTAAAATTGATTATGCCGCCAGATGCGTCTATGTCAAAGACGTGGAGATCCATCTGACCCCCATCGAATACAGATTATTGTGCCTGTTGGCCCACAATACGGGAAAAGTCCTCACGCACAATCTCATCCTCAAGGAGGTATGGGGGGATACCTTGGCTTCGGACGTCCCTTCCCTGCGGGTCTTTATGGCCACCTTGCGCAAAAAAATTGAGAAGAATCCCTCCTCTCCTCAATATATCCAGACACATATCGGCGTCGGATATCGAATGATCCGTCAGTAATGTACCGCAAAAAAGCCGCTGTTCTCTCCAAAACTCACCTCTACTTCAATAGGATAAAAATCCCGTTTTTAGAGCTGCTATAAAAGATTTTATATGTTTTGAAATCCCCTTGTTCATTTTAAACAAGGGGATTTTTTATGCTCTATAATCTTAATGCGAATTTTATATCAGCCAAAAAACGCTAAGGCCGTATTCATAGGAAGACTGCTATAATAGACGGGAAATCGATGTGAAAAGGAGGAAGTTCGGAATGCTTGATTTGATCATGTTGGCCATTCTAGCTGTGAGCGTTGGTCTAGTCGGGCTTTTAATCCACTGGTGCCATAAGCAGGTAGATACCCACGAATGAAGGAGGAAGTCGTATGATTATACTTGGGGGTATTGTTTTGCTCATGGGTGTCTATCTCGTTTACGCGTTGGTACACCCGGAAAAATTCTAAGTCTTACAGGAGGATTTCACTATGGTACAGCTCATATTGACCATTCTCATCTATTTGATAATGGTCATCCCGGTGGGCATCTATGTTTACCATATTGCGGCCGGAAAACATACTTTTGCCGATCCTGTATTTAACCGCGTCGACGGTTTCATCTACAAGATCAGCGGTATCCGTCCGCAAAGGGGTATGTCATGGAAAAAGTACGCTGCTGCCCTGCTGGGTACCAACGGCGTCATGATTCTGCTGGGATACATTATTCTGAGAATTCAGAGTCTTCCCATTTTCAACCCCAATGCCATTGGGAACATGGAAGAGTCCCTTTCGTTTAACACCATCATCAGCTTTATGACAAACACCAACCTCCAGCACTATTCTGGTGAATCGGGTCTTTCCTACCTCTCCCAGATGCTGGTCATCACCTTTATGATGTTTGTCTCGGCTGCCAGCGGTTACGCCGCTTGCGTGGCCTTTATCCGCGGCCTGGCCGGTAAAAACAAGGATAACGTCGGCAACTTCTTTGTCGATCTGGTTCGCATCACCACCCGCGTTTTGATCCCCTTCTCCATCATCGGCGGTCTTCTGCTGGTTTGGCAGGGCGTTCCCCAGAACCTCAGCGGCAACATCGTCGTCGATACTCTGGAGGGCGCCAAACAGGTGATCGCCACAGGCCCGGCAGCCGCGTTGGAAATCATCAAGCACTTAGGCACCAACGGCGGCGGTTTCATAGGCGCGAACTCCACAACCCCGATTGAGAACCCCACTATCATTACCAACCTCATCGAGCTCTACTCCATGATGCTCTTGCCTGGCGCATCTGTCATCACCTTCGGTAAGATGGTCCGGGATCGCAAACGTGCTGAAAAGAAAAACATTGTTGCAACTGGCGCCACCTCTCCCCTCAAACAGAGTCCTATCCGCAGAAGCTTGACCGTTTTCATGTACGGAAGAGAAGGTCGTACCATCTTTGCCGCTATGGGCATCATCTTCCTTATCGGTTTGGGCGTCTGCTACTGGGCAGAGCTTCAAGGCAACCCGGTTCTCGCCGATTCAGGTTTGAGCCAATCCATGGGCAGCATGGAAGGTAAGGAAGTCCGGTTCGGCATCGCCCAATCGGCCATGTTCACCACAACCACCACCTCCTTTACCACCGGTACCGTCAACAACATGCACGATACCTTGACGCCGCTGGGCGGTATGATCCCGCTGCTCCACATGATGCTCAACGTGGTGTTTGGCGGTAAGGGCGTCGGCCTGATGAATATGATTATGTACGCCATCTTGGCGGTGTTTATCTGCGGCTTGATGATCGGCCGTACACCGGAATACTTAGGCAAAAAGATCGAAGGCCGTGAGATGAAGCTCACTGCTTTGTGTATCATCATCCACCCCTTCCTGATCCTCGCTTTCTCGGCTTTGGCCATCGGCCTTGTCAACGTCCTACCGGACAACAATGGCATTACCAATCCGGGATTCCATGGATTGTCCCAGGTTCTTTATGAGTTCTCCTCTTCAGCGGCCAACAACGGTTCCGGTTTTGAGGGACTGGCCGATAACACGATGTTCTGGAATATCACAACCGGTTTGGCCATGTTCTTTGGACGGTATTTGTCCATTGTCATTCAGTTGGCCATCGCCGGATCGCTGATGAAGAAAAATTTCGTCAACGACTCGGTCGGTACTCTGCATACCGATACCTTCTCGTTTGCCATTATTCTGGTGTTTGTCGTGTACATCTTCGCGGCTCTTACTTTCTTCCCGGTCCTGGCGCTCGGCCCCATCGCGGAGCACCTAACCCTCTGGTCATAAGGAGGAACCATTGAAATGAGTAAAAAACACAACCAAAAGCTGATTACTCCAGAAATATTCCGTAATGCGGTAATCGGCTCCTTTGTAAAACTGAATCCCAGGTATATGATGAAAAATCCCGTGATGTTCGTCGTAGAAGTGGGTTTCGTCATTACCTTGATTCTATCCATCTTCCCCGGCCTGTTCGGGGACGTGGGAGATACCAATCTTCGGGCCTATAACATCATTGTATCGGTTATCCTGTTTATCACCGTGCTGTTTGCAAACTTTGCCGAATCGGTAGCCGAAGGCCGCGGCAAAGCCCAGGCGGAAAGCCTGAAAAAGACCCAGAAGGCCACCAAGGCCCGTCTGCTCAAAGAGGACGGCTCCGAAGAGGAAATCCTCTCCAGCCAGCTGAAAAAGGGCGACATCGTCATGGTGGAGGCCGGAGAAATCATCCCCGGCGACGGCGAGGTCATCGAAGGCATCGCTTCGGTGGACGAATCGGCCATCACCGGTGAATCGGCGCCGGTCGTCCGTGAATCGGGCGGCGATTTCTGTTCGGTAACCGGCGGCACCACCGTGGTTTCCGACTGGCTCAAAATCCGCATCACCTCCGATCCCGGCAACAGCTTCCTGGATCGCATGATCGCCTTGGTCGAGGGCGCTTCCCGTAAGAAAACGCCCAATGAGATCGCCCTGAACACCCTGTTGGTTTCCCTGACCATCATCTTTATGATCGTCATCGTCACCTTGTACCCCATCGGCATCTACTCCGGCGTTCAGCTGAAGATCTCCACCCTGATTGCCTTGGCCGTCTGCTTGATCCCCACCACCATCGGCGGCCTGCTTTCGGCCATCGGTATCGCCGGTATGGACCGCGTCACCCGCTTTAACGTCATCGCCATGTCCGGTAAGGCCGTGGAGGCCTGCGGCGACGTGGACACCATGATCCTGGATAAGACCGGCACCATCACGTACGGCAACCGTCTGGCCGCCGATTTCTTCCCGGTAGGCGATGCCAATCGCAGCGATTTGGTCCGTTGCGCAGCCCTCACCTGCTTGCACGATGAGACTCCCGAAGGCAAATCCACTTTGGAACTGGCCCGTCGGATGGGCGACAATTCCACCGAACCGGCTGGTTCCAGCTTCATCGAATTCACAGCCCAGACCCGCATGAGCGGCGTGGACCTGGCTGACGGAACCAAGATCCGCAAAGGCGCTTCCGAAGCCATTGAACAGTATGTCAAGAAGCTGGGCGGTAAGATCCCGGCCGACCTTCACGAACAGGTCGACAAGATCTCCAGCCTGGGCGGTACTCCCCTCACCGTCTGTGAAAACGACCGTATTCTGGGCGTCATCTATCTGAAGGATACTGTAAAGCCCGGCATGGTGGAGCGTTTTGAACGTCTGCGCGCCATCGGCATCAAGACCATCATGTGCACCGGCGACAATCCTCTGACCGCCGCCACCATCGCCAAGGAAGCCGGCGTCGACAGCTTCATCGCCGAATGCAAACCGGAAGATAAAATCGACGTCATCAAGAAGGAACAGGCCGAAGGCAAGATCGTCGCCATGACCGGCGACGGCACCAACGACGCTCCCGCCCTGGCACAGGCAAACGTAGGTCTGGCCATGAACAGCGGCACCACCGCCGCCAAAGAGGCCGCCAACATGGTTGACTTGGATTCCGACCCCACCAAGATCCTGGAAGTGGTCGAGATCGGCAAACAGCTGCTCATCACCCGCGGCAGTTTGACCACCTTCTCCATCGCCAACGACATCGCAAAATACTTTGCCATTATCCCGGCCATGTTTATGCAGGCCATCCCGCAACTGAGCGTGTTAAACATCATGCATCTGGCTTCGCCGAACAGCGCCATCCTCTCCGCATTGATCTTTAACGCCATCATCATCCCCTGCCTGATCCCCCTGGCCATGAAGGGCGTTAAATACCGTCCCATGTCTTCCGGTAAGACCTTGGCCAGAAACATGATGATCTTTGGCGTCGGCGGCATCATCACACCCTTCCTGGGCATCAAGATCATCGATATGATTATCCATCCGTTGCTTACTCTGCTTGGGTTTGGCTTATAAGGAGGACGATATAAGCTATGAAAGAGTCTGTAAAACATTTCTTACACGGAACAAGACAAGCGGTAATCGTTACCATAGTCCTGATGTTGATCTGTGGACTTTTGTTCCCGCTTCTGTTAACCGGTCTTTCCTCCCTGATTTTCCCCCACCAAGCAGGCGGCAGCCTCTTGGAGGTCAACGGTCAAGTGGTGGGCGCCGAACACGTCGGCCAGGAATTCACCGAGGATTATTACATGTGGGGCCGTCCCTCCGCTTACCACTACAACGTCTATCTGGAGGACGAGGAAGGAAATCAAACCTACACCGACGGCACCGAATTCCCCGGCATCGGTTCCGGTTCCAACAACTACGCCCCCTCCAACCCCGATCTTGACGCCCGCGTCCAAGAGGACATGGAGAACTTCCTGGCTAAGAATCCCGACGTCAAGAAAGAGGATATCCCCACCGATCTGTTGACGGCTTCCGGTTCCGGTTTGGATCCCGATATCTCCCCCGCCTCCGCAGAGATCCAGATCCCCCGCATTGTGAAGGCTTCCGGCCTGAGCGAGGATACCGTACGCGACATCATCAGTCAGAACACCGAAGGCAAGCTCTTGGGCATCTTCGGCGAAGAGACGGTCAATGTCTTGGGCGTTAATATCGGCATCTATGAGGCTATGGAATCGGCCTCTTCAGACGCCGAGTAAAAACCAATACAAAGGATTAGGTGAGTTAGCATGCTGCACTCCTATCAAGAAGCATCCAGAATGCAAATCCCTTTTCCAAAGCATGTGGCAAAAGCAATTCCTGGACGGGAATTGCTTTTGCTGTTATGCGGGGTCAATCATTGGCTGGAAGAGGAACCCTCTGTCTACAGCGTTTCCCAAGGGAAATCACTTTTTATTCTTTATCGAAACGTCGCCTTTCACATCGACGATTTTTGGGAACTGTTCGCCCTCTCCATGGCGAACATCGACAAAACCTGGTCCATTTGTGCTTTGGGTACCGCGCAGAATCAGGAGACGGTACGGTTATTGTCCCAAGAAAAGGACGGTTCCCTTTCCCTCATTCAACAAAGCCTTTCGGGCAAATCCACTTCTTCCCTAGAGACGCTTTGCTTTCAAGTGGACTGTCCCGATCAGGAGACGTCCGATCCTCTTTACAGTCTCCTTACCTCCATCAACTGGCGGGTTGGACTGGCCGCCCTGGACTGGAAAGACGCCGATTTCCTGCGTCAACAAAAGCTGTTTATCGGCCCGGATCCCGGAGGCTTCTACTGTTACGGCGGGACAGAATCGGATGGTTCCTTTGGCGATTGTCTGCTTTCACTCAACTTTATGCAAAAAATCGCGCTTTGGAACGCCTTCTTAAAAGACGGCTTTGAACCCATAGAGTTTGAATGGCTGGCCGAAGAGATCGCAGAAGATACCCTTTCCAATCGGATGGAATGGGAACTGGCCCTTTATCAGGTCATGGAACAGCTTCATTTTCGGCTCATCAATCAAGAAAAAGCCTTCGAGTTATTTGATGCATCGGGACGCCGGCTCTATTTCGGGGCCGACGGCCGAAAAGCCGCTGCATGGTCGTTATTGAAGATTCTGTTCCCGCTTAATTATCAGTAGTCCTTTGGATGAAACAAACCTCCCACGTCTTTTTCGCCGTGGGAGGTATTTCTTTGGAGGCGGATGGCAGCAGGCTCCTGCCCCTCCATTCTTTTTTATTTTTTAATCCCTCGGTGGATAAATTAACACCATTTTAATTTGACCTGTGCTATAGTAGTTGTCGTACAAAACGGCTGACGATTTTGAACTTCTCCTTTTGGGGAGAAAACAGAAATGAGGAAATGATAGTATGAAGCAGACCATATTCACCGGTTCCGGCGTAGCCCTGGTTACCCCTATGAACCCCGACTTATCTGTCAATTACGAAATGCTCGGCCAACTGATCGACTTCCATCTTGAGAACAAGACCGACGCCATTGTGATCGCCGGCACCACCGGCGAAGCCTCCACCTTGACGGATCAAGAACATCTTCAGGTCATCGAATACACTGTAAAGCGTGTAAACCACCGCATTCCGGTCATCGCCGGAACAGGCAGCAACAACACCGCTCATGCCATAGAGCTTTCCCAGGAAGCCGAACGGCTTGGTGCCGATGCCCTGCTGGTGGTAACACCCTATTATAATAAATGCTCGCAGAAAGGGCTTTTCCTTCATTTTCAGGCCATCGCTCAATCGGTATCACTGCCCATTGTGCTTTACAATGTACCCAGCCGAACCAGCGTCAACATTCTCCCCATCACTTACTATAAGCTCAGTGAGATCCCCAATATCGTGGCCGTCAAGGAGGCCAGCGGCAACTTCTCACAGATTGCTAAAATTCTTTCCCTATGCGGCGACCGCTTGGACGT
The DNA here is from genome assembly GCF_015140235.1 of Solibaculum mannosilyticum. Lineage (GTDB taxonomy): Bacteria > Bacillota > Clostridia > Oscillospirales > Acutalibacteraceae > Solibaculum > Solibaculum mannosilyticum. The sequence continues at coordinate 779,245 of NZ_AP023321.1, read as the reverse complement.
CTATTCAGGCAACGACGATCAAATTACATCCGCTCTCGCCCTCGGCGCCAAAGGCGTCATCTCGGTCCTTGCCAACCTGGTCCCGCAGGATACCCACGACATCTGCCAGAGCTATTTTGACGGGAATCCCGAACAAAGCGATAACCTCCAGCTCTATTACCTGGAGCTCATTGAAAATCTGTTTAGCGATGTCAATCCCATCCCGGTAAAGCATGCGCTCAACGCCATGGGATTTGAAGTCGGTCCTTGCAGGCTTCCCCTCTGTTCCATGGATGAGACGGCGGCTGAACGTCTATTAGGCAGCTTATACCGGTACGGCCTGATGGAGGAGAAAAAGGCCGGTTCCGTCACGGTACGGCGTCCTCAGGAAGCCCTGCTGTGGAGGAGAAATCACTGAAATAATGTAACAGATCAATAAAAACAGGCCGACGGCAAATTTACGCCGTCGGCCTGTTTTGTTTTTCATTCGTCCACTTTGACAAAGGTCCCCTTCGGAAAACACAAGGTCACCCGGGTAAACTCTCCCTGCCTCGACTGGATGGACAGTTCAAGCCCCAGCTTCTCGGCCAGACGGCGGCACAAATAAAGCCCGATACCGGTGGATTTTCTTCCACTCCGGCCGTTTTGTCCGGTAAACCCTTTGTCAAAGACCCGGGGAAGATCGCTTGCCTCTATGCCGATGCCGTTATCCTCCACACAGAGGCGCACGCCGTTTTGTACGTCTTCCGCCCAAATCCGGATCACCGCCCCTGACTCCCGGCGGTACTGGACGGCGTTAATCAGCAGCTGATCCAGCATGAATTCCAACCATTTGCTGTCGGTATAAACCGTCTTCTCCAAGCCGTCGGTTTGAACGCCCATCTGATTGCTGAGAAGAATGCGTTTGTTTTGCGCAATGGCCCCGTGGACGCACTGGGAAAGCGGCACCTCTTTGATGAGATAATCCTTTTCCACGTTTTCACTGCGTGCATAGAAAAGGGCTTGTTCCACATAGCGCTCGGTGCTCTCCAGTTCGGACAGGACCTTCCGCGTGGCGTCCGACCGGTTGTTCTCACAGATCAGTTTGATGGCGGATATGGGCGTCTTGATCTCATGCACCCACTGTTCAATGTAGTCCTTGTAATCCCGGCGCTCGTGCTGGATGTCGGTGATGCGCTCCATCATGGATTTATTGGCCATGCGAAGCAGGGTGTAAAACTGCCTGTCCTGGATAGACACAGGTCTTTCCATCACCTCAGCGATGAGATACCGATGTTCCAATCCCTGTGCCGTCTCCATCAGATTTTTAAAATACCGCTTGCGTCCTAGAAATCCCACGATCAGGACCGCCGCCAGCAACAGTCCCCAAACAACCAAAATAAGCGCTACGCTGCCCGCCTCGTTGCCCAGGGCGATGAGATAAAAGGCCAGAAAAAACATACACAGGATGTTGAGAACAATGGTAAGCGTCTTATCCTTTGCGTATTCCCAAAATGTAAACGTCATATCATGTACCCCTGTCCCCTCTTGGTGGAGATGAGATCCCCCATCCCGATGGTCTCCAGCTTCCGTCGAATTCGGGTGACGTTGACGCTCAAGGTGTTGTCGTCCACAAACATCTCGTTGTCCCACAAATACTCGATGATGTCGGCCCGTGAGACGATCAGCCCGTGATGGAGAAACAGATAATGCAAAATCTTCAATTCATTTTTGGTCAATTCCACACTTCTGCCTTGGTAGGATACCGTCCCTGCCGCCACATTGAGATCCAATCCCCGATAGGTTAAGCCGTGATCGGCAAAAGAATCGGGATACGCCCGTTTGAGCAGGGCGGCGATACGAGCTAAGAGAATGGAGGAATTGTAAGGCTTGGTGATGAAATCATCCCCGCCTAAGGTGATGCTGGAAAGTTCGTCCATATCGGTGGCGCGGCTGGTGACAAAGATAATAGGTACGGAGGAAAAACCCCGGATTTCGGTGCACATCTGGAACCCATCCTTGCCCGGCAGGTTGATATCCAGCAAAATCAGATCGGGTTTTTCCTGCTTTACAAAATCCGCGACCTGATAAAAAGAGGGCGGAATGACCACATCATATCGATTGTTTCGCAAAAGCAGGGCCAGCTCCTCCCGGATGCTGGGATCGTCCTCCACAAGCATCAGCTTCGGCATAAGATTTACTCCTTTCTCATTCCTGCAAAGTAACCAAGAGCCCCGGCGGCCACTTCCTGACGCCGGGGCTCTCTTCAAACCGCAACATTACGATTTTTGTTTTTCTTCCTCTTCCGGCTGCTCTACGGTAACACATGCCTCCACCAGACGGCGTCCGTCGGTCTTGGTGACCGTAACCTGAAGATTCTCAAAGGTAAACCTATCTCCCTTTTCCGGGATATGCCCCAACTGTTCGGCCGCCCAACCGCTGACCGTCACCGAATCAAGGTCCAAGTCGTCCACTGAAATATCCATATTCAAATATTCAAACATCTCGTCCAGATTGGCGTTGCCCGCCACCAGGTAACGGGAATCATCGATCTTTTTAAAGAATTCAATGATCTCATCGTGTTCGTCCCAGATCTCGCCCACCAGTTCCTCCAGGATGTCCTCCATGGTGACGATGCCCATGGTGCCGCCGAATTCGTCCACCACCACCGCCAAATGGGAGTGATTTTTCTGCAACGTGCGCAACAGATCGGAAATCTTAATGGAGGGGGATACATACAGCACCCTTTGAACCACCGGCAGGATGGTATTGCGATGGTTGTACATCTGGACGTAAAAGTCCTTTTCGTGGATGACGCCGATAATAGCATCCACATTGTCCTTGTAGACCGGAAGGCGGGAATAATTGGTCTTGACAAAAATCTCCTGCAAATCCTCCATGGAGATATACTGGTTGACGGCCACGAGCTGCACCCGGGGCGTTAAAATATCCTGGGCCTCCAAATCGTCAAACCCGATTGCCGAACGGATCAGGTCCCCTTCGGTCTCCTTGATGCCGCCGTCCCGCTCCACTTCGTCCACCACCGTCAGGAGTTCCTCCTCGGTCATGCCTTCGCTCTTCTTGAGGCGGAACATCTTGGCAAGCAGCTTCTTCCACTGGGAAAACAGGAAGTTAATGGGGGTCAGAACCACCAACAGCACCTTCATAATGGGGGCGCTGAAATAGGCAAAGGATTCTGGGGATTCCTTGGCAAGACTTTTAGGGGATACCTCGCCAAAGATGAGCACCACCACCGTCATGACAATAGTGGACAACGTAACGCCTGCATCGCCAAAATAGGCGGTGAAGATGACGGTGGCCAACGAGGCCGCAGCGATGTTTACAATGTTGTTGCCCACCAGGATGGTGGAAATCAGTTTATCGTAATTATCGATCATGGAGAGGATCATGGCAGCTCGTTGATCACCGTTGCTTGCCTTATTTTTCATACGAATCTTGTTCAGGCTGGAAAAGGCCGTTTCTGTAGCCGAAAAGTACGCCGACAATATCACCAGGATTGCTAACGCGATGATTAACCCTATACTGCCATTGGACACAAAAAACACTCCTACACTTTTTAAAATTGTCACATAATTTCTTTTCATTATAGCATTTCCCAAACAGGGCGTCAAACAGTACTTCCCTTGACAAAAAGCCTTGGGAAAGCTATACTTTCCTTAGCTAAAGCGATGCAATTTACTGTAATGGAGGAACTCATAGTATGCAAGACGTCATCAAAGCGCTGTATCAAGTGGTACTGGAGCGTAAAGCCCAGCCTCAGGAGGGATCCTATACCTGTTACCTCTTTGAGCAAGGGGTGGATAAAATCCTCAAAAAGGTGGGCGAGGAAAGTTCGGAGGTCATCATCGCCGCCAAAAACGGGGAGAATCACGATACTGCCAATGAGATCTGCGATTTGCTTTATCATCTGCTTGTGTTGATGGCGGAGCAGGGCATCTCGGTGGAAGAGGTCAACGCCATTTTGGAACAGCGCCGTCAGAAAATCGGCAATTTGAAGCAGTTCCATCAGACCGATCACAATTCCTAATCTTTCTGGAATGCGTTCCATCTCACCCTTACACATAGCGCATTGGCTTTTTGGGTCAATGCGCTTTTCTCATCTTTAGGAGGTCCTTCTATGCAAATAAAACCCATCCTTCACAACAAAAAAGATTATTTGGATCTGCTGCTATTGGCCGATGAACAGGAGGATATGATCGATCGATACTTGGATCGAGGCGAGATGTTCGCCTTATCCCACCAGGGGGAAGTAGTTTGCGTCTGCGTGATGACTCGGGAGGACGACGGGATGTACGAAATTAAAAACATCGCCACCCATCCCGATCATCAGCGCAAAGGATACGGCAGATGCATGATCCAGTTTGTACTGAGCCACTATAAACAGGATGGCAAAACCCTTCTGGTGGGGACAGGCGATAGTCCCCTCACCATACCATTTTATGAACGATGCGGCTTTTCCATGTCCCATCGGGTCAAGGATTTCTTTACCCAAAATTATGACCATCCCATCTATGAAGACGGTGTTCTGTTGCGGGATATGGTCTATCTCAAGCGGGAATTCTAGCAACCCCAAAACTCTTACAAAATTGAAAGAATGGCGTAAGATACATCGATACCACCGTCCCTAGGGCCATGCTACAATGGAAGGCGAGGTGATTTTTGTGAAAGAGATTCTACACATCGAAAATGTGGAAAAATATTATGGAGGCCGCGGCAACGTCACCAAAGCCATTGACGATATCAGTTTATCGGTTTACGAGGGGGAATTCATCGGCATTATGGGGGCTTCCGGATCGGGCAAGACCACTCTGCTCAACCTTATCTCCACCATCGATCTGGTCAGCGCCGGACACATCTTGATCAACGGCCAGGATATCACAGAGATCTCGGAAAAACATCTGGCCCGATTCCGTCGGGAAAATTTGGGATTCGTCTTCCAGGACTTTAATCTGCTGGACACCTTGACCATCCGGGAAAATATCGCCCTGGCCCTCACCATCAACCGCTGTCCGGTTTCTCAGGTGGATCCCGCCGTCCAGCAGGTAGCCGGGCAACTGGGTATTTCGGACATTCTGGAAAAATTCCCTTACCAGGTGTCCGGCGGACAAAAACAGCGTTGTGCCTGTGCACGGGCCATCGTCACCCATCCACAGCTCATCCTGGCCGATGAGCCCACCGGCGCCTTGGATTCCAAATCGGCCCAGATGCTATTGGAGACCATCTCCTCCATGAACACCCAAATGTCGGCCACCATCCTGATGGTGACCCACGACGCCTTTTCCGCCAGCTATTGTCAGCGCATCCTATTCCTCAAGGACGGACGCATCTTTAACGAAATCCTGCGGGGGGACAAATCCCGCCGCCAATTTTTCAACGAGATTTTAGACGTCATGGCTCTGCTGGGAGGTGACCTCTCGGATGTACGTTAAATTGGCCCTTCGCAATGCCAAACGCAGCGCCCGCGATTATCTCATCTATTTTATCACCATCGCCATGACCATGTCCCTGATCTTTGCCTACAATCTCATGCTTTATTCCGACGAGATCCGCGGTCTCAGCTCGTCTATGGACAGCATGACACAAATCATCGGAATGGTCACCATGATGGTGGCGTTTATCACCGGATGGCTCATCCATTATACCACCCGGTTTATCCTCCAGCGACGCAGCCGGGAATTCGGCACCTATTTGCTCTTAGGGATGGAGAAAACCACGATCAGCCGGATGTTTTTGATAGAAAATCTGATCATCGGACTTCTGGCCCTCCTGTGCGGTATGGCGATGGGAACGCTGCTCTACCAAGTGTTCGCTTCCATCATCATGAATGTGTTTGGCAGCCCTTACCGCATCTCCCTGTTTCTCTCTCCGGAAGCCGTCCTTCTCACCCTGATCTACTTTCTGGCCATCTATCTCTTTGTGTTATGGCGCAGCCGTCGCACCTTCCGCAAATCCCGCATCTACGATTTTATGGTTGCCGACAAGCAAAATCAGCATTTGAAACGGCTTCATCCTGTTTTGTCCACTTTCTTTCTATTTTTATCCGTCTCTTCCATGGCTCTGGGAATTTGGATCTTATCCTTTCTCCCGGATCCTCTCCAATACAGTCGGTACATTTTGGGAATCCTTTCTCCCCTCGTTCTGTTGTCCGCCGGCGTGATTTTCCTGGTCATCGGCATCTATGGGTTCTCCATAACGTTCTCCTCCTTTCTTCTGCTTTTGCAGAGACACTGGAACGGAATACGATACAAAGGCCTCAACCTCTTCCTGCTGCGGCAAACCACGTCCAAGGTCAAAACCAACGGTTTTATCATGGGCACCATCTCTTTGCTGCTGACCGTCATGCTGCTCTCTGTGTGCAGTGGATTCCTCTTTAATTCCACTTATGAATCCACCGTACAGTCGGAATCCCCGTTTGACGTGCTGCTCTATTACGACAGCCAGGAGGATGTGGACTTCTCCCCAGCTGTAGACGTCGTGGAACAAAACACCCAAGTGGAAGCTTCTAGCTTTTATCATGTTTATCAGTCTGGGCAGTCGGATGTCACAGACCTTTTGCTCAATCAGACCAACTATATTCAACAGTTCCCTTATTTCCCGCCCTACGACCTTTGCATGCCTGTCTCCACCTACAATCGATTGTGCTCTATGTTGGGGTATTCTTCCATCCGGCTGGAGGATAATCAATATGCTGTCCACATCGAGACACAGCCCTATGAACAAGTCTTAGAAAAGGCCCTTCCCTCCAATTCTATCCGGATTGGGGACCAAGATTTGACCTTTTCCGACGTCTTTTGTTTTCCCTTTGCCCAATGGGCGCCCAACGGGTTCGGATTTGTGATTATCGTGCCGGATCACCTCTGCAAGAATTTGGACATCGCTTCCTCGGTCATGGCCTTCTGTACCGCTGAACCTGCGCCGCTGGAACTCCGTAATGAACTCTATGACGTGCGTGAGGCCCTCACCAACCAGGACGGAGATCCCATACGACAAGGGTATTTTACGCCTATTGTACAGTCCTATTCCATGGACCACAACCGGTCTGTTTATACCATTTTATCCTTTGCCGTATTTTACCTAGGCATTGTACTGATCTTCATCTGTGCCACTATTTTGGCCATTCAGCAGCTCAGCGACGCCGCCAAATACCGCTATCGGTACGATATCCTGCACAAAATGGGGGTCGGCGAAAAACGAATCGGGCATTTGATCTTCCAGCAGTTGGCCATCTACTTCGGTATCCCCCTCATCTTACCGGTCTGCCTTTGCATCCCATTGACCGGCATTATCAACGAGGCTTTTTCCACCATGCTGGGAGCTTCCCAGTCGGCTTATTGGTATCTGCTCGCCGCCTTCGGTCTTTTCCTTGTAATTTACCTCTGTTATTTTGTGGCCACTCTGGTCAGCTTTAAACGAGGTATCTTATCGGATAAACGTTGATGAACGCTTCCTTTTTGATCTGATACAAAAAAACAGTAATCGAGAGAATTTTTTAAGATTCTTTCGATTACTGTTTTTTCTTTTGGGCAACCTAAAAACAGACGTCACCTTTTGCCTGTTTCCTCTTTTCTCTTTTCGTTCTGTTCCTTCAGGCCGGCAAAGATCCGCTGGGCCGCCACCCGACGTGTCGCCGCCTCAACGCTCAATTGCAGTGCCAGATGCATCAGATGGTCGGAATCCTCCTCTTCTTCCTCTTGCAGTGATTCTCCCATCCAGCCGGACAATTGGGAAAAACAATGATCCAGCATCTCACACAAATCATTGTGGAAAGTGGGACGCTGTTCCTCCGGCACCTGTTCCAGCAACAATGCGATATCCGAGATGGGAAGCACCGGTTTGAGCGTACACACGGTGAGCAAATCGGCCAGATGCCTTTTCTGATACTTCTTCCCCTTGGGCCGGGGGACAAGTCCATCCTTGACGTAGTTGTTGATCATGGAGGAGGTAATCCCCTTTTCCTCCTTTTGTTTAAAAGCCGTCAGCTGGCGGTCCAGGTAGGTGATGACCTGATCCATATACAATTCCAAATCGGGAAGTTCATCCCATCGGGCCAAATGATTGTGCTCCATCTGCCCCATCCACTGGGTAAGATCGGGTAATCTAGATTCCATGGTTTCTCCACCTTTTATCTATTTCTATTTATTAAAATAGTATAAACTATTTTTTATAAATTTGCAAACCGCTTGACATTGTTTTTATAAAAGTATAATATAGTATTATAAACTATATCACGAGGTGATACTTATGAGCAACATTAGTTACAATCTTTCCATGTGGGGAGACTCCGTATTGCGGGGGGTTGTTCTGGACGAAAAAAGAGGCCGCTATACCACATTGAAAAATCGTGATATGGAAATCTCTCTGGAAAATATGGGAATCCAAGTGAGCAACTGTTCCCGATTTGGTTATACAGCCCCCAGGGCTAAGAACCTCCTCCTTCACACGTTGGAGGATGGGTATCACTGTGACGCCGTCATGCTGGAGTACGGCGGCAATGACTGCGATTTCAACTGGGCTGAAGTGGCAGCCAATCCGGATGCCGATCACTTTCCCAACACCTCTTTGGAAGAATTTGAGAAGTGCTATACCGAAATGATCGAGGCTCTCCAGAAGCAGAACATCCAGCCCATCCTGCTGACCCTTCCGCCTCTGGACGCTGTGCGCTATCTCAACTGGATCACGAGAAACGGCCTGAACCGGGACAGCATTCTAAAATGGCTGGGGGATGTGTATCGCATTTATCGATTCCACGAGCGGTATTCCATCGCCGTCAGCCATCTTGCCAAGCGGTATGGCTGTCCCCTTTTGGACATCCGCGACGCCTTCCTCTCCCACCCCGATTGCTCTCAGCTCATGTGTGCCGACGGCATCCATCCCAATGAAAAAGGCCATCAGGTGATGGACAAGGCCATGCTGCAATTTGTAGGCCAGATATGCTGATCCGATACGCACTCTGAAGAAAATTTTTTCGCGGCAGGACAATAATCGAAGTATTTTCTTACCCCCTCTTTGCATACCATTGTGCAGGAGGGGTATTTTTGTGCGATACGATCACCCCACACATCGGCGGGCCGCTCGCCGCAAAAGCGGCAGCCGCTGCACAAGTCCGGAACGTCTGCATCAGGAGATGTTCCCTTTTCATCGGTGCGCGGACGGCATGGAGGGGTCTTATGAAATTTATTGTATTAGGGAAAAAGCATCTCATTGCCCTGGGACTTGTTCTCCTGGTGGGGGTATTCGTACTGCTGGCGGCTGCACAGGGTATGTCCCAATCGGCTGCTGCCGGAGGACGTTCTGTAAGCCGGACAGTTTCCTCTATGCCCTCCTCCAGCCAGATGGGGATCCAGAATCCAGTCAGCTTGGCAGCTACACCCCAGCCTGGTATAAATGCATCCAATCCGTCATAAGCATAGAGTATCTTATGAGGGTGAGATGGTGAGCAGTTATGTTTTATGTGATTCGCAAGAAACATCTGGTGATCGCGCTGATCTGCTGTCTGCTGGTGGTGGGGGTACCGCTGGCAGTAACTCAATTCTCAGGGCAGACGGTGGCTACGGCGGCGGATAATTCCAACTGGGGGCTCAGCTTTCAGGAAAACGGCAAGACCCCTGTGGGCAATGCAACCGCCGAAGCACTCAAGCAGGTAAACGCCTACTATGCCGGACCATCCGATCAAAAGGTCATCTATCTGACCTTTGATGCCGGCTATGAAAACGGTTATACCCCTGCGATTCTGGATACCTTAAAAAAACACAACGTCAAAGCCGCCTTCTTTGTGGTGGGCAATTACATCGAGACCAGTCCCGACCTAGTCAAACGCATGGTGGAGGAAGGTCATATCGTGGGCAACCACACCTACCATCATCCCGATATGTCCAAAATCGCCGATCCCGCCTCCTTCCAAAAGGAGATGACCTCCCTAGAAGAACTGTTCAAAAACACCACCGGCCAAGAGATGCCCAAATACTACCGGCCGCCCCAGGGCAAATACAGCCAATCCAATCTGCAAATGGCCAACGAAATGGGATACAAAACCGTGTTTTGGAGCCTCGCCTATGTGGACTGGTATGTGGATAAACAACCCACTCCGGAAGAGGCTTTTCAAAAGCTGATCCCCCGCATTCATCCTGGCGCCGTCGTCCTTTTGCACAGCACCTCTAAGACCAACTGCGATATCTTAGATGAACTCTTAACCAAATGGGAAGCCGAAGGATATACCTTCGGTACCCTGGATCAATTGTGTGTGTAAATCCCGGTCCCCTATAAAAAAATCCCCTGTGCCAAACAAATCTGGCACAGGGGATTTTTTTATTCTATTCTTTTTGGTATTATTGGTCTCCCAATGCTTTGTGAAGCAGGCTGTTGATCTGCTGCGGATCGGCCTTACCCTTTAGCTCCTTCATACATTGGCCCACTAAGAATCCAAATGCCTTTTGCTTGCCGCCCTTGTAGTCGGCCACCGATTGGGGATTCATTTCCAATGCCTTCTGGATGACGGCCTCTACCATACCAGTGTCGGACACCATTTCCAGGCCCTGTTCCTTCACATAAATTTCCGGATCTACGCCTTGGGTGAACATGGCTTCGAACACCGATTTGGCTGTGTTGCGGTTGATGACGCTCTTTTCCACCAGTCCGATGAGCTTTGCCAGCTGCTCTGGTTTTAACGTCATATCCTCCGGCTGGGTGTCGTTTTCGTTGAGACGGCGGAAAATATCCCCCATGATCCAGTTTGCCACCTCTTTGGGCTGGTCACACAGCTCCACCGTTGCCTCAAAGAAATCGGCCATAGCCTTAGTGGCTGTGATCATGCGGGTATCGTATTCCGGCAAACCAAGTTGCTCCCTATACCGCCGCTGCTTTTGATCGGGAAGCTCGGGAAGCTCTTCCTTTACCCTGTCGATCCACTCCTCCGAGATGCACACCGGCGGCAAATCCGGTTCCGGGAAATAACGGTAGTCCTGGGCGTTCTCCTTGGACCGCATGGCAAAGGATTCCCCTTTGTTATCGTCCCACCGCCGTGTCTCCTGACTGACCTGTCTCCCCGACTCCAGCACACTGATCTGTCGGTCTGCTTCGCTCTGGATAGCCCGGGCAATGGCTTTAAAGGAATTCATATTTTTCATCTCGGTGCGGGTACCAAACTCCTTTGTCCCAACCGGACGCACCGACAGATTGACGTCGGCCCGCAAGGAACCCTCCTGCATCTTGCAGTCGGATACGCCGATGTACTGCAAGGTCGCCTTTAGTTTTTCCAGATAGGCCATCACTTCGTCGGCTGAACGGAAATCCGGCTCCGATACAATCTCCAAAAGCGGGACGCCGCAACGATTGTAGTCGGCTAAGGTGCAGTCTTCCACCGGATCATGCACCAATTTTCCGGCATCCTCCTCCATATGGATTTCATGGATGCCGATGACCTTTTTCTCATCCCCCACCTGGATTTCCACCCCGCCGTTTTGGCAGATGGGAAGATACAATTGGCTGATCTGATAAGCTTTGGGCAGATCGGGATAAAAGTAGTTTTTGCGGTCGAATTTTGTGGTGCGGGTGATGGCGCAGTTGGTGGCCAGTCCTGCCCGGATGGCGTACTCCACCACGTTTTTGTTGAGGACGGGAAGCGTCCCCGGCATACCGGTGCACACCGGACAACAGTGGGTATTGGGATCCCCGCCGAATTCCGTGGTACAGGAGCAAAAAATTTTGCTCTTTGTGCTCAGTTCCACGTGGACTTCCAAGCCCACGACAATCTCATACTTCATGACGTTCCCCCTCCTCACTGCGGTTTTTTACGGTGGAAATCGGTGACCTGCTGATAAGCGTGCGCCGCGTTGAGCAGTGTCTTTTCCCCGAAGGCCGGACCGATCAGCTGCATACCGATGGGCAGTCCTTGGCCGTCGAATCCGCAGGGAGCCGACAAGCCCGGCAGTCCCGCCAGATTGACCGACACGGTATAAATATCGCCCAGATACATTTTCAGAGGATCGTCCAGATTTTCGCCCAGCTTGAGGGCCGTGGTGGGAGCCACCGGTCCCAGCAGCATGTCGTATTTGCGGAAGGCTTTGTCAAAGGCCTGCTTGATGAGAGCGCGCACCTTCAAGGCCTTGTTGTAATAGGCGTCGTAGTAGCCGGAGGACAACACAAAGTTGCCCAACATAATCCGGCGCTTGACCTCCATGCCGAATCCCTGGCTCCTGGACTTGAGATACAGGTCGTAGAGATCCTCATAGTTCTCCGCCCGGAAGCCGTATTTTACGCCGTCGTAGCGGGAGAGGTTGGAAGACGCCTCCGCGCTGGAGATGATATAATAGGCCGGCACAACGTATTCTACCAGAGGCATGGGGAATTGTTCCACCATAGCGCCCAACCGTTCCAGCTCTTTGGCGGCGGCCAGAACCTTCTCCTTGACCTGGGGATCCAGGCCCTCGCCAAAATAGTCGGTGGGAATGCCGATGCGCAGTCCCTTCACATCCCCGGTCAGCCCCTCATAAAATCCGCCGTCGGGATGCTCCACCGAGGTGCTGTCCTTGGGATCCTTTTTCGTAATGATATCTAAGGACGCCGCTACCGTCGCCGCATCCCGGCCCAAGGTTCCCACCTGATCCAGGGAGGATGCATAAGCCACTACGCCGTAACGGGACACCGTGCCGTAGGTGGGTTTGATGCCGGTGACGCCGCAAAAAGATGCCGGTTGACGGATGGATCCTCCGGTATCGGTGCCCAACGTATAAAAAGCTTCGGATGCCGCCACTGCCGCCGCCGCGCCGCCCGACGATCCGCCGGGCACGCGGGAGGGATCCCAAGGATTCTTACAGATACCGGCATAGGACGTCTCGGTGGTGGATCCCATGGCGAATTCATCCATGTTGAGCTTTCCCACCACCACAGCGCCGGCCTGTTCCAAGCAGTCGGTGACGGTTGCATTGTAAGGCGGACAGAAGTTATAAAGCATCCGGGAACCACAGGTGGTGGTCATCCCCTTGACGCAGATGTTATCCTTTACCGCCACCGGCACGCCGAAGAGAGGACCGTGCCCTTCCCCGGCATCCACTTTTTTCTGTACCATCTGGGCCTGGGCGTTCGCACTCTCCCGGAAGGTGGCCACATAAGCATGCAGCGCCGGATCGGTGGATTCAATGCGGTCCAGGAGAGCATTGGCCGCTTCGGCCACGCCTACTTCCCGCTTTTTGATCCGTTCCCCCAGATCCAGCGCATCCAATTCCCATACATTCATCTGTCTCCCCTCCTTATTCCACTGCCTTGGGTACCTGGTAACAACCGTCCTGCTGCTGAGGCGCATTTTGAAGCAGCTCCTCCCGGTCGGCCGAGGGGCGGCACACGTCTTCCCTCATCACATTGCTCACCGGCAGTGTGTGCGACATGGGTTCTACATTGTCGGTATCCAGTTCACTGAGTTTGTCCATATAGGAGAGGATATCACCCAGATCCTTCTCCGCCCGTTTCTTCTCCTCTTCTGACAATTCCAGACGGGAAAGCTGGGCCACGTAATCCACAATTTCCGGGGTAATGGTCATAAAGTGTCCTCCTTTGGCGTTTGCAGCGGGATGGGTTTGAAAAAGCAGGAGTGGGAACCGGTATGGCAGGCAGGACCTGTCTGTTCCACCGTCACAAGCAGGGTATCGTCGTCGCAGTCGGCCATTAGTTTCAGCACCTTCTGCACGTGCCCTGACGTGGCTCCCTTATTCCAAAGTTCCTGCCTAGACCGACTGTAAAACCAAGTGTATCCGGTTTCCAGCGTCTTTTGCAGGGACTCTTTGTTCATATAGGCAAGCATCAGTACTTGTCCAGTGGACGCCTCCTGCACGATGGCAGGGATGAGTTCTCCCTTCCGAAAAAAACGATCCAAATCCAAACTCATGCTTTGGCCTCCTTTGCCGCTTTGCCCAAATCCAGCGTCCCCTCATACAGGGACTTGCCGCAGATGGTTCCGTAAAGATTCATGGCCTTGAGCTGACGGATATCATCGATATCCCGGATGCCGCCGCTGGCGATAATATCACAGCTGACGGCCTCATTCAAAGCGCTGAGCTGCTCCAGATTGGGACCGGACAATGTGCCGTCCCGGGAGATATCGGTAAAAATAATGCATTGCACGCCGGCCTGTTCCATCTGACGGGCAAGGTCGATGTAATGCACATCCGAAGTCTGCACCCATCCTTGGGCTGCCACCATTTCGTTGCGGGCGTCGATGCCGACGGCGATGTGCTTCCCCCACTTTTTGGCCGCCTTCTTGACAAAATCCGGATCCCGGATGGCGGCCGATCCTAAGATGACCCGGGAAATCCCATGGGTCAGATAGAATTCCACCGTCTCCATATCCCGGATACCGCCGCCCAATTCCACTTTCATACCGCTTTTCTCCGCGATTTGGAGGAAGAGATCACGGTTTTTCGGCGAACCTTCCTTGGCGCCGTCCAGATCCACCATATGCAGCCACTTAGCTCCCGCTTTGTGGAACCGATGAGCCGTTTCCATGGGATCGTCGGCCACCTTATGGGCTGTGGAAAAATCTCCTTTATACAAGCGGACGCATTGGCCGCCGCGAATATCAATCGCCGGTAAAATAATCATAATCCTACCTCCATTTACACGCCGCCTCCTACATCTCACCATGAGAAAAGCCTGCGCATTGTTGTAATAATTATACCACCGGCTCCCCTATAAGAAAAGGGGCGTACATTAGAAAACGGGGGGAAATCCGCAAAAAATGGAGACTCATCCATTTTTTCTCGTTTTTCCTCCCGTATCCTGAGCGTTATGCCAATACGCCTTTTGTGGATAAAATTCCATCCCGCGGAGAGACAGCCTCCCGCATGGCCCTGGCCACCGCTTTGAACATGGCTTCAATCTGATGATGGGCATTCTTTCCGTACTCAATGCGGGTATGCAGGGTGATGCCGGCATTGAATGCAAATGCCCGCATGAATTCCTCGGTCATGCAGGTGTCGAACTGTCCCACCTGCTGCTCTTGGAATGCGGCATCAAACACCAGAAACGGACGTCCGCTGACGTCCACCGCCGCAAAAGCAAGCGCTTCGTCCATGGGGACAAAGCTGCTTCCAAACCGGGCGATCCCCGATTTGTCTCCCAGAGCCTCCCCCATGGCTTTTCCCAGCACAATACCGGTATCCTCCACCGTATGGTGGCAGTCGACGTGCAGATCCCCTTTGACGGTCACCTGAAGCCCGAATCCGCCGTGGGTGGCAAAGCTGTTTAGCATATGATCAAAAAAACCGATGCCTGTGTCGATTTTAATCTCCCCTCCATCCAGCTGGAGGATTAAAGCAATATCGGTTTCCTTTGTGGTCCGTTTGATCTGGGCAGTCCTCATACTACTATTCCTCCTCCCAGCTTCTTAAGCGCTCTTGCTACTTCCCTATTTTCCTCAGGCGTTCCGGCGCAGATGCGAAGTCCCCCGGCGATGAGGCGCACGGCGATGCCCTCCTCCTTGAGCCCTTCAAACAGGTGTCTTGCGTGGGGCGTGCGGATGTGCACAAAGTTGGTGCAGGAGATTGCCATACCGGCATTTTGCCATCCGTCTACCATGGGTTTTAACTTTTGATAAAGATCATCCCGGGACGCCAGTATGTTACCTACGCATTCCCGCAAATAATCCGGATGGGAAAGCACGGCCGCTCCAGCCCCTTGGGTTAGACTATTGACGTTGTAAGGCGATTTTACCGCGTGGAGCGCCCTGGTCAAAACCGGATTGGCCACGGCAAATCCCAGACGCAGCGCCGCCATCCCGAACGCCTTGGAACAAGTGCGCAGGATGAGGAGGTTATCGTACTGCTCCACCTCGTCTAGCAGGGACTGATCCCAGAAATCCATATAGGCCTCGTCCAGCACCACCAGGCACTGCACCGACCGAATCAACCGGCGGACTTCCTGCGCCTCTACTCCCAGAGATGTGGGGTTACAGGGATTGGAGAAGATAAGGGCCCTGGCCCCGGTTCTTTGGATCGTTTGAATTAAACCGTCCACGTTGATGGTCAGGTCCTCCCTTTTGGGAGCCTCCACCACCTCCACTTCCGACAGGGAACTGTAAAACGCGTACATGGAGAAGTCGGGCATGACGGTGACTACCTTGTCCCCCTTTTCCAAAAAGGAGGCGGCGATCAGCATGATGAGCTCGTCCGAACCGTTGCCCGCCGTCACAAGCTCCTCACGGATCCGGTAATACTGAGCGAACAAACGGCAGACCTCTTCCGCTTTGGGATCGGGATACCGGTTGCACATGGCTTTCCGGATACCGTCCTCCATCTCCTGCTGGAGCCAGGGCGGCGGCAACAAAAAGGATTCATTGGCGTCCAGACGAATGCGGTACTGCCCTTCAATGGGATCGTAGGGGACCAGATCCCGCACTTTGGCCGCAAGTTGATAAGCCATAGGCGCCTCCTTATTTCTCAAACCGCACGCGGATCGACTGTGCATGAGCGGTCAACCCCTCGGCTTCGGCTAAACACACGATGTCGGGATAGTCCCTTTCCAGAGCTTCACGGGTGTAATAGATAAAGCTGGATTTTTTCACAAAGCTATCCACCGACAGCGGGGAGAAAAACCGCGCCGTACCGCTGGTGGGAAGCACGTGGTTGGGCCCGGCAAAATAATCGCCCAAGGGTTCCGGGCTGTAGTGCCCCAAAAAGACCGAACCGGCGTTGTCCATGCGTCCTACATATTCCATGGGATTTTCCACACACATTTCCAGATGCTCCGGCGCCAGGAGATTGGCAAATTCCACCGCTTCGTCCATGGAGCGGCAGACGATAATGGTCCCGTAATCTTGCAGCGAACGCTCGATGATGTCTTTGCGGGAGAGCTTTTTGCACTGTTTGGCCAGTTCCAAGAGCGTCTCCTGGGCCAGACGGTTGGATGTGGTCAGCAAAATGGCCGACGCCAACGTATCGTGCTCGGCCTGACTCATCAGATCGGCCGCCACATAAGCCGGATTGGCCGTTCCATCGGCCACAATGAGGATTTCACTGGGACCGGCGATCATATCGATGTCCACCACGCCGTACAGCAGACGTTTTGCCGTAGCCACATAGATGTTGCCCGGGCCGACGATTTTGTCCACCTTTGGGATGGACTGGGTGCCGTAGGCCAAGGCCGCCACCGCCTGGGCTCCGCCCACCAAAAAGACCCGGTCAACCCCTGCCACCGCTGCGGCCGCCATAATGGTGGGATTGGGTTTACCATCCTTGCCGGGAGGTGTCACCATGACGATCTCCTCCACACCGGCAATCTTGGCGGGGATGGCGTTCATCAGCACCGATGACGGATAGGCCGCCGTCCCGCCCGGGACGTAGATACCCACCCGCTTGAGGCCGCGGATACGCTGGCCCAAAATGGTGCCGTCCTCCTTGGTGGTCAGCCAGCTCTGCTGCTTCTGACGGGCGTGAAAATCCTGGATGTTGACAGCCGCTTTCTTGAGAGCGTCCACAAACTGGGCGTCGCATTGGGTGAGGGATTCCTCAATCTGTTCTTTGGGCACTTCCAAGGTGTCCGGCGCCTTGCCGTCGAACCGGATGGTATAGTCCCGCACAGCCTCGTCGCCCCCGGCTTTTACCTTTTCCAAAATATCGCTGACAGCGGCCGTCACCTTCTGATCCACTTCACCGCTGCGCTGCTTAAGGGCGGCAATCAGTTCCAGTTCCGATTTGCCGTCCGCTTTGATCATCGGGATCATCTGCTTTCCTCCTTTGCCTGTTCCATTTTTCCGAGAAGGTTCTCAATCTCCTGTTTGCGCAATTTCATGCTGGCCACATTGACGATGAGCCTGGCCGATACCGGTATGATATCCTCAATGACTTCCAGACCGTTTTCCCGTAACGTGGAACCGGTTTCTACAATATCCACAATGGCGTCGGCCAGGCCCAACAAAGGGGCCAGTTCCACCGAGCCTTCGATTTTGATGATGTTGACGTCCATGCCCTTGGACTCAAAAAATGTCCGGGCTACGTTGGGGTACTTGGTGGCGATGGTCTTGGACTGGTATCCCCCGTAGAACGGCTTTCCCTTGGGGCCAGCCAATGCAAACCGACATTTGCCGAATCCCAAATCCATGACCTCGTAAAAACTGCCGGGATGTTCGATGATGACGTCCTTGCCTACCACGCCGAAATCGCACACGCCGTGCTGCACATAGGTGATGACGTCGGGGGCTTTGCTGAGCACCGCTTCCAAACGGCCGTCCCCCACTGGGAGAATGAGCTTGCGTCCCTTGTCGATGAGGGCGGTGCAGTCCATCCCCATCCTTTGGAACATCTTGACGGTGTCTTTTTCCAAACGCCCTTTGGTCAGGGCAATGCGAAGCGGCCTCATTTTGCTTCCCCCTCTCTGACATCCACGGTCCGGACGTCCTTTCCCACAATGTCCACCCGGCCGATGCCCTGTTGTTTCGCATACTCCATAGCTTCCTGCTCCCCTTGGAACACGCTGTTTTCCCCGTGCAAGCCCTGCTCCACCAGATCATCCAAGTGCCGGAGAGCTTTGATCTCGTATCCCGGCAGGCCGTGTACCAGTACGTCGGACGCTTTGGGCGGACAGTATTCCTGCCGCTCCAGCTTGGCCCGCACCAGGCTGTCTACATTGATTCCAAACCCTGTGGCGGGCAGCGGATCGCCGAATTCCTGCATCAGATTGTCGTAGCGTCCGCCCGACAGCACCACGTCGCCGTAGCCCTTCATATAGCCCCGGAAAATGACACCGGTGTAGTAGTCGTTTTGGTGAACCAGGCCCAAATCGATCAGCACCCGTCCCTCAAGGCCCAGGCTTTGCAAGCTCTCATAAAGCTCCTTGAGGTAGGCGATGGAGCCATGGGTCATGTCCTTACAGATGCCCTCCAACTGGCGGAAGACCTCCCCGCCGCCGAACAAGCGGGGCAAGGCCCGCATGACCTGTACCGAAGGACTATCCTCCATCTGATTCAGGATATCGTTGAGAGCGGCGTAGTTCTTGACTTCAATGAGGGAACGGACGGTTTCCCTTCCCTCCTCGTCCAGCCCCAAGTTGGCGGCCAACTCCCGGAAAAATCCCGCGTGGCCGATCTCCAACGTGAAATCCTGGACGCCGCATGCCTGAATGCTTTCGACCGCCAATGCAATGACCTCCAAGTCGGCCCGTTTCCCCGATGCCCCGATGAGTTCCACACCGGTCTGGGCCACCTGATCGCTGCGCCCGGCCATGCTGGGATTTACCCGGTAGACCTCCTGCCGGTAGTACATCCGGATGGGCAGCGGGGCGTCCTTGAGACGGGTGGCCACCATCCGGGCGATAGGAGCGGTGCAGTCGGGACGCAGCACCATCAGCCTGCCCTTGTGATCGGTCAATTTATAGACGCTTTCCAGCGGCATGCCATAGGAATCGCTGGCAAAGACATCGTAAAATTCCAGCGTCGGGGTGTGCACTTCGTGATAGCCCCGCCCCCGGAAAAATTTGGTCAGGGTGCCTTCGGTCCGATTGCGGGCCTCGCACTCCTCAAACAACTGGTCCCGGTTTCCCTCCGGGGTGATCTTGGCGTATCGTTTCACGAAATAACCCCTCTTCTGTTTCAATTTGCTTTATCGTGCTAATAGGATATCACACTAATGTAACGCTGTCAAGTGTATTTTCCAGGACACAAAAAGCACTTTATCAACCAAACAGCGTCATCTGGCTGGTTTCAGGGAGTCCATCCAGGGCGTGGAAGGAACTGAGCGTCTCGATAACCGATTTGCTGACGCCGGCTTTTTGCTGCAAGTCCTCCACCGAGATAAAGGAAGTCACGCTGTCCCTGGCCTCTTGTAGGGCGTCGGCCGCCGCGCCGCCGATTCCCTTGAGGGATCCAAAGGGAAGGCGGATGTTGCCGTCCTCCACCAGATACCGCTTGGCGTCGGATTTATAAAGATGCACCGGCAAAAACTGAATGCCGCGGGCCAAAATCTCCTGTACAATCTGCAAGTTGGAAAAGAGATCCTGTTCCTTGGCGGTGGCCTCCTTGCCCTTTGCCTTAATTTCGTCCATGCGGCGCCGCACCATGGCCTTGCCACTGACGGCTGCTTCGGCGTCAAAGTCCCCGCCTCGGACAGTAAAGTAAGCGGCGTAATATTCCACCGGACGGTGCACCTTGTACCATCCCAACCGCAGCGCCGCAATGACGTAGGCGGCTGCGTGGGCTTTGGGGAACATATACTTGATCTTCATGCAGGAATCCACATACCATTGGGGCACATCGTGCTCCTTCATGGCGTTAAAATGTTCCTCGGTGAGCAGTTTAGTGGCTTTGCCCTTTCGGACGATCTCCATGATCTTAAAGGCCATGCTGGGATCCAAGCCACGGTGCATTAGATAGGTCATGATGCTGTCACGGGTACCGATAACCTGTGAAATGGTACAGGTACCGTTTTTGATGAGCTCTTGAGCGTTGCCCAGCCACACATCGGTGCCGTGGGATAATCCCGAAATCTGCAACAGGTCGGCGAAGGTCTTGGGCTGGGAGTCGATGAGCATCTGGCGTACGAAATTGGTGCCCATCTCCGGCAGGGACAGGGTTCCCGTCTGGCAGTCGATGTCCTCCGGAGTGACGCCCAGCGGTTCCGGCGAGGTAAACAGACGCATGACGTCCGGATCGCTCATGGATACATCCATCACCGGGATACCGGTATTCTCCTCCAGATACTTATAAATAGTGGGAACATCGTGCCCCAGAATATCCAGCTTCAGGATGGTGTCGTGGATGGCGTGGAAGTCGAAGTGGGTGGTAATGACGTCCGACTTTGGATCGTCGGCCGGATGCTGCACAGGGGTAAAGTCCTCCACCACATGGCTGCGGGGCACGACCACCATGCCGCCGGGATGCTGGCCGGTGGTGCGCTTGATGCCGGTACAGCCCTCGATGAGACGCTGTTCCTCGGCCCTGTGCAGAATCATCCCCCGCTCCTCGGCGTATTTTTTGACGTATCCATAGGCCGTCTTGGAGGCGACGGTGGAGATGGTTCCGGCTTTGAACACGTTTTCCCGGCCGAACAATTCTTCGGTATACTTATGGGCAAAGGGCTGGTATTCGCCCGAAAAGTTAAGGTCGATATCGGGGGATTTATCTCCTTTGAATCCCAAGAAGGTTTCAAAGGGGATTTCATGGCCGTCCCGATTGTAGGGGGTTCCGCACACGGGACAATCCTTCTCCGGCAGATCAAAGCCGGAACCGACGCTCCCATCGGTAAAAAATTCGCTGTGTTTGCATTTGGGACACACATAATGGGGCGACAGAGGATTGACTTCCGAGATGCCCGCCATGATGGCGGTAAAGGAGGAGCCAACCGATCCACGGGAGCCCACCAAATATCCGTGGGCCACCGAATCGGCCACCAGCTTTTGGGCGGTGATGTACATGACCGAGAAACCGTGTTTGATGATGGAATCCAGCTCTCGTTCCAAACGATCCTTGACAATGTCGGGCAGAGGATCGCCGTACACTTCCTTGGCCCTGGCCCAGCAGATGTCCTGAAGCTGTTGCTCCGATCCTTCGATGGAAGGTGGGAAGGTTCCGTCCGGGATGGGCTGAATGTTCTCAATCATGTCGGCAATTTTATTGGTGTTCTCCACCACCACTTCATAGGCCTTTTGTTTCCCAAGATACTCAAATTCCTTGAGCATCTCCTCGGTGGTGCGCAGGTACAGGGGCGGCTGATTGTCAGCATCCTGGAAGCCTTGTCCCGCCATGAGGATGCGGCGGAACACCTCGTCCTCCGGGTTCAGGAAGTGGACGTCACAGGTGGCGACGCAGAGTTTTCCCAACCGTTCGGCCAATTTGACAATGGTACGGTTGTGCTCCTTGAGCCCCTCTTCATCGGCTACCGTACCCTGCCGGATCATGAACTCATTGTTGGCAAGGGGTTGGATCTCCAGATAATCGTAAAAGCTGGCGATATCCAACAGCTGGTTAAAGGGACGTCCCGAACGGACGGCGTCGTACAGTTCCCCCGCCTCACAGGCGCTTCCCACCAGCAAGCCCTCTCTATATTTGATGAGCTCGCTGCGGGGAATGCGTGGCTTTTTGTGGTAGTATTGCAGGTTGGACAAAGACACCAATTTATAAAGATTCTTAAGGCCTACATAGTCTTTGGCCAGGATAATCATATGATACGGCCTCAGCTTGAGGGGGTTGCCTCCCGCCAAGGCGGTATTGATGTGGGAAATATCCTTGATTTCAGTGGTTTCCTCCACCAATTTGAGCATCCTCACAAAGATTTGTGCCAGCACCGCCGCATCGTCGCAGGCCCGGTGATGATTGAAGGGATCCAGCTTCAGGTGCTTTGCCACGGTGTCCAGCTTGTGATTTTTGAGCTGAGGGAACAGGCTGCGCGCCATGGGTACGGTATCGATGTAGGTCACGTCAAAGGGGATGCCGCATCGCTTGGCCGCAGCAGCACAGAAAGAGACGTCAAAGGTTGCATTGTGGGCCACCAAAGGAGCGTCGCCACAAAATGCACAGAACATCTCCATAGCCTCCTTTTCCAGAGGCGCATCGGCAACCATCTCATCGGTGATGCCGGTTAGTTCGGTGATTTTAGGCGGGATGGGCTTTTGGGGATTGACAAAGATGTTAAAATTCTCGAGCACCTCTCCGCCCTTGACGCGGACGGCGCCGATTTCCGTGATGCGTTCCGCCGATGCGCTTAAGCCCGTGGTCTCCAAGTCAAAGACAATAAATTCCCCATCAAAAGGCGTCTCCTGCCTCCCTGTGACGGCCGGTACCATGTCGTTGACATAATAGGCCTCGATGCCGTAGATGACTTTAAAGTCTGTGCCGTCTTTGCAGATGTCGCGGCAGGCGTTCATGGCTTCGGGATAGGCCTGCACCACGCCGTGATCGGTGATGGCCACGGCTTTATGTCCCCATTTAGCCGCCTGTTTGATGAGCTTGCCGGCGGGAGTCATGCCGTCCATAGACGACATGGTGGTATGCATATGTAGCTCCACACGTTTTATATCGGCGCGATCCTCCCGTCCCACCGCCTTGACCGTCGAGATAGAGGAGGCGCGCATACTGTATTCCCGGTCGTATTTGTCAAAACTGTATTCTCCATACACCAATACGCTGTTTCCGTTTTTCAGGGAGGAAAGATCGGCCGCCTTCTTCTTGCGCTGGATGACTTTGACCGAGATGGAGCCGGAAAGATCGGTGATATTAAAGCTGAGAATCAGGGTATTTCCGTCCTTGGATTCCCGGCTTTCCAGCCCAAATACCTCTCCCCAAACGGTATAATTTCCCTGTTCGGGAGGGATATCCCTGAGGCGAGTGGGCAAATCCCGGATGGCCTTACCCATGATCACCTGGGCGGAAGCAGGATCGTAGGGCATGTCCCCTACAGGCGCCGACTGCGCCGTCCTTTTGCGCGGCCTCCTTGGCGCTTGTTCCACCGGGGCCGACGGCGGCGCCGGGACAGGTCCCTCCAAATCAAAGGGAACCTCTTCCGGCGGGACGTTTTCTTCCGGCGGCGCTTCGTCCGGGTATGGGACTCCATTTCCCATCTGGGCGGCTGGAGGAATCCAGTCGTCGGTCTGAGGCGCTGGGATGACCTCCTTCGTCTCGGTGACGCCGGTGAACTCCAGCTTGACAAAAAGGCCGAATTGTTCGGCAATCAGCTTTTGCAGCATCTCATCGCTTCGGGTGGATTCCAGCACCCACAGACCTCCATGGGTCAATTCGATGGTCAGGGTCCCGTCCTCCAGGCGATATGTTGCTCCGTCCAACGTGCCGTTGACGCCGGCATTGTCCCGCCGCACATGCTCCACCAAGCTTGGGATACAATCGGGCGTCAGACACTCTTTGGGATAATGGGGACGGATACGCACTTCGGAAAGCCCCAACCCTTTTGCAATCTGATTCTCTGCGGCAAAGAGATCGGTATGTACGACAAAGCATGGAAACCCGATGTCGATTTCCATGCTCTTGTTAAATTCCTCGTATTGCAGATGATTGACCTGGCCGTCCCCTATCTGGGTCAGCAAGGTCTCATCCTGGATGTATTCGCCAAAAACGGCCCAAACGCTTTTTTCATTCATTCTAAATCCTCTGCACCATTTCTATAATTAAAGCTTCTCAATTTCCTTCATCAATTCTTCGATCAGTTCATCCTCCGGCACTTTCCTTAAAACCTCGCCTTTTTTAAAGATAAGTCCACAGCCGTTACCGCCGGCGATCCCGATATCGGCATCCCGGGCCTCCCCCGGCCCGTTGACCGCACATCCCATCACCGCTACTTTGATGCTTTTCCCGCAGGTTTTAAGGCGTTCCTCCACCTGACGGGCCAATCCAATCAAATCCACCTTGGTGCGTCCACAGGTGGGGCAGGATACCAGGTTAACGCCGTCCTTACGCAGTCCCACCGCTTTGAGTACATCCAATCCGGCGTAGACCTCTTTGACCGGAGAGGCCGTCAGAGAAACTCGGATGGTGTCTCCAATGCCGTGAAGCAACAGCGATCCAATGCCGGCCGTAGATTTAATCAGTCCCATGCGTTCGGTTCCCGCCTCGGTGACACCTAGATGAAGGGGATACCAGCAGGCTTCAGCCGTCAATTCATACGCCTTGACCATGGTCTGCACGTCGGAAGATTTAATGGAGATGACAATGTCGTCAAAATCGTATTTTTCCAGCAGGGAGACGTGATAAAGGGCGCTGTCCCGCATGCCTTCGGGAGTAGGCCCGCCGTATTTGGCCAGGATCTCCTTTTCCAAGGATCCGGAGTTGACACCTACCCGGATGGGGACACCGGCATTTTTGCAGGCCGTCGCCACCGCTTTGACCCTATCTTCACCGCCGATGTTGCCGGGATTAATGCGCACTTTATCCACCCCGGCCGCCACCGATTCCAGTGCAAGACGATAATCGTAGTGGATATCGGCCACCACCGGCACATCCACTGCGCTTTTGATGGCGTCGATGAGCGCCACCGCCCTGTAGTCCGGAATCGCCACTCGGATGATATCACATCCCGCTCCTGCCAATTCCTTAGCCTGCTCTACATTTGCCTCCACATCGTGGGCCGGACAATTGAGCATCGATTGCACCGATATCGGCGCATCCCCGCCCATAGGAACCTTGCCTACTAAAATCCGTTTGCTTTCACGTCTTTGCATCACTCACTAGCCCCCCTGAATAATGCGCACGATATCGTTAAAGGTCACCGCCACCAACAAGAGCATCATAAGAGCCAATCCTACAAAGTTTACAATACCCTCGTACTTTATAGGAATGGGTTTACGGCGGATCCCCTCAATAATCAAGAACAACAGACGTCCACCGTCCAGTCCCGGGATGGGGAGAAGGTTAAAGACGCCTAAATTAATGCTGATAAAGGCCACCAACATCAGGAAGGATTCCATGCCCTGATGGGCCGCTTCACTGATGACATTGGCCGTTCCAACAGGGCCGGACAGCTGTTCCATTCCCACATTGCCGGTCACAAGATCCACTAAGGTGAGCCAGACCAGACGTCCTACCGACAAGGTCTGCAAGGCGGAATGTTTCACCACCGTCCAAACATTTTTCTCAATGGGCTTTACCTTAAATCCAAAGCCTTGGATGCGGCGTACCCCGTCCTCGCCCACTTCGGTATCAAAGGTGACGCCGTTTAACGTCATTTTCTGCCCGTCCCGCTCCACGCCGATGTCTACGACGCCGTCGTTGTCCCGCAGCAGATTGAACTGAATATCGTAATCCACAAACACAGCCGTGCCGTTGATGGAGGTGATCCGATCCCCTACCTGAAGGCCGGTCTGTCCAGGCATGGCGCCTTCCTCGATGACCGAAACGGTTGTGGACGCCAAAGCGTTCCCGGAAAAGCAAGCGTTGATGATGGACAGCAGGACAAGCCCCAAAAACAGGTTCATCACCACGCCCGCTATGGTAACCAGCACCCGCCGCCACACCGGTTTATGATTAAAAGCTCTCTCGTCCTGACTTTCTCCATCCTCTCCCTCCATGCTGACAAAGCCGCCGATGGGAAAGGCTCTCAGGGCATACACCGTCTCCTTCCCCTGCTTTTTTAACAGGGTCGGGCCCATGCCGATGGCAAATTCATTGACCTTGATGCCGTTTGCCTTGGCCACCAGGAAATGGCCCAATTCGTGAATGAAAATGAGCACTCCAAAAACAAGAACCGTTATAACGATGGTAAAAACAATGTTGATAACAATCACCTCACTTGAGAATCCACAAACTGACGCGCTGCCCTATCGGCCTCTAAGATGCTCTGCAATGTAATTTGATCCGCCGACTGCTGATGAAGCATGGCGGCATGCACCAGTTCTCCAATGCGTAAAAAGGGGATTTTCCCCTCCAGAAACAGGGATACCGCACGTTCATTGGCGCCGTTTGCCGCCGCAGGCGCCAGACCTCCTCTCGCGATGGCCTCCCTACAAGCGGGCAGACAGATAAACGTCTCCTCATCCGGACGATAAAACGTCAGTTTCCCGCAGGCGATCAAATCAAGCGGTTCCACTGGGCAAGCCGTACGCTCCGGCCATGTCAAGGCATACTGGATGGGGAGACGCATATCCGGAACCCCCATCTGGGCAATGACCGAATGATCGTCGTACTCCACCATGGAATGGATGATGCTCTCCCGATGGACTATAATATCCACCTGGGAGGGTTCCAAATCGAAAAGCCATACCGCCTCAATGAGCTCCAGACCCTTGTTCATCAGGGAAGCCGAATCGATGGTCACCTTATTCCCCATGGACCAATTGGGATGCTTTAATGCCTGGGCAGGAGTGATATTCGTAAGCTCTTCCCTGGTCTTTCCAAAGAAAGGACCGCCCGATGCGGTCAGGATGACTTTGCGAAGCGCTTTCTTGGAGGGCGCTCCCTGTAGGCACTGGAAAATAGCAGAATGCTCGCTGTCCACCGGCGCAATGGCGATACCCTTTTGTTTTGCCTTGGCCATCACAAGGGCTCCACCGGCCACCAACGTCTCTTTGTTGGCCAGTGCCAGACGTTCGATGCCCGCCTCCAATGCCTCCAATGTGGGACGCAGGCCGGCGATGCCCACCACAGCGTTGAGCACCGTATGGACATGGGAAAGACTCGCCGCTTCACAAAGCCCCTCTTCCCCCGCGACGATGCGGCATCCTGTATCGGCTACCCGCACCGTCAAATCGGCAGCGGCTTTTTCATCCACCACCGCCGCGAGCTGGGGATTGTATTTCCGGATCTGTTCCTCCAGCATCTTCACATTGTGATGGGCCGCCAGAGCCGCAACCTGGACATCCAGCCCATCCACTACATCCAAAGCCTGCGTCCCAATGGACCCGGTTGATCCTAAAATTGAAATCCGTCTCATACTTCCCACCGCCGCTAATATAGTTATATTCCCCCGATTCCTAGGTTATAATCGGGACAACTTGAATTGCTAAATATAAAAATGGGGCAACAAAAATCGTACTGTCGAACCGGTCCAGCATGCCGCCGTGACCGGGCAGGAGATTGCTGAAATCCTTGACACCGCATGCCCGTTTGATGAGGGAAAAGGTGAGATCCCCTACGACCCCTACCAAAGACGCTGGGATGGATAAAAGCATCAGCGGCAGGAATTGTACCGTACCCCCATCCTGTAAAAAGAGGGTCTGGTAAAGCCAGCCCCATAGGGCAAAACATGCAATACACAGCACTAGTCCCCCAAAGAGCCCTTCTACCGTTTTCTTCGGGCTGATCTTGGGAGCCATCTTGTGTTTGCCAAAAAATGTACCGGTAAAATAGGCCCCGATGTCGGTCACCCAAGATCCGATAATGGTCAGCATGATGTAAAACGGCACATTTTGTCCGGTAATGCCCCGCATGAACACCATGCACGATAATCCAAGCGGTACGATCAAAGCAATGACAAATGCAAGGCCAATGCGTTCCAGTGGCTGTTCATCATGACGGTACATGGCCGCCAGGAAAAACAGGACCACAAAAACAAACACCACGCTGTTGACCCCTTTAAACTGGGCAAGGTCAGACAGGAAGGCTGTCACCACGCAAAAGACGATGCACAACGCCGTCAAAGGTTTGTTCTTTTCAAAACCTGTGGCACGGAGTCCCTCGTACACCGCCACCAGGGATACCGCCGCCACCACAATATTCAACACAACCGTCTGGTGCGCGAACATCACCGCCACCAGCAACACCGCAAAAAGCACCCCGGTCATAATTCGATTCTTCATTATGGCCCCTCCTATTAAACACAAAACGGCGCGCCGGCCGGATCATAATCCCCTTCGCGGGTAAAACAGTTTTCCGTCGTCTTCTCGTGTACGATGGTATGGCTATACGCCGCCAAATCGACGGTTCCGGCGGCGGTATTCCTCAATGGCCTGATCGATATGGGATGTCTTAAAATCCGGCCACAGGATGTGGTCAAACAAATACTCCGAATAGGCCGACTGCCACAACAGAAAATTGGAAGTACGCATCTCGCCGCTGGGACGGATGATGAGATCCGGATCAGGCTGCCCGGCAGTATCCATCTGCTCATCGATTGCCTGTTCCGTGATGTCGTCAGGGGAACACTTTCCCTCCAAACACTGCTGGGCCAATCTCCTGGCGGCATAGACGATCTCCTGCCGTCCGCCGTAATTGATGGCGATGTTTAAAATCATCCCGGTCTTGTTGGCCGACGCCTCCTCCGCTTCGGCCATCAGCTGGATCAGATCCGGCGCCAACACCGACCGATCCCCGATGAAGCGGGTGACGATATTTTCATCCTTAAAGTCCTCCAGCGCCTCCCGCAGATACTGCCGGAAGAGTTCCATGATAGAGTCCACTTCCTCTTTAGGACGCTTCCAATTTTCTGTGGAAAAGGCATACACCGTCAAACATTGGATGCCGATTTGATTGCAGTACCGGGCGATTTTCCGAAATACCTGCGCGCCGGCACGATGTCCCGCCATCCGGGGAAGGCCTCGCTTTTTTGCCCACCGTCCATTTCCATCCATGATGATGCCGATATGGCGCGGCAATCCCCCTTGTTCTTCCGGACGGGCCTTGCGTTTTTGAAATAACATAGATCCCCCAACCATCCCATTCACGTATTTTACCAAAAAAGGGGACTGGGCGGTTCGCCAATTGGCCTCACCACCGTCCCCTTCTCCCTATCGTTTCCTGGGATGTTAGATTTCCATAATCTCTTTGTTCTTTTTCTCAGCCAACTCGGCGATCTCCTTACAGAAACTGTCGGTCAAATCCTGAATCTTCTTTTCACCGTGTTTCAGATCATCCTCTGTAATTTCAGCATTCTTCTGCAGAGCCTTAAGCTTCTCAATGGCGTCGCGGCGGATGGAACGGATGGCTACCTTGGAATCTTCAGCCAGTTTGGATACTTCCTTCACCACTTCACGGCGGCGTTCTTCTGTCATGGGCGGGAAGGTCAGGCGGATCACCTTGCCGTCGTTCTGGGGATTGATACCTAGGTCAGATGTCTGGATTGCCTTTTCAATGGCGCGGAGACTGGAGACATCCCACGGCTGGATCATCAGAATCCGGGCTTCTACTACCGATACAGCCGCCATCTGATTGATGGGCGTAGGGGCGCCGTAATAATCCACCGAGATTTTGTCCAGCACGCTGGGATTGGCACGGCCAACTCGCTGAGCTGCCAATTCACCTACAAAATTCTGGACGGTTTTGTCCATCTTATGTTTTACTTTGTCAAAAACTTCCTTCATAGCTTCCTGCATGGTCTAGTCCTCCTTCACAATTGTTCCCAGATTTTGTCCCGTTACTACAGAGACGATATTTTCAGGATTATCCAAATTAAATACCAGGATTGGGATGCTGTTGTCCTTGCACAAAGATGCCGCTGTACTATCCATTACCTGAAGCTCTTTGTTTAAAACATCCAGATAGGTCAATGTGTCGAACTTCTGGGCATCAGGATTGTCTCTAGGATCGCTGTCGTATACGCCGTCCACATTGGTGGCCTTGAGAATGACGTCAGCATCGATTTCAGCTGCCCGCAAGGCGGCGGCTGTATCGGTGGAGAAAAACGGGTTGCCGGTCCCGCATCCGAAAATGACCACACGCCCCTTTTCCAGGTGACGTACAGCACGGTTACGGATATAAGGTTCCGCTACCTGCTGCATGCTGATGGCGGTCTGGACTCTTACATCCACGCCCAGTTGCTCCAACGCATCGGCCAGACCCAACGCATTGATGGCAGTGGCCAACATACCCATATGATCGGCACGGGTACGGTCCATTTTCCCACTGCTGCGGCCTCTCCAGAAGTTTCCGCCTCCCACGACGATACCAACTTCCACACCCATATCGGCGATCTCTTTGACCGCTTTGCAGATGTCTAAGACCACATCATAGTCCAAACCCATTTTCTGCTGGCCAGCTAAGGCTTCGCCGCTGAGCTTTAACAAAATCCTTTTATAAATCGGTTTCATCCGTCTAACATCCCTTACACTTGATTTTATCCTATTTTACTATATTCCACCAACTCTGTAAAGACCACAAACCAAAACCGGTCTCTATAATTTTTCCTTCTGCATCTGATTCTCTTCCATTGAAGCCTTGTATTTCCCTCCATGTCAGATGACAAACTTCATCCGTTCCCAACCCTTCTCCAAACAGATCTTAATAACAAAAAAGGGATCTATCCCAACGTAGAGATAGATCCCCTTTTTTATCTTTTCCGATTCTGTCCGATAGCCTTATTTCATCATGCTGGCGACTTCGTCAGCAAAATTATCTTCACGTTTCTGAAGGCCTTCGCCCTTCTCAAAACGGACCATTTCCTTGACCTTAATCACACCGCCCAATTCCTTGGCGACTTTGTCAATGTACTGGCCAACAGTCATAGCGCTGTCCTTAACAAAAGCCTGATCGACCAAGCAGTTGTTCTCATAGAACTTGCCAATGCGGCCGTCGACCATCTTCTTGATGATGTTTTCAGGCTTCTTGGCATTTTTCTCATCGTTCTTAATCTGAGCGATGAGGATCTCGCGCTCTTTCTCAATGACTTCGGGAGACACTGCATCGCGGTCAATGTAAGCGGCATTCAGAGCGGCGATCTGCATGCAGACATCCTTTGCCATCTCGGCAAACTTCTCATCAGAAGTGTCTACATTCTGAGCCTCAAAATTAACCATAACGCCGATACGGCCACCGCCATGGATATAAGTGGCGACATTGCCTTCCTGACGGGCAAAACGGCGGATCTTGATGTTCTCACCGATGGTCAGGATCTTCTCACGCAGCATCTCTTCCACCGTCTCATCGGAGCCAGCGGGCTTCATTGCGGTCAGAGCATCTACATCAGCGGGGTTCTGATCGATAACAGTCTCAGCCAATTTGGCGACGAAAGCCTGGAATTCAGCATTCTTGCCAACAAAGTCGGTCTCGGAGTTTACTTCAATCACGACACCGGCCTTTTTGGACTGATCTACAGTGGCATACACAATGCCTTCTGCAGCAATACGGCCCGATTTCTTAGCGGCAGCGGCCAAGCCCTTCTCACGCAGGAATTCGAGAGCCTTCTCCATATCACCTTCGGAAGCGGTCAGTGCCTTTTTGCAGTCCATCATACCACAGCCGGTCTTCTCACGCAGAGCGGCTACATCCTTGGCAGTAAAAGCCATACTTCTATTCCTCCATATCCTGTATCAGTATAGTTTCTAAAAAAATGCCCGTGCTTTTGAAGGCGCGGGCATTTCACCTACAAATCTTATTCCGCAGCGGGAGCTTGTTCCTCAGACTGAGCCTCTTCTGCCGCATCCTGTTCGCCCTGCTTGCCCTCCAGGTAAGCATTGGCCATGGTGGCGGAGATCAGCTTGACAGCGCGGATTGCGTCGTCATTGCCGGGGATAACATAATCGATCTCATCGGGATCGCAGTTGGTATCGACAATCGCGACCACCGGGATACCCAATTTTTTAGCTTCTGCAACAGCAATTTTCTCTTTTCTGGGATCAACCACAAACAGAGCGCCGGGCAGCTTCTTCATTTCCTTAATGCCGCCGAGGAATTTCTCCAGACGTTCAATTTCCAGGTTGAGTTTAATGACTTCCTTTTTGGGAAGGGCATCAAAGGTGCCGTCCTCTTCCATGCGGCGCAGCTGGGTCAGACGATCGATGCGCTGACGGATGGTGCGGAAGTTGGTGAGCATGCCGCCCAGCCAACGGGCGTTAACATAGTGAACGCCGGCACGCAGAGCTTCGTCGCGGATGGATTCCTGAGCCTGCTTCTTGGTGCCGACAAACAGGATGGTTTCACCGTTTTCAGCCAGCTCGCGGACGAACATATAGGCTTCCTCCAGCTTGCGGACGGTCTTCTGCAAATCGATGATGTAGATACCGTTGCGTTCGGTGAAGATGTAGGGAGCCATTTTGGGGTTCCAACGACGGGTCTGGTGGCCGAAGTGGACACCTGCTTCGAGAAGCTGTTTCATGGATACAACTGCCATTGATAAAATCCTCCTTTGGTTGTTACCTCCGCAAGGCCTCTCCACTGCCGCGCACCTCCCGGACGGAAGGCACCAGCGCGTCAAACAGCCCTGCGTGTGTTCTGGTATTTTGCCGAATTATTATACCACGTAATATTCCCAATTGCAAGGGGGAAAGCGTCACTTTTCCCCCTCATCCGTCAAGAAAGCTTATTGTCCGTCGGCAAAAAAGGCGCTGAATGCATTGTGGGCCATATAGACGTCGATTTTCGACACCACCTCAAAAGGCGCATGCATGGACAGGACCGGTACGCCCACATCCACAACGTCCACGTTGAGGGCTGCGATGAACATGGCGACCGTCCCGCCGCCGCCGGCGTCCACCTTGCCCAGTTCGCCGATCTGCCACTTGACGCCCTTCTCATCAAACAGACGGCGTATCTGGCCGACGAATTCTGCCGAAGCGTCGGATGTCCCGGATTTGCCGCGGGCGCCGGTGTATTTTGTAACCACCACGCCGTAATTGATCCTGGCGCAGTTGCGGGGATCCATGACGTCCGGCCAAGTGGGATCGAAGGCGGCGTTGACATCGGCCGACAGGCACTGGGAATGGCTCAGCACCTGATAGTAGGGCACGCCTTCGGCGTCCGCCAAAGACTGGATAAAATACTGTAGATAGGCGGAATTGAGGCCGGTGTTGCCGTCCGAACCGATTTCCTCTTTGTCGGTCAGTACCGTGACGGCGGTGTGCTCCGGGTCTTTGCATTCCAGAGTAGCAGTGAGGGCGGTGTAGGCGCACACACGGTCGTCCTGGCCGTAGGAGCCGATCAAACTGCGGTCAAAGCCCACATCTTTGGCTTTGTACGTGGGAACCAGTTCCAATTCGGCCGACAGGAAGTCGGCTTCGGTCATGCCGTACTTTTCATGGAGCAGACGCAGGATATTGAGCTTGCACAGTTCAGACGCCTTATCATCCTTAAAGGGGCGGGATCCCACTAAGATATTGAGTTCCTCACCCTTGATGCCTTCGTTCAACGTGCGCTTCATCTGTTCGTTGGCCAGATGGGGCAGCAGGTCGGTGACGCAGAATACAGGATCCCCTTCATCCTCGCCCAGCTTTACATCCACAAATGTGCCGTCCCCCAGCACGACCCGGCCGTGGAGGGACAGCGGCATGGCCGTCCACTGGTACTTTTTGATGCCGCCGTAATAATGGGTCTTAAAGAGGGCCATCTCGCCGTCCTCATACAGAGGCTGGGGCTTGAGATCCAGGCGGGGGGAATCAATATGGGCCGCGGCGATACGCACGCCCTCCGCCAAAGAGCGTTTTCCCATCACCGCCAGAATGACGGCTTTACGACGATTGATATAGTACACACGGTCGCCGGGCTGATACTGTTTTCCCTGCTCGTAAAGGACGAACCCTTTGTCCTTCGCCATCTGCTCGATGGTATCCACGGCTTCCCGTTCGGTTTTGGCGTTGTCCAAAAAGCACTTGTACTGTTCGCAATAGGCATCGGCCTCACCGATGGTGGAATCAGGCAGTTCCTGACCCAGATTCTTACGCTTTAAAGCCAGCTTCTCCTGGAGCAGCTGGGCTTGGGTTTTGGTTTGTTCGCTCATAAAAAAGACCTCCTTGTGTCAATTGATATGGTTTACTCCCAATGGTACAAATGGGTATATATATTGTAAGTATGCATCACTTTATCCACATAATTCCTGGTATCTTCAATGGGGATGGTTTCTAAGGTTTTGCCGTCGGATGAATAGGCTGGGTCCTGGAGCCACTTGTTGACGTTGCCCCGGCCGGCATGATACGCGGCCAAAGCTACCTCAGGCTTCTCAAATTCGTCCAAAAGGATGCGCAGGAGCTGGCATCCATAATAAACATTGACCTGTGGCGTCTTTAGATCCTCAGCCGACAAATCCTCCTCGGACCCCAGCACATACCGCACCCAATCAAAGGTATCCGGCGTGAGCTGCATCAGGCCGATGGCGTTTGCATAGGACTCGATTTCCGGACGGAAATGGCTTTCGGTCCGCATGACCGAGTAGACAAAAGCTTCGTCCAGATCGGCTTGCTGGGCCGACTGCTTTACAAGATCGGCGTAAGGGGTGGGATAGGCTTTTTTGGTAAAATCCACGTTGGCCCACCAAAGCCCCGTCACGCTGACAGCCAGCACCAATAGAGTCCCAATCCATGCAAAAAAACCTTTCAATCCACAAGTCTCCTTTCCACCTGACGGCACAGAGCATCCACTTGAATTTCTAACTCTTTGGCATCCCCTTGATTGGTCAAAAGGATGTCAGCACGCTTCCTATAGAAATCATCCTCCGGCTGGATGCCCATCCGATGAAGCGCCTCCGATCGTGTTAAACCGTCACGCTCTATGATGCGCGCAAGACGCGTCTCCTTGGGCGCCAGTACAGCCGCCGTCATATGGCACATCTTATCCGACCCGCTCTCAAATAGCAGCGGCACATCCAGCAGGATGCGGCGCTCCCCCTCCTCCTGGAGAGAAGCAAGATGCCGCTCCATCTCCTCCAGGATGGCCGAATGGGTGATGTCGTTAAGAATCTTGGTAGACTGGGGCGAAGCAAACGCCCGAGCCGCCAATTTCTTTCTATTTAAGGAGCCGTCTTTCTCCAGGACGTCCCGACCGAACACATCCTGCAACCGCACAAGCACCGGGGATCCCGGTTCCATAACCTCCCGGGCCACCTGGTCGGCATCCACTACGGCAAAGCCTCTTTGCCGCAGCATGGACGCTATGGTGCTTTTTCCCGATCCTGTGGGACCGGTCAGCCCTAGAATCACGTGGTTCACAGTTCGATCACCTCAAAAGCCGCCGCCCGCATGAGCCGATTGTATACTGCAAGGCCCATGCCGTCCACATCAGGATAGCGGGCGTACACCACGTCGGCATCCAAACCATCCAAGCGCCGCAGGGCATCGAACAGCCCCTGGGCCTGGGTGTCCGGCTGGCCCATGTGCCCATAGGACACCGCCGGCACATGAAGATGGGGCAGATCCTCGTCAAAACACAAGGCCCCTACCTTTCCTATCTGACTGTTGACGTATCGGGCAAAGCTTTGACCGTCTCCCTTGACCACCATCACCTTGGTATGTGGAGCGTAGTGCTTGTACTTCATGCCGGGAGATTCCGCCTTTTGGCCCTGTTCCAGCGCATGATACACCGCCGGATGGATGTCGATGGGGCCGATGACCGACTCAATCTGTTCCGGCGTCACCCCTCCGGGACGGAGCAAAAGAGGACGTTTCCCCGCCAAAGACAGCACCGTCGATTCTACCCCAACGCCGCAGGGGCCGCCGTCCAGCACCGCCTCGATGCGCCCCTCCATATCGGCCAGAACATGGCTGGCAGTGGTGGGGCTGGGGGATCCGGATAGGTTGGCCGACGGCGCCGCCAACGGCACACCTGCCGCCTCGATAACCGCCCGAGCTACGGGATGCGAGGGCAGCCGAATTCCTACCGTATCCAGCCCTCCCGACGTCTTGTCCGGAATGCCGCTCGCTTTGGGGAGCACCATGGTCAGCGGCCCGGGCCAGAAAGCTTTTGCCAGTTTATCGGCCGATTCCGGCACGGTACGCGCCACATTTGTGATATGCTCCAGGTGAGCGATGTGAACGATGAGCGGATTGTCAGAAGGACGTCCCTTTGCTTCAAAGATGCGTCCCACCGCCTGGGGATTGAGGGCATCGGCCGCCAGGCCATACACCGTCTCGGTGGGGATGGCCACCAACCCTCCGTCCCGCAGGATGGCGGCGGCACGTTGGATGCCGCTGTCCTGCACGTCCGGTTTTTCTATGGTTAAATGCTCTGTTTTATGCATAACATCCGCTACTTTCTGGGATTAAAGTCTATTCTTGATCCGACGCTTTAAGCTTCTCCGCCCGGTCGGCGGTGATGAGGGCGTCGATAATCTCATCCAAGTCGCCGTTGAGAACCGCTTCCAACCGATAGAGGGTCAGGCCGATGCGATGGTCGGTGACACGGCTTTGAGGATAATTATATGTCCGGATGCGTTCCGAACGGTCGCCGGTGCCCACCTGCGCCTTGCGTTCGGCGGCGATGGCGCTCTCCTGTTTCTCCCTCTCCCCCTCCAACAGACGGGCGCGAAGGATCTTCATGGCGCGGTCCTTGTTCTTATACTGGCTGCGCTCATCCTGGCACTCCACCACCAGTCCAGTGGGCAGATGGGTGATGCGGATGGCCGATTCGGTTTTATTGATGTGCTGGCCGCCGGCGCCGCTGGAGCGGAAGGTATCGATCTGCAAATCGGTGGGATTGATGTCGATTTCCACCTCGTCGGCCTCGGGAAGCACCGCCACTGTGACGGTGGAGGTATGGATACGGCCTTGGGACTCTGTCTCAGGCACCCGCTGCACGCGATGGACGCCGCTTTCAAACTTCAGACGGGAATAAGCCCCCTCGCCGGAGATCATAAAGCTGATTTCCTTATAGCCCCCCAGCTCGGTTTCGTTGGAGCCCAGCACCTCCACCTTCCATCCGTGGGTCTCGGCATACATAGAGTACATCCGAAACAGCACTGCGCAAAACAACGCCGCTTCCTCTCCGCCTGCGCCGCCGCGGATCTCCACGATGACGTTTTTGTCGTCGTTGGGGTCCCGGGGCAGAAGCAGCACCTTGACGTCCTCCTGGAGCCGTTCCATGGTCTCCCGGGAGGAAGAAAGCTCTTCCTCCACCATCTCTTTGAAATCCTTGTCCAGCCCGCCGGCATCCAACAGGGACTTCGCCTCGTCAAAGGACGCTTTGGCGGCTTTGTATTCCCGGTACTTTCCCACCACCGGTTCCAGCTGCTTTTGCTCCCGCATCAGCTTGGTGTACTGCTCCATATCCTGCACGACCTGAGGGTCGTACAGCTTCTCAGCGATCTCGTCGTACCGCTTTTCTACTTCGGCCAATTTATCAAACATACTGCGCACCTCTCCCTTTTATTCTTGCCAAACAATCGGACTGGTACGCTACCCTTTGTCCTCCGGCCGGATAATCTTTTTGATGTTGCGTTCCGCCTTGGCCCGGGGCACCATGACCTCCCGGCCGCACTTCTGGCAACGAATGCGAAAATCCATCCCCGAACGCAGCACCAAAAACAAATTGCCGCCGCAAGGATGATTTTTTCTCATCTCCAAAATATCCCCTATTTGAACATCCATGGCCATTCTCCTTTAACCATACATTGTGGTATATTATACCACCAGTTTTCCACAAAACGCAAATACATTCCCCACACCCTTCCGGAACCTTTCCCTGAGAATTTTGGTCATTGTACCGAAAGGAGTTTTTTCCAATGCGCGCTCGTATTTACGCCCATTTTTCCTCCATGCCCTTGGCGCAATCGGCCGCCTGTTCCTTACAGGGCCACGGCTGCACACCCTACGCTTTCCAGATTGTCTCGAACCCTTGCCCCAAAACCACCCATCTTCCCTTCGTGGGAGGCAGTCTATTCCCCGCATGCAGCGGGTCTCAAAACGTCTCTTGGCCGCTTGCCGTCCCAAGCAAGCCCTCTTCCCACCCGCTGTTCCCCGGCAACCCTTCCGAAAAGCAATCGCCGCACATGACCCACACCACTGCGTTACCGGCGGCAGTGTGGGCGCGCAGTCCCAAAGACGGCGTCACCCTGATGATCCAGACCGACAGCCACCTGGCCTCCCCCACCGCACGGCTTCTCAAATGCTGCGGCGGACAGGGGATTTTCATCTTTTGACCCTGCCGTGAAATTTGCATGGCCGCTTCACGTCTAAACCCAGCAGACCGGGTCATATATATGGAACGAACCGGCGGTCAGCGCCGGGGTCATCAAAAGGGAGGTTACGAAAATGACGCATTTTTATCCCGAAGGCCTGCTGCTGGATACGTTGGAAAACAAGGCCGCTCAAAGCAGTCGCTCCGCCTTGGAGGAAGCGCGGCAACAGGGACGCATCCTGGAAGGACGTGCTACATTGTGTGACAGTATGCATAATTTATGGGTGGATGTGGGATGTATGCGGGGCATGATCCCCCACGACGAAGGGGCTTACGGCATCCGGGAGGGATCGGTGCGGGACATCGCCCTCATCTCACGGGTCAATAAGCCGGTGTGTTTTGTCGTCACCGGGTTTGACAGGGACTCCTTAGGGGTGTACGCTTTGTTATCGCGCCGGGCCGTACAGGAACAATGTTTGCGCAGTTACATCGCCGCCCTGCGTCCCGGGGATATCATCCCCGCCCGCATCACCCATTTGGAGCCTTTTGGCGCTTTTGCCGACATCGGCTGTGGACTCCCATCCCTGATTCCCATCGACTCCATCTCGGTTTCCCGCATCTCCCATCCCAGGGACCGCTTCTCCACCGGCATGGATATCCGTGCCGTAGTGCGGTCGGTGGAACCGGGCGGCCGGGTATGTCTGACCCACAAGGAATTGTTGGGCACATGGGAACAAAACGCCGCCCTGTTTGAACAGGGGGAAACGGTTGCCGGCGTCATCCGAAGCGTGGAGAATTACGGCGTATTCGTGGAGCTGGCTCCCAACTTGGCCGGATTGGCCGAACCTCGTGACGACGTCCATGCCGGACAGCAGGCCTGCGTCTTCATCAAGAGTCTGATCCCCGACCGGATGAAGGTGAAGCTCATCATCATCGACGCCTTTGATGCCGATTATCCCCCAACCGAACCCCGTTATTTCTTTGAAGGCGACCGGATGGAATGCTGGCGCTATTCTCCCGAGCAGTGCAGCCGCATCATCGAAACGGTATTTACCGATCCGCCTGAGCAGGAGGAAACATAACCATCATAAAACCCCCGCTTCCCTTCAAGAGAAGCGGGGGTTTCCTTTTCGATTCCATTTGCCTTAATCACTGTTTTTGGAGGACCGCAGATTCTGACGGGTGTGGCGCAGTTCGGAAATGAGCTGCATCATGGCCTCGTCGTTTTTCTTGGCCTGCTCCCGCACGCTCACCACATTGGCCGTCAACGCTTCATCGGTCCGCTTCATCAGCTCGTCCACATAGTCGTTGGCCGCTTTGCGCATCTCCCTCGCCTTTAGCTGGGCCTGGCTGAGAATCTCCGTGGCCTTCTGCTGGGCCTGCTTGGTGATCTCCTCCTGGGCCACCAGACTGCGGGCGCGCTC
The DNA here is from genome assembly GCF_015140235.1 of Solibaculum mannosilyticum. GTDB lineage: Bacteria > Bacillota > Clostridia > Oscillospirales > Acutalibacteraceae > Solibaculum > Solibaculum mannosilyticum. The sequence continues at coordinate 739,675 of NZ_AP023321.1, read as the reverse complement.
CTCAGCGGCGCGGACAATGCCCTCGCCCTCCCGACGGGCTGTGGCGATGATATCGCCGCGATCGGCCACAATGGCCCTGGCCTGACGGATCTCCTGAGGCAGGTTGAGACGAATATCATCCACAATCTCCTGTACGCGTTCGGAATCCACAACGCATTTTCCACCGCTTAACGGGAAATTAAAGGCTTTTTCCATTAATTCATCAATTTGATCCAGTAATTCATCGACAGTCATGTAAGACGACCTCCTCTATAAAAACGAGATTGAATTTCTTCCATAATGCTGGGCGGCACAAAGCCGGAGATATCCCCGCCCAAAGTGGCCACCTGCTTGACAATGCTGGAGCTTAAGAACATGTATTCCGACCGGGTGGTCAGGAATACCGTCTCCAGTTCCGGGTTCATACGTTTGTTGGTCAGGGCCATCTGGAATTCATACTCAAAGTCAGACACCGCCCTGAGGCCCTTGACCACCGCTTTAGCTCCCTTTTCCCGGGCGTAATCGGCCAGCAGGCCATCGTAACAATCCACCTCTACATTGGGCAGATGGATGGTGCGGCGAAGCATGTCCATTCTCTCCTGGGCAGAAAAGGCCGGTTTCTTATTAAAGTTGGCCATGACCGTCACAATGACGCGGTCAAACATAGAGGCGGCGCGGGTGACAATATCAATATGCCCCAACGTCACCGGGTCAAAACTACCTGGACAAATGGCTGTAATCACAATGCCTCACCTCGATACAATGAAATCAAAACCTGGCCGTAGGAATACGTCCGGACCCGAGTCAATGGTCCTGCTTCAGGCGGTAACTCCGTCCCCTTCGGATGCTCGCACACTAGGCTTCCGCCTGCGTTGAGCCGCGGCGCTACCAGCGGAAGCGCCTGTTCCAAAAGGCCCTTGCGGTAAGGCGGATCTAAAAATACAATGTCGAACGTACCGGTATTGCCCGCCAAATAAGACGCAAAGTCGCTGCACACCACCTGTGCATTTTGTCCTAGACCTGTGTTTAATAAATTCTGCTGGATGACCTTGATGCTCTGCGAACTGGAATCCACAAACACCGCCGATGCCGCACCTCGGCTCAATGCCTCGATGCCCAATTGACCTGATCCGGCAAACAAATCCAAAATACGCCGACCTTCCAAGTCAAACTGCAAGATGCTAAACAGCGCTTCCTTCACCCGTTCCGTGGTGGGGCGCACGTCGGTTCCTTCTCTCGTGACAAGGCGTTTTCCTTTGGCAAGCCCTGTAATCACCCTCATGTTCTCCGCCCCTTTCCAACCAAAGCAGACATTCTTTCCCCTATCGATCCCCACAATCTGTGGGACGCTTTGATCCTATCGTCAAAAATTCTCTTTTGCCACTATTTTCTATCCTTCTCATTATCCCATCTAGTGCGCGGGTTTGTCAAGGGGGAAGCCCTACTGACGGCCTGGAAAACACCTTTAATTTCTCGAAATACGGTTGCGAAGTTTGAATTGTTATACTATACTTTAAAGATGAATCTATTTGCATCTTTGACAAGGAGGTTTTCTTTTATGCTTTATTGGCTGGAAAACGATCAAATAAAAATCAGTGTCGATACCATGGGCGGAGAACTCCATCACATTACCGGCAAAAAAGAGGGAACGCAGTACCTTTCCGACGGAAATCCTGCATTTTGGAAATACCATGCCCCGATTCTTTTCCCCATCGTCGGCAAGCTGCGTGACAACTCCTATACCATAGAAGACAAAACCTATCATCTCCCGCAGCACGGCTTAGCCCGAGTCCGGGAGTTCCAGATGGTCAGCCAATCGGCAAACCATCTCACCTTTGAACTGAGCTCGTCTGAGGATACCCTGGCCATCTATCCTTATCCCTTTGTGCTGCGCATCATTTACCGCTTGGAGGGCAACAATCTCTCGGTGACCTATGAAGTCTTGAATCCCAATAGTTCCACCATGTACTTTTCCATCGGCGCCCATCCGGCCTTCCGCTGTCCGCTTGAGGAAGGTGAAAGCCTGGAGGATTACAGCCTGGTATTCGATTCCAAGGAGACGGCTTATCGTATCCCTCTCAACACCGACGGTCTTCTGAAACGGGATAAAGTTCCCTTTTTAGACCGTCAAAACACCATTGCATTAAGCCACGAGCTTTTCTCCCAGGACGCCCTTATTTTTGAGTCCCTGAAATCCTGCACCGTGCGTCTGGTATCGAAAAATCATAAAAAAGGGTTGGTCTTCGACTTTAGCGAATTCCCCTACTTAGGGATCTGGACCATCCCGGACAAAAAGGCTCCTTTTGTATGCATCGAGCCTTGGATGGGCCACGCTGATTATGAGGATTTCCACGGTGATTTCACGCAAAAGGAAGGCGTCCTGTCCCTGGATACGGGGGAAGCCTTCCACTGTACCTATTCCATCCAAATCAATCAATGAGATTCTCCTGATAAAACGATGAAAAAGCCCTGTGCAGACCGGCACAGGGCTTTTTGTTTGCTTTTTCCGCAGCATTCCCCAGGAAATATTTCAAGAAGTTTAAAAATCCTCTCCGTCAAAGTACGCCCGCACCGCTTTGGCCGCCTGCGCGTTCATTCCCTTGACGGCGCTGAGTTCCTCTTCGGTGGCCTCCTTGACACGGCCTACTGTTCCAAACGTACGAAGCAAAGCCTTCGCCCGGGCCGGGCCGATGCCGGGAATGCCCTGTAGCGTAGAAGAGATTGCCGATTTACTTCTCTTTTGACGGTGGTACCCGATGGCAAAACGATGCACTTCCTCCTGGATGTCCGACACTAAGGTAAAGACCGATCGAGTGGCGGCGATGGCGATCTCGGCCCCCTCTGATGTGATGGCCCTAGTACGATGTTTGTCATCCTTGACCATGCCGAACACAGGGACATCCAGCCCATGCTCCCGGATAACCGGCAACACGGCTGACACCTGGCCTTTGCCCCCGTCCATGAGGATTAAGTCGGGCAGACGGCCGAATCCTTCCCCCGTCTCTTTTTCCTCCTCGTAGCGGTGAAAGCGGCGGGACAGCACCTCGTAAAGGGAGGCGTAGTCGTCCTGCCCTTCAAATCCCTTGATGGCAAACTTGCGGTAAGCGGATTTTAACGGACGTCCGTCTTCAAACACCACCATGGCTCCGACGTTGTCGCTGCCTGCAGTGTTGGAGATGTCGTAGGACTCAATGTACCGCGGCGGGGAATCCAGGCCTAAAAGTCTTCCCAATTCCTCCAAGGCCGCCACCTCTTTGCCGGTCCGCCCCACATCTTGGGCCAGCTTTTCCGCCGCGTTTGCCCGGCACATATCCACCAAATGACGCTGTTCCCCTCTCTGTGGGATTTGCAGCGTCACCTTTCGTCCCGCCCGTTCCGACAGCCACTGTCCCAGCAGCTCCATATCTTCGGCCGGTTCGTCCATGGCGATGACCGGTGGAATGGCGTCGGGACGCATGGTATAATACCTCTCCACAAATTCCTGTCTCGCCTCCGGTTCAGTGTCAATCTCCCCCAAAAGAAAGCTCTCCTGGTCGTGAAGACGTCCATTGGTAAACCGGAAGACCTCCACTGCCGCCTTCTCTCCCACTCTGGCCATGGCGATGACGTCCTGTACCGGCACCCTCGACATAACCACCTTCTGCTTCTGAGAAACCCGTTCGATGGCCTGGATACGATCTCGAAGTCTCGCCGCTTTTTCAAATTCCAGATTTTCCGCCGCCTGTTCCATCCTCTGGGTCAATTCCTTTTTGGAAAAAGGCTTGCCTCCTTTTAGGAAATCCACCGCTTCCTCCACGATATCCTCATATTCCTCAGCGCTGATCTTTCCTCGGCAAGGGGCACAGCACTGTTTGATAAAAAAATTGAGGCAGGGCCTTCCTTTTCCGATCTCCTGGGGAAAGCGTCGGCTGCAAGTGGGCAATCCAAAAATCTTATTGGCCTCATCCACCGCTTGCTTGACCGTCCAGCCGCTGGTATAAGGGCCCAAATAAAGGGAGCCGTCTTCGGCCATCTGCTTGGCCTCCGAGATCCGCGACCAAGGTCCTTTGGTCACGCGGACGTAGTGATATCCTTTGTCGTCCTTGAGCAGGATGTTGTACTTGGGCATGTACTGCTTGATGAGACTGCATTCCAGTACCAAGGCCTCGTATTCGCTGTCGGTGAGGATATAGTCGAAATCCTGCACTTGCTCCACCATGCGGCGCACTTTAGGTGTATGCTGGTTGCCAGCGCCAAAATACTGGCTGACCCGGTTTCGCAACGCCTTGGCTTTCCCAATATAGATAATCTGTTCCTTTGGATTCTTCATGATATAGACACCTGGCGTAAGCGGCAAACGTCTCGCTTTTTCCCGCAAAACATCCAACCTTGGATTCATCTGCCGTCCCCCCAATCCATGTACGAAAAAAGCACCGCCCCTTGCATCAGGACGGTGCCCTTTATTAATCGTGCCTTGCTTCTTACTCAGCAAAACCGGATTCAACCAGTTCTACCAAGCCATCCACAGCCTGCTGCTCATCCGAGCCGTCGGCGATGATGCGGATGCTGGTACCGCCGATGATGCCCAAGGACAAAACACCCAACAAACTCTTGGCGTTAACTCTGCGCTCTTCTTTTTCCACCCAAATAGAGGACTTAAACTCATTTGCCTTTTGAATAAAGAAAGTAGCAGGACGAGCGTGCAACCCTACCTGGTTCTGAACAGTAACATCTTTTACATACATTCTAAAATCTCCCCCATAACAATAAAGGATTTATCATCCAAACATTATCTCACTACCCATTATAGACACAAACTAAGAAACCGTCAACTTGATTATCAAGATTCCCGCCGGTTTTTATCACATTTTGTATTGATGCCTAATAGGGCTTCCTTCCTCGTCCACGAAGTTTGTGTACATTGACGCAATTGTGGAAAACATTTGGTTGTTATTTACGATCAGAGGTTGTAGAAGCTGTCAAAATCGTCAAAAACAACTAAAAAGTCACTAATTTTTCACCGGTAAGAGCAACCCTTTTCACATTTACTCTGCACTTTCTTCCTCTCGGATGGCAGACATGAGTTTCGCATCCTCTTTGCTCATAGTAAATTGTTCCAACATATCCGGCCTTTTATGCAATGTTCTTTGCAAAGACTGCTTCCGCCTCCATGTTGCAATGTTGGCGTGATGGCCGGAAAGCAACACCTCAGGCACTTCCCGTCCCCTCCATTGCGGAGGCCTTGTGTATTGAGGATACTCCAGAAGGCCTCCATAATGGCTTTCCTCCGTGAAGCTCTCCTCGTCGGCCAGCACTCCCGGAAGCATACGCGCTACCGCGTCTACCACCGCCAACGCTGGCAATTCTCCACCCGTCAGTACAAAGTCCCCGATGGAGATTTCTTCATCCACCAGTTCCTCCAGCACCCGTTCGTCCACCCCTTCGTAGTGACCGCACAACAAGGCGATGTGGGACATTGACGCCAGTTCCACCGCTCTTCTTTGGCGGAATACACCTCCCTGTGGGGAAAGGTAGATGAGATGAGGACGGCTGCCAGCTGCACGCACAATGGCTTCAAAACAATCGTAAATGGGCTGCGCCTGCATGACCATCCCCATGCCGCCGCCGTATGGATAATCATCCACCCGACGGTGCTTGTCGATGGTGTAGGCACGGATATCATGGCAATGGATGTCCACCAGTTTATTCTCCCTGGCGCGGCCTAGGATGCTTTCTCCCAATACCGTCTCACACATCTCAGGAAAAAGGGTCATGATGTCAATCCTCATCGAACAACCCCCTGAGAGGACGGATCTCCATGACGCCCTGCTCCAAATCGATGCGGAGCACCACGTCCGGAATGGCCGGGATTAGAGTTTCTTTTCCATCGCATGAGCGGAGATGGTAAACGTCGTTTGCCCCCGTCCGGCTGACATCGGTCAGCTCACCGTACTGATTGCCGTTGTCGGCATCCACCACCTTAAGCCCGATGAGATCCTGCACAAAGTGCCGGCCTTCTTCCAACCGCACGTCATCCCGATTGAGAAATAGGACTGTCCCTCTCATTGCCTGAGCGGCCTCCATGGAATCCACGCCCTGAACCTTCAGAAGCACCATGGACTTGTGGGGGCGAATGGACACAATATCCAGTTTTCTTTTGCCGCCGTCCAGATAAAGGGCCTTTAGACGGCACAGGCTTTCCGGCGAATCCGACCACGGCTCCACTCGCATCTCCCCGCGCACACCGTGGGTCCCCACAATCCGCCCGGTTTCCAGATACTGTTTTACCAAGGTTTTTCCTCCTCCCGGACTGTAAAATTGTCTCCATTAGCAAATGGGTCATAACACCAACAAAACGGTGTTATGACCATGTTTGCGCATCTTATGTTATCCGGCCGAAAAACGGCCTGAAGCTCCTGGAAAATCAATCGATTTCCACAGCCACTTTCTGTTCCACACGGCTGGCAGCGGCACGCATCACGGTACGCATCGCCTTGGCAATACGACCCTGCTTGCCGATGACTCGGCCCATGTCGCCTTCCGCTACATGGAGGTGATACACGACAGTACCCTCTTCGTCGGGAGCGTCAACAGAAACTTCCACGGCGCTGGGATCTTCCACAAGGCCTTTGGCCATTTGAATCAAAAGCTCTTCCAATTATGTTACCTCCTGAAAACAACACGAAGAATTAAAGGACACCGTTCTTTTTCAGCAAAGCCTTGACGGTATCGGTGGGCTGAGCGCCGTTTTTCATCCATTTCTGGGCTTTTTCAGCGTCGATTTTCACCTCAGCCGGCTCGGTCAACGGATTGTAGTAACCGATCTCCTCAATGAAACGACCGTCTCTGGGATAACGGGAATCCGCCACCACGATGCGGTAGAAAGGAGCCTTCTTAGCGCCCATACGGCGAAGTCTAATTTTCACTGCCATCTAATATCACCTCCTGCTCAGAATCTGAACCTATCAAAATGTTTCATTACATCTGTGGAATCTGTGGGAAATTCATCCGGCGGCGTTTTCCCTTGCCGCCTCTGCCCACCTGTTTCATGACCTTGCGAGCCTGCTCAAACTGCTTGATCAGACGGTTGACATCCTCCACCTTCATACCGCTGCCGGCGGCGATACGACGTTTGCGGGACGGGTTAATGATATCGGGATTGGAACGCTCTTCCATGGTCATGGACTGGATGATGGCGGCTACGCGATCCATCTGACGGTCGTCGATGTCCACGTCCCGCAGCTGTTTTTCCATACCGGGTAAACTGCTCAAAAGCTGCTTAAGGGGACCCATCTTGCGGACTTGGAGCATTTGTTCCAGCATATCGTTAAAATCCAGTTTATTTTCCTGCATGCGCTTGGCAAGCTTTCGGGCCTGCTTTTCATCCATCTGACTCTCTGCCTTCTCAATGAGGCTGAGCACATCGCCCATCCCCAAGATACGGGAGGACATACGGGCGGGATGGAAGGGTTCCAGATCCCCGATCTTCTCACCAGCACCGATGAATTTAATGGGTTTCCCGGTGACAGCCCGGACGCTCAATGCTGCGCCGCCGCGGGTATCGCCGTCCAGCTTGGTCAGAATAACACCTGTGATACCTAGCGCATCGTCAAACGCCTTGGCCACATTGACGGCATCCTGACCGGTCATGGCATCCACCACCAATAGGATCTCATTGGGTTCCACATCGGCTTTGATGCGCTTGAGCTCGTTCATCAATTCCTCGTCGATGTGCAGACGACCGGCGGTATCCAAAATCAAAATGTCGTTGCCGTGGTCCTTGCCGAACCGCATGGCCCCTTTGATGATCTTGACCGGATCGATCTGACCCATCTCAAACACCGGTACTCCGGCTTTTTCACCCATGACTTGCAGCTGGGTGATAGCGGCAGGACGGTAAATATCGCAGGCCACCAGCATGGGGCGGTGCCCCTGACGTTTAAACAAAGACGCCAATTTCGCCGCGTGCGTGGTTTTACCAGAGCCCTGCAAGCCGCACATCATAATGATGGTGGGCGGTTTTGACGCCATGTCGATACGGGTATTTTCCCCGCCCATGAGAGCCGTCAGCTCTTCGTCCACGATCTTGACCACCTGCTGCGCCGGGGTGAGACTTTCCATGACCTCACTTCCCACCGAACGTTCGGTGACCTTGGCCACAAAATCCTTGGCCACTTTATAGTTGACGTCGGCCTCCAACAGCGCCAAACGCACTTCGCGCATGGCCTGCTTGACGTCCGACTCGGTTAATTTACCCTTGGAGCGCAGGCGCTTAAACGCCTCAGACAGTTTATCAGCAAGACCTTCAAATGCCACGCCTCGTTCCCCTTCTTTCCCTGTTTATCCTTTTTATCCTTATCATAACCAAAAGTTCATTCATTTAACGTTTCAGCCAGCCGGATAATGCGGCGGACTCTCTCGGCAATTTCCCTCGAGCAACTGCCGTTGATGTTTGCAAGCTCAATATCCCTGGCCGCTACCAGAATTTCTTCCAAACCGTCCTTAACCTGGCTGAACCGTTTGGCAAGGCCCAGACGTTCCTCCATCAAAAAAAGCTGTGATTCCGCCCTTTTAATGGAATCCCGCACGCCTTGACGCGTAATCCCTTCATTTTCCGCGATTTCCGAAAGGGACAGGTCGTCATTATAATAATAGTCTACCATATCCCGTTGTTTTTCCGTCAACATCTGACCATAGAAGTCTAACAAAACCGATATCTGGTAATCCTTAGGCATAACGGAACGGTACTCCCTTCGGCAGATGCTGTAAAGGTTCTACTCTTTACAGATTATGATTATACTAGGCAATCCACATTTTGTCAAGCACATTTCCCGTTCTTTTCTCATATACTAAATTTGGTATCCATCCTCTCTACCGACAAACCTTCAATCTTTACACGTCGGCCATTTGACGCGGCTTCCAAAACAGCTCTGGGAAAAAATCTGACTTTTTTTGCCGAAACTGTTGACAAAGGAAAATAAGTGATATATAATAATCAACGTCGCGTTCGGGAGCATAGCTCAGCTGGGAGAGCACCTGCCTTACAAGCAGGGGGTCACAGGTTCGAGCCCTGTTGTTCCCACCAAATGTGGCCCGGTAGTTCAGCTGGTTAGAACGCTAGCCTGTCACGCTAGAGGTCGACGGTTCGAGCCCGTTCCGGGTCGCCACATTTGCCTCTGTAGCTCAGTCGGTAGAGCAGGGGACTGAAAATCCCCGTGTCGATGGTTCGATTCCGTCCGGAGGCACCATTTTTGCGGATTTAGCTCATCTGGTAGAGCGCCACCTTGCCAAGGTGGAGGTAGCGAGTTCGAGCCTCGTAATCCGCTCCATGTTCGGTCGGATGGATGCTTAAATTCTCTCATTTAAGCATCCATTTGTGACTATGGCGCCATAGCCAAGCGGTAAGGCAGAGGTCTGCAAAACCTTTATTCCCCAGTTCGATTCTGGGTGGCGCCTCCATAAAAACGCATTCACTTCGGTGGATGCGTTTTTTCTTTTATCCTCTTCTTCCCTTTTGCTCCTGCATCCTATAAATAAAAAACCAGGATTCAACCGAATTGGTTGAATCCTGGTTTGATTTGGGGGAAGTTGCTTCTATAAAATAAGCTAAGAAATTACTTATCTTCCCGTTTCTTAATCACGACCATAGTAGCGCCAGCCACAACAGCCAGTCCCAAAACGGCAAACAAAGGAGTGCTTTCCCCGGTGGAAGGGTTCTTGGACGAAGAACTATGGGAGGAAGAACTGCTAGAAGGTTTCGATGTAGTTCCTGCAGCCGTTCCGCTGGAACTGCTGGACGAAGATGAATCGGGATTGGATTCATCCGGTGTAGAGGATTCCGGCTCAGATGCCTCCGGAGTGGAGGAAGATTCCGGCTTAGAAGAATTCGGTTCAGAGGATTCCCCGCTATCTCCAGCGATGGTCACAGGCAACTTGGCAATCTCCTCATAATCCCCTGTTGTCTTGGCCAATACCGAAATGGTGTGATCCCCTGCTTCTGCCATGCTAACCTTGATGTTCCACTCTTTGTAGTCTCCATTGATAGAAGACTGCACATGGATCCGATTTATTTCGTTACCCGCTTCGTCTTTCAGGATAACCGATGCCACATTGTAATCGGTTTGGACCGTAACAAGAATGGTTTCATTGGGTTCATAGGTATCTTTATCGGTCTTAAAGATAGGTTTTGCAACTACCTTAATCTTGCAAGTGTCAAAAATCATATCTTCTGTCTGGGCACTTGCTTTGATTGTCGCAGTACCAGCGCCAACTGCTTGGACAAGTCCATCCTGGCTGACGGTCAATACGCTCTCATCGCTGCTGGACCAAGTTACATTTTTATTGGTAGCGTCTTCGGGTAGCACTTCACTTGTGAGCTGAGCGGTCTCCCCTTCCAGCAATCGATCAACGCGATTCTGAATGGTGACGCTTTCCACCAAGACATCGCCCTGTACAGAGGGACTCTCTTCTGCAAACACCGCCGGTACCATAAGGGTAAGAGCTAAGGTAAGACTCAGCAGAAGCGCAAAGGACTTCTTAATAGCTTTCTGGAACATAATAAATCCTCCTTTTTGTTTTAACACCTATTGTTAAGGCACTCTCGGCGCCAAGGTAACCCAATTATAAAATATGGTAAAATCTTGGAAATTAATCCTTGATTCTTGTGCATTTCCCCGATCATCATCTATAATTATAGTGATTTTAGAACAGAAATGCAATTGACAATTTATTCAAATAAATCGTCCTATTTTTTGTACTCTTTAATGTATTGTATTATAAAATCAATTTTAGATTACAATAGATCAAAAAAACAGGACGGTACAATTGTGTACCGTCCTGTTTTTTTGTTTTTTCGTGGATTCCCAAAAATATCAGGAAATCAGGATGGAGTCCTCTACGGAATCACCATTCCATACATTGTCATCGCCAGCGGCCATGAAGGAGAACAAACGAAGTCCCGCTGTTCCTACATTCATACGGATGGTAAAAATGCGATTGTCTCCCTCATCCTCCACGCTTTCTACCACAAAGCTGATGGCTTTCCAACGTTCATTTCGAACCGAAAGTTTAGTAGCGTTCTGATTGGTAGTCACCTTGACCAAAAAATCCTCGCCCACTTGAGCGGTATCGGATTGGATCTCCGCACGATAAATCTCTGCCGGTCCGGTCATAGGCTGGCCGATGGTTACTTTAAACTGGCCAATCTCACTGTACTGTCCGTCAGCTTTGGCAAAGACAGATATGGTACGGTTCCCTGTGGTAGCGATACATGTCTTTACGCTCCACACCTTATGATCTCCTTCGATCCTAGAGTGTATGCGGATCAAGCCCAGAGAACGTCCCAACTCATTGCGAAGCGAGATACCTGTCACATTTAAATCGGTCTCAAAAGTGACGGTGATCTCTTCATTGGAATCGTATCCTTCCTTGTCGGTGATGATATCCGCTTTTTTGGATACCTCAATCTCGCAGGAATCCTGTATGGACGGATCCCACTGGCTTGTGACAGTGATAACAGCCTTACCGGTTCCCACTGCTTGGACTGTTCCGTCCTGTCCGACCGTCAAGATGTCCTCATCGCTGCTGGACCAGGTTACATTTTTATTGCTGGCATTTTCGGGGAGAATTTGACAACTCAGTACAGCACTCTCCCCTTCTTTCATTTTCTGAGGGGCATTTTGGATCGTGACACTCGACACTGGGATGTCCGCCACTGTTTCCAGACCCTCCACCGCTTTTTGGATATCTGCAGCCATTTGATCCACTAAATTCTGATCCTCAGCACTCTTTGTACGGTCCACCGTACCCAGCACATCGGCCAGAACTTTTAAAGATTCTCTGGTATAAGGGGATAAATCCTCCGGAATGGCATTCAGTGCCTCATCCACTTTGCTATAATCGGCCCTGCTCTGCTGCTGATACAGGCTGACTTCCGAAAGTTGGAGACGGTCCTGGGTACCCAATGCGTTAAATTGGAGTTTATAATACTGATATGCCACAGGATTTTTCACCTCAAACGTAAATTCCGTGCTGTTGACATCCGGCATATGATAACCGGTCTGATCGTCGATGATCTGCCAGCTTCCATCCTCACCAGTGGCGGAACCATATAACGTCCATTTGCTGGGCATACGTCCGGGGAACTGAGCACTGTCGTTTGCTGTGGTGAAGGAATACTGAGGCACCGCTACTGCCGAATCAGTCTTCCAGATGATGGGTTCCGGCAGGGAATTCTTATAATAAAGTTTTGTATTTACGTCCCCATCAAAGAGGTTTTCATAGCCTTCCGCTTCCCCTGGTTTGGGGCCGCTGATGGGTGACATGGACGACTGATCCATTTTGATCAATTCCACATCAGGCTCTTCTTCCCCATTCCCCTCTTTGTAGAGATCAAATTCCGAGAATTGCATATTACCGTTGGGAAGTTTGGTAAAGTCGATTTTATAGTACTGATAAGGTGTGAGATTCTGAATGTCAAACATAAATTCCGCATAGTTTACATCGGCGAAAGAAGCGTCGGACTGCCGGTCAATGATCTGCCAGCTGCCGTCCTCGCCGGTGGAGGATCCATACAGGACCCAGTCGGAGGGATAACGGCCGGGATACTTCTCATTGTCGTTCCCGCTGGTGAAGGAATAGGCAAGGGCAGTCTCCGGCTTATCCAGACGGAACACAATGGAACTGGTTTCTTTTACATAGAATTTTGTTCCCACATTATCGTCAAACATCATCTCATAGCCCTCTTTTTCCCCGGCCTTGGGACCGCTGATGGGAGTATAACGGTCGGCAGAGATGGTGGATTTGTTATCCTCTACGCCGTAGATCGAGATGTTTTTCACACTGGTATCGTGATAAGTATCGGGCATAACCATTTTAACATATCGGGCCTCCGCCGGCTCATCCAGAATCACATAGGTAGTGGAATTGGATGCGGCTTTTTCCAGAATGGTGCCCCCAACCTTTTTCCAAGTGGAGTTGTCGTTGGAAACTAAAATCTCTACATTGCTGGGGATATTGGCTGTCGTGGTACTGGTGGTATAGGTAACCGCCTGGATATTGGTCAGCTTTTGCAGCGCCAATGTGATCTCCCAATAGACGTTGCTGTCGTAGTCCCCTACCTGGGCGGTACTGGTAGTATCCAAAACATTGGATACCGGCTTGTTGGAAGCGCACTGAATGTTGGAAGAAACCGAACTATCCGCCGCTACATTGGGTAAGGAAAGGGCGCCGACGATATTTTCCAGATCCTCTTTGGACAGTTCCTGCCCGCCTACGTAAGTCTCGGCAGGATAATCGATGATTGCACTTTCATCCATAGACGAATCGCCGGGCTGTTCCTTGCGCTGCACTTCGCAGAATACGCCATAATGGTCGGACACCGGGTGATTGTGGTAGGTCACACCGTTGTAATCGAAGGTAAAGGTGTCGTCGATCACGGTATATGTCTTGACGTCAAAAACGCCTTTGGTCAAAAACAGGTAATCAATAGGCGATGACGACGTATCAACAGCAGGCTTATCGTTATCCGAAGGATGTCCGTTTTCCCAGTCTATGGGCTTTTGGTATCCATTAAAGGTCCCTCCATCCACAAGGATGTTCTCAGCGATGCTTCTGGAATCGTCCATCCGGGAGGTCATGATGTTATAGGTCAGAGGAATGTAATCAGGATTGGTATTGTCAAACCGGACGCTGTTAAAATCGCCGGTGACCACGCAACCCATATCATCGTACTTTTCGGAGATCTCTTTCACACGGTTGAGAATGATACGCACCTCATTGGCCTGGGAACTGAGTGCCACATGGTCCAGATGGGTGTTAAAATGGCCATAGTACTGTCCGGTCTGTTTATCCTTGAGCACCACATAGGTACAGATACGGGGACAAGCTGCTCCCCATTCTGTTCCGGAAACTTCATCCGGCGTCTTCGATAGCCAAAATGTCCCCGACTCCATCAAGTCATATTTATCCTTTTGATAGAACACCGGGTTAAATTCATTGGATGTGGAAGACCGATCTGGATCATCGGTACCAGTATCCCGTCCCACGCCCACATAAGCATAGCCGATTTCATCCATTGCTGTTCTCAGATAGTTCATCCAATCATCGGTGGCTTCCTGGAACCCGATAGAATCGGGATGATACTTTTGAATGACTTCCAGCAGATGCGGGCCGCGCACATCCAACTTCATCAAATCATGGCTTGTGGTATCGTATCGCAGGTTAAAAGATACAAACCTTTGTGTATCTGCATCCTCGCGGACAGGCCCTTCCTCTGCAAACACCGACGGAACTATCATAGAAAGCGCCAACGTCAGGCTGAGCAATAAGGCAAATGACTTTTTGATCCATTTTTGAAACACAATAATTCCTCCTTTTTACACTTACAGTGGTTACTTCTTCCCTCCTATTCATCTTTCATTCTGAACCTGTTTCTGGCTGCAATACAAGTAAAAACCATGGAGTGTCCTCGCATTGTGCAGCTTATCTAATCATTACCTTTTTATTGTATTAAAATTAGCATAAAAATGCAATTAGCATTTTTATAAAATAACCCTCTTCTTTTTTGTTCATTTCTTTTATGTGATTTGTCATTATGTGCATCGGATTCTTTGATACATTGCATAAAAGAAACAAAAAGTCACATAAAAAGTCCCCCAAGATCATCTCTGATCCGGGGGACAATGTTCTCAGTCTTTTATTTCCCACAAAGGGATTTATAAAGGCGGATGTATTCATTCGCCGATTTTCCCCAGCTATTATCGCATTTCATAGCACGGTCTACTAATGTAGCCCATCCCTCTTTGCTGGAATAATAGCCGGCGATAGCCCGGCGGATAGCCGCCAGCATATCGTGAGCATTGTAGCTTTTGAATGTAAATCCATTGCCTTTGCCGTCGCCGCTGTCAAAAATACTGTCCTTTAGCCCTCCGGTCTCTCGGACAATCGGGATCGAACCGTAGCGCAAAGCGATCATCTGGGAGAGGCCGCAAGGTTCGCTCTTGGAAGGCATCAGGAACAAATCCGACCCGGCATAGATTTTGTGGGACAGCTCCGGAATAAACCCAATGACTACCGCCAGTTTATCGGGATATTTGGCCTGCATCTCCTGGAAGAAGTTCTCATATACCCAGTCTCCGGAACCAAGCACCACCATTTGGATATCCTCTGTGCTGAGCAACTCGTCTAAAATGTACTTGACCAGATCCAGCCCCTTGTGGGAAACTAGACGGGTCACCATGCCCATCACCGGGACGTCCGGTTTGACCGGGAGGCCCATACGTTCCTGGAGGCATTTTTTATTCTCCGCCTTTCCGGAGAGATCCTCTGTGGAATAGGCGGCATAAATCCGGTCATCCTTCTCCGGATTGTAGAGCTGCGTATCAATGCCGTTGAGAATGCCGGACATTTTCCCTTGATTTTCCCTTAAAACAGGATCTAATCCATGGGAAAACCAAGGATCTAAAAGTTCCTGAGCGTAGGTCGGGCTGACGGTGGAAACCCAATCGGCCATCTGGATGGCACCCTTGACTTCATTGACATCCCCGTCAAATTCCACGATGCTTCTCGCATACTGGGGTAAGCCAAATACATCCTCCAGAATCTCCATGCCGTACTGCCCCTGGTACTGGATGTTGTGAATGGTAAAGAGGGTCTTGATATCCTCAAAGCCCGGGCGATCCTGATAAAACAGCTTATAATAAACGGGGAGCAAAGCGGTCTGCCAATCGTTTGAATGGATCACATCCGGTTTAAAATCGATGTATGGGATAATCTCTATGGCAGCACGGGAGAGGAAGGCAAAGCGTTCCGCATCGTCGTAATGGCCATAGAGTCCCTGGCGCTTAAAGTAATACTGATTATCCAGCAGATAATAGGTTACTCCATTGTACTTGGCCTCAAAAATGCCGCAGTACTGACGGCGCCATGACACAGGAACCGATAAACTGGTAACAAAACGCATCGTATCCTTGAGATCCTGTGGGATATCCTCATAAAGAGGCATGACCACACGGCATCCCACCAGGCGGGAACGGATGGCCTGCGGCAGAGAGCCCGCTACATCTCCAAGACCTCCCGTGGCGGCAAACGGACGCGCTTCACTGGTTACAAACAATACTTTCATGCTACCTTCCTCCAATCCAATTTATAGAAGAGGAACTTTTCTATTCGCACAATCTTCAGTCTATTTTTGGGATCTCCCTTTACCATAGACCTAGAAATCCAAACAGCGGCCCAGCAAAAGTGAACCGCCGCTTAAAAAACAGCCCGAAGAGCTAATTCTTTAAAGCCTCTTCAATCTGTCAAGTTATATGGTGTCTAGACCACCGCATTTTTCTCAATAAATACCGGATAAGTTTCATATCCCATCAGGGTCCTGCCGGGCTGCAGCACCACGTTTTTGTCGGTCACCACATAGGATATCTTGGCGTCGTCGCACAGAGTGGTATCCTGCCCAATGATGGAGTTCTTCACCGAACACCCTTTGCCGATATGCACTCCGCGGAATAAAATGGAATTTTCCACTTCCCCTTCAATGAGACATCCATCTGCGATGAGGGAACCCTTCACCGATGCGCCGATGCCGTACCGAGTCGGCATGTCGTCCCGCACTTTGGTATACACCGGTCGATTGCGTTCAAACAGCTGGCTGGATACATCCTGTTTGAGCAAATCCATGTTGACCCGGAAATAATCGTTCAGGGAACTGATGGCGCCCACATATTCCTCCACATGATAGCCGAAAATACGGCTGGTGGCAACGCGGGCCTGGATGATATCCCGCAGGAAATCCTGGATATTGCGGCTGACAGCATCCGAGATCAGCCATTCCAAATACTCCTTGCGCATCAAATAGACATTGAGGCCAAAGTTGCACTTTGTGGTGCCGACTGGATCCACATCCACCGACCGGATCCGGTCGTATTCATCCAGATTTAGGACTGTGATATTTTTTGCAGAAGTGGGGCGTACACCATCTTTGTAGGCGATGGTAATATCGGCCTGACTGGTGATGTGGGCCTGCAGCATTTTCTGCATGTCAAAATTAACGACATAGTTGCAGTCGGACATCATTACGTATTCCTCATTGGAATGTTTGAGGAAATTGGCAATGCCGGAAAGGGCTTGGATCCGGTTGGTATATACAGCATTTCCCTGGCCGAACGGGGGCAGGATAAAAAGGCCGTCGTGCTTTCTGGACAAATCCCATGCTTTACCCGAACCAAGATGGTCCATCATAGACTGGTAATTGAGTTTTGTCACAACGCCTACTTTATTGATGCCCGAATTCACCATATTGGAAAGCGGGAAATCGATCAAACGATACCGGCCGCCGAAGGGGATGGAACCTAAGGTGCGCACGGTTGTCAGCTCATGGACAAAGTCATCGTGCATATTGGAAAAAATAACACCTAAAACATTGTTGCCTCTCATCTTATTTTTCCGCCTCCTTGATATCCTGATCAATCATTACCTTGGGCGGAACAACTGCACCCGCTCCAACGGTCAACTGTTCGCCTACTACGGCGACACCCCATTCATCCAAGTTGGTGCTCTCTTCCGGACGTCCGCCTACTATGGCCCCCTGCCCGATAACCGCACCTTCCCCAATGATGGCATATTGCACCACTGCATCTTCCATAATCTTAGCTCCCGGCATGATGATGGAATCCCTGACCACTGCTCCGGGTGCGATGTACACATCGGAAAACAAGATGGAAAAATCTATTTTGCCATAGATCATAGCCCCTTCGGTGACCATGGAATTCTCGATCTCCGCTGTAGCGCCTACGTATTGAGGCGGCAGTTCGGGATTGCGTGCGTAGATCTTCCATGCGGGATCAGACAGGTCCAGATCCACCTTGGGATTGAGCAGATCCATATTGGCTTCCCAGAGGCTGTCGATGGTACCGACATCTTTCCAGTACCCATCGAACCGCCAGGCAAACATCCGTTGCCCGTCGGCCAGCATAGCCGGCAGGACGTTCTTGCCAAAGTCGTTGGAGGACTTGGGATCTTTCTCATCTTCCTCCAAGAACCGGCGGAGCTTATTCCAACTGAACATATAAATGCCCATGGACGCCAAATTGCTCTTGGGCTTTTTGGGTTTCTCTTCAAACTCATAGATGGAACCGTCCTCATTGGTGTTGAGGATGCCGAAACGGGAAGCCTCTTCCATGGGGACTTCCATCACAGCGATGGTGCAGTCTGCATTCATCTCCTTGTGATAGGCGAGCATCTGGGAGTAGTCCATCTTGTAGATGTGGTCGCCGGACAAAACCACCACATAATCCGGATCGTACCGCTCAATAAACGGGATATTCTGATAAATGGCGTTGGCGGTACCTTTGTACCAGTCAGCGCCCTTGCTGCGCTGATAAGGCGGCAAAACGTGCACGCCTCCCGTGCGGCTGTCCAGATCCCAGGGCTGGCCGTTGCCGATGTACTCATTGAGCAGCAGCGGCTGATACTGGGTCAGAACACCCACCGTCTCAATGCCCGAGTTGACACAGTTGGAAAGAGGAAAATCAATAATACGATATTTGCCTCCAAAGGGGACGGCTGGTTTCGCCAGATTGCGCGTCAAAACACCCAAACGGCTGCCCTGCCCTCCCGCTAATAACATAGCGATACATTCCTGCTTGCGAAACATAGTGGTCATTCCTCCTTTGTATTGTCGGCCTTTCTGGTGCGTTTGCGCGTGGTGGCGGTCGACTTGGCCGCCGTTTTTCTTCTGGCAGCTGGCTTGGAAGACGCGTCTCCTTTGCCGGCGGCTGATTTGGACGTCTTGGTTGTCTCTTTCCCTGTCGATCCCGACACATCAGTTTTCTTCACCCGCTTTTTGCGGACCCGGGTACATTTCAAATACAGCACCGACATGGCCGGCAATG
This sequence comes from Solibaculum mannosilyticum, assembly GCF_015140235.1. Lineage (GTDB taxonomy): Bacteria > Bacillota > Clostridia > Oscillospirales > Acutalibacteraceae > Solibaculum > Solibaculum mannosilyticum. Next base: position 720,827 of record NZ_AP023321.1, on the reverse strand, counting down.
CCAGGCTTAAAGACTGTTCAAACCCATGCATTGGCTTTCGGATGTTGGAAGAAAGATCCCCGGAATTGCCGAAACCCGATCCCCCGAATGCGGGGTCGTCGGTATTAAACACCTCCCGATAAATGCCGTTGACCGGAACACCGATCTCATATTTTTCAAACTGTGTACCTGAAAAATTGCAAATGATAATGAGCTCGTCCCCTTTGTCATCTATGCGGCGGAAGCTGATCACTGAATTGGCGGAATCGTCATGGGCAATCCAGGAGAATCCCTCCCAGGAGTAATCCACCTGCCACAGGGGAGCATTTTCCAGATAAAAATGATTGAGCGCCTTGCAGTAATCCTGCATCTTCTTGTGCATCTCTACATCCAGCAGATTCCAGTCCAGTTCAGACTGGTAGTCCCATTCCTTCATCTGGCCGAATTCCTGCCCCATGAAGATGAGTTTCTTGCCTGGATGGGCCATAGTATAAGCGTAAAAAGCTCGTAAACCGGCAAATTTTTGTAAATATTCGCCCGGCATTTTATTGATCAGTGAACATTTCCCATGCACTACCTCGTCATGGGAGATGGCCAGCACATAATTCTCTGAGAAGGCGTAGAAAAAGGAGAATGTCAGGCTATCGTGATTGTATGGGCGGTAAATAGGGTCCAGCGACATATACCGCAGCATATCGTTCATCCAGCCCATGTTCCATTTAAAGTTGAATCCCAGCCCTCCCACATACGTCGGCTTGGATACCAACGGCCATGCCGTGGATTCCTCCGCGATCATCATGGTATTGGGACATTCCTGAAACACTGCTTCATTTACTTTGCGGATGAAATCCACAGCCTCCAGATTCTCATGGCCGCCGTATTTGTTAGGAATCCATTCGCCGTCTCTGCGATTATAATCCAAATATAACATAGATGCCACAGCATCCATACGAATGCCGTCCACATGGTATTTCTCCACCCAAAAGAGGGCGCTGGACATGAGGAAACTCTGCACCTCATTGCGTCCATAGTCAAACACACAGGTGCCCCATTCTTTGTGTTCACCCTTGCGTTCATCCTTATATTCATAGCAAGCCGATCCATCGAAGCGGAACAGGCCATGCTCGTCCCGAGGGAAGTGGGCCGGCACCCAGTCCATGATGACGCCGATCCCTTCCTGATGGCACCGGTCGATCAGATTCATAAGATCGGTCGGCTGGCCGTATCGGGATGTAGGGGCAAAATAACCTGTCACCTGATAGCCCCACGACCCATCGAAAGGATACTCGGTCAAAGGCATAAATTCGATGTGGGTATACCCCATCTCTTTGACATAAGGAATCAGCTCGTCCGCCAATTTCTCATAAGAGAAGAAGTTCCCGTCGGCATATTGCCTCCAGGAAGAGGCGTGCACCTCGTAGATGTTGACAGGACTTTCATAAATAACCTGTTGGGCTTTATAGTCCTGCCAAGCTTGGTCATTCCACTGATAGGTATCGAGATCATATAGTTTAGAGGCGTTGTCCGGACGGGTCTCTGTATGGAATCCGTAAGGATCGGATTTGTAAACAACCTTCCCGCCCTGCTGCGTCACAGCAAATTTGTAAGAGTCAAATGTCTTGACCCCCTCCACCACCGCTTCCCAAACGCCTTGGTCGCTGATGCGTTCCATTGGATGGGCTGCAGTATCCCATTGGTTGAAGTCGCCCACAACCGAAATTGCTTCGGCATTGGGTGCCCAGGTACGGAACACGGCACATAAAATTCCTTTTTGCTCATAGATATGAGCACCTAGGTATTCGTATGCTTTATAATTGGTCCCTTGATGGAAAAGATAGAGCGGGAAATCATTCTGAGTTGATTTTTTGTCTGCCACGTTTCCAAGCCCCCTTTTTTCACGATTTATTCTACTCCTATGATAACAACTTTTGTGCAGTTTTTCAAGGCCTTTTTGGTGCTTTCTTTCCAATGTTAAAAAATATTTTTCTTTTTGTTTGGGTAATATCTACAATATATAAGACTCTTCTTTCGCCAAACGCTCATTTTATCCTGCCCCTATGACGGCAGCGGCATCCTTTATCTTACTATCCAAACCATGTATGATTTGTCGATTGATGGAAGTTTCTCCGTCTTTTCTTTTCCATTGTACAATGAAAACCTATAAGACTCCACGTTTCTTCGGCAAAGTTTCTGAAAAAATATTGTAAAGGGGCTTTCCTGCTTTTCTCAGATCGGACAAAAATTGAGATAGATTTTCATTGTCAGTACTATGACAAAGAGGTATAATAATCCTATAAAAGGCGGGATTAGAGAAATTCAAATTCTCTGTTTTCCCAGGGCTCTTATAAAAAATCAATAAAGCGGTGATACAATGGCAGGAAAAACGAATGCGATGCGTATGTTGGATCGGGCTAAAATACCTTATACCCAGCATTCTTATGATGTCTCCGACGGCTTAATTGACGGCGTATCAGTGGCACATAAGACGGGACAAAACCCTGACCAAGTATTTAAAACATTGGTGACTAGTTCCGGGAGCCAGCTTTACGTATTCGTAGTACCGGTTGCCAAAGAATTGGATCTTAAAAAAGCCGCCCGTGAAGCAGGTGAAAAACGGGTGGAAATGATCCATGTCAAGGATATCTTAAAGTTTACAGGCTATATCCGCGGCGGATGTTCCCCCATCGGCATGAAAAAGCTTTATCCTACTTTGATCGATCAAAGTGCCCAGATGTTTGATACCATTCTGGTCAGCGGAGGACAAAAAGGGCTTCAAATTGAAGTTTCTCCTCTGGACTTGGCCCAGTTAATTGATGCCAAATTTGCCGAATTAACAGTAGAATAACATCGGATTTCTTTTAAAAGACCTTAGCAAAATGAGCTTAGGTCTTTTTCTCAGCCCAATTGTGAATTATTTTCACATATCAGGTTGAGAAATCACAAAAAAGGTGCCCAAGATAAAATCTTAGGCACCTTTTCATTACTTTTTCTCTTGCAGTAATTTATTCAGCTCATCCATAAAGGTATTGATGTCCCGAAATTGACGATAGACCGAGGCAAACCGGACATAGGCCACTTGATCTACATCCTTCAGCCGTTCCATAGCCAACTCTCCCACTCGCATGGAAGTCACTTCTCTTTCCAAGGAGTTGTGAAGAATAATCTCAATTTCGTCCACAATCTTCTCCAGGATTTCTGTTGGAACAGGACGTTTCTCACACGCCTTCAAAAGCCCCGCCAACAGCTTATTGCGATCAAAGGATTCCCTGGACTTATCCTTTTTAATCACCACAATCGGCACCGTCTCCACCACTTCATACGTGGTAAAACGTTGGCTGCATTTAAGGCATTCCCTTCGCCGACGAATCCGAGCCCCTTCATCGGTTGGCCTAGAATCAATCACCTTGCTTTCCTCGTACCCACAATAGGGACATTTCATAATTTAAATTCTCCTCTCTTTTATGGATGGCTGTTTAAAATACCCTCTAGATGCTGAGCGGCATCCAGAAGTTCTCTTTCCTCATCAAAATCTTTACGATAAACCTCAATAATCCATTGGCCGGAATAACCGATCTGATCCAGACGCTTTTTGAGTGCCTGATAATCGGTATTCCCCCGACCTGGCAACATACAATCCCTGACATCTGTGTGATCATTGACATGAATATGAATCACATTATTACCCATGGCATCCAAAATCAGATCAGGTGTAAAACCTGCTCGAACACTCTGTTTGATGTCCAAAACGAACTTTACTCCGTCACCCAGCATCTGACGCATTTCCTTTAAGAATTCCGGATCTTGACTGCGAAAACCGCTGACATTTTCCTGCGCCAGAACCACTCCATACTCTTGCCCAATTTCATTGAGCTGCTGAAACCTTCGACAGTACTCTTCCATGGGCAGCTTCGGCATCTTTCCCCATGTCTTCTCGCCGTGCAATACAACCAGTTTTGCATCTGCCCTAGCAGCCGCCTCAAAATAACGGCGATAGAATTCTAAACTATCCTCGTAACGGCGCATATAGGTGGAAAACAACATTACTGATTCATAACCAGAAGTAAAAGGATGCAAGGAATGAATTCTTCCTCCCTGTGACTGTGCCATATCTCTCATATAGTTGATAAAGGATGGTCGAATCTCTGAGATCGTATTGACAAAAATCTCAAAATCTCGGAAGCCTAATTGCAATAAATGATCTAACGAACATTCAATCTCCTGTGGATATAAACAAGCAGTAGAGATTCCTACTTTCATATTCTAATAGCCCCACTTCACACTTTCCAATATTTGAGCAATTGTCTTACAAAAATAAAATGATACAATATAAGAAAGCAAACAAAAAGGAGGTGATTCCAGTGCGACAGTCCATCCAAGACGCCAGTAAAATGCTTGAAGAGATGAATCCCATTTCACAAGCTCTCTTTCGGATTGGAATTTATGGCATTCCAATCCTTTATTTGTCCGCTGCTATTCTCCACTGGATCTGCTTCTCTTTTAATTGTTACCTTGCCTTAAATGAATGGTATTATGGATGCCTAGAAATTGCACCTGCTGTAGGCTTGGCTGCTTTTTCCATGGCATTCCTCATTGATATTGTACTCGGAAAAGAAATTGGCGTACATAAAAAATAGAAAAATACAAAAAGTTCTCAAACCCGTGGATTTGAGAACTTTTTTATTGCAAAATGTTGGCATAGAACTATCTTTCCAGGCCGTCACCAGCCAAGTATTGTCGTCACCGATGAGCTTAACTACCGTGTTCGGGATGGGAACGGGTGGACCCTCATCGTCATATACACCAACTAATTGCGCTGATTTAAAAAAGAATGGTGACCCGTACGAGATTCGAACTCGTGTTGCCGGCGTGAGAGGCCGGAGTCTTAGGCCACTTGACCAACGGGCCACATTTATCTGTCGGGTTAGTTAAGAGGCCAGTTCCCTGACCTCTTACCACTCTTGGTGCACCATCAGGGACTCGAACCCGGGACACCCTGATTAAGAGTCAGGTGCTCTACCAACTGAGCTAATGGTGCGTAACTATACCCTAAAAACTGAACAAAGGGGGGAAACAGAGAGGAGATCAAGGGTGCATTTGGTAGGTCAAGCCCTCGGACGATTAGTACTGCCAAGCTGAACGTGTTACCACGCTTACACATGCAGCCTATCAACCTTGTAGTCTTCAAGGGTCCTTACCAGCTTATGCTGTGGGATATCTTATCTTAGAGCCGGCTTCACGCTTAGATGCTTTCAGCGTTTATCCGATCCGAACATAGCTGCCCAGCTGTGCCACTGGCGTGACAACTGGTGCACCAGAGGTTCGTCCATCCCGGTCCTCTCGTACTAAGGACAGAGCTCTTCAAATATCCTGCGCCCACGACAGATAGGGACCGAACTGTCTCACGACGTTCTGAACCCAGCTCGCGTACCACTTTAATCGGCGAACAGCCGAACCCTTGGGACCGAATTCAGCCCCAGGATGTGATGAGCCGACATCGAGGTGCCAAACCTCCCCGTCGATGTGGACTCTTGGGGGAGATCAGCCTGTTATCCCCAGGGTAGCTTTTATCCGTTGAGCGACGGCATTTCCACTCACATACCGCCGGATCACTAACTCCAACTTTCGTTACTGCTCGGCCCGTCAGCCTCGCAGTTAGGCTCGCTTATGCGTTTACACTCAGGGGCACGGTTTCCATCCGTGCTGAGCGAACCTTTGAGCGCCTCCGTTACTCTTTTGGAGGCGACCGCCCCAGTCAAACTGCCCACCTGACAATGTCCCCCGGCCGGATTCACGGCCGCAGGTTAGAATTCCAGCACTTTAAGAGCGGTATCCCAAGGTTGGCTCCGCCAGAGCTGGCGCCCTGGTTTCCAAGCCTCCCGCCTATCCTGTACATAAAATACCGAAACCCAATATCAGGCTACAGTGAAGCTCCATGGGGTCTTCCCGTCTTGTCGCAGGTAACCGGCATCTTCACCGGTACTACAATTTCGCCGGGCAGGTTGTTGAGACAGCGCCCAGATCGTTACACCATTCGTGCGGGTCGGAACTTACCCGACAAGGAATTTCGCTACCTTAGGACCGTTATAGTTACGGCCGCCGTTTACTGGGGCTTCAATTCAGAGCTTGCACTCCTCCTCTTAACCTTCCAGCACCGGGCAGGTGTCAGCCCCTATACTTCATCTTTCGATTTGGCAGAGACCTGTGTTTTTGCTAAACAGTCGCCTGGGCCTATTCTCTGCGGCCCGCTGTTACACGGGCACCCCTTATCCCTAAGTTACGGGGTCAATTTGCCGAGTTCCTTAACAACCTTTCTCCCGTTGGCCTTAGAATCCTCTTCCTGCCTACCTGTGTCGGTTTGCGGTACGGGCGCCTAAGATATCCATATGGCTTTTCTCGCCTCCATCCATCCATGCTTCCCTACTTAATTTCGGTCCCTTACGCCCGGGGCAACCATCGCCCGGGTCATGAACTTCAAGAGTGTCCCCATACTTAAATCTTTTGGCGGCTACGGAATATCCACCGTATGTGCATCGGCTACGCCTTTCGGCCTCACCTTAGCTCCCGGCTAACCTGGAGCGGACGAACCTTCCTCCAGAAACCTTAGGCTTTCGGCCAATATGATTCTCACATATTTCTCGCTACTCATTCCGGCATTCTCTCTTGTGTAAAGTCCACCAGCGCTTCCGCTCTGACTTCACCCCTTACACAACGCTCCTCTACCACTGATACTAATGTATCAATCCCAAGCTTCGGTATTGATTTTAGCCCCGTTAAATTTTCGGCGCAGGGTCACTCGACTAGTGAGCTATTACGCACTCTTTTAATGAGTGGCTGCTTCTAAGCCAACATCCTAGTTGTCTACGCAACCCCACATCCTTTTCCACTTAAACCAATTTTGGGACCTTAGCTGTGGGTCTGGGCTCTTTCCCTTTTGACAATGAAACTTATCTCACACTGTCTGACTCCCATATATGATTATCTGGCATTCTTAGTTTGATAGGGTTCAGTAACCTCTCGGCCCCTAGCCCATTCAGTGCTTTACCTCCAGTAATCTCAATATGAGGCTAGCCCTAAAGCTATTTCGAGGAGAACCAGCTATCTCCGGGTTCGATTGGAATTTCTCCGCTACACACAATTCATCGCCGGCCTTTTCAACGGACGTGCGTTCGGGCCTCCATGGAGTTTTACCTCCACTTCACCCTGATCATGCGTAGGTCACCCGGTTTCGGGTCGAATGCAACTAACTTCATGCGCCCTATTCAGACTCGCTCTCGCTGCGGCTCCAGACCTGAAGTCCTTAACCTTGCTAGTTACACCCACTCGCCGGACCATTCTACAAAAGGTACCTGATCACCCATTGACGGGCTCTCAGTGCTTGTAAGCACAGGGTTTCAGGTTCTATTTCACTCCCCTCCCGGGGTGCTTTTCACCTTTCCTTCACAGTACTATACACTATCGGTCACCAGGTAGTATTTAGGCTTGGAGGGTGGTCCCCCCGTCTTCCCACCGGGTTTCACGTGTCCGGCGGTACTCTGGATACGGCTAGCTGATTTTGTCTTTCGTCTACGGGACTCTCACCCTCTCTGGTTGGCCTTCCCAGACCATTCCACTAGACTCCACCATACATATTGCCGTCCAAACCCCAGAAGTATTGCTACCTCTGGTTTGGCCTCTTCCGCGTTCGCTCGCCACTACTTGCGGAATCTCGGTTGATTTCTCTTCCTCGCCCTACTTAGATGTTTCAGTTCAGGCGGTTCCCTCCGTATACCTATGGATTCAGTATACGGTGACTGGGTATGAACCCAGCCGGGTTGCCCCATTCGGATATCCCCGGATCAATGTCTGCTTACGACTCCCCGAGGCTTTTCGCAGTTAGCTGCGTCCTTCTTCGGCTCCTGGTGCCAAGGCATCCTCCCTGCGCTCTTTGTAGCTTGACCTGTGAGCATCCTTGACTTTGCGTCATTGTAGTTTTCGTTACGAAAATTACTTTGCTGCTTCTCTGTGTCGTTTCCTTTGTTCAGTTTTCAAGGTACAGTCCAACCTCTCGGTTGGTGGTGGGCTCAAGTGGACTCGAACCACCGACCTCACGCTTATCAGGCGTGCGCTCTAACCACCTGAGCTATGAGCCCATATCTTAGAGCCTCGGCCGCTGGCCTTTATCCCGGCCCTTATTCCAGTCTAGTGGACGCCCGTGATTCGCATGTCCTAAAGCTTACTCATTGAGCAATCTTGGTATGCGACGTGCCTCCAGTGCAACTGGTGGTGGAGATGAACAGATTCGAACTGTCGACCCCCTGCTTGCAAGGCAGGTGCTCTCCCAACTGAGCTACACCCCCATTTTCAAGCAGAAAGTGCCGTTCGGCACCGTCTCCCCTTGAAGGTTTGCACCCTCAAAATTAAACAACGCTTCTGAGTTCTTCGTCCCTTGCTGACCTAGAGTCTGTTCTATCTTTCAAGAACGAGTCTCCTTAGAAAGGAGGTGATCCAGCCGCACCTTCCGATACGGCTACCTTGTTACGACTTCACCCCAGTCGCCAATCCTACCTTCGGCGGCGTCCTCCTTGCGGTTAGACTACCGACTTCGGGTATTACCGGCTCCCATGGTGTGACGGGCGGTGTGTACAAGGCCCGGGAACGTATTCACCGCGGCATGCTGATCCGCGATTACTAGCAATTCCGACTTCATGCAGGCGGGTTGCAGCCTGCAATCTGAACTGGGACCGTTTTTAGGGGTTTGCTCCACTTCACAGTATTGCTTCCCTCTGTTAACGGCCATTGTAGTACGTGTGTAGCCCAGGTCATAAGGGGCATGATGATTTGACGTCGTCCCCACCTTCCTCCGTTTTGTCAACGGCAGTCTCATTAGAGTGCTCTTGCGTAGCAACTAATGACAAGGGTTGCGCTCGTTGCGGGACTTAACCCAACATCTCACGACACGAGCTGACGACAACCATGCACCACCTGTCTCGACTTTCCCCGAAGGGCACCTAATGTATCTCTACTTCGTTAGTCGGATGTCAAGACCTGGTAAGGTTCTTCGCGTTGCTTCGAATTAAACCACATACTCCACTGCTTGTGCGGGCCCCCGTCAATTCCTTTGAGTTTCAACCTTGCGGCCGTACTCCCCAGGTGGATTACTTATTGTGTTAACTCCGGCACGGAATGGGTCAGCCACCCCACACCTAGTAATCATCGTTTACGGCATGGACTACCAGGGTATCTAATCCTGTTTGCTCCCCATGCTTTCGAGCCTCAGCGTCAGTAAAAGCCCAGCAGGCCGCCTTCGCCACTGGTGTTCCTCCGAATATCTACGCATTTCACCGCTACACTCGGAATTCCGCCTGCCTCTACTTCACTCAAGAAAACCAGTTTCAAATGCAGGTTATGGGTTGAGCCCATAGTTTTCACATCTGACTTGATCTCCCGCCTACGCTCCCTTTACACCCAGTAATTCCGGACAACGCTCGCTCCCTACGTATTACCGCGGCTGCTGGCACGTAGTTAGCCGGAGCTTTCTCCTTAGCTACCGTCATTATCGTCACTAAGAACAGAAGTTTACAATCCGAAAACCGTCTTCCTTCACGCGGCGTTGCTGCATCAGGGTTTCCCCCATTGTGCAATATCCCCCACTGCTGCCTCCCGTAGGAGTCTGGGCCGTGTCTCAGTCCCAATGTGGCCGTTCAACCTCTCAGTCCGGCTACTGATCGTCGCCTTGGTAGGCCTTTACCCCACCAACTAGCTAATCAGACGCGAGCCCATCTCAAAGCGGATTGCTCCTTTGGTATCCAATAGATGCCTATCGAATACGTCATGCGGTATTAGCGTCCGTTTCCAGACGTTATCCCCCTCTTTGAGGCAGGTTGCTCACGCGTTACTCACCCGTCCGCCACTAACTTGAAGGTGCAAGCACCTTCTCGTCCGTTCGACTTGCATGTGTTAGGCACGCCGCCAGCGTTCGTCCTGAGCCAGGATCAAACTCTCTAAAATATGGTATTAATACAGCCTAAGCTGTTTTAACCTATTTCAGAACAGTTCTTCGTCTGCTCATTAAATAGCACTCTTTTTTCGCGCTGTGCCCGCGCTCTCAAGCAAAACCGTAGCTTCACTCTCAAGAATCTCAAGGGTCGTTTTCCTCTTGGCGTTGTTTAATTTTCAAGGTGCATCCGCGCTTCATTCACCCTCTGTCTTTTTGCCCCGGCTGAATGGCGCTCATTTATAATATCACTTTTACGCTTATGTGTCAACGCTTTTTTACACTTTTTTTCATAAACCTTTACATTAGTCCTTTATTCACAAAAAAAGTTCCCGACAGCAATTGTCTTTTGCCGTCGGGAACAGTCGGATTTCCTGTTTCTAGGAGATTAGCGGGAAAGGAAGCCGATTTTGCGCTGGACTTTGCCGAGAGTACGTCGGCTGACGGCATAGGCTTTTTCGGCTCCTTCACGGTAACATTGCTCCAAAAATGCCTTATCCCCCATGTATTGCTCGAACTTTTCACGCACAGGACGCAGCGTTTCCACCACAGCTTCACCAACTGCGGCCTTAAAATCTCCGTATCCTTTGCCTTCAAACTCCGCTTCCACCTGTTCTTCAGTCTTGCCGGTGACAGCGGCATAAATACCGATAAGATTGTTGACACCATCCTTGCCCTCTCCGCGGCATACTTTTGCCTCGGAATCGGTGACGGCTCTTTTGAATTTGCGCATGATGTCGTCGGGCTTATCCAGGATGGCCACATAAGCGTTGACGTTTTCATCCGACTTGGACATCTTCTTGGTGGGATCCTGCAAGGACATGACACGTGCACCCGCCTTAGGAATATAGGGTTCCGGTACGGTAAAGACGTTGTTATACAGGCCGTTCATACGGGTGGCGATGTCACGGCTCAATTCCAGATGCTGTTTTTGATCGGCTCCTACCGGTACCAGATCGGCCTGGTACAGCAGAATGTCGGCCGCCATCAAGGACGGATAGGTGAAAAGTCCTGCATTGACGTTGTCGGCATGGCGGGCCGATTTATCCTTAAACTGTGTCATGCGGGACAGTTCACCAAACTGGGTATAGCAATTGAGAATCCATGCCAATTCCGCATGGGTAGAAACCTGGCTTTGGATAAACAACAGGCTCTTTTGCGGATCCACGCCGCAGGCAAGCAGCAGGGCGTAGGTCTCCAGAATCTGGCGGCGCAGCTTGGCCGGTTCCTGGCGCACGGTGATGGCGTGCAGATCCACCACCGAGTAGATGCAGCGATAGTCATCCTGCAAATCCACCCAATTTTTCAAGGCGCCCAAATAGTTGCCCAACGTCAATTGTCCGCTGGGCTGGACGCCGGAAAATATAATCTTTTTCTCTTCCTGAGGTTTTCCAGTCTGATCCATGTTCTTTCCCTCCTATATCATCAAACGGTAAGATATTTGGCGGCCGCTTTGCCCAATTTTTCCATACCCTCGACCAGTTGCTGATCGGTGGGGGTGGAGAAGTTGAGGCGGAAGGAACTACACGGCGCCGATTCGTCGGTGAGGAAGGCTGTCCCCGGGACGACGGCTACGCGATAAGTCTCCACCGCCTCCTTACAGAAACCCAGCATATCGGCCCCCTCTGGGAGGGTACACCAAATAAACAGACCGCCTTCCGGCTCGTTCCAGGTGACGCTGCCCGGCAGATGTTGCTTCATCAGATCCAGCATCAGGCCCATCTTGTTGCGATAGATCCCTCGGATCTTTTCCAGATGGGCGTCAAAATCGTAGTTCGCCATAAATTCATCGGCAAGCATCTGGCCGAAGATATTGGTATGGACGTCGGTGACCTGTTTGCACACCACCATCTTCTGGATCACCGGCGACGGCGCGACAGCATAGCCCACACGGATACCCGGGGACAGCACCTTGGAGAAGGTACCGGCGTAGATAACGCGGCCATCAATATCCATTGATTTGATGGTGGGGATGTTCTCACCCTTGACGCGCAATTCGCCGTAGGGATTGTCCTCCAGGATCATGACGCCGTATTTGCCCGCCAGGTCATACACTGCTTTACGTTTCTCTAGCGACATGGTGACGCCTGACGGATTCTGGAAATTTGGGATGACGTAGATAAACTTCGCCTTTTTCTCCTCTTTCAGGGCCTCTTCAAGCTGGGCGATGTCAATGCCGTCGCTCTCCACCGGCACGCCGCGCAGCTTTACTCCAAAGGACCGGAAGGCGTTGAGAGATCCAATAAAGCTGGGGGCTTCACAAATAATGGTATCCCCTTCGTTACACAACGCTTTGGTGGTCAGTTCCATGACCTGCTGGGCGCCGGATGTAACGATGAGTTCATCAAAGTCGCGATAGGAGTTGTACCGATCCCGCATAAAGTTTTTCATGCGATCCCGCAAAGGAGTATATCCTTCGGTGATGCTGTATTGCAGGGCATCAATGGGACGCTCGGCAAAAATTCTAGATGAAATCTCAGCTACTTCCTTCACCGGGAATGCCTCGGGAGCCGGATTACCGGCGGCAAAGGAAATAACGGTGGGGTCGGCTGTGAACTTTAGGATTTCACGAATGGCCGACGGTTGCAATGATGAAATACGATCGGCAAATGTATATTGCATAATGACCTCCATACGCACCGCTCAAGACAGCGCTTTTTTGATTTATCACAATAAATATAGTGTAGCACACTTGGTGTCCGGATTCAACCGAAGCTATTTATGGTACTTCCCGCCGGACAGGATTTGAAATGCCCGATAGAGCTGTTCCAGCAGCATGACCCGCGCCAGCTGATGGGGAAAGGTCATGGGAGACATGGAAAGCCGCAACACCGACGCCTTTTTCACCTGCGGAGATAATCCCCATGATCCACCGATGGCCAGCACGATATGGCTGATACCCCGCACTTGGATATCACCTATCCACCTGGAAAAGGGTTCCGATCCCATTTCTTTCCCCTCGATGCACAGGCTGCAAAGAGCCGCTCCCACCGGCACCTTGGCGAGAAGACGTTTGCCCTCGGCATCCAGTGCCGCCTCGATCTGAGCAGACGACGCCTTTTGTGGGACAGGCGCTTCCTCGACTTCCACAACGTCTAGCGAACAGTAAGCGCCTAGTCTTTTTTGATATTCCGCCACGGCTTCCCGCCAGTAGGATTCCTTCAACTTGCCCACACAGGCAACTGTGATCTTGAACAAACCTCTCTCCCCTTTGATACCAACCTATATTTAAAACACCATCACCTTTTGGTCACTCGCCTTGGGCGCCACCGATAAGAGGTAATCCGTCCCTTGGCGCATTCCCACGCTGGTCAAAAAGGATTTTGCCGTCTCATAGGCCAGTTCCGGGACGTTATTTTCCCGGCTCAGATGGGCCAGGATCAACCGAGTCGTCCCACTGCGCACCAATTCTACCAACTCCACCGCACAATCGTCATTGGAGAGATGCCCTGTTTGGGAAAGGATGCGGCGTTTCAAATAATAGGGATACCGTCCGTTTTGCAGCATCCGGACGTCATGATTGGACTCAATGACCACCAAGTCACAGCCATGGACAGCCTCCCGTACCCCATCGGTCATGACGCCGGTATCGGTGGCCACCGCCACCTTGCGTCCATCCGGCATGTGGATGCGGTAGCCATACCCCTGGGCGCAATCATGGGAAATGGGAAAAGGACGCACCGCCATTCCCGCCGCTTCCACCGTTTCTTCCCCAATACAGCTGGAATCCACCTTCTGCAGCATACCCTTCTCTTCTAATGCTGCAAGCGTCCCGGGGGAAGAGTACACCTTGCATCCGAAGCGGGAACAAAACACCCGCAGTCCCGCCACATGATCGGTATGCTCGTGGGTGACAAACACCGCACGGATGGTTTTAGGATCAATGTCCCGATCCTCCAGCGCCCGCTGGATGGACCGGGCACTGACGCCGGCGTCAATGAGGATCCCTCCCTCCTGGGAGGCGAGGTAGGTGCAGTTCCCACTGCTCCCGCTGAACAGGGTACAAATGCGCGACATAAAGGCTTCCACTTCCTTACTCGGTTTCAATGCCCTAAGTATAGAGAAATTGTCCCTTAAAGTCAAATTTTGTCGGATCCACACACGCAAAAAACACCTGGACCACATTTCCTTTGTCCAGGTGTTTCACTCTTTTTCTTTTAATTCAATTTTTTAAACAGCGGTTGTGCTCATCCTTATTGAGCCTTTGCCACTGCCGCTCCAGGCATCGTGACCCGGCGGATATCGGCTCCCAACGCCCGCAGCTTTTCTTCAATATCTTCATACCCACGGTCGATGTGATAAATCTCCTCCAGCTCAGTGACACCATTGGCCGCCAAAGCTGCAATCATCAAAGCTGCCCCTGCGCGGAGGTCTGTGGCTTTAATAGGAGCGGCCCGAAGCTCTTCGACCCCTTCGAATACAGCCACTTTACCGTCCACCTGCACACTGGCTCCCATACGGCGGAGTTCCTCCACGTAGCGGAAACGATTGTCCCAAACGCCTTCGGTGACAATGCTTGTCCCCTTTGCCATGGCCAGCAGCACTGCAAACTGGGGCTGCATATCGGTGGGGAAACCGGGATGAGGCATTGTTTTAATATTGCACCGCATCAAATCCCCAGAACGGCTGACGCGGATGGAATCGTCGTATTCTTCCACCTGGACGCCCATTTCCAACAATTTTGCTGTAATGGATTCCAGATGTTTGGGAATTACATTCTTAATCAGTACATCGCCTTTTGTAGCGGCGGCAGCAGCCATATAAGTGCCCGCTTCTATCTGATCGGGGATAATGGAATACGTGGTGCCATTCAAATGATCCACGCCCCGGATCTTGATCACGTCGGTACCGGCGCCGCGGATGTCAGCCCCCATAGAGTTGAGGAAATTGGCCAGATCCACAATGTGCGGTTCCCTGGCTGCATTCTCTAAAATCGTCAACCCCTTTGCCTTGGTAGCGGCCAGCATAATATTGATGGTCGCACCTACTGAAAGCACATCCAGATAAATCTGGTTGCCCACCAATTCATCGGCATGAGCATCCACCATACCTTGGTCCAGACTGACTTCAGCACCCAAAGCGGCAAATCCCTTTAAATGCTGATCAATGGGACGTACACCGAAATCACAGCCACCGGGCATGGAAACCCTCGCCTGTTTGAACCGTCCCAGCAAAGCGCCGATCATATAATAAGAGGCGCGCATACGGCGGGCCATCTCATAAGGCACTTCTGTAGTGGTAATATGACGGGCGTCGATTTCAATGGTACTCTTATTAATCATTTTAATTCCCGCACCCAATTCATGCAGAATGCGGATAATCATCGAAACATCGCTTATGTTTGGTATATTCTCAATGCGGCATACGCCATCCGACAACAAAGCCGCCGGGATGATTGCGACTGCAGCGTTTTTGGCGCCGCTGATAGAAACTTCACCAATTAACGGATTTCCACCGGTAATAACAAATTTATCCAATGAATGAACACCCCTTTGATGATTGACCATAAGTATTATAGCATCGATCCACCAAAATTCAAGGGAAAACTTTGTAACCTCAGGTTACAGCACGTTTATATCTATTATATCACATCCTCTTGAAAATTAAACAGAAAAAGCTAGGTATTTGCCTCCTATAGCGGTTTTGTTTTCCTTCCTTACCCTATTTTATCTTTTCGTTTTATTGATAAACAATAAAACTGGCTGCCATTTTCCGGCAAAGCATCTATTTCCCATCCAAATATGCTTCTGTTTTTTACGTTATATTAAAAAAGTGAATAGTTGGATATTTTTATTTTATACTTGTGATCTTTTGAAAAACGAAATAAGTTTGCTGTGGGAAAATGCCGTCTGCCCTTGCCTTTCCTATCGTGAGATGGTACCATTAAAAACGTCTTCGTTGTAAAAGAAAGAAGAAGTGGAGTGGTAACCTGTGCAGAGAGATTTGACCAAGGGCAATGTGATGTCCTCCATGCTGCTGTTCGCCGGACCGATGATCGCCGGCAATCTGCTGCAGCAGCTTTATAATATTGCGGATACTTTAATTGTAGGACGGTACCTGGGTTCCGATGCACTGGCGGCTGTGGGTTCTTCTTTTACCTTAATGGTGTTTTTGACTTCCATTCTGCTGGGGCTTTCCATGGGCAGCGGCGCTTTTTTCTCCATGCTCTTCGGCGCCAAACGGGAGGAGGATTTAAAAAAAAGCATTGTCCTCTCCTTTACTCTCATCGGCGTCACTGCTTTGATCATCAATGTCGCGGTGATTCTTTGTATCGATCCTCTGCTTGCAGTATTGCAAATCCCCGGTGATATTTTAGGCCAGACCAAAGAATATCTCCAGGTCATCTTTTATGGTATCCTTTTCACCTTTCTTTATAATTACTTTGCCTCTCTTCTCCGTGCGATTGGCAATTCCACTATGCCCCTTATCTTTTTGGCCATATCGGCTATCCTTAATATCGTTCTGGATCTGGGGTTTATCCTTTGGTTCCATATGGGGGTCGCCGGCGCGGCATGGGCGACTATTATTTCACAGGCGGTCTCAGCGGCAGGGATTATGCTCTACAGTTTTCGGAAAGTCCCTCTTTTACATCTTAAGCGCCATCACTTCCGTTTTGACAAAGGCCTTCTGAAACACATCGCCCAGTATTCCTTTTTAACTTGTGTCCAGCAGTCCATCATGAATTTCGGCATCTTGCTGATTCAAGGACTTGTCAACAGCTTTGGCGTGGCGGTGATGGCTGCTTTTGCCGCCGCGGTCAAAATCGATTCCTTTGCTTATATGCCGGTACAGGACTTTGGCAATGCCTTCTCCACCTTTATCGCTCAGAACTTCGGCGCCGGGCAACATAAGCGCATCCAAAAAGGCATCCGCGCCGCTGTTATCGCCGCACTGGTGTTCTGTATCATTATCTCACTGGCAGTATGCCTTTTTGCACAGCAATGGATGTTGCTGTTCGTACAGCCGGGCGAAACCGAAGTGATTGCCATCGGCGCCCAGTATCTGCGCATCGAGGGTATGTGTTATGCGGGTATCGGCTGCTTATTCCTATTATATGGATTGTATCGCGGTGTAGGAAAACCCGGGATCTCGGTTGTGTTGACGGTGATCTCGCTGGGCACTCGCGTGATCCTCGCCTACGTGTTGGCCCCTATTCCCGCCATCGGATTACCGGGTATCTGGTGGGCCATCCCCATCGGCTGGGTTCTGGCGGATATTACGGGACTTGTGTATTATCGCTGGTGGTCTAAAAAATCAGCTAAGATGATAGCGGATCTGTCTGTTTGACCGGTGTTTCATCTCTATTAACCCTAAAAGAAAAGGACCTGTCCGCTTTACGCCGGCAGGTCCCTTTTTGTGTTCGCATATTGAGAGACGATCTATCCTCCAAACTGTTCTTCTCGCAAAACCGGACAACGGAGGTTTGTCTGACAAGGTCTCATCTACGAGTCCAGCATGAACGCCTATTTCACTAGGCCTCTTGTGGTCTTCTCATTTTGATTTTCTTCTAAAAAAGATACCTGCTACAAACGCGAGTGGACAGACAAAATAAAAAACCGAGCCCGGAACGCGATGTGCGTCCAGACTCAGCCTGGTGGTGCTGGTGACCGGACTTGAACCGGTACGATGTTGCCATCGAGGGATTTTAAGTCCCTTGCGTCTGCCGATTTCGCCACACCAGCTTACTAAATCAACTGTCTTTTTATTATAGGTAAAACAGCGTGTCTTGTCAAGATCTCTCATAAGATTACTGGCAGATTATAACATTTACTGAAATTGTATTTTTTATCACCGTTAGATTTCAAAAAATATTCAAATTCTGTTGGATATTTTCGCTAAAAGAATTGGTGGAAGGTGTCGTAACATTACAAAGTTTGCTTGTTTTGTAACCGAAGTGTTGCAATCTTGTAACCTTTTGGTATAATAAGAATATGTTGTTACACATTTGTAACCTTTGCTTTTTAAAATTACACGACGAGGTGAAAGGATGTCTCTTAAAAAGGACCCTTCTTCTGATTCTAATGTATCAAAAATAAAAGGGATAAAAATTCAGATTATCGACCGTTCACAACGGCTTATTCAATATAGTAGACAAGCTATCTCTAATGCTCTTAGTAAGACTTCTCACCGCACCAAAGCGGAATGCAAACGCATTGCCGAAGGATTTCGCATCGCTTTTCACGAACTTAAAAAGGCTTGGCAAAAGCATCCCCTTAAGGTTGTCCCTGCATTTGCCCACGTTTCGGCTAAGGGAGTCAAGCGTCACAGGGGCGTGGTTGCTTCTTTCTTTAATATAGCCATCCCCACGGTGGCGCTGGTTGCATTGGTATCGGTAGTGAATTTCTGGAGCGGCGCCAGTTTTGCCTTGGCGCTGGAATGCAATGGTGAAACCATCGGCTATGTAGAAGATAAAGTGGTGGTGGAGCAGGCTTTGGCACAGGCCCAATCGTCGGTGGTGGATGTCAATGGTCATTTGCAGCTTCCAGAGAATCTTGAGTATAAGCTGACTCTTGTGAGAAATGAAGACGTTATGGACAATTCTCAGTTGGCCGAAGCATTTTTGGATAATATGGAAGGCCAGGTTCAAACCGCCAGTGGACTCTTTGTGGAAGACCAATTTGTAGGCGCGGTGGACGATACCGACACTGCCAATCAGGTTTTAAATGAGATTTTAGACTCCTATACAGAGGGAAATGAACAGGCCGAAGCCAATTTTACGGAACAAGTCACCGTCAAAGAAGGGCTTTATCCTTCGGATGACGTTGTATCGGCAGAGGAGATCAAAGAAGATTTGACCTCTCCTGTGGAAAAAGAACAGGTGTATCACGCCGCAGAAGGTGATACTGTGGCAAGCGTCTCGGAAAAATTCGGTTTGGAACCTATCGAACTTGTGGAACTCAATCCCACTTTGACGGAAGAGAGTTCCTTCCAAGATGGCCAGAATGTCGTCATTGCCGATGAACAGCCCCTTTTGGGAGTGGAGGTTATCTCGGTAGAATCGGTGATCCATGAGCTGGACTACGAAAGTCAGACAGTAGAAAATTCCCACAAAGAGGAAGGAGAATCTACCGTTCTCCAGGCGGGAGAAAAAGGACAGGAACAAGTGGATTATCAGGTGGTAACAATCAACGGACAAGAGGTTTCCCGTTCGGTTACGGCCACTACCCTTCTGAAAGCTCCTGTGGATGAAAAAATTGAAATCGGCACCATGGAAAAACAAGTGGAAGTGGACCGTTCTTCCGAAGCAAGCGCCCGGACAAGTATCGGTTTCCAATGGCCGGTCAACGGCGGACGGGTATCCAGTTCCTTTGGCTACCGCTGGGGTAAAGTCCATGAGGCCATGGACATTGCCGCACCTTACGGTACCAGTATTTATGCCTCGGCCAGCGGTACGGTGGAATTTGCCGGATGGAAGGGTTCTTACGGTTACTGTGTGCTGATCAACCACGGTAACGGCTATAAAACTCGTTACGCCCATTGCAGCAGTTTAAAGGTCTCCTCCGGCCAAACAGTGAGCCAGGGTCAGGTTATCGCTGCTGTAGGCGCCACCGGTTTCGCAACTGGTAACCACTGCCATTTTGAGATTATCCAGAACGGTACAAAAGTTAATCCCGCCAATTATCTGTAACCCAACTTGGGGTTAAGACTATTATTTGAGGAGAAAGCTCCATGGCATTGTCGTCTTCCGGCTGTGGATTGCTTTAGATCCAAATAAATTGTGAACATGAAAAAAGAGCTGGAGATTTTATTCCAGCTCTTTTTTCATACCTGTTTTTAAATCGACTGTCCCTCAATCCAGGGCTTTTTCTAAGGCATCGATGATGATCCGCAGTGCCTTGATACGGGCGTATTTTTTGTCCACCGACTCCAGGATATGCCATGGCGCATAGGTTGTACTTGTCTTTTGCAGCATCTCATTGATAGCCACTTCATATTCATCCCATTTTTCCCGGTTACGCCAGTCTTCCTCTGTGATCTTCCACTGTTTTTCCGGTGTATTCTGCCTTTCCTCAAACCGTTCCAATTGGGTTTGCTTATCGATCTGCACCCAGAATTTAATCACCACTGCACCCCAATCGGTGAGCTCCTTTTCAAATTCATTGATCTCATAGTAAGCCCGCTGCCAGTCATTGGTGCTGCAAAAGCCCTCCAGACGTTCTACCATCACCCTGCCGTACCACGTGCGGTCAAAGATGGCGATATGGCCTGTTTTGGGCAGACGGGTCCAGAACCTCCATAAATAATGGCGGGCTTTTTCCTGAGGATCAGGGCTTGCAATGGGATGCACCTCAAAACCTCGTGCATCCAAGGCTTCTGTGACCCGCTTGATATTGCCTCCCTTTCCCGCTGCATCCCATCCTTCATAACAGATGACCACGGGAACCCGTTTCCGATACAGCCTATAGTGCAGCCCGTAGAGCTTTTTTTGTAAAATATCCAGCGTCGCCTTGTATTCCGCTGGATCAATGGATTTATCGAGCGATACTTCCGACAAAAGCGGCACCTTGGAAAGTGGGAAACTATTTTGCAGCAACTGTACTGCCAAGCTTTCATTTTGCATGGCGGTATCAATGCCGGTACACAGACGTTCCAGCATCTGAAGCTCCGCCCAATGGCGTTCTTTTGCATCGACGATATACCAAGGGGCGTCCGGAATATCGGTGTCCTGAAGATAACGGTCAAATACTTCCAGACATTTATTGTAGTGTTTATTTTGCCATTTGTCGCTGTCGCTGATACGCCAGGCGGTATCCTTATCGGCGAGCAGATTGGCAATGCGTTTCTCTTGTTCCTTGCGGCTGATGTGGAAAAACAGTTTCACCAGCAGATATCCATTGTCGGTTAGCTGGCGTTCAAATCGCTTGACGCTGGAAATACGGGCATCATATTGGGCATCGTCCATTTTCCCATGGAACCGCTGCCGGCAAATCTCATCCATCCACCCCGAATCCAAAAAGACAAACTGTCCTGCTTTGGGGATCTCCTGGAAAAAACGGTGTAAGAAGGGATAGCGCTGTTCCTCCACGCTGGGGGATTTCATGGTCTTTACCTTAAAAAAGCGGGGATCCAGATTATGGATGACTCGTCCAATGGCGCCGCCTTTTCCTGCAGCGCCCCATCCTTCTACCAATACGAGCACAGGCAGGTTGCGCTGCTTCAGCATCATCTGTTGAGCGGCTAGTTTTTCACGGGCCTGTTTCAGACGTTTTGTAAAGGACTCTTTATCGGGCCGTTCAGGCTTACTATATTGTTTGAGCATACTATCACCTCATCAAAATAAGAATTCCCCTTTTTCGTAATTATACCAGAACTATTCCATATTGAAAAGCAAAAATAATAAAAATAACCACATCCGCTCTTCGTTTATCTCTACTTTAGCGGCTGGCCTTCGTCCCTTAAAAAGCAATAAAAAGTTTTTCTCTTTGGCTTGTAACTTTCAAAAAGAGGTCTTATAATGTCCTGTGATGTTAGATAATGAAGGAGTGGTAAGAATGCCAAACTGGATCCCCCTGCTTTTTACAGCTATTTTTGCAATAGCTATGGTAGGAGGTGGATTGTTCCTTTGGAAATGTCCACCCAAAAACATCAACGGCCTCATTGGATACCGTACCAAACGTTCTATGCAAAATCAGGAATCTTGGGATTTTGCCCAGCGTTATGCAGGAAAGGTATGGGTGATCTCCGGAGTGTTGGATGCATGTGTCTTTCTTCCCCTTTCCTTCCTGCCCTTTGATGACGAGGGATGGGGTCCCATCCTTTTTCTTCTGGCTCAGGCTTTTGTCTTACTCTTAGTATGCCCCGTTACGCAGCATGCTTTAAAAAAACGATTTGGTTGATAAATTACACAAAGGGAAAGGGCCGTCCGATAAAGACAGCCCTTTCCCTTTGTAGAAGGATATCAAAATAAGTGTTATAAATGAAGTTATTCCTCAATGGAAATTTCTTTATAAAAGTTCTCCAGCACCAAGGCTACCCCGCCTAAGGCACATTGATTCTCTCCAAAGGTGCCCCCTACCACCGTCATGCTCTTGATGAATTTATTGCCCTTCCTCTTCTGAACTTTAGAAATAACAGTCTGAATCAAATAATCGCAGTTCCAAAGCATGTTGCCGGATAAGACAATGATCTCCGGCGAATAAATAGTGGCGACGTTTTGAATGCCGGCACTGATATAGTCGGCTGTTTTGTCGATGACCGACCGGCACAAAGGATCTCCGTTTTTTACTGCCTGAAGAATGGCAGCCAAGGTGATTTTATCATAATTGTCGAGCTGGGAAAGAACCGATCGATTCCCTAGTTTCAGCTTATCTGTGACTTCCTTGACAATCAGCGAGCCGTTGACCAACGTTTCCAAACATCCATAATTGCCGCATGCGCATTTCGCTCCGTGGACATCGATGATAGTATGGCCGATTTCGCAGGCACCGTCGTTGTATCCCCGGAAAATTTGACCGTTGGCAATGAGGCCGCCGCCAAATCCAGACTGGTTGATAAGACAGGCAAACACACTGCTGCATTCCGATGCCACGCCAAACCAGTATTCCGCCATGACCGCTGCTACAGCATCTTTGTCAAAGAAGGTGGGGAAACCGGTGTTTTCCTGAATGTAGTCCCGGATCTTGACGTTATCCCATCCTGGGAAATTGGGCGGGCTTTGCATACTGCCCTTCTCATGATCACAAGGTCCAGCCGATACCAGGCCAATCCCGATGAGTTTCTCCTTATCAATCCCCGATTCCTCAATGGACTGTAAAATAAGGGTGCACAAACGGTGGAGGACGTATTCCTTTCCCCGCTCCAATTGGGTATCGCTGTGCAGCTCATAAATAACTTGTGCTTTAAAGTTGGTAATCACCAGCTTGATGTATTCAGCCGTCAAATCGATACCCACCGCATAGCGGCAGTTTGCATTGATCCCCAACATAGCCGGTTTGCGTCCGCCTACCGACTGCCCTTCACCCGTCTCCACAACCAGCCCTTTTTCAATCAGTTTACCGGTGATCTTAGAAACAGACGCTACGGTCAATCCACCATATTCAGCAATATCCCTGCGAGAGGTTGGCTCATGCCGCCGAATATAGTCAAATACAATCTTGAGATTGAGGGCTTTCATCGTCTCACTATTGATACTGCCCACATTCACATGTACCATTTACAACACTCTCTTACTCTTTTTGATTAAAAAGTCCAACCCTAATTCTATTGGCAGAATAAAAACTTTTGGTTTTTATCAAGCAAATTGTTTAAACAAGGGCACAATATTCCTTATTTGTTATTATACAACGCCAATTTATAATAGTCAATTAATTATTGACAACATCTATCTTATTCACAACAATCATTCCTTTCTTTCGCTACATCCTACAATAAACCTCTTTTCCTACGCTGTCTGACGTCTGATATGGTAAAATGGACGCGTAAATCCCAAGGGATCTGTTCTCTATCATCTACCATTTTTCGACGTCTTTTAGGCTTTCAGACAAAAGAATCCCTTAAATTGTAATTTTTATCGCTTTCACTTACAGCATCGTCTTGAATTTCTGTAGGAGGACTGGTATAATTTTAACGTTAGTTTCTTGTATCTATTTGGTGAAAGAAGGAGTTTGTATGTCCGATTTAACCATTCAATTGACCGATCATCCCAAGGCCAAGCCGGCCGATGAATCCAAACTGAAGTTCGGCGATCTCTTTACCGACCATATGCTGATGATGGACTACGACGAAGGCCAAGGCTGGCATGATGCCCGTATCGTCCCTTACGGCCCTCTCGCATTGGATCCTGCCGCTATGTGCCTGCATTACGGCCAGGAGGTCTTTGAGGGCATGAAGGCCTATCGCGCTGAGGATGGCCGTATCCTCCTGTTCCGCCCGGAGCAGAACTTCGCCCGCCTCAATCTGTCCAACGACCGCCTGTGCATCCCGCCGGTGGACGAGGATAAAATGGTGGAATACCTGAAGGAATTCCTCCGCGTGGAGAAGGATTGGGTTCCTCATTCCAAGGATACCTCCCTCTATCTGCGTCCCTTTATCATTGCCATCGATCCCCATCTGGGCGTGCATTCCGGCAAGCATTATTACTTTATCGTCATCGCTTCCCCGGTGGGCGCCTATTATCCCGAGGGCCTCAACCCGGTGAGCATTTATGTGGAAACCAAGTATGTCCGTTCTGTCCGCGGCGGCACCGGCTTCACCAAAACCGCCGGCAACTATTCCGCTTCCCTGAAAGCCCAGTCCGAAGCTGAGGAAAAACACTATACTCAGGTGCTGTGGCTGGACGGTGTGGAGCGCCGTTACATTGAAGAAGTCGGTACTATGAACGTCTTTTTCAAAATCGACGGCGAGATCATCACCCCCTCTTTGGATGGTTCTATCCTGGGCGGCATCACCCGGAAATCGGCCATCGAACTGATGCACAGCTGGGGCCTTAAGGTCACCGAACGCCGCATCTCCATCGACGAGCTGGCTGAAGCCTACGACGCCGGCAAACTGGAAGAAGCCTTCGGCACCGGTACGGCTGCCGTCATCTCCCCCATCGGCTTCCTGGACTGGGGCGATACCAAAAAGATGGAAATCGGCGGCGGCAAGATTGGTCCGGTCTCCCAGCGCCTGTACGATGAATTGACTGCTATCCAGTGGGGCCGCACCAAGGATCCCTTTGGCTGGTCGGTCGAAGTGTGCAAATAAAGAACATTCAAAATAGAACGGAAAAAGGAGAACTTTCATGCCGGATTGTACCAAGGAATGCTCTGGGACAGTGCTTCGTTTCCCTGTCCCAGCAGAATGCGACGGCATGCGTCTCAAGACTTTTTTACGGGGCCGGTGCGGGGTATCTTATCGTTTGGTGGTGCGGCTCAAGCACGTGCCTATGGGTATGACCATGGGCGGTCGGTTGATCCGTACCATTGATCCTGTCCACGTTGGGCAGGTGGTGGAACTCCGCCTTCCCCCCGATACAAAAACAGCCCAGCCCATGGGCAGTGGAGATTTGCGCGTCCTTTTTGAGGACGCGCATCTTCTTATTGTGGACAAACCTGCCGGTATGGCAGTGCATCCCTCGGCCGGTAGGGAAGACAATACTCTGTTGGGTGCGGCGGCAGCCTATCGGAAAGAGCACGGTGAGGAGGGTGCCTTCCGTCCTGTCGGCCGTCTGGACCGGGATACCTCCGGCATCATGGTGCTGGCCAAGCATACCCATGCCGCTCATCTTTTAAATGGACAGATCAAAAAATGGTATTTGGCTATCTGTCTCGGTGAATTGCAAGGGGACGGCACCATCGACCTTCCCCTTCGCATCAAAGAGGGACACTCCATCCAGCGGGAAGTGGGGGAAGGCGGACAAAATGCCGTTACCCATTGGGAAAGTCTTGCGGTAGGGCGCGGCAAGACGCTTTTAGGCGTGCGCATCGAAACCGGGCGCACCCACCAGATCCGCGCCCACATGGCTCACATAGGCCATCCCTTGGCGGGAGATACTATGTATGGTCCAGGCGGGGATGGAATCGGACGTCACGCCCTCCACTGCGGGGCCGTGGGACTGATCCATCCAGTCTCGGGCCAATGGATCCATCTGACTGCGCCCCTCCCGGATGATATGCGCCGTCTTCTGGAACAGATGGGCATACATCATCCGGACGAACAGTGGCGCAATTTTATTCCAAACCTTTCTCAAAAGGAGTGAGCCTATGCCGGCTGCTATTTCCCATACCCTCATGGCTGAGACGGTACTGAAACAATGGGACGGATCGTCTGTTGTAAAAGACGCTTTTCTCCTGGGATCTCAAGGACCCGATTTCTTGTTTTTCCATCGCCTTCCCATGCGAAAAGGCACCCCGCTCTTTCGCTACGGCTCGGCATTGCACCGCACCCATGCATGCCTCATCCTCCAGAAGATGCGTCAATATCTAGAGGACCATCCGGAAAATCATGACGTCATCCTTTCCTACTGTTTGGGTTTTCTATGCCATTACTCCCTGGACCGGACAGCTCATCCCTTTATTTTGTCGGGCGTGGAATGGTGGTCAAGTCAGCCCAAAGCTATGTCAAAACCTCTGATCCACTCTTACTTAGAGACGCTTTTGGATGTCATTCTGCTCCGCCGGGAAAAGGGCATCGCTCCTGTGGATTTCCCCCTCAAACAGGTCATCCCCAAATCCCCTGCGCTGTGGAATCAGGTGGGAGAACTGTACGCCTACTTGCTGCGTGAACTCTATCAGGTGGATGAATCCCCTGCCTGTTTGACACAGGCCGTCCACGATGCACGCACCTGCATGGGGATCCTTCACGATAGTACCAGTTTTAAGCGTCCTGCATTCCAGATGCTGGAACGGATTTTATGCAAAGGCCCTCTGATCTCTTCCCACATCCGTCCACTCATGGAGCCGGATGATTACGACTATGCCAATTTAGAGCATGCTATTTGGCGTGCTCCCGGCCAAGAAACAGATCGGGAGGAAAGTTTCTTTGATCTTTTTGACCGGTCGGTAAAAGAAGCCCTGGGCCTGATGGATGCTTTTGACAGCCGTCCTGCGGGAAGTTCCTACTGCGATCTCACCCATTGCCTTTCCTTCTCAGACGGGCTCCCCAATCAAAGTATCGTTTCTCCAAAGGATTTGACGCAAAAGGATGAAAACGCACAGTAAAATATTCCCACTTAAAATGCCGGCGTTAAAACGGCATTCCCTTTTTATGCAGAAAAATACGACGATCCCCCCTACGCATAACGGGATCCCTTTGAATGGAGTGAGGCATGAAGATAAACAAATACATCAATGGGAAAGGGATCATTGTCCTTCTTATTTTGGTAATTTGCAGCGTTATTTTTTATTATCAGACGCAAAAAATCGGCTTCCATGAGGATGAAGTATACAGCATCTTGTTGGCTGTCAATCCCGACAACGGCCTGATGATGCCCTACGACAGCGATATCTTAACCGAACACAATAATCCTGTTTGGAAAACAAGGGAATACGTCACGGACTTTATGACCTTGGCCAAAGACAATTATTTTAATCTGGGAGCCATCTATCACAATCAGAGTCTGGACAATCATCCGCCGTTTTTCTATCTGCTAGTGCATGGTTCTGCCATGTTATTGGGCGGGGGATTCACAAAATATTGTGTCTTTCTCGTCAATCTCCTTGCATTCCTGGGAAGCTGCTTTGTCATAACAAGGATCCTAAAACTGCTTGGTAAGTCGAACCTAACGGCTGCGGTTCTCATCCTCTACGGGCTTTCGATGGGTACGATTTCCATGGTACTGTACCAGCGAATGTACATGACCCTAACCCTTTTTATTCTGCTGTATTTTTATCATAGCATAGGCCTTTATCAAAGCGGCTTTGTATTAAATAAAAAACGGACCGTTTGTCTGGGGATTGTGACTGTGCTCAGCTTTTTAACCCAGTACTTCTTTGCGATTTTTGCGGCGGTCCTATTTCTCATCCTGCTCGTGAAGATGATCCAGGAGAAAAAGTGGATTAGCGTCAGGAAGTATATCATCTCCCATGTCCTATACGGCGCGGCGGGAATCTTATTGTTCCCTCCTTGTATCGATCATCTACTAAATAGCGACCGGGGGCTTTCCAATCTGGCAAACAGCAATTATTGGAGCAATTTCCTGGCGTATTTGAAACATCTGGCGTATTCTTTTACAGTATCGGAATCCTTGTTCTACTTGGCCGCAATTCTCTTCCTTGCCCTTATCGTAACGGCGTTGTGGCGCACAAGTTCAGAAAAACGTTTTGTCCTTTTGCTCATGATGCTGCCCGGCATCGTCTTTTTCCTGGTCACTGTAAAATTGACCTCGTTTCAAGAACTTCGCTATATTATGCCGGTTCTTCCCTTTATCGTCATGACGCTTTTCTATGGGGCGGACGAGTTGTTGCATCTGAAATACCAAAGCGTTATTATGACGGCTGTATCCATCCTGTTGGTCATCAACGGAATGGTATGGTCAAAGCCAAAATTCTTATATGAGGACTATCGCGCTTGTCTGGAAATCGCCCAGCAAAACAAAGAAAAGTCCTTTGTTTTTATCAACGACAACTATTTTACCCATATGAGAAGTATCCCAGAAATGATGATCTATCAGAAAACGCTCATCCTAAACGCCGCTTGGAATGAGCTGGATCATCTCATCTATAACCAGGAACTCAACCAGGAGGATTCCTATATTCTGTGCATCAAAGCATATATGGACAACGACAAGATTTTGCAGGAGATTAAACACAGAACATCTTTCCATACCATTAAGACACTGTTTACAAGTAATTCTGGCGCTTCTGACGAATTGGTGGAAAACAATTTATACCTGGTCTCAAAATAGGAATCCCTCGTGAGAAATACAGCCTATCGATAACAAAAAAGCCTGTGGCCATAGTTTAAGGCCACAGGCTTTTTGTATCCTATCGTTAAATGTATCTTATGCAGGTTCTCCTTCTTTTGAGGAAGAGACCCCGTCTTGAGCAAAACGCTGTAAAAACAGACGGGTTCTTTCGTTCTCCGGATGATCGATCACCACTTTGGGATCTCCCTGCTCTACGATATATCCTTTGTCCATGAAGATCACCCGGTCGGCTACATCTCTTGCAAAGCCCATCTCATGGGTGACCACCACCATGGTCATATGTTCCTCCGCCAGTTCCCGCATGACCTTGAGGATCTCCCCTGTCAATTCCGGATCCAATGCCGAGGTTGGTTCGTCAAAAAACAGAATGTCCGGATCCAGCGCCATGGCTCTGGCAATGGCCACACGCTGCTGCTGTCCTCCCGACAATTCGCATGGATAGGCATTCTCTTTTTCCGAAAGCCCCATTTTGTGAAGCAATTCCCTTCCATGGGCTTCGGCCTTCTGCCGATCCATGCCGGCTACGCGGATAGGGGCTTCTGTCACGTTGCGCAGTACGGAAAAGTGAGGGAACAAATTGAAGTTCTGGAACACAAGTCCAAATTTCTTCCGGATGTTTTGCATTTGTTCTTTGTCACCGTACTTCCCGTCTTTGCACAGCACATCCCCGGAATATTGAATGAGGCCGCCGTCCAGATGCTCCAAAATGGTACAGCACCGCAGCAAGGTGGATTTGCCCGATCCGGAAGGTCCGATGATGGCGATGACTTCTCCTTTTCCCACTTCAAAGGAGATGTCGTTTAAGACGTGGTTCTCCCCAAAGGATTTTTTTGCGTTTTTTACCGTTAAAACAGCCATTTGTCCGCCCTCCTTAATGGTAATAGGACATCTTGCGTTCCGCCCAATTAAATGCCCTCGTGATCAGGAAGCTGGCCACCAGATAAAAGACGCCTGCCATGACCAGCGGGACTAAGGACGTACGGCTGGCAGCGGCAGCCTGAGCCACTCGGAACAGTTCCATAATGGCGATGGTCTGGGCCAACGCCGTATCCTTGACCAAAGTGATGACCTCATTGCCCATAGGGGGTACAATGCGTTTAAGCACTTGGGGCAGTACGATGCGGAAAAATGTCTGACGCTTGGAGAATCCCAGCACTTCGGCCGCCTCATGCTGCCCCACCGGGATGGACTCCAATCCGCCGCGGTAAATCTCGGCAAAGTAGCAGGAATAGTTGATGGAGAAGGCAATGATGGTGGCTGGAAATCGGTAATTCCCCAGCGGCATGCCAAACAGGTAAAAAGGTGCAAAATACACAAAGATCAATTGCAGCATCAGCGGCGTACCGCGCACCACCAGCAAAATAAATTCTACCGGTTTGCTGATCCACTTATGCTTGGACATACGGCCCATGGCAAGCGGCATACCCAACGGCAGCGCAAACAGCAGCGTCAGGAAAAAGATGGCTAACGTCCATCCAAAGCCCTCCAGCAGCTGGAGACTTAAACTCAGCAGGTCATTCATAGGTTCCCTCACCTTTTAAACAATTTCATCTCAGACAATGGAGATTGGAGACACATGAAACCATGTCCCCAATCTCCAAGCTCAGTTCTTTTCACAACGATGCTGACCCGATCCTTACTGGATGGTGGTGATATCCTCGCCAAACCATTTTTCAGAAATTTCAGCTAAAGTACCGTCCTCTTTCATCTCTTTAAAGGTCTCGTTAACCTTGTCCCGCAGCTCCTCATCGGATTTGCGGAAGCCTACGCCGTATTCTTCATCGGCCAGGGAATCGTCTAAAATGCGGTATTTGGAAGCATCTTTCTTCGTATAGTAGCGGGCCACCACTTCGTCGATCAGGACGCCGTCGGCTCCGCCCGATTCCAGATCCATCAAAGCCTTGTTGTTGTCGTCAAACAGGAGCACTTCTTCCAGGCTGTTTTTGAAATCCGGAACGCTGTCCAAAGCGTCGGACGCGCTGGATTCCGACTGCAGCGCCAGCTTTTTGCCGCTCAGATCATCCATGGAGTTGACCTCCGAATCGGCCATTACCACGATAATCTGACGGTTCTTCATGTATGCATCCGAGAACAGAACCTCTTCTTTGCGGCTGTCGGTAATGGTATAGCCGTTCCACAGACAGTCCACCGTCTCAGCGTTCAATTCCTGCTCTTTGACCTTCCAGTCGATGGGCTGGAGCTTGACTTCCATCCCCATTCTTTCAAAGGTCTCAGTGGCAATATCGATGTCAAAACCCACTAAGTTGCCGTCGTCATCCCGGTAACCCATGGGCGGGAACTGATCGTCCAAGCCTACGACGATAGTATCTTTTTTCTCTCCGCCGGCCGCTGTCTGGGAAGACTGGCTGTCGCCGCCGCAGCTGGACAGTGCCACAGCCGAAGCCACTACCGCCAAAGCCAACAGAGCTGAAATCAACTTTTTCGCTTTCATGTTTTACTCCTCCATCCGGCTTTCCCCCACGGAAAAAGCCTTTTTCTTCTAGAATCCGCCGCATAAAAACAGCGTCACTCATTTTAGTACCATTGTAATATATCATCGCACAAAAGTAAAGGAGTTTCCCTCTTTTTCCAAGAGATTCTTCTCTATCCCTCTTCTTTCGACGGTAAAATAGTCACCTTGCGGCGTCCGCTGAGAATCTCTTTCTCACCGTCCCATGCCATCGCCAGAACCAGACCGCCCTTCTCTTTTTCCGGATCGGCCGGCAGCCATGCAAATTGTCCAAGACGATGCTGTTCCTTTGTGATGATCCCAGCTTCCACCAGTTGCCGAAGCCTCGGTCCCAATGGGCCGGGCATCTCGTCGGCCTCACACGCTCCCGGCACCTTTCCCTTTCCTCCGTTTGCCATACAGTCGGCGGCCACCTTCGCCCGCAGGATACGGTAGCAGTCCCCCTCCAGATGTTCCCTGCCAAAACAGAGCAGTTCCTCCATCTGATTTGTAAGGGACAAAGGCCGCGTCAACGTCCCCCGGCTGGAACAGAATGCCTCTAACTTCTCAAACAGGCCAAAGGCGCTTTTGTCCACCGTTTTGAGCAAGTATTCCAGGGATCTAAGGGCGTGACCGGAATTATAATACCGTTCGCACATCTCCTCAATCCCCTTGAGATGAAGCAAATCCCAACCGCTTAGTTCCCGAGTGTGCAGAATCTCCCATGGAGCGTAGTCCCGCCCTACCAGCCCCAGTTCCTGCGCGTCACGGCGCAGCCGTGATCCCTTGAGCAACTTTAAAAATCCCAACTGAAGGGCGTGGGGTCGCAATGAATATACCTGGTCAAAGGATTGTCCGAAGGTGGTATAATCCTCCAGCGGAAGTCCTGCGATCAAATCCAGATGGACGTGTATCCGTCCACCCTGGATCAGGGTCTTGACACGTCTCCCCAGCTCCTCCAAATCGGTGACGCGGGAGACGGTCTGCAACGTGGGCTCGTAGCACGACTGCACGCCCGCTTCCACCTGGAGTTTTCCCGCTGGAGCGGTACACAACAAATCCATCATCTCGTCGTCCAGCAGATCGGCCGCCACCTCAAAGTGAAAATGGGTGGAGCCTGTGTTGTCCAAGATCCACCGCACCAGCTGAGAAGCCCGTCTGGGATTGGCATTAAAGGTGCGGTCTACAAATTTGACAAGGGGTACCCCTAAGGTTACCAGTTTTGTCAAATCCTCTTTGACCCGATCCATAGGCAAAAACCGCACGCCTTTGGCGCTTCCAGACAGGCAGTATCCGCAGGAAAAGGGGCATCCCCGGGAAGATTCATAGTAAGCGATGCGCCTCCTCAGCCCCGGAACGCCGCTGAAATCCACCGGCGGTATGGATGCCCAGTCCTCGACTATGGCACAAGTGTCGTCTCCTACCGCTTGTCCGTTTTCACTCCACACCGCTCCGGGAATGCCATGCAGATCCTCCCCTGCCACCATGCGTTCCAGGACCAGAGGAAGGCTGTGTTCCCCCTCCCCGCACAGGATCACATCCACAAAAGTCCACTGTTCCACCACATCCTTAGCGTCGTAGGACACCTCCGGCCCACCCAGCACAATGCGCACCCCTGGCAAAATCTCCTTTAAATCGGCCGCCACCCTGTGGACAAACTCAATGTTCCAGATATAACAGGAAAAAACCACCACGTCCGGCCGACGGGCTGCCAGCTCCCGCAGAACCCAATGGGGTTGCTGATTGATGTTAAATTCCAATGCTTCCACATCGCCGTCACAGCAGGCCTTCAATGCATACACTGCCAGATTGATATGAACATAGTGGGCCCCTATCGCCACTAGAATAGTCCTCATTTTTCAATCCTCCCTTGCGTTCCCGTCCAAAAACTATTCATTAGTATACCGGACCAAGGATAACACTGTCAAACCATGCCGTCCACAGAAAAAGGCCTCCCCCGGAGGGAAGGCCTTGAAATCCTGTCTCTAATCTGATTAGCAGCATCCGCCGCGGGGATAAGGCGGTTTATCGTCGCAGTTGAGATCTTCCGCTCTGGGCGGGAAGAACTGGTCGGTGGGGAACTGGATGCGGCGGAACAGTTCACAGGGATTGTCGCTGGAAGAAACACATTCTTTGCTGGGTACACAGAAATCGTACACCGGGATGAGCATCTGAACGTTGCGCTCCAGTTGGACGATAGTGAAGATACCCAGTGTGATGTACAAGATCTTGCCGGGAGTGCAACCGCCCAAATCGCCGCCGAAACGGCTGCAAATGTTGTTGGGGATACAGCAGCAGGGGTCGGGACGGCAATCACAGGGCTCGCACAGACGGGCCGACAGCACGATGGGATCGGCCACCTGGCATACGGCTTTGGGCAGGTTGCGGGTAGGACGGTTCTGATAATCGTTTTCGTCGTCGCAGTAGTCGGACGAGAAGATCTTAACCGAACCTTCGCTGCCGTAAAGAATGACCTTTTTGTCAAACATGGCGAGACCTGAGATGGTGCAGGGGCAGGAATTGGGGGCCGAATAGACGTCCACCGTGACCTCAAAGAAGAATGTCATATCCACCGAGTAGAAACCCCGGTTAAACGGCACCGCTTCCACATCCAAAAACACCGAGATCACTTCGGCGCTGCGGCTGCGGACGTTGATGGCCTGATCGATGACCCGCTGGTTGCACTCGGTAAAGTACACCCGAAGGTCTTCCAGACAATCTTTGTCGCCGCAGGAATCGTAAATTCGGCCTGCGTCGATGCATACGGCCTCTTTAAAGCAGCCGTTTGCAACCTCTGCCGGTTGCAGGTTATGTTCAGTCAT
Source organism: Solibaculum mannosilyticum (assembly GCF_015140235.1). Taxonomy (GTDB): domain Bacteria; phylum Bacillota; class Clostridia; order Oscillospirales; family Acutalibacteraceae; genus Solibaculum; species Solibaculum mannosilyticum. The sequence goes on along the minus strand of NZ_AP023321.1, from coordinate 687,258 downwards.
AGAAAAAAAGCCTCCTGTAGTGATTTTTGAAGTGTCTGACGGTTGCGCCGTCCATCGGCGGCAATCTCAAACTTCACTAACATTCTATGACACTCCCCGAATTCGGCTACATTTTTATGCCGAATCGGGGGAAATCCTCTGCATCCGGACTGGCTCCCCTCGTCCCCTTACGCCTTCTTTAACCTTGCAAAGTTGGCCATCAGCTTCTTGGTTCCCACTTTGTCAAAGGCGATTTCAAGCAGGGTATCGTTTCCCATGGGCGTGACCCCTACCACCATACCGGTGCCGAAGGTCTTATGGGACACCTGATCCCCTGGCTGGAAGGATGCCGAAGGTTTACTGGCCGTACCTCCGCCGGTACCCACCTTGTGAGCCGCCGCCGTGGTGACCTGCCGGTGCAGCATTTTTTCATTGGGCTTTTTGGTCCATTCCTGCACCGGCTTGCGCGGGCGCAGTACATCTAAATATTGTTCCGGGATCTCCTCCACAAACCGGGATCCCTTGCTGCGGGTGGTGGAACCGTACAGCATCCGGCTGCGGCAACGGCTGAGGATCAGCTTCTCCCTGGCACGGGTGATGCCGACGTAACACAACCGCCGTTCCTCCTCCACCAGATCCGGGGAATAGATGGATTGGCTGCCCGGGAAGACGCCTTCTTCCATGCCGGGGATGAATACCACCGGGAATTCCAATCCCTTGGCCGAGTGGAGGGTCATGAGTACCACCGCATCGGCCGACTGGTCGTAATTGTCCACATCGGTCATCAGGGATATTTCCTCCAAAAAGCCTGCTAAGGACGCATCCTCATTTTCCTGTTCATAGCTTAAAATAGTAGACGAGAATTCATTGAGGTTCTCAATGCGGGAGATGGCCTCTTGTCCTTGGCCCTCCAGCATGCGCATGTACCCGGTCTGATCCAGTACCCGCTCGTACAGCTCATGGAGGCTCAAAGTCTCAGCCGCGGCCGATAGATCCTCCATCATGGCGGCGAAAGCCATCAAGCGGGGGGCCGAACGCATCAACGGCTCGTATTGATCGGCGGTCTTTACCACCTCATACAAGGAGAGGCCCAGCCCCTCCGCGATCTGGGAAGCCGTTCCCACGGTAGCGTCGCCGATCTGACGTTTGGGCTCGTTGATGATGCGGCGCAGGCGCAGGTCGTCATTGGGATTGTTGATGACGCTCAAATAAGCGATGACGTCCTTGATCTCCTTGTGCTCGTAAAAGCGCAGGCCCGCCAGGATCCGATAGGGCACGCCCGACTTGACCAATGCCCGTTCCAAAGCGCTGGCCTGGGCATTGAGACGGTAGAGCACAGCATGGTCGGCGTATTTGCGTCCGGCGCTGACGTCGTCAAGAATTTTGTCGGCGATGAATTTCGCCTCTTCCATCTCATTATCAGCGTCGTAGAGATCAATTTTATCCCCTTGGCCGTTGCGGGTCCAGAGTTTCTTCCCCTTGCGCTCGCTGTTGTTCTGGATCACGGCGTTGGCCGCATCCAGGATGCACTGGGTGGACCGGTAATTCTCCTCCAGGCGGATGACCTGCGCATCCGGATACTGCTTTTCAAAACTCAGGATATTCTCAATGGTAGCGCCGCGGAACTTATAAATACTTTGATCGTCGTCGCCCACCACGCAAAGGTTGCGCCTTCCCTCCGCCAACAGACGGATAAAGCGATACTGGGCCATATTGGTGTCCTGGTACTCATCCACCATAATATAATGAAAACGATTCTGATAATATTCCAGCACATCTTCGTTTTGTTCCAGCATGATGACCGTCTGCATCAGCAGATCATCAAAGTCCATGGCGTCGGCCTCTTGAAGACGTTTCTGGTAAAGAGCATAGGCTTGGGCGATCTTCTTTTTCCGGCCATCCCCCTCGGCCTGAATCAGGTACATACCGGGGCTGGCCAATTGATCCTTGGCACGGCTGATCTCCGACAAGGTACTGCGGATGGGCAAAACTTTATCGTCAATGTCAAGGGTCTTATAACATTCCTTCATGAGGCGGCGGGTATCATCGGTATCCCGGATGGTAAAATGAGAGGTATACCCCATCCGATCGGCGTTTCGACGCAGCATACGGGCACAGGTGGCGTGGAAGGTGGATGCCCACACATCCTTGCCCATATCCGATCCCAACATGGAGTCCAGACGGTCCGTGAGTTCCTTGGCCGCTTTATTGGTGAAGGTGATGGCCAGAATCTGCCAGGGCTTGGGTGGATTGACGGCCAATAGCGGTACAAGTTCCGCCATCTCCTCCGAACTCAGCTTTCCTTTGGCGGCAAGACGAAGCTGTTCCATCTGCCGTTCGGTGATGCCTGCCGGCGTCTCATCCGAGTGGTAGGCCGAACCATATTTGATCAGATTTGAGATACGGTTGACCAACACTGTCGTCTTCCCGCTGCCGGCACCAGCTAAAATAAGCAGCGGTCCTTCGGTGGAAAACACCGCTTGACGCTGCATCTTGTTCATCCTCTTGAATTCCCGTTCTAAAACGGCTTTTCTTAACTTGATCCATTCCAACATATCATCCATTATTTTATTTCTCCTAATTCCTTAATACCTTCTATTTTACCTGAAATCGGCAAAGAAAGCAAATCGATTCCGGCATAACAAACCCCCATCCCAAACGTTTTTTCTTGGGATGGGGGACGTTTTTTCCTTATTTCGCCTGTTTAAATGCTTTGATGGTTTGGCTGTGATCGGTGACAACGTCCTCAATGACTTGTACACGGGAATGGACGTCGTCCAGCTTTTCTTCCATCGGCGGCAGCTTATCCAGCTTGGTATGATTGGCCGCCTGATTCTCCAAGAGCAACTGTACGGTAGGCCCTATCTCATTTTCCAGCCGGAGATCAATCCTTGTAACGGTCTGCTCGAGGGTACTCAGGCGATTGTTCATCTGAGTGGTGTTTTCCTCCAGAGCGTCCAGTCGGCTGTTCGTCTGGGCGACGGTTTGCTCGAGGGAATCCATCCGGTTCTCCATCTTATCAAACCGGCCGATGAGCTGTGACAATAACTCTTTCAATTCAGGATCCATTGTTCTCCCCCCCTAGTCCTTATGTTTTAAAAGCAACCGGATGATCTCCTGAATCCCAAGGAGTTCCTCCCGATCCAATTCCCCCATCATGCCCGAGGTCTCTTTAATCAGCGACGGGTCGTGCAGATTCGGATTGAAAAATTCTTCCGGCGTAACATCCAGATAGGTACAAATCTGTAAGAATTGCTCCATTCCTGGCAAAGCCCTACCTGAGACAATACTATTAATATAACTCCTGCCATTGCCAAGTTCTAAGGACATACGATTTTCTGAAACATTCTTTTTCATACGCAATTCAGTGATGCGATTTCGGATAAAATCACAGAATTCCTGAACCACAATATCATTTTCTTCTATATGTCTTTCATCCAAAGTTACACCACCTTTATTCTAACATAAAAGACCGCTATCGACAACCTCTTTTAGTCGGTCAGCCCCAGCAGATAATCCACAGACACCTTATAAAATTGAGACAATGCAATCAAAACTGCACTGGGGATATCCAGGTATCCACTTTCATAACGGGAATAGGTAGACTGGCTGATGTGTAAATACTCCGCCAACTGCTCTTGACTGAGATCGTGATCTTCACGCAAATCACGAATTCTTTTGTACATTTTAATCACCGACTTAGGAGTTACTCCTGAATTCATAGCCCAAAGTCAAATATTCCTCTGTCTCCTCTCAATAAGAGGTTCTCTATGTTGAAATTTGTATCCTATGGTGCTACTATATAAATGTAAAAAAGTGTCATTGTCCAGCAACAACGACACCTTTAGCGTTTCATTTGGCTATTTAAAAAATGGAACTGGTCGATCAATTGCAAAATTACCGATGCTTGTTCATCCGTAAGTCTTGAAATATCAAATCTCTGTTGTTCATCTGTTATGCCTAGCAAATAATCTGCTGAAGTATGCAGAAGAACTGTCAATTTAATTAACGATTCGACCGAAGGGTACTGCGCACCTGTCTCGTAGGCTCCAATCGTAGCACGTGTGACACCCACATAATCTGCAACTTGCTGTTGTGTCAAGTCTCTTGCATGGCGTAGTTGTTTTAATTTGATACCAAAATATTGCATAAACTCTCTCTCCATGATGATAGTTTATGGTTTTCTTGGCAAGTTATACCCTATATTTCCAGCTTAAAATTGCATCCCCTAACATTGCTATCGACAATCTAATACAGTTTATTTCATATAAGGAGAAGTTTTTATTTTAACTGATAAGGATGAACTTAGATCACCGGCCCAGACTATTTTGTTTGGCAAATTCTTTCATTAGAAGATTTAGGATTTCTTGTTGCCGATCTGACAAACCATCCGGTCTACGGGATTGATCCTCGAATTCTATTAAAATTGAGTGGATAATCTTCTTCTGTTGATGACTCAGCCCATCAATGGAAACCATATCTTGTTTGTCGATGCCGACGAGATAATCCAGAGACACATGAAATACGATTGCCATCTGTGTTAAAACATCCAGTGGTGGAATTTTTACATTGTTTTCGTAGCTGCTGATAACGGATTTGCTTCGGTTGACCCTGCGTCCCAACTGTTCCTGCGACATATTGTGTTGCTGACGCAACTCCTGGATTCGTAACCCAAAGTCAAACATCTCTTAAACCTCCTTGCGAGAAGTTTTCTATTAGAGATAGTATATTAGACTTGAGTTTTGTATTTGGAAATTCTATAACATTATGGTTTTGTATTCAAAAACTTTTTCGTGTACTAAATTTTGAAATCGGAATACTAAGGTGATATAAATGAAAAATAAAACGGTAGTCTTTATCGGCCACAGAGCCTGTCCCGGCTTAACGGAACATCAGCTCCTTCTGGTAATTGAAAAACGAATACACGAGGGGTACACCCATTTCCTGTCCGGCGGCATGGGACAGTTCGACTGGCTCTGCGCACGGTGCGTCTCCTCCCTAAAAACCCGTTACCCCCATCTGAAAAACATCCTTATCGTCCCGTATGTACCCTTTTCCATCCAGGAGCCGTCCTATTTTGATGAGATCCTCTATCCGGTGATGCTGGGACAAGCTTCCTTTTCATCCGCCATCCCAAAGAGGAACCAGTATCTGGTGGACCACGCTTCCTTGGCCCTCTGTTACGTCGACCATCCCTGGGGCGGGGCCGCAAAAACTTACCAATACGCACGTAAAAAAGCCCTGAAACTCATCAATTTGGGCGCATTGTCCACCGATCTCCCTTAAAAGCTTTCCGCTGCGACAATTTCCTTCACCTTTTTCCTCCTTCCCTCATACGATAAACTGTGAAAAGGAGGATGACTATGAAAATTGGGATCGCCTTATCGGGCGGGGGCGTCCGCGGCGCAGCGCACATCGGCGTCCTGAAGGCTCTGGAGGAAGCCGGTTTTGAAATCGGCTGGATCTCCGGCACCAGTTCAGGCAGTTTGGTGGCTACCCTGTACGCCGCCGGGTACACCCCCGATCAGATCGGCAAGATCTTCCGGCGCTTCAGCGGGTGCGACGGACACAGCCCCCGCATCATCGACCCGGATTACTGCGGCATCGTCCGCGCCCCTGTCCGTCAGGTCTTTGGCAAGCCCTTTCGTCTTACCGGGTTCATCAAAGGGGATAAAATCACCGAAACCATCCGTTCCCTCTGCGAGGCGAAAGGGTTCTCCATCATGCGGAAATCCCGTATTCCACTGGCCATGCCGTCGGTGGACATCTACACCTCCCGCACGGTGATGTTCGTATCGGATGCCGCCCGTTTCCCTAAAAATCACGATATCCGTTACGTGGACAGCGTCAGCCCCTGGCTGGCCGCCCGGGCCAGCATCGCTTTCCCCGCCATTTTCCGCCCCGTCTGTTTCGAGAACCACATGCTGTGCGACGGCGGCATCAAGGATAACCTTCCTATGGAAGTGCTCAACGGATTGGGCGCTTCCCACAAGATCGGCGTTAATCTAGGGTACGCCGGCCAATGCCAGTGCGCCATCGACAACGCCTTTGAGATCGCTGCCCAGACCGTCAATATTATGTCCTACGAGATCACCAAGTGCAACCTGCGGGGACAAACTGCTGTTCTCATTCACCCCGGCATCGAGGACGTCTCCCTCTTGGATCTCAGCAGCATCCCTCAATGCATCCAGCGCGGCTATGAGGCGGCTGTGGAATCCCTTCCTCAGCTCAACCGTCTGCTTGGTCTTCAGAACCCCGTGGCTCGTTTGGCTTAGTTTCCCCTTTTCACCTTCCCGTCCCCCTCCGGACGGCGTGCTTTTTTAATACTCCAATGCGCATAAAAAAATAGTGCGTCATCCGTGATCCTCCGGATGACGCACCGGGCTGAGCCTGGACGTAATTTGCGTTCCAGGCTCGTCTTTTTTCTTTTCACGCTGAGATCCGGTCAATTGTACTGATCTTCTTCCTGGATGTTAGAGAGTTTCCCCATGCGTTCGATCTCGCAGCCGACGGTGATATTCACTTCGGCTTTGCTCAGTTCTTCCCGCCAATTGTCTTGGATGGTCTGCCAATAATCGGTGCCCTCGTGCATGAGCAGCCGTGCGAATTGAAAGACGTCGCACTTCTTTTCCCGAAGTACCTTATTGACAGCGAGTTCCATTTGTCCGGAGACCTTCTCAGCAAACCCGTCTTCTAATTTTTCAATCTGGTCGTCGGCCAAACGAAAGGTACTGTCCAGATTGATCTCCTGGATGTTTGCTTTGGCCGTCACGGTGATGGAAAATACCGGCCCGTCCTCTGTCCCCTCGGCTTCGACTTTAGACGATGTCTCCTCCACTGCAAGGGCCACATTCCCCAAGTCCTCCAACGAAAAGGAGACAAGTCCGTCTTTGACCTGTCCTTTGATCCACAGTACCCCCCGCGTCTCTTCCATGTCCAGATAATCCACCAGTTTATCGTCTTGGAAAAGGGCTGTGCTGTCCATCACCATGGTCTGGCTCCCTCCTTTCTCCTTGGGCTCCTCCAGACGTACCGCCGGCAGAAGAAGGTCGGTGTAGGGATCCAAAAGGGCTTTTTGGACATCCAATATCTGTGTCCTGGGCATGGCGCCGTTGGACTGTCCGCCTTCCACCAAAAGCTGCATCTTCTCCGCGGGATTGACGCTGTCTTCCATGGTATTGCTTACCGCTTCCACCGCTTGTCCGCGGGCGACAAAGATATCGATCATGGGCCGGGAATCCTTGCTTCGGCTGAAGACGTCCATCACGCTCAAGATGCCGGATTGGGACAGGTCTTCTCCCAGAATCACCACTCTGTTTTGCGCGTAAAAGGGACGCCGCCCCACCTGCCGGGTCATATTGTTGAAACTGCTGAGCACCGTCTCGCCTTCGGCTTCAATAAACGTGGTGGAGACATTGGCCCCTTCCTCCCCGCCGCCTCCCTGGCTTGGATCAAATGCCTGGACTGCCACTGTATATCCCTCATCTTTTTGGTCCACCCCCACCGCCTGTACAAACAGCGTCTTGGCGATGGGCGAACTCCCACAGGAAGTACAAAACAGCATGGTACACAGTAGTACTCCGGCTATCCACACTCTCACGAACTTTCGCATACTTTTCGTCCCCCTTTTGCCCGATGCCGTGCCACCGCCCATAAAGCAAGCGGAATGACCCCGCACAATGCCAGTACAATGCCCGATTCAATGGGATACATGCCGGCTTCCATCAAGTCCTGTAGATTCTGGCTGAACCACGGGCTGACGACCGCCACCAGAACCGCTCCTCCCCAGATGATGGTCTTGCGGTATTTGCCATGGAAAACCCGTTCCAATGACAGCGCCAGAAGTGTCAGCATCAGTGCCGCTTTGACAAAGGCCCCTCCCGCCCAGATGGCGGCGGTAAGCGCGTCGGAACGCTGGGCCATCCCCGTGGCGGTAACGGTGGCGGTGGTGTAAAACGGGAAGGTGGTGGTATAATAGGCGTTTCCCAGCACCAGCCGTCCAATGGTATCGATGGACAGGATACTCGCTACCGTAACGATATTCCATATTGCAAACCCTTTTTTGGCCTTCCCTTTGGCAAAGGGGATCAACATGAGCAAAAAGACCAGTTCCGGATTCTGGGAGATGCTTTGAAAAATGCCTTTGGCAAATTGGCTTGTCTTGGCCTCAAAAAAGGGGCGCATCGACAACGGATCGATTGCCGGCGTCACCGATACGATGACGTATATCACCGACAAAAAGATGATGACCGCCAAAATGGCCGACGTCCTGGCCAGAGCTTCCAATCCCAATGTGGCCGCATAAGCCGCTGCCACCAGGATGAGAACCGAAAACCAAAATGAGGATAAATTGGACGTCATGGTGGTGGAGGCAAAAAATCCGAAGTCCCCCACGCTTTGGATACATTCCATCAAAAAGAACAGCCCATACACCACCGCGACGACGATACCGCCTTTTCCCCATGCCGTCTGGGACGCTTCAATGACGTTCTGTCCCGGATACTGCCGCATCATCAAGAACACCGGGATGACTAAAATGAAATTGATCACGATCTGGAATAGCACGACAAATAAATAATCGCTGCCCATGACCCGTTCGTTGCTTCCCACAAGATAGGTCAAAGACAATACCAGTCGGCTGACGAACAACATAAAAAACAATTGGCTGACACTGATTTTATACCGGTTCATAAATGCCTCCTTCCTCGGGATGTCAGGGATTGTGTTTGGATGGTTCCACCTTGGCCCCCGGCATATTTTGTACCAGGGCGTTTTGTCCTCCCATGTGTTTCCATCCAATCCGGATGACGACGTCCTTCATGTCGCGCAAGCGGAAGGGGGAGATGGGTGCCGTATAGGGCACCTGGAAGGTGTTCTTGGCGCAGATATTGCACAACACCATAGCGGTCACCAGCAGTACGCCGTACAGTCCCAATGTACCGCCCACAATGACAAAAATTAACCGCAGGATGGAGATGGGTTCGTACAGGCTGGGAATGACAAAGGAGGTGATGGCCGTCAAGCTGACTACAATAACCATCGGCGCGCCGATGAGTCCGGCTGAGACAGCCGCGTCGCCGATGATGATGGCTCCCACGATGCCGATGGTTTGTCCCACCGCCTTGGGCAGACGCAGACCGGCTTCCCGGATGATTTCAAATACCATATGCACCATCAGCGCCTCCCACATCAGGGGCAGCGGTGTGGATGCCTCGGCCTTTGCCAATTCAAACAGCAGATTTGGGGGAAGAAGTTCCTGGTGAAAGCTTCCCACTGCCACATAGATGCCCGGCAGGAGAATAGCCAGGAAAAACGCCGCATACTTGAGCCATCGCATGACGGTGGTATAATACGGCCGCTGGGCATAATCGTCCATGCTCTGGAAATGTTCCACAAACAGGTACGGTATCAAGATGACAAAGGGCGTACCATCCACTAAGACACCGATACGTCCCTCCAGTATTTTCCCACAGAGGGTATCGGGACGTTCGGTGTATCCGATCTCGGAAAAAAGGGAGAGAGGTTTGTCCTCTAAAAAAGGCGTCAAATAGCCGTCGGCCAATACGGAATCCAACTTCACCTTTTGCAGTTTGCTGCGCACCTCCCGCAGAAGTTGCGGCGATACCTTATCTTCCACGTAACACATACACACTTCGGTTTGCGTATGCGTCCCCAGATTCATGACTTCAAATTTCAATGTGGGACTTTTGATCCGTCTGCGGATCATGGACACGTTGACTCGCAGTGCCTCTACAAAACTCTCTTGGGATCCCCGCAACGACATCTCGCTGCCCGGCTCTGAAATGGACCGCGTGGCAAATCCCTGAAGGCCAAACGCAGTGGCATGATCGATGCCGTCCAAAAAGAAAAGCGCGAAGCCCGACATCAACAGCTTCATAACGTCCTTCATGTTGGAAACCTGTAGTTGATCTACCGTCCCCATCATGCTCTCGGTGATAAACTGTTCCAGCTTATCGACGTCGTCAATTTCCGGCATCTCCTCGGTCAGCGGATTGACCACCGCTTGCGCTAGCACCTGTTTGTTGACCTGCCCTTCCAGCATGACAAACGCCGCTTTATGTCCGCCGATCTCCATTTCACGTACCACAAGTTCCAGCGTATTCTTGAATTGTCCCCGCAAATAAACTAGATTCTCCAAAAGAGACTGGTCAATAACCGGGGGTTCCGGCTGATCCTGGGATATCTGTCCCTGGCTGAGAAAGGCTCGGATTTTAGACCGAATCCATTGAAACATACCCTTTGCCTCCCGTTGTGTGAATTGGTATTGGTATGCTCTTTTCCCTGCTAAAATATTCCTAGCCTCCCTGTGTTTTGCCTTTTTTGAGGCCGATGGTATAAACTTTTTTCCTCTGCGTCATACTAAAAGCGGGTGATGCAGTATGTTTATTTATTTTATCCGTACCATCCTGCTCTACATATTTGTTGTGTTAGGGCTTCGATTGATGGGAAAACGGCAAATCGGAGAATTACAGCCCTCCGAACTAGTGGTTACCCTCTTGATCTCGGACATCGCAGCAGTGCCCATGCAGGAAAACGGTATCCCCCTGATCAGCGGTTTGATCCCTATTTTTACCCTGGTCGCTGTAGAACTCATTCTTTCCGCCTTGATGCTCAAAAGCGATAAGGTTCGTTCCTTGATCAGCGGCAAACCGGTCATTATCATCCGGGAGGGAAAAATCCTTCAGAGACAAATGAAACGAGTCCGTTTTACCATAGAGGACCTTATGGAGGATTTGCGACAGATGAATATTTTCCGCATTGAGGATGTGGAATACGCCATTGTGGAGACAAACGGCAAGTTGAGCATTCTCCCCAAACCCGATCAGATGCCTGCCACTGCGGGAATGCTCAAAGTTCCAGCGTCAGGCGACGGACTCCCTATGTTGATTATCAGCGACGGATTGGTACACAAATCTGCATTGGCTGTATGCGGGTTAGACGAGCGATGGTTGGATTCCGTACTGCGTAAACAAAAAATACAGCCTAGCGATGTTTTCCTCATGACCGCCGATAAATCCCGCAATCATCAAATTATCCTAAAGGAGCCAAAAGCATGAAGCGCATTTGGACTGCTGTAGCCCTCCTTCTGATTATCTCTATCCTCGGAGGAATTGGTATCGCCGTCGTCCATCGACAAACCGATACCCTCACCGATACAATTGGTCAGGCTCAGGATGCTGCTTTAAATGGAGAGATCCAAAAAGCAATTGAAATTTCTCAGGAACTCAGCCGTCAATGGAAAAAAAGCGATGTCTTACTTTCCATCATGATACGGCATGATCAGATGGATCATATTGTATTCAGTATTGAAAGTATGATTCCTCACTTACAACAGGATCAAATAGATGATTTCTTGGATGACTGTACCTCTTGTACAATTGCCTTAACAGAAATCTGGAACAGCGAAGTCCCCTCATTGGAAAATATTCTATAGCTAATCATGAAATAAAAAATCACAAAAGGCCATGTAAAGCAATTTGCTTACATGGCCTTTTGTACAAAGAAAAAGGATCCCAGAAACTTCTGAGATCCTTTTTGGCTCCTCAAGTTGGACTCGAACCAACGACCCTGCGGTTAACAGCCGCATGCTCTACCAACTGAGCTATTGAGGAATATACAATGTTGGCATAGAACTATCTTTCCAGGCCGTCACCAGCCAAGTATTGTCGTCACCGATGAGCTTAACTACCGTGTTCGGGATGGGAACGGGTGGACCCTCATCGTCATATACACCAACTAATTGCGCTGATTTAAAAAAGAATGGTGACCCGTACGAGATTCGAACTCGTGTTGCCGGCGTGAGAGGCCGGAGTCTTAGGCCACTTGACCAACGGGCCACATTTATCTGTCGGGTTAGTTAAGAGGCCAGTTCCCTGACCTCTTACCACTCTTGGTGCACCATCAGGGACTCGAACCCGGGACACCCTGATTAAGAGTCAGGTGCTCTACCAACTGAGCTAATGGTGCGTAACTATACCCTAAAAACTGAACAAAGGGGGGAAACAGAGAGGAGATCAAGGGTGCATTTGGTAGGTCAAGCCCTCGGACGATTAGTACTGCCAAGCTGAACGTGTTACCACGCTTACACATGCAGCCTATCAACCTTGTAGTCTTCAAGGGTCCTTACCAGCTTATGCTGTGGGATATCTTATCTTAGAGCCGGCTTCACGCTTAGATGCTTTCAGCGTTTATCCGATCCGAACATAGCTGCCCAGCTGTGCCACTGGCGTGACAACTGGTGCACCAGAGGTTCGTCCATCCCGGTCCTCTCGTACTAAGGACAGAGCTCTTCAAATATCCTGCGCCCACGACAGATAGGGACCGAACTGTCTCACGACGTTCTGAACCCAGCTCGCGTACCACTTTAATCGGCGAACAGCCGAACCCTTGGGACCGAATTCAGCCCCAGGATGTGATGAGCCGACATCGAGGTGCCAAACCTCCCCGTCGATGTGGACTCTTGGGGGAGATCAGCCTGTTATCCCCAGGGTAGCTTTTATCCGTTGAGCGACGGCATTTCCACTCACATACCGCCGGATCACTAACTCCAACTTTCGTTACTGCTCGGCCCGTCAGCCTCGCAGTTAGGCTCGCTTATGCGTTTACACTCAGGGGCACGGTTTCCATCCGTGCTGAGCGAACCTTTGAGCGCCTCCGTTACTCTTTTGGAGGCGACCGCCCCAGTCAAACTGCCCACCTGACAATGTCCCCCGGCCGGATTCACGGCCGCAGGTTAGAATTCCAGCACTTTAAGAGCGGTATCCCAAGGTTGGCTCCGCCAGAGCTGGCGCCCTGGTTTCCAAGCCTCCCGCCTATCCTGTACATAAAATACCGAAACCCAATATCAGGCTACAGTGAAGCTCCATGGGGTCTTCCCGTCTTGTCGCAGGTAACCGGCATCTTCACCGGTACTACAATTTCGCCGGGCAGGTTGTTGAGACAGCGCCCAGATCGTTACACCATTCGTGCGGGTCGGAACTTACCCGACAAGGAATTTCGCTACCTTAGGACCGTTATAGTTACGGCCGCCGTTTACTGGGGCTTCAATTCAGAGCTTGCACTCCTCCTCTTAACCTTCCAGCACCGGGCAGGTGTCAGCCCCTATACTTCATCTTTCGATTTGGCAGAGACCTGTGTTTTTGCTAAACAGTCGCCTGGGCCTATTCTCTGCGGCCCGCTGTTACACGGGCACCCCTTATCCCTAAGTTACGGGGTCAATTTGCCGAGTTCCTTAACAACCTTTCTCCCGTTGGCCTTAGAATCCTCTTCCTGCCTACCTGTGTCGGTTTGCGGTACGGGCGCCTAAGATATCCATATGGCTTTTCTCGCCTCCATCCATCCATGCTTCCCTACTTAATTTCGGTCCCTTACGCCCGGGGCAACCATCGCCCGGGTCATGAACTTCAAGAGTGTCCCCATATTTAAATCTTTTGGCGGCTACGGAATATCCACCGTATGTGCATCGGCTACGCCTTTCGGCCTCACCTTAGCTCCCGGCTAACCTGGAGCGGACGAACCTTCCTCCAGAAACCTTAGGCTTTCGGCCAATATGATTCTCACATATTTCTCGCTACTCATTCCGGCATTCTCTCTTGTGTAAAGTCCACCAGCGCTTCCGCTCTGACTTCACCCCTTACACAACGCTCCTCTACCACTGATACTAATGTATCAATCCCAAGCTTCGGTATTGATTTTAGCCCCGTTAAATTTTCGGCGCAGGGTCACTCGACTAGTGAGCTATTACGCACTCTTTTAATGAGTGGCTGCTTCTAAGCCAACATCCTAGTTGTCTACGCAACCCCACATCCTTTTCCACTTAAACCAATTTTGGGACCTTAGCTGTGGGTCTGGGCTCTTTCCCTTTTGACAATGAAACTTATCTCACACTGTCTGACTCCCATATATGATTATCTGGCATTCTTAGTTTGATAGGGTTCAGTAACCTCTCGGCCCCTAGCCCATTCAGTGCTTTACCTCCAGTAATCTCAATATGAGGCTAGCCCTAAAGCTATTTCGAGGAGAACCAGCTATCTCCGGGTTCGATTGGAATTTCTCCGCTACACACAATTCATCGCCGGCCTTTTCAACGGACGTGCGTTCGGGCCTCCATGGAGTTTTACCTCCACTTCACCCTGATCATGCGTAGGTCACCCGGTTTCGGGTCGAATGCAACTAACTTCATGCGCCCTATTCAGACTCGCTCTCGCTGCGGCTCCAGACCTGAAGTCCTTAACCTTGCTAGTTACACTCACTCGCCGGACCATTCTACAAAAGGTACCTGATCACCCATTGACGGGCTCTCAGTGCTTGTAAGCACAGGGTTTCAGGTTCTATTTCACTCCCCTCCCGGGGTGCTTTTCACCTTTCCTTCACAGTACTATACACTATCGGTCACCAGGTAGTATTTAGGCTTGGAGGGTGGTCCCCCCGTCTTCCCACCGGGTTTCACGTGTCCGGCGGTACTCTGGATACGGCTAGCTGATTTTGTCTTTCGTCTACGGGACTCTCACCCTCTCTGGTTGGCCTTCCCAGACCATTCCACTAGACTCCACCATACATATTGCCGTCCAAACCCCAGAAGTATTGCTACCTCTGGTTTGGCCTCTTCCGCGTTCGCTCGCCACTACTTGCGGAATCTCGGTTGATTTCTCTTCCTCGCCCTACTTAGATGTTTCAGTTCAGGCGGTTCCCTCCGTATACCTATGGATTCAGTATACGGTGACTGGGTATGAACCCAGCCGGGTTGCCCCATTCGGAT